>DATBIA010000095.1:0-157640 GCA_036557165.1 Bryobacteraceae bacterium
GACGGGAGCCTTGGACAGCGCGACCGGCGCCGAGATCATGGCCTTATTTGCGCAGTTGCACGACAAGGGCAACACCATCGTGCTGGTGACCCACGAGCACGATATCGCCATGTTCGCCCACCGGGTGGTGCATATCCGCGACGGCAAAGTGGAGCGGGACGAGCGGGTGAGATAGGTTAGCTCGTGGAAATGGACAAGCCGAAGCTTGCCCTGCCGTACTTACAATAGAATTTGCTGCAGGACGCGCCCCTCCTCTTGCAACTGCTCAAAAAACACTGGGGCTACGACTCGTTTCGTCCCCGGCAACAGGCCATTGTCGAATCGATTCTTGCAGGCCGCGACACGGCTGTCGTGATGCCCACGGGGGGCGGCAAATCGCTTTGTTACCAGCTGCCGGCGCTAGCGTCCGGGCGGACCGCGGTGGTGGTAAGCCCCTTGATCGCGCTGATGCGGGATCAGGCCGCCAACCTGCGGGAAATCGGCGTCAGCGCCGCGTTCCTCAATAGCACGCTGGATTTTTCGTCCGCTCGCGACATTCAGCGCCGCGCCGTTCAGGGCGAATTCAGCCTGTTGTATCTTTCTCCCGAACGCCTGGTGCGGGAGGAAACGCTGGCCTGGCTGGAGCGCGTCCCCGTAGCTTTCTTCGCCATCGACGAGGCGCATTGCATTTCCGAATGGGGCCATGAGTTCCGGCCGGAATACCGCCAGCTTCGCATTTTGCGCGACCGATTTCCCGCCGTTCCGATCGCCGCGTTCACCGCGAGCGCCACGCGCCGCGTGCGGCACGACATTCTCTCCCAACTAGGCCTGCGAGAGCCCGCTGCCATCGCGCTGAGTTTCCATCGCCCCAACCTGCGCTACATCGTTCACCCGTATGCCGAGCGCGAGCTGGATTCGATCATGGCGTCCGTGATCGAGCGGTATCCGGAGGGCGGCATCATCGTCTACGCGCCCACCATCAAACGCGTGGAACAGACGGCTTCGTGGTTGGAGGCGCGCGGAGTTCCCGTGGTCTCCTATCACGGCCAGATGTCCGCGCCGAAGCGCGACACCAATCAGGAATTGTGGATGACCGGCGAAAAGCGCATTCTGGTGGGAACGATCGCGTTCGGCCTGGGCATTAATAAGCCCGACGTTCGCGCGGTGATTCATCTCGCCCTGCCCAAGTCGCTCGAGCAGTACTACCAAGAAGCCGGGCGCGCCGGCCGCGACGGCAGCCCCGCGGATTGCCTGCTGCTTTGGCGCAAGCGGGATGGCGGCCTGCTGGCGCACTTCATCCAGGAAACTCAGGACCCCGCCGAACGCGAGCGCGCGTGGCGGCGATACCACGTCATCCGCGATTTCGTGGAGGGCCGCAAATGCCGGCACCGCCAAATCTGCGTGTACTTCGGCGAGACCCCGAAATGGGAGCGGTGCGGCGCCTGCGACATTTGCGACGCAGACCTCGACTGGCTGAAAACGCCCCAACGCGAGGCCGATCCCCCGGCTGCGCCCGTCCGCAAGTTTATTCCCGGCCCTGTGGACCCGGAGCTTCGAGAAGCGCTTAAGAAGTGGCGGCTGGAATTGGCTCGCAAAGAATCCGTGCCCGCCTATGTGATCCTGCACGACGCGACCATTGAGGAAATCTGCCGCCGCAGGCCGCAATCGGTTGCGGATCTTCTCGGAGTTCCGGGCATCGGAGAAAGAAAGGCGCAACGTTTTGGGCCGCAGATCCTGGAGTTGATCGCAGCCAACGGCTGAGTCAGCGCCCGACGGGCGCCGGCAGAGGGTGGCGATCACGCAAGCTTTGGCGAATTAATCTTCCTTGCTGCTGGCGGAGGAGTCCGCGCCGGACAGCGCGGCGGGCAACAAGATCATGGCGCTGTTCGTACAGTTGCACCACAAGGGCAACCACCATCGTGCTGGTGACGCACGAGCGCGATATGGCCACGTATGCGCACCGAATGGTGCATCTTCGCGACGGCAACGTGGAGCGGGACGGGCGGGTGCGGTATACAAATCGCGCTACCCCACAAAAAAAGACCGCGAGCCGATTTCCAATTCCACCGGCTCGCGGCCCCCCCAAGGGAGGGGTAAAAGAAATCGACTGAAACCAGGTGACTGGGGATTATTCCGCGTCGGGCGATATTTCCTCGGCCAGTTCGACCGGTGTCGCGACGAGTTCCTCTTGGATTTCCCAGCCGGGCGCCACGGACAGCGGAAGCCCGGCGGTATCAGTGTGGCGATGCGGATGCCGGATTTCCGGCCAGAACTCCCGGAGCACGCGGATTCCAGCGTCCACGGCCAGGCTGGTGCCGGCCGAGGAGAAGCCCAACGCGATGGTTCTCGTGCTGGTGGGCTGCCACAGCCGGGAAATCAATCCGCTCCCCACGGCGCCGGAAATCTCGTTCAGATTCGTGGTCCGTTTTCCGGTGGTCGTCTTATGGGTGATTACGACGCTCAGAAGAGCGTACTTCAATCGCGGGCCGAAGCCATGTTTACCGGATGGGCGATAGTACAGTTCCTCGTGCGTCAGGCGCGCGACCGGGTACCGGATAATATTGCCGACAATGTGTTTTCCATAGCTCGACGCGAAGCGGCGTCCAAATCCCGCCGCGCCTTCTCCCCACTCCGTGGGCGTATCGGTTCCTTGGGTCACCCCCGCGCCCGCGGCCGCCCCCACAACGGCCCTGATGCCGACTGTGCGCTTGGCGTAGCTCGCTACGCTCGGCGTCTGGTTGGCTTGCTGCGCCTCGACGCTGGTGGAGGCATTTTGCGCTAGGGCGACCGTTCCTAGCAGCAGCGGGAGCGCCGTTAGCGCGCTAACCCGGATACAAGTACCATGCATGACAACTCACCACAGCGCCCGGAAGAGAATGAAAGAAGGCGGGCGCTCCTTTCTTAGCGGATGAATGCATCTCCAGTTCCAAGCGGAATCCTTTTCAATGACAACGGATTTCGCGGACACGCGAGCCTTCGGTGGAAGTTTTTACAGCGCCGTTTGACATATCGAGCCGTTGCGTTCATTACAACTGCCGAAGCTCCGCGATGCGCGCTTCGACGACGGAGGCAAATCCTTCCACCTCTTTCGGCGAATAGCCCGCTGCGCGGAAGGCATCGCGAATTTGGGTAGGCGACAGCCTGCCCAGCAAATCTCCCATCCAGCGAGCGTCCGAACGGGGAACATCCCGGCCAAGTCGAATCATCCGAACCCTCATCCGATATTCGGGGTGTTCGAACCAGAATGGCGGCCACGGCCTCGCGGGATTTCGAAGATCCACGGATTCCTCCCGAACCGAAGCCAGCAACTTGGAGCGCCGGTATCGCTTCAGGTCACCGCGAGATTTTTTCAACGGCCAAGTCAAATTTCCGCTTCCGAAGCTCGCTCCCAGATCGGAGATCATATAGACGCGCTCGGTTGCGCCATCGGGCGTTTTTTCCTGGTAGACGGCGTTATTCTCGTCTTTCAAATCCCAGTTATTGATAACCGCCATCAATACCCGAAGCCCGTTGATCTGTGTGGTTCCCGTGAAGGGATTTTCCTCCCAGGCCCACGTGCCGGTCTTCTTCTCGGCTTTCAAATACCGCTTTAATCGGACATTGCGGAAAACGCCATCCTTCGACGCCTGCCCCTGTCCGCGGTGCAGATGGCGCGGCAGGTTATCTACCTTTAGTTGGGGGACGAAATAGTCCTCGTTGGCGTAATAACCGGCCGCCCAGACTAGCCGGGACGCGGCGGTCTCCGGGCGCGCTTCGATGCCGAGCTTGACTTTCCACTTCACCCCGTCCTCATCGCGCACCACGAATTTCGGATTGGAGCCGTCCAGGTCCTCCTCGATGAAAGTGACGCGGCCGCGCGGCGCATCCTTGCTCCCCCCAGGACCGTAAAAAAGGTTGCGGGAAGCGATATCGCCGGGGTCGCGCCATAGCGATTCCGGACCCGCGCCTGCGGCGGCGCCGGTAGTTTCTACGCTCGTTCTCTGCGGCTTATTTCCTTTTTTCGCGCGAGGTTCTGCCGGAAATGCGCACAGAATCGCAGCCGCAAATAGAGCGATCAATCGTGTCTTCATGGTCATACCGCCTCCCGATCTCCGCAACTCGAATCAGCCACGCCAAAAGCGGTGCACAACGGATACCAGGCTGCATAGTAGATTTACGCCGGGCAGTGGGCGCAGCCCGAAGGAGGCGGACAGATGAAGCTAATGCTTCAGCCGGGGGATGGACCGACGCTTGTCATCAAGGGCATCAACAACGCACGAACCAGCATCGAGATCGTGATCTTCCGGTTCGACCGGACCGAAATCGAACGAGCGCTGGCGAACGCCGTCAAGCGCGGGGTCTTCGTTCATGCCTTGGTCGCGAGTGTCAACCGCTCCGGAGAGGACGGCTTGCGCGATCTCGAAATGCGGCTGCTCGCGATGGGTGTGAACGTCGCGCGGACCTCGAACGATCTGGTGCGTTATCACGGCAAAATGATGATCGTCGATCGCCGCGAGCTATACCTGTTCGCGTTCAATCTTACGTATTTGGACATCGAGCGAAGCCGCAGCTTCGGCGTAGTCACGACCAATCCGAAGCTCGTGCATGAGGCGGTAAAGCTGTTCGAAGCCGACGCCAAGCGCCTGTTGTATGATCCGGGCCAGGCGTCGTTCATCGTGAGCCCCGCGAATGCGCGAAAGCAGTTGGCGGCATTTATCAAGGGCGCGAGGAAAGAGCTGCTCATTTACGATCCCACCGTCAGCGACGCGGTAATGATCCGTCTGCTGGAGGAACGCGCCATGGCCGGCGTGGAGGTCAAGATTATCGGACAACTGGGGCGCAAGCGCGACGCGCTCCCCGCGCGCAAGCTTCACCGCATGCGGCTGCACGCGCGGACCATCGTTCGCGACCGCAAATATGCGTTCATCGGCAGCCAGAGCCTGCGGGAGATCGAATTGGATGGGCGTCGCGAAGTGGGAATCGTATTCCGCGATAGCCGGATTGTGAACCGGCTGGCCCAAACCTTTCAAGACGATTGGGAGTCGGCCGGGAAGGCGCAAGAGCAGAGAAAGAAAAACGAAACGGCAACCGCGTCGCGCGCCGCGAAAAAGGTCGCCAAGGCGGTCGCCAAGGAGCTGCCGCCGGTGACGCCGGTTCTCCAAGCCGTGATTGAAGAGCTGGCTCACAGCCACATCGATATCAGCGCGAAGGAAGTGGAAGAAACGGTGAAGGACGCCGTCAAAGAAGCGGTGAAAGAAGCCGTCCAGGATGTGGTCGAAGTCGTCGCCGAGCGAAAGGAAGAGCTTGCCATATTTCCGGAGGACAACGCCGGCAGGCGCAACCGTTCTCACGACGGCGAGGAACGGCCTCCCCTCGTGCAGTAGGCTTGGTGCAGTAGGCTCGCGCTACTCTGAAATTTGCCTTGGCCACCGCGCGCCCGTTGAGGTGTGCGCGGAAGCATGCCGCAAAAACATGGAAATCACCGATGTCTCCGGTTATCCGGGTCGCGCCGAGCGCGTCTTCTCGCCGCGCGGCGCCGACGAACTGGTGCAGATTCTCGCGAGAGCGTCGGCGGAGCGAGCGCCCGTCACACCCATGGGGGCGATGACCGGCTTGACCGGCGGCGCGGCTCCGCAAGGCGGATGGGGAGTTTCCCTGGCGCGATTCCGGCGATTGGAAATTCATCCAGGCAGCGCTCGCGTAGGCGTTGGCGTGCTGCTCAAGGAACTCCAATCGGCGGCGGCGGGGGACGGGCAGTTTTACGCGCCCGATCCCACTGAGAACACAGCTTCGCTCGGAGGCAACATTGCCGCGAACGCCAGCGGGTCGCGCAGCTTCCTTTACGGCGCCACGCGGCGGCACGTCCTCGCGCTGCAAGTCGCGTTGATGGACGGGCGCGTTGTCGAGTATCGTCGCGGAACCGGTGTCGATTTCGAGGTTCCGCGGATTCCATTGCCCAGGACCACGAAACACTCCGCCGGCTATCTGCTGGCGCCCGGTATGGATTTCGTGGATTTGTTCGTCGGCAGCGAAGGCACGCTCGGAATTGTGACCGAGGCGGAATTGCGGTTGCTGCCGGCGCCGAAAGAAATCATGATGGGCGTGGTTTTCTTTCCTTCCGAAGACGCGGCGTTGGACGCCGTGGAGCGCTGGCGGTCCGCGCCGGGTCTGCGCATGCTGGAATATCTGGATCCTGGATCTCTCGAAATGATGGGGGAGCCATACCAGGCGGCCGTAATGGTGGAGCAAGAGGGCGAAATCGATCTTGATATGAATGGCGCGCTGGAACGGGAATCGTGGTTCGCCACTTCGGCCGCCGACCGCGAGCGCTTTCGCCGCTTCCGCCACGCTTTGGGCGAGCGAGCCAACGAGCGCATCCGCCGCGGCGGCTTCATGAAGTTGGGCACCGATTACGCCGTGCCCAGGGATCGGAGCCGCGAGGTTCTGGAACTGTACCGCAGGACGCTCGACCGGGATCTGAAACTTCCCTACGTCGTCTATGGCCACATCGGTGATGCTCACGTGCACATCAACACCTTCCCCGCGAACAAGCCGGATTTCGATCGCGCCAAGGCTGTGTTGGAGGGACTGGCGTATCCCGTGGTCGCCATGGGCGGCACTGTGGGCGCGGAGCACGGCTTGGGCAAGCGCAAAGCGCATCTGCTCCCGATTCAATACCAGCCGGATGCGATCGAAGCGATGCGCGTGGTGAAACGGAGATTCGATCCACAATGGCTGCTGGGGCGTGGGAATCTGCTTTCCGATTCTGCCTGATGCGGCCTGCCCTGGTAATCTGAAAACGAAGCTAAAACATGACGGTCGCATCCGATTTCACGACCCTTCCGGCGCGATACTACACCGATCCGGAACTGTTCCAGAGGGAATTGGAGTCGTTCTACGGCCAAAGCTGGGTCTGCGCGGGAAGGGCCGATACAATCCCCAATGCGGGCGACTATTTCGTGCGCGAGGTCGCGGGGGAAAACGTCATCGTTTTGCGCGATGGTCCGGGCGCGGTGCGGGCATTCTACAACGTGTGCCGCCATCGCGGCACGCGGCTGTGTTCCGATCCGGAAGGCAATTTGGGATCGCGCATCAAATGTCCCTATCATGCCTGGACCTACGGGTTGGATGGCCGGCTGCTGGGCGCGCCGCATATGGATGGCGCGGGTTGTGAAGCGTTCAAGCGGGAAGATTATCCGCTCCACTCCGTCCGCGCTGCGATCTGGGATGGTCACATTTTCATTCATCTGGGGACCGATCCCGAGCCTCTTGAAAACCAACTAACGGATCTACCGCGGAAATTCGCGGCCTGGCGGATGGAAGAACTGCGCCTCTATCGCCGGATCGTTTACGATCTGAACGCCAACTGGAAACTGTTCATCATGAACTACAGCGAGTGCCTGCACTGCCCCTCGGTGCATCCGGAATTGAACCGCCTGACGGATTATCTTGGCGCCGTGAACGACCCTCCGGCGCCGGGCTATATCGGTGGCGCCATGGATTTTCGAAACGGAGCCGAAACCATGAGCTTCGATGGAAAAAAGCGTCGCGATTTTCTTCCGGGATTGGACGATAATGAGCGGCGCAAAGTCTGCTATTATGCCATCTACCCGAATCTGCTGCTCAGCTTGAATCCCGACTACATGATGATCCACACGTTGTGGCCCCAGGCCGTGGACCGGACGAAGATACTCTGCGAATTTTACTTTCATCCGGCCGAGATGGCCAAGCCGGATTTCCATGCGGACGACGCGATCGAATTTTGGGATCGAATTAACCGCCAGGATTGGCGCATCGTCGAGATGTCGCAAGCGGGAATTCGGTCGCGGGCCTACCGTCCCGGACCCTATTCGCACCGCGAGACTTTGTTGCACGACTTCGACCGCCTTGTGCTGGAACGCGAGCGCGGCGCAAAATAGCCGCCCGTGTCCCTTCCTTCCATCGTCATCGTCGGCCGGCCGAATGTCGGCAAGTCCACGCTGTTCAACGCGATTCTGGGGACTCGCCGGTCGATCGTCGGCGATGAGCCCGGCATCACGCGCGATCGGATTCGTGGAGAGGGCGTCTATCGCGGGCGCAAATTCGAGCTCATCGACACGGGTGGAATCGTACCGAACGATGAAGAGCTGATTCCGAGCCAGATTCTCAAGCAGGCGCGGGTGGCGCTTGATCGCGCGGCTCACGTAATCTTTCTCGTCGACGGCCGGGCCGAGCTTACCTCGGCCGATCGCGATCTGGCCGCCATGTTGCGCCGCTTAGGCAAGCCGGTCGCGCTGGCCGTGAACAAAATCGATGCCGCGGGGCGTGCGGACCTCGCTCACGAATTCCATGAGTTGGGATTCGAAAATCTGTTCCCGATTTCCGCGGAGCACCATCTAGGGCTGGGCGAGCTGCTCGATCACGTCACAAGCGGCATTCCCGCGGACACACCCTCTGCGGAAGCCGAAGCGGGATCGGAACCGCGACAAGAGAGCGCGGCGCGCATCAAGGTGGCGATCCTCGGACGCCCCAATGTCGGCAAATCGACGCTGTTGAACGCGCTAACCGGCTCCGAGCGCGCCATCGTGTCGCCCATTCCCGGCACCACGCGCGACGCCGTAGATGAGACCGTAATTCACGAAGGCGTGGAATACGTGTTCGTGGACACTGCCGGGATTCGCCGCAAAGGCAAGACGAAGATGATGGCGGAAAAGCTCAGCGTGGTAATGGCTCGAAGACACTTGCGCATGGCCAATGTCGCGCTGTTGGTGCTCGACGCGAGCGAGGGGGTAGTGGCGCTGGATGCCACTATTGCCGGCTACGCGCATGAAGAAGGCCGCGCCGTGATCGTTTGCGCCAACAAATGGGACGCCTCAAAGGAATCCGGCCGCCGGAAATTTCTCGAAACCGTGCGCGATAGGCTGAAATTCCTCGATTACGCGCCGGTGGTGTTCCTCTCGGCTCTAAAGCGGCAAGGAACGCGCGGGCTTTTCCCTTTGATCCGGAAAGTGCATAAGTCGGCGTCCAACCGTATCGGCACGGGCGAGTTAAACCGCTTCGTGGAGACGCTGCGCTGGGAATACGATCCTAAAATCCGATATCTGACGCAAGCCTCGGTGCGCCCGCCGACATTCGTTGCGTTCACCGATCGGGCAGTGAAGCTGCATTTCTCGGCAGAACGCTATCTGGTGAATCGTTTGCGCGAGAAATTCGGATTCGAGGGAACGCCGGTGGTGGTGAAAGCGAAGCGGGGATAAGGCGAAAGCCAAGCGGAAATGAAGCGGCGAGTCTAGCCCGCAAAGGGCGCGCGGGCGCCCTCAATTCGACCAAGTAAGCAGCCCACGCGCGTAGTTTACCCGTATCGGGTTTAGCGGGCTGTTACTTAGAGGCTAAGATGCCCGATAAACCAATCCCGCGCGAGGGCGGCGACTTTCTCAAGTGCGCCGGGTTCCTCGAACAAATGGCTCGCGCCGGGCACGATTTCGAGCCTGTGCTCGGCTTGATGAGGGAGGCGCGCCATCGCCCCGTAATTCAGGTCCAGAACCACATGATCGTTCCCGCCGACAACAAAGAGCGTTGGCGCCTCCACTCGCTGCAAGGCGCGTCCCGCAAGATCCGGCCTGCCTCCGCGTGAAACGACGGCTCGAATCGCTTTCGGATTATCCGCGGCCGCGACCAGGGCTGCCGCCGCGCCGGTGCTGGCCCCAAAGTAGCCGAGGCGAAGCTTCTGTAGGTCCGGCTGCCGGGCAATCCAGCGTGTAATCTCGACAAGTCTTCCCCCCAGCATCGGAATATCGAAGCGAAGCTCGGCCGTTTTCGAGTCGAGATCCTCCTCCTCTTCCGTCAGCAAATCGACCAGAATCGTTCCGATTCCGCCCTGGTTGAGCGCGTCCGCAACCTTTCGATTTCTGGGGCTGAAACGGCTGCTGCCGCTGCCGTGGGCGAATAACACGATTCCTGTGGCGCGCTCCGGAACTGAGACATCCGCGGTCAGCTCGATTCCCTCCAGCGATATCGGCGTTGCTGCCTGTTGCATTTTGCGTCTCCACCTCGTTCGCCGCAATTGGGGCGCCACTCAAGGGCCTTGACTCCGAAATCCCACGCGCATAGGCTCAGTTACAGTCCTCAAGGAGGCTGACGAACCATGATTCAAGTAAAATCTTGCGCCAGGTATCTTCGCGCCAGGTATTTTGGAGTCCTTCTTGCCGTACCGCTCGCCGCGAGCACGGTGCGCATCATCCAGACCAATAGCGCCGGCGACGATGTCTCGATTATCGATCCGGCCACCAACAAGGTCGTGGGCGTCATCCATGGCATTGAGGTGAATCACGGCGCGGCCGCCGCTCCCGATGGAAGCCGGTACTACGTCAGCGATGAGGATAAAAGCACGCTCGACGTGGTCAACGCCAAAACGTTGCAGGTCACCAAGAGCATCCGGCTGAGCGGTCATCCCAACAATATTTCGATCAGCAAGGACGGCCGGAGGGTTTATGTCTCGATTGCCGTCGCCCCCGGCGCGGTGGATGTGGTGGACACGGCCACGCTCGAAAAGGTCAAAAGCATCCCAGTGAAGGGCTCGGTCCATAATACGTATGTCACGCCGGATGGAAAGTACGTCGTCAGCGGCTCGATCCAGTCGAAGGTGATCACCGTGATCGACCAGAAGACGGAAGAGCCGGTTTGGTCGTTGGCAATGGACCTCGGTATCCGCCCGATGGCGTTCGCCACCAATCCCGACGGCAGCACGAAGTGGATCTTCGTCCAGCTTTCCAACCTGAACGGATTCGCCGTCGTGGATTTCGCCACGCGTAAGGAGATCAATCGAATCAAGCTTCCGGATCTGCCTCCCGGCAAGAAGCCTTTCCTTGAAGGCGGAAACGAATCGCACGGCATGGCGGTGACCTCCGACGGCAAGACTCTGGTGGTCAACAGCCGCTTGAACAGCTCGATTTACACGTATTCGATTCCGGATTTGAAGCTCCTGGGCCAAGCGGAGGTGGGAAGGTCGCCCGATTGGGTGACGCTCACTCCGGACGGCAAAAGGGCCTACGTCGCGAACGCGGCCTCGAACTCTGTGTCTGTCGTGGATCTCGCATCAATGAAGGAGATCACGCGGATTCCGGTGGGCGAGGTTCCGAAGCGGAACATCACCGCGGTGCTGCCGTAGGCGGCAGTCCGAAAAGCACCGGATGCACTGCGTTTCCGAGCCGCGACTGCAAAGGAGCGGTCTTTCATCGGAATAGCTGAAGCTTGTCCTACCTGCCCGACGACAGTTTGCGGTAGTACTCCGCGACCGAATCCCGGTACCCCGGCGGAACCTTCGTCGGGTCCGGATTGCGAATCGTGCCGCCGCTTTCTTCGAGTTGATGGCGCAGTTCCAGTTCCAGTGCGTCCACGCCGCTGAGCAACTGCTGGTGCATCTGCTCGACTAGACCGGGATTGCCGGGAAACCGCTTGGGATCGAGATTGCGCATCTCCTCGATCAATGCCTGGAGTTCCTGCCGCGCTTCGGGGCTATCCTGGACGGCCGCGCGAACCTGATTCAGAAGGTTCAGCCCTTGATCGATCTCGCGCTGCGTATCGGCCGGCGTCGGACCCTGATAAGGCGCGGCCGCCCTGCCGGTGATGCGGGTATTGCCGGTATCCATACCGCCGTATCCGTAGGGAGCGCGACTGGCTGGGCCGCCCGTCGGATTGCCCACTTCGCCCGCGATGCGATCGCCCACGGTGCCTCCCTGGCGTCCTCCGCCGTATTGGCCGCCCGGCCCGGCCTGACCGTTCGGTCCTTGTCCCCTGCCCGGCTGTCCACCGCCACCCTGTCCGGATTGCCCGCTGCGGGAGAGTTGTTGCTGGCCGGCACGGTCGGCTTGACCTTGGCCAGGTTGCCCTTGACCGGATTGGCCCTGACCAGGTTGGCCCTGACCAGGTTGAGCGCCGGGCCGTCCGCCAAGCCCCGCGAGTTCATCGCGAAGACGCGACAAATCGTCCATCGCCCGGCTGATCGCCCCATCGCGCGAGGCGGGCTGCGCGCTGCCCAGGGCGCGGGCCGCGTCGCCAATCTGTTGACTCAGTTTTTGCAGGTCGCCGGTGAGCGCGGTCTCTTGCTGATCGGAGAAACTGCCGCTTCGCAACTGATCGGAGCTGCGCTGCATGCGTCCGCCGAGCTCATTTTCATCTAGATCGCTGAGCGCGCCGCGCAATTTCGATGAAGCCGCCGGCTGCGTATCGCGAAGCTCGCGCGCGGAGTCGCGCATTTGCTGGGTGAGACGCCCCAGGTCGTCGCTCACCTGCTGCCGGTCGTTGACCATCTTGTCGATTTCCTGAGCCGAAGGATATTTCGGCTGCTGTCCGGCGGCGCGCTGCGCATTTAACTGCGCCATCAAGTCCCGCACATGGTCGGCCTGCTGCTTTTGCCGGGTGGCCAATTGGCCGGCGGTTTGAGCCATAGAGCTAAGCCGTCCTGCGGCATCCTGTTGCTGCGTCACGCCGAGCCGATCGGTGGCTTCGCGCAATCGGTCCGCCGCGCGGCGGGAATCGGCCGCGCTGCCGCTTTGCCCGCTGGCGCGCTTCATATCGTCCACTGCTTGCCGCAAACGGTCGAGCGCCTGCTGGGCTGCTTGTTGGCGGCTGGCGGCAGAATTCTGGGAAGCCTGCTGCTGGCCGTTCGCCGAACTGGAGCCACTCTGGCTTCCAGATTGGCCGCTCGCGCCCGATTGGCCACTGGCGGACGATCCGCCCGCTTGCCCGCCGCGCTGGCTCTGTTGCCCTTGGCTCTGACCTGAACGGCCGCTCTGGCCCAATTGCTGCTCCAACTGCCGCTGAAGCTCCTCGGCCTCGCGCTTCAGCATCTCCTGTTGCCACTTCTGCTCGGCGGTCTGGACGCCATTGCGCTGCTGCTGAGCGAGGCTTTCCTCGCGCCGCGCAAGTTCGTCTAATTTTTTCAGCGCGTCGTCGATTTCCTGCTGCTTCTGCTGATCGCTGGTCGATGCGGACTGCTGCGTCTCGTATTGATTCTTCTCCGTATCCAGCTCGAGATCGAAGAGCGCGGCCAAATCGCGGGCCGCACCGCCACCTCCGCCGCCTCCCCCTCCGCCACGTCCGAACGCGACTTGGATCTGCCGGAATGTCGCTTCGGCGCGCAGCAGGAATTGCAGAGCCTTTTGCTCGTTGGGAATTGCGTCCTTCCATTTCTCCTGCTGAAGCTGCTCCGCGGCCGGCGTCATGGCCTGCGATGCGGCGATCATATCCTTCTGGAAATCGCCGATGGCCTGCACTTCCGTGGTCAGCTCGCGAGCCTGCAAACGGCCGGAAAGCGTGATGGCCTGATCGCGCAAAGTGGCTTGGGATTGGGCAAGAAGTTTGGCGATCTCGGCGGCCTGCTGCGCGGTGGAATTCTTGTCGCCCTGCTGTTTAAAGGTGGCGGAGATGATTTCCTTCTCGCGCTGCGTGATCTGCCCGGCTTGATCGCCGCCGCCTCCCCCGCCTCCGCCGCCTCCCCCGCCGCCCGATTGCTGGGATTGCATGAACTGACGGTCATAGGGGTCGGTTTGAATGAAGACGATGTCGGTGTGAGACTCGGCGTTATTGTCCTTCGCCGTCGCGTAGACGCTAATCAGATCGCCCGGAACCAGGCTGAAATTCTCCAGAGAAAGCGTGGTGGAGCCCTCAGACTGTTTTTCGCCCTTCTTCTTCAGCAGATCCACGACCGTCTCGGGTCCGCCGTTCACCGAATAGTGCAGCGCGGCGCCGGTGAGGCCGTATTCGTCGCTGGCGTTCACCCCCACAGTCACCTCTTCGATCGGCAGCGCGTGATAGTCGCCGTGGGGGCGCGCTAGCGCGATCTGCGGCGGGTTCGCCTTCCGGGCTTCAATGAAGAAATCTTCGCTGATGCGAACCGGCTGGCCTTGGTCGACCCCGGCGACGTGATACACGCCGTCCTGATCCATCTTGACGCTCGCGCGATAGACGTTATTCTGCCCGCCGCTCAGTTGAACGCGCTGGCCGCTATCGAGCTGAATCTGGCCGCTCTGAAGGGGACGGTCTGTCGAAACCTCGAGTTCCGCCACGGTGCCCGTGACGGCGCGCAAGTCGCCGCCGCGCTCTTCGATCTCGGGAGGCATGCCGGTCCAAGCCGGGTAGCGGTAGGTGACGCGAATTTGCTTCACCGCGGGCAAATCGGTGACGCGAATATTAAAGTGCTTCGACGTCATCGCGCCGGCGGTGACGTAGTATTCGACATTCTCCGGCAGCCCTGCGAAGAGAAATTGATAAGCGCCCGCGAAACTGCCGGCGGCCTGGGGCTGCATCGCAATTTCCTCCCACTTGGAGGAGCTTTGAAACCGGGCATGCAGCTTGACGCTCGGCGAGCGCATGCCGGTGGGCAGAGCCGACACGAGCTCATCCGAATGGCGGCGCACCACCGCGTCGCCGGGCGTAACGCGAAGATCGTAGATCGCCGGTTTGTCGCTTCGCGGACCGGTCCAAATCAGCGACGCGCCATAGCCAAGAAAACCGGGACCCGCGGCGATCACCCAGATCAGAAAGACGAAGGCGGCAACTCCTGTCGCCAGCGAAAAGCGAAGACGGCGGTCGGTGACTAGTTGCTTGGGACTGGCGGACTGGGCCACGTCGAGCGTATCGCCGGCCAAAAGCTCGATGAAGGGATCCTGGCCGTCGCGCTCGGCGAAAGTTGTAAGGCGTTGCTGGAACTGCGGAAAGGCGGCTTCGGCTGCGCCAACCGCCCGGCGGCGAGTCAGGCGGCGCAACGGAATCGCCAGCCCCGCGCCGGCGGCGACGGCTAGAATCGCGATCAGCGCGAAACGGGCGGCGGTGACGCTTCCTTGGGAAAACGCTAGGGCGTTGGCGATAACCACCAGCGCCAGCGTCGCTGCCAGCGCGCTGCCGGTGAGGATAGCGATCCCACGGAGCCATGCGCCCCAGCGCAGACGTTGTTCCAGTTGCGCAATGTACGCCTGAACTTGTTCGCGGAGACTCATGGACCTCCTATAACGCCGCCAATATGATGCCTAAAGCATACCGCATTGGCGGCTCCGGCATAGCTCCCCCAATTCTGGATCGCCTTCCAGCCCGGGCGGGGCTGCAGTGGGCACGACGGTGTTCCAGCGTGCGCACCCAGCCCCGGCCGTAAGGCCGGGGACAAGCGCCGGTTGAATACCTATCGGCGGATTACGGTCCATCTGAGATACGACCTTAAAGCGGAAAGGCGCGGCTATCATAAATAAAAATGGATCTCAAATCCGTCCGCCTCGAAATCCCCGGCAACGGCAATATCATCCTGGGGCACAGCCATTTCATCAAAACCGTCGAGGATCTCTACGAGGCCATCGTCAACACCGCGCCCGGCATGAAGTTCGGCATCGCCTTCAACGAAGCTTCCGGCGCGTGCCTCACGCGCGTCGATGGCAACGACGACGAGCTCAAGGCCAACGCGACGCGGAACGCGCAAGCGGTCGCGGCGGGCCATTCCTTTATCGTTTCGATGCGCGATGGCTATCCGATCAATATTCTTGGCCGCATCCGCGAGATCCCCGAAATGTGCACGATCTTCTGCGCCACAGCCAATCCCGTGGAAGTGATCGTCGCCGAAACGGAGCAAGGCCGCGGCATCCTCGGCGTCATCGACGGCAGCTCGCCCAAGGGCGTCGAGGACGATGCCGCCGTTGAGTGGCGCCATGGTCTGCTGCGCAAGATCGGGTATAAGCGATAGGTGCTCCTTCAGGAGTTCGATTACCGGCTGCCGTCCGAGCTAATCGCGCAGGAGCCTCTGCAAGACCGCGCGGCCTCCCGCATGCTCGTGCTGAATCGCCAGGCCGGAACTTGGGAAGACCGCGCCTTCCGCGATTTTCCGAGTTATCTTCACCCCGGCGATTGCCTCGTTCTGAACGACTCCCGCGTTTTCCCCTCGCGTCTCTACGGCCATCGCGAAAGCGGCCGCGGCGGGCGCGTCGAAGTCTTTCTCACCAAGCCCATCTCGCCCGACCGCCTCACTTGGGAGGCGCTGGTGCATCCCGGCCGCAAGATGCGCACGGGGGAGCGCATCGCCATCTCACCCGAGCTGACGGTCGAAATTGTCGGACGCGGCGAATTCGGCGAGCGCGCCGTCCGGCTGCACGCCCAAGGCGATCTCTTCGACGTTCTAAACCGCGCGGGCCACGTGCCGCTGCCTCCCTACATTCGCCGCCCGGATCGCGAGGCCGACCGTGAGCGCTATCAAACCGTCTACGCGCGCGAGCCCGGCTCGGCTGCCGCGCCGACAGCCGGGCTCCATTTCACGCCGGAAATACTCGAACAGTGTGAATCGGCGGGTGCGGAGATCGCCCGGATCACCTTGCATGTGGGCCTCGGCACGTTCCAGCCGCTGCGTACCCACGCGCTCGAAGATGTCCATCTTCATACGGAATCGTTCCACGTGCCGGAAGAAGCCGTTCGCGCTATGGACCGCGCCGCGCGCGTAGTCGCCGTGGGTACTACCAGCGTCCGCGCCATCGAAAGCGACGCGGCTCAGCCGGAAACCAGCCTCTTCATCTACCCCGGCTTCCATTTCCGCCGCACCGGAGCCCTGCTCACGAATTTCCATCTGCCGCAATCGAGCTTGCTGGTTCTGGTCTGCGCCTTCGCGGGCAAGGACCTGACGCTCGCCGCCTACCGCCACGCGGTCGAGCAGCGCTATCGCTTCTTCTCATATGGCGACTGTATGCTGATCGAATAGCATGGATCGCGTAAGGATCGATAAATGGCTCTGGGCGGCCCGATTCTTCAAGACGCGAAGCCTCGCCGCGCGCGCATGCGAGCTAGGTCGGATTCAGTCCAACGGGCAGCCCGCGAAGCCTGCGCGGGAAGTCCAGATCGGCGATCTGCTGCACGTCAAGAACGCGAGCGGCGATTTTCAGTTGGAGGTTGCAGCGTTAAGCGAGATGCGCGGCCCGGCTCCGGTTGCGCAGACGCTGTACCGTGAAACCGAAGAGAGCCGGAAATTGCGGACGGAATTAGCGGCCCAGCGGAAGCTTATGCCCGATTTCGAAAACGAGCGGGAAGGGAAACCGTCGAAGCGCGATCGGCGAAGAATCGATCGGCTTCGCGGCAGGTGAGGATCTAGCCCGCTAAGATGCCGCGAAACCGCGGATTTTCGTAGCCGGGAAAAACCTCGCCGATCCGCGAGTTGCCCATCTGCCCCGCGACCAGCTCGCCGAGCACGTCGCGGAAATCGGTGGTGACGGCCAGATCGCGTTCTTCATAGAGCTGCTCGCGCTGCATTCCCGGCCAATCGCCGTAGACCTTGCCGCCTTTGATGCCGCCGCCCAGTGCGAACATCACGTTGGCATGACCGTGATCGGTGCCGCGCGCGCCGTTTTCCTTGGCCGTTCGTCCGAATTCGCTCATCGTGACCACACTCACCTCCGCCATGCGGTCGCCCAAATCCGTATAGAACGCCGCCAGGGCTTGGCCGAACTGCGTTAACAAATTCGCCAATTGTCCCACGCTCGATTTGGCGCCGACTTCATTGACGTGATGGTCCCAGCCGCGCAGATCCGTGAACGCCACCTCCAGGCCGACGTTCGCCTTGATGAGCCGCGCAATCTGCATCATCTCCTGGCCAAGCTTCCCGTTCGGATATCGCGCTCCCTTGGCGGGAGTGTAGCTCCGCTTCTGTACGGATTGCATCAGCTTCACGGCTTCGAACGTCTCCCGCCCGGTTCCGTTGAGGATCTGATCGTGCGTTCCCTCGTACATCTTCTCGAATGCCGCGGCTCCCGCGGGATTCCGCACTTGGAAGCTTTCGATGCTGTCGATGGCCACCGCATCCTTCGGCCCCCGCAGAGCGCGGGGGATCTCCGGGCCCAGCCCAACCGCGCGAACGGGGGATTTCGATTTTTCCGCGGGCAGCGCCCGATTCAGCCAGCCATCGCCGGTCGTCTTTATCCCAGGCGTACCGGACTCCATATAATCCTGCGCGTCGAAATGCGAGCGCGTCGGATCGGGCGACCCGGCCGCGTGAACGACGGCCAAATGCCCGGCATCGTAAATGGGCTTGAGCGGTCGCAAGGAAGGGTGCAGACCGAAAAACCCGTCGAGATCGACGACGGAGTCCTCCGTGCCGTCCGGCCGTGGCAGCGCGATGTTGGGCCGCAAGTCGTAATAAGCGCTTTCGCCGTGCGGGATCGCGACGTTCAGCCCGTCCATTGCGCCCCGTTGAAAAATCGCGACCAGGATTTTCTTG
This sequence comes from Bryobacteraceae bacterium, assembly GCA_036557165.1. Lineage (GTDB taxonomy): Bacteria > Acidobacteriota > Terriglobia > Bryobacterales > Bryobacteraceae > Palsa-187. Next base: position 18,176 of record DATBIA010000095.1, read on the forward strand.
CGTGGGCTCGGCGCATCCTTCGCGTATAACGCGCGCGAAAGCCACGCGGGCGTCGAACCGATCCCCACCATCGCCATGGCCGAGCTTTTTAGAAATACGCGCCGTGTGGTCACGTTACCTCCTCTGAAAATCCGGCGAGCCGATCGCCAAACCCGCGATTAGCGCGCCGCTGGGCGGTGGCCGGCGCGGATTCTTCCGCTTCTCGGCGGACAGCTCCTTATCGATCGCTTGCAGCGTCTGCGGCGAAGCGTCCGAGAACAGCACCTGCCGCGCGGCGGCGGAAGGCTTGTTCGAAAAACGGCTTGGATCCAACTGAACGCCGGCAACGCGGTTCTGTCCCAACTGCATCGCGAAATTCATCCGGGCCAACAGCGCGGACGAATTCACCCATTCGGCGTTGAGGTTTGAGTATCCCGTAGGCTCGATCTTCCGGTACAAAGGTTCTCCGAGAGTCGCGATCTGATTCACCAGCGCTCCGGCGGAATCGACCCGCGCTCCCGTCGCCCGGACCGCGCTGACAACCGTTTCCAGCGGCGTCTTCATCTTCGCCCGGAAAGCTCCTTGCGAGAAGAACTCTTTGGATTCGAACATCGTCGTGAGCACCGCGCGGATGTCGCCATCGGTCTGCTGGAACGTCTGCGCCATCCGGTGGATCAGGATGGGCGGAGGATCGTCGGCCACGAAGCGCTGAGCCAGTTCTTTGGAAATGAATCGAGCCGTCGATGGATGACGAGCCAGAATGTCGAGCACCTTCTCTCCGTCTTCCTTTCCGCCGCCGGCCGGAATATCCACGCCTAAAACTGTCTTCTCGCTGTTGTCGTGCATCGCCGGCCGGAACATGAAGACGCCTTGCTGTCTTGGGCTGTCGATCGTCCACCCGGTGAAGCAGCGCGCGACCTCCGTGACGTCCTTTTGCGTATAGCCGCCGTCTACCCCCAGCGTGTGCAATTCCATCAGCTCGCGGCCATAGTTTTCGTTTAAGCCGCGGCCGGCGCGCTTCCCTTTGAGCCGGCGTTCCAGCGTGGGATCGACGGCGACGCTCTGCCAGTTATCGAGATAGAACAACATGGCCGGACTCGTGGCCGTCGCTTCGAGCAAGTCTCGAAATTTTCCCAAGACGTTCGGCCGAATCGCGTCGCGCTCATAGGCGGGCGTCAGATTGCGATCCGCGCCCTTGCTCATGTCGACGTTGAAGTGGTTGTACCAAAAATCCACCAGCACTTCCTGAAGCTGCCGGTTGCTGTAGACCGCCCGATAAATCTTCTCCTGTGCGTACTGCGCGGGAGCGACCTGCTTCCCTTGCTTACCCGCGGTCTCTTGCCGGCTCGCGTTTCGCGCAAGGCGGCTCTCCAAGTCCGGGTTCTCGGCGAGGCGATCCGGGTGAAGCTGAACATCGATCCACTTCTCGATACCCAATTTTTTAACCGCCGCCACATCGCCGGGCCTGGGACCGAACGTCAGCCGATTGAGCGCGTGCAGAATCGACTGGTCCTTCGAAAGCTTCTTCTCGAACCGGTCGTAGTCGTGTTGCGGCGTTTTGGAGATCGTGCCAGCCGGAAGCGCGGCGGCGGCGATCAGCAGCGCCCCGGCCGCGAGAAATCTACGCATTCTGTTTCCCTATTTGTATTAAACGAGAGAAACGCGGAAAAGTTGTCCTGTCCAGGTCGGGACAGTTCGGGTGAGGTGGGTAAGCGTATTGCGGGACGGTGGCGCCGAATGACACCCGCCCGCAAGTCAGGGCTCAGGAAACGCTAAAAAACGGCTTCTGGCGCTATTTGCCGAAATACTTCTCGTCGTACACAATGGCGGCCTTCTTTTTCAGTTCGTCCAGCCCCTTCTGCGCCTGCTCGGGACCGATCCGCTGTTGAATCTCCGCCTTGGCTTCCTCAAACGGCTTGCTCTGGCGCTTCTCCACCAGGATCAAGTGATAGCCAAACTGCGTCTTTACCGGATCGCCCACCACGCCGATAGGCTGCGAAAACGCCGCTTTTTCGAATTCCGGCACCATGCGGCCCTTGGTGAACGCGCCCAAGTCTCCGCCATTCGCGCCCGAGCCGGTGTCGTCGCTTTCGGCCTGAGCCACTTCGGCGAACTTCGCCCCTGCGGCGAGCTTGGCCTTGATGTCCTTGGCTTTCTGAAGTGCTTCGGCTTCCGTCAACTCCTTTTGGCCCGGCCGCAAAGGAGCTTGCGATCCCTGAAACCGGATCAGGATATGTTTGGCGGTCACTTCCTCCCAATCTTCCTTATGGCTGTCGTAGTACGCCCGCATCGTGGTCTCGTCCGCGGACGTGGCCCCCAGCGCCTGGAACTCGGCGTTGGCGAAGACCTGATCGGCAGTTAGCGCGAGCTTCGTCTTCACCTCGATATTCTGGTCCAGCTTGCGCGCGCGACCCTCCTGCGCCAGCGTCTTCAGCTCGGCCAGCTGTTCGGCGATCTTGCGCCGTTGCTCGGGCGTGGTGATCTGCGCCCTCTGCTGCGCGGGTAGCGTCGCCACCATCTGCTCGAACTGCGATTGAGTGATTTTTTCGGCCCCGATCGTGAGGACGATCGGGTCGGACGCGGCCGGAGGCGCTTGCTGCTGGCCCCACGCGAGGGCTGCCGCAAACAGAAGGGTAAATCTCATCATACAGGTAGCATAGCAGCCGGAGCTGAAGAACAGCCCGCAAAGGGCCGCCCCGGCCTTCGACGCACCCGATAATCGCCGGTTTTCCGCCGGGGCAGGCTCCGTTTTGCGGGCGATTACTTAGGAGGCTCGCTGGATCTCCCGCCTAAAGTCGCTTGTCCCCTCTGCCGATGAATGTCCAGATGCAGGAATCGCCTCCTATATCCGAGCCCTGGCGAAGGCGCCTCATCGGCTCCAGCCCCGCCATCGAACGGATTCTGCAAACGATCCGGCTGGTGGGTGGACGGCGCTCAACCGTGCTGATCACAGGGGAAACGGGAACCGGCAAAGAGATGATCGCGCAAGCCCTCCATTTGGCTAGCCCGCGCGCCCATCTTCCAATGGTCACGGTCAACTGCACCGCCTTGCCCGAGTCGCTGTTCGAGGCGGAGTTGTTCGGGCACGTGAAAGGCGCCTTCACCGGCGCCATTCAGCAGCGAATCGGCCGTTTCGAGCGCGCCAACCGAGGAACGCTCTTTCTGGACGAAGTCGGGGAAATGCCGCTCGAAATTCAAGCCAAACTGCTCCGTGTTTTGCAGGAACGGGAATTCCAGAGAGTCGGTAGCTCGGAAACGGTTCGCGTGGACGTGCGGCTGATCGCCGCCACCAACCGAAATCTCGCTGAGCGGGTCCGCGAAGGAAAATTTCGCGAAGATCTGTACTACCGGTTGAATGTCGTAGCCCTGAAAGCGCCGCCGCTGCGCGAGCGCATCGAAGACATCCCACTCCTGGCCCGTCATTTCGTAGAAAAGATATCGAGCCTCGAAAACCTGCCCGCTCCAAGCCTTGCGTCGGAAGCCGTCGCCCTTCTCCAATCGCGGAGCTGGCCGGGAAACGTGCGGCAGCTCGAAAACGCGATAGAAATGGCTCTCGCAATGACTGGCGGCCGGCCTGTCCTCGACGCGTCCGATTTCGACCTCCTGCCCGAGCCCTTATGCTTCGACAATAGTCCGCGGGCGCTCCCGCTCGCCGCGCCCAACGGCATGCCTGAAAACGCAATCGATTTCGACCAGACCGTGGGAGCGATCGAAAGGCGGATTCTCGAGGAGGCGCTGCGTAAGACCAACGGCAACAAATCCGCGGCCGCTGGCATGCTTGGGCTGAAGCGCACCACGCTGGCCGCCAAATTGAAAAGCTTGGGGGCGGCGGCGGGCTGAACGTCCTAGGCCGCTCGGCCCGCGACGGTATCATGGGGTTTGAGCACTAAACGCTCCGGCACGTTGAGCGCGCGCCTGTTTCTGGTTTTCGTCAACATCCTGTCCATCGGCTTTCTGGTCTGGACGTTGCGCGACGCCAAATTAGGCGATTTCAAAGACGATCTGGCTTCCATGAACTGGAAGTGGGTGGCCCTTGCAGTCGTCGCGAACCTGACCGTATATCTGCTCTACGCCGTCCGCTGGAATCTCGTGCTGCGCCCCGTGGCTCGGATCGGCTTTTGGCAAACCGTACGCGCCGTATTCGTGGGGCTTTTCGGCAACGAGCTGCTCCCCCTAAAAGTCGGCGAGCTTTTACGCTGTTATCTTCTGAGTTTACGCACCGAACTCCCGTTTTCGGTCTCTCTTTCCAGCGTTCTCATTGAGCGAATCTTCGATGGGATGTGGCTATGCTTTTGCTTGTTTCTGACGCTGCGTTTCCTTCCATTTCCGCATCAATTCCGCTATTTAGTTGACGGCGCGTGGGTTTTGGGAGCGGTGGTGATCGCCGGAGCCGTGCTGCTCGCCATCGCCATGTTCCGGCGGCAATGGCAGATCCCGGCGGACCGGAGGCGGAAGGGCTGGCGTCGTCATTTGGACATCCTGCTCGAAGACCTCGGCCGTATCGGCCACTCCCGCTATTTGTACCTGGCCTTTCTCCAGAGCCTCCCTCCCCTCCTCCTGCAGGTGGTCCCCGTCTGGGCGGCGTTTAAAGGCTATCTTTTCGACCTCTCCCTTCTCGATGCCTTCGCGCTCGCGATCGTGCTCCGGCTGGTCATGGCCCTTCCTCAAGCTCCTGCGAATATTGGAGTTTTTCAGCTCTTCACCAGAGAAGTTCTGATCCGCTTTTTCAACATCCTTCCCGCGGATGCAAGCCGGTTTTCGGTGGTTCTCTGGGGAATCATGACGCTCCCTCTGATCGTCGGGGGCTTGATCGCGGTCTGGGTGGAAGAGGCCGATGTGATCGAGCTCCGCCGGGCCGCCAAACGCCACGCCGCCGTTCTTAAGGCGCAGCGCGAGCTTCAGTCGGAGCATCGCCGCTAGCGCCACGCTAGCCACAGCTTGCGCAACAGCTTGCAGTGGACGTCCCGTGGTATCTTACGAAATTCGGGCGGTTTCCGCGCGCCGTCCGCGGAATGCTCCGCTCATAATGAAATATCTCATCCCCGCTGTCCTCGCCACGTCTGCGCCGCTGCTCGCGCAAGTGACGTTCAATAGTCTCCCCTCGCGCGAATTTGGTCAGCCCTCGCTGGTTTTGCCTTTACCCACTTCGAGCGCTCCCAACCTGGTGGAGGGCCGCGAGTTGAACAGTCCCTCCGGCATCGCCTTCGACTACAGCGTGAACCCGCCCGCCGTGTATGTCTCCGACACCGGGAACAACCGCGTCCTGGGATGGCTCAACAGCGCGTCGCTCACGAATGGCGCTCCAGCGGACATCGTGATCGGACAGCGCGATCTGGCTTCCACGCTCACCGCCGGTCCCGGCACCACGCTCAGCACCGGTTTGAATCTTCCCCGAGGCATCGCCGTCGACGCTCAAGGCAATCTTTACGTCGCCGACGCAGGCAATAATCGCGTGCTCCGTTACCCGGCGCCGTTCAAGCAAACCGGCCAACTGCTTCCCGTCGACCTCGTCATCGGGCAAAAGAGTGTCGGCTCCGGCAATCAGCCCAATGAGGGAAATGGACAAACGCCCAGCAACAAATCGCTCGCATTTGTCGCCTTCAATTACGCATTTCCCGCCGGATTGGCGTTGGACGTTCAGGGAAATTTGTGGGTCACCGATCCAGGGAATAATCGGGTCCTGCGTTTTCCCGCCGCGAATTTGACGCCCAACCTGGTCGAGCCCGCCGCCGATATGGTGCTCGGCCAGTGCGATTTCGTGTCGTTCAATCTTCCCTCGAGTTCCACCGGGACTCCGCAAATCTCTCTGCGCTCCGCGCTCTCCAATCCATCCGGGCTCGCATTCGATGCCTCGGGCCGGCTCTACGTCTCCGACGGGCTCGCCCGAGTGATGGAATTTTCGCCGCCTTCGCAGAACTGCCAGCCCGCCGATCGCGTGCTCGGAATTCGCCCCACGCCTCCGCAAGGCCAGCTCCCGCAGGCGTACCCCACCAGCTCGACTCTGGGCCTCGTCGCCCAGAATGGCGCTATCACGGGAGCCCCGCAGGGCGTCTTTACGCTGGGAGCTAACCTGTTTGTCTGCGACACGGCCGCCCACCGCGTGGTGCGCTACGACTCGTATGCGAACTGGAGCGCCGAAACCGCCTCGGCGCCCTCGCCGCTTGAAGCCGCGGTATTCGGCCAGCCCGACCTGTTCAGCGGCAATGTGAATCGCAATCTTCTCAAGCCCAGCAATGCGAGCCTTTCGACGCCCTACGCCGGCGCCGCGAACACTGTCACCAATGAGATCTGGATCGTCGATTCCGGCAACAACCGCGTCCTCATCGTGCCCCAGCAAGCCGCCTTGCAATACAACTCCGCGGCCCGCGTGCTCGGCCAGGGATTCGGCTCGGCCGCCGACTTCGAATACAACAGCCCCAACTTGATCGAGGGAAAAGAGATCTATTTCAGCAACGCCGGTGTAATCCTCGGAAGCGGAATCGTAATCGACAAAAACTCGAACCCTCCTCATCTTTATGTTGCGGATACGGGAAATAATCGTGTCTTAGGGTTTATGGATGCCCGAAATGTCGGCGTCGACGCCCACTCGATCCTGAAGCAGAAAGCGGACCTGGTGATCGGCCAGCCCGATCTGATGCATTCCCTCGCCAATTACTCGCCTTCCAACTTCCAGCCCTCCGACGCGCAAACGCCCAACAATACCGGCTTAATCGCTCCCGTCGGACTGGCTGTCGACGCCAACGGCAATCTCTTTGTCGCCGATTCCGGCAACGGCCGCGTGCTGCGATTTCCCGCGCCGTTCGCGCAGCCCTCCGCTACTCTTCTCACCGCCAATCTCGTCCTAGGTCAAAGCGGTTTCTCCAGCAAAATCCAGGACCCGAGTTCTTCCACCATGAACAGCCCTTTTGGGCTCGCCTTATTCAACGGCTGCACGGGAACCGCCAATGACGGCGGCGTGGCCGTCTCCGACGTGGTTCACAATCGCATTTTGATCTTTAGCAAACCTTGCGGCGGCGACTTCACTTCGGGCGAAGCCGCGTCCATCGTCCTGGGCCAGCCAAACTTCACCGGCGTGACTCCGCCCGCCACGCCCACGCTCGCCAGCTTGAGTCATCCTCGTCACATCGCCGCCGACACCTCCGACCGCCTCTATGTCGCCGATACGGCCAATAACCGCATGTTGGTATTTACCAATGCGTCCAAATCCGCCAGCGGAGCAAGCGCCGCTCTGGTCGTCGGCAATCTCAACCAGCCGGAAGGCATTGCGGTAAGTCCCTTGACCGGCGAAAGCTGGGTCGCCAACACCGGAAGCAATCAACTCCTCCGCTACCCCGAGTTCTCCACCTTGCAAATCACAAACCAGCCGACCGCGACTTTGAATAACGTGCCTGGTCCACTCGCCGCCGCGCTGGACGCCTTCGACAACCTCGTCGTGGGCGAAGCGTACAATCGCGTGACGTTCTATTTTCCGTTGATGTTCTTCCGTCACGCGGCTACCTATGCGGCCGGCGTCAATAGCCCTGTCAGTCTTGCTCCCGGCATGCTCACGCTGCTGGGACGCTACGGGACGGATTTCAGCTTCACCCCCGCAAGCGGTCAAGACCTTCCCTGGCCCACCGCCGGATTGAACGACGTTCAGGTGCTGGTCAACGGCGTGGCCGCTCCTATCTTCCGTTTAGATCCTGCTGTGGTCTTCTTCCAAGTGCCCAACGCCACGCCGGCTTCCGGCAGCGCCGACGTAGTGGTTCTGCATCCATCCACCGGACAGATTCTGGCCGCCGCGACATTCGGCCTTCAGCCCGCCGCGCCGGGAATTTTCACCGCGAACGCGCAGGGCACTGGCCAAGCCGCGGCCACCAACTCCGACGGTACTCCTAACAACAGCGGGAATCAGGTCGCGCGAGGCGGCATTATCACGCTCTGGCTCACGGGCTCCGGCTTCATCCCCGGCGTTCAAGACGGGGTCGCTCCCGGCGCCGCAATCTCCACGCCCGTGCTCCCGAAAGTCTTCATCAACGGCCTCCCCGCGACGAACATTCAATATTCCGGCGTCTCGCCGCAATTTCCGGGCCTGTGGCAAATCAACGTGCAGGTCCCTTCCACCACGCCGCCGGGAAACAATATTCCCGTTCTGGTGACTATGGACGACTACCCCAGCAACTTCGGCGGAACGAACGTGGCCGGGGGCGGTCCGGGACCGGACCAGACCCTCACGGTGCAGAATAACCTGGTTCCGGCCATCGCGGTGAAATAGTGCGCTCACGCGACAAAATCGAGCTATTCGCAATCAGCGCCGAATTTCTCTTCCTGGAGCTAGCCTTCATCCGCTGGTTCCCGGCGCACGTTCTCTTTCTGACTTTCTTCACCAACACAGTCCTGCTCGCCTGCTTCCTCGGCCTCTCGCTCGGATTGATGGCGCGCCAGCGCCGCAGCTATCTCGCGCTCACGCCGCTCATCCTCGCGATCGCGCTCGCCGCGGGAATCGGCATGGAAGGCTTGCGGCTTGCCTTGCAAAACGTGATCGATGTCGGCGGCAACAAGCTCGCGCCGCAGATGGTCTATTTCGGCGCCGAGCAGAGCGCCGGCGACGTCGCATCGTTCGTCGTCCCGATTGAATGGGTCGCGGGACTGTTCTTCGCCCTCATCGCCGCCACGATGGTTGGCCTCGGCCAGGTGATGGGCCGCCGGCTCGCCGCCATTCCCAACGCCGTCGAAGCTTACATGATTAACATCGGCGGCAGCCTCGCCGGAATTTTAATATTTCAGGCCTTCTCGTGGTGGCTGTCCCCGGTCTGGTGGTTCGGCCTCGCCGCGCTCGGGCTGATCTGGTTTCTGTGGAAAGAGACTCCGCGAAAATGGTGGGCCATCGGCCTTTCCGCCGCCGCTCCGCTATTGCCTTTGGCCGCTGGCGTTTTCTCCATCGGCGTCATCAAGAAGAACTTTCCCGTGGAGGCGTGGTCTCCCTATTACCGCATCAACTACTCGCCCCAAACCCGCGCCATCGCCGTCAATTTGCTCGGCCACCAAAATATGGTCAGCCGCAACGATCCCTTCCCCGGCTACGCCATTCCGTACCGGTTGAACCTCGGCGCCGGACAGCCTTCCTTCCGCAATATTCTCATCATTGGCGCGGGCTCCGGCAACGACGTAAGCCGCGCGCTCCAATGGGGCGCCCCGGACGCCCGCATCGACGCTGTCGAAATCGATCCCGTCATCCAAAACCTGGGCAAGCTCAACCATCCCGACCGCCCGTATCAAGATCCCCGCGTGCATGTCTACCTAACCGACGGCCGTAACTTTCTGCACAATCCCGGTCGCAAGTACGATCTGGTGGTCTTCGCGTTAATCGATTCGCTGGTGCTGCATAGCAGCCTCAGCAACCTGCGCTTGGAAAGCTATTTATTCACGCAGGAAGCCCTAGCCGACGTGCGCAACGCGCTCGCGCCCAACGGCCTCTTTGTGATGTACAACTACTTTCGCCAGGGCTGGATCGTAGCGCGCCTGGCCGAGACCGCGCGCGCCTCTTTGGGCGAGCCTCCGCTGGTTCTCTCGCTGCCCCAGCGCGATTTCATCGGCGTCGATCAAAAAGCCGACGGCTTTACGCTGATCTTCGACGGCCCTCGTGCCCCCGCGCTCAAAGGCGCCTTCGCCCCGCTGGGTTTCACTCCCGCCACCGTCGAAATTCCGTCCGATCTTCATCCCGCGCGCGACTCCTGGCCTTTCCTCTATCTGCGCGGCCCGATGATTCCCTCGCTCGTCTGGCGCGGGATCGGCGTCATGACCCTGATCTCGCTGGCGATGTTGTGGGGCTTCGGCTGGCGCGTCCGCAACGGAGGCTCCGGAAAATCCAATCTCGCGATGCTCCTCCTCGGCGCCGGATTCATGCTGATCGAGACCAAGGCCGTCGTTCATATGGCGCTCATCTTCGGCAGCACCTGGATCGTCAACGCGGTGGTGTTTTCCGCCGTTTTGGTGATGATTTTGGTCGCGAATCTGCGCGTTTTGAGGGCGAAATCGATCCAAATCGGACGCTATTACGCCGGTTTGATGGCCGTTTTGGCGCTCAACGTCGCCGTTCCGCTGGATAGCTTTCTCGGTTGGGCGGTGCTGGCGCGCGCCATCGCCGCGGGCGCGCTGGTCCTCGCCCCCGTTTTCTTCGCCGGCGTGATCTTCGCGACGCTCTTTCGCGAAGCGGAAAAACCTGAACAGGCTCTTGCATATAACACCGCCGGAGCCATCCTCGGCGGCTTCGCCGAAAGCACTTCACTACTGATAGGTTTCCAATACCTGATCGCCGTGGCCGCTGTCATCTATCTCGCTTCATGGCTGTTTGCCGCCCGCCGCCCTGCCGGTGATACGATGATCGCCAGAGCGTAAGGAGGTCCCGATGAATTATCGATGCCTCGTTTTCCTGCTGGCCCCGGTGCTTCTGGCGCAAGCCAAGAAGCCCTACTCGGCGCCGCATCTCGCCGATGGACAACCCGATCTTCAAGGAGTCTGGACCAACCCGACCATTACTCCCTTCGAACGGCCCGCCGACCTTGCGGGAAAGGCGTTTCTCACGGAACAGGAAGCCGCGCAGGCGGAAAGGCGAGCCGCCGGGACTCGCGTCGACGCTCCGCCTAAGCCCGGCGACGTCGGCAGCTATAACCAGGCATGGTTCGATTCGGGAACGAAAGTAGTCTCAACCCGGCAGACGTCGTTGGTCGTCGATCCGCCGGATGGCCGCGTACCGCTCACCCCCGCCGCCGAAGCCAAGCGCGATTACAATCTCGCTCACAATGCCGACTCTTACGAATTTATGAGCGTTTGGGACCGCTGCATCACGCGCGGCGTGCCCGCGGGCATGTTTCCCGCCGGCTATAACAACGCCTACCAAATCGTGCAGAGCCCAGGGTATGTCGTCATTCTTTACGAGATGATTCACGAAGCCCGCGTCATTCCTTTGAATTCGAGCGCTCATCTGCCGGAGAACATTCGCCAGTGGAACGGCGATTCGCGGGGCCGTTGGGAGGGAGATACGCTCGTGGTCGATACCACGAACTACAACGGCAAAGGTTGGATCGCGACCAGCGCCGCCACAGGCCGCGTCAAGGGCATCCCTCAAAGCGAGGCGCTGCACGTCGTCGAACGATTCAGGCGCGTGAGCCCGAATGAAATCGCCTACGAAGTTGCCATCTCCGATCCGAACGAATATTCGAAGCCCTGGAAGGTTGCCATTCCGTTAACGCGCGACCCGAGCTACCAACTCCTCGAATACGCGTGCCAGGAAGGCAACCACGCCGTGGAAAACGTCCTGCGCGGCGGACGCGCCCTCGATCAAGCGAAGCCTCAGGCCGCGTCCCGATAGCCGGATCGTGGGGTTGCCGTGCGCCGCGGAACCGGCTGCGGCCCCATCGCCTTGTGAAGCCGCCGGATCGCCCGTTCGTCGCTTCGCCAGATCGCTTTGGGGAACGGAATGCGAAACCGCGTGTGCCGCGGAAGCGTGACGGCGTAAATCTGCGACGCCAATAGGCTCGCCAACCCCACCCCACAGCCGTAAAGCGGAATCATTTGGGTGGTGCGGACCATCGTCGTCCAACCAAACAGCGCGAGCATCGAGGCCAGTGAAGCCAGCGTGAAGATCAGCCATTTATTGCGCGCGCCCGACAAACCGATCCGCATATAAATCTGGTAGCAAAAGATCGTCGTGAATCCCACGATTGCGGGCCAGACATCGAACCAAAATATCTGTTTCAAATGAAAGAGAATCACTGGCATCAGCGGCATGCTCAATCCGGAATCGATCATAAAATCGAGTGCCTCCCCAACATGGCTGCAATTAATCCGCGCAGGACGTCGCCCGATTGCAACATCGGACTGCCCAAGCGTTCACTTTGGGCGCGAATCATTCCGATGCGATCGATCAAAACCACCTGCGGGGTCGCCAGGCGGTCGTGCGGCGCGATCCCAAGAAACGCGCGCATACCGGCATCCGTTCCCCGGCCGACCGGAAACGTGAGTCCGAAACGGCTTGTGTATGCCGCCACATCGGGATTTTCATCGAAGGCGACCTCCGCGGCATGGAACCCGCGCTGGCCGAACTCCATTTGAAGCTTTTCAAACTCCTTCGATGCCGCCTGACAGTGGGGACAACTGGTCACGACGAACGCCAGCAGGACGACGTCGCCGCGATAACTCGACAGTTTCGCGGTTCGTCCGGAAGGCTCTGCGATCTCAAGCTCGGGGGCCGGCCTGGGCACTTTCACTTGCGCCAGCGCCGCCGCGGCCATAAACAGGAACCACGCCAATTTCATTCGTTCATCTCCTCAAGTGGGGCATTCCGCCCCCCGACTCATTGCGTTACTAAAAACAGCAGTAAATACCGGGGTAACCGTCCCCGCAGTAATAACCGCCGATCGAGAAACATTCGCCGTACGGATCGTACGACCAGAAGCATCCCGGATATCCATCGCAGATGCCGGGCGGCCAAATGATTATCGGCGACATCGCTACCTCCTTTTCCCGCCGAAGAATATAGGGGGAAAATCCAACGGATTTCCGTATGGAATGAGAAGGTATTGAATTATCGGGAAATAATTATTTGGCGGACGCTGTGAACGTCAACTAACGCGAGTGCGCGCTGCTCGTACGATGGCTTGTACGAGTTATTTATACATGTACTCGCGCGTCGAGGGCGCCGCGCCCGCGCCGCGCTTCGCCAACAGCACCTGGTGCAAACCCATGTCGCCTTCTTCGAAAGCGAGCGAGCAGCCGGCCAAATAAAGCCGCCATGTTCGCCACGTCTCTTCCGGCGCCGTTTTCAGGCATGCTTCCCGGTTTGCCGTTAGACGGTCCACCCAGATACGGGTGGTGCGGGCGTAATGTTTGTAGAGGTTCTCGACGTCGAGCACCTCGAATCCCACTTGCTCCGCGGTTTGAACGACGTCAGCCAGTTGCACGATCTGGCTGCCCGGGAAAACCTTGCGCGCGATAAACATGCTCTGCGAATTCGCGCGGACCGATGCCGGCCGGGTGATTCCATGATTGAGAAACAGGCCCTTCGGAGCAAGCAGGGCGTATACCTTCCGAAAATAGGTCGCGAGCTGCGCCAGCCCCACATGTTCGAACATTCCAACCGAAGCGATCTTGTCGAATTCGCCGTCCACATCCCGATAATCCACCTCGCGCACGGAGGCGTTGCGCACTCCCTCGGCGCGAATCCGTTCCGCGGCGTACTGGAACTGGCGCGTGCTTAAAGTGCAACCGGTGGCGATTGCGCCGAAGCTCCGGGAAGCCTGGAGCACCAGCGCGCCCCATCCGCAGCCGATATCCAAAAATCGGTCGTTCTGCTCCAGATGCAGCTTGCGGCAAATGTGATCCAGTTTGCCGCTTTGCGCCTGATCGAGCGTATCGTCTTCGCGACGGAAATACGCGCAGGAATAGACCAATTGCGAGTCGAGAAACAGGCGATAGAAATCGTTTGAGCGGTCATAGTGGAAGCGAATATTGCGAGCCGCCGCGGCGCGTCCCGGCCGGCCCTGAATCAACCTCCACGGCATCCAGCGGCACACGGCGTCCACCAGCTTGCTCCGCCAATCTTCGCTTGCCGTTGCGAGATGATAGCGCACCGCCTCGATGAGGTCGCCCTCCACATCGATCAAGCCCTTCACATACGCCATGGCCAAGGCATACGCGTTGGCCCGCGAGAGGGCTCGTCCGGCCTTGGGATCTCGCGGGACGATCTCGAAGGAAGCGGTAGCGGAAGATTTTGCAGGAGCGTGAGACGACATGGAACCGGTCCTTGCCGCGCAGCACACAATCGGGTTTGGCAACCCCACTGCTCTGGCCTCCGAATATCGTATAACACAATTTGGCATGCCCGGTCACACTAAAATAAAGCCACTATGCCGAGAACGCCTTCCTCCTACCCCGACTTTGCCATGCCGTGCGATCGACGCTTGCCGCAACAAGCATTGCAATACCGTCTCCGCCATTCTCCGCCTCTGACGTCGGGAAAGTTCCTTGGGGCAATTAACGTCACTGCATGGCTGTACGTGGACAAAACGGGCAAGCGCGACGTTCAGGTCAACCCCAACACCACGATTAAGGAGTTGATGCGCAAATTCGGACCCGCCGAGACTCCCGATGCCGAAGTCGGCTTTCATTCCGAAATGAACGCCGCCGAATGGTTTCGGCGGAAGCCGTATCTACAAGTGCTCCAGATATTCTCGGAGCGAATCCCGTGCCGAGAGATGTGCGGTCCGATGTTGAAAGCCTACTTCCCCGGCGTGCCTTGGTATTACTATTACAACGCGCGCTCCTGGAAAGACGAACGCGGGAAGATCTTCAAATATGCGGGCGAAGTGCTGAAATCGGCTTACGAGCTGTAGCACCAAGGCGCCCCTGTACAATGGGACTTGCGGCGATGCTGGAAAACCTGCTGACCGAGCAGCGCTACGCGCCCTCAAGCGATCTGCACAGGCTTTCCACGACCGAGTGCCTCCAGTTGATGAACCGGGCGGATTCCGAAGTCCCTCCCGCGGTTGAAAGGGCGATCCCGGCGATCGCGCGCGCGGTGGACGCCATCGCGGCCGCGCTGAGCGACGGCGGCAGACTTTTCTATATCGGTTCCGGAACCAGCGGACGCCTGGGCGTTCTGGATGCCGCCGAATGTCCGCCGACATTTCACACCGCGCCGGAACTGGTGCAAGGGATCATTGCCGGCGGGGATCCGGCGCTCCGGCGCTCGGTGGAGGCCGCGGAGGACGATCCGGCGGCCGGCGCGCGCGATCTGAGGATCGCCGGATTGAAACCCGACGACGCGCTGGTTGCGATCTCCGCCAGCGGCCGGACCCCTTACGCGCTCGGCGCCGCGCGCGAGGCGCGACGGATCGGGAGCATGACGTGCGGCGTCAGTTGCACCCCCAATTCCGAGCTATCGCGCGAGGTGGAGCATCCGATTGAAGTATTGTCCGGACCGGAGATTGTGACCGGTTCGACGCGGCTGAGGGCCGGAACGGCCACCAAGCTGGTGCTCAATATGATCAGCACCGCTGTTATGGTAAAGCTCGGGCACGTCTATGGGAATCTGATGGTGAATGTGCAGCCTTCCAATTCCAAGCTCGAGGACCGGGCGCGACGGATCGTGCAGGAGATCGCGGGGGTGAGCTTCGAGCGCGCCTCCGAGCTGCTCGATCAAGCCGGAAGAAGCGTGCGCACGGCAGTCGTGATGGAAAAAAAGCGCGTGTCTCGGGCAAATGCGGAAGAGCTGCTCGCCCGCGCCCATGGAAAAATCGGGGAGGTTTTGCCGTAGGTGGACCGATTTATTATTCAAGGCGGAGTCCCGCTGGAAGGAACCATTGAAGCCAGCGGATCGAAAAACGCGGCGCTTCCCGCGCTGGCCGCGTGCCTGCTGACAAGCGAGCCGGTCGTACTTGGACGCATCCCGGCGGTGCGCGACATTCGAACGATGCTCGATTTGCTGCGCCACATCGGCGTGGAAATTCGCGATGGGGAGCCGGGGGAACTAGCCGTTCGGGCGGAGACGATTCAGCAGTCCGAAGCGCCCTACGAGCTGGTGAAAACCATGCGCGCCTCCAGCCTGGTGCTGGGTCCGCTGCTGGCGCGGCATGGCTGCGCTCGCGTATCGCTGCCTGGCGGCTGCGCGATCGGCGCGCGACCGATCAATCTGCATGTGGCCGGGTTGGAGCAGCTCGGAGCGACCATTCGGCAGGAGCACGGCTACATAAAGGCGGAAGCGCCCAACGGCCTCACGGGAGCCGAAATTTCTTTCGACCGGAGCACCGTCACCGGCACCGAGGATTTGCTCATGGCGGCCGTGCTAGCGAGAGGCGAAACGGTGATCGGCAACGCCGCGCGCGAGCCGGAGGTGGTGGACCTGGCGGAGCTGCTCAACGCGATGGGCGCTCAAATCGAGGGCGCCGGAACGTCCGAGATCCGCATCCGCGGCGTGGCGGCGCTGCACGGCGCTTCCCATGCCGTGATCGCAGACCGAATCGAGGTGGGAACGTTTCTGATCGCCGGCGCGCTGACCGGCGGCGAGATCCTGATTACGCGCTGCGTGCCCGAGCATCTTCGCGTTCTCATCGCCAAGCTGCATCAAGCGGGCGCGGAAGTAAAGGAGACGGCGCCGGACTCGCTGCGCGCGCGGGCTCGCCGGGCATTGAAAAGCGTCGATATCACCACGGAAGAGCATCCGGGTTTCGCCACCGATTTGCAAGCGCAATTCATGGCTCTTATGACTCAGGCGGGTGGCATCTCCTTCATCACCGAAACGATTTTCGAGAACCGCTTCATGCACGCCTTGGAGCTGGCTCGCATGGGCGCCAACATCCGGCTGGAAGGACGGCAGGCGATCGTAGCCGGTCCCACGCCGCTTTCGGGGGCGCAAGTGATCGCCAGCGACCTGCGCGCCAGCGCCTCGCTCGTGCTGGCCGCGTTGGCTGCGCATGGCGAAGCCGTGATCGATCGCGTTTATCACATCGACCGCGGTTATGAGAAAATCGAGACGAAACTGGCGGGGCTGGGCGCCCGCATTCATAGGGAAGCCTCTCAACTTAAGGCGGCATATTGAGCGCTTATGGCACATAATCCCGGATTTCTCGCTTTAGTGAACGACGCCAAATCGCGAGTCAAAGAAGTGAATATCGATCAGTACCAAAAGATGCCGCGCGAAGGGCATGTGCTGGTGGATATACGCGAGGATCGCGAATGGCAGGCGGGCCACGCCGCCGGCGCGGTCCACATGGGCAAGGGCGTGATCGAGCGCGACATTGAAACGAAAATTCCCGATAAAAATACAACGTTGGTGTTGTATTGCGGCGGGGGCTTTCGCTCGGCGCTGGCGGCCGACAACCTGGTGAAGATGGGATATAGGAACGCGATTTCGCTCGACGGCGGCTGGCGCGCGTGGAACGCGGCGGGGTTGCCGGTGGAGAAGCCCTGACGGGACTAAAATCGTTTTTCTTTATTACGTCCCGAATCGCCGGATTGGGGGAACACAACGCGACGAAAGGCACCTCCAATGCTCTGAAAAATAAGGGCTTGCTTGAAACGGCGGATTGGCCCAAAATGTGTCAGTAGCCTTTTTTGGCTTTTTTTTTTGATTTTCATATGTATACACTGCTTCTGCTGTAATTCGTTAGGATGCGGGTGTAGAGTCGGTGCTGCTTAAGCTACTTTTTCAGTAAAGGAGTGAAAAAGATATGGCTGGTGGCAAGAGTATTGTTGCGAAAGGAGTCCTCGCGCTTGGAATCGGCGCCTACGCACTCACCTCGAACGCCGCGCAATGCGACCCGGGAACCGTGAGTTATTGCGCCCAGCTTTGCGCGCGATTCGACCGCGGCGAATATGAGTTTTGTACGGTTTTCATAGCCCCCCCATTCCTGTGGTGCGGGTGCTCGACTGGGGACGTCGTCTGCACCCACAACGGTGAGTGTGAGCCGTTTACACCATGATCGAGCATCGAAAACGCGTTTTCTGCCCGAGCGCGGCGGGATCCGTGGCGCTGGCCGTGCTCACCCTCGGCACCTGCTGTGGTCAGGGTACGAGCCCGAAATTCGAAGTGGCTTCGCTGAAGCGGGTTACCTACAGCGGCGCGATCGAGAGGCTGGAGACGACACCGGGCAGCGTTCGCTGCACATGCCGCCTGACGGTTTTGGTCCGCCAAGCCTACCACCTGGATGTATATCAGCTCGTCGGCCAACCGTCCTGGTTCAGTCGCGAGTTTTACCAACTCGCAGCCAAGCTTCGGGAGGGGGCAACGAAGGACGACATCCGGGCGATGCTGGGCCAACTGCTTGGAGAGCGCCTTCACCTGGCCGTCCATTGGGAGAATCGAGAGACGCCTGTATATGCTTTGGTGATCGGCAAAGGCGGGCTTAAGCTCAAACGTCCTGGGGAGCCGGGCTCTGTCGGCGTGAGTCGGCCTCGCTTTGCCTTGGCGGGGGACGGTCATATGCACTACGAGGCCGTGGTTCCACTGGCGAATCTTGCCGGCGGGCTGAACGGGCTGGTGGATCGCCGGGTGGTGGACGAGACTCGCACAGAGGGCAAATTTGAGATCGTGCTAGATGCCACGGTTTTGCAGAAGCCACCGCCCTTTTTGGCTGGCGGCCCGGAGCCAGATCCTGCGCTGCCAGCCGACGGCCCGACACCGGATAGCGCGCCGTCGATCTTTTCCGCAATTCAAAAGCTGGGTCTGAAACTGGAGCCGGTGAAGCGGCCCCTGAAGTATTTGGTAATCGACGGAGTAGATCGCGACCCGACCGAAAACTAACTTACTTTCATTAGCTGCTCCAGCGGGCGCACGGCCTAGCGGAGCAGCCCCAGATTTGTGTCCGGCGAACATTCGAGCAAGGAGAATTCCGTATGAGCGGGACAGGTTCATTGACGACGTCGGCAGCGAAATTTACACACGATTGGTGGCGCCTCGCCTTGATGGGTGCGCTGGTTGGCATTGTCGTCTTCCAGTGGTGGGAGATGGAGGGGTTGAAGCATCCCCCAAGGCCCCCGCTGCCCTACAAAATTGGGGAGACGCTGCCGCCATTCACGCTCAAGACGCCGGAAGGGCAGACTGTACGGGTGGACTGGACTGGCCCCGGTCCAACCGTCCTCTACGTACTTCGTCCGGACTGCGTTTGGTGCGCCCGAAATCTCGCCTCGCTGCGTGCGCTCCGCGGCGCTGCAACCAGTTACCGCTTCATCGGTGTATCACTGCCAGCCGCGGGGCTGCGGGAATATTTGGAGCAGACTCAATTGGGCTTCCCCGTCTACGCTGTGCCCGACATGAAGAGTGTTCGTGCTCTCAGGCTAAACGCTACTCCTGAGACAATCGTGGTCTCGCCCAGCGGGATCATTCAAAAAGTCTGGCTGGGCGCCTACTCAAAGAAGGTGCGCAAGGACGTTGAGGCGACTTTCGGCGTAAAACTGCCGGACATCGAGGTGAAAAAGGTATCAGTCCCGTCAAAGCCCCCAATCGCGGCGGCCTCACCCCTCTGATTCGGTGGGAACCGCTGTGGAAGCGCATCTGACCAAGGGCGGGTGGCTGCCGGCCGCCATCGCGGGCAGATACCCGGTGGTGAGGTGGATCTATGCAGGGGAGGCGAGCCTTCAGCAGCCCTTCTTCGAGTCCTCGGTCGCGGGATTTCGCGGCGGGAACCCTCCGGCGCCGGAGATCGAGACGGATCTTTCGCCGCTACTTGCGGCTGCGAGCGCACTCCCGCCTGTCTCCCCTGCTGGAGTCATCCTGCACGTGTCGCGGTGCGGCTCGACGTTGGTGCTTAATGCTCTGAAGTCGGCGGAGGGCGCGGTGGCGATCAGCGAGGCGCAGCCCTTCTCCAGAGCGATGGAGCTTGCGGCAGCGCCATCCCGCTACTGGGCGGCGAGGGGCGGCGCGCTGTTGGATTCGCTTGTGCGCGTGTTTGCGTGCTATCAGGGATCGCCCCATAAACACGTCGTCATCAAGTGCGCCGCCGACGGCGTCCTCGCGGTTGGCGCTATGCGGGCGTTGTGGCCCGGCGTACCCCTGCTGGTTTTGATCCGCGAACCGGTGGAGGTGATCGTGTCGAACTTACGAACTCCTCCGCGCTGGCTTGCAAAGTGGGGCGGGGATCTCCAGCGTCATCCGCTCGGCGACCCGCCAGTTGAGGTTACATCCCGTCCCGAGGCGCTGTGCGCTTGGTCTGTTGGCCGGTTCTGCGCCGAGGCGCTGAACGCCGTGGACGAGAGATGCATGGTGATCGACTACGAGGAACTGTGCCCGGAGAGAGTCGAGGAAATAGCCGCGTTCTTCGGGCTGCAGTTTTCTTCCGCTGGAATCGACAGCGTCAGACGAGCGTTCGACACTCACGCGAAGAATGGCCGTCCATTCGTCGCGGACGCGGCCGCGAAACGCGAGGGCGCTACCGAGCAAGTGCGGAGGGATGCGGAGACGTGGGCGGCCGAGCCCTACGCTCTGCTGAAGCGTTGCGCGGCGAGAGCGGATTCTTCGCCTTCGACGGCGAACACGGATGGGGACGATGCGAGACTGGAGCCTCAGCGGCATTCTAGCGCCGCGCTCTGAAGAGTCATTTCTAGGCGAGACGCTTGGCAAGACGCCTCTCTGCGTTCCGGGAGAGGCCGATCGATTTGCCGGACTCGTTTCCTGGAAACTTGTGAACGAGCTGGTCTCGTACTCGCGCGCGACGCCGCCCCGGCTGCGTCTCATCACTCCAGAAGGCGCTGCGCCGGCGAGTTCCTTTTGCCGCGAGGGAGTCGGCGGCTTCCCCCGAGTGCTCACGGGGGAGGTGAACTCGCTGCTTGCCAAAGGCGCGACGCTCAGCGTCGACTCGTTGGACGAGCTACATGAACCGGTCCGGCGGCTGTGCCAGGGGGTTGAGGACCGCCTCGGAGTAGCCGTGCAGGCAAACCTATATGCGGCAATTACCGAGGCGCCGGCCGGAAAAGCGCGCTGGAACGCGCACGAAACGATAGCGCTCCAGGCGACCGGCACAGTGAATTGGGTCGTTCATGCCCCGACAGCGAGATTTCCGACGATGCGCGACAACCCGCCGGAGCCGGCAGGAGACCCGGCCGTGCGCGAGACCCTGGGACCGGGGAGTGCGCTGTATATTCCGAGGGGCTGGTGGTACGCTGCCGGACGTGCAAACGAGCCGTCGCTTTACCTGATGCTCGGCTTCAGGAACCCGACCGGTCTCGATATAGCGGTTCGGCTTATCGAGCAGTTCCACGCGCTGGAGTTCATGAGGATGGATTATCCCCGCTTCGCGAAGCCGGAGATTCAGAGCAAGTACCTGGAGCGAATTCAGGCGGAAATCACGAAGGCGTGTACCGAGCCCGGGCTGATCCTTGGATTTTTGAAGGATCTGTGGGCTCTGGACGAACCGCGCACCGAGCTATGCCTTCCGTGGGGCGCGACGCAGCGGAGGTCGCTGACGGATGACCATATTCTTGTCGTTTCGAGACGCTTTACCAGCCTCGACACGGTGGTGCACCTGGAGCGGGAGGATGCAGTCGAGGTCATCCATGAGGGCAGGAAGCTTACTTTCGGAGAGGAGATCGCGCCGATCCTCGAATGTCTGTACAAGCGCCAGCCATTGACGGTGGGGGCGCTCGCGGAAGGGCTCCGGGGAGCGATCGCGCGAGAGGATCTCACACCTGCGCTATCAGAATTGATCGAGCGCGGATTGGTCGCCGTTCGAGAGCCGCTCGACACAGCCGAGGGGAAGTAGGGATGCGCCCGCGGCGCACAAACCAGGCTAAAAATTAGGACGAGCTTTAGCATGTTCTCCAGGCGGGGGATCGAGCGCGCGGGCAGCTCTGGACAAGCTAAAGCTTGTCCTACTCCGGCCATCAACGGAATCAATCTCTTCGCCGCCTTTTCAACCCAAGGCTATCGGTTATCCCGGAACCAGGGAGCTTTGAATCGAAAGATGTTGGCCATCGATTGGGGCGGGTTGGTGAAGATGCGCGTAGTGTTGATCAACGCGTGGCTGTGCTCCCGCCTTTCGAACCGCTTCTGAACGTGCTTATCCAGCCACTGGAAGCCGATGGTCATCGCCATGCCTCCCGTTTCGTTCAATAGAAGGTCGTTCAATCCAGTCCTCGGAGAGCAGGGAATGTGGAGCGTCTGACAGCGGTCAGAGGGAGATCCTACATTGCCGATGCTGGCCTCGCTCATGGGCCCCAACTTATACTGCACTGCATCGAAGGTGACGAACGCAAAGGCTTGCAGAAGCGCCTTGCGGTAGGCCGCGCTGTGGAAGTCCTGATCGGAAAACCGGACATGGTCGTCATTTTGCCAGAAAATGGCCGCTACGATAGCGCCCTGGGCCGGATGGCCGAGGTTGGACGTGAAGAACTTGTCATTGTCGTCCCAGCGATCAAAGCGATACGAGGAAACCGAGTCGATCCAATCGTGAAAAAAAGGTCCCGAGAGTTCATCTCGGGTCTTCCGTTCCTGGAGGATCCGTTCCGTATGCTCGAAGGCGAGATTGAGCCACCACTGGCGGAATAGCGGAGCCCAATGGATCCCGCCGGGGCTCTTAGCCAACGGCGGCGCGGGGCCAATCTTGTAGGGGGCGACGCTCGTGGTCACATCGTTCGCGCCACCGGAAGGCAAACTCTGAGCGGAGGCGGCCATGCTCATCGAGCATATACCGATAAGAATCGATACTTTGCGCATAAAGATAAAAGTGGCTCCGCAAAAAGGGCATTAAACTGGGGTCCGATGCGTGTGATTCGGCTAAACGCTATGAAGAACCTGCGTTCGCCGGCGGCCGCGCGCGAGGCAACAAGCGCAACAACCGTTCATTCAACCCCGTGAGTCGGGATGCGATCCTGTAGCGAGCGATCTATTTTTTGGCGGAGAGCCGTGATCGTTGATGACTACTCCGCTCCCTTGCGGTCGCGGCTCGGAACGATCGTTTCTCAGATCGTAATGATCGTTTCTCAGATCGTTTAGAGGCTGCGGAATTAAATCGGTAACCTCCGGAGTATTGACACAATAAGGCCTTCCCGATACAATTTACCCTTACTGTTAGTTTTGCTGTGCCTGTTAGTTTTGCTGCTTTCTGTTGTCCCGTAGTCGTCCACTACACACGCGCCGCCGGATTTTTTAATAAGCTTCCGGTTCTGGCGATATCCATATCCGCTCTTGTGATCCCAAGCTTGGCGCCGGCTCAAATAGCCACACCAGATCAGAGCTCACCCGCTGCCCCTTTATCGAACGAATCGCCGGAGACGGCTGAATCGTCGTCCCCATCGCCAAAACCCGACTATGATCGGCCGGTCTCCTGGAAACTTCTGTACCGGAACGTGCTTGAGGATCAAAAGCAGATTTGGTCTTTTCCCGCCAGACTTGGGCAGGGTCAAAACTGGATGCCCACGGCCGCTGTTCTGGGGACCACGGCGGGACTCTTCGCTTTCGACCCGACCGAAGGGGGATATTTCCGCCGCACACAGACTTTTCATGAGTTCAACACGATCTTTAACGGCAACACCACGGCCATCGGCATTGGCGCCGTTCCGGCGTCGCTGTACGCCATAGGGCTGTTCCGCAAAGACTCGAAGATGCAACACACCGCGTTGCTCGCGGGCGAAGCGATGTTCGATGGCGAGATACTGACGAACGTTATTAAAAGCGCGACAATGCGGATCAAGCCGGCCCATTTCCCGGCTTCCGGAAACCTCCACGATTCCTGGTTTGAAAACAAGGGCTCGCCGTATTCCTACATACGAGGAAATGGAAGCTTTCCCTCCGGTCACACCATAGCGGCGTTTTCAGTCGCTACAATCGTCGCCCGCCGATATCGAAACCATCGCTGGGCGCCTTACGTCGCGTATGGCCTCGCTTCGACTGTCGGATTTTCACGGCTCTCGCTCAATATGCATTTCCTGTCGGATGTCTTCATGGGTGGCGCGCTTGGATATTCGATCAGCCGCTATACTGTACTCCGCCAATGACAGCGGCCCCGCGCACCCGCCCTTTGATACGCCCGTTCTTTGAAGAACTTTAATCCGACTATCTGTTAGACCTCCTCGTCTGGCGGCGGTTCTGACGGTTTTGCGTGCCGCCGACCACGCCTCCGACGACCGCACCGGCGCCGGCATTCCCCGCGGCAGCTCCGATGACAGCACCGGCTGCCGCACCTTTGGCCCTGGTGTGATCGTCCTGCTTTTGCTGCGTCTGCGGCTGCTGCACCTGTGGCTGTTGTTTAGCTTGCGGCTGTTGGCCTTGCGTCTGTTGCTGGGCCGGCTGCGGCGCCGGCTGTGTTTGCGCCGCCGCTTGCGGCGCCATCTCACCCGTCATGGAGAACGCCACTACAAGCGACATGACTTTCGCCGAATATCTCATCTTGCCCTCCTTTCAGGCTCACGCCGGGATGTAACGGTCCGGTGAGCCTTCCAATTATTCAATGGTCGCCGTGTTGGGCGGCTCTTTTGCGGAGGATACCGCTTTCCGCTTGCCGTTTGTATCACGAAGCCGCAGAACAGGCTATGCTGCGCAGCTCGTCTCCCGTCCAAAAAATACATCCAGGGAACCGAGCAAAGAATCACATGCGTGTCAAATCCGGCTTGCGTTCTCGCCAAGAGAAGGAGCCTGGATATCCGGCCAGAGGAGGCGCGTAGCATCCATGAAGACTTGGGGAAGACTCATTAGCCTGGCAGGCGCACATTGGATTCCTCCGGCGATCTTGCTGTTGTCCCTGGCGGGATGGGCGCCGCTAGCACGCGCGCAAGAGAAGTCCGCTGGTAACCCATGACGGCGGCAATGTTGCTACGCTGGGCGACTCTTTTCAGATGAGCCTACCGGTGGGAATAACGGTTAGAGGATCGGGACGAATGTTCTTCGACTTCGAATTCGTCCCCCACGTTGTCGACAAGCCCCGAGAAATCACTCTGACGGTGAATCCGGGCATTTTGTGGAAGCTCGGGCGCGGCTGGTCGGCCGGATGCCGCGTGGGATTCGACATAAACTCGTCACAATTTGGGCCCACGCCGCTCGTCATCAAGAGCTGGCCGATCGAGCACAGTTTCTTCAACTCTTATTTTGTAGAGCAGGATTTCGTCTTTCGCTTCAACCGGCCTGTTGTCGGGCCGAGCACGAATCCATTCACGTACAACATCGTCTTCGGCGTAGGGTTCTGAAGACCGTTTCCGCTTTCGAAAATCCGCAAAGGGCTCAGCGCCCGGATCGGCGTACACCGAGCGAGGCTAAAGCCTCGCGCAGGCTGAAGCCCGCCATCCCCAAACTCTTGATCCCTTTTGGTTGACCGAGCCATAGGCGCGCTCCCTCGCGGTCGCGGCTCGGGAACCCTTGCCGAACCCACGCTTATGCGTGCGCCACACCGCGATTCGGCAGGGCCGATTTCCAGATGATACGCTGTTGATTTCGCCCCTAGAAATGTCAATCCAGATTTTCCTTGAAGGCAAGCTTTCAGGCATCGACGAATTTCTCCTCGCTCCGGCGGGCGACGACGGCGACCGTGTATTTCTGGGCCGCTCCCACTGGATCAGCCTGCTGAGCGAGGTGCTGCCGCGGGCGCTGCTGAGCGAGCTAGGACTCTCGAAGATTCTGTTGGGATCGAGCGGCGGCGGACAATTCCTGGTGGTGCTGCCCGAGGAGGCGCGGCCCTCCGCCGAGAGCTTTCTCGAAGCCGCCGCAAAGGAAATCGGAGAGTTGAGCGGAGGAGCATTGAAGCTTCTCTGGAGCATCACCGAGAATCTGGGCGATTGGAGCGACGTTCGCCGCAGGCTCCAGGAAACGATGGATCAGCGCCGCGGCGCGCCGCTGGCGCAAGAGCCTCTGGAGGCTCCTGAAATCGATGCCGAGCCGGCTCGCCGGTATTTCGCGGATCTCGCCAGCCGTCTGCGCGATGCCGAGTCGGCCGGCTGGTCGCCGGACTATCCGGGACGTGTCCTGATCGGCGAGGGCAAGCACCTGTCCCCGCTGACGGCCACTCCGGAAGCGCTGCCGCTTGCACGCCACGCGGCGTTGAGCGAGGACGGATTCCGGCCCGCGTCCACCGCCGAGTTGGCGGCGCGGGCCTCCGGGCTTGAAACCTGGGGAGTGCTTCGCGGCGACGTCGATAATGTCGGCATTCGCATCCGCCGCGCGCAGACGATCGAAGAACACATTCAGCTTTCCGTGTTGTACAAGCAGTTCTTCGCGGGCGAGATGGAAGTGATCTGTTCGATGCCGGAGTTCTGGCGCAAGGTGACGGTGATTTATTCGGGCGGCGACGATTTCGCGGTTTACGGCGCGTGGGACGCGCTGCTCGGCCTGGCGGGCGAGATGGAGAGGTTGTTTCACCGTTTCGCTCAGCAGAACCTCCAGGATTTTCCCGGCGCGGAAGGCAAAACCATCAGCATGGCGCTGGCTCTGGCGCCGGCCGCGGACGCGTCGCTGGGAGCGGTGTTCGAAGAAGCGGGGCGGCGGCTGGAATCCGCCAAATCGGCGGACAAAGATTGCATATGGCTGTTGGGCCGCACCCTTGAATGGAAGCAGTTTGCCGAGGCCAGCGGGTTGCGCGATTCATTGATGCGGATGGTCGCCGAATTCGGCTGCTCGCCGCAATATTTGCGCGATTTGTGCGGCATCTATCGCGAGACGCAATCGCGGGTTTCGCGCAAGCAGGCGCGCCGCATGGGTGGCGAGCGGCCGTGGCGCTACCATCGGCGGATTCGGCGGATTTTGGGCGCGGCTCGTCCCGGCGGACAGCAGCGCGGCGATTTTCAAAAAGCGCGCGCGGCGCTGATCGCCGATCTGATTGGCCGCAGCGCGGTGACCGTGAAGCTGCGCCCCGCGGGCCGGGTGGCGCTAGAATGGGCGAGATTGGCGGCGGAGGGCTAAGGCCGATCGGGCGGGGGACATAAAAAAGATTATGGAAGACGAAGTACAAATCGAGCCGGCTCAGACGGCTTCCCAAGAGGCCGCTCCGGCCGCTGAGCCTGCCAAACAGGAACAGCCCAAGCAAGAACTTCCTAAGCAAGACCAGAAGCCTCAGGAACAGCGGCCGAGGGAAGATCGTCCGCGGCGCGACGATCGTCCTCCGCGCGGTCCGCAAGGCGGCGGGGGGGAACGGCGTCCTGGGGACCGGCCAGGCGATCGGAATCGCGAGGGCCGCGGCGACGATCGGCGTGGAGACGACCGGCGAGGCGACAGGCGCGAAGGCGGGCGGCCGGGCGGCGGGCGGCCATTCGAAGGGCCACCGGAGATCGAGATCGAGAAATTGATCTCCGACAGCTTGTACCTCGACAATCAGGCGCACGCGATCGTCGCGCGCATGCGGGACATGGATAGCGGCACCAAGAGCCAGCTCCGGCGGCTCTACAACGCGGTGCGCCGCGCCGTCAGAGCGCCGGAAAACGAGCGGCAGCACCATTTCGTGATGCTGCGCGCGCGGCTTGCGTATACCATCGCGCGGCATTCTTTGCGCAGCCTGGACGCCCTGGAGCGGCTGCTGCTGCAGGTGACGCGCAAAAACGACGCCCGCGGTTATGAGCGTTTCAAGGATCTTTTCGAAGCAATCGTCGCATATAACGAATAATATGAGCACACATTCGGCTCAGACCCAACTGAAGCTGGTAGGAAAATTGATTCTGTCCGCCGATCTGCATTGCGAAACGGGCTTGCATATTGGGGCGGGGAAGGGCTCGCTGGAAATCGGTGGCGCGGACAATCCTGTAGTGAAGGATGCGTTCGGATTGCCATATATTCCCGGCAGTTCGCTGCGCGGAAAACTGCGCTCGCTGTTGGAAAATTCGATGGGGCTGACATCGCCTTCGGATCTGGTGTATCTTTCCAAGCGCAGAGGTCAGGAGGTTCGCATTCATCAGAGCGACCGACCGGACGACGAGATCTGCCTGTTATTCGGCCGCAATCCAGGCCGGATGGAGCGCGTGGAGGGCGAGCCTCTGGAATCGGCCACGGCTAGCCCGGCGCGACTGACGGTTTACGATTCGCCGCTCGATCCCGAGAGCATTACGCCCCAGATGCGCGAGAATCTCGACGACGAAATCACCGAGGTGAAGAGCGAGAACGCGATCGACCGGATCACGTCGCAATCCAATCCGCGCACGCTGGAGCGAGTGCCCGCGCGCGCGCGCTTCCGCGTGCGCATGGTGCTCGACGTTTTGTGCGACGAGGATAAAGCGCTGGCGCCGCGGCTGCTGGAAGGACTGCGCTTGCTGGAAGACGACGCATTGGGCGGCGGCGGGTCGCGCGGCAGCGGGCGAGTGCGTTTTTCCAACGTAAAATTGGCGTGGCGCAATCACGGCTTCTATTCGTCCGGGGGCGAAGAAGTCGAGTTAGCGTCGGGCGCCGATTTGGGTCAAGTGCAGACGCTGGCTACCAACGGCGATTTCGCAAGCAAATTGGCTTGACGTGACAGCGGCTTGAAAGCCGCTGCAGCACGCTAAAGCGTGCGCCACGCAGGCTACCCTTAAATCGTGACCATCCTCCTGATTTCGACCTATGAACTCGGGCGGCAGCCGTTTGGGCTGGCATCGCCGGCTGCGTGGCTCGAACGCGATGGACATAAGGCCGTTTGCGTCGATTTCGCGGTCGAGCCTTTATCGGACGAGCAGATTCGCGTTGCGGACGCGGCCGCGTTTTTTCTCCCGATGCACACGGCCACGCGTCTTGCCCTGCCCGCAATCGAACGCGTGAAGCGCGTCAATCCTTGCGCGCGGCTGGCATGCTACGGACTCTACGCCTCGATCAACCAGGAGATGCTGCGGCGGCTCGGAGTTGAGGCGATCATCGGCGGCGAGTTCGAAGCAGGATTGGTTCGGTTCGCGCGCGGCGAATCCCCAAACGAAATATCTCTCGAGCGACAATCGTTTGTCGTTCCCCGGCGCGAGGGCTTTGCCTCGCTCAGCCGGTACGCGAAGCTCTCGTATAACGGCGATAAAAAACCGGTGGGATATACCGAGGCCAGCCGCGGATGCAAGCATCTCTGCCGTCATTGCCCCGTGGTTCCGGTCTATCGAGGGCAGTTTCGGATCGTCCAGCGCGAAGTTGTCTTGGCCGATATCCGTCAACAAGTGGAAGCCGGCGCCGCGCATATTACCTTCGGCGATCCCGATTTTTTCAATGGGCCGAAGCACGCCATCGAAATCGTGAAGGCGCTGCACGCCGAATTCCCGAAGCTCACCTACGATGTCACCATCAAGATCGAGCATCTGCGGAAACGCCGCGAGCTGCTGCCAACGCTCAAAGATACGGGATGTCTCTTCGTCACCAGCGCTGTGGAATCAATGGACGATGAAGTTCTGGCGAAGCTCGAAAAAAATCACACCAGGCGCGATGTCGTGGAAACCGTGGAGGCGATGCGCGGCGCCGGATTGGCTTTTTCGCCCACGTTCATCCCGTTCACGCCATGGACCACGCTCTCGGGATACCGCGATCTGCTCGGAACGATCGCCGAGTTGAGGTTGGTCCACGACGTGGCGCCCGTGCAGCTCGCCTTGCGATTGTTGGTCACGGCCGGGTCCCGCTTACTGGAGCTTGAAGATCTGAGGGGCATTCTGGGAGAATTCGACGACCGCGCGCTGGTTTATCCGTGGAAGCATCCGGACCCGGAGATGGACCGGCTCGCCCAAGGCGTTTTCGCCTTCGTTAGCGAGCAACAGGAAGCGCGCCGGACGCGCTGGGAGATTTTCGAAGGGCTGTGGCGGCTTGCCTACGGATCGCCGTTTCCCGGAGAATACAATCCGGTCCCCGACGCGACAGTCGCTCATATGGACGAGCCCTGGTACTGCTGCGCGGAGCCAGCGCCGTCGCGAGGGGCCGTGGTCTGAGCCTGGAAATGAAGAAGCGAGTTCTTCTGGTCGCCGCGAAAACGGGCTATCAGGTGCGCGAGTTCTACGGCGCGGCGGAGCGGCTGGGAGTGGAGCTTGCGCTGGCCACGGATCGGTGCCATGTACTGGACGATCCCTGGGCTGACCGCGCGACGCCCGTTCAGTTCGCCGATCCGGAGGCGGGCATTGAGCTACTGAAGGCGAGGGGGCCATTCGATGGAATCGTGGCGGTTGGCGATCGTCCCGCCTATGTGGCCGCGGAAGCGGCGGTACGTTTCGGACTGCGATTTCATCCTCCGGCCGCCGTAGCCGCGGCGAACGATAAATTCCAGGCGCGGGAGCGGTTCCGCGCGGCGGGCCTGCCGGGTCCGTCTTATTCGCTCGATCCAGTTCGAGAGCCTCGGTATCCCTGCGTGCTGAAGCCTCTGAATTTCTCCGCCAGCCGCGGCGTGATTCGAGCGAATAATGCACGGGAATTCGAGGCGGCGTCCGCGCGCATCCGCGAGATGACCGGCGGCGCGTCCATGCTGGTGGAAGACTTCGTTCCCGGGCGGGAGTTCGCGCTGGAAGGAATCGTAACGGCCGGCCAGTTGCAAACTCTAGCGCTATTCGACAAGCCCGATCCGTTGGATGGGCCGTTTTTCGAAGAGACGATCTACGTGGCGCCTTCGCGCGAGAGTCTCGATGTCCAGCGAAAGATCCAGGACGCGGCGCAGAGGGCCGTAAACGCGCTCGGGCTCATACACGGACCGGTTCATGCCGAGATGCGAGTGAATCCGCAGGGGGTCTGGATGCTGGAGGCGGCGGCGCGGCCAATTGGAGGCCTGTGTGCGCGCGCGCTGAAGTTCGAGAACGCGGACGCCCGCGGGATGTCCCTTGAAGAGCTTCTGCTACGCCACGCGATGGGGGAAGATGTGTCCGGGGCTGCGCTCGCGCCGGGGGCGCACGGAATCATGATGATCCCGATTCCCGCATCGGGCGTGTTCTGCGGCGTGGAGGGCGTCGAGAACGCGCGCCGGGTTGCGGACGTCACCGAAGTGGAGATCACCGCCAAGCAAGGTCAAAGAATGCAAGCCCTACCGGAAGGCTCCAGCTATCTCGGCTTCATCTTTGCGGACGCTCGGTCGCCGGAAGAAGCGGAACGCGCTTTACGAACGGCTCATGGGTATCTTCACTTCACGATTGGACGCGACCTTCCGGTGGTGAGGTGAAATCGGCGGCGCAGCGATAGCGCGGCCTTCGGCGTGCAGGGGGCGACATTAGAACAAGAGCCCGGGTCAACACCGCCGCCGGTCGCCAATCTTGCACAAAAAATAGACCGGTTTGGCCGCGACGGCATCCCGAAGACGTTATGGGACAGATGAAATTCGTCGCACGGGCGGCCGCCGCCCTGGGAGTCTGCGTAGCCATGCACGCGCAAGTTGGCGATCTGGGCGTTCAGCCACCCGCAAGCCGTCCGAACCAACCGCCGGCGGCGCAGAACGCAACGCTGTTTCTGAACGTCCGCGTTTTCGACGGCAGGAACGCTACGCTCTCCCCTCCCTCCAGCGTCTTGGTTAAAGGGAACACGATCGAGCGGGTTTCCACGTCCCCCATCGACGCCAGCGCTATCGAAAACGTCACGGTAATCGACGGGCAAGGCCGAGTACTGATGCCCGGCCTCATCGACGCGCATTGGCACGCATTCATGGCGGCGACGCCCCAAACGGTCCTGATGACCGCCGACCCCTCCTATCTTCATCTGCTGGCTGGCCGGCAGGCCGAAGCAACGCTGATGCGGGGGTTCACCACGGTGCGCGATATGGGTGGCCCGGTGTTCGGACTCAAGCGCGCGATCGACGAAGGCGTCTTAATAGGCCCGCGCATTTACCCTGCGGGCGCATTCATCTCGCAAACCTCGGGACACGGAGATTTCCGGTTCTCTTTCGAAGTCCCGCGCACGCTTGGCGGTCCGCTGAGCTACTCCGAAGTCATAGGCGTAGCGGCCATTGCCGACAGCCCCGATGAAGTTCGGCTGCGAGCCAGGGAGCAGTTGCGGCACGGCGCCAGCCAGATCAAGCTGATGGCCGGCGGAGGCGTCGCCTCTCCGTACAATCCGATCGAATCCACGCAGTTCACCGAACCCGAGATTCGCGCCGCGGTCGAGGCGGCCGAAAACTGGGGCACGTATGTGACCGTCCATGCCTACGTTCCTCGCGCCATCCAACAAGCAGTGGCCGCCGGCGTCAAATGCATCGAGCACGGTCATCTGATCGACGAGCCCACCGCCAAGCTGCTCGCCGATAAGGGCATCTGGTGGAGCTTGCAGCCCTTTCTGAACGATCAGGACGCGAGTCCGCTGGTCAATCCGGTGTCCCGCCAGAAGGCGCTCCAGGTATTCGCCGGAACGGACAATGCATACAAGCTGGCCAAGAAGTATAAAATCAAGACCGCCTTCGGTACCGATATACTCTTTGACGCTAAGCTTACTAGCCGCCAGGGAGCCCAGTTGGCAAAGCTGACCCGGTGGTATACGCCCGCCGAAGCGCTCAAGATGGCCACCGGGGACAACGGCGAGTTGCTGGCTCTCTCCGGGTTCATCAATCCCTATCCGGGCAAGCTTGGCGTGATCGAACCGAGAGCCTTTGCCGATCTTCTGCTAGTCAATGGCAATCCGCTGGAAGACATTAAGCTCATCGAAGACCCGGCCACGAACTTCATCGTGATCATGAAGGATGGCAAGATCTACAAGAATCTCCTGGCGCACAAAGTAGGCTAACGGATCTCTTCAGAAAACGCGCACAACGAATGCGCGTGCGATCTGCCGGTGTGAGGTGAAATATGCCTAGGCCGCGCCGGCGGCCGCCGAGGCTGGAATCGATAGCAAAACCGAGGTACCCCCGGCGCCCGAGTTCACATCCAGCCGGGCCGCCGAGCCATAGGAAAGCTCCAGCCGGCGCGCCACGTTTTCGATGCCCACGCCGTTGGTTCGAGCGTCCGGCGAAAACCCCGCGCCTGTATCGCGCACCGAAATCGCCAATATGCCCGAGGCGTGCCGGCGAGCTTCAATCCGCACCAATCCGCCCTCGGGAAGCGGCGCAATGCCGTGTTTGACGGCGTTTTCCACCAAGGGCTGAATGGACAGCACGGGAATTGTCGCCGCCAGGGTTTCGGGCGCGATATCCACTTCGGTCCGCAGCTTCTCGCCCAGACGGAGCCGCTCCACTTCCAGGTAGGCTTTCACGATGCGCATCTCTTCGCGCAAGGGGAGAAATGTTTTTCGCGTTTCCAGAAAATAGCGGAAAATGTCCGCGAGATTGAGGACCGTTTCGCGAGCGCCCCTCGCCTCCCGCGGAATAATGCCGTACAGCGCGTTCAGGGCGTTGAACAGAAAATGCGGATGGATTTGCGATTGTAGAGCCCGCAATTCGGCCTGAGCCACTAGCCGGCGCATTTCCGATTCGCGATGCCCTTCGATCCGTTCCACGATCACGGACGCGGCGCGGGCTAAAGCAGTCAAATCCTCGCTCAGGTAGCGGCGTCCTCCGGAGCGGCGGCCCAAAAACGCGTATCGTGTCGGCCCCGCGGCCACCCGCAGCGGCGTCACAATTTCCACGCCCTGAGATTCCAACTCGGCCCTTGGACCCGAGAACTCCGACACCAGCATAGGCCGGCGTAATTCCAACGCATCGAGCCTCGGATCGCCGGCCACGCTTGCGGAAGCGCCCATGAATTCGCCCAGTTGCGCAGCCGCAGACCGCACATAGGACGCCTCGTCCAACATGGGCGATTTTAAATTGCGCAAGAGAGCTTCGTCGCTGGGCCGCCCGAAGGCCAGCCGGGTGAGCAATGTCTGAACGTACCGGCGCAGCAGCGCGAAAGCAATGAGCAGTAGGCAGGCGCCGGTGATCAGCAAGGCTCGCTCAAAAGGCGCGGAGCCCTCCGGCAGCCACTTCAGACGCCAGGCTGCCGCCACTAGCGAAACGAACAAACCGGCCAACAGTACATTCGCCAAAAATCTCAAAAACGCGTCGAGCAGGACGAAACGGTAATCCTGCAGCAGCACCAGCAGCGCCAGCGGAATGGCGGCGTGATGAAACGCCAGCTCGCGAGACCAGATCTGTTGCGCGTGCCCGCCTCCGAAGTGAACGAAGGACATGGCAAGGAGAAAGAGCGACATCGCTCCGATCAGCCGCGGGGCCTGGGACGACGGCCTCGTCGCGGCAATGCAGGTGAGGAGGCCGAAGCCCACCGTGATGAGCCACAGCGCGACGCGATGGTACATCTCGCCCGGATGGACCAGCTCCGCCATATGCAGCGCGATCGCTATTCCGCTCAGCGCGTAGCCGGCCCTCGCCAATCCGCGCAGCCGGTTGGCGAGCGACAAATCGAACAGCACCGCCGGCAGGAGGCTTAACACCGAGAAGGCGAACGCGGCCGCCACCGGCGCCTCCACGATGTCGCGCGAGCCCATGCCCAGCACCGCCAGGGAAGCCAGATTCCACACCAACGCTAGCGCGGCGGCCAGCATCGATTTGAAATTGCCCCGGAGCCGCCGAGCCGAGCGGTCCTGGATCAGCAGGAAGAGAAAAATGCCGAAAATCAGCACGCCGGCGCAATGCCCGAGCGTGTTGACCAGCAAAGACTCATTCACAAGTTAAATCATAGCGGAGCGTGCAGCGCCGGCTTTCTCTCGCGCATCGGCGATATCGGCGTTTGCCGATTCCGAGGCGAACACCCAACGATCCGCCACCAGGAAATTGGCCGCCGAGCACAGGACAATCGCGCCGAGGGCGGCCGGCGTCGCGGGGACTTTCAGCCGATCCACTAGAAAATACGTCAGGAGCGTGTTTCCGGCCAGCGAGATTGCGCCGTTGGCGGCGTGGAATCGCCATAATCGCCATGCCAGTTGCCGGGAGCAGCGGGCGCGATCGTTCCAAGTGAAACGCTCGTGCCAGATGAAATTGTGCAGGATCGCGATCTCCACCGCGGCGGGCGTTGCTATCAGGTCGAGAAGGCCAAAGCTCCTGGTCAAGACGCTCAGGAGGAATAGTTGCACCCCCGCGCCCATCAATCCTACGATACTGAAGCGGCCGAAGCGCCGTTTGGCGGTCTTCATCGCAAAGTCTCTTCACGGTAGAGGAGCGCGGTGCGGCGAATTGCCGCCGCAAGGACCATCGCCGTCATTCCGGCGATCGCCGCCAGCCCGCCCACATCGAATAAGCGAAACTGCCAGCCGGCCACTCTGACATAGGGGTGAAAGATCACCCAGACATTGCCCGCGGCCAATAAAATCCGGATTTCAGTCGGCCCAAAGAAGCCGTGCGAAAGGTGAAACCGCCCAGTGGCGTACGTCGCAAGATAGCTCTCAATAGAGAGAACATAGAATGAGATCAGCATCCCGGCGGCGATTTTCCAATTCAAGAATCCAGAGCAGGCGAGCCCCGCCATTAGCGCGAACGCGCCGAAGGTGTCCACGATGTGGTCCACATAGAACCCATAACGCGGACGCTGCCGGTTGCGAATGCGCGCCAGGGTGCCGTCCAGGCTGTCGCCCAGCCAATTCAGAAGCAGGAAAAAGTTCACCAGCCAGAGTAATCGCGCGTTCCGCGCCGACAGAGCATAAGCGGCGCCGGCCAGGATCTGTCCGGTGAGAGCCAATGCCGTCAGATGATCCGAGGTAATCGCCCGGGGCATTCTTTGCGCCATCCAGATCAGCAGGCGCTTTTCCGTCGGCGCGGTGAGCGCGTTATGCACTCGCACGGCGCTCACAAATCCGGCTTTCTCCGCCTGGGCCGATTCAGCCGCCAAAGGTTCTGCCCTCATCGGTTCGCCTCGCTTGCGGCCATCGCGGCCAGTGCGTTCCTTGTCGCTTTCATGGTGGACCCCAATAGTTCGCGCGGCAGGTCTCCGGCGATCGGCGTAATTAGCCAACCCAGCCCAGCCGGGATATCGCGGGTCAACGAAACGGCTTCGCACTCGATCCGCAGCCCGTCGCCTGCGCGAGTGAAGCTCCAATAAGAATTGAGCCGCCAGAGAAAGCCGTCGTCGTTTCCTTCGGGCCGGCGGCGTTCATTCGCGGTTCCGGCATCGTCCACCTGCCAAAAATGCGTGCTGCGCGAAACGCTATAGCCTTGACCGGCGCCCGTGAGCCTGGTTTCGACTCTGTATTCGGCGTCGAGCACAATCGTGACGATCACTTGTTTCTTGAATCGAACCGCGAGAGTCGCGGTCTTTCCGTCGTCCATGAGAGCGCGGGACGAGACCACGTCCGGCGTGTAGCCGCCCACCAGACGGTGGAAGTCGCGCAAGAGCGCCACCATCTGTTTCGCAGTGGCGTTAGGGACGAAGGCCGTTCCGCGCCAGTGATGCAAGAGCGCGCCATCCAACTGTCGGGTTCCGCCGTTCACGGGCTCGATCACAATCTCGCCCGATGCTAATCGGCGCTCGATTCCACTTCGCCGGCGAGCGTCCACATTGAGCGCTGCCAGGTAGGTCTCGGTCCCGGTATGCTGCCGGACAAGCCTCGCTTCGAGGTCCGCAACGTAGCCCTCAAAAGCGCGTTGCGCGGGCGGGTTTAGCCGCGCGGCGGCGCCATGGGCAGCTAACAGGAGGAACATCCCAAACAGTCCGTTTCGCATATCGATCGCCTCTGAACCAAAGGATGCAGCCGCTATCCCGCAAACCGCAATACATGCCGGGTAAAACTGCCCTCGTTTGGAGATCGCTACGCAACTAGTTGAATCGGGAAGGATTATGCGGCCACATCGATTCGCGAAAGGGCTAAAGCTAAACTGGATTTTACATGCCCGGGAACGATGCAGGCCGAGTCTTCCGTTTCGGAGTGTTCGAAGCGGACGAAGTGGCCGGAGAGTTGCGGAAACACGGCGTCCGGATTAAGCTTCACTCGCAGCCTTTTCAGGTTCTGACCATGCTGCTGGAAAAACCGTCGGCCGTTGTGACGCGGGACGAAATGCGCCAGCGGCTCTGGGGTGGGGAGACATTCGTCGACTTCGACCACGGCCTAAACACGGCGGTGAGCAAGATTCGCGACGCGCTGGGCGATTCCGCCTCCACGCCGAGATACGTGGAAACCGTCGCGGGCAAGGGTTATCGCTTCCTTGCGCCGGTGACGTTACAGGAGTCCGTGCCAGACTGGTCCAACCAACCCGTCGCCGTAGCGGCGGGAACGGCAGACGCCGGCATTGCCGCAACATCGGTTGTGTCCGCGGCCGAGCCATTGGATGCCAGATCGCCGCGCGCCATCGGATCTCTTCTGACGACGCCGGAGGATCTTCCCGCCGCTCCGCGTAAATTGGTGCGGACTTTGCTGCTCCTGATCCAGACGATGTATCTGGGATTCTACTTCGGAGCGCTCGCGAATCTAAACGAAATCCACGATATATTCCTGGAGACGAACCAGCCTCACCCGGTGTGGCTGATGACGCTGCTGGTGACGACCGGCACAGTGCTGATCCCCGTCCGGCTGTTCCTCTTGTCGGCGGTTGCCCTCGACTTTCACGGACTCCCGTCGAAGTTCGGCAAATTGTTCCCAGCGCTGCTGGCGCTGGACCTGCTGTGGGCGGTGTCGCCATTTCTTCTGGTCCATCACATCAGCGCCGGATTCGCATTGGCGCTGAGCGCGCCGTTGATCTATGCGCCGTTTGCACAGCGGTCGCTGATTTTGATGAATGCCCGAAAGCGATAGAGCGTGTTCCTGCCGAAACCGCCTGAATCGCGTCAATGGCGTGCATTCACTCACCAGCCGACTTGTCCAGTTCCCACGCCGACTCGCGATCCAGATAAATCTGCGCGTCCGAGTGCAGCCGCAGGGCCGAAGCGGGCGCCGCCGGTCCGATTTCGCCGCGCAAGCAAGTTCGAACCGCTCCGGCTTTGCGCCTCCCGGACGCGAGGCACAGAATCGCGCGCGCCCTTAGGATCTGCGTAATAGACATTGTGATGGCGCGCCGGGGCACCTCGTCGAATGTCGCAAACCACCCTTCGCTCATCTGTTGACGGCGGTTGCGCTCGTCCAACTCCACTAGGATGTAGGCGGCTTCCGTGTGGAAATCCGCGGGCGGATCGTTGAACGCCAGGTGGCCGTTTTCGCCGATGCCCGCCATCAACAGATCGACAGGCTGTCTCGAAACGGCGGCGCCTGCCTCCGCGCAGACCGCGGCCGGATCTGCCATCCCGTCCAAAAGGTGCGCGCATCGGATGCCCGCCGGCAGCATGACACGCTCGCGGATGTAGCGTTGAAAACTGGCTGGGTGGCTAGCGGGAAGCCCGATGAATTCGTCCAGATGAAACAGTTCCACATGGCCCCAATCGATGCACTCGTCGGAGGTCAACATCGACAAGAAAGCCAATTGGGATCGGCCGGTAGCGGCGACGAATCGCGCTTTGCCGCGTTGCGCGATGGCGGCTCGCAGCCGCTGGGAGGCTTCTTCGGCGGCAGCGCACGCCAACTCCGTCTCGTCGCGAAAAATTCGCTCCACCACCCAATCCCAGGGTAGATCCCTGTTGGCCACCGCTTGGCGCGGCGCGCCTTGGCGGCGACAATGGCGAACAGGGTAGGGTGGCTCGGTAGCGGCGCGCCGCTACCACAAGCCTGTCCAGAGCACGACTGAATCCGTGGGTCCGGCGATGGAGGCCATCGTGAGCGCGTTGCCGCCGCTGCCTTTGATATTAGTGATCGACCCGTCAGGCGAGAGGTTGAAGCTGTGGTTTTGGGTGCCGGCCGTGATGTTCGTAAACACCGCGGGAGTGAAGAACGGAAGATCGATCGAGATCCCCTCCACAATCCACTCGGCACGCGCCCCGACGGAGGTGATGCCAGGCCGCGCGGGGATGCCAACGCTAGTCGCTTGCTGGGTCCTGTAGTTCATCATTGAGACGAAGCCCTGATTCGGCTGGCGCGAGCAAACCAGAAAAGAGACCAGATCACCCGGCTGAATCTCAAAATTGGTGACTTGCACGGCGGGGTCTTTGTATTTGCTTGTATACCACTCCGTCCAAGGCCAATAATAGACGGAGTCTCCGGTAATGGTTGCCGCCGTACCCGCTTGCAGCAATTCATAAGACGAAGGATCCGAACCATCCAGGCCGACCCAGAATCCGACTGTCAAAGGGATGGGAAAAGGAGGATCGCCGGCAAGCGGGATGATGGTCGGCACGGTCCATTCGGCGTACACTGTATTGGCTGGCTCATATGGGGAGAAACCGAGCGATGCCGTCGGGACGATGACGCCGCCCCATCCGGAGGGGCTGAAGTCAGGGGCTAAGTCGCCTATGGGATCGCGATTTTGCAGACGATGGCGATCGCTCATGATCGGGTCTATGGCAAGTTCCGCCTTTATCATTTGAAGCCCCGGCGCGCGGGCAAAAGCTCGCTGCCACAGCCGTGCTAACTGAGGCTCTTTCTCCGGGTCGGGCCGGCGGGGGAACCCATGCCGCCGAAGCAGGTGTTCCGCCGCATTATGTGGATCGAACCCGGAGGGCGGCGCCTCATACGTCTCGATTCTGCTCAGCATGTCTGAAGGGAAGGGAACTGCCATGTCTACCTCCGGGGGTTGAGTGTACTATATATTTCGCGGCGCTGGCGGGCCCTCAAGTTATCGGGTTCTTTCACGAGGCGGTTTTCAGCCTGGCCAGGGTGTGTCGCGATCAAGCCGCCCGTCCCCGTGAAGTGCGAAGGCGATATCGTGTAGACTTGGCGGTCAGGAGGCGTTCATGAAGCATTTGTTGACGGGAATCGGGCTGATCATGCTGGTGTTCGCGCCAGGCGTTGCCAGTGCGCAAATTCTGGTCGCCGGAGAAGGTCCGGTTGTGTACGGGCACCACCATCTGAATACCACGAACATGGCTGCGCAGAAGAAGTTCTTTGCCGACACGCTCGGCGGCGCCGTGGTCAAGATCGGTTCCGGCGACCGGCAGCAGGAGATCATCAAGTTCCCGAATGTGCTGATCTTTTTCCGCCCGATGCAGGCGCCGACGGGCGGCTCGATCGGCACGACGGTGAACCACATCGGTTTTTCCGTTCCGGATCTCAAGCCGCTCGTGGCGAAGATCAAGGCAAACGGCTTCAAAATGATCACCACCGATTCGGTGGCCGCGAACGTGAAGGTCACCGGCGACATCGCGGCCGCCAGTCCGACGACGAACCTCGCGTTTGCGCTCGGTCCGGAAGATGTCAAAGTTGAGTTTGTCGAAGTCAAATCGCAGAAGGCTCCGATTCAGCTTCATCACATCCACTTCTTCGGGCAGATGAACACCGAGATGCAGGCCTGGTACGCCAAGACGTTCGGCGCAAAAGTGCTTGCGGCCAATCCGGGTTCCGCGTTCGTCCAGGATCAACTGCCCGGCGTGTTCCTGAACTTCACGCCGACGCCTGAGCCGACCGTCGGCACCACCGGCCGAGCGATCGACCATATCGGTTTCGAGATAAAAAACCTGGAGGCGTTCACGAAGAAGCTCGAAGCCCAGGGCATCAAACTGGATCGTCCCTATACCAAGGTGCCGCAGCTTGGGATCGCGATCGCGTTCATCAAAGATCCCTGGGGAACGAATATCGAAATGACGGAAGGACTTGCCGACGTAAAGTAGAGTACGTCAAATGAGAACAGCTTTCCTCGCGCTCTCAGCGCTCGCATCATGCGCTGCTCGACCCGCTCTCGCGCAACTCGTGAGTCATCCCGAGGCGCCGATCCGCATCGGCCATTATCACCTCAACGTCACGAGCATCGAAGCCCATAAGAAATTTTGGGCCGACACGCTCGGCGGCAGAGCAATGAAGTTCGGCGGCATCGACGTAATCGAATTTCCGGACGCGTTCCTCTTTCTGCACGTGCAAAAGCCGACCGGCCCTACTCGCGGCACCGCCTTCGATCACATCGGCTTCGCCGTGCCAAACGTGCCGGCGATGGCGATGAAGCTGGCCGCCGCGGGATATCGGGAAACTACCGGCCGGGAGCCGAAGCCGGGCGAGGCGCCGCCGGCCGCATCGGGCACTTCGGC
The DNA here is from genome assembly GCA_036557165.1 of Bryobacteraceae bacterium. Lineage (GTDB taxonomy): Bacteria > Acidobacteriota > Terriglobia > Bryobacterales > Bryobacteraceae > Palsa-187. The sequence goes on from DATBIA010000095.1 coordinate 58,457, forward strand.
GGTGTATGGACGCTTCGCTTATTTTCTCGGCCCCGATGGAGCGAAAATCGAGCTTGTTACCAGCGATCAGAAAGACGCGAAGCCGATCGTGGCGCATCATATTCACTTCATCAACAAGCAGTACGTCGAAATGCAGCAGTGGTACATGAAGGCGTTCAATGCGACTTTGCGCCCGGGACAAACCGACTTCTTCATCGGCGCCGACCTGCCGGGCGTCGGATACAGCCTCAACTTCTTCCGGTGGGAAGGCGACCAGTCGATTACTCATGTCCCCACGACCGGCCGCGTTGTAGATCACGTGGGATTTGAAGTGAAGAATCTGGAGGCGTTCTGCAAGGAGCTCGAAGCGAAGGGCATAGAGCTTGTTCGGCCTTATAAGAAGAGAGACCCAGCCATGAACAACATCGCCACGGCTACGATCGTCGACCCGTGGGGCGTCTCAATCGAGCTGACCGAGGGGCTGGATAAGATCAACTGACTTCAGTTTGAACGGACGCCAGCTTCCAGGATGCCAACCTACAACTGGCCTGGACGCTGCTACAACCTGACCCGCCGCGGTGAAGATGCGCCCGAGGCCCTTTCCGCGCGACAGGAAGCTGAGATATGTTGTATAGGGCGTACCGGTGATTTCGTTTTCACCACGATTGATTTTCCTGCTGGCGCTCTTTGGCGGCTTCGTCGTCTTCGCTCTGTTCCGCTACGGCCGCCATCGCTGCCCGCACCGCGATCCCCTATGCCGGCGCAATCGGCCTTGCATCGGTTGTTATCGAAGAATATTCAGCAATGTGAACATCAAAGAGCAGTAGGCCTGCCGGTCTGAAACGCTTTGGCGCTACAAGACTAGAAACTTTGAGGTGGTGAGCCGGGCGGGAATCGAACCCGCGACCACCGCATTAAAAGTGCGATGCTCTACCAGCTGAGCTACCGGCCCTTTTCTCTTGAGTCCAGCGCGACCGGCCGCATGCCTCGATCGCGAGAAGCGAGATCGAATCCATTGTATCGCGGAGCCGGGCTGGGCCAGTCACGCGCGTGAATTCGCGGCGCAAATCGCTCAAATCAGTCGATTTTCAGCCGCTCCGCGAGTCCATGCATTTGAATCCGCCGGGTACAATCGAGCCGGGTTCATATGTCACCGTCTTTCCGATTACATTGGCTAAGGGAGAACGGCTGCGACGCCGGGACCCTCGTTCGAGCGGATCAGCTTGAACCGGCGATCCGGCAGCGCGTCGTGGATCTAGCCGCGGGCGATCTCAATGAAATCTCGATCCAGCTTCCGTTCCTCGACCGGCGCGAATGGGCGCGGCGGGACGAAATTTTGCGTGCTGCGGCGTTAGAGCGCGAAGGATCGACGATCGTTTGCCGGCTCCCGACTCCGGCGGCTGTGCGCGACTTGGCCGCAAGACTGGCGCTCTCCGATCCCGATTGGACCGCTGCGCCGCCGGAGCGCGATCCGCGGTATTTCGCAATGTGGCAGGCGGTCTCGCTCGCGCTGCAGTCGCTGATGCGCCGCTCGATCGCCGCCGAATATTTTAAGGACGTCCGGCGATATGAAGATCGCGACGCGGCTTATCCGGCGCTGGTTTATCAGGTGGCGCGGTTGTATCATGGCCGCGCCTCGACGGAGTTCACCTACGATCTGCGCGATTACCCGGAAAATCAAGACACGCTCGCCGCGTCATGGAAGATGACGGGACAGGCTCTGCAAAGGGCCCTCGGCGAAGTTGAGCGGCGGCTTTACGAAGCTGGAATGCCCATGCTGGCCCGGCGCTACGCTCCAGTCTGGTACGAGGATGTGCTGGTGGCCGTACGCAAAAAGCCCCAGCGATATGTGGAGCTTTTGGCTAGAGAGTCGGCGTTCATCAATGCCCTAATCGACCTCGGCACGGAGCGGAGCGTCGCCTCCATAGCCCGCTTTGCGCGCACCGCGAATCAGTCTTTCCGCAATGTGGGCGGGATGGACTTACGAAAGCTTGCGTTGACGGCGTTGGAGGAGGCGACGCGAGTGCTGAGAGAAGGGCGGTCCTGGGCAAACGGGCGCGCGGCCTAATGCGTTAGCGAATAGACGACGTAGTTAACGCCGATGCGGATTCCGAGCTCGGAATATTTATCGGGGTAATGAGGCTCATCCGCCCATTCCCAGGAGTCGCCGACGTCGCTGTTAAAGGTCATCGCGACCATGACGCGGCGATGGTCGTCGTAAATGCCGCGCCAGTGCGCGACGGCCCCGTTGCTGCGGTAAGTGCCTCCGCCCCGCAGCGCCCATTCGCCCGGCACCTGGTAGCGGTCGTTGAGATCGTAGACGGTGTGAAAGATCGCATCTTTGTCGTCGATTTCGACGATATCCCGGTCGGGAAACACTTCTTTGATGCTCTCTTCAAAGCGATCCCACTCCGCGTCGCCCCAGAAATCGTCGAGATAAAGAAAGCCGCCGCGCAGCAGATAGTCGCGGAGCTTAGCGGCTTGGGCCTCAGTAAGTTTCCAGTCGCCCAGCTCTCCGGCCGCGAGCCATGGCCAGTTGAAAACGTCGTCGTCGTCGTCCAGATTGATGGGCTGTTCGACCGAGCGCACATGAATGCGCGTGAGCCGGCGCAACGCTTGCGCGAAGTGCCGGTCCGCGCGGGGGTAATCCTGGGTCCAGCTCGTGCCGCCTTCGCGCCAATCGCCGCGGCGGAAGCGCCCGCGGCCGCCGAATTGCGCGTAAGGATGCTGCGGATACATCAGCCGCCCAAAAATCCACTCCGTTTTTTCCTGATAGTCGGGCGGCAGAGGAATGTCGTCGTAAGTCTCCATGCTGCGGTACACACGGAAGGGCTTTTGGAAGCCAGCCAAAGCGCCGACGAAAAGTAAGCTGACCGCCGCGGCGCACATGAGCTTGGGCAGAGTCACCGGCCGGAGCGGCATACCTAGGAGCATACCACCGATTTCGCGGCGCCAGACTACTGGCGCAGAGCGAAAACAAACAACGAACTGCCACCGTTCACGGAAATGTACTGCCTGCCGTTCACCGAATACGAGATCGGTCCCGACTGAACGGGCCCACCGAGCGCCACTCTCCAAAGCAGGTTTCCACTCCGTGCGTCCAGCGCATAGAAGAAGCCTTCGCGCCCGCCGCTGAACAGAAGATCGGAATCGGTGGTCAGGATGCCCGCATCGGTGACATCGGCCATCTTGAACTCCCACTTCCGCTCGCCCGTTTGTGGATCCATGGCGCGAATCGCGCCGAAGCCTTCGCCGTCTTTGCGAGTGTTAAGCGGTGGGCGCGCCAGATTCACGGGCGATCTGGGCCGGCCGCCGCCGTAATTCTTGCCTTCTTCGTATTCCTGGTCGTTCTTGACGTAAATCGATGAGTAGTCGCCCCACGTGGGGATGTAGAAGAGACCGGTGCGTGGGCTGTACGACGGCGAATACCAGTTGGTGCCGCCCTGATTGCCCGGAAAAATCAAGGTCCCGTCGCGCGAGGGGACTTTGCCCGCAACCCGCATGGGCCGGCCCTTTTCATCGAAGCCGTTCATCCAGTTCACTTCGACGAAAGGCTTGCCTTGCAGGAATTCGCCTGTGGCGCGATCCAGTACGTAGAAGACCCCGTTGCGATTGGCCCATAGCATCACCTTGCGCGGACGGCCCTTCCACTGCATATCGGCCAGGACCGGAATCTGCACGGAATCGTAATCGAACTCGTCGTGAGGCGAAAACTGGTAATGCCATTTCAGCTTTCCAGTATCGGCGTCCAACGCGACGACTGAATCGGTGTACAGGTTGTCGCCGGGACGCGGATCGCCATTCCAGTCGGGACCGGGATTGCCGATGCCCCAATAGGTCAAATTCGATTCCGCGTCGTAGGAACCGGTGACCCAAACCGAGCCGCCGCCGTGCATCCAGCCGTCGTTTTTCCACGTTTCGTGACCGGGCTCGCCGGGTTCGGGAATATTGTGAAAGCGCCAGACCTCTTTGCCGGTCTTGACGTCGTAGGCCGCGATAAAGCCGCGAATTCCGAACTCGCCGCCCGCCGTTCCCACGATCACCTTGTCTTTTACGACCAGCGGAGCATGAGTCAGAGCGTATCCCGATCCCGCTTTGGCGACCTCGCGATTCCAAATCGGCCGGCCGGTTTTGGCGTCGATCGCGATCAGGTGGGCGTCGATGGTCCCCATGAAGAGCGTATCGCCGAGAATGGCCAAGCCGCGATTCACGCGTCCGCAGCAGGGCCGCGCCTCCGGCGACGGGCTGTAGTTATAGATCCAGAAAATGCGGCCTGTCGCGGCATCCATCGCCATCGCGTCGTTGGGCGGCTGGACGGTGTACATGACGCCGTCCACCACCAGGGGCGTCGCCTCAAACTTTTCGAGCGAGCGCGCCTGATAGATCCACTGAAGCTCCAGGTTCTTGACGTTTGCCGGCGCGATCTGCGAAAGCGATGTGTGCCGCTGGCTTCCAAAGGCTCCCGAATAAGTCAGCCAGTTTTGAGGTTCCTTCGGGGCATTCAGGATGCGGTCGAAGGTCACCTGGGCGGAAAGAACCCCCGCCAAGGCGAGCATCGGAAATGCCAGGCGTTTCATCACTTGACCTCCACGCCCTTCAGCGAGCTTAGATACGCCACCACGTCGGCGACTTCCTGCGCGCTCAGTTTTCCCTTCGAAGAAGGCATGGGCGACTTATCGACGAACGCAAACTCCTTCAAATCGGATTTGGCGTACGCCTTTAGCCGCTCGCTTGCGTCCAGAACCATGACGTTGAAGGTGTCTTCGTTGAGCAGGCGGCCGGTCACGGTGGCGCCGTCCTTGGTGACCAGACGGACTGACCGGTTCTGCGGCAAAATCTCCGCGTCGGGATCCAGAATCGATTTCTCCAGTTCGGGCGCGCGGCGGTAGGCGCCGATGTCGCTCAAGTCCGGACCGCGCCGCGATCCTTGTCCCCGAATGCGATGACAATTCGCGCAGCCCCCCTTACTCTCGAAAATCGTCTTGCCGCGCGCGACATCGCCCGTGGTAGCCGCGCCGGCGGCGTTTCCGATCGAGTGCAGATAGGCGACGATGGTTTCCGCTTGAAATTCCGTGAAATTATTCGGCGGCATCGCCGTGCCCGGGATGCCAGCGCGGATGATAGCGGCCATCTGATCGTCGTTGGACGCGTGCCGGAGCTTGCCATGCGCCAGATCGATGCCCGGCACAAGATTGCCGTCCGGCCCGTGGCAGCCTACACAAGTCCCCTTAAATAACTGGCCGCCGTCTTCAATATCGTTCGGGGTGAATGTGTGCTGCGCCGAAGCCAATCCAGCCGCGGCGACCAGCATGATCGCTTGCGATACCCGCATCTCTACTTCTCCTGTCCGGCTTCCCGCCGCGCGTCGCGGTTGCGCTGGTCCTTGCCGAGGATGTGCGACACGTCTTTATTATTTTCCTGGCAAATGTACTCCATCAGGTCGGTGTTCTGGAGCGCGGAATGCCCGTACAACGTGAACGGCTTGGTGTACGCTCCGGGATCGTCGATGGTGCTCTCCCATTCCAGATGCCCCATGTCCGGCCGACGGTATTTTTCGGTCACGTGCAGCTTGGCCGTATGCGGATGGCCCGCGAAATCGAACCAGAATAGGTCGTTGAAGGCGATGGTATCGATGGCCAGCGTATCGCCGTCCCAATGGCCGATCGATTCGCCGTACCAGGTCGGATTGGGATCGGGGGAATGCTTCCGCCCGTCCATGAAGATCTGGCGGTAGCTATGGATATTGCCTTCAAACAAAAAGTACGTGTACTTCGCCGTCTGCACGATATTCCACGGATACGGCGCCAGGCGCGGAACGCCGGTGGGCAGGCAGTTCGCCTCGGGGTCGTCTTTCGACATGCGCTCATGCGCCAGTTTGGCGGCCCAGGGCTGAAGGGGCAGATCCTCTCCCGGCTTCAAGGCGTCGCTGATGTCGTAGATAAAGTTTCGGTCCGGGCTCCACACGCCCGAAAGATCCGGTTTTCCGTTGGCGAGCCGCGGCGCCTTACCCTTCAGCGCGGCGGATGCGTTTTTATTGTCCGCGGAGCCGAGCGGACGCGTGGGATCGGCGAGATCCTGCGCCGCGACGAACGGAGCGGTCGCGGCAAGAGCGGTCATCCAAACCAGAAGCGTTCTCATGATTTCGCAGTGTATAAGACCCGCCGCATCAATTCAAGGTAGCGGATCGGTTACTCGGGCGCCGCCACCAGCGCTCCCCAATGCCAACCGGCGCCGAATGCGCTAAATACGATCGGGCCGGCCGGAGACGCTTCGGCGCTCCATTCCGCCGCCGCGATCAGCATCGATGCCGAGGATGTGTTCCCATAACGGGCGACGTTGGAGAACACGCGCGACTCGGGAACGCCTAATGCCCTGGCCACGCGCACGAGCAGATTCTGATTCGCCTGATGCAATAGGAATTGAGCGACGCCGGTCGCGGCGACCTTCGAGCGATCGAGCGCCTCTTGAATCGCCGCGGGCATTTTGCGCGCCGCATGCAGGATCACGCTCAGCCCGTTCATCTTTAGCGGCGAGGTCCAGTCATAACGGAGATCTTCGCCGAACTGGCCGTCGGAATGAAGCGCGCTGTCCAAGATCCTCCAAGAGCCGGGGCGGCTGCTGACCAGCGCGGCACCCGCTCCGTCACCGAACAGGATCGCGGTGTTTTTCTCGAGCGGATGGGCTTGGATAATCGCAGACATTTTCTCGGCGGCCACTACCAACACGTCGCCGTAATCTTCCGCCAGACGCGAAGCAATCGCCATAGCGAATAAGCTCCCAGCGCTGGCCATGGGCACGTCGAGCGCCGGTACGATTCCCAGGCCGAGCCGCGCGGCCAGCGATGCGGCGGGCGAGGGAAAACCGGGAGGAGCGCTCCCGGAGGCCAGAATCAGTAATCCGATTTGAGACGCTGGAATCGCCGCACGGGTCAGGCAAGCCCTCGCGGCCTCCGCGCCCATTTCGACGACGCCCTCATCACCGGCCCAGCGGCGTTCCCGGATTCCCGACGATTTTTCGATCCATTCCGGAGAGCATCCCAGGCGCTGGGCAAGCTCGGCGTTAGAGACGACGCGCGCAGGCAAATAAGCCCCGAAGGCGTGCAAGTAGGAGCTCATCCTGCGTCAGCTTCGCGTGGCCAAATAAGCTTCCATCCGCGCGACGGAATCGAATTTGCGCGGGCTCAAGTCCGCGTCAGGAATTTTGATGGAAAATTCCCGTTCGATGGCGCCGACCAGATCGACGAGTTGGAAAGAATCGAGCAATCCGCTTTCAAACAGCGACTCTTCGGGATCGTCAGGCACGGGCTTTTCGGCGACTTTTTCGATGACGCCGCGGAGGCGTTCGCGAGTATCGGGCATGCGATTCTATGTTGGCACGAGCCCGGCCGGACAAGCTGAAATCACTCGTAGAACTGGGGAGATTTCTTCGCCTTGTTATACGTCGCCAGATCGTGCGAGATCCACAGCATGGCGTTGTTCTTCTTCAGAACCTCGTCCACGGCGGCGCGGCTCGCGGCGGATTGCGGAACGTTGAATTCGAACGTCGGGAAGCGGTTCAAGGTGCGCTCCTCCGGAAAATGATAGAGATCGCCCGCGAGCAGCATGTTTCCGTCTCTCGCGAACTTCAGCAACAACACCTGATGACCGGGCGTATGGCCCGGCGCGGACTTGATAACGGCTTTTCCGTCGCCGAACACGTCGTAATCCTCGCCGTTCAGAATTTTGGTTTTGGCGTTCTTGAGCGCGCTGAAGGTGGCCGGCGCCATGATGCGCGCGGGCTTTCCGGCGAACATCACGTCGCGGTCGGCCTTTTCGACGATCCAGGTGGCGGAAGCGAAATCGTTCGCGTTCGCGGTGTGATCCAAATGGTAATGAGACATCGCCAGGTAATCGATATCTGCGGGCGAATAGCCGATTTCCGCGAGTTGCGTCTTCAGAGGCTTATTCGGGCTGCCGGGCTTGAGCTCGGCGTCCGGCGTCAACCCCACATCCCACATCAGCGTGCCTTTGGGATGCACTACCAGGTAACAGGTCACGATGAAATCCCGCGGCTGAACCTCGCCTTCTTTAAAGCCGTAAGTGGTCACGGACATGGCTTTGATGGTTCCGCAATTGAACACGTACAGCCGCATGGAGCCGGGCGCCTTGGGCTTGGTTTGCGCGGCCAGCGGGAGCGTGACCGTCACCGCCAAGATCAGCGGCAGAAGGGTCTTCCTGAACATGGTCAACAGGATATCACCGCGACGGCAGTGCCGCGACGCGCTCCAACGCTTCCCCGGAGAGCTTGTAAGCGCTCCAGGTCGTCACTTCTTCCGCGCCCAGGCGATTGTAGAAATCGATCGCGGGCTGGTTCCATTTCAAGACGGACCAGTTCAACGGTCCTCCCCGGTCGGCCGCGATTTTTGCCACAGCCGCGAGCAGAGCCGTGCCGATTCCGAGGCGGCGATGCGCGGGCTCGACAAACAGGTCTTCGAGATAGATGCCAGTCCGGCCTGAGAAGGTGTGGAACGTCGGGAAATAGACGGCAAATCCGGCAGGCGCGGAATCGGCGAATGCAAGCAGCACTTCCGCGACGCTGTGTTCGGCGAAGAGCGCGGCGCGCAGGTCCGTTTCCGTGACGAACACGCGGTGGGACATGCGCTCGTATTCGGCAAGCTTGCGGATGAACTCAAGGACCAGAGGAAGGTCGCTGTCCCCGGCCTTCTCGATTCGCAGATCCACGCGCTACTGCGGGCCGCGGCCGCTACGGCCGCCCCGGACTGGCCGCAACGCCTGCGTGGAAAAGGTGGTCCAGTGGCCTTGCCGGTCTTTCGATTCGAGCAGAAACTGCCACGATTTCGCCGCTCCGTCCCAGGTAAGCGTGTAGTGGTAAGGCCCGCTTGGATATTCGAACACAAATTGAATTTTGTCGCCGGAACGGATCCCGTAACCCAGCGTTTCCGAACCGCGTCCGCCGTTGGTATCGAGCAAATGCGCCACGTAGCGCTCGCTGACGGGATCGTAGCCGATGTAAATCATCGATTCGCGCGGCCCGTCGACGGATTTTCTGTGGATGAAGAGGAACTGGTGGTTCAGCATCCATTCGGAGTACACGCGTTCGTGGACGGGTTGCCCGCGCACCGTTCCCGTCAGATCCCAAAAGCCGACCAACTGATCGAGAAGCTCATCGTGCAGCGGCTGCTGGGGCAGGCCGGGGCCAGCCTGCTGCGCGAGCGCAGCCGCGGCCAAGATCAACGGAATGAACATCCTTATGGTCAAAGTACCATAGCGGGTAGGACGAGCTTCAGCTAGCGTCAGCTTGTCGCAATGCTTATGGACCTTCGCGAATGGGATGAGCGCTATCGAAGCGCGGCGCGGCCCGAGGAAGATCTGGAGGCGCCTCCCACTCCGCTCGTCGCGCGGATCGCGAAAATCTTGCCGCCCGGGAAGGCGCTCGATCTCGCCTGCGGCGCCGGACGGAATGCGTTGTGGCTGGCGCGGCAAGGCTGGAACGTGTCGGCGGTGGACGGATCCAAGGCGGCGATCGGAATTCTTCGGCGGCGTGCGGTGGAAATGAATTTGGCGGTGGACGCTGATATCGCCGATTTGGAAAACGGCGAATACGTCATGCGGCCCGGCTGCTGGGACCTGATCGTCATCGCCTATTACTTGCAACTCGATCTGATCGAGCGCGCGAAGATTGCCGTTAAGCCTGACGGGGTCATCATCGTCATCGTTCACATGGCTGCCGCCGGGGAAGCGCCCACCAAGCACCGCCTGCTTCCCGGCGAGCTGATCCGCCGTTTCGACCAATGGGAGATTCTGCATAGCTTCGAAGGTCGGCCCGAAGACACGGCGCACCGACGGCTGGTGGCCGAGGTTGCGGCCCGCAAGCCGGTGAAACGTTCCCTGTGAAACACCGAGGGGCGCCGGATGCTCATTTCCATGGGGTGCTCACATGAACGAGCTTGAGACGCTATTTCAAAAGCGCGAAACGCGACTGGGAGTCTTCTATCCCACCGACTATATCGTGGCCAGTTTCCACTCCTTTGAAGCGGCGAATTCAGCGTTTGACGCTCTGCGGCACGCCGGGTTTAAAGAGGAGGATGCGCGCGCCGTGCCCGGCTCCGACGTGCTGGATTACCTGGACGAACTGAAAGAGGAAACGGGTTTTTGGGGCCGCATGATGACGGAATTCTCGCGAGTAATCGATACGGAGGCGTCGTTTCTCGATTACGACGTCCAGCAGGCGAAGCGCGGCGCCGGTTTTCTGGTGGTGCGATGTCTCAGCGAGGACGACGCGGCGCGCATTCGCGGCCTGGTTCTTCCGTCCCGTCCTCTTGCCATGCAGTGGTACACCGCGGGCGCTGTCCAGAGCATGGTGTAAATCTTATAAATTTCACAGAGTCGATGGTATACTCGGGTTCGGAGTTTGCCAATGCGATTCTTTCTCGACACGGCGAATTTAGACGAGCTGAAAACCGGCGCCTCTTGGGGCATTCTCGACGGCGTCACCACCAACCCGACGCTGATCGCCAAGGAAGGTGTGGCCATTGAAGAGCAGATCCGGAAGATCTGCGCCATCGTCGATGGGGATATCAGCGCGGAAGTGGTCGCCACCGCCACCGACGACATGCTGGTGGAAGGCCGGAAACTGGCGAAAATTCATAAGAACGTAGTCGTGAAAGTGCCGCTGACGCGAGACGGCATCCGCGCCTGCGCGAAACTGAGCGGAGAAGGCATCCGCGTAAATGTGACGTTGTGCTTTTCGGCCGCGCAGGCGATCCTGGCGGCGAAGGCCGGCGCCTATTTCGTGAGCCCGTTCGTGGGACGCATCGATGATTCCGGCTGGAACGGCATGGAACTGATTCAGGCCATTGCCGGGATTTACAAGAACTACGGTTTCGCCACGCAGATTCTCGCCGCGTCGCTGCGGCATTCCGGGCACGTGATCGAATCGGCAAAGGCGGGCGCCCATGTCGGTACGATGCCGTTCAAGGTGATGGATTCCCTATTCAATCATCCTTTGACGGACAAGGGCCTCGAGCAGTTCCTGAAGGATTACCACAAGGTTTTTCACGACGTTCAGGTGGCCGGTTAGCCCGGCGTCGCGGCTCGGGCATCTCGGCAGCCTGCGTTACAATCTGCTGAAATGCCGCCTCACGCCGAATTGGCCGCCATGGCCGCGCTTGCGATTGCTCTCATTGTTCTCGCCGGATGGATCGGTCTTCGCGCGCTCAAACGCAATCCCGAGAAACGCGAACGCCGGAGGAGACTGTATGTTCACCATCACGGCCGGCTGGGCGACGCCGTGATCACGGAAGTAACGGATGCGGTGATCTATTACACCTACTCGGTGCACGGCGTCCAGTACAGCGCATCGCAGGATATCGCAGCGCTGCGGGACAAGCTTCCCCAGGATCTCGGGAGGCTGGTGGGCGCGGCGAACCTCAAGTACTCGGCGAAGAATCCGGCCAATTCGATTCTGGTGTGCGAGGAGTGGAGCGGCCTCAGGATCACCGCCGCCGCTTGATCCGCGGCAGGTTTTCGCGAGCCGGCTCGCGGCGCATTTATATTGGAATTGGACCTGCCGGATGGGCAGTCGCTCCCGGCAACGGGGGAGGAAAGTCCGGTCTCCATAGGGCGGCATGCCGGCTAACGGCCGGGGGGATTCGCTCAAAGCGGATTTCACGGAAAGCGCCACAGAAAATATACCGCCGGGCTGGATCTCCGGTTCCGGTAAGGGTGAAAAGGTGCGGTAAGAGCGCACCGCGGCCGCAGTAATGCGGCCGGCAGGGCAAGCCCCATGCGGAGCAAGACCAAATAGGGGAGCAGGAGCGGCCCGCTCCGTTACGACTTCCGGGTAGGTCGCTGGAGCCGGAGAGTAATTTTCGGCCAAGAGGAATGACTGCCGCCGCTTCCGGCAACGGAGCGCGTACAGAAACCGGCTTATAGTCCGGCAGGTCCACAAATCGATAAAATAGACGCGAACCGGGCGCATCTCGCCTTGAGGTATCATGCCTCCGAACCGACGACAGATATTGGGCGCGGCTTTCGCGACAATCGTGAGTATGCCCTCGCGCGGTCAAACTTCCGGCGCCATTCGCGGAGTCAAGGCGATGGTCTTCGATACGTTCGGCACCGTCGTCGACTGGCGGGGGTCGATCATTGCAGAAGGCTCCGCGTGGGGCAAAGCCAAGGGCCTGAGCATCGATTGGGGCCGGTTCGCGGACCGCTGGCGCGCCGGCTATGCGCCGGCGATGGACAAGGTCCGCAAAGGCGAGATGCCGTGGACCAAGCTCGACGATCTGCACCGGATCCTGCTGGAGAATTTGCTGAAAGAATTCGGAATCGCTGGCCTTAACGAGCAAGAGAAAGAGCAATGGAATCGCGTTTGGCATCGGCTGAAGCCGTGGCCCGATTCCGTCTCTGGCTTGGCGCGCCTGAAGAAAAAGTACACGATCGCTCCGCTGTCGAATGGGAACGTGTCTCTGCTGGCCGATATGGCGAAGAACGCGGCCATTCCGTGGGACCTGATCCTTTCGGCCGAGCTGGCGCGCCATTACAAACCCGATCGCGAATCGTATTTGACGGCGGTGGAGCTGCTGAGCCTCAAGCCGGACGAAGTGATGATGACGGCGGCGCATCGCAACGACCTCGCGGCGGCGCGCAGCTTCGGTCTGCGGACAGGCTTCATTCACCGGCCGGAGGAGTACGGCCCTTCGCGGCGGGGAGACACGGCAAAATCGGGCGACTTCGACGTGGTCGCGGAGGATATGATCGACCTGGCGGCGAAGATGGGGGCGTAGCGGCGCTAGGTCTCGCCGCGCTCCAGATTTGCGCGGTCCCACTGGGCGAGCTTCGCTCCGGCCGCATAGGCGCTTTGGCAGAAGTCGAGGATCGCTTGGCTGGGGTCGGAGGCGGCGCGGGCGTCCTCGTACTTCAGGATGAATTCGCCGAGCTGCGCGTCCCAATGTGCAGCGGCGGGGCGCACGGGCTCGCGATCCAATCCCGCAGGAACCGGGGCGCTGTAGGCGTAGAACGCGGCGTTCTTGAACCGCCGGTCGCCGGGCCAGAATCCGCAGCTCGTCACCTCGTGCGAATACGCTTCCCGCGTGACGGGGTCCACGCCCTCTTTCTCGGGAGCGCGGCGGCCCGAGAAGCGCGTCACAGCCAGATCGAAGGAACCCCAAAAGAAATGCACAGGGCTGCACTTGCCCAGAAAGCGTGTCCGAAACCGCTTGAACACGCGGTCGCTATTGACCAAAACCCGCCGGAACCTTTCGACATATTCGGCGTCGTAGGAGGCGTGATGGCGATCTTCGTCGAAGGGAGTCGTGTCGTCGAACTCCACAGGCTTTCGGTAAATGCGCGCCTCGATTCCCAGCGACCGCAGCGTGGCCATGTACTCCGCGTAGAAGTCGGCGACCGAGCGCGGAAATAAGCGCATGCCCGCCTCCTGCCCGGCGCTGGTGGAGAACAAAAGCTCATGGGCCAGAAAATCGAACTCGATCTCGAAGGTTTCTCCGTTCCAAGGAATCGGAGAAGTGGTGAGTCCGCGCGGCGTGACATACAGAGGCACGTTCCACCAGTGATTTTCGAGCGGCGTCAGCGCCATTCGCGTTTTGCCGACGATCTGCGTCCACATGTGGACCGTGTCGCGCGTGTTTTCCCATTCGGCGTAAGGGAGCGGCGGCCACTCGGAAGGATTCGCCATGGTTAGCCGACGCTCGCGACGATCAGAAAGCCTCCGCCGACAGCGACAATATCCTCAAGGAGCGCAATCGGGAAGTCCGGAGTCTTCAGGGCTCTTACGAGCCCCGTCCTCGCGGCGTAACCGCCCAGAGTGCCCACAGCCGCCCCCAACCCTGCCAGAATGGCACCGGCGACCGGAGATCGATGCGCCGCCGTCGTTAACGCCGCTCCAGAGAGCCCGCCGAGCAGGATCCTAAACGCGAACGGTCCGGGCATCTTGCGGCTGGGTATTTTCGGGAACTTGTCGGCGATGAGTTCGCCAAAGGCGAGCAGCGTGAAGATCGAGAGCGTGGCGGTGTACTCGAAAAACGCCGCCCAGGTGTCTTGGAGATTAATCCATCGAAGAAAGGCGCCCCAACAAACGACGGCCGGAGCTGTCAAAGAACGTAAACCGTTGACGATGCCGATAGCGAAGGCGAGCACGAAGACCATGCTTGGTTGGCTCCTTTTGCCACTACAGCATGGCTCACGATAGCACAGTAGGCTAATCGTAGCTCCCTTCGATTAGCCATAGCAGAGATTTGCAGTCCTGATGGATCCGCAACAACGCGCCGGCGGTTTCAATGTCCCATTCCATCCGGTCCCATGGGTCGCCGGTCCACCAATCGCCAGAAGTGCGCCAGGGACCTCCGCAGGTCAAAATACGGCCGGTGGCTTTGGTCGAGGAGATTTTCACGGGACGTCCATCGCTCGCGCACCAGACCTGCGCCGGGCAGGGCGGCCGGAATCGCCGGAGAGCGAGTTTCGTAGGACAAGCTTTCCGGTTTGCGGACCCGTCCCGGGCAGCTTGTCCGGCGGGAGGCGCCTGCGCGGGACAAGCTAAGGCTTGTCCTGCCCGCATCCGGAAGCTATCGGGGCGATGGGTGTCCAGTGGTTCCGGCGCGCCTACGTTCGCCGCTCCCACCAAGCCGCGGATGCGCGCCAGCGTGATTTCGAGCTTTTCCGGCTCCGGCGACGCCGGCAGAAATAATCCATGCTGCGTGGCGCGCGATTCCACCGGCTTTAGCTCAAGCCGGATTTTGTCCACCGCCGCTCGCGGAGGCGTTTGGCTCAGCTCGAGCTGCAACAGCTTCAAGAACACCTTCGCATCGAGCATCGGAACCGGCAAACGCAAGACGACGGCGTGATCGGGCGTCCGCTCCAACTTCAAAAGCAAGTGAACTTCGTTGGCGGAGAGCGAATGCGAGCGCAACCGGCCGCAGACCTCCTGAAGCATATTCGAAACCAGAAATAATAACGGCTCCAGCAGATCCACTGGAGTTTCCGGCTCCAATGTCTTTTGAAAAGAGAGCGGCTCCCCCCGCAACCGTAGCAGCCGGCGGCCTTCCCCGCGCGCCAGGCGCTGCATTCTCGCGCCCTCTTCTCCCAGGCGCGCCGCTACTCCCGAAGGCGGCAAAGCGGCAAACTCGCCGAAAGTGCGGATGCCCCAGACGTGGAGCGCCTCTGCGAATTCCGGCGAGCCACCCAGCAGAAACAGCGGCAAGGGCGCCAATGCCGTGGCTTCCTTACCCTCCGGAATGACCGTGATTCCTTCAACACCGCGCGCTGCGTGTACAGCCGCGTCTGGGTTGGAGGCGATGGCGATGTTCGCCGGTAAGCCAATGCGCGCCTGAATCTCCGCGGCGATGTGCTCCGGCGCGCCGAAAATCAACCGCAGGCCGCGGATATCGAAGACCACGGTATCGGCCGACGTTTCTTCGATCAGCGGAGAGAAGTGCGCGGCGCACTCGATCAGCGGATCCAGATTTCCCGGGGCATGCAGACAAGCGAACATATTTACCGCTGAAGGTTGTACCCGATTATTTGTTCGCCATGATTCTTCATCCATTTGGCGCGAATCTCGAGGCCGTTTAATAAGCCGCGCCGCCACAGCGCGC
Organism: Bryobacteraceae bacterium; assembly: GCA_036557165.1. GTDB lineage: Bacteria > Acidobacteriota > Terriglobia > Bryobacterales > Bryobacteraceae > Palsa-187. The sequence continues at coordinate 74,046 of DATBIA010000095.1, forward strand.
GCTCGCGCCGCAGCTCGATTTTCAGCGCCGAACAGGACTGCGCATTCCTCTGGCGGCCGATAGAAACCAGCGCCGTCTCGGTATGCTCTACGCCCTTGCGCAACCGGAACCAGGCGGCGAGAGGTATGCGGCGAGCCGCGTTGACGGGAGTATCGCCCAGATCTATGGCCACCAATCCGAAGCCTCCGGCTTGGGCGAGCAAATCGGCCGCCTTGAGCGCGTGCTCCACGTTACCGCCGCAGCGGACCCACAGCACTTGCGAAAGACCCACGCCGCATGCGGCGGCGCCGGCGGGATCGAACGTATCTTCCGCGTCGATGAGCGCGCAAAATTCCCGGTTGGCCGTCGCGGCGGCCAATAGCGCGTAGAGAAACGCGGTTCGGCCGGAGGATGGGGGCCCGGCGATCTCGGTTAAAGCTCCACGGGGAATTTCGGTAGACCAAGCTTTCCCGTTTGCCCCGGGCGCCCGCAAATCGGAAAGCCTCCGTAGCGGACGAAAATCCAATGTCATGGCGTTTCCTGGCTCACTCCTGCATCATAGCCTTCGGCAATTTCAGCGCCGCCGAGCATCTAAGGCTAGCGCGCCTCCCACCGGGCAAAAGGTGTGCGTCGCGTAGATGCCCGGACTCCACGAAGGCGCGATTTCCTCAAATGGCGCCTCTTCCCAAACCGACGGCGATAGCCGCACGATCTCCCGCAGCCCGATCGAGTAGCCGTATCTCACCAGGCAATCCTGAACCGGACGAATCAATCGGCCTTTCCATCGCGTGATCGCCCCGGCCGAGCGCGCGATGCCCGCGTCCCCGGTCAAGGGGCTCGCCGGGTGAAGGCGCCACTCTCCATCCAAGACTTCCGAGGTGAACAACAACGCGGCCAGCGCCCGGCCCGGCAACACGGCCGTGGTGAAAAAATACCATCGGCCTTCATGGAACAGCGGCGTCGTATCTTTGAGCCGGGGCCCCTCGATTAATGTCTTTGAGTGCTCCCATTGGTCCGGAAAACGCCGCGCGCGGTAGAGATCCACCGTGCGATTATCGGCGGATTCCGGAATCATCCACCAATCGCCGCCGTGCTCGAAGACGCAAGGATAGCTGAGATGATATTGCTTTTCCAGAATCACGGTTGGCTCCCCCGATCCATCGAAGGCCGGCATCACGGCCAGCCGTCCGTGGCGTGTCTTGGGGAGCATATCCTCGTAGAACAGCCATAAACGACCGTGGCGGGAAACCAGAAACGGATCGGCGGCCTCATGACCGGAAAAGCCGGTCGTCCACTTCCATCCGGAATGCGGAATCGAGTCCGCGCCGTGGGCGTGCAGCGCGACGCTCCATCGCGTTTCCGGATTGGCGCCTGGAAGACATAAATATAAGCTTCGCGACAGCTTCTTAAACCGGAACCAATTCAGCGCAACCGCGCCCGGCGCCGCTGCGGCCGGAAGCACCTTGACCGGTGGCTCGCACGGGCGCGTCACATGCCCCAGCCGCCGCAGAAGCGCGACCACCACCAGCGCGGGCGCGGCCTCCATCGCCGCCGCGTGCTGCTCGCGCCAGTACAGGCTGGGGACGGGAGGGATGCGGAAGCTTCCTTCCACTCCGTCCTCCGAATGCAAGCTCAGATCGATCGGCCGCGCGCCGCTGTTGGCGTGCCAAAAGAATTCGCGCAAATCGGGGCTTAACCGCTGCCCGTTGAGAGCGAAAAACCAGCCGTCTCCCGTAGGCGAATCCGTAATGACGACGTCAGGCGAGCCATCCAGTTGCACGCCCGGAACTTTCCCGGCCGCCTCCCGGCACCGCTTCAGCCAGCGGCTATTCCCATCGAAAGCGGCGTGGACCGGCTTCGCGCCGCTATCCGCCTCCGCGGTGGCGCACAAGAGTTGGGTAAACGCTGTGAAAGGGCCGTCATCCATTCGCACTATTATCGCGGAGGGGGCGACCTCCGCCTGGAGTGTGTAGATTTACGTGGGAAGATATCCGCCGGCCGGCCGGCTTTATGTATCAGGCACGACTTCAGTCGGGCCGTCGCAAACGCTGGACTCACGAGGCTTCAGCCCCTGCGCTTTCCTTTTTGTGGTTGCGAAAAACGTACGGCCGAGCTTGCAATCTTCTCGGGACGGGCAGGCGAGCCGGTTCGCCATCGACATGGGCTTAAAGCCCAGCCTCCTTAAGTGCGCCATCCGGCACGACTCAAAGTCGTACCCTGATACATACAGTTCGGCGTCCGACAGATATTCTCCCAATCGCGGAGCCTCGGTCTTCGCGGCGCGCTACCGCTGTGCCGGCTCGATCGCGATGGTCGCCGTTTGGCTCTCCACGACGCGCCCATCGGGCAGGATCTCGCGAACCGTTAGGGGAACAGAATCTCCCGCCGCCGCGGCCGCCGGGATCGTCACCGCGACTTGTTCAATGCCGGCCCATCCCGTCACCGGCCGCACAGAGTCCGCCGCCAGTTCCAGATCTCCGATTTTCACGATCACACGGCCGGCGTCGGTGTTCGCGCTCAAACCCGTCATGGAAATCCGAAGCGAATCGCCGGGCTGGGCGGGCTCGCTCGCGTAGCGGTAGTTGCGCGCCATCGCCAGCCGCGAACCCTCTAAAATCGTCGCCGCCGCCTGTCCCCTTCCCGAACCGTCCGCGGTGAAGATCCCCGGACTTGTATCGCTTTCGCGCGCGGACACGATTTGGCTGCGGCCCGCCTCTGTTTCCACGGCGATCGATAGCGCTTCCGCCTGCCTGGATGGGCAAATGAAGACAATCCGCGTGGGGGATGAATATACCAGTGGCACGGATTCGCCATTCACGGTCACTTTCGCTCCCGCCAGGCTCATGCGGGCGCCGGATGGGTCGGATTCCGTGCCGCCGGACAGCCATTCCCCTTCCGCCGCCGCAAGCGATCCCGGCGCGCAGACCGCGTCCGTAGATTCACTGGCCGCCTCGCTCACGGCGTCCACTACCGGGGCCCCGGAGCCGGCTTCGATCGCCACATGCGCCGTTGTGGATTGCTGGGCGGCGTCCGTCGCCGAAAAGACTACGTCCCAATCGCCCTTCTGCGATTCGCGCGGCGTCCATTCGAATCGGCCTTGCGCCGCATCGAAGGAAGCGCCTTCGGGAAGCGAATCGGCCCGCAAGACCGGCTCGGGTCCGGCGGCCGAGGACGCGGACACGTCGAACGATAACTTCTCGCCCACCTTTACCGCTTGCCTGCCGGGCGTCATGATCGCCGGTTTGGCGCTCGGGTTTAAGAAAATCCGCTCCTCCACGCTCTCATCTCCCGTCCCCGCTCGGATCTTCACCGTCCCGGAGCGCGCCGATGGCCCCGCAGTCGCATGGAAGGAAAGCATGGACTGATTTCGCCGCATCCTCACCGAAGCCGGCGCGAGAATCGAGGAATCGCTGGTGGTGAGGGCGATCTCTCGCGCTTCGCTCGAGGGCCCGTTCATCTGCAACTGGCAAATCGAGCTTCCGCCGGTTTGAATTGACCGGGGCGAACAGGACAAGCTGGTGATCGGTCCAGACGAACCCTGTCCGGCCTTCGGATGGGCCACGACGGACGAGATCGTCATCGTCACCGTCGTCATCCCGCCGACGATCTTGAGTTGCACCGGCCCCACGTAGCCCGCCAGCGCTGTAACTTGAAACGTTGCCGTCGTCGCCCCCACCGCGGCGTGCACCACGTGTGGAAACGATAGTAGGGTAGTGGTGCTGGTGATCGTCAGCGCCTGGCCCGACTGCGGGGAAGTCGTTACCGCCGGCGATGGCCCCGCTAAAATCACGGTGCAGACGGCGCTTAGGCCTGCGCTCAATTGCGCTGGGTTGCAGGCCGCCGACTTTATGGGAGGGATCCCAACGGTGATGTTCGCGGTCCGCGAAATGCCGCTGAGATTCGCGGAAACGGTGGTCGTCGTATATGGGGGATTCAACGTCTTGGCCGTAAAAACCGCCGAGCTGCTACCGGCCGTTACCGAAACAGTGGCTGGAACGGTCAGGCTTTTGCTGTTGCTCTGAATGGCGACCGTGGCGCTCGAAGGCAGTGCTTGCGATAACGCGATGGTGCAGCGCGCGGGCGGGCCCGCGGGAATCTCGATCTGCGACGGCGTGCAGGTGAGACTCGATACCAGCACTGCAAGCGTGAAATGCGCCGCGGCGGAGGAGCCGTAACCGGTCGCGGTGACGCTCACGGCCTGAGTGTTGGACGGCAGTTTTCCCGACTGGGCATTAAAAGTCGCCGAGCTCGATCCGGAGGGAACGGAAATCGAGGCCGGTACAGTGAGAGCCGCCGAGTTGCTCTTCAGCGAAATGTTTTGATTCGCACTGGCGGCGCCGCTTAGATTAAGCGTGCAGGCCGCGGAAGCCAGGCTCCCCATGATCTGCGTTCCATTGGCGGCCGGTAGAGCGCAGGTCAGGCTCTTCAAAGGGACGGCTGGAACGATGGTCAAAGCCGTGGTTTGGGTCGCGCCGCCCAAGGATGCGGTGAGAGTCGCCGCTTGATTGGCTGTCACCGCGGCGGTGGTGGTCACGAACGTGACCGAAGATGCTCCGGCCGGCACCTTAACGCTGGTAGGCGTGGAGGCCGAGGAAGAATTGTCCGACACGCTCACAGCCGCTCCGCCCGCTGGAGCCGCTCCCGAAAGCGTGACGGTGCAGGTGCTCGGATCCAAGCCCGCCACCGCCGTCGGTGAACATTGCAGCGAGGAGACGGTTAGACCCTGGGCGGACTGAATCGTGATCGAGCTGCTGGCCGTGCTGCCGCCATATGTCGCCGTAATCGTTGCCGTGATGCCGCTGGACACCGTTGAAGTGGAAACCGTAAAGGTTCCTGAACTCGCGCCGGCGGCGATGGCCATGCTCGCGGGCGCCGTAGCCGCTGCGGCGCCGCTCGAAATCGTCACTTGCGCTCCGCCCGCCGGGGCCGCGGAGGGAAGCGCGACCGTGCAGGCGCTGGACGCGCCGCCGGTTACCGTCGCCGGATTACACTGAAGCGAAAACGCCGGCGTAACGACAATCTGGGCGAAATTCCCGATGCCGTTGTTGGTGGCCACAATCGCCACATTGTCGTTGCTGGTGACCGCCGAGCTGGTGGCCTTAAACGACCCGGAGCTTGCCCCAGCCGGAATCGTGATGCTGGCGGGCACCGATACCGGATTGCCGCTCGCCGCCCCCGCGCTGAGGGTGACCGTCAGCCCGCCGCTCTGGGCCGGCCCAGATAGCGCCACCGTGCAAGCGATTTGGTTTCCCGCGATCACAGTGGCTGGGGAGCAGGTCACGCTGGAGATCGTCGCCGGAGCGCCGCCGGCCCCGCCTCCACTGCCACCGCCAGTTCCGCCCCCGCCGCCACCTCCACCACCAGTGCTGCCGCCCGTGCCGGTGATGACTCCGCCGGTCGCAGCCATGGAAATCTGGCCGCCCGAAGAATCCGAGCCCACTGGAGATACGTTGACATTCGCGCCCGCGCCGTTAGCCATGGTGAAGGCGATCGATGCCACGGAGCCATTGCTAATCGGCGTCGAATTCATGGCCGTCGCCATGCATTTAAGCGCTCCCGCGGTCTGGTTGCAAGAAAGCGCCTTGCCGGCCGCGCTGGTTGCCGGCCCTGCGGTCGCCGTGACCGAAATGACACTGGCGCTGGGGTAAGTCAGCGTCCATTCAAGCGCCGACGGCTCGTTACCCGCCGGCGAGGTGAGCGAAAGATTTAGCGTGACGCTGCCGCCCGCCACGGTTCCCGACGATAGCGCCAACGAATCCACTTGGCCGTACAGCATATTGCCGAAAACACAAACAATCGATAGGCGGATGCACTGTCTGAGCACGGAAGCCCGTCCTTTGGTGTAAATCTGGTTAAAACTATTTCTCAACCCAGGCGAGCCTGCTCCGGGGTTTGGGAGGTATTCAGGGTAAAGCTCTCGTTACAACTTCTCAAAGCTAATACGAAACAGGATGTCAAACAAGAGAAAATTTTCGGAATCAATGCCAGTTCTTCAGGTTTATATGGGGAGAGTTCGTAAAACGGAAGAATCGGAATGGAAGGAAGGCGCCGGTTACGCGAGCCGTGCGGGTTTATCAGCGGTACTAGTACTAAATTTTGTCAAGCCGGGCCACGTCGGGCTCGCGGCTCTCCGTTTTTTTTCAGAGCGGTTTTACGTATGCCGAATCTATTTCGGACGCTACAGACCGGCCGAGCAGCGTGACCGACACCACTAAGCGGTAGGAGCTTTTGACTTTCAGCAAAATTCCTTCGATACCGGCCAAAGGGCCACGGCGGACCAGCACCCTTTGACCGATTCGAAGGAAGGGCCAAGGCTCCACGTGGGACTGCGACGCCACCATTTTGCGCACGGCGGCTAGTTCGGCCTCGTCGATGGGCAGAGGCTCATTCCGGTTCCCCACCATCTTCACCACTCCAGAGGTGGCGAGCACCGCCGCCCGATCGGCGATTGAGATCCGGCAGAACACATAGCCGGGGAAAAGCGGCAGGTCTAATTCGCGGACACGGTCGGACCAGACGCGCCGCGCGCGATAAGCGGGCAAATATTCCTCAATGCCCTTCGCGCGCAGAAGGTGGCTGACTTGACGCTCGAAATTCGATCGGACCCGCAAGCCGAACCACTGCAAATCCGGCGTGGCGACGCGCTTCGCCGCCGAATTTGACACATTTTTCACGAATTTCCGCTATTTCGAAACCGAAATCTGCGCCTGCGAATCTTTGATCGGGGTTTTCTTATTCTCGCCGGTCACGGCTATCGCTTTTTTCAGCCCGATTTCGTACTTGCCTGGACGCGTTTTTTGGATGACGTGGTATTTTACGGTGGCGACGGAGCCGTCGGGAATAGGGCGAAGGCCGCCCGCCAAAATACACCGGCAAACCTGATTTTTTGCGCCGCGATAATTGACTTGAATCGCGCACCGGATGGATTTTTGGGCTCCCTCCGCCGCCGGCCCCGCCATCGCCTGGCCGGGTTCGATTTGAATCGGGGCCGGAAAGGAGAACTCCCACTGAAGCGCCAAGGGCTCCTTGCCCGCCGGAGATTCCAGCGCAACCTCCATCGAACCGTCTTTCCCGCTCGCTCCCGGCTCGATGTGGAGTTGCAGCGACTGAGCGCACAGCGGAAGGAACATCGCTGCCGCCAACGGAATCTTACTTGGCCGCATGACTCAGGAGCGATGCGCGCCGTAGCAGCGCTCCACCGAGGGGATCACGGCGGCCGCGAATTTTATCGCTTGTTCGACGGCTTGAGGCTGGTCCGGCACCACAATACGAACCAGAGCGCCGTCGGTTCGTCCGTTCATAGCAGCGTCGCGCATCAGCAAAAACTTGCCCAGGTACTCGCTGGCGATAATCCGGGAACTCGACTGATACCAGTACAGAACCACTTGCCGGTCGTTTCCTTGATGGATGGAATATTTGTTCACGGTGACCGAGCCCTCTTGAAAAGGAACCTGGGCGGAATCGTACTTCCAGATCTCCCATCCGCTGCCCGGAAGGCAGTGCTTGGGCGAATGCATGCTCTCGCCGGCGCGCTGCTCCGCATAATAGGCGATAAACAGCCCCAACGGCTGACCTCCTTGCGAATACACCCGGGAAAGATAGTCGCTGGGGACCAGGCGTTTCAGAGTGCTGGGAGGCAGCGGCGCTTCTCCCGCGAAGTTCCATCCCGCAATCGACAACGGGATGGATTTAAGCGGCTGCGCTAACTCCTGAGGCCGCTTTCTCTCGGAAAACGTGGAGGCTGCCAGCGTCGTGCATAAAATCGCGGCCGCCGCGATAAAAGCCCACGGGGAACGTCCGCTCACTGGCAGGGCGATATGCGGCACTGAGTTAGCGAACAGACGCATGCAACCTCCCGTGAGATTCGAGCACCGCGTGAGTAAGCTTCGCAATGCCCACGAACGCGAAAAATCCCACCACGAAAACCAGCCAGCCGGCAAAGGTGTGGTAGAAGCCAAGCGCGAACGTCTCATTATAATCCGCCAGGATCGCCGTTCCCGCCACGCGAAGAACGTTGACTGCGATCGAAAGCGGCGCGCTCAGCAGGAACAGCAATGCGCGCGCCGGAAACCGATCGCACATGAACCGTCCCAGCAGCACCGCCGCCACCAGCAGAGCGGAGAAAGAATTCAATCCGCTGCACGCCTCGTCCACGCCTAAAGAAATGTGCGCCAGCTCCATGATGTTGCCGTCGCGGTAAATACTGACATTGAACAGTTGCGCGATGCGCGCGGCCATCTCGGAGGCGAATAACTGCAACGGCGCCGTCGCGGTGTTGTAGATCAAGGCCGGAAGCGGAATCATGGTCGCCAGCAAAATGAGCGGAAACGCCAGCCGCCGGAGCCGCGCCTTGCCCCAATACAACCAAATCACCCCCGCCAGCACCAGCATCAGTGAAAATCTTTGCAAAAAGAACTCGGCGGCCAGTTTGCCCGCCAGAAACACGAAACACCCCGCCGCCATCGCCCACAACCCGGCCCGGCTTGGCGCCGCTGGCATGCCCATCACCGCCTTGCGGTCCAGCCACGCGAAGTAAAACGCTAGCGGAGGAAGTAGTAGTCCTTGCGAGAAACTGGGATCGTTCCACCAGTCGTCGAACAGACCGGCAAGCGTGCGGGCGTAAATCAGTCCCGCAAGCACCGCTATCGAGCCGATCTCCGCCGCGGTCTGAACCGGAAATCGAACCCCCAGATGCGGAGGCGCAACTTCGGTGTTGAGTAGCGGCATTTCGTTTAGGTTAAGCGGGGGAGCAAGTCTATCGCCAATACAGGTGCATAGTCATCGCCCGATTTCAAGCTCCTTTCCCATCCGATCCCGAAAGACCTCCTCCAGGAGGGGCTTGCGACAAAATTTGGCATTGGACGCCAAAACTTGTCGCGCTGGATTTTCGTGAGAGTACGACAAGCTTCAGCCGGTCCATCGATAGGCCGGGATGAGTGGAAGCTTCGATCCGCATGCCCCGGCTGCCCAGAGATCCGGAAGAGACGAATCGCTCGCGAGGCTTTTCGCGACTCATCGGGTTTAAGGCTCTGGCGCCTGAATTGCCGCCTGAACGCCTAACGACTGGGATATCGGAGTACGGCGTTTCCTCCTGAAGCTCGGCGCTGTGGCCCAGGCGCCGATTCTTTGGAAAGTTGGATCGCCTTTAGGGACATGCATTTCAAAAGAACGGGTTGGCAACGATTCGCGGCGGCGATTTGTTTATTCGCCGCGGCAACCTGCGATGTCCCGCTTGCCCGCGCGCAGTTGTCGACCATGTCCACCATGGTCCAGGAAGCCGAGCGAGCCGGATTCGGATTCTACGACTTGTCGGTTTTCGGAACTTATAGCACTGCCAGAACGCCGGTCTTTGGTCCCGGCGGCACGCTGCTTCCCTCCTTTTCTTTTCACACCGACGCGGGTGGCGTTATGGCGCAGCTTGGCTGGAGGGCTCCCCGGTCCAAGAAATGGCGTCTGTCGGTTCAATATACTCCGGCCTATTATTACCAGACGTCGTCTACCGGGTTTTCGGCGTCGCGTTTCTCGCCCCGGCAGAGCGCGAACTTGACATGGGGCACGCCGCTGAGTCCTCGATGGAACCTGAACACGAGCCTGGCGGTGAACTGGGGCGACTACAACCAACTTATTTTGCTGGCCAATCCCGCGCAGATTCTCGCCGGGACGCCGGGGACGCCCGCGCAGTTCGGCGCCGGTCTGGTGGCCAACGCCAACGGCTCCGGGCCCGCGCAAACGATTTTGTCCGGCCAGCAAAACCTGCTGTATGGAGGCACACTTTTGACGGCCGCCGCCAGTGTGGGAGTCAGATACGCCGCGACGCAACGGCTGTCCCTCACCACCTCCGTAAACGGCAGCCGCATGCAGCACCTCGGAAGCAACGGCGGGCCCCAAAGTTCCTACTTGACTCAGCAGGGGACGTTTTTGGGCGTGAATTTGGGGTTAAGTTATCAGCTTTCGCCCCGTACTGGCCTGTTTGGCAGCGTCACTTATTCCCGGTCGATCTCTTCGCTATTTGACACGCCCACGACGTCCTTAAATATGGGGCTCAGCCACAGCATCACTCCGCACTGGTTCGCGAGCGGATCCCTGGGCGCAGGTTATATTTTCCCCACGGGAAAGGGGCCGACCTATGTCGGTTTCCGGCGCACCGGGTGGCAGGCGTCGTTCAGCACTGGATATCGCTTGTACCGCCAGTCGTTCGTGTTGAGCGTCAGCCGGACTGTCTCGGACAATTTCGGGCTAGGCGCCACCGGAACGCTCTATACCAGAGGCGGCTGGCACTGGAGCCCGCCCGCCAGTCATTGGGGGCTCACCGCCGGATTCTCCGAGCTGCGTCTGCTGGGAACCCCATTCGCAAATCAGGGCTACATCGCCAACGCGGGCGTCAACCACGCCTTCGGCGGCCGCCTGTTCTCGTCGTTGAGGTACGGCTACGGCCAGGCTAGCGGAGTGATCGGAGTAGCCAACCCGATCTTCGCCCATTCCCATTTTCAGACCATAGGCCTGAACTTCGGGTTTCACCCTTATTTCGGAAAACCGGACGCCGGCGCTTTTCCCGACGCCGGGCCGTGATGGTTCCTTCTCGATGGTTATCTACTATTCATGATTCGCGTCTTCAGGCAATACGTGGCGGTTAAGGGCTTTTTGCTGATGCTGCTGGAAGCCCTGATCGTGGGCTTTTGCCTCATCGCCGCCGTGTGGCTGCGTTTCTGGAAGGAGCCGGCGCTGGCCGAGGTGATGCTGGGCACTCCCTTTTTCTGGCTGCGCGCAGCCGGCGTGGCAGTGATTTTCCCGCTTTCGTTCTACTGTTCGCAGCTTTACGATTTCACGACTCTTAGGAGCCGCGCGGACCACCTGATGCAATTGATCCAGGCGGCCGGTTACGCCTGTATTCCACTGGGGTTGCTATACACCATCTGGCCCGATCTCATGCCTGGGCGGGGCATCGTCCTGATCGGCATCGCGCTGGCGTTGCCGTTGATCGCACTATCGCGCGCCGCTGTCGCCGCGGGCGTGCTGGAACAGAAAGTTCTGATCCTCGGGACGGGTGAGCTGGCGCGCGCGGTGGCAGCCGCCTTGTCCTCCCGCAACGATCTGCGGGTCTCGGTGACCGGCTTCCTGGCGGGTGGGGAAAATACGGTCGCCGAGGCTCCTCCCGGTTACGCGTGTCGGGGCCGAGTTGAAGATCTGGTTTCGGTGGTGCGCTCCCATGACGTCGATCGTATTATCGTGGCGCTGGAAGAGCGCCGGCGGGTTCTCCCCGTCCGGGAATTGGTCCGGCTACGCATGGAAGGGGTACGGGTGGAAGACGCTCAAACGGCCATGGCGGAGTTGAGCGGCCGCGTCTCGCTGAGCGCCATCCAGCCCAGTTGGTTCGTCTTTTCAGAAGGCTTTCGACGGTCGGACCTGCTGATCCTGATGAAAGATTCCGTGGATCTGGTGTGCGCCGTGTTGGGATTCGTTCTAACCTTGCCCATCATGGCGGTGGTGGCGCTGATCATCAAGCTCGATTCGAAAGGGCCGGTGATCTATCGCCAGCGGCGCGTGGGCGTCGGCGGCCGGTGCTTTGAGGTGTTCAAATTCCGCTCCATGCGGGCGGATGCGGAGCAGGACGGGGCGCAATGGGCCAGCCGGAACGATCCACGCATCACGCGCGTAGGGGCTTTTTTAAGAAAATACCGCCTGGACGAACTTCCTCAGTTCATCAACGTGATTCGGGGCGATATGAGTTTCGTGGGTCCGCGGCCGGAGAGGCCGGAGTTCGTCGAAGAGCTGAGAGAAGTGATCCCGTATTACGATGAGCGCCACACCGTGCGGCCGGGCATCACCGGCTGGGCCCAGGTTCAGTACGAATACGGAGCGAGCGTGGAAGCGGCCTGCGCCAAATTGGAATACGACTTGTATTATTTGAAGCATATGTCCACGCTCTTCGATATTCGGATCATCTTTCACACCATCAAGACGGTAATTTCGGGAAAGGGGGCGCACTAAGCTTCTCAAATACCGGCCCGCAGTCGGAGAGATCAAACGGGCCGGCACAAAATCGTTGCGCCCGAGGATTGGACATATATGCAGAGTGTGTCAGTGAGGCGAGGCTTGGCGTGCGCCATTCTCGCCTTCGCCTGTGCGAGCGCGTGCTCGCAGCGCGCCGACGTGCGCAAGCTGCGCTTCATGGAAAACGGCCGGCGGTTTTACGATAAGGGCGATTATTCCAGGGCGATCATCGAGTGGAAGAACGCGGTCGGGATCGCCAACGGAGACGCCGAGCCATATTACTGGCTTGGCATGGGCTATATCGGCGCGGGCAATATTCCCTTGGCGATCGATAGCTTCCGCAAAGCGGCGGAGATTAATCCCAAGCACGCCGCCGCTCAACTGCACATGGCGGAGCTGCTCACGCTCAGCAACGACCCGGATTTGTTGCAGGACGCACTCAAGCGCCTTCAGATTGTGTTGAGCGCTGCCCCGTCGGCGAACGCTCTGAACGCGATCGCGCTGACGGAATTTAAGCTGGGCAACGAGGAAAACACGCAGTCCTATCTCGAGGACGCCCTGGCGCGGTTTCCCCAATCGATGTCGTCCTATGTGATTCTCGCGAAGTTGAAGATCCTGAAACGCGATCTGCCGGGAGCCGAGGACGTGCTTAAGAAAGCCATGACGGTTTCGCCCAATTCGGCGGACGCGCGTCTTGCGCTGGCGGACTTCTACATCGCCGTCGGCCGAATGCCCGAGGCCGAGAAGCTCATGCGCGAGGCCCTCGCTCTGGATAAAAAAAGCGGCTTGCCGCTGTTTAATCTGGCGCTGCTCGAATACCGGCTCGGGCGCAAGAGCGAGGCCGAGGAGCATTTCCGGCAGCTTTCCCAATATTCGGATCCGCAGTTTAAGCCGATGCACGCCATCTATTTATTCAAAGAGGGAGACAAACAAGGCGCCGTCGCCGAACTCGAAAAGCTGGCGCGCGACAACCCCAAGGAGATCGGGATCCGGAGCCGGCTGCTGGCCGCCTATTGGGCGGTGAACCGGCTCGATCTGGTGGAGCGGGTATTGAATGAGACAATCAAGAAGCAGCCCAAGGATCTTGAAGCCATGCTCCAACGCGGCGAGCTTTACGTCGCCACCGAGCGCTTCCCGCAGGCGCAGGCCGATCTGGAGCAGGTGCTCGCGCTGCGCCCCGACGCCGCAGTGGTGCATTTCGTCCTGGCGAAACTCCAGCAGGCGCGCGGATCGGATGTGGGCTATCGCCAGGAATTGCAGGAAGCGATCCGGCTAAATCCCGGGCTTCTACAGGCGCGGCTCGATCTGGCGCGGCGGCTCACCGAATCCGGCGCCCCCGAATCCTCCATCAAGCTGCTGGACGAGGCTCCGGAGATCAATCGCATCAATCTTGCGCTAATCGCCGAGCGCAATTGGGCGCTGCTGGCGCAGAAAAACTACGGCGAGCTTCAGAAGAACCTGAAAATCGATCTGAGCCAGGCGCGTCTGCCGGATCTGCTGACGCAGGATGGCTGGGTGAAGATCAAGCAGAAAGACTACGCCGCCGCTCGTGCCTCACTGGAGGAAGGCCTCAAGAAGGCGCCTTCCGACATACGGCTGCTGACTGCCCTCGCCGCGGCGTACACGGCCGAGCACAAGACTTCCGAATTCAGCGCCAGAATCCGGCAGTACGCGCGGGATAACAAGTCGCCCGAGGTCGAGTACTTCGCCGGAGATTGGCTCCGGCAGGCCGGCGATCGCGCCGGCGCGCGGGCATTCCTCGCGGCAGCCAAGGCTGCCGATCCGAATTTTCACGAGGCGGATCTGGGTCTGGCGGCCCTGGATGTGGCCGATGGCAAGCTGGATAGCGCGCGAACACTGCTCAACCAACTGGCTAACCTGCGCGATCGGGATGTCTCGTTGCGAGCCAAAATCGCCGATCTGGATATTCAACAGCACCGCGTGCCCGACGCGATCGATCAGTACCGCAAAATCCTGGCCGTGGACCGGGGCAACGTCTACGCTTTGAATAACTTGGCTTACCTGCTGGCGAGCCAGAATCAACCCGACGAAGGCTTGGCCTACGCGCAACAGGCCAAGGAACTGGCGCCCACCCTTCCCCAGGTGGACGACACTCTGGGCTGGGTGCTCTATCAAAAGGCGGTGTATGGAGAAGCCGTGATGCACCTGGAGGCAGCCGCCGCCAAGAAGAGTTCCGATCCAGCCATCCAGTACCACCTCGGCTTGGCGTATTACAAAACCGGCAAGGACGAACGGGGGGCCCGATTGCTGAAGCAAGCACTGAAGCAAGCCCCAAACATGGAAGAAGCCAAACTGGCCCGACAGCAGATGGGGATTGAGTAGCTTCGGCCTTGGGGCGCCGGGCAGGCGGAGCGCGCCTTGAATTTGCAAATCCCGCAAGTCGGGCGAAAATCCTCCTTCCAGAAGGTTCTCTGGTTCATCCGCGATTCCCCTGCTGCCCTGGAAGCGCTTAGGTTTCGCCAGGTTTTTTCCCTGTGTGAGGAAAATAGGATCGTAAGCCGGATCTCGGGGATTCACCTGTTAAGGGTGTTCGTCTAAGCTATTGATCCTAAACGGCAATGTTATTTGGTCCCTAGAATGCAGCCGAAGGAAGCCAAGCAGTAACATCAAATAACAACCAAGAACAAACCGGAGGAATGTTTTTTCATGAGGAATAAGTTTCTAGCTCTGGCTGGACTGGCGGCTGTTTCCGTCGTTCTGTCCCCGTCGGCTCACGCCACTCTGTTGTGTTTGCCTGTCCTGAATCCCTTGGGCCTTTCGTTTCCGCAGGTGGACGACACGTGCGCTGCGGATCATAACGGCACGAACCCGATCGGCACTCTTTTGTCCGACACGGGTGTCCAACCGTTTAATTTCACTGCCGGGAGCGGCGCGACGGCCATAAACACAAAGGGCAGCCTTCAGGAAGTCGTTTACCGGGAAGCGGGCGGGACTCTGGACTTCTATATTCAGGTGCAAGTAACCGGGGGCGTTGGGGGCTTCGGTGACGTCACGAGCACCGGCAACTTCACGGGGTTTACGACGCTGGTGGGAACGGTCAGCCCGATCCAGCTTTTGGGGCCCGGCAGCGTTCAACCGCTGATCGATACTCGCAGCGGGCCGGGAGACACAATACGTTGGACCTACCTGACAGGCATCAGTCCAGGACTCAATTCGTTCACTATGGCGATCAGCACCAACGCCACTCAGGACGCTCCCGGGAGCATAGGCTTGATCGGAGCGAACGGCGGCACTCAGACTTTGGCTGGATTTGAGCCGATCTCGGCGGTTCCGGAACCGGTATCGATCATCCTGCTGGGCACGGCTTTGGCCCTGTCGGCAGTATTCATCAGACGGCGGCAGGCATCAAGGTCTTAATTCTTCTATCAGTTAGTCCTCCGAGTGGGGCGTCGGGCCTTAACCTTCGGCCTCCCTTCTTCTTCATGGGCGCCCGGTGAAATCCGGGTGCCCTTCTCATCTGTAAGCGAGTGACGATGCGAATCGTTTGAACTTTATCCCACAGAGCACCACCCTCAGCCATCTTCCCAACCCCACTCGGTCGCTAGCCTCAAGTAATTCAATCGCAAGCCGATTTGGCTCATAGGATGCAGAAGCACTCAGGCAACAAGATGTTGACGAGAAATTGACATATGGCCTCTCCAGCTCCTCCCATCAAGCCGACGTTGGCTTTGGCCCAATTTGCTCCGCTGACTCTCTTACGGATGTTGTGGCTGCACCGGCTCGCCATCCTGGTAGTTTGGCTGACGGCGTCCGGGATCACGGCGGTGGTTGTCTCCATGCTTCCGGCGGAATATCAGGCCGAGATTTCGATCCTGGTCGAGCCGCAGAAAATCCCCGGCAGCGTCGTGCAGTCGATGGTGACCACCCCTCTTCAAGACCGGCTACAGACCATTAGCCAGCAGATTATGAGCACGGCGCAACTGCAGAAGGTGGTTGACGATTTCGGCCTTTATAAGGCCGAGAAAAAGGACCTGATCCCCGAAGAGATCACGCAGATGATGCGCAAAAACATCGCGGTGAGGATGGATAAGGGCTGGTCGAATAACGCGCCGGGAGCGTTTCGCGTGCAGTACAAGGGAGCGGACCCGGCGGTGGCGGCGCAGGTGGCCAACCGGCTGGGGAACATGTTCATCGAAGCGAATTTGCAGTCGCGCGAGACCACTGTGGAAGGAACCTCGGAGTTTCTGGAGACGCAGCTTCAGGACGCCAAAAAGCGCCTGGACGATTCCGAAGCCCAGATCAGTGCCTATAGAAGCCGGCACAATGGCGAGTTGCCGGAGCAAGTCAACACGATCAACGGCACTTTGTCGCGCCTGGAAATTCAGCAGAACGCCGATAGATCCCAGATCGCCCGCGACGAAGATCAGAAGCAGACGTTGGCGGACACGATTCCTCTGGCCGAAGCGAGTCTGAATAGCCTGGTGGACCAGGACGCGGAAGCCGAGTTGGCGGCGGCGCAAGCCGCTTCGGCCGCTCAAAATCGTGGCCCGGCGGCCGCCAAGGCCGCCGCTCCGCCGCCCAGAGTGCTGAAGGATTCGGAAAAGCTTGAAATCCAACTGGCGGCCGATGCGGAAACGCTCGGGCCGGCGCATCCGGAAATCAAGCGCTTGAAAATCGAGATCGCCAAGGCCAAAGCCGCCGAGGCGAAGCTGGGCGAGACGTTGGCGCAAGCCGCGCCGCCGGCTCCGAGCGGCAGTTCCGGCGCGCAGCAGGACGCTTCGGCCGTTCCGCCCTCGCCCACGGCGTCGGCTCCAGCCGGCCCGAAAGTGCGGCGGGAGCGTCCGGAAATCGGGCAGGCAAGGGACCGAATTCGGCAACTCAAACTGCAAACCGACAAATACGACAAAGAGATTGCGGCGTTGAATGACGACCTGAAGCGGATCGCGCAGGGCATTGCCGAAACGACGGCTAGATTGAACGAAGTTCCGGTCCGGGAGCAGGAAATCGCGCAGATTACGCGCGATCACGCGGCTCTTCAACAGGAGTATGGGGCTTTGGTGACGAAATCGAACGCGGCCAAGATTTCGACCGATATGGAGCTGCGGCAGAAATCGGAACGATTCACCATCAACGATCCGGCGCACGTGCCCAGCAAGCCGATCAGCCCGAACCGCCCGATCCTCGATCTACTGGGGTCGCTGGGAGGATTGATTTTGGGATTGGTGGGATCCTTCGCGCAGGAGTTCCGCAAAAACCGCATGCTGGGGGCGTGGGAGCTTCCCGAAGAAGTGATGGTGCTGGCGGAGGTTCCAAGGATTTCGCCGGCCCACGCTGCGGCGGGCGGATTCTGGAGCGGATGGGGCTGGCCGAGGCGGATCGCGGTGTGCTCGGGAGTGCTGGCGCCGATTCTTGCCCTGCTCTACGCCGCCAAAGTATATCTGCGCTAAAACCCGATGTACGAGAAATATTTCGGTCTCACCGCCAATCCATTCAGCATGACGCCCGATCCGGCCATGCTTTTCATGACGCCTACCCACCGGGAGGCGCTGGCCGGGCTGGCTTACGCGATTCTTGAGCGCAAGGGATTCGCTGCCTTAACCGGCGAGGCGGGAACGGGCAAGACCAGTTTGCTGGCGCGGACTTTAACCGTGCTTCCCAAAACGCGCGTGGTTTCAAGCGTCATCCTGAACCCGAGCCTGAACGAAAACGAGTTCATCGAGATGATGCTGCTCGATTTCGGCTTCCGGCATCTGCCGCAAAGCAAAGCCCGGCGTCTGCTGCTATTTCAGGAATTTCTGCTGAAGACGCAATCGGCCAATCAGATCGCGGTGCTGGTAGTGGACGAGGCGCACAAGCTGACGCCCTCGGTGCTCGAGGAAGTCCGGCTGCTCAGCAATCTGGAATTTCCGGGAACGAAACTTCTGCAAATCGTATTGGCGGGCCAGCCCGAACTCATTGACGTCCTGGGCCGTCCGGATCTGAGGCAACTGAATCAACGCGTCTCGGTCCGGCTTTCTATCGGTTTGCTGAAGCCTTCCGAGATCCGGCATTACATCGCACTGCGGTGGTCCAAGGCGGCTTCGACGCAGCCGCCCTTTTCCGATCCTTCGTACGGGGAGATTGGGAAGTGGTCGCGCGGCATCCCGCGGCTGGTAAATTCGATTTGCGACAACGCGCTGATGCTGACGTTCGCCGAGACGGCGCCGGCCGTGGAGCCGCATCATGTGACGGAAGCGTGCCGGGACTTGTCGCTGGCCGAGCCGGGAGTCAAGCTGTACGCCGTCCCGGCTCCGGCCGGCGCTGGGGCCGGGCCGGCTCACTCGCTCAATGGCGCAAGCCCAGCGACGGCTCCGCAGGAAGCAAGCGCGGTCGCCGCCGGCTCGATTCCGCGGGCGATCCCGCTGGCCGGCCCGACGGCGCCTCTGCGGACCTTAGGCGGCTATCCTCCCGCGCCCAAGCCTCCGGGGTGGTGGCGGTGGATGACGCGGCGCAGGGCCGCGCAGTAGGAGAACATGAGCAAGATTTTTCAAGCGCTGCACGGGACGCAAAATGAGGTTTCCGACCTCCTGCCCGAGTTGATCGGGGAAGGAATAGAGGGAAACGAGCCAGCGCCTCATCTTCCCGCGCCGGGTGAGGAAGTGGACGCGACCCTTCAACCCATAGTGGCCCCCGTCGCGGCCGTTCCAGCCGCAGCCATGTACGCTCCTCCAAAAGAGAGCGCGCCGGCCGCTCCGCCCGCGGTCGCGGCCGCCCCGGGGGGCGCCCGCAGGACTCCGCTGGCGCTACAGTCCTCAAGTCCATTGCTTCCCTTCGAAAATCCGCATGCGCATGCGGCCGAGCAGTACCGGATTCTTCGCACCAAGCTGGCTCATCATCCCAAGCGGCCGAAAATGATCGTGGTTTCAAGCGCGAACCCCGGAGACGGAAAGACGTTCACCGCGATTAATTTATCGGGCGTGCTGTCGCTTAAGGGCGACGCGAAAGTGCTGCTGATGGACGCCGATTTCCGCCGGTCGGCCATTCACGCGCAGCTTGGATTGCCGGAAGGGCCGGGTCTTTCCGAGGTGGTTTTGGGCGCTTGCCAGTTTGACGACGCGGTGATCCAGGCCGAGCAGTTTCCCAATCTACACATCCTAGTGAACGGGAAACTGGCGAACATGAACCCCAGCGAGTTGTTGGATTCGCCTTATTGGCGGGCGCTTTGCCAGATGACGCGCAAGCGCTATCAGTACGTGATTGTGGATTCTCCTCCCGTGGCGGCCGTGGCCGACTATGAACTGATTCAGATGGCCGCCGATGGGATGGTGCTGGTGGTGCGCCCCGAGCACACCAATCGAAGCGCCTGTTTCAAGGCGATTGAGACGATTCCCCGGGACAAGTTCCTGGGGGTGATTTTGAACTGTGCTCAGCCCTGGTTTCTTCATAAGGCCTACGGTTACGAGTACAACTACGGATACGGCTACGCTTCCGACGCGGCGGCTAAAAGATAACGCGGCGGCTGGGGCGGCGGACGATATAACTTTATTGTTTTTAGTCACTTGCATCCTTATGGTGTGAGTGAAAGGGCGGAGCTATACCGTTACGGATCTGCGCACAGTGGCCTTTGGCGGCTCCGGGAATTCCGCTGAGGAACTCGCCCACCGGAGAAAGAGGCAGCCTGTGCGCTGGGTGAAGGCGCAACCATGTACCCCAATCTCAAACTGCAACTGTGGATGAGCGGCATCCGCCAGAACCGGCTGGCTAAGATGCTCGAGATCGACGAGACGACCCTGAGCAAGATCGTGAACGGGTTCCGGCAGCCCACGCCGGAAGTGCGCGGACGCATCGCTTCGGCGCTCAAGACGGACGAGAAGTGGCTCTTCCAAACGATCGCCGAGAAGCTGGACCGGGACGACCCGAGCCAAAAGCTGGACGAGAGTCCGGACCGGACGCCGCGCGGACAGAAGACCGAAAACAGGCTGCAGCCGGCCAGGCACGGGGCCAACCCGGCGTGAAGCCGGGCGCTCGAACGCGGCCCTAAGACAATCGAAATCGATGTGTGGAATCGCAGGCTATCTGAGCAGCGATAAATCGCGGCTCGATCCCGAGGTGCTGAAGAGCATGTGCGACCGCTTGGCGCACCGCGGTCCGGATTCGTACGGTTGGTTCGCCGATCCTCCCGTGGCTTTGGGGCATCGGCGTCTGAGCATCATCGATTTGAGCACCGGAGATCAGCCGCTGGGAAACGAAGACGGATCGATCCAGGTGATCTTCAACGGCGAAATCTACAACTACAAAGAGCTGCGCCGGGAGCTGCGGGAGAAGGGGCACCGCTTCCGGACCGAAAGCGATACGGAAGTGCTGGCGCACCTCTACGAAGAAGCCGGCGAGCGGCTTCCGGAATTTTTGAACGGCATGTTTGCGTTCGCGCTTTGGGATTCCGGGCGCGAACGATTGCTGCTGGCGCGCGACAGGCTCGGTAAGAAGCCGCTCTATTACACCGCGTCGACGCCGGGGCTCGCGCTATGCTTCGCCTCGGAGCTAAAGGCGCTGGCGCTTGCGCCCGGATTCGAGCGGCGCATCAACCATCGGGCCGTCGCCGATTTTCTGAGCCTATCTTACGTGGGCGATCCCGATACGATTTACGAGAACGCGTTCAAGCTTCCTCCGGGCGGGGCGCTCTCGGCCACGCGCTCGGGCTTCCGGGTTTGGCGCTACTGGCGTCCGGCGCCGGCGACGGATGCGCGTCCATCTTTTGACGAGCGGATCGAGGAGATTCAAACGCTCGCGCGGGATGCCGTCGGCAGGAGAATGATCAGCGACGTGCCGCTCGGCGCGTTCTTGAGCGGCGGCGTGGACTCGACCGCCGTGGTGGGGCTGATGGCGGAGCAATCGGCCGAAGCTGTCAAGACATTTTCGATCGGCTTCACCGATAAAAAGTTCGACGAGCTCGACTATGCGCGGCTGGCGGCGAAGAGCCATGGGACCGATCATCGGGAGCAGGTGGTTTCGCCGCGCATCGAGGACGTTTTCGACGTGCTGGTGGATCATTTCGACGAGCCGTTCGGCGACTCCTCCGCGATTCCGATGCTGTACGTTTCGCGCATGGCGCGGCGGCACGTGACGGTGGCGCTGTGCGGCGACGGCGCCGATGAGATGTTCGGCGGCTACCGGCGTTATTTCTTCGGCGTCTTCGAACAACGGCTGCGCGAAAAATTTCCGGATTGGTTCCGGAGGCGGGCCTTCAAGGCGGGCGCGCGTTATTATCCCAAGTTCGATTACCTGCCGCGCGTCTTCCGAGCCAAGACGCTGCTGGCGAATGTGGCCGACGATCTGGGCGGCGCCTATTTCACTTCCATGTCGGCGTTTCGCGATGCAGGTTTGGAGGCGGTGCTTTCGCCGGATGCCCGGCGCGCGTTGGGGGGCTATTCGACGCGCCAGCGATTCCAGGGGCTTTTCCAACAGGTGCGCGAGCACTCGCCGCTCGATCAACTTCAATGGGTGGATACGCAGACTTATCTGCCGGGCGACATCCTGGTGAAGGCGGACCGCGCGACCATGGCGTATTCGCTGGAATCGCGCTCGCCGTGGCTCGACTACCGGCTGGCGGAGCTGGCGTTTCGATTGCCGGCGCAGTTCAAAGTCCACGGCCGGATCGGCAAATATATTTTCAAGCGGGCGATGGCGTCCTATATTCCCCCATCCATCGTCGAGCGGACCAAGATGGGATTCTCGGTGCCGCTGGCGGATTGGTTTCGCACCTCGCTCAAGCCGCTGTTCCAGTCGCTGGTGCTGGGCTGCGGCATGGAGGAGCTGTTGTCGCTTGGGGAAGTAAGGCGGATCTGGGAGGAGCACCAGTCGCGGCTGCACAATCACGACCGCAAGCTGTGGAACCTGCTAATGCTGGCCGCGTGGAACCGGCGCCACCGGCTGCGGGAGGACTCGCCGGAGCTTACGGCGGCCGGAGTCTTTGGCGAGTGACGGAATTTGTGTGATCACGGAGCGGGACGGCATCCTATCGCGGGCCGGCGGCGCGGCCCCTATATTCGAGTGGTTGACCTGGCTTTCAAGCGAGAAATGGAAGGCATTTTCGCTGATCTTCGCACTGTCAATGAGCGTGCGGCTGATTTCGCTCGCCCGAACGCCGCGGGAACGGATCGTGACGCCGGCCGAGGCCGAGAAAATCGCGTTAGCGCTCGCGGCCAAAGGCGAGTTTGCGGATCCTTACGTGATCCCAACGGGTTATACGGCGCATTGTCCGCCCTTTTACCCGCTGCTCGTTTCCGGAATTTATCGCGCGTTCGGCTCGGGATACGCGGGCAACATGGTCCGGTGCATCCTGCTGATCTCGGTGTATTCGATTTTTTACGGGCTGTTTCCGTGGTTCGCGCGGGCCTTTGGATTTCCCTCGGCGGTGGGAGCCATGGCGGGGCTGGTTTCCGCGGTTGTGCCACTGAAGCGCTCGGCGGAGGTTTTCCTGGGTTGGGAAGAGCCCTATTCGGCGTTCCTGATTGTGGGTCTGTTCCTGCTCACCCGGCGGATCTGGACGAACGGTGGAGGATTGGGCTTGGCGGTTCTATACGGGGTTGTCTGGGGAGTTGCCTTTCACATGACCCCTTCGCTGCTGCCGGTCGCGTTGGGTCTTTGCGCCGTCGATTTGTTCCGCTTCCGTGCCAAGGCGAAGACTCAGACCGTGGGATGGTGGGCGATTTCGCTGACGGCTATGGCGCTGACGGTGCTTCCCTGGACGGTGCGGAATCACGAACGTCTGGGCGGGTGGATCTTTATGCGCAGCAATGCGGGGATCGAGCTTTACATCGCGAATCAGGACGGCGCGCAGCCTTCAAACGGAGAAAACGCGGCCGTGTTGCGCCGCGCTCATCCCTTTCGGAGTCAGGCAGTGGCGCGGCGGATTAAAGAGATCGGCGAGGTGGCGTACAATCGCGAACTGCTTCAAAAGACGGTTGCGTGGATGGCGGCGCGGCCGTGGACTTTTCTATCGCTCACATCCAGAAGAGTGGTCTACTTCTGGCTCGGCCCTCCAGAGTCTTTGGCCACAACGATCCCAACCGCGATCATTACCGTTTTGGCGCTCCTGGGACTGTGGACGATGGGGGCTTCCCATCCAATCGAGACTTGGCTTTTCGGCACGGCGTGGTTACTGTACCCCCTGATTTATTACCTAGTGAGCTACAGCCACCGCTATCGAGCGCCGATGGAATGGACGATCACGCTGTGCGCGTGCGCGTTCGTGTGGCGGAAGCTGGAAGCGGCGTCGGGCGGATGAGCATGGCGGATATTTCGATAGCCGCTCCAGCGGGGATTCCGAGCGTGCGAGAGCAATCGCGCGCGCGGGGCGTTTTTATCGCTTTTTCCGCGCTGTTTGCGATTTGCCTGGTTCCGCTGGCGCTAGTCGAGTTACCGCCGCTGAACGACTATCCCAATCATCTGGCTCGCGCCTACATTCAGATTTACGGCTCAGCTTCGCCTTTGTTGAAGGAGTTCTATCGGCCGGCATGGGCCTTTCAACCGAACCTGGCCATGGATCTAGTGGTGGGGGCGCTGGGACGGCTGCTGAATATCGAATTGGCGGGCAAAGTTTTCCTGGGGTTGGTCTTCCTTTCGATTTCCAGCGGCGCCTGGGTTCTGCATTGGGCGCTGCATCGCAAGTTTTCGTATTGGCCGCTGGCGGCGTTCCTGCTTCTGTTTAATCGGATTTTTCTGGGCGGCATGGTGAGCTTTCTGTTCACGCTCGGGCTGGCGATGTGGGCTTTGGCGGGGTGGGTGGCTCTTGCGGACCGGCCCGCGATTATGCGAGGGGCGTTCGCGCTGCCCACGGCGTTCGTCCTGTACCTGTGCCATTTCGAAGGATTCGGAATTTACGCGCTGATCTTGACGGCTTACGAAGCGTCGCGCTCGCGCGGCCTGCCGTGGAAGGAGAAACTCGGGCGGCTCGGCGTTGCGGCGGCGCAGTTTGTTCCACCACTCGCGGTCTTCGCCGCGCTGAGCCGCACCGCCAACCAGACCGGCGCGATCTCCTTGAGCAGCGTGATGGGCAAGCTTACCGCGCCGCTGAATCTGTTCTACAACTATCACCCGGTTTTGGACGGCGTTTCCTTCTTACTGGTCGCCGGCGTTGTGTTGTACGGGCTGATTCGAAGAGATCTGGCGTTTGCGAAATTCACCGTTCTGCCGTTGGCCGCTCTGGCTGCGATTTACCTGGCGCTTCCCGACGCGATGTTGGGGAGCCACGGCGTGGACCGGCGAATTCCACTGGCTTTTGCGCTGCTGTTGATCGCATCGACGGAATGGGTTGCGAGACCATCGTTTCGGGACGCGGGGGTTGCGGCGGCATTGACCGTCTTGTTCGCAGTGCGGATGGCCGCGATCGCGGAAGCGTGGCGCTCGGCCAATCCGCTATATGCGCAATATTTCGCGGCTTTCGGCGCGCTGCCCGAAGGCGCGAGGCTAGCCGTGGCGACGGCGCATAAGTGGAGCGAGACGACAGTTCATCCGCCGGTCCATTCGATCGCGGCGATGGCGGCGATCCGGAGGTCGGCGTTCGTGCCCATAATTTATGCCGATCCGCGCGAGGAGGCTCTCGCCTTCACGCCCGAATATAAGAGGCTGGCCGATCTTCAGGCGGCACGGGTGTATTTTCCCGAATTTCTGGAACGGATGAAAATACCCGCCGAGCGCGACGCGGTGAATCCATTTCGAGCCGACCGGTTGGCTCCGTTCGATTATTTGCTCGAGGTAAATCCTACGGACTTCCCGGTTCCGGGGCCGGAGCGGGCGACTACTTTGTTTGAAGGACAAAATTTTGTTCTATACAGGCTTGGCCATTGAATAGCATGTCTTCTCCGAACGCGGCGATTCTGGCGAGGCGGGCCCGCGCGAGCGGCTCTATGCCGATGGGCCTGCTCCGATGTATGCGCCCGGCGCAGTGGATCAAGAACGGCTTCGTTCTGGCGCCGGTGATTTTTTCATCTAAGTTGATGCGGCCCGACATGGTGCTGCGGGAGGTGGTGGCGTTCGCGGCGTTTTGCCTGGTGGCGAGCGGGATTTATTTGTGGAACGATTGCCTGGACTGGAAAGCAGACCTGGCGCATCCCGAAAAAAAACTGCGCCCTATTCCTTCGGGGCAGTTGAGCGCCGTGTCGGCGGCCGTGTTCGGATCGGCGTTTCTGATTGCGGGGGTGGGGGGCGGGCTCGCGCTGGGCCGCGCGACCTGGCTTCTGCTGGGCGCCTATGCGGCCATAAACATTTTGTATAGCTTCTGGCTGAAGCACTGGGCGATCGTGGATCTGATGTCGATCGCCGCCGGATTTGTATTGAGAGTGGTAGCGGGCGCAACCGCGATTGGAGTAGAGGCGTCTCACTGGCTGCTGATGTGTACGTTTCTCCTCGCGCTGTTTTTAGGGATCGCCAAACGGCGGCAGGAATTGGTTCTGCTCGCGGGAGATTCTTCACGGCATAGGCGAGTGCTCGACGACTACACGATTCCTTGGCTCGATCAGGTGGGCACGGTGGTTTCGGCGGCCACCATTGTGGCTTATGCGCTCTACACTGTTGCGCCAGAGACGCAAGCCCGGTTCGGAACCGACCGGTTGATCTACACGCTTCCGTTTGTTATTTACGGCATGTTGCGCTATCTGCAATTGGTCCAGAACGGGGATCGCACTGGAAATCCGACCGGGGTTTTACTGACCGACAAGCCGCTAATGATATGTCTGGCGGGGTGGATTGCCGCCTGCGCGGGGATTATTTACCGATAGAAGGCGCAATGGCGCGATGCTGAAGGCTGCGATCGTGGACGTGGATGGCACTCTGTATGATCTGCGGCGAGTGCGCCGGCAAATGGCGGGGCGATTGATGCGGTTCGCCGCGTTGCATCCGTTCGGCGGGTGGAAAACAATTCGAGCCCTGAAGGCCTTCCGTGAGGCCCAGGAGCGGATGCGTTGTTTGGGGACCGCCTTGGGACAAGCGGATAAGGCGGCGATGATGTGCGATTATCCGGCGGAGTTCGTGCGCGCGTGCGCGGCCCGGTGGATGGAACGGGAGCCTTTGCCCTGGGTGGCGGAAGCGCGTTATCCGGGCGTGGCGGAATTCTTCGAATGGGCGAAGCGGCGCGAGCTGCCGGTGGGGGTGGTTTCCGACTACGACCCACGGGAAAAATTGCGGGCGCTCGGATTGGATGCGGAAGTGGCGGTGTGGGCGCAGCAGGAAGAAGTGGGGGCGTTCAAGCCTGACCCACGCGGTTTGATCGTGGCCGCTCGGCGGCTGGGCGTAGAGCCCGCCGAAGCGGTTTATATAGGCGATCGCGAAGAGGTGGACGGAGCGGCGGCTCGCGCGGCGGGCATGCCGATCTTGATCTTGGGAACCGGCCGCGACTGGCGGGGGATCGTGGCGCATCTGGAGGCGGCGATCGGTCGGGAGGAGAAAGCGATAGTCAGCGTATGAGTGAAGTACTTTCACCCTCTCCCTCGCTCGCGGCGGAGGCGCCCGCGCCGGGGAATCCCGTCCCTAGTTGGCGAGCCGCTCTTCCGTTCGTGGCGTTGACGGCGGCCGTTGCGGCGTTGTTGCTCACGGCGCCATACGGCAAGGACATGTGGTGGAGCGACGCTCCACGCCACGCCATGGACGGCGCGTTTTATCGCGATCTGGCGCGGCAGGTGATCGGTCACATGCCCCTGGCGAACGTGAAGCAGTTCGCCATGAATTACTACCTCAAATATCCGGCGCTGACGATTTTGTTTTATCCTCCGCTGTTTCCGTTTGTCGAGGGGGGATTTTTCGGGATTTTCGGAGTGTCGCTGTTTACGGCTCTGATGGCCGTGTCGGCGTTTTATCTGGCGCTGGCATGGGGATCGTATGTGCTGTGCCGCCGGTGGATGGATCGCGCGCCGGCGCTCGCGGCGACGCTGCTGTTTGTCGGCGCCCCGGAGGTGGCCTCATGGGGACGGCAGGTGATGCTGGAGATCCCCGCCTGCGCTTTCCTGGTGTGGAGCGCGGTGGCGTTTCTGCGCTATGCGGACCGGCGCAAGCCGGCAATGGCATATGTGCTGGCGCTGCTTCTCGCGGGCGGAGCCTACACCAAGCAGACGGTGCTGTTCATCGTCCCGGCGCTGCTGTGGACACTGTGGAAAAAGAGGGGCGCATCCATGCTGCGCGACCGCCATTTGTGGGGCAGCGCGGCGCTCCTGACGGCGCTGGTGGCGCCTCTAGCGGCTCTGAATTTGACGCTGGCGCGGCTGAATGTGGGATCGGTAGTGGGCGGGCGCTGGAATCAGATCCCGGTGTTTTCCTGGGAGGGCTTGTCTTTCTACGCGCGGATGCTGCCCGGGCAAGTCACCTGGCCGGTGGCGCTATTGGCACTGATTGGCGTGGGCGCGGCGGCGTTCCAAAAAAAATGGGGCGAAGGCGAATCGTTCTTTCTGGCCTGGCTGGCGGTAGGCTACATTTTCTTTTCGCTGATCGCGCTGAAGGAGCCGCGCCATACGGTCACCATTCTGCTGCCGATGGCGTTCTTCGCGGTCCGGGCCATTCGAGCCATCGCGGGCGCGCGGCTTGCGCCGGCGCTGGCGACGCTGTTTGCAGCGGTGATTTTCTCCAATACGCTGTGGCGCCACCCGGCGCCGTATGTGGACGGATATGGCCAAGCGGCCGATTACGTCGTGTCGCGGGCGCCGAGAGGCTCCGTGATTCTTTTTTCGGGATATCGCGACGGAGCCTTCGTCTTCGACGTGCGCCGGCGCGTGGACCGGCCCGACCTGTGGGTGCTGCGCGCGGACAAACTGCTGTTGCGAGTTCCCCAGCGCCGGGAGTTGGGTCTGGAAGAGCTGAAAGTTTCCGAAGCGGACACGCTGGATATGATTAACCGGTTCGGCGTGTCTTACGTGGTGAATCAGGCGAACTTTTGGGACGATCTCAAGAACATGCAGCAGTTGCAGCATGTGCTGCATTCGAGCCAATTCCGGAAGGTGGCGGTGATTCCAGTGTCCTCGAACGTGAACCATGAGGACCGGGAGCTGGAGATTTATCAGAACCTCGCGCCGGCGAAGGTGAAGGTGAAGGAGAGACTGAAGTTGGAGCTGCCGATCATCGGGATCCAAGTGGAGGGAACGATCGACAGCAGCGACACGACGGGGGGAGCGCGGTAGCGACTGTTCCGTTACCTCGGCCGGGACTAGGGCCGACGACAGGAATTTTTCATCCGCTTCTGCGATGGATCGGGAGCGGCAAGCGTGGATTCAACTGACTTGGGAATCGCAAAAATCATGGTAATTTCGGAAAGATTATGAATCGCAGAATTCTGTTTTTAATACCGATCTTGCCGGTCATTCTGACACCGGCGGCGGTTCACGCTCAAGTCCCGAACAAGATGACTCTCGTCGAACAGGCAGGAGTCACCACCGCCAATTATCCGGTACAGTTCGGCAGGCCATTCGTACAGGGAGAAATCGCTGATTATCCGCAGGCGGTCCTGAACGGAGCGCCGGTGGCCACGCAAGCCGACGTAAAACAGCGCTGGCCCGACGGGAGCGTCAAGCACGCCGTCATCTCGTTTCTGATCCCCAATTTGACTTCCCATTCCACCGTGGCGGTAACGTTTCAGGATCAGGGCTCGGGAAACAACACGCCTTTGAGCCAAGCCCAGATGCTCGGCGGCAACTTCAATTTCGACGCCGAAATGGATCTGACCAACGGCAGTACGATCACGGCGGACGCACGGACGATGCTTATGCAGGCGAGCGGATGCCAACCTTGGGGCGGTTCGCCGCCTCCGGTGTGCGCCTTGTGGACATCGGGCAATATCGCGCAGACGATCATTCTGGCGGATCATTCGACGAATCGCGCCTACGACATCGGGTTCGACTCCAATCGCTCCTTCCGTCCGATTTTTCAGGCGACATTCTGGCCCACCATCAACAAAGTGATGGTGCGGTTTATCGGCGAAAACGCGGACACACTGGCCTTGCAGACGCAGACTTATTCGCTGGCGCTGAGCACGGGAACGCCGCTAGCGCAGGTTTACACCAAGCCGACGTTCACGCAATCCGGCGCGTCGCGATGGACCAAGGTCTTCTGGATCGGCGGAGCGCCCTCCGCGATTTCCATCGACCACAATATCTCCTATATCGAGGCGACCACATTTGTCCCCAACTACGACACCTCGGTCGCCATCACGGGATCGGCGGTCAACAATTACTGCAATAACTGGAAAAACGCCAATACGGATATCGGGGGAGCGGGAAACTGGACCAAGAACATGCCGGTCACCGGCTCGCGGCCCGATATCGGTCCTTACCCTGACTGGACGGTACTTTGGCTGTACACGGGGAACAGTTGTTTGGAGGCGGCGGCCAGGGGGAACGCGGATCTGGCGGCGTCGTGGACGGTTCACATAAGAGAAGGCGCGCCGGGCAAAATCATGCTGCGCACCGATCCGCCGGGATCAAGCACGGCCTTGGGGCACGTGGTGTCGGTGAGCGGGAGGCCGACCGTGAGCGGCACGGGAAATTTCAACACCAGCGCGGCGGATCAGATCCATACGGTGGGCGCGATGGGGACGCAGGGCTGGAACGACGATATGGCGCACGAGCCGGAAGTCGCGTCGCTGGTCTACACTTTAACCGGCGATTTCTGGTATTTGGAAGAGGCGTGGTTTTGGGCGAGCTACGACACGGCCGGCGAGCTCAATTATCCTCCTTACCAGCGTTTTGGCGCCCTGGGGATGCTGAATCATTCTCAGATCCGCGCCATGGCGTGGCAGTTGCGGAACCGGGTGAATACGGCGTTCGTAAGTCCGGACGGCACGCTGGAGCAAAACTACTTCAACACGTTGGTCGACGATGCCCTGGCTTGCGAGGAAGGGGCGAGAAATATCACGACCACCGCTTACAACGGCAGCACGGCCTGGAACTTGTGCCGGAACCAGTTCGCCACCTCGGATTCCGAAGCGGGATTTCCGGGGTTCAAGCAAGTGAAGCCCGGCACAGTAACGCCTCTGCACCAATGGGCGGGCGGGGGAGCCGATTTCGCGCAGGACGAATACGGGGTGTGCTCCTCTACCGGAGGAATCCAGCCCTCGCCGTGCACGACACCGACAGTATTGGCCGCGACCTCTTTCTTTGAAAGCGATTACCTGCTGTACTCGTTGGGGCGGGCGAAGGAGTTGGGATACCGGTCGGGCGCCCTGCTGAGCTGGCTCGGATCCCTGTACACGGGGATGCTCACGGATCCGAATTTCAATCCGTTCCTGATCGATAACGGGCGAGTGCCGACGATCAAGCTGGACGGGAGCTATTTTTCGACGTATGCGGACTTGAAGACCGGCTATGGGCCGACCTGGATCAACCGGACGTCGCTCGGCAGCGGCAACGATCCGGACGGATACGCCGCTTACGCGATCGCCGGGATTTCCTATCTGGGCCAAGAGCCGAATGGGCCGGCTGCGTGGAATTTCATGCGGGGCCACTACAACTGGAGCGTTTTCATGAATCTTCCGAAATGGGCCATTGCGCCGCGGGGCGGGGCCGGAATCGTGACATCGTCCTGCGATCTGAATCAGGACGGAACGGTGGACGCTTTGGATGTGCAGCTATCGATCGGCCAGGCCCTGGGGCAGTCGCCTTGCACCGGCGATCTGGCGGGGACTGGAACCTGTAACGTGGTTGACACGCAGAGGGTGATCAATGCGGCTTTGGGCGGGAGCTGCCGGCTTGGGCCGTAGGGAAGCTTTGCGCCTTTCTTGAATCTTATTGCGGGGCTGAAGCCCCGCGCGGGCTAAAGCCCGCCCTCCAAATGCCCGCGATTTCCGTCGTCGTTCCGCTCTACAACAAAGAGCGTTATATCCGGCGTTGCCTGGAATCCATCTGTCGCCAAACGATGCGCGACTTCGAGGTCCTCGTGGTGGACGATGGATCGAGCGACGCCTCGGCGGAAATCGCGGCTTCCATCCCCGATCCTCGAATTCGGGTGATCCGCCAGGAGAACCGGGGCGAGGGAGGGGCGCGCAACCGAGGTATCCAGGAATCGCGCGGCGAACTGGTGGCCTTTCTCGATTCCGACGACGAATGGCGGCCGTCGTTTCTCGAAGCAATTGCGGATCTCAGGCGAGCCTATCCGGAGGCGGGCATTCTCGCCACCGGATACAGGCGATGCCGGAGCGGTCCGCTTGATATGGAGACGACGCTGGCCGACCCGCCCAGCGGTACGCGCCGGCTGGTTCCAAATTACTTGAGCCTGGCGATGCGCGGGAATCTGGTGTGCTCGTCAAGCGTGGCAATTCTGCACTCGGTTCTCGCGGAGGTGGGCGGATTTCCAGAGCGCGAGCCGTTCGGCGCCGACCGCGACTTATGGGTGCGGATCGCGCTGAAGTATCCGTTGGCCTACGATGTCCGCGTGTGCTCGATTTATCATTCCGAGGCGGAGGGGAGGGCGCAGGACCGGCGGCCGGTGGGTCCGGTTTGCCCGCCTGTGGTCCGGACCCTCCGGAAGGCGGTAAAGGAAGGCCGCATCCCTGGGCATCGGTTACGCGAAGTGCAACTGTACAGCGATCTGACGCAGATGCAGTACGTTTACTGGCAGATGCACGTCCGCAACCGAGCCAATGCCGTGGCACTTTTGCGCGAGGGGTACTTTCTTCCTTGGTTCCGCATCCTAGCGCTGGGGTGTCGCGCTTTGTTGAGCTTTCTTCCCGTCCGCGTGGTGGAGGCTATTCGCCTGAAGCCTCAGAACGCAACGCAACGTGTGAAGTCGCTGTTTTCTAGCGGCGGCACGGAATACCGGCACAAGGACCTTCTGATTCGCGAAGTCCCTACGGAGATTGACACCGCGGACCCGGAGCTTGGCGCCACGGACCTCCAGACGACCAATTCGCTCTGATTCACGTTTCCGCATGAAGCTTTCCAAGATTCTTCAGCAGTCGTCCATCTACCTGATGGGCGACTTTCTCCGGCGCGCGCTCGGAGTGATTCTGCTCCCGTTCTACACACATTATCTTTCCAATGCGGAGTACGGGACCATCGATTTGCTGGATCTGCTGGTGCTCGTAGCCAATGTCAGCCTGGGGGGGATGGCGATCGGCGATGCGATGGTGCGGATCTACTACGAGGAGGAGAATCGCGAGCCTGGAGCGGTGGTTTCTACGGCGCTCTGGTGCATCTCGGGCGTGAGCGCGGTGCTGACAGCCCTGGGGATATTTTTTGCCGCGCCGATCGGCCGCATGCTGTTCCACGCGCCGGGAAACGAGAGCCTGATCCGAATGGCGTTCCTGGCCCTGTTTTGCGGCAACATCGTCGAAACGGGTTTGGTTTATCAGCGCCTCCGGCAAAGACCGGGTTTCTTCATTCTGCTTTCGGGCGGATTATTAGCGTTGAACGCCGGGTTGAATATTTATTGCATCGCTTTCGCGGGGTGGGGACTGTGGGGCTTCTTCTGGAGCAAGCTGGTGGTGGCGGCGGTGGGCGCGGTGGTGCTGCTCGGGTCGATTGTACGGGAAGTCCGGTGGAGTTTCCGGTTGGATCTGGCGAAACGCATCGCAAGCTTCGGCACCCCGCTGATTTTATCCGGCTTTTCAGTGTTCATCATTCATTTTTCCGACCGCTTCTTTTTGAGCCAGTACTCGACCCTGGCGGAGATCGGCATTTACGCGGTGGCCTATAAGTTCGGATTCCTGATCAGCAACATGGTGGGGACGCCGTTTGAGAGCGCCTGGAACGTGCAGATGTACAACTATGCGTCGTCTCCGGGTTGGCAGCGGCAGTTCGCGCGGGTGGTTCGCTATCTGCTTTTCGTTCTGGTGCTGGCGGGGTTGGCGCTGAGCGTCACAGGCGACGAGGCGCTCGCGTTGATCGCGCCGCCTTCTTACGCGGCGGCCGCGATGCTGGTTCCGATCCTGGTGCTGGCTTACGTGGTGCGCGAAGTGGGCGACTTTTTCCGGGGCGTTCTGTTCGTGAATAAGCGCGTCCGGCTGTTCAGCGCGCTCACCTGCGTCTGCGGAGCGCTGAATCTGGCGCTGAACCAGACTCTGATACCGCGGCACGGAGCGCGGGGCGCGGCGTGGGCGACGCTGATCACGTGGTTTGTCTACATGGTGGCGTGCTGGGTGTTCGTGCATCGCGAGCACCGATTTCCATTTCCGATACGATCATTTGCGACGATCTTCGGGCTCGCCGGAGTCGTTTACGCGGCGTCGGGCGTGGTGAATCGCTTGCCCACGATTTGGCAGTGGGGGCCGGACGCGCTCATGATCTTGCTTTTCGTGGGGCTGCTCTGGACCAGCGGATATTTTCCGCAAGAAGATCGCAAGGCCATAAAAGAGCGGCTGGCGATTTGGCGATCGGGGCGGCTGGTGGGCGTCGCGAGCGGTGGATGAGCGGTTTGATTCACACGGCGAGGAAATGGCTTTACCGGGTAGGGGCGCTCGGGGCGTATCACCGGATCCGCAACCGCCGCGCGCTTACCGTGGCAATGTTCCACAGGGTGCTTGCGACCGGCGATCCGCGAGCCGCGGCGGCCGATCCGGTATGGACAGTGTCGGATGAGTTCTTCGAAGACTGCCTTCGGTTTTTCGTCAAACACTACCACGTGATCGGCTTGGGCGATCTGCTGGATTCACTCGCCGGACGGCGCGAGCTGCCGGAACGGCCGCTGCTGATCACGTTCGACGACGGTTGGGCGGACACGGAAGAATATGCCGCGCGGTCGCTGCAGAAGATGAATCTACCGGCCGTGGTATTCGTAGTGGCGGAATCGGTGGGCGGCCGAGAGCCGTGGTCGGAAACGGTGCGGCGGCTGTGGCGGCGCGCGGAAATGAGGCCGCCAATTCTCGAATCAATCGAGAAGGCCACATTGAAACGCGCGGAGAGTCTCGCGGAGATTATTCAGACGCTGAGCGGTCTTCAGCCGGACGCGCGCCGCGCGTTGACCGATCGTCTGCGCCAATTCGAGCCCGCGCGGGACGAAATGATTTCGCGCGAGCAGATCGCGAAGCTGCGTCTGGCGGGATGCGCCATCGGCTCCCACGGCCTTACGCATACGTCGATTTCGCTAGCGCCGGATGCTTGGAATGAGCTGTACGAATCGCGGCGAGCTTTGGGCCGGATGCTCGGCGATGGCGCCGAGGCGCTGGCGGCGTTTTCCTTCCCGAACGGCAGATACAATGCCGAATCCATTCAATTGGCCGGCGAAGCGGGCTACGCTTGCGTGTTCACGAGCGACAGTCATTTGAATTCCACCGGCGAATGCCGATCAACGCCCGCGGTGTTTGGACGAATCGACATTTCCGGGCGACCCAATAGCGACGCCCGCGGAAGGTTGCGGGAGGAAGCCCTGGCGGCGTGGCTATTTCCACGCGCGATCAAACCCGTGGCCGGAATTGGAACTAGCAAGGGCGCAAACTCCAAATCGAATCGGGAGTCGGATGCAGTCGCCAGGTGAGCTGCGAGGGCGGACGATTTCGGCCACGGCGCTGAGCGCGGCCGAGATCGTGGCGTGGGACGCGCTTTGCCGCGAGGTCCCACAATTGTCGAGCCCGTTTTTGTCGCCGCATTATGCGCTTGCGGTCGCCGCGGTGAGGCCGCATGTCTATGTTTGCGTGCTGACGCGCGCCGCGCGGCCCGTGGGTTTTTTGCCATTTCAGTTCAGGACGGCGGTTCATCGCCTGTTGCGCAGCGCCGAGCGCGTGGGCGAAGAGATGACCGATTATTTCGGTCTCATCGCGCAACCCGGTTTGAAGCTGGACGCGTCATGGCTGCTGCGACTGAGCGGACTTCAAGTTTTGAATTTTAGCCATCTAGACGAAACGCAGGCTGAATGGGGCTTGAGCGGGGAAGAGCCGGAGGCAGGTTACCTGATGCGGCTCGACGAGCCTGAGCCTTATTGGCAAATGCTGCGCCGGACGCACAAGGAATTCGTCACGAACACCGAAAGGCGCGCGCGGCAGGTGGAGAAAGAATGCGGTCCGCTTCGATTCACCGCCGACGAGCGGAATTGGCGCGAGCCACTGGACAATCTGCTCCGATACAAAGCCCGGCAATATGCCGCGACGGGCAGAAGCGATTTATTCGCGGTCGGCTGGAAAAGAGCGCTGGTGGAGAAACTGGCGGCGATGCGCGAGGAAACATGCGCCGGGATGTTATCCACGCTGCATGCCGGAGAGACCTGGCTCGCGTCGCATTTCGGGTTGCGCTGCGGAGGCGTGCTGCACTATTGGTTTCCGGTTTACAACCCGGAGTTCTCACGCTTCGGGCCGGGGCGTTTGCTCATCAAGGCGCTGATCGATCACTCGCGCCAGATGAACCTTCGGCTGATCGATCATGGCGGAGGCGAGGCGCGATACAAGCAGGAATGCTCGAATTCCGCGCATACCTATTACCGAGGGGTCTGGCAGAGGGCCGGCGTGCGGAGTTTGCTGGGGCGGGCGGCGGAGTCCGCGCGATGGCGGATGGAGCGGGCGGCGGCGGAATCGAGATAATGGAAAAAGACAATGTAATGCCCGCCAGATCCACGGTGGTCCTTCGCGGCGCGATCGTGGGGA
The DNA here is from genome assembly GCA_036557165.1 of Bryobacteraceae bacterium. GTDB lineage: Bacteria > Acidobacteriota > Terriglobia > Bryobacterales > Bryobacteraceae > Palsa-187. Next base: position 109,501 of record DATBIA010000095.1, read on the forward strand.
TGCTGGTGTGGCTAATGTACGCGGCGGTCGAGGATCTGTTCTGCTCGGCGGGAACGGCATCCACCAACCCCTTCTGGGTTTTCGCCTCCTGGCACTGGCGATTAGTGGGCGATCTGGCGCTGACCTTCGCGATTGGCGGCGCCGTGTTAGGGGCATTGTTAGGCTTGGCGGCCGCGGGACGGACCCGGCGCGAAGCCGATCTTTTTCTGAGGAATTCCGCCTGTCTGGCTCTGATTGGGGCGTTTCTGCTTCAAGCGATTTTCGTGGAGGCTGCCTCGTTCGCGTGGCCGGACCTTGCAACCTGCGCCGCGGCGATAGCGCTGGGGATCGCGCTGGCTTTGAGCCTGGGGGTGAAATCCTGGTCCGAAAAAATTGGGCGGCACGTTTATCCCTGGATGGTGGCCCTGGTGCTCGCGGGCGGACCATGGGTGAGGACGGGCCTGCTTCGGGTGCTGCTGTTCGCAGGCGTCGCGGCGGCGATTCTTATTTCAAAGAGAATTGCGATGCGGGGCTGGGGCGCTCCCAGCCTGATCCGGCAGGCCGCGGCTGTGGCGGCGATGCTCGCGGCGGCTGTGGGGGCGAGCCTTTATTACGACAACGACGTGGTTTTGGGAGGGCTGGCCAACGTGAAGCCGGGTGCGGCGGGCGTTCCCAATATCGTCCTGATCACGATGGACACGGTGCGCGCCGACCATCTGCCGTTGTATGGGTACAGCCGCAACACCGCGCCCAATTTATCGGCGTTTGCGGCGCAAGCGACGCTTTATAAGCATACGGTGGCGGTTTCGAACATGACGCTGGCGACCCACGCGTCGCTGTTCACCGGACTCTATCCGAGCGCGCATGGAGCACATTACGATCCGCCGCGCAATCCGGCGGGGCGTCCGCTGGGGAGCAACTTTCCGACGGTAGCGGCGATGCTCGCGCGGCGCGGCTACGCCACCCTGGCCGTGATCGCCAATCACGGATATCTCAACCCATATTACGGATTGGATCGCGGCTTCGACGTGTACGACGCGCGGCAGCCGGTGCCGGTGCTGCACTCCGCCTCGCGGCTGCATTTGCGAAACGGCGTCCGCAAATTTCTGGGATTGTTTATGTACACCGCCGAGTTCGATATTTTGACGCGACGCGCGGAAGAGATTAACGAGACGGCGTTTAAGCTAATTGGCCAAGCCAAACAGCGGCAGGCGCCCTTCTTTCTATTCCTGAACTACATGGACGCGCACGGGCCTTACGTTCCGCCCGCGCCGTACGACCGCATGTTTCCGGGCCGGTTGAGCGATTTTTCCGAACGCCGATACGAGCGGATGCAGCGCGAAGTAATGCAGCTTAAGCGCGAGATCGCGCCGCGCGAGCGGGAACACCTGATCTCGCAATACGACGGCGGCATCGCGTACATGGATTCGCAAATTGGACGGCTGTTCGCTCGCTTGAAGGAACTCGGGCTATACGACGACGCGCTGATCGTGGTGACTTCCGATCACGGAGAGGAATTCGGCGATCGCAATGCGCTGGATCATGGGATTTCGGTGTACCACGACGAGGTGAACGTTCCGTTTGTTATTAAATATCCTGGGCAGAGGGAAGGCCGAGCGGTGGATGAGATGGTAAGCCAGATCGATGTGGCGCCTACGCTGCTGGAAGCGGCCAAGGTTCCACAACCATCTACGTTCTCGGGGCAGAGTCTGACCCAGCCGATCGCGCCCGGCCGTCATTTGTACAGCGAAGCCTTTCCGCCAGATCTGTCGGCTCGCTGGGACGCGCGGTTTCGAAGAACGCAGCGGGCGGTTTACGAGGATTTTCAGAAGTTTATCGAGTCGAGCACGGGACAACGCGAACTCTACGATTTGCGGGCCGATCCGGAGGAACGGTCGGATGCATATCGCGAAAACGCGCAGTTGGCCGCGTCTATGCAGTCGACCCTGGAGCAATGGCTGTCCCATCAACCGAAATTCACGCACGGGACGGCCACGCCCGAACAGGTCTTGCAGCAATTAAAGTCTTTGGGCTATGTTCAATAACGTCCCCTCTTGCGGGGAATAGGAAGCCTTCGGAGGAGCTTCGTGCAGTTACGCGACATTTTATTCACGAGCATCATGCTGGCGCTGATCGCCTACGCCTTCCGGCGTCCATGGGTGGCGATTCTGATCTGGGCCTGGCTGAGCTACATGAACCCGCATCGTCTGTGTTATGGATTTGCCGCTTACAACATACCTTGGACGACGATCGCCGCGATTCTGACGATCGGCGGTCTTTATATTTCGGGAGAAAAGAACTATTTCCCGTGGACGCGGGAAACCGTGCTGTTAACCATCTTCTGCTTATGGATGACGGTGACGACCTTGTTCGGCCTTAATCAGACGGGCGCGTGGCCGTACCTGGACCGCGTGCTGAAGATTCAAGCGATGATCTTCGTTACGTTTTTTGCGATGAAGGGACGTTTCCGCATAGAGGCGCTGGTGTGGGTGATGGCGCTCTCGATCGCCTTTTGGGGGGTGAAAGGCGGCCTCTGGACATTGCTTCGGGGAGGCGGAGGGCATGTGGAAGGGCCGGTCAATTCGATGATCTTCGGGAACAACGAACTTGCGCTGGCTTTGGTGATGGTATTGCCGATGATCTCTTATCTGCAACTGCAGAACACGAACAAGAGAATCCGCTGGGCCCTTACCGGAACGCAGATCCTGTGCGTGGTTGGAATCGTGGGAACCTACTCCAGAGCCGGGTTTCTGGCGCTGTGCGTGATGTGGGCCTTGCAGTGGTGGAAGAGCCGGCACAAGTTGATTCTGGCTATGGCCGTCGTGCTAGTGGCGCCTCCGATCATTTACTTCATGCCCCATGCGTGGCTGGAGAGAATGCATACGATCACGAACACCAGCGAGGACACCATGGACGGCTCGGTGAAGGGGCGGCTGAACGCCTGGCGGACGGGGATCAACATTGCGAAAGACCACCCGATTGTGGGAGGCGGATTCAAAGTTTTGAACTCCCCGGTGTTTGCCCAATATTCGCCCGACCCTAAGGATCAACATGATGCCCACAGCATCTACATTGAAACCCTGACTGAACAGGGCTTTCCCGGATTTCTGATGTTCATGGGGCTGGGCGTGTTCACGTGGTTCACTCACCGCCGCGTGGTGAAGATGGCAAGGAGACTGCCGGAACTCCAGTGGGCGAGTGATTTGGTCACACACGTTCAGTTAGGCCTGATCGGGTACGCGGTGGGAGGCGCCTTCGCCGGCCTGGCGTATTTCGATTTGCCCTATCACATGATGTCGGTTATCGTTTTGTGCGGAGTCTTCGCCAAGGACGCGGTTAGGGCGGCGGCGCGGGCGAGCGCGCAGGCGGCTTGGGAGGCTCAGAGCGCCCAGGCCCCGCCCGAGCTGGCTGTTCAGGAAGCTTAATCCATGCGGCCAGACGCGGAATCCGTTCTCACTCCCGCCGAGTACTACGACGACCGCCACGCGCGCGGCTGGATGGATGAATGGCCTGAAGCGAAACGCAGCCGGGTGGTGAACCTCATACGAGACGTGGCTGGGGAGGCGCCGGCGAGAATCCTCGAATACGGTTGCGGAGTGGGCGTGTTCGCCAACGCAATGAAGCAGGCCATGCCGCAATGGGAAGTGCACGGCTGCGATATCTCTTCCACCGGCGTCGCCAGGGCTCGCGAGAGATATTCAGGTGTTGAGTTTCACGTGCTGACCGAGGGCTCGGCTACCCCGTCGCTTGGTAAATTCGACGTCATCTACACGCATCACGTTCTTGAGCATGTGGACGACGTCGGCAAAGCGCTGGCCCGCATTTCGCGCGCGCTCAAGCCAGGGGGCAAGGCGGTTCATATCGCTCCGTGCGCGAATGCCGGATCGCTGGAGCATACGATTTCCCGGCTGAAGGATAATGGCGCCACGGCTAACGGCTGCTTTCATCACGACGATTCTTCGCATGTGCGAAGGCTGACCTCCGCCGAGCTAACGGAAGCGTGCCGGCGGGAGGGCATGCTCCCTAGAACAACTCTATTCGCGAACCAGTTCTGGGGAGGGTTGGATTATTTGACGGCCGAATACCATCGAACACTCCTCGATTGGTTGAGCCCAGCCGGGGCCGCCACGGCCGCGGCTCGCAGAAAGCTTTCGGCGCTGACGATTGGCATCGTCGGCTTGTCCTTGCTCCGCAAGGGACCAAAGTACGTGTTTTCGCTATTCGGAGAGCCGGCATCTCTCGGGAAAAAATTGGCGCTGACGTTGTTTGCGATTCCGGCGGCCCTCTTCTATCCGTTTGCAACCGCGATCGACAGGTTCATTCGGGCGATGGCATCGTGGGAATGGAAATCAAAACGATTCCAGCCGAACGGCAGCGAGATGTACGCGGTCTTCGAAAAGGCTGGATGATCACTCGCGCAGTCCTGATCCGGGATGCGGCTCTGAGCGTCCTGCTCTTGGGCGGAGTCTTCGCATATAACGCCCGGTACTGCGACGATTCGATTTTTACCACAGACGGGGTCGATTACCTCCGCGATGTGCGGCGCGGATTCTGGGCCAACTACTTCGACACTCAAAGCGGCGGGCTATGGGGACTCATTTCCGTCATCCGAAATCATCCGGAAGCCCGCTCGGGGCTGTGGGACTATTTGGAGCGGAATGACGACGCCGCGGCGGACCTCCATTTCCACGTGCCCGTCGGCCTATATCCGAATATGGTCGCGCGGAATTTCGGCGGAGGAGACCGCGCGCAGAGGCTGGTGGCCGCCGGGGAAGGCGGGCTGGTCGCGGCGATTGTGTTTGCGGGTCTCAGATTTGCCGGAGTCGCGCTTCCGGTATCGTTCTTGACGGCAGCTTTTGTGGGCTTGAGTCCCGCGATGGTGAGCAGCTCGACGGACGTCAGTCCGCACATGGTCTTTCTCGCAGCGGTTCTGATCGCGGGTTTCGCGTTGGCGCGTTTTCTGGAGACGGGCGCGAAATCGGCGCTGGCGCTCGCGGCTGGAAGCTTTGCCGCCTCCGCCGCCACGCTGGAGTTATCGATCATCGCGGCGCTCGCGTTCTTTGCCGGCGCCGGCGTTTGGCTGTTGCGGATGAAACGGAAAGAGGTGCGCTTCTTTTTGATGCCCGCCGCGATGGTCTTTGCCGCGGTATCGTTTATCGTTTGGCCGGGAGGTTGGATCCGCGGGGGGTATGCGCTAAGCTATGGCGTCTTTATCTTCCTGGCGCTGTTTCGCAGGGAAAACTATTTTGGCAGCGATTCGCTTGCGGTGACGTCGATGCGCGCGGCCCAGCAAAGTTCGCTCATTCTTATCGTCTTTGCCATGACAGTGGCCGGCGTGATTTATTTGCTCGCGAAGAGGCGTTGGAGTCCGTATCTTCAGATTTTCGCGCTGCTCGCCGCCGGTTTTGCGGGGCAGGGAATGCTGAATCATTTTCGGAACCCCGCCTATGCGTCCCATTTCATCGTGACAGCGGGAGTGGTGTTCGCGTTGTGCGTTCAGAGTCTGCTGGATGCCTCGGAGGGCTCCGCGCGCTATGCCGTTTGGGCGGCAGCCTCGGCGGGAATGCTGCTCGCAGTTCTCGGCGCGCGCGGCTGGCCGGCCCTTAGTCTTCAGCGGCAGCAGGAGCAGCGCGCTTCGTCAGATCGCGTGGAAGAGGTGACCGAGCAGGTGAAGCGGAACTGGCCCGTCGGCTCCACGATCGTCTCCAACAATCGATTCAACGGAGTCTGGCGCTATTATCTGCCGGGTTACCGGATTGAAAAAACGACGAGCGCCGAGACGCTGGAGCCGCGTTATGGAACGCAGTCGCGGGAATACGCGGTGATCGCCCTTCCCGAACTGTTGAGCGATCATTGGCGGCAAGAGCTTGAGCGGAACGATCATCAGAAGGTGGGCGGCTTTGTCATCTCCCGTATGTCCGCGCCGTCGGCAGGGCAATGATTGCGCGGGAGACAAGGGGCGCGTGCGTGGTCGCTCCCGTCGTCGCGAATGAGACGGCGCGACTACGCATCCTCAGTCTAAGCTGCGTCTATCCAAACCCGGACGATCCGCATCTGGGAAGTTTTGTGAGATCCCGGATCAAGCACGTCGGGAAATTGGCGGAGGTCAAGGTTCTCGCGCCTATCGCGCAGCTCGATTTCGCGCGTGGTGGGCGGGCGCGCTCCGGCAGGGGGATTCCCTCCCGCCTGTGGGACGAAGAGATCGAGGTCTTTCATCCTTCCTGGATCTATCCGCCCGGGGGCAACGCGATCAACCCGGCGTTCCTTTTTCTGCGGCTGCTGCCCCTGGCGGCCCGCATTAGGAAAGACTTTGAATTCGATTTGATCGACTCGCATTTCGCGTTCCCGGATGGCATCGCGGCGGCCTTGCTCGCCCGGAGGCTCGGTGTTCGTTTCTCGGTAACTCTGCGCGGTAGCGAGCTGCTGCACGCGCAATATCCGCGGCGCAGGAAATTCATGGGATGGGCCCTCCGCCGCGCGAGCGCCGTGATCGCGCTTTCAGAGGAGTTGAAGGTGTTTGCAGTGTCGCTGGGCGCCGATGCAGCGCGGGTGAAAGTCATTCCGAACGGCATCGATCCCGCGATTTTTTATCCGCGCGACCGGGATCGCTGCCGCGCAAAGCACGGGATTAACAGAGAAAGAAAAATCGTTCTTTCCGCGGGGTCGCTGATCGAGTTGAAGGGCCATCATCGGACGGTGAAAGCTGTTGCCGCTATTCGCGCGAAGGGGCTGGATGTCGAATTCTTGATTGCCGGAGGCGCGGGGCGCGCCGTGCAATACGAGCCGGAAATTCGCAAGCAGGTGGCCGATTCAGAGCTTCAGGACCGCGTCCGCCTTCTGGGAGAAATTCCGCCCGACGATCTGGCCGAGCTGATGTGCGCAGCGGATGTGTTCTGCCTCGCCAGCTCGCGGGAAGGATGGCCGAACGTAGTGCATGAAGCGCTGGCGTGCGGAACACCGGTGGTAGCGACGCGCGTGGGGGCAGTGGCGGAGATGATTCCTTCTTCGGACTACGGCTTTGTGGTCCCTCCAGGCGAAGTGGAAGCGCTTTCAAAAGCACTGCGTGAGGCGCTTGAAAAAGAGTGGGATGGCGCCGTGATCTCGCGGCTCGCGCAGGCGCGCACGTGGACTCAGACGGCCAGTGAAGCGATCGATTTCCTGCGCCAACGGGCGGCGGTTGGGAAATGAAAACGCTGATTACCGGTGGGGCGGGATTCATCGGATCGCACCTGGCGGAGCGGCTGATTCGGGAAGGTTGCGAGGTCGCCATCGTGGACGAGCTTAACGATTTCTACTCGCCCAAATTGAAATGCGCGAATTTGGAGGCCGTTAAAGGGGCGGCGCGGGGACGCCTGGCGCCGTTCTTTCAGGCGGATATTTGCGACGAAGCCGCGATGGCGGATGTGTTCGACCGGGTGGAGCCGGAGATGGTGATCCATTTGGCCGCGCGCGCCGGAGTCCGCCCGAGCTTGGAGCAGCCGCTGCTCTACGAGCGAGTCAACGTTCATGGAACGGCGGTGCTTCTGGAGGAATGCCGGAAAAAGGGCATTAAGCACTTTATATTCGCCTCGTCGAGCTCCGTTTACGGCGCCGCGAGCCGGGCGCCGTTCCGCGAGGACGATCCCGTCTGCCGGCCCATCTCGCCGTATGCCGCGACCAAGCTCGCCGGCGAAGCGATCTGCCATACCTATTCGCACCTGTACGGAATGCGCGTGGTCTGCCTTCGTTTTTTCACCGTCTACGGACCGAGGCAGCGGCCGGACCTGGCGATCCGGAAATTCACCGATCTGATCGAGCGGGGCGAACCGGTTCCGGTTTTCGGAGACGGCTCCAGCAGCCGCGACTACACATTCATCCAAGACATCGTAAATGGCGTCGTAGCCGCCACGCGCTACAATTGCGCGTACGAGATCTTCAATCTTGGAAATTCTCACCCCGAAAATCTGCTCGATTTGATCCGCGCTTTGGAAGAGGCGATCGGGAAACGGGCAGAGATCCGCTGGCTCCCGGATCAGCCCGGAGACGTACCAATCACTTATGCCGATATCGGCAAAGCGGCGCGGCTGCTCTCGTATTCACCGCAGACCCCGTTCCGCCAGGGGATTTGCGAATTCGTCGAGTGGCGCCGGGCGGTTAATGGCCTCGCCTAAAAGCGCGGCGTATTCGCGGACCATTCGTTCCTTCGAGTAGCGCTCCACCGCGCGCCCGCGATTGGCTGCGCCGATCCGAGCGCGGCGCTCGGGATTTTCAGCGACCTGCCGGAGCGCCTGCGCATAGCCCTCCTCGTCGTCCGGCGCGACGACACAACCCTCCGACGTTTCCCCCAGAAGCTCCCGGCTGTCGCCGACATCTGTGCAGACGACAGGCAGTCCCGACGCCATCGCTTCGAGCTGAGCGTTCGAGACTTGCTCGGTCGCCGAGGACATCGCGAAGACGTCCAGCATGGCGAGATAAGGCGCCGGGTCCAGCTGCCGCCCCGGAAAAATCACGCGTCCGGCCAGGCGAAGATCCGCAGCCAGTTTTTGCAACTCGTCGCGGCACGGGCCTTCGCCGGCCAGGATCAAGCGGGCATCCGGCAAATTCGCCGCGTGGAACGCGCGGATCAGCAATCCCAAATTCTTCTCCGGGCGCAGGCCGCCGAGATAGCCGATTAAGATCGTTCCTTCGGGGATGTTTAACGTCTGGCGGCCGGCTGTATTGCGCCCGGGTTTGTAGCGAGCCACGTCCACTCCCGTGGAGATCAGCCGGACTTTTTTCGATGACAGCTTGTACTGGTCGCGGGCGACCCGCAGCATAGTTCGCGAAGTCGCCACGGTTTGAAACACCGCGTTCAGAAGCGCTCTGCGGGCCCAGACGCGGCGGCGCAGCAAGCGCGTAGCTTCCTCTTGCGTGAAGCCGCACTCGTTGTGAATCACCGGGCAGATTCCCGCGAGCCGCGCCCCCAGCGTCGCCTCAATCGAGCCCCAGTTGTAAGTCAGAACCGCCGCGGGCCGGATCGACCTCACCAGATTGCGAAAGAAGAGCGCGCCCGATCCAGTCGGCGGAGGACCTTCCACGGTGGCATCGATGCACACCGAGAGCGAAGAGGCCGCTTCCAGGTTCTTATCGAGCGAGACGATCCGGTGAGCAAAGGAAGGCCCCAGCGAATTGAGGATCGAAACCATCCGCAGCTGAGTGCCGCCGGCGCCGAAGCCCGGAAATACGTGCAGCAGGCGCGGAGGGGGGGCCTCAGTCATATACCAGGACTTTCCCGGCTGGCTGAAGCATCTCCACAACTCTTTGCGCGTTCGATTCCCACAGCAGGCCGCGCTCGTAGATTGCGCGAAGCGCGTTCCTGCCGGTTCTCGACCGCAGATCCGAGTCGGTGGCAAGCGCGCTCAAGGCGCGCGCGAAGCTCTGCGTGTCGCCGGGGCGGAACAGGACCGCGCTACGTCCGTTCTCCAACAACTCCTCGATGTTTTCCTGCCGCGGCGCCACGATCGCTTTGGCCAGCCCCATGTACTCCAAAATCTTCATCGGGCAGCAATATTCGTTCGCCGCGGGCTGCACCGCGATGTCTACCAGGTCCAGATAGGCGGGGACTCGCTCGTGAGAAACCGGGCCCGTGAAGATGACGGAATCCTGAAGCTGATGAGCGGCCACGTAACGCTTCAACTCCTCCGTCGCGGGACCGTCGCCTACTAGCAACAGCACGGCCTGCCCGTTCCATAGCCCGGATTCGCGGAACGCTTCGAGCAGTAATTCGATGCCATGCCATGGCCGGAACCACCCGACGAAGCCGATGGCTACGCGGCCGCGGATGCCCAGCGATTCGACGAGCCGCGGGTCCCGGGCTGCGTTGAATCGCTGAAGATTGACCCCGTTCGGCATCAGCCGGAGCTTTGACTCCCGCACTCCGTTCTCGATCATGATGCGGCGCAGGGGCCCGGAGACCACAACCACTTTCGTCGCGCGATTGCAGACGACACGCTCGATCCAAGCCGCGAGCTTGTGAGCGCGGATTTCCTTTTCGCGGCTCATTTCGAGCGCTAACGGGGAGTTCACCTCTACGACAATCCTCTTGCCGCAGATCGCCGCCGCCACGACGCCGGAAAAATTCAACAGCGAATAGCGCTCGTAAATGAAGTCGGCGCGGCTGCGGCGGATTTTCAGGCACAGCCACGGAATCGCGAAGAGGTTATATCCGAGCTGCACCAGCTCGGACAAAAAAGGAATGGCCCGCAGCAACTTCTTCAAGCCCGATTCGCGGGCTTCGCGCTCCGGCTCGCTCGCGCGATTTTCGGTTTCGACCAACGAGGCCACTTCCACCTCGTGCCCGAGCTGCCTGAATGCCGAGATCATTTCGAGAATGTGGACCTTCTGCGCGTCGGTCGCCCTGGTCCGGTGATGATAAAGGATCTTCACGAGATCATGGCTCCACGCTCTTCGCCTTCCATCGCTTCGAGCAACGGACGCAAGTTCGTTTCCCAAGAGAAGCTGGCCCGCGCGCGCTCGCGAATAAACGGCTCGCAACCTGGTTGGTCGTTCATGCCCTCAAGCTGCCGCGCGTAGTCCTCGCTCGATTCGCACATCGACACGCCCTCGGGCAAGGTCTCTCCGAAACTGCTCGCCACACCGGGCGAAGCCAGGATGCGCTTGCCCATCGCGAGGGCTTCCAGCACTTTGTTTTGTACTCCGCGCGCGATCCTCAGCGGAGCGACCATCGCAAGAGCGTGACTCAGGTACGGCCGCACGTCGGCCACGCCGCCCGTTACGGTGATTCCGGGCTTCGCCGCAAGGCGTTGGACAGCGCGCGCCGGATTACGGCCCACGATGAGGAACTCCAGGTTCGGCCACTGCGTGCGGAGTTGGACGAAAATCGCGTTCGCAAACCATCGGCAGGCGTCCACATTTGGAAAGTAATCCATTTGGCCCACGAACACCACGTATCTCCGGTTTTCGAGGCCGGACGCAGCTGGGCAGACGGCTGGATTGAAGTATTCGAAATCGATCCCATTGATGTAGCTCTCGACGCCAGCGCCGGGCGCGATTCGCTTCAGCAAATCCCTCTCGCGCGGGGTGGTCAGGAAGACGCATTCCGCCCGCCGGGCATAGGCGGCTTCCAACGCGCGGAGTCTGTTTCCCTCGATTCTATACAGTGCCCCGGGCCAGCGCCGATCAGCATAGTCCAGCCATTTCTCGGAATCCACATCTACCATGTCGATCCAAAGCGGAACATCCGCCGGCGCAAACTGGACGACGGCGGAAGAATAGGCCAAAGTAGCATCAATCGGCAACCGCCGAAGCGATTCGATGTGCCTCCGCATCCTCTTGCTGCGATAGAAATCCGCGCTAATGGCTCCTCCAGCCGCGAAACGAAAGGCCGCTGAGGCAAGCGCGCGATAGGGCGGCAGGCGCTCGGCGAAAACCGAGGCACAGCGGTCTTTGAGTTCGTGCGCTCTCGCGACCTCTTCCGCGTTCTTTGCGAAGCACGCCAGATGGACGCGGTGCTTCGCCGCCAGCAGGTTCAGTTCGTGCCAGGCGCGAATCTTCTCGCCCTTATCGGGAGGATTGGGAACGCAGTGCGAGAGGAAGAGGATGTCCATCTGGATTTGGTAGGCGGAGCAGGGATTGAACGCTGCAGCCTCCTCTGTGTTTAATAGAGGCGCTCTACCATTGAGCTATCCGCCTATTCCTCAGGGCACATGCCGGATCAACAATGGTCCCAGCGCCCTGGTCAGCCCCAGAGGCAGCCGCTGCCAGCACAAAATCGGCAACCGGAACGCCGGGTTCGCCGGGGAATAATTCGGCAAAGTTTTCCCTTTGACTAAGTGTACTTCGTAGGGCAATTCGCGTTCCACCATGCCCCAGTGGGATTTGAAATCATAGGAGCCCTTCACTCGCTTGCTGCGGCCGAAATCGAAGACCCGATATCCGTTTTGACCGCCCCACCGCATCTGGTCGTAATACATGAAGTTGTTCGGCTGAGCGGCATTGTAGGCAGGATCGGAAGCGCCATAGTACGGCACCACTTGATCGCGAAAATAGAAGCTGAACACCGCCGCCACTACTTTGCCGTTCAGGGTCACCTCGCGGATGTCCGACATCCCCTGGAATTTTTCCAGGAGTGTCGCGAAATGGCTCCTGGGAAAACAGGGCGTACCCAGCCGGCGAAGATTTCTCGAATATAGATCCTCGAAAGCGCGGCAATCGGAAAACTCGCGGCGCGAAACCATGCCTTCCTTGAGAGACTTCCGAACCGCTGCACGAGTTTTGCGCGGAATCGAGTTCAGGATGGCTTCCTCGTCCGGGCCGATTTCCTGCGTGAAAGTCACGTAACGCGAGATGCGTGGCAGGCCGGAGCACTGCTGTTCCCAGGCGTTGCGCAGCTCCAGATCGCGGACCTCGAGATCCGAGGCCAGCTGCCTGGCGCGTTCCAGCAGAAGCATCCGCGCGTCGTCCGAATCGGCCAGAATCCCGCCATAGACGGCAAATGGAGAAGAGATCAGGCGCTTTCCAGTGACGAAGCCGCCCGTCAGAAACAGCGGCAAGACGGCGCTTATACGCTCCCCGCGCTTGGCTAGAAGATAAAACGGCCGATAGCCGAACGTCCGCTCGATGCTTTCTTTCCAGGCGATTAAGTGGAAGGGGCTTCCCTGCGGGTGGCCGAAGACGAACCTGTCCCACGCGGCATGATCGGCCGGTTCGAGCTTTCCGGCCGTGATTGCCTCGGTGGCCGTCTGGGCGGGCATAGCGAGTGTTAACGCAACTCCTTTGCCAACGTGAGGAGGGTGGGCTTTTGCCTACGCGAGGCTTTAGCTTCGCGATCAGCTGGCGCTTCGTCCTAAACTTCTGGCATCATTCCAAAGCCTTGGGAATCAGGGGCTTCCAGTCCGGCCAGCCGATATACTGGCCTTGTATGTGGAAGGCAGTGAAATGGATCGCGGGAACGTGCGTGGTCCTGTATATTCTCTTGAGCGCGACCCCGCTGGCGGACGTCTACAGTGCCCCGCTCTATGTCAAGCCCGATCCGCGAAAAAGCGATGCTATCGTGCTGATGTCAAGCGGAGCTATCAATGACGAGTGGGTGTCGACGGACGCCGCTCAGCGAACCTGGGGAGCTTTGAACCTATACAGGCAGCGCTACGCTCCCGTGATTGTCAGTGCGGGCGGCGAGCGCCAGGCGGGGATCCAAGCGAGAATGCTGGAGCAAGCCGGTGTGCCCCATGAGGCGATCGCGATCGAGACGTCCGCCACAACTCACTATTCGGCGATCGGGCTCTCCCAAATGATGGCGGACCGGGATTGGCGATCGCTGGTGGTGGTGACATCGCAGATGGACGTCCCACGCGTACGCGGCGTTTTTAGGAAGCTGGGAATTACGGCGTCATACTTCCCCGTGCCTGAGTTCTACATGCCGCAACATTTCCACTTTTTCCGGCGGCCGGCGTTCGATATCGCTTATCACGCGACCTACGAATACCTGGGGCTTTTGGATTACAAATGGCACGGCTGGATCTAGCGGCGGAAGATGTTCGCGGCTCGCTGGATAGGCTGATTTGTCCGGCCAAGCTATCCTGAGATCAACCCCATGCAGCACGAGGTTGTCGAGGCCGAGGGCCACCTGATCGATTCCCATTTGATGGAGCAGATCTTCGACACCGTCGTTGAATACGACGGGCAATTCGAAGTTCAGGAGTTCCGGATCGGCCGGACCAATGCCGAGCCTTCGTATTTGCGGCTGCGAGTACAAACGGAACAGCCGTCCGATATGGATCAGTTGCTTGGGCAACTGCTCGGGTTGGGTTGTACGCCAGTGGATACCGGCGACGCCGAACTCGCTGTAGTTGAGAGGGACTGCTGCGCGCCGGAGGATTTCTACTCGACCACCAACCACCGCACGATGGTGCGCTGCGAAGGCGAATGGTACGAAGTGCGGGACCAGCGCATGGACGCGATGATCGTGATCTCGGAAGGCCGAGCCGCTTGCCGCCGCTTGCGCGACCTGCGAAAAGGCGATTGTGTGGTGGTGGGCATGCGAGGGATTCGCGTCATGCCGGAATCGAAAGAGCGCGACCGCCTCGCGTTCGCGTTCATGAGCAACACCATCTCGTCCGAGCGGCAATTGGAAACCGCTGTCCGTCAGACCGCTGCCTTGCTTGAACAGACGCGCGCGGAGGGAAAAAAAATCGTAGTAGTGGCCGGGCCCGTGGTGGTGCATACGGGAGGCGCTCCGGCGCTCGCGGAGTTGATTCGAGACGGCTGGGTGAGCGTGCTGCTCGCGGGCAACGCATTGGGGGTACATGACATCGAGGCGGCGCTGTTCGGCACGTCTCTCGGCATCCGCCAGAGCGACGGCCGGCAAGAAGAACACGGGCATCGCAACCACATGCGGGCGATCAACGCTATCTATCGGGCTGGGGGAATCGCTGAAGCTGTGGAATCGGGCCGGCTGACACGCGGAATCATGTACGAGTGCGCCATGGCGCGGGTTCCGTTCGTTCTCGCGGGAAGCCTACGCGACGACGGCCCATTGCCGGATACGATTACCGATATGAATCGGGCCCAGGACGCCTATGCCGACCAGTTAAAGGGCGCCGGGCTCGTGTTGTGCCTGGGGTCGATGCTGCATTCGATCGCCGTTGGCAACATGTCGCCGAGCTGGGTGAAGATTGTGTGCGTCGACATCAATCCGGCCGTCGCGACGAAAGTAAGCGATCGCGGCACGGGGCAGGCGATCGGCGTCGTCACCGACGTCGGACAATTTCTTGGATTATTGGCGGTTCAACTGCGGCGCGAGGGCGGTGAATCGCGGCGCGCGGAGACCTTGGGAAAGTGAGCCGGCAGTACACTGACAAGCACGCCGAAGCCGGCGTTCGCGCCGAGCTTCCCACAATCGAAACCTGGCCCAACCAGTACCGCACCGGCTATGAAATCGAGATCGCGATGCCGGAATTTACGTCCGTGTGTCCGAAAACGGGACTGCCGGATCATGGAACGCTGACGTTGCGCTATGTTCCGGATCGGCGTTGCCTTGAGCTCAGATCGTTGAAAATGTATTCTCTGGCGTATAGGAATGTGGGCATTTTTCAGGAAAACGTAGTGAATCGGGTTCTTCAGGACGTGGTCAAAGCGGCCCAGCCGATTGCCGCCACAGTGGTGGGAGAATTCGCGGCGCGCGGCGGCATACCGACCAAGATCACGGCTACTTATTCCAAGCGCGGACGATCCAGACATGCACGATGACGAGCTGATGGCCGCGATTCACGAGGTGCGCGCGCGCGCGCGGGCCCGCACGCCTAATGGAAACCTTGGGCTAGAGGGCGTGGCCGCGCCCGACCTAACGCCACTGCTTCAAGCGCGTGATGTCGCCGAGGCGAAGGTAGCCGCGATCGGAACCGTCAATCCGCGGCCTCCCGGCTTGAAAAACTCGATCGCGCAAGGATTCAAGCGACTGATCGCCCGCGCTCTGGATTGGCACGTTCGGGAGCAAGTGGAATTCAACCGGGCCGCCGTGGCCTGCGTTCAAACGACCCTCGACGTTCTAGCCGAGACGAGCCGCGCGATCGCCGCGCTGGCGTCGCATCATCGGCAGATTCGCGAGGAGATGGAGGCGCGCGAGAAGCCGCTTCGCGAGGCATTGGAAGCCTATCATCGCGAGTCCGCCGAAGCGGTGGGAGAAATGCGCGACGTCCGCCGCCACTGGGCCGAGTGGCGTCCGGCCTTTGAAGAGCGGCGCTCGGCGAGCGAGATTCACATTCTGCGGACCATTTCGGAATTGCAAGGCGCATTTCAACATCGCGTGACGCTGCTGGAGCAAAGCTACCGAGATCTCGCGCGGCAGCAGCACGATAGCTTCACCGCCGCCTTGGAGCGCAATACGGTCGACGTGCAGAAGCGGCTGTGGCAGGATCTGGAGCAGATCCGGAGGGAATACGAGGGACTGATCTATACCGAGCTGCGCGCGCTGCGTCAAAAGCAAGCGGCGGCGGGAGCGCCCGCGCCTGCGACTCAGACGACTGCGCCTGCGATCGACTGGCTTCGGTTTGCCGGCGTCTTTCGAGGATCGGAAGATCGCATACGGGAGCGCCAGCGAGGGCACGCGGCTCGTTTCGCGGGCGCAGTCCACGAAATTCTCGACGTCGGCTGCGGGCGGGGCGAATTTTTGGAAGCCGCGCGCGAGTTGGGCCTCACGGCGCGCGGCGTCGATCTGAGCCAGGAGTGCGTCGCTTTGTGCAGTTCGAGAGGATTGGCCGCCGAGCGCGCAGAACTGTTCGAGTTTGTGGCCGGGCTGCCAGACCGTTCCCTTGGCGGCGTTTATTGCTCGCAGGTCGTCGAGCATCTTCCGCCGGAAAGCGTTCCGGCTTTGGTAGCGCTACTTGCCGCCAAGCTGCATCCCGGCGCCTTGGCGATCATCGAAACTCCGAACCCCGAATGCCTCGCGATTTTCGCGACGCACTTCTATCTCGATCCGACCCACACCCGGCCAGTACCCGCTCCGCTGCTGCGGTTTTATATGGAGGATGCCGGCTTTGGCAGCATCGAAGTGGAACGCCTGGCGCCGGCGGTCGAGTCGATGCCCGCGCTGGCGGACCTGCCGCCGTCGGTGCGGGAGGCTTTCTTCGGAGGGCTTGACTACGCGATCCTGGCGCGGAAATTGTAGCATCGGCGCATAATGAAAGGCGTGATTCCCCTGACCGTGATCCTGCTGGCCGGCGGCGCCGCGTTCGCGCAAGATTTTTCCGATATCCGCGTGGAGACTATCGCACGCGATGTGAATCATGCCGAGGGACCGGTCTGGTCGCTGGATGGATTTCTACTTTTCAGCGACACCGTGACGGACCGAATCGAGAAATGGGCGCCCGGCAAGGGCGTCTCGGAGTTCGCAAGCCGCGCGGGCGGCGCCAACGGCAACGCTTACGACGAGCAAGGGCGCCTCTATACCTGCGAATTCCGCGAAAGACGTGTCACGCGGACCGCCAAAAACGGCAGGATGGACGTGCTCGCGTCGCGCTACGAAGGCAAACGCCTGAACGCGCCCGACGATATCGTCGTCCGGCGCGATGGCAACGTTTATTTCACCGATCCGGCGTTCGGGAACCAACAGGATTCGCGCGAACTGGATTTCTACGGCGTATTCCGCATCACTGGCAAGGGCGAGCTGGAGCCGGTCGCGAAATGGACCACTCGGCCGAACGGCATCGCGCTTTCGCCGAACGGGCGTCTACTGTATGTTGCGGATTCCGATGCGCGGTCGGTGCATGTGTTCGACCTGGACCGCGGCGGATCGGCTTCCAACGATCGCGTTTTTATTCCGAAGGTCGAGGGTGTGCCCGGCGGATTGCGCACGGACGAAAAGGGAAATCTCTACGTCGCGGCAAAGTATTTATCGGCATATTCGCCGCGGGGAGAGCTGCTGCATGATATTCATTTGTCCCAATCGCCCACCAATCTCACATTTGGCGATCCGGATTTTTCCACGCTCTATATCACGGCTCGCAACGCGGTTTACCGGGTCCGAATCGGCGTGAAAGGGGCCCTTCAGTATGCGGCGCAGGTACCCTAAGCATCCATTGCTAGGAGTCGGCGCGCTCATTTTCACGCGAGCCGGAAGGCGCGGCCCGATTCTTCTCATCGAGCGCGGGGGCAAGCCGCTGAAGGGCTATTGGTCGCTTCCGGGAGGCCTGGTCGAACCGGGCGAACAACTCGAAGAAGCGGTGCGCCGCGAAGTGGAGGAAGAAACCGGGCTGCGCATCGAGCCGACGCGTCTGTTCGAAATCTTCCAGCGCATCATGCGCGACTCCCAGGGCCGCGTGGAGTACCACTACGTGCTCGCCGATTACGTTTGCAGAGTGGTGGGAGGCAAATTGCGCGCGGGGGACGACGTGAGCCGGGCGGAATGGGCGCGGCGCTCGGAATTGCAGCACTATCGCCTGACCGAGGGAACGCTCGAAGTAATTGAGCGCGCTTTTTCGAGCGATGCACGTTAATCCCGTTCTTGAATTCGAGGAGCTTCGGGCGCTGCTCGGCCGGTACGTGCGCGGGCCGCTGGGGCGGGCCGAGCTGTCCCGCGTGGCGCCTTCTTCCGATCGAACGGAGATTGAAACCGCGCTGGCGGACGCGGCGGAAGCCATCGAATATCTAAGAACCTCTTCACAACCGCAGCCTTCAGCACGAGGAGCGGCGATCCGCCCGCGGTTTGATTTCGGAGCCGATCCGGGCCCTATCGTCGCACGGTTGCGTATCGAAGGAGCGACACTCGAGGCCACGGAGATTTTCGAACTGGCGCGGCTGCTGGACGCCGCCTCCGAAATTAGATCGCTGATTCTCGCGCCTGAAGCGAAGTTTCCACGTCTGGCGGCCCATGCTTCCGGAATCGCCGATCTTCGCGACGTGGCGTCCGAGCTTCGCGGCAAGATCCTGCCCGACGGGTCGCTCGCGGACAGCGCGAGTCCGGCCCTGAACCGCATCCGCAAGGATTCAGAACGGCAGCGCCGCCTGATCGAGGAGTCGCTCCAACGTTTTTTACGAGCCCATCAAGAGGATGGGACGCTGCAGGAAGATTTCGTCACGATCCGCAACGACCGTTTTGTGGTGCCCGTGGTCACCGGGCGCGAGCGTCGCGTGGAAGGCGTCATTCACGGCTCTAGTGGCAGCGGCCACACGGTTTTTGTCGAACCGCTCGAAACCATCGATCTCAACAACGAGCTGGTCCGACTCCATGAGGACGAGCTGCGTGAAATCCATCGTTTGCTGCGCGAGTTCACGGCGCGCCTTCGGGAGCATGCGGCGGCGATCGCGGCGTCCACGGAGGCGCTCGCGCGGCTGGAGTTGCTCTTCGCGAAAGCGGAATTCGCAGCGGATTTCGGCTGCGCGATTCCGCGATTAAGCCCGGAAGGACAACGGCGATTGGCGTTGCGCGAGGCACGGCATCCGCTACTCGAAAGCATTTTCCGTCCGCAACGCAAAAGGGTCGTCCCTGTGTCGCTTTCCTTAGAAGCCAGCGACCGGACGCTGCTGATCAGCGGCCCGAATACCGGCGGCAAGACGGTGACCCTCAAGTCTGTCGGACTTCTCGCGCTGATGACTCATGCCGGCATCCCTGTTCCCGCCGCCGAAGCTGAGTTTCCGCTGTTCGATCGCGTGTTGGCGGACATAGGAGACCATCAATCGCTGCAAGAAAGTCTCAGCTCGTTTTCCGCGCATGTCCTCGCGATCCGATCGATGCTGGAGCAAGCGACGCCCGATTCGCTGGTCCTGCTCGACGAATTAGGTAGCTCCACCGATCCCGAAGAAGGTGGCGCGCTGGGCGTCGTCGTGCTGGAGGCATTTCGCAACTGTGGCGCCTTCGCGCTGGCGACGACTCATCTGACTCCGATGAAGGTCTACGGCGCGACGGCTGCCGGCGTTCGCAACGCGTCCATGGGATTCGATGAAGCCACGCTAGAGCCGACGTATGTCCTGCGCCTCGGATCGCCGGGCAAATCGGCGGGACTCGACATTGCGGCCCGGCTGGGCTTCGATCCCGAGATGATCGAGGCGGCCCGCGCCCGGATGAGCCACACGGAACGCGATGTTGCGCGGTTCCTGGCCGAGTTGGACCAACGCTTGCGCTCGATTCAGGAAGAGCGAGACCGCCTCGCCGCGCGCGAGCAATCACTGAACGCACGGGAAGCTTCGCTCGAGCAAACTTGGGAGCGGAAATATGCCGCGAAAATCCGCGAGATGGAGCAGCGCGCCGCGGAACTTGCCGGGGAATTTCAGAAGCGCGCCGAAGCTGTGATTGAAGAGTTGAGCCAAAAGGCCCCTCCCCGCAAGGCGCAGGTGAAGATTGCCAAGACTCAACGCGAATATCGGGAGGCCGTGGAATCCCTTGCGCCGGAGGCTGGGGCGAAAATCGCCCCACGCCTGAAGCTCGGCGAGGGAGTGCGCGTACGGTTGAAGGGAGTTCGCCAGCCCGCCACCGTGCGCCGTCTGCTTTCGGGAGAGTTTTTGGAAGTCGAAGCGGGATACCTGAAGTTGCGGGTGCCATCTTCGGACGTCGAAGAGGTGTTGCCGCCCTCCGAAGCGCCCAAGCGTCCTTCCGGGATTGAATTCCATCAGGGCCCCAGTTTTGAAACTTCCTATCGCGAGATCAATCTCATCGGCCAGCGCGCCGAAGAGGCGTGCGGAAATGTCGAGAAGTTTCTCGATAGCGCGATCTTGGCGCAGATGGACATAGTCCGCATCGTACACGGGCACGGGATGGGGATCTTGAAACGCGCCGTGGCCGAGCTTTTGAAAGATAATCCGCACGTCGCGAAATTCTATGCCGCTCCACCCGAGCAGGGCGGCTCCGGTGCTACGATCGTTGAATTAATTTAGAAGCTGTCGAGGGTTCAGGCACAAAGCCGCGGCTGTCTCGCCGGCCCCAAGTCGAGCGTTTTCGCCAGATACGTGGCGTGCGCGCTGAGAATCAAGCCGCGCATTTCGCCGTGCATCCAGACTCCGGTTTTTTGAGCCTTCCGCGCCTGGCTCAATTTCGGTAGCGGATAACGGAGCGGGCTCTCTTCATGCCCAGCAGGAGCGTTCGCAACTTGCGCATCGACCCATCAAAACGGGGCCAGCTAGTTCAAGCGTTCGCTGGAATCCTGAGCTCGAGGCCGCCCGCCCCACGCGGCAAAAGCGGCCGGGACAAAGCGTAGGTCGGAACTAGTCCGCCCGGGCGCGGGCGACTTCGACTTTTGAATGTTGCGGCTCCGCCACCCATAGCAAGAACGCTCCCCCAGCCACTAGCACGAGATCTGTCAATTCTGGAGTGCGCGCCGGCAGATAGCGTTGCGCCCACTCGCCCGCGGCGAGCACTGCCATGGGAATGCCTATGGCAGAGAGCCAGCCAACGCCCCTGAGGCGCATCGCCCAAACCACCAGCGTATAGAAGAACAGCTTTTGAAACAGGAGCGGATAATAAACCTCCGCGCGGCTGTAGAACAGACTTTCGAATGGGAGCCATGAAAAATCCTGTCGCGCTCCCCAACGGAAGGGCCTCAGTTCCTGAATGGCTAGCCAGACCAGGAGCGCCGGCGCCAGCAGGCGCCCCGCCGTCCGCCTATGGGGCCGCAAGGCGATGACCAGGGCGAAGACTCCTATACATTCGTTCACCAGGGAACTCCAGGCCAATGGAGATGCTTCCTTCGGCAATGCTCGACGACTCGCGGCCGGAAGAAGCAAAAAGGCGTTCCACACGATCCACAGGGTCGCAAGGACCGCGCCATCGGGCGCAATGCGTTTGGTAAATGCGGGCGCCGATAGATGCCGGCGCTTCCATATAAACGATGTCGCGGCGCCCAAAACCGTCCCGAGCGTGTTGGCTGTGAGATCGTCAAAATCGCCAACGCGGAGTGTGTAACGCTGCGCCAGCTCAATGCCCAGTGAAAGGCCAAAACCCGCCGCTACGGCGATGAACAAGCCGACGGCGCCGGCGTCGAAAGCCAGGAAGGCAGCCGCGCCCAGCGGAATATAGAACAGGATGTTCAAAAGGAAATCGAGAACGAAGCCGCGCGAACGGAGGGGTATCCAGAAGAGAGGCGGCGCATGAGGATTCCAGTGGAATTCCCAAGGGTAAAGCGAAGCGTAGGCCACGACAGCGGCATAGAGCGTGAGGAATAGAGCGGCCCGCCGGGTGTGGAGCATTCCCTCCCACGATACCGTGAGCAACATAGCGGCTCGACGGGTTCCGATCTATACGCGGTTGATCAGGCTGGCGACATAGCCCGCCCCGAATCCGTTGTCGATGTTGACCACCGTCACGTTGCTCGCGCAACTGTTGAGCATTCCGAGCAGCGCCGCCAAACCGTGAAAGCTCGCGCCATAACCGACGCTGGTGGGGACGGCGATCACCGGAGCGGCGACCATTCCGCCGACGGCGCTGGGTAGGGCGCCTTCCATGCCGGCGCAGACGATCACCACGCGAGCTTCGTTCAG
Organism: Bryobacteraceae bacterium; assembly: GCA_036557165.1. GTDB lineage: Bacteria > Acidobacteriota > Terriglobia > Bryobacterales > Bryobacteraceae > Palsa-187. Next base: position 131,422 of record DATBIA010000095.1, read on the forward strand.
ACGATCGCGATGGTGCATTAGCCGATGGATGCCCGCGACGCCAATATCGTGGATCGCAAATACCTCGTTTCCCATGACCTCGGACGTTATTTGCGCCTCTTCGGCGACGGGCAAATCGCTCGTGCCGGCGCAGACCACCGCGATCTTGCCCTTGCCCGTGATGGCCCGGTCGCGCCAGATGCGCACGGCTCGGGAAGCGCGGAAGTATTCGGCTTCCCCATGTTCAATCCGCAGCCGCTCGGCCGCTTCCTCCGGAGCGCGCGTCACCAAAACATTGCGGGCGCGGGCTAATAGGGCGGACACGATAGCCGATATCTGATCCGGCGTTTTTCCAGTGCCGAAAACCACTTCGGGAATTCCGTGGCGCAGCGCGCGGTGATGATCGACGTTGGCGAATCCCAGATCCTCGAACGGCAGGTGGCGCATGCGCTCCATCGCCGCATCGACGTCCACGGCGCCCCCGCGGACTTGTTCTAGAAGTCCGCGCAAGTGGTCGCGATCCATAACCGAAGGGTAGCAGGGGGCCTATTAGTGCGTCATCGCGTAGACGATGTAATTCACGCCGATGCGGATGCCCAGCGCGGAGTATTTTTCCGCGTAGCTGGGATCGTCGGCCCACTCCCAGGAATCGCCCAGATCGGAATCGAACGTCATGGCGGCCATCACTCGCTTGTTGTCGTCGTAGATGCCCCGCCAGGCGGGCGGGCAGCCGTCGCACTTTTCGGTGATGCCCGTTCCCCGGTAGCGCGCTCCGGGAACCTGATAGCGGTCGTTCAGATCGTAGACGGTATGGAAAATCGCGTCGCGATCGTCGATATCCACCGCTTGGCGCTCGGGGAAAACGCGCTGCATGCTTTCCTCGAAAACTTCCCATCCCTGCGCGCCCCAGAAGTCGTCGCACATGAAGAAACCGCCGCGCTGGAGGTAATCGCGGAGCTTAGCGGCTTGGGTATCCGTGAGGCGCCAGGTGCCGGGCTGAACCGCGTACAACCATGGCCAGTTGTAAACGTCGTCGCCGTCGTCGAGATCCACGGGTTGCTCGACCGACCGCGCGTCGACCCGCGTCAACCGCCGCAGAGCCAGCATGAAATGGCGATCGGCGCGCGGGTAATCCTGCGTCCACATGGAGTAGCCGTGCTTCCAGTCCGCGCCTCCGCGATAACCGAAACCGCCCCGCACGCCCGGATACTGCGGATACATCAGGCGCGCGAAAACGTACTCGGTCTTCTGTTGATAATCGGCGGGGAGCGGAAAATCATTGTATTCGATGCCGGGATATTCGCGGAAGGGGCGCTGGAACGCAAACAAACTGCCGACCAGGAGGGCGGTGCCGCCCGCGCACCAACAAGCCCGCTTGAGGAGCCGCCGCGCCATGACCCGAGCATATCACTGTAGGGGCCGGCAGGCGATGATAAACTTCCCAGATGCGCCGCGCTTTTCGACCCCTGGGCGTTCTATGTCTAGTCGCTCCCGGGCTTCTCGCGCAGCGCATCCCCGGTCGGATCGAAGACGGCCTAAGAATAGCTTTGCCGGGAGCAGTTCGGGAAAGAACGCTGCCCCAAGACGACGCAGGCGCCGTTGAGCCGGATTTTCCATTGCCGTCGCTGGTCTTGTATTTGAAGCAATCTTCCGCGCAACGGCAATCGCTGGCCCGATTCCTAGGCGATTTGCAGAATCCGGCATCGGCGAATTACCGCAAATTCCTGACGCCCGAGCAGTACGCGGACCGCTTCGGCCTGGACTCCTCTGATATCGCTAAGATCCGCGCGTGGCTGGAATCGCAGGGATTCCAAATCTCCCAGGTTAGCCGCGGCCGCACCTGGATCGCTTTCCAAGGGACTTCGGAGGGAGCACGGCGCGCTTTCGGCGCGGAGATTCACCGCTACCTGGATGGAGGCCAGATCCGCTACGCGAACACGCGCAATATTTCGATTCCAGCGGCTCTGGATGGCGTTGTCGCGGGTGTGCGAGGACTCGACGATTTCGTGGCGGAGCCCGAAATTCGTTTCACGCCGGCTCCGGAATTCAACAGCTCCGATGGATCTCACAGGCTCGCGCCCGACGACCTCGCGACGATTTATGACATCGCTCCGCTTTACGCGGAGGGCATCGACGGCTCCGGCCAGACAATTGCGATAGTCGGCGCCAGCCGGTTGAATCTTTCCGATGTCGCAGCTTTTCGCACGCGGTTCAATCTCCCGGCGAATGTCCCCCAAACCATGCTAGTGCCGGCTTTTCCGGATCCGGGCTCAGATTCGGCCGCCGTAGAAGCGGCGCTCGATGTGGAATGGAGTGGCGCGGTGGCCCGCGGTGCGAACATCCTCTACGTCTATTCGATAGATCCGTATATCGCGCTGCAATACGTGGTGGATCAGAATCTGGCGCCGGTGGTAAGCGCGAGCTATAGTTTTTCCGGACGGTGCGAGCAGGCCCAAGATCCCGGAACGCTGGCGTTCTTTCAGCAACTGGCGCAGCAGGCGAGTGCGCAGGGGATCACGTGGGTCAACTCGTCCGGCGATGCGGGCGCGGCCGGATGCGACCCCAACGGCTACCCTCTTTCGCAGAATGGCGCTGCCGCGCGATTTCCCGCGAGCATTCCAGAAGTGACGGCCGCCGGGGGCACTCAGTTCGACGAGTCCGGCGGCGCGTATTGGAACGCTCAGAACGATGGGAATGGAGCGTCCGCGGTCTCCTACATTCCGGAGCGGGCGTGGAACGAGTCCGCGGCCGACAAGGCGCTCTGGGCGGGCGGCGGCGGAGTGAGCGTCTTTTTTCCGAAGCCCGCGTGGCAGGCCGGTCCAGGCGTGCCGAACGACGGCTACCGCGATCTACCGGACGTGGCGCTTTCGGCGGCGGCGCACGACGGCTATTTCATCTACTTCTCCGGTTCCACGGGGACCGCCGCCGGCACCTCCGCGGCGGCTCCGGTTTTTGCGGGCATGCTCGCGCTAGTGAATCAATCTCTGGTGGCAGGCGGCGCGCCATCCCGGCCCGGTCTGGGTAACGTCAACCCGCTGCTCTATCGCTTGGCGTCGAACGTTCCGCAGGCATTCCACGACGTAGGCGCGGGAGATAACATCGTGCCCTGCGCGGCGCCGAACTGCCCGCTAGGCTTTACCGGCTACAGCACGAGCGCGGGATACGATCTAGCCACTGGGTTAGGTTCCCCGGATCTCTACGTTTTTCTACACCAGTGGAATACGCAATCCCCAAAGAGATCGCAGATCTCGGTATCGTTCAGCGAAAATCCGGTGTATCAACAGGTCAATCCGGGCCGGGGTGTCCCTCCGTGGAGCATCACGATCACTCTGGCCGAGGAGGAGGGCGTCGCCACATCGCTCACCGATTTCACGATAGATGGCAAGAGCTTTCTCTCACTTTTTCCGAACACCGCGATCCCAGCGTATGGCAAGATCTCAACCACTCTCGGATACGCTACTTTGAACACGCCCATAAGCATTACGTTCGGGTTTACAGGCGCAGACGCGAATGGAGCGCAATGGAGCCGCCAGATCTCTGTGCCATTTCTTGGCCTACCGGCCGCTCCCACCGTGAGCGATCTCACCAACACGTTTTCCTACGACCATAGCTATGCGCCGGGAATGCTGCTCACTGTGTGGGGAACGAATTTGGGAGCGGCGCCGCAGGCGACGGCGGCCGTGCCGCTGGAGAGTTACATGGGCGGGTTTTACGCGGCCATAAACGGCATTCGCGCGCCTCTGTTCTATGTTTCCCCCACTCAGGTGAATCTTCAAATTCCTTATGAGGTGACGCCGGGACCGGCCACGCTGATCGTATACACTTCCGCCGGCGCATCGTCGTTGTCGTTTCAAGTGTCACCATCCGCTCCCGGAATCCTTCTGCCGAACGCCAGCGGGAGCCCCGGCCAGATCTATACGTTGTACATGACCGGTGACGGCCTTGTGACGCCTGCGGTTCCGGATGGATCCACGCCTTCAGGGTCCGCCGCGCCGCGGCCACGGCTTCCGGTGACTGTGACGATAGGAAACGCGACCGCCCCTATTCAATTCATCGGCATTCCGAGCTGGTCCATCGGCGCGACACAAATCAACTTTCAGGTTCCGCCGGACGCTCCTACCGGCCCGCGGGACCTTGTGGTTACGGTCGGCGCGAGCACAAGCGCGGCTGTGAGGTTCACGGTGACGCCATGAGCGGGTGTGAGAACATCGGCATATGATCCTTGACATACACGCCCACGTATGCGCCGCCCCCGAGTTGTATCAGTGGCGAGCCGTCCAGATGGCCGCTCGCGGCGCGCACGGTTACGCTCCCAAACGATTTAGCGACGACTTTGTCCGCGATCACGCCGACACCAAGCGGAATCTTCGAATCATGGATTCGGTGGGAACGGACGTGCAATTTCTCTCACCGCGCCCGTTTCAACTGATGCACGCCGAAAAACCCTGGAAAATGGTCGAAGCCTGGGCTGTGGCGAATCACGAGTACATCGCCCAGCAGGTAAAGGCCTTCCCGAATCGGTTCCAAGGCGTCTGCAGCATGCCGCAGGCCGCCGGCGAGCCCGTGACCTTCGGTCTCCCTGAGTTGGAGCGTTGCGTGAAGCAACTCGGGTTTATCGGGACGCTGATCGACACCGATCCAGGCGAAGGCGATGGCAGCACTCCCACGCTGGGGGACGAATACTGGTATCCGTTATGGGAAAAAATGGTTGAGCTTGACGTTCCTGGTCTCATTCACTCTTCCGGCTGCAAGCACGGGCGTGAGACCTACAGCCAGCACTTCATCAGCGAGGAAAGCCTGGCCGTGCTGTCATTGATCAAATCGCGCGTTCTGGACGATTTCCCGAAACTGAAGATTATCGTCGCGCACGGCGGGGGCTCGATTCCCTATCAGATCGGGCGCTGGCAGGCGGACTACGCGCTCAAAGGCGGCGGCCCGGTTGAAGAATTCGACCGCCGTTTGAAAATGTTGTACTTCGATACATGCCTGCACGCGAAACGCTCCCTCGAAATGTTGATTCAAGTCGCGGGTAGCGCCAATGTGCTGTTCGGCACGGAGAACCCGGGCTCGGGATCAGCCGCGAATCCGGCAACGGGCAAAAGCTTCGACGATATCAAGCCGCTGATCGACTCGATTGAGTGGCTCACCGAACAAGACAGACGAAATATCTTCGAGCACAACGCGCGGCGGCTGTTTGCGCGGGTGTCCGTTCCAAGGGCCGCGGCGCCCGCAGGCGCGAGAGCATAGATGGCGCGCATCGCGTTCGGACTGGGGACATCGCACGGTCCCATGCTGTCGATTCCTCCCGAGTATTGGAAGGATCGCGTTTCGGCCGATCGAGAGAATCCCAAACACTTTTTCAAAGGTAAGGTCTACAACTTCGACCAAATGATCGAATTGCAGAAAAACGGGAACCTAGGGGAGCAGATCGCGTCCGAGGTATGCCGGGAACGCCATTGGCGCTGCCAGAAGGCGATTGGTTCGCTCGCGGATTTTTTCGAAGAACACCGTCCTGACGCGGCGGTGGTGGTCGGCAACGATCAGATGGAGATCTTCACGGACGAGCACGTTCCCGCGTTTGCTGTGTTCTGGGGGAAGTACGTGGAGGGGCATCCGCGCTCGGCGGAGTTTCTGGCGAAGCTGAATCCGGGAGTAGCTCGCGCGGAAGCGGACCGCACGCCGCCCGTATACACCGAATATCCTTGCCTTCCCGCTCTAGGAAAACACATCATCGAAAGCGCGGTCGCCGAAGGATTCGATATTTCGCAGATCACCAAATATCCGTCGGGCGTCATTGGGTCCAATGCGGCGCCGCACGCGTACGGTTTCGTCTACCGGCGCGTGATGCGCGACAGAGTTGTGCCCCACGTACCGGTGTTCGTGAACACGTTTTATCCTCCCAACCAGCCGCCGGCGCGGCGCTGTTACGATTTCGGACGCGCTCTTGCTCGCTCGATCGTGTCGTGGCCGGAGGATCTGAACGTTGCGATGATCGCCTCGGGCGGCCTGACGCATTTCGTCGTCGATGAGGAGTTCGATCGCGAAGTTCTGGGCGCCTTGCAACGGAACGATGAAACCGCGCTTTCGCGATTTTCCGAAAACTTGTTTCAGTCCGGGACCTCCGAGATCAAGAACTGGATCGCCGTCGCGGGCGCGATGGCGGAAACCGGACTTACGATGAAACTGCTGGATTACGTCCCCTGCTACCGCTCGGAAGCGGGGACGGGAAGTGCGATGGGGTTTGCACTATGGGATTGAAGAAGAGTGCTCTCTGGATCGTGTTGCTCGGTGCGGCGGCGTTGCCGGCCCAGCCGTTGCAGAAAGTAAAGATCAACTATCCGACGCGCACCGGCCAAGTCTGGCCGCTATATATCGCCAAGGAAGGCGGCTATTACCAGAAGTATGGCCTCGATGTAGATCTGGTATTCGGAGTTCACCCCGCCGGTATCGCGATGATCGTCAGCGGTGACGCCGTAATGACCGCGTACACGCTGGAGCAATCCATGCAAGCCGCTTCCAAAGATGGATCGTTGATTGCCCTCGGCAGCCCGTTCAAGAAGAGCTTGTTCGCGCTCATGGCCTCCAAGGACATCAAGAGTATGCGCGATCTGAAAGGCAAGCGCGTCGGAGTGAGCCAGATCGGCGACGCGCCATACAACTATACGATTGGGCTGATCGCCAAATCGGGCTTGAGTCCACGCGACGTTCAATGGGTGCCCATTGGCGCCGACGTCAGCGCCCGCGCCGCCGGGTTGACCAGCGGCCGCGTCGATGCGACCATGATCACCGCGCCGGTATATTTCAAAGTCGAAAAGCTCGGCTATAACAATTTAGCCAATATCAGCGACTACGACGACATTTACGCGCCCTCTGTGTATCTATTCAAAAAGGCCACCATTGCCGCGAACCCGAAGCTTCCGGAGCAGTTAATGAAAGCTCACGCCGAGGCGATCAAGCGATTCTATGACGACAAAGCGTTCGCCATTAAGGCATACCTGGCGTGGGACAAACAGGATCCGAGCGATATCGAACGCGTTTACGACCATTATGCGCAAGTTAACACTTACGAGCGAGTTCCCTACATTCCAGCGGCGGCTGTGCAGTACATGCTCGATCATCCCTCCGACGAGCGATTGGCGGCGGAGATGCGGGCCTTCGATTTCCGCAAAGTGATCGATAACAGTCTTGTGGACCGGTTAGTGAAGGAAGGCTTTTTCGAAAAACTCTTCGGACCCGGCATCAAGACCGAAGAAGAGCGGAAAGCAAAGCTGGCGTTCCGCTAGCGATTCCTTTAACAGGTCCTCAAGCGTCGGAGCGTAGAGCAAACGCAGGCTGACCCCCATGGACGCCCTTTACCAAGCCGCGTGAACCTGGATTTGGTATGCAGGCGCCGGCTGCATTCGGCCGCCAACGAAATCGAAATGCGCGCTTTCTAGAATTGGAATCGCGCCACCAATTGGCCCGACCTCGGCGCGCTGAATACCGTTCCGTTGTTGATATAGCCGAAGCCCGCAGTCGTCTGGCCGGCGGCTGTGGTGGTCTGGGTTGCCGATGGATTCGTCGCGGTTGGGTTGCTCATTTCCGTGCGGTTGAACATGTTGGTAAATTCCGCGCGGATCTGGAGGCTGGCGCGCTCTTTCACGCGGAAAACACGGCCGATACTGATGTTTTCCACGGGACGGCGTTGGTAGCGGTAGTCGGTATAGTACGCCGCGGCGGTCCCCCACTGGCCGGCAGGCGGATTCGTCCACGCCGCGGGGTTCAACACGAACGTCTTGTTCGGGTCGAAGCAGTGGCAGTTGAGGTCCTGAGTGAACAGCGGGACGCCGGGCACACGGTTAAACAACGTGCTCTGGAACAAATATGTCGCTAGACCGTTGGTGGAGGTCCCGGTTGGAATGGGCAGACCACTCGCATAACGCAGCAGCGATCCTATCTGCCAGTCCCGCGCGAGCCAAGAGAGCGCCTTCATGCCCGTCTGGCCGGCGCTCCACTTGGGCGTGGTATAGCTGCCGGAGAAAACGAATTGGAACGGCTGATCGAACACCGAAAGGTCTTTGTTGTTGGCGCGGTTAAAAACATCGTTGAGAATTACGCCGTCGCCGCGGCCGAAATCGTCCTCCACTCCCTCGGTGAGCTGCTTGGCCCAAGTGAACGCGGAGCCGAATTCCAATCCATGCGAGAACCTCTTGGTCGCCTTCATTTGCAGCGATTCATACCACGTGTCGCCGTCCGGCACCCAATGCCAGTTGGAAATATTTCCGTACTGTGGGAACGGACGCAGGGATTGCGCGACAGTGGACAGACTGGGGAACCCCGGATAGGGCAAGCCAAATCCGCGCGACGCGGCCAAGCTCGAACCGACGGGAGAACCCAAGAGCGTACGGTCCGCCAAGCTGTTCAAGTTCAGTCCCTGCGACGCGAGGAATTGCGGCGTCACGCAATTGGGGCAGATCATCCCGCCTGCGTTCCACCATGCGCCGCGGTTGCCGACGTAAGTCGCCTCGACCAGAATGTTGCGGGCGATTTCGCGTTGCACTCCGAGGCTCCATTGCAATACTCGCGCGGGCCGGCCGGCATTTTGATCCTGCTCCTGCGGCGCCGATCCCAGCGTGCCGGGAAACAGACCCTGGCCGGGATTGAAATTCGGGAACGTGAGCTTGTAGGGCATCCCGTTACTCATTACAAACGCTGGGTCTCCATAAGAGGCTGTCGCGTATTGATACTGAGTAACTGACGATAATCCTAGATTGTTATTGTCCGTCTTGTAATACGACACGCCGGCGCCCACACGCAGGACAGTCTTGGGCGTGATCTGATAAGCCAGTCCAAGGCGTGGTCCAAAGGCGAATGGGTAATTCTTGGAGTACAGACAATTGCAGCGGCCACCGCCGTAGCCTTCGCCGATGATGGCGCCCAATCTTCCCCCGGCATTCGGGTTCGGCGTGGACGGAGACCAGATCAAGTAATAGCCGTTGCCGTCTTGCAAATAGGTGGAAAAATCGTAGCGCAGCCCGTAGTCGATCGTCAGCTTGCGCGTGGCTTTCCAGGAATCCTGGGCGAAGCCGGAGAGCGAATGCGCTCCCATGTGGTTATGCACCGGAACGGCGGAGAATCCTCCGTCCACGGCGCCCAGAAGGAAACTAGCGTACGAGTATCCCACCGTAGACGGCAGACTCACCCCGTTGAGAGCGGGAAGACCCGTTTCATTGGGACTGAAATTGAGCCATCCATCGGTGTAAGTCTCATTGAACATCTGATAGCCGTCCACCATCATTTCGCCGCCGAATTTGAAGGTGTGATTGTTATGCACCCACGTAAGGCTGGTATTCGCGGTGGGCTTACGGTAAGTCATATGGATCTGGTTGCCAGGGCCGGTGGTATAGCTCATTCCGCCCTGATTGCCGAGCAACGTCGAATTGGGAGCGCCCACAACAGCTCCGATCACCGGAAATAGAGTCGAATTGGTTCCCGTCAGGCCAAGCTGAGCGGCGGAGTCGAATCGATCGCTGTGATCGTTAATCCGAGTGTCTACGAGCCCGGCGCCGAAATGCAGCAGGAGCGTGGGCGTTATGGTTTGATCGAAATTCAGGCGATAGGTATTCGAATTGACCAGACGGGGCTGACCGCTTCGGATGGGAGGCGGCAGAGCGCCATTGTTCGGATTATCCTGGCGGTTCAGCGACCAGAATCCCGTGATCTTCGACTTTGCGCTCAACTGGTAATCAGCTTTCAGCGATGGAATCAACGTATATTTCGGGTTTGTATACGTCGGCAAATAGTTGTTGATAAGACCGGAGCTGGTGGGCTGAGGAATCAGGTTCTGAATCTTCACCGCCACAGGATCGAAATCGGTAGCCGGGATCATATTGTTGGGAAACGGATTGCGGTATCGCAAACCGCCGACGAAGAAATCGGTGGAAGGATCGTAGATCGTGTTTTCGAGCACGGGGCGTCCGAAGCCGTCGTTGTTCTCCAATGTGCGTCCCGTGAGTGTCTTACTAAAATCGCCGTTGCGATAGGCGAGTGTCGGAACGGTGCCGCTCACGTTATTCGTGATGGTCGTTTCGCCGAAATGCTCGAAGCTGAAAAAGAAGAATGCTTTGTCGTGGCCGTTATAAATCTTAGGCAGCACTACGGGGCCGCCGAATGTAAACCCCCAATCGTTGCGCCGCTGCCGGGGCCGCAGCAGATTGCCATTGCCGTCGCTGGTGAATGGCGTGCCCGCGTTCAGCGCTTCGTTGACGAAGTACTCATACGCGCCTCCGTGGAATTGATTGGTTCCCGAGCGCATGGTGACGTTGAATAGACCGCCGCCGGCCTGGCCAAGCTCCGCCGCGTAATTGCTGGTCTGGACCGCGAACTCCTGCATCGCGTCCACGCTGCCCTGCGTCTGAGACTGCGCGGAATACCAGCCGTTCGTCGCGTCCTGACCTTCGATGCGCATGGCTTGCGTATTCGCAGGCATGCCGTTGATGCGAATATCAACGTCGGGAGCGTAGGTGGCGCCGGGGAGCAACTGCACCACCGCGTATGGATTGCGAATGCCGGACGAGCCCGCGCTTGCGCCGATGCCCATCACGGGAAGATTGTTCATCGTAGTCGTTGTGACTGTGTGGCTGAGCTCGCCGCTTTCGGTGTTGAGCAAAGGAGCGGCTTCGGTAACGGTGACCGACTCTGTATTGGCGCCGACTTCAAGCACAGCGTCGACGCGATAAGTTTCCGCCACATTCACTGTGACGTTCTTTCGTACGAATTTTTTGAAACCAGGTACGGTGATGCTCAATTCGTACTGGCCGGCGGGCAATTGAGCCAGGGTATAGTTTCCGGTGGCGGAGGTTCCTGCCTGATATACAGCCCCGGTTTCGATATTCCTGATCTCGACCGGCGCATTCGCCACCACGGCGCCCGCAGGATCGCTAACGGTTCCGGTGATGGTTCCGCGATCGCTCTGCGCCAAAACGGCGCCCGAAAGCACACAAAAACAGCCCGCAATTACGAGAATCCTCATCAATAAACTCCCCTTTTAGCCGAGCCAACTAATCGACACTATACCCCTCCGCTACAGCCGGTCAATAGTCATTGTGCATAGACAAGAGGAAGTTTTCTGCATGCAGGAGGCGGCGCGTCGGTGGAGATGCCGTCAACGCGGGAAGACGCGCTCGCCGCTTAGATACGTCTCCAACACTTGCAGGCGGCCGCCATCGAAGCGGAACTTCACGATGTCGGCGCGATCTCCGGGCTGAAGGCCGCGGAGCCGTGCGGCAACGCGTCCGGCGCGGGCGGGATTAATAGTCGCCATGGCGACGGCGTCGCGCAAACCGATGCCCAAGCGGCGAACCGCGTTAGAGATCGCGGCATCCATACGCAGGTTGGATCCGGCCAGCCGAGAGCCTCCCTTCAGCACGACCCGATCCTCGCGATGTTCGAGCTCCACCTCTCCCAGGCTCGGACCGACCGCATCGGTGATAAGAATACTTCGTTCGATTCCCTTCGCGCGAAGGGCGACCCGCAAGAAGGCATCCGGCAGATGCACGTCGTCCACAATGAAGCTGGCGGCGAGGCGATCATCCGCAAGCTGCTCCCACAGATAATTGCGATGGCGCGGGAGCGTGGGATGACCGGCATTTCCCAGGTGCGTCGATAGGGTCGCGCCGGCGCGTACCGCCTCCTGGATCTGCGCGGGCGTGGCGGCGGTGTGACCAATGGCGGCAGCCACTCCGTCGCCCACCAGTTGTTGGATATAACTCGGCGCTTCGGGCCACTCGGGCGAAAGCGTGACCAGGCGAACCGCGCCATTGGCCGCGTCTTGCCAACGGCGATATTCCGCGACATCGGGCGGCCGCACCCATCGGGCTGGATGCGCGCCGCGAGGGCCGTCCTCGGGCGAGATATGAGGGCCTTCGATGTGGAAGGCTTCTATTGCCGCGCCGCGCGCGATGGTTTCGCGGACTCGTGCGAGATTCGCCAGCGCGCCGAGCATCGCTTCGGGTGAAGCTGTGATCACCGTGGGAAAAATCCGCGTGACGCCCGTGGCGAAAAGCGAATCGAGCGAAGCGGCAATCGCTTCCGGCGAAGCAGTGGGGGAATTGTAATCGACGCCTGCGAAGTCCCTCAAGACGCCATTAATCTGAAGATCGATGAAGCCGGGAGCGAGCCATGTCTCCGGTTCTTCGGAAGCCGCTTCCAACACCGGCTCGGAATGGGCGATGGCGCGGTCGAACTCCAACTCCATCATTTCGCCGGAGAAGATGTAACGTCCTTTACATCTCATTGCTATCGTGGTTTATTCACAAGTTACCCACACCGGAGCGGCGCCCGCCTGGCGGAAATGCTTCAAATACAACGTGGAAAGGCTCGCAAGGAACTTGTTGAAAACCGAAATTCCTTATGGCGTCGCTTGCCGTCTCCTGGTACAACGGATAACAGATTTCTGCGCGCGGAGCCGGAGGGACTGGGTCAGTCTCGGGGGAGGTGGCCTGCCATTCGGCTCTCGCGCGGAAACCGTCCTCCCGAGTATAATGCGGTAACCCGGGCTTCCACTGCGCGGCTGGCCCAAAGCCAGTCTCCATTGGATTCCGCGTCTGACCTCCGACGGACGTTGGCCAATTCGCGCAGCCATAGGGGCTCGGGTTTTTTTACTGAATCCGCCGGCTCCTCGCGGTCCCGTTCACCAAATCGATCAGGGCATTCACCCGCTCGTCGGTGTGCTTCACCGCGTCCGCCAGTTGTCTTTGCAATTCCACCAGCCGCGTCATCTGCTCCGCCAGAACCACCTGGGAGTTGAGCATGCGCTTGTGCTCTCCTGTGAACCGCTCGTGTTCCTCGAGCAAACGGCCGTGCTGCTCCACGAAATGGACGTAGGAGTTGACCATTTTTTCGAGGAGGCGCTCGATGCGTTCGAACCGGGTCGTGGGATTGCTGCCGTTGGGTTCCATCTGCCCAGTTTACCCGCATCAGTCGTATTTTTCGTAGAAAATCTGCTTTCTGTCGAAGCCCATGGCTTTCAGCGTTCGGCGCACGTCGTCCACCATCGCTTTTAGCCCGCATAGATACACGTCGAGATCGCGCCGGCTGCCGAGCGCTTCGTTCAGATGTTCTTGCACATGGCCCGCGCGGCCGCTCCAGCCGGATTCGGGACGGCTCAGCGTGGGCCAATAGCGAAAATTCCGAAAGCGCTGAGCCAATCGCTCGAACTCCTGCCCGTACATCAGATGGGTTTCATATCGCACGCCGAACAGCAGCGTGATCGCGGGCGCCGCGTCCGTCAGGTGAGCTTGCAGCATGGAACGAAAAGGCGCGATTCCAGTGCCTGTGGCGACGAACAGCGAATCCCGGGGAGGCTGGCGCATGACGAACATGCCTAACGGCGGCTTCATCTCGACCGCTTCGCCGGGCTTCATCTCGAATAATGAATTTGAGAACAGCCCTTCCGAAACCCGATTCAGGCACAGCTCAAAGCGGTTGCCGCCGAAGGGCGGCGACGCGATCGAGTAGGCGCGCGTAATTTCCTTGCCCTCGATGGGAGCGGTGAACGATACGAATTGGCCGGGTGCGAAATCGAGCCGGTCCACTCCTTCGGCCTCGAATACGAAATGCCGAACCTGAGGCGCCAGATCGAACGCTTCGATCAGTTTGGCCCGCATACGGGGTGAGTTCTAGCGCGGTCGAGCAGGGCATCCACCATCCCCGGATGTCCGTCGAGCGGCGGCGTCACGTCGATTTCGATTCCGGGGTTGGCAAGCCTCGCCTTCGCGACCAACTTCGGGAGGTCGCGCTGGAGATGGAGACCGAGCGTAAGGAAATAGGGAATGACCAGGATCCGCGTGGCGCCCCGAGCGGCTAATGCCCGCGCGGCGTCGTCTAAATTAGGCCGCCCCCCTTCCAGAAAGGCAGCCGTGACGTGCTCCAAATGCCCCTGCCGGGCCATTTCGGCCGCCACCGAGCGCACTGCTTCGTTCGCCGATTCCACGCTCGATCCGTGCGCGAATACGATGTAGCCGGTCATATCGTCAATGCGGCTTTTTCGCGCTCCGGAAACGCCTGCCTCAAGAAATCGTGGAACATCCGCCCGCGAGGCCGACCGTTGTTATTTGCAAGTTGAAGACGTTGCAGGAACACGAGTACGCCCAGAACGTCCGCGTCACGCAGGCTGTGGATCGCGGAGCTTTCGGCCATTCGCTTGGATAAATTCTCAACCGCGATTTTCAGGTGCTGTTGAATCGCGGCAGCATACGGATTCGGCGAGCGCGTTTCGTAGATCAGGCCGGATTGCAGCGTGCGGTAGGTCTTGATCAGAGCTTCCAGCGCTTCGCCGGCGTCGCCGTCGACGGCCCTTTCCTCCTCCATCGCTTTTACAAGCGCCAGCGCAAGCCAGACGATCAGCGGCTCCTGCTTTTCGATGAATTCGTCGGTCACACGGATGTCGCGGTTGGGAAGCTGGTCTTGGGAGATCTCGATCGGCCGCTCGTGCGTGCGCGCTTCTTGAAGATATTGGCAGCCTGAAGGGCAGTCGATGGTGTTCTCGCGTCCTGCGCCGCAGCAGGCTGGACAGATGTCTCCGCCTACGCCGGGACAATACCGCCGGGCGCGCTTTTTCTCACAAATTTTGCAGGGAACGTTCAAGGCCGGCTTGCCTCTAGTTTAGCGCGCGCGCCCACTTCCCCACTCTTTGGAAAAACATTTTCGCCCGCCCCACATCAAAAAGGATTTGCCGCTTCAGGGAATCTGCACTGTCGAACTTTCGCTCATCGCGGACGCGCCGGAGAAACTCAACTCGTATGCACGCCGGGGTTGGCCCGTCAAGCGCATCCAGAAGAAAGGTCTCGATCGAGAGATCCTCCCCGCCAAAGGTGGGGCGAACGCCAATATTGGTGACGGAATTCCAGCGCCGGCCGTTTTCCGGATCGGTGGTCCGGGTGATATAAACGCCATTCGCCGGGAGAACCTCCCTCGGGGGACGCAAATTGAGAGTCGGCACGGTTTGCTTGGCGCCGATGCCAAAGCCGTGAACCACTTCGCCGGAAATCGCGTACGGCCGTTCCAAAAGACGGCAGGCTCGCGACACTTCGCCCCGCTCCAGCAGCGAGCGGATTTCACTGGTGGAGACGATCATACCCCGTCGCGCAACCGGCGCCACTAGCCGAGTTTCGAATCCATAGCGCTCGCCCAAAGCCGTAAGCGTACTCGCGTCGCCGGACTGCTTGTGGCCGAAACGAAAGTTGCCGCCGATCACCACGCCGCGGGCCTGCATTTCGCCGCGCACGTACCGGACCACGAACTCTTCTGGGGATAGGCGCGCGATCTCCGGCGTGAACCGCAAAATGAAAATCTGTTCGATTCCCAGTCCTCTCATCAGCGCGCATCGATCGTCCAGAGAGGTGAGCGGGCGTGGCGCGCGCTCCGGCGATACGACGCACGCCGGATGCGGATCGAAAGTCAACACCGAAGGCGCCACCCCGAACTTCGCCGCCAGGGAAATCGTCTCGCGAAGCAGGCGCGCGTGTCCCGCGTGCACTCCATCGAATTTTCCGATGGTGAGAGCCGACGGCTTCACTCCACCTCCGCCTCTACTTCGATTTCCAGGCCATCGTAGGCGAGCCGGACATGATCCGGCAGCGTGGCCTCTGTGCGCTCGTGCGATAAGTCGTGGCACATGTGCGTGAAGAAAGCCCGCTTGGGCCGCAACTCCTCCACCAGCTGCACCGCCTGTTCCACGGTGGTGTGTGTCGGGTGAGGGCGATGCCGGAGCGCGTCTAAGAACAACACGTCGAGTCCGGTAAGCTTCTCGCGCGATTCTGGCGGGATCTCACTATGATCGGTGAGATAGGCGGCCCGCCCGAAGCGGTATCCGAACACGGCGCCTCTGCCATGGCACAAACGGATGGGCGTGAACTCGAGGCCTAGTAAGTCGAATGGCGAGCCATCCAGCACCCGCAAATCGAGCTTGGGCACCGACGATTGCGTCGGCGCGGAATCGAAAGCATAACGAAACACGCGTTGGATCACCTCCAGCGTTTCCTGCGTCGCGTAAATCGGGATCAGCGCTTTTTGGTGGAAATTGAAGGGCCTCACGTCGTCGAGCCCGAGAATGTGATCGGCGTGAGAATGGGTGTAAACGATGGCGTCCAGCTTTTCCAGCTTTTGACGCAACACTTGCTCCCGAAAATCGGGCGACGTGTCCACCACGACGTTATAGCCATTGAAACGGATCAGGATGGAGGGCCGCAATCGCTTGTCCCTCGGATCGGAAGATCGGCAAACCTCGCACGAGCATCCGATGGTCGGCACGCCGGAACTGGTGCCGGACCCAAGTACCGTAATTTTGATATTCGGCGTCTCCATCGGCGAGGGCCTAAGCGGCCGGAGGATGCTCGCCGGGCGCTTCGGCGGACTTGGCGCCTTCCTTCGCCTGTTGTTCGTTGACTTGGACGAAACGGAACCGCAGTTCGGTGAGCGAATTTTCGATCAGCCGCTGCTCCTCGATCGACAAATTGCCGCGCGTCTTTTCCGCGAGCATCGCCAGCATGTCGATGGCGTGGCGGGCCGAGGGAAAATCCGGTTCCTCCGCGTGTTCGCCTTCACCGCCGAACGAGAGCAACCCAAGCTGCATTTCCGCTTGGGTTTTCAAGGAAAACACAAGGAATTCAAAAGTCGGCGGTGGCAATGGCAATGTATCGCTCATAGGGTTCTGTCACCAGTTTAAAGCCGCGAGCCTAACGTCTGGAGACGCAACCCTCAGTCCGCGGCGTTTGCGAGCGCGGTCTTGAATTGCCGCGCCGCGTTGGCGATCGCCGCAAGATCTCCGCCGGCCAAAGCCCGGCTCGATACCAGTTCTCCTCCGACGCCAACGGCAATCGCTCCAGCTCGGATGAACTCCGCCGCATTGCTTAGATTGACGCCTCCGGTGGGAATCATGTCGATTGACGGCAGCGCAGATTTCAGCTTCGCGATATAAGATGGCCCGCCGAGGTTTCCGCAAGGAAAGATTTTCGCCGCGACAGCGCCGTTTTTCCAGGCCGTGAGAATCTCGCCAGTCGTCAGCGTGCCTGGCATGATGAGAAGTCCGGCTCTCTTCGCGAAATTGAGCGTGGGAACGTCGAGCCCGGGAGTCACCAGAAACTGCGCGCCCGCTTCCGCGCATTTTTGCGCGATAGCGGCGTCCACAACTGTACCCGCGCCAACCAGCATCCGGGCCGAACGGCGCAGTTCGCGAATGATCTCGATCGCGCCCGGCACCGTCATGGTAATTTCGACAACGGAAATGCCGCCCGCGCAGATGGCTTCCGCCGCGCGCATCGCCAGTTCCGGCGAGGCCGCGCGGACCACCGGGATGATCTTCTCTTCGACGATCCGGCTGCGAACGTCCTGCGGGATCATCTTGCGATGCGAGCGGCCTTTCCCTCCATGAGCCGTACGACTTCATCGAGGCTCGCCATGGAGGTATCGCCCGGCGTCGTCATGGCGAGAGCCCCGTGCGCAGCGCCGCATTCAACCGCCCACTGGGGTCCGCGGCCGCTCAACAATCCATAAATCAGACCGGACGCGAAGGAATCGCCACCGCCCACGCGATCGTAGATCTCCAGATTTCTACGCGTCTGGGCCTCGTGGAACTGTCCATCCGCGTACAGCATGGCGCCCCAGTCGTTGTGCGACGCGGTCGTCGCTTTGCGCAGAGTTACGGCAACCACAGGAGTCCCGAATTCCTTCACAGCGTCGCCGATCGTCTCCTTGAACCGGTCCGCCGCTAAATCCGAAAGAGTGCCGCGCTCAAATCCGAGGGCGGCGGCGAAATCTTCTTCGTTGCCAACCATCACGTCGACTAGCGGCGCGATTCGCCGGTTTATAGCTTGAGCCTGCGGCTTGCCACCATTCGCCCGCCATACCGACGCGCGATAGTTGAGATCGTAAGAGACGATGACGCCCGCCCGTTTCGCCGCTTTGACGGCTTCGAGAACGACCTCGGGGGTAGTCGCCGAAAGGCCTGTGAAAATTCCGCCCGTATGAAACCAGCGCGCTCCTTGAGCGAACACCGCCGCCCAATCGATATCGCCTGGCTTCAACTGAGAGGCGGCGGAGTTGGCGCGGTCCGAGCAGCCGAGCGCCGCCCGCACTCCAAACCCGCGCTCGGTGAAGTTTAATCCGTTGCGGACGGTTTTTCCGGTTCCATCGTATTCCACCCAGCGAACCAGCGATTGATCCACGCCGCCTTGATAGATCAAATCCTGAATCAACCGTCCGACCGGATTATCGGCGAACGCGGTGACGATCGCCGTCTCCATCCCGAAACAGCGCTTCAGGCCTCGCGCAACATTGTATTCGCCGCCGCCTTCGTGAACTTCGAAATGGCGCGTGGTGGCGATCCGCCGGTCGCCCGGATCGAGCCGGAGCATCACTTCGCCAAGCGCAACAAGATCCCAGCGGCGGCCGTCCCTCGGAGGAATATTCATATCCCGGTTCCCAGGTTGACAGGTCGAAGCGCCGGCGTGAGAATGTGGATCGTCAGCAATGCAATCAGGTAAACCGATCCGGCGACGATGAATATCGGAACGTAGCTATGTGCGAACTGTAATACAAATCCAGTGAATGTTGAGATGATCATTCCGCCGATCGCGCCGCCGAACCCGCCGATGCCTGTCACGGACGCGACCGCGTGTTGAGGGAACAAATCGGAAGCGAGCGTCAATAGATTCGCGGACCAGCCCTGATGCGCCGCGGCGGCCAGTGCGATGAGCGCCACGGCGATTCGCAGATCCGCGACGGTGCCCGCGAATACGATCGGCAGGACGGAGAGGGCGCAAATCAGCATGGCGGTTTTGCGGGCACGATTGACGCTCCAACCGAGTTGGAATAATCGCGCCGAAATCCAGCCGCCCGCGACGCTGCCGAGCGTGGCCATGTTGTAGATAATCACCAGCGGCCAACCCAGCTCCGTCAACGTCAATCCGTGCCTTTCGTTCAGGAACTTCGGCAGCCAGAACATCAGAAACCACCAAGTCGGATCGGTGATGAATTTCCCCAGAAGAATAGCCCAGGCTTGGCGATATTTGAGGAGGCGAGCCCATGGGACTTTACCTGCCGGCTCCGAAATGCCGGTCCGCGGCGGCGCACGGTACACCGCCAACCACGGGAGAATCCACAACGCGCTGAGCGCGCCCGTGGCGATGAAGGCCGCTTGCCAACCGTACCGTACCGTGAGCCAGGGCACGATCAGCGGCGCGAGCGTCGCGCCGATGTTCGCGCCGGAATTGAAGATTCCCGTGGCGAAGGCGCGCTCCTTTTTGGGAAACCACTCGGCGACGGTTTTGACGGCAGCCGGGAAGTTGCCGGCCTCGCCGAGCCCGAGAAAAAATCGCGCGATGCCGAACCCAGCGACCGTGCGCACCAGCGCGTGGCCCACCGTGGCAATGCTCCACAACCCTGTGGCGGCCGCGTAGCCGACGCGTGTCCCCACGCGATCGATAAATCCGCCCGCGAGCAGAAGACCGATCGCGTACGCCCCCTGAAACGCGTTGACAATGTTCGAATACTGAATCTCATTCCATCCGATGGCGCGCTGCAGCTCGGGCGCGAGCACTCCCAGCACTTGACGGTCGATGTAATTGATGGTGGTCGCAAAAAACAGCAAAGCGCAGATGCGCCAGCGGTAGGCGCCTGCTGCCGCGGCTGTGGCGGGAAGAACGACCGCGACTGGCTGGGCTTCCGGCAACCTATTTCCCGCCTGCAAACGCCGGCTGCACGTTCAACACTCCGTAGCGGCGGTCCTCTTGCTCCCGATGCGCCGCCATCGCCCAGATGTAGCCTATACGATGCCCGGGAATCGCGACGTTGGGATGATAGCCGCTCGGCATCAGCACCACATCGCCGTCGCGGACCACGGTGACCAACTCGGGATATTCGGTGTTGTTGTAGACCATCTGGATGCCGAAGGACGGTTCGGGCATGGCGAAATAGACGTACATCTCTTCGAGCATCTGTGCGTGCTCGTGCGGCGGCCAGCTTGTCCAGTTGCCTGGATCGGAGATAGTGAAGCCGAGCATCAAACGGCCGGCTTCGATGTTCTTTCCCAGCAGCATGCTCACCTCGCGGCTCTGGCCCACGGAGCCGGCGGTCCATCTGAGCGCCGGGTCCTTCAGCACTTCAGAGTAGGGAACGAACTTCAGCGGATACCGGCCCTCGACTTCGGCGGAGAATTCCGCAATATCAGCTTCGTCGTCGGACGAGATTTCGATTCGAGAATCGCGCGGAACATAGAGCGAATCGTATTGGGCGAGCGAGTACGTCGCGCCATCTACGGTGACTTTTGCCGCGCCCGAGAGCGCAAGCAGCCCCGTCTCACGATCGCCGCTCGTGAAGGCAACGTGCTTCGTATCGTCCTTGAGAATGATCCGGGCATACGCCAGATGCCGGCTGGCGCTGTTTTCGGGCGTAACCGAGATTCGCCGCCCCGCGTGGATGTTCGTCTTGCGAAAAACGATGACGTTCGGATTCATTTCGTCCTTCATTCTATCGGACAGACTCGCATTACGATGGTATTGGTGACCCAGAGCCCCGCGGACCACATGCGCGCTCTTGTCGAAGAGTGGCAGCAGTTGGAAGACAAGCTCCGGTTGGGCGGCGGAGCCAAAAAAATCGAAAAGCAACACGCCGACGGCAAGCTCACCGCGCGCGAGCGGGTGGCGGCGCTCGTCGATCCCGGCTCGATGTTTCTCGAGATCGGCCTGCTGGTCGCCTACGACAAGTATGACGGCCAAGCGCCCTCGGCGGGAGTGGTTACCGGGGTCGCGTACATTGAAAAACGTCCCGCAGTCATAGTCGCCAACGATGCGACCGTCAAGGCCGGCGCGTGGTGGCCGGAAACTATTCATAAAATTCTGCGCGCGCAGGAAATCGCGATGCGCAACCGGCTGCCGATCGTGTATCTGGTGGATTCCGCGGGCGTGAATCTGCCGTATCAGGATGGCATTTTCCCGGGACAATACGGCGCTGCGCGCATCTTCTACTACAACTCGTTGATGCGCCGCAAACTGCGCGTTCCCCAAATCGCGGCCGTGATGGGAATGTGCATCGCCGGGGGCGCGTATCTGCCGGCCCTTTCCGACGTGATCGTGATGGTGGAAGGCGTCAGCTTCATGGGTCTTGGCGGTCCGAATTTGGTCAAGGGCGCCGTGGGCCAGGTGGTGGACGCGGAATCGCTCGGGGGCGCCTCGTTGCATACGGGCAAAAGCGGGGTGGCGCACTATTCGGCCAAGGACGATCGCGACTGCCTGCGCGTGATCCGGCAAAAAATCCGGGAGCTTCCCGCGCCTGCGCGCACAGTCAAAGGCACGGCGCCGGCCAAACCAGCCGAGGGCCTCTACGACCTGCTTCCCGCCGATCATCGCCTGCCCTACGACGTTGGAGAGATCGTCGCGCGTATTGTGGATGCGGACGACTACCTCGAGTTTCAGCCTCACCACGCTCCCGAGATGTTGTGCGCCAACGCTCGATTGGGCGGCAGATCGATCGCTGTCATCGCGAACAGGCGCGGATTTTTGAAGACGCCCGAGGGGCCGCGCATCGGCGGCATCGTGTATCCCGAATCGGCCTTAAAGGTCGCTTATTTCGTCGAGACGGCCGAGCGGCAGGGCCTTCCACTGCTGTATTTTCAGGACGTCTCCGGATTCATGGTGGGGGCCGAGGCGGAGGCTAAGGGAATCATCCGCGCCGGCGCGGAAATGGTGGAATCCATGGCATGCGCGACAGTGCCGAAGATTGTCGTCACGCTCAACCACGCGAGTGGGGCCGGATATTACGCGATGGCGGCGCAAGGCTTCGATCCAAGTTTCACTTTCTCGTGGCCGACTGCACGCATCGGAGTGATGGAAGGCGATGCCGCTGTGCAGGCGGTTCACGGCCCGGAGCTGGCTCGATTGAAAGCCGCGGGCGAGGCGGTGCCACAAGAGTTGGAACAGCGAATCGACCGCACGCGGGCCGATTACGAGCGTTGGCTGGATGCGCGTTACGCGGCCGCGCGCGGGCACGTGGATGCGATCATCGATCCCCTGGCGACACGCCGGGTGCTGGAGTTCGCCTTGGAGGCCACGGCTGCGGCAGGACATCAAGAGCATTTGGCGCTGGAGACGTTGTGAGCGTTTCGCGCCCGTACGCGAAAATGGGTCGAGTATGACCGATCATCGCCTCACTGCCGCATCTGAACGCGCCGCCCTCGCAGGGCAGCGTTTTACCCGTCTGGTGGAGATCATGGCGCGCCTGCGCTCGCCCGGGGGCTGCCCTTGGGATCGCGAGCAGAATTTCGATACGATCAAGCCCTATTTGCTTGAAGAAGCCTACGAGGTCATGGACGCGATCGACGCGAAAGACTTCGAGGGCTTGGCGGACGAATTGGGAGATCTTCTGCTTCAAGCCGTGTTCTTCGCCCAGATGGCTTCGGAAGAGGGCCGGTTCAACATCGCGGATTCGGTCGAAGCGATTAACAGCAAACTGATTCGCAGGCATCCGCATGTTTTCGGCGATGCCGATGCCAAAACCTCTGACGACGTAAAGCGCCGTTGGGATGAGATCAAGGCCGCCGAGCGGGCAGCTAAGGCGAAGCCGAAGCCCGACGGGTTGCTGGACGGCGTGCCTCGCTCGCTCCCGGCGCTAGTGGAAGCTCAGCAGATCGCGTCGAGGGCCGCGGGCGCGGGCTTCGATTGGGAAAACATCCATCAAGTGATCGACAAGCTCCGCGAAGAGCTCGCCGAGTTGGAAGAGGCGCGCGAGAGTCCCAGCCGCGCCGCCGTCGAGGATGAGGTCGGCGATCTCATTTTCGTGGTCGTAAACATTGCTCGATTCTTGAAGGTCGATCCGGAACAAGCTCTGCGAAAGACGAATGCAAAATTCCGCCGGCGTTTCTCGCATATCGAGAAGGGCCTAGCCGCCGCTGGAAAAACGCTGCGCCAGGCCGGGATCGACGAAATGGAATCTCTGTGGCAGGAAGCGAAGCGCAACGGCCAGTGATCCAGATCCATCCCCTGACAGCGCACGCGGAATTCGCTATGGCGGTGGATCTTCAGCGCCGCATCTGGGGCTTCGAGGAGTTGGAACTCCTTCCGGTGCGCCTGTTCGTCACCGCGCTCAAAGTCGGCGGGCAAGCGCTCGGTGCATTTGACGGTACACGAATGGTCGGTTTTTGCCTCGCGATTCCCGGTATAGGCGTTGGTGGAAAGAATTATCTGCACAGCCACATGCTCGGAGTGCTCGAGGAATACCGCAACGCAGGCGTAGGACGGAATCTGAAACTGGCGCAGCGAGAAGATGCGCTGGCGCGCGGAATCGATTTAGTCGAGTGGACGTTCGATCCGCTAGAGCTAAAGAACGCCTGGTTCAATATCGAGCGGCTGGGCGCGATCGTGCGGCGTTTTGTTCCCAATCAGTACGGCTGCACGACGAGCCCTCTGCACGCCGGTTTGCCCACGGACCGCTGCGTCGCCGAGTGGCGGCTGGCGAGTCCGCGCGTGAAAGATATTTTGGAAGGAAATCCAGTGAAATATTCCGACGCCGCGGCTCGCATCGAGGTGCCGGCGGAGATCGATTCCATTAAACGCGCCGATCCCGCGCGGGCGCGCGAGATTCAGACGCGGGTTCGCGAAGCGTTTCTACGAAACCTGTCGAACGAGTTGGCGGTGACCGGTTTCGAACGCACGCCGGATGCGGGCATCTACATACTGCAAAAATGGCCTTCCGAATAGACCAGATCGTTCTGCGCGAAATCCGTATGCCGCTGGTGCATTTTTTTGAGACCAGTTTCGGCCGCACCACCGAGCGTCGCATCATCATCGTGGAAGCGATTTCCGATAGCGTCTCCGGGTGGGGCGAGATCACCTGCGGCGAAAATCCCTTTTATAACGAAGAATGGACCGATTCGGCATGGCCGATTGCGCGGGGCTACATCGCGCCGCGTTTGTTGAACCGCGATTTCGCATCGGCGGCGGACATCGCCCCGGTTTCCGGGCACATCCGCGGCCATCGCATGGCGCGCGGAGGCGTTGAAGCCGCGATCTGGGATTTGGAAGCTCGCATTGAAGGTGTGTCCTTGGCGAATCACATCGGCGGCGGAGCTTTCAGAGAAATTCCCTGCGGCGTTTCCATAGGGATTCAGGATTCTGTTCCTCAGCTTTTAAAGAAAATAGAAACCGAAGTCGCCGCTGGATACCAGCGAATCAAAGTGAAAGTAAAGCCCGCTTGGGACGTGGACGTGTTGCGTGACATTCGCCGGGAATTTCCGCGAATCCGCCTGATGGCCGACGCCAATTCCGCCTACGCCCTCGCCGATGCGGAGCATCTGAAGCGCTTCGACGAATTTCATCTTATGATGATCGAGCAGCCGCTCGCCCACGACGACATTATCGATCATGCAGCGTTACAGGCCCGGCTAACCACTCTGATCTGCTTGGACGAATGCATTCGCACGGCTCATCACGCTGAGCAAGCCATCGCTATGCGGGCCTGCGGCGTCATCAATATCAAGCTCGGACGCGTCGGTGGATTTCGCGAAGCCCGGCGAGTCCACGACCTCGCGCAAGCGCACGGGATTCCCGTATGGTGCGGAGGTATGCTCGAATCGGGCATTGGCCGGGCGCACAATATCGCGCTGTCCACGCTGCCGAATTTTGTTCTCCCCGGTGACGTCTCCGCGAGCAAGCGCTACTGGAAACGCGACGTCATTCAACCCGAGGTCGAAGTGACGGCGCAAGGAACGATTCGAGTTCCCGACGGACCGGGCCTCGGTTATGAAGTCGATCGCCAGTTCCTGCGTCAGATCACAGTGAGAGAAGAAGTCTGCCGGTAATTCAAGCCCGCGCGGTCAGCGCTTCCTTCACCCGCTCCGGCGTCAAGGGGACCTGGCGCACGCGCGCGCCCGTCGCGTCGTACACCGCGTTGCCGATCGCCGCCGCAACTAGGGTGATCGAAAGCTCGCCCGCGCCGTCGGCTGCCTCATCAGGCCGATTCACCAGCACGCATTCGACTTGCGGAATGTCGAAGCCGAGCGGCAAAGAGTGGTACGTCCGCCAATCGACGGACGTCACTTTTTCGGCATCCCAGGTCACTTCTTCGCCTAGGGCGCGGCTCATGCCCTGCAGCGCGCCGCCCTCCAATTGGTTCCGCAGCCCGTCGGGATTCGAAACCGGGCCGCAGTCCGCCGCCACTACCATCCGTCGCACCGCGATCTTCCCCGATTCTCGGTCTACCTCGACTTCGGCGACCAGCGCGGAATAGCCGTTCTCTCCTTCGTATGCCACGCACGCGATCCCGCGTCCGGAGGCGAGCCCCGCCCGGCTTGCTCCGGGAGCCGGCGACGGGCGCGCCTGCCACTGAGCGGCCTTCGCAGCCGCGTTCACCACGCCGATCACGCGCGGGTGACGCAGATGCCGCAAACGGAATTCGACTGGATCGGCGTTCACGCGAGCCGCGATTTCGTCCATAAAGCTCTCGTGAGCGAACGTATTTTGCAGACGCGCGGGCGCGCGAAGAGGTCCGGTCCAGAATGGCGACCGCAAATTGTGCAACAGCACGCGCCCGCTCTCCACTTTGCCTGCTCCACGCGCGGTTCCGTTGACGCGCGCCGCCAGATAAGACGGCGTCGCGTTGCTGTTGTTGTTAAATCCCACTGGCTCCGGCGCGGGACTTCGCGGAGCAAATTCATCGGGTTCGAATCCGGCAAGGAATCCGGTAATCACATTGCCTGGAGTTCGAGGGCCAGGCCGATTCCCCAGGGCGGGCGACCACGATTCGTGTTCCCACGCCACGATGTTCCCCTGCACATCCACTCCCGCGCGCAGGTCGATCAGATAGGCGTTGCCGTAGTTCTCCCAGGCCATCTCGTCTTTGCGCGCAAGCTGCACGCGCACTGGCTTCCCCACCGCCTGCGAAAGCAGCGCCGCGTCATAGGTCACCGTATCGGCGCCGTTCAAGCCGTAGCAGCCCGATCCGCGCCGGAAAATCACATGGACGTTTTCCGGTTTCAGGCCGAGCAGCATCGCCGAGGTGTTCTTCTGATACCAGACTCCTTGCGTCGGCGAATAAATGGTAGCGCGATCGCGCTGAACGTCGGCGACAGCGCAGGAGCTGCCCATGGAGCCGTGCATCTGATACGGATGCTTGTACGTGGCCTTTAAGACCTTTGCGGCCTGCCCCAATTTTTGTTCCACGTCCTTGGAGTCCGTCATCAAGGTGTCGCGCGTTTGCTTGTCGGCGCGCAT
>DATBIA010000096.1:0-79618 GCA_036557165.1 Bryobacteraceae bacterium
CACGGTCGCGCCATTCGGAATCCAATTCGATTCCATAGGGCGGATCGGTGACCATCAGCCGCGGTTTGCGCTCGCCGAGCAGGCGCGTGACGGCTTCCGTGCTGGTGCAGTCCCCACACAGCACACGATGCGGACCACACACCCACAAATCGCCTGTCTTGGACACCGGCGATGCAGGCAGCGGCGGCGCGGCGTTGGCTTTCTCTTCGTCGTCCAGCGTCAGCAGATCATCGATCTCGCCAGGATCGAAGCCGGTGAGGCTGACATCGAAATCGGCATCCTGGATTTCCTGCAATTCCAGCGCGAGTAGCTCCTCATCCCAGTCGGCCCACGTCACGGAGCGGTTGACCAGGAGGCGAAAGGCTTTCACCTGCGCAGGCGTCCACTCGTCACACAGGATCACCGGGACTTCCACCAAGCCGAGTTGGCGCGCGGCTTTTAGCCGGAGGTGGCCGTCGACGATTTCGCCGTAGCTGCGGACCAGGCAGGGGATCTTGAAACCGAATTCACGGATCGAGCCGCACATGCGCTCCACGGCGGCGTCGTTCTTGCGCGGGTTGCGCGGGTAGGGAACCAGGCGGTCGATCGGCCACGTCTCGATGCGCCCTGGTGCTGGATGCGTATCCATACAAGTACCTTCCGAATAAGTTTATGAGGGTCCTTCGGAAGGTGCGCCTTTGGGCGCTCGCCAGTCGAACCGACCTAAAGTCTTTAGACGAAAACTTGAGCGATCCGTTGCAGCTCTGCTAGTTCACACCGCACGGACCGCAGGGGAAGCGATTGGCCACGCTAGGTGTCCCGGTCTGTCCCAGATCTTGTTTGTTGAGTGGGACTGCCGAACCGCTTCTATCAAAACGCGTTGTCCCAGTGTCCTAATCTGTCCCAGTATAATCACGCATGTAATAACATCTATCTCCATCACTCTTACGCGCGGGCGCGTTCTAACTGGGACGACTGGGACAACTGGGACAGAGCGCCGGAAATCAATCGGCTGACTGGTCCCAGTTACTCGCGATCCAACTGGGGCTCCGCGTGCATACTGGGACAGTATCTCCAATCGCGTTTGCCCCGTTCGTCTTTGGGACCCCGCTTCCGTTTCCAGCCGAGGGCCCCCAGACAACGCGCGACGCGGTTCTTGTCCCCTTGGGTCCAATCGCGAGTCTGCTTTTCCACACAGCCGCTAAGAATCTGCTCCACTGTAACGTAATGACGATCTTCGACCCAGTTTTGTATCAGCGGCTGCCAGGGGTCCGCATCATACCGCTCCTGTTGTTCTTCGGCGGCTGCCGTACTCAATTCTGCCGAATCGATCCACCAGGGTTCTCCGGCACTAAAGCGCACCACAGCTTCTGCCCACAGTTGGTCACGATCCCGGCGAAGCTGGTCGATGGCGATCTTTTGGCATCGCACCGGCCAGAATCGGCGCCCGCCGGTCTCGTCTTTGAGGTAGGTATCGTGATTCACCGTGCCCGCGAAGATGCTCTCCCTGGGAACCTCAATCAAGTGCCGACCATACGGAGGACGATAACGATCCGTCGAACGGCTCATAAACGCCTTAATCCGGCTCGTCTCGGCTTTCCCCATGGCATCCAACTCCGCTAATTCGATGATCCAAGTACCACGTACTTGAAGTGCCGCATCCTTGGTTCCCAGATCAGCGATCTCGTCGGTGAACCAGGGCTGGCCGAGCGTTCGCAGCGCCGTACTCTTTAGCAGGCCCTGCGGACCCTCCAAAACCAGGCAGGTGTCGTTCTTGCATCCGGGCTTGAAGACTCGAGCCACCGCGCCGATCAGCCACTTCGCGCCGATCGCCCGCACGAATTCCGAAGGGTCCACGCCCAGGTACAACGTGAGCCAGTCATCGATACGCGCTATTTTGTCCCATTGCAAGCCGCTCAAGTAATCGCGAATCGGGTGGAAAGGAAACTCTCGGGCAGCGGTCTGAATGGCCTGACCAGCGACTTCTTTGGACACCATAATGCCGTGTTGCTGCATCCACGCCGCGACGCGGACATCATCGTCATCGCGCCAAACAAAAGGAGCCTCGCGCGAATCCCAGGGCGGCTGTGCGTTAGCCCCTACTTGCAGGGCGCTTTCGTCAAACCGCAGGATGCCCTGCCACTCGGGAGCATGTCTGAGTGCCACCAGGGCGTTCTGAAGACAAGCTTTTGGGTTCCCGTATTGATTTCTGAGAAGGAGATGGGCCCAATCTGCACCACCAACCGGTCCGTCTGCCGACGTAGGACCCGTTGTTGGTGGCGCCAGTCCCGCCAACCAATCGGTAGTAGTAGCTGCTGCTTCTGCATTCATGACCTTGCTCCCCAACGTCGCGAACTTCGGACGATTTGCGAAATATGCTCCGGTGCTCCGGGTCGCTCACACTGGTGCGCATTAACCGACTGGAGGCATGCCTCGATAGCCTCGTCGCAGACGCGCCGCGCGCGTAGCGTACCGGCAAGCGAGACCAGCATGTTGTGCTGCTGGCCGCACGGGATTCGGCCGCCGCGGAGAGGCTGTAGTTTCCATTCGCGTTTCCTGCCCTGCGTTAGGCGGGCATAAAGATCGCGAACGTCGGCCGCATGATCCTCGATGTGCAGGGGGGCGCCTCTAAAGGCGAGGCCCGTCACAGCGAAGTACCTGGCATGATCGTAAATCTCGATTTGGCCGTCGCCGACGCTGACGCCGGGCAGATTACACGGCAGCGTCCCCCGCGCCCAGATCTTGAGGCCGGATCCGCTGGGAGAGATCTCCATGTAAGTGTCGCCGAAGCGTTCCACAATGCCGTGGGCCCACGCCTTGACGTGCCCCTCGGCATCGAAAGCATCGTCAAGATCGATGCCGCAGAAAGGATCGCTCGGTGTGAACACGAACCCTATGCCGCAGAATCCGCTCGGTGCAGTGCGCCAAAGCTTGACGGCATCTTCGAAGGTTGCCCAAGTGGCCGCGTCGGTAGTGCGGGCGCGTTTTTGATTCGTGCGATTACCACCTACTTGATAAGGAACCTTAGTCGGCTTATCGTTCCGCTGTTCGTAGCGCCAGACGACCCACTGATCGAGTTCACTTAGATCGTCCGGAACAGAGATACCTGCCGGCGACCCGGTCTGAGCGACGGCGAGCCGGTTCATGAACGCACCTCCTGGAAAGTGCCTCGCAACACGGCTCGGCGCGGAAGGCCTTCGTGGACGATGATCTTCTCAACCACGCCGTTGTTCATCGCGGTTATCTGGCCTAGGAGTCGGCAGGTCTCGGCCGACAAAGCGAAGTCGAGAAGGTCCAGCTCCGGCCGCAGGGAGGCATCGTCGTCTAATTTCATATCAACCGTGATTTGGGGAGGATCATCGAGACGGATTTCTCCATCGATAACCGGCAGATTCAGAATCGAGCCGTAGTTAACTTTTTGGCAGAGGCGGATCAGGGTCTGGCGGGGCTTCGAAACTTGCGAGAACCTCATTCTTTGCATTCGATTGCCTCCAAAAACAAGAAGGCCCGACCGGCATTTAAACCGGGCGGGCGATTTGAGCAAGAATCTGTCTATTTCTGACGGGCGCCGTTTAAATTACCAACGGACCTACTAACCTTCCAACGAGGGCGCAATAGGGCGCGCCTGTGCGCAAACGTGACGCGCCCCTCGGAGAGGTGGGGAGAGACGCCTGGGTCGCGTTTGTTCTGGCGCTGGGCGCGTTGTCACTCGTTGTCACTTTGCGCCCGTAAGTTGTAGAGGAATTGGTAGCGCTAACGGGAATCGAACCCGTATTTAAGCCTTGAGAGGGCTCCGTCCTAACCGTTAGACGATAGCGCCAACTAGAGTCATTGTAACCGAAACCCGGCTCGATTCCATTGCCGACGCCACGTGGCTCAGCAGTTTCTCTGAAACATTCGCCCTGGCGCCCCTATCTATAGATGCTCGCTTCGGGCACGGGCGGAATTGTGCAGACGGAAGCCGCCGCGGACACCCGAGGTAAAACTTGAATCCTTGTTTGGGGGCAGATGCATGCAAAATCGCCGGCTAGCGCAGATCGTGGGGCATTCCGAAGGGCCCTTGCTTGCGGACTGGATGGAAACCCAGTTGAGGTCCCTCGCCTCGGCTCGAGATCGCATCTCCGAGTCCGAGCTAAGAGTGAATTCCCACGATTTTGTACTTGGCCTTCAGCGGAGCTTGTCGGCCGGGGGAACCAGCGACATCGCGACTCCGGCTTGGGCTGGCCTGCGGGAAATGCTCGCAAACCTCTCGCGCCAGCGGGCCATCCGGGGATTTTCGCCTTCGGAAACCGCTACCTTCGTTTTTTCGTTCAAGTCGGCTTTATTCAAGCAGCTCCGGCAGGCCTTTAGGGACGATGCGCAAGCCTTGGCCGATGAAACCTGGATCGCTACCGATTTGCTAGATAAACTCGGGCTGTTCACCACCGAGGTCTTTCAGAAAAGCCGCGAGGAACTCATCCTGCGGCAGCAGCAGGAGATGCTGGAGCTCTCGACTCCGGTGGTGGAGTTGTGGCCGGGCATCCTCGCCGTTCCCTTGATCGGCACACTGGATAGCGCGCGCACCCAAATCGTGATGCAGAATCTTCTGGAGGCCGTCGTGGCCAAAGAAGCCAACCTGGCGATCATCGATATTACGGGCGTTCCGACCGTGGATACGGTTGTTGCCCAACATCTTCTCAAGACTGTTTCGGCCGCGCGCCTCATGGGCGCCGAGTGCATTGTCAGCGGCATCCGGCCTCAAATCGCTCAGACGATTATTCATCTGGGAGTGGATCTGACGGGCGTCATCACTAAAGCAAGCCTGGCGGACGCGCTCCGCATCGCGCTGCAGAAGAAAGGTCTCGCCGTCGGGAAGGCCTAAGACCGCCATGGAACGAATCCCCATTTTGAAGCTCGGCCCGTTTCTGCTTGTCACGATCCAAGTGGATATGCATGATCGTCTGGCCCTGGTCCTGCAAGACGAACTCACTTCTCGAATCGTGACCGACCGCGCCAAGGGAGTGTTGATCGATATTTCGTCTCTCGACATTGTGGATTCCTTTATCGGGAGGATGCTGAGCACTATCGCCGGGATGGCGCGTGTGCTCGACGCCCAGACGGTGGTCGTGGGAATGCGGCCTTCCGTAGCGATCACCCTGGTGGAACTCGGTCTATCGCTGCCGGGAATACGAACCGCCCTGAACGTGGACCGGGGGATGGAACTCCTGCACGCTTCGCTCAGCTCGGAGAAAGAAGCGGGTAGTGGATCGGACGACTGATTTGCGGCTTAAGGCGCAGGAAGATGTCGTTTTCGTCCGGCAGTCGGTCCGATCGTATGCCGTCGCTCTCGGATTGAGCCTCGTGGATCAGACTAAGCTCGTCACGGCCGCCAGCGAGCTGGCGCGCAATACCGTGACGCACGGAGGCGGAGGAAAAGTAAGAGTGGAAGTCGTCGAACAGAGTTCGAGACGCGGGATCCGGCTGACCTTCGAAGACCAAGGTCCGGGGATTGCCGACATCGAACGTGCATTGCAGGATGGCTACACAACCGGCGCAGGACTTGGGCTCGGTCTGGGCGGCGCCAAGAGGCTGACTAACGAATTCGCGATTGAATCTACGCCTGGCATCGGCACCAGGGTCGTAATTACTCAATGGACCAGGCTTCGCTGACCGGGGTCTTTTTGGAAATCGACGATCCCAGCCGGGTGGCGGAGTGCCGCAGGATTGCGGCGCGGATCGCCGAGCGTGAAGCTTTGACCGACAGCCGGGCGTCGGACGCCGCGATCGTGGTTTCGGAGCTGGCAACGAACCTCTTAAAGCACGCGCAACGGGGCCGGCTGCAAATTTCGCCGCTTTCCGGACGTGGCCAACCCGGCATCGAGTTTCTGTCGATCGATAGCGGCCCCGGAATCTCGGATCTGGCCCATAGCTTCCGGGACGGCAACTCTACAACCGGCACTGCCGGGGCCGGATTAGGGGCTGTGCGGCGTCTTTCGAGCGATTTTGACGTCTATTCTCAGCCAGGCAAGGGCACAGTGATCGTCTCGGAAATATTTGAGGAAACGGCCGTTCCTCCGGCGCGCTTCAGAGTGGGCGTTACAGCGCGGCCGCTGGCGGGAGAGCAGGTCTCCGGCGATACTTGGGCGGTTCGCATTGACAAGGACGCCGCTTTGCTGATGGTTGCGGACGGCCTGGGGCACGGGATTCTTGCCGCGGGGGCCTCGGCGGCGGCGGCGGACGCGTTTTATACCTCGGCCGAACAAACGCCCGCGGCGCTGTTACAGGTGGTGCACAGAGCCTTGCGGGGTACGCGAGGCGCAGCCGTCGCGGTTGCGCGAGTGGAATTCGGGAAGTCCCGCACGCGGTTTGCGGGCCTGGGGAACGTTGCCGGAACTGTTCTCACCGGCGGTAACTTGCATTCCATGGTGTCGCATAGCGGGACGGCGGGTTATGAGGCTCGCCAAGCCCGGGAATTTGAGTACCCCTGGGCACAGGACGGCGTCATTGTTATGCATTCCGACGGTTTATCCGGTCTCTGGGATCTCTCGGCTTTTCCCGGCTTGGCGTTCCGGCATCCTTCGCTGATCGCCGCGGTTTTGTACCGGGAGGCCGGCCGCGACCGCGACGATGCGTGCGTTATCGTGGGGAAAAGGCGATGAGAGGTGTTGCCGCCGTGCCGCCCAGGTCCGCAACTGGGCGGATTCTTTCCGTCAGAATTCAGACGGAGTTGGACATTGTGGCGGCCCGCCAGCGCGCCCGCCAAATCGCGGCGCTATTGGGATTTCCGCTTCAGGACCAGGTCGATCTGGCCACCGGCGTCTCGGAAATCGCACGGAACGCGTTTCAATATGCCGGCGGCGGCGTGGTAGATTTCGAAGCCGATTTACAGTCGTCCCCGCAGTTCCTTTGGATGCGGGTGACGGATCGAGGACCGGGCATCCCGGATATCGACGGGCTGCTCAGTGGACGCGAAACCGCGAACGCCGGCTTGGGCATCGGCCTGACGGGAACGCGGCGTCTCGCGGACAAATTCGACATCTCCTCCTCGCCCGGCAAAGGGACGTGCATCCTTTTCGGAAAAGCCATGCCTGCTTCCGTGCAGCCTATGGATGCTCCCGCTCTCAATCGCGTAGCGTCGCAGTTGGCGCAGCAGCCCACTCCCGGCGTTTTGGAAGAGGTGCAACAGCAAAATAGGGAGCTGGCGCGAACTCTCGAACGTTTGCGATCCAGGGAAGCGGAGTTGGAGGCGCGCAACCTGGAAGCGAACCGTCTGAATTCGGAGTTGGAGGAGACCAACCGCGGAGTAGTCGCGCTGTATGGGGAGCTGGACGAGCGGGCCGCGGCGCTCCGCCGCGCCAATGAACTCAAATCGCAATTCCTTTCGCACGTCAGTCATGAATTCCGCACTCCGGTGAACTCCATCATGGCGCTGACTCACCTGCTTCTGCGCCGGGCCGATGGCGATCTCACCGCCGAGCAGGAAAAGCAAGTCAATTTCATACGCCAAGCCGCCACAGGACTCGCCGATATGGTGAACGACCTTCTCGATCTGGCCAAGGTGGAATCGGGCAAGACCGAGGTTCGATTCGCGCTGGTGGAGGCCGGCCAGGTGCTGGGCGCGGTGCGCGCATTGATGCGGCCCCTGGCCACTAACGACGCGGTGGCGCTCGTCTTCGAGGACCCACCCCCATCGTTAATTGTCAAGACCGACGAGGCGAAACTAGGCCAGATTCTTCGCAATCTCGTTTCGAACGCTCTAAAATTTACAGAAAAAGGCGAAGTGCGGGTCGGCGTCCGATTGTCGGAAGCTGCGGATTGGGCGATTTTCTCGGTCTCGGATACCGGAATCGGCATTGCGCCGGAAGATGTTGAAACTGTCTTTCAGGAATTTTCGCAGATCCAGCATCCGCTACAAAACCGCGCCAAAGGAACGGGGCTGGGCCTTTCTCTTTCGCGCAAACTTGCCGGACTGCTTGGCGGAACCCTCGAAGTAGACACCCAGGTGGGAGAGGGCTCCACTTTCGTTCTGCGGGTTCCGGCCAAGCGAGAGGCAAGGGCCGGAAGCTCTCAGGTTCCCGCCGTGGAAGAGCCTGGTGGAGGCCCGATTCTCATCGTGGACGACGAGGAAACCGCGCGCTACATCTGCCGGCAAATGTTCGGCCATACCGCGCGCAGAATCATCGAGTCCGACGCGCTCGAGGCTGCGGAACGGGCCCGCTTTGACCGTCCGCAACTGATCGTTCTCGATCTGATGATGCCCGGACGGACCGGATTCGAAGTTCTGGACGAGCTGAAAGCGGATCCCATTACAAAGGACATCCCGGTGGTGATTCATACGTCGAAGAACATGACGGAAGCGGATCTTCATCGCCTGGCGGGAAGGCATTTGGCAGTGCTGCCCAAGTCCGGGCTCAATAGGAAGGGCGCGCTGCTGGCGATTCGCCAGGCGCTGCTAGACGAAACGCTATTTGCCGCGGAGCCGGAGTTCTCGAACCCGGCCAAACGGGAAGCAGGAGACGAATAGATGGAAACCTCGACTCTTCTCAACGTCGACGATCACGAGGCGGCGCGGTATGCGCGCACGCGGATCCTTTCCACGGCGGGTTTTCGCGTCTTAGATGCGAGCACTGGGAAACAGACTCTGGACCTGGCGGAGAAGCACCGGCCGGACCTTATCCTGCTGGACGTTCACCTGCCGGATCTGAATGGGATCGAGGTGTGCCGCCGATTAAAGCGGACTCATCAGGAATCGCCCATCATCGTCATACAGATTTCGGCCTCGGCCCTGACTCCATCGCATGCCACGGCCGCGCTGGACGCGGGCGCCGATGCCTATCTCATGGAGCCGGTGGACCCGGATGTCCTGGTGGCGACTGTCAAGGCGATGCTACGGCTCCACGAAGCGGAGAAATCGCTGGGTCTTGCCAAACGACAACTGGAGATCGCAAACAACGAGCTGCGGCGGTCGAACGAAGACTTGCAGCAGTTCGCCTTCGCCGCGAGCCACGACTTGCAGGAGCCGCTCCGAGCCGTAACCGCCTTCACCGAAGCGCTGGCGCAGGACCTGAATGCGGTTTTAACGGAAGCGCAGCGGACTTACATCGGGCATATCGTGAATGGAACGGGAAGGATGCGGGTGCTCATTCGCGACCTGCTTGCGTATTCGCAAGTAGGCCGGGAAGGCCGTCCGGAAGTAGCCGTCGATCTGCGGAAAGCGGTCGATTGGGCCGTGGCCAATCTGCGCGAGCAGATCGACGAAGCGGACGCCAAGGTCGAGATCGCGAAGAATTTGCCTTCCGTTTGGGGAGATTTCGCTCACGTTGGCCTGGTATGTCAAAACCTGCTTTCCAATTCTTTGAAATATCGGAAGCCGGATGAGCCTCTCGTTGTGCGGATCGAAGCCGAGAGTTCTTCGCCGGGAGAATGGATTATCGCCGTCAAAGACAACGGCGCCGGAATAGAGCCGAAATTCCACGATCAGATCTTCGCCCCATTCAAACGCCTGCATGGGGCCGAGATTCCAGGGACTGGAATCGGGCTGGCGTTATGCCGCAGGATTATGGAAGCTCACGGAGGCCGCATCTGGGTGCAGTCCGAGCGTGGAAAGGGAGCGACCTTCCGCCTGGCGTTCAGCGCCATTTAGCGGCGCTACGGCTTCCCCGGAACCATGAACACGACGTTCTTATCCTCCGCCGGCTCGATGGCGATGCCCATTCCGGCGGCCCGGCAGGTTTCGAAATCGGAGGGATCATAGACATCGCAGGGCGCCACATCCAGCCACGCCACCAACGCGTAGCTGCCCGGAGGAAT
Organism: Bryobacteraceae bacterium; assembly: GCA_036557165.1. Taxonomy (GTDB): domain Bacteria; phylum Acidobacteriota; class Terriglobia; order Bryobacterales; family Bryobacteraceae; genus Palsa-187. The sequence continues at coordinate 9,769 of DATBIA010000096.1, forward strand.
GCCGCGGATCTCGAATTGCCCGTACTGATCCGCGGCGCCCGGGCGATAGTTTTGCAAGTGACGGAGCGGATCTTCGGGCAACAGCATCAGATTCGCCCCGCTCCAGACGTTTCCATCCGCCCCAAACACGCGGCCCGATAATTTTCCGCCGCGCGAATCGATAACGACGTCGAATGGCGTTTCCGAGGCGAGATTGCCCGACAAACCGGAGGCGCGCACGTCCGTCCCGCCGATCAGCACGCTAGAAATATAGAAATCGCCGGGGAGATTATCGGCGAAGACGTCGTAGATTTCATCGCGCGCCACATCGGCGCTGAAATCCGTTCCTCTCACCGTGGGCTGAATTGCCGCGCCGGCGTCGCTTCGAGGCTCCAGGGTCATGCGGATGGAGCGATTCCTGGGCAGCGGCTTGTCGCCGTCCACTCGGATTCGGCCGGGCCAGGTTAGAACCGGCGCCGCAAGCAGCTCCAGGCCGTCGATGTCGTCGTTCGACACAGTAAGCGGCGTACGGCCCGACAACGCGATTCCGGTATCGGTCGCGTCGATGCGGACGATATACGATCCGGACGCAACATCGGGGAGCTCGAAGTTGCCTTCGCGGTCGAAACTAGGGCGCGCCGGCGTGGCGATGGTGGCGAACCCCGAACTGTCGGCGATCGCGAGAGTGATGCCCGCGTTCGTCAGGGCGACACCGCTCACGCCGCTGGTGACCCGGCCTCGGATCTTTACTTTGCGGACCCGCATCAGCGACAGATCGGCGCCTTCGAGTTCCTGGCCGTAGTCGAGGCGCACCGGGATTGATTCCGTGAGCTTGGGGGTGTTGGGATAGAAAGTCGTGGTGTAACCAGTGGCGGGGAGGTCGTGGCCGCCGGAATCGACGCGCGGCTGCTCCACGTACCCGGGCGGCGTCTGGCGCGCGTAAGTAGCCGCCAGAAAGTAAGCTCCAGGCTGCAATCCGAACACGCGATACTCGCCGCGATCATTGGTGAGGGCGCTGGCGGCGACCCCGAATGTGTGGCGGCCGCGGGAGTAGTACTCGCGGTAGAGATCGACGCGCGTATTGCCCGCCGGCTCGCCGTCGTCGAAGCGGACTCGCCCCGACAACACCGCCCATGGGAGCAAGCGGAACTCGACGCTGGTCACATGGTCGCCCGAGCCGATGTAGAACGCGGCCGGTTCTCGCAGGCCTCCAGCGGTGAACGTGGAGGAGGCGAGATATCCGTCGCGATCCGCGATCAGGCTGTAGTGGCCCGGCGCTATGCCGCGTAACAGGAAGCTTCCCTTGTCGTCGGCTTCGGCGGTGGCGCCGGCCAAACCGCTTTCAAGTGGCCGGAGCGTAACGTGCGCGCGGCGCAAGGGAAGGCCGGCTGGCTCGCCCAGCACCTGCCCTTCGATGCGGGCATAAGCCTCGGGCTGGGCGGCGGGCGTTTGCCCGGACGCGTGCGCCCGGAATGAACAGGCGATCAGCGCCAGCGCAAGGCCACGCATCATACCGGAATTGTAGACGAACCGAGGACGCGAAATGTGGACTACGACGGCTCACCGGTAAAGGTGTCGATCTCACCAGACGGATAGGCGACACCCGTCCACCCGCGCCTGTTTTCAATCGTTTAAAGCTCGGCCATTTCCCTGCTTTGTCCACCCCCGAGATGCGGAGCCGCGTTAGGCGAATCGGGAGGAAACCACATTACACCGGTCATCGCGGCGAAGCTGCTGTGACTCCGGCCCACGTAAATGAGACTCCGACTCCACAGCAGGGGCCGTCGGAAGGCGCCCAGCCGGACCGCCAATCGCAGATCGAATGGGACAGGTCGAAGCTTCCATGGGGCGCCGAAGTCTGGGAGCGCATCGACAAGGCAGTCGAATTGGAGATCAAGGGTACGCGCATTGGCGCGCGATTCTTGCCCGAGAAAGCCGTCCCGCCCAAAACCGCAAGCGTGCCGGCCGATTCATACACGACGGCGGCGCGTCCCAATCCGATCCTTACCGTAGCCGACGACGTCACCACGCCGCTGAACGAATACTACGTGGAATTCGAGCTGACGGCGCGGCAGGTGCGCCAGGAAGAGAGCGAGTTCAGGCGCCTGGGCCATAGCACCGCCGTGACGCTGGCGACGAAAGCCGCCAACACGCTCGCTCAGGCGGAGGACCTGATCGTCTTTCAAGGCGCGAACGCAATTCGCCACGCCAATCTGTTCACGTCCTCATTGGCCCTTCATCGGGGGTCGCCGGCGGACACGGGTCTATTGAATCAGGGGATCCACCCGGCGCCCGTCGGCCAATCCGCGATCGTAGGGCCGCTGTCGCCTCCGATCACGGTCATTCGAGTCGCCCGGCTCGCGCCTTCGGTCCCCGGTGTGCTTTACGGACCGAACACGTTTGACGCGGTTTCGCGGGCGTACTCGTTCTTACATGCGGCCGGACACTGCGGGCCCTATGCACTCGTCCTGCAAACCACGCCTTATGCGGACACCTTCGCGCCGCTGGGCGCCATGCCGGCGCTGACGGCGGATCGGATCAAGCCCCTGGCGACGGCGGGATTTTTCGGAACGGGAACTTTGCCTCCAAATCCGCTTCCTCCCGCTCCGCGGCCCGCGCTGCCTGTCCCGCCTGGCCCGCCATTTTTCGGTGTTTTGGTGTCGGTGGGCGGAAACACCGCCGATCTGGTTCGTGGACTGGATCCGATGGTGGTCTTCATGGGCGAGGACCCCAATGGAAATTTCCGCTTCCGCGTGGCGGAGCGATTCGCTCTACGCGTGAAGGACACGACGGCCATTATCGTTTTTCGATTCGATTGATGGGCTGCGCGTTCGATATCATTGCACTTTGCGCGCGGCATCCCATCGCCTCCTCGGCCCCGGGCTTTTGTTCCTCATCGTCGTTCTCTTCTATTGGAAGCTCGTGCTCACGAACCAATTCACTTGGCTCGAAGGGCCGGACGCCGCCAATCTCGACTTGCCATGGCTGCAATTTCAGGCGGGCGAGTGGCACGCCGGGCGATTTCCTTTGTGGGATCCCAATGGCTGGTTCGGCCAGCCCCTGGTGGGGCAAGCTCAGCCGGGCGCGGCCTATCCGCCCAACTGGCTGCTCTTCCTTTGGCCGCTGAAACACGGCTGGATTCGCCAATCCGCGCTCCATTGGTATTTCGTTCTCACGCGGTATTTCGCTGCGCTGGCCTGCTATGCGCTGGCGCGCGATCTGGGCCGGTCGCGCGCGGCGTCGATTCTCGCCGGTTGCGTTTACGGACTCGGCGGATACGTTGCCGCGACCGTCGCTCCTCAAATGGTGAATGGCGCTGTTTGGACGCCTCTGGTTTTCCTTTACCTCTTCCGGGCCGAGCGGGGTGAACGGCCCCTTGCCAGCGCCGTGCTCTCCGGATTCTTTCTCGGCTTCGGCTGGCTCGCCGGTCATCACCAGATGAACCTGTTTGCGACCATCGCCGCCGCCGGCCTCTGGATCTGGCTCTGCATCCGCGAAGGGAAGGTCGACCGGTACATTGCGCGCTTAGCAGCCGTATCGCTGGTCATGGCCGCGCTCACGAGCGCCTTCCAAACCATCCCCACAGCCGAGTACGGACGCCGCTCCGTCCGCTGGGTCGGGACGCAGAACCCGATCCAGTTCAATGAAACCGTTCCTTACGTGATACACGAGGAATATTCGGCGAAGCCATTGTCCTTGCTTGGAATATTTGTTCCAAACCTGGACGGGTTCGGTCTGTACTTCGGCATCGTAGCATTCGCGCTCGGCATTCTCGGCGCGATCCTGGCTTGGCGCGAGCGGCATGTTCGATGGCTGTCTATGATCGCTCTCGGCGGGGTATTCTTCTGCCTCGGCCCGAACAGCCTCTTCCACGGAATTCTCTACTCGCTGGTCCCTCTGGTGGAGAAAGCGCGTGTGCCGGGAGCGGGCTCGCTGGTGTTTTCTATCGGACTTGCGCCTCTCACAGCCTATGCGGCCGACCTGCTTCCGCGCCCCGAGTACGCCTCTTTGTCCCGGCGCGCCGGGTGGCTTCTGGCAACGGTTGCCGCGATAATATCCACCATTTCTTTCATTGTGTTCGCGGCGAAAATTCAAGCTGGAACGGACGACCGTTTCATGATTCCCGCCATCGCAGCCGCGCTTGCTTCGGCGCTATTCGCGGGCTGGCGAGGCGGGGGGCTTTCCTCTCAGGCCGGCGCGATCTGCCTGACGGGCCTGGCGCTCTTTGAGTTGGGTAATGTGAGCCTCTATCCGTTTGCGAACCGCTACGAGCCGGCGCAAAGCCGCTTCCTTCACCCCTTATCGGAGCATAGCGATCTGGTCGATTATATCCGCGATCGCGGCGTAGCAACGCGCATCGAGTATGACGACAACGCGATCCCCTACAATATCGGCGACTGGTACGGCATCGAAACCTTCAATGCCTACACCGCCAGCGCCACTTTGAACATCTGGAATATGGATCTGTTCTCGCCCGCCGCCAAGAATTTCTTCGGCATCAGGTATTACTTGGGAAAGACTGCTCCAGCCGCTGGTTTTAAGGATGTTTTCACCGGCAGAAGTGGACTGAAGGTGTTCGAAAATACATCCGCATTTCCCCGAGCCTGGAGCGTCCACCAATCCGTATCGGCTGGCGCGCCGGGAATCAGTCCGCGCCGAGCTGTTGTTTTGCCCGCGGGAACGAACCCGGATTTCGGCGCCTGCTCGGGCGGGGGGGATGATGTCCAAATGCCTCTTCATACTCCCAATTACGTTCGGATCGCGGCAAATCTTCAGTGCCGCGGAATGGTGATCCTTACGGACACCTGGTTTCCCGGCTGGAGGGCTACCGTCGATGGACGGCGCGCCACTATTTATGAAGCGTACGGAGGCGTCCGGGGAGTGATGGTCGACGGCGGACGGCACATTTTGGAAATGCGGTACCGGCCATGGAGCGTGTTTGCCGGGGCCGCTCTAACGCTTTTCGCTTCCATGATCGCAATCGCGGCAAGCCGGCGGCGCCGCTAAATGAACCTGATCGAGTTCGCGCCACTGGTATTCCTGATTTCGGCCTTGGCCGGTTTTCTTGGGGCGTTGACCGGCCTGGGCGGAGGAGTGGTGATCACTCCCGCTCTCACGCTGCTGTTGGGCGTGGACATTCGCTACGCCATCGGCGCGAGCCTCGTCTCGGTGATCGCCACTTCTTCCGGCGCGGCCGCCGCTTATGTTCGCGAAGGTTTCACCAACATCCGCATCGGGATGTTTCTGGAAATTGCGACTACTCTGGGCGCGGTTTTCGGCGCCTTCCTCTCCGGCAAAATTCCGACTTCGGCTCTGGCCATTATCTTCGGCGTGGTGTTGCTCTATTCGGCCTGGCAATCGGCTAGGCATCGTGAGAAAGAAGCGGGAGACGCGGAATCCGATCGGCTGGCCTCGCGTCTGAAGCTCGGCGGCGCTTACCCGGCTGCCGGAGGCTCGAAGTCCTACGGCGTGCGCCGCGTAAAAACCGGCCTTGGCCTGATGTGGATTGCGGGCGCCGTATCGGGATTGCTGGGGATCGGCTCCGGCGCTCTCAAAGTGATCGCCATGGATAGCGCCATGCGGATTCCTTTTAAAGTCTCCACGACGACCAGCAATTTCATGATCGGAGTCACCGCCGCCGCGAGCGCGGGCATTTACCTTCGCCGCGGCTGGGTGGTTCCCGATCTCACCATGCCGGTAATGCTCGGAGTGCTTTTGGGCTCGGCCATCGGCGCGAAGGAATTGATCGGCGCCCGTCCCAAGGTGCTGAGGTGGGTGTTCGGCGCCGTGGTGGCCGTCATGGCTGTGGAAATGATCTACAGCGGAATGAGAGGAACCATCTGAATGGAGCGAGCCATTGGACGGCTGCTGCGATTCGGCGTGCTGCTTTCCTCCGCGATCGTGTTCCTCGGCGCCGTGTGCCTGCTTCACCGGCACGGCCACGAGCCGGTTTCGTTCCACGATTTTGAGCCGGTGGCGCCCGCCTATCGCAGCATTCGCGGAACTCTCGATTCGGCCGCGCGACTGGATTGCCGCGGGGTGATCCAGCTTGGTCTTCTGTTCCTGATTGCGACTCCCATCGCTCGCGTCGTTTTTTCGCTATTCGCGTTCGCGGCGGAGCGCGACGGGATCTATATCTGCGTCACGTCGGTAGTGTTGGCGATTCTCGTGTTTAGCCTTCTGCTGGAGCGATGATCCTACCTTCCGGAGTGATCGGACATGCGCTTCAATGGGGCCGCGAGCACGTGCTCGCGGAAATGTCCGAAAGAATCTGCGAGACTAGCGGGGTACTCCGAGCTTCAATGGGGCCGCGAGCACGTGCTCGCGGAAATGACCGCTCAGGACGTAGGCTTCCGAGCGAGTCTTTGTGCTTCAATGGGGCCGCGAGCACGTGCTCGCGGAAATAGCCCACCTCTCATCCTATTCAATTTTCAAGGAACAATCGCGCCCTCGCGAGCGCACCGGTCCGCAAACGCGGAATTCAGCGTGGCGCCGGTTTCGACAGCCGCCTAAATCGCGCGCTTCCAACATGCTACCTTTCTGCGAGCGGTCCCCGGGATTCCGCTACACCCCCACCGCTCGCGCACCGTTACCGCGTCGTAAATACCGGATATGCCTCAATCTCCCCTTCCAGCACCCGCGCGAGCAGTCTCGCCTGAATCTCCAGCATCCGCCGGTAGCTCACCCGATAGTCGAACAGGGGATGGGTCGCCAAAGTGTCCATCCGCAGCTCATATGCCCGGAAAAATCCCTTTCTCCCGGAAGCGGTCAGCGCCACCGATCCACCCACTCGGATAAAGTCGCGCGGCGTCACCATCCCTGTATTCGCCGCGGTCAGCACCGCCGAATCCGCGATCAGCGGCCGGAACGGCTCCATAAGATCCAGCGCCAGCGCCGGGCGCCCGAATCGCGGCTGATGGTAATAGCCGATATAGGGATCGAACCCGACGGCATAGCACGCGATCGTCAGGTCCTTCGCCAGCATGCTATAACCGAGCGACAGCAGCGCGTTAATCGGATCGCGTGGAGGACGCCGGTTCCTCCCTTCAAAATCGAACGGCAACTGTTCCGGCCGCGCGCTTCCTTCTCCTCCGCCCTCATCGTCCGCCTTAATCATCCCGGCGAAGCCTCCGAAATACAGCCGCGCCGCGTTCCCTTCGATTCCGAGCAGCTCCTGCAGCGATTCGGCCTCCTCGGCGCGGTCGGCCATTTCTTTTAAGCCTGCCAGCGTGTTGCGGTCGGGTTCCACATGATTGCGCTGCAGAAGCGTCCGCTGATTCCGAATCTTCCCGCTCACCAAACGCCGCGCGAGCCCGCGCGCAAAGTAATCCTGGTCCGCAAAGCGGAATTGGCTGCGGCGAAGGAATACATTCTTCTCGTTTACGCCGAGAGTGATCCCGTAGAACCAGCCGCCGGTCGAAAAATAGCAGATCGGAACTTCCGCTTCGCACAGCGCCTGCACCGCCTGCGTCGAGATTTGCACGTTTCCCATCAGGCTGACCTGGCAAATCTCTCCGATTCGCACCTCCTGCACCAGCGCGTCCTTCTCGCGAACCTGCAAAACCCCGCCCGATTTCCCCACTCGCACGCCTTGCGTATTCAGATACAGCGGACGCAATTCGCCGCGCGGCGTCATCAGCGCTCGCACTTCCCCCTTGACCGGCTTGCGCGGCGCTCCCTCGAAAAGGCTCAGTTGCTCGGCGGCGTCACGATTCCCCGCGGCGGCGCGCAGCGTTTCATCGGGGAGGCAGATCCCCACCAACGAGCATCCGGGACATTTCGGCGAATCCACCAGCGGTGGCGGGATCTCGCCGAGTTCCGCTGTCGCCCACACCTGTCGAATCAGCTCCTCTGTGCTTGCGATTAACGCGTCATCGAAGGCAACGCGCACCCGCTGCCCCGTCTTGCGGTAATAAACGATCCCTTCCTCGCATCGATATCCGTTATCGCGAAGAACGATCCCTTGGACGGCCAACTGCGCCCGGTCCGAAGGCCACAATTCGAGCCCGTCGCGTCCCTTGCGCGGCTCGCCGTGCTTGTAATCGACGGGAGTGACGACGCCGTTTTCCGCCTCGACCAGATCCATTTTGGCGATCACTCGTAGGCGCTCGCTCGAAAGCGTCACGGATCGCGCGTGGATCTCCTCAGGTAGATCGCCGGACTCGGGCAGAGGCGTGGCTTTTTCGTCGACGCGCCGGTGCTGAACCGCGCCTTCCACTGTATGGACGTTTTCGGCGAACAGCCCGTCCACCCACTCATAGAAGAACAGCCTTGGACAATAGGCGTATTCGTTCACCATGCGCGCCGGCAAATAGTCCGGCAATTTTCGCGCGCTTTCAATCGGAATCGGCAGTGCGCCCATAAAGCCTCACACGATAATGCACGGCGCGTTCAGCGTCGTGTACGGTTTTCCGAGCGCCACGATATCGCGATCTCCGCGCCCTTCCGCCGGCCCGAGGTTCACGAACAGCACCTGGTCTTCCTGGTGATGGATGATCTGCGACAACTCCGCCCGGCACCGAGCCAAATCCGTGGCGGTGAACTGGCATTCGAAGATCGAGTACTGCAAATGATCGCCATAGCTCCGCATGGTCTGGAACACCTTGCGGAGCCGCTTGTCGTCGCAAATGTCGTAGCAGACCAGATAAGACGTTCGCATGACGGCCTCACACGCTTCGAGCCGGAGTGAAACAGCGATACCGGCCGGAAGGCATCACTATCCGCGATTGAAATACGGCCGAGACCCCAATGTGTTGCCGTGCCTCGGGAGGCCATGGGCCGCCGCGATTCACCAACGGCGAGGTCAGCAGCGAACGAACGGCGTCTAAGCCCATGGGTGGGGTCCAGATCGGCCAAGTCCAGGAACGTCCGTCTCCCTTGCCCTCAAAGCCCGCTTGGTCCGCGCCCCTGTTTGGGGTCATGGGAAATAACGGCAAGGACTCAGCGGCCAAAAAATTTGCACCGCGGTCCGCCGCCGGTGGATTCTCCGACTTTGTCGGATCGGAAGCTTGAAGCGCGTATTGACGCTTTTCATCCTGCGTGTCCCAGCGCATCGATACCGCCCCGGTGGAGTATCGCCAACCTGTGAACAGCGACTTTTGGACATCCGCCGCGGTGCAAGTCTCCTTCAATTCGCGCAACATCCCTATGAACGCTTGCTGTCCCGCGGTGAAATCGAAACCGGTTCGCAATGCGAGATCCTTGTCGTCCTCGACGTTAGGAGCGGTTTCGCCCGCCCACGCCGCTGCGAATTCCTGCAAAACCGATGGCGATCGCCCAGCCATGCGGCAGAACTCTCTGAAATGTTCGACGGGGAATTTCAGCTTGTCCTTCCAACTGGCTTCGCCTTTCTTGTTTTTGGGACTCACTGAAACCGAGGCGGCCAGCAGATCCCCTGTGAACATCGTTTTGATATCGAGTCCGCGCTGAATCAAAATCTCACAGATCCGCGCCGGTTCAAGCGGCTGCGCGGTCCACAACACCGGACGCCATGCCCCGAGTCGCTGCTCCCAACTCAGTCGCGGCGCGCATTCCGGGAGCGCTCGCGTCAGGAGGCGCAACGTTCCAAGCGCCGCCAGGAAAGCGAGCGGATTCGCGCCGTCCAGCGCATCGAGCTCAATGCGATGCCCAGGCGTGGAGCGCGCTCCTGTACCCAGTTGAACGCTCGTGGACGTGGCCGGCCCTCCACGCATTCTACTCGCCTCCCAGTCCGATAGCCGAAGGACGCCCTCCAGATAAGCCAGACCCCACCAGCCATATCGCCGGGTCAATTTCCAGAAGCGCTCCGCGACGCCCGAATCGAGAGAGTGCGCGGGCCTCAGATCCCTCCGCTCCTCCGCGCTCAGCGAACATTCAAACCCGAGCGCATTCAGGCAAAGTTCGCCCCCCCGGCCTTCCGCGACCCATTTGTCAACCACGGGCGGAGCAAACGGACGCGCATAGCCGTGATGGCTCGCAATCAGGTGCAGCGCAAGCTCCCGCGCGTCGTCGTTCGCCGGAATCAACCCGAAACGCTCCGCAAGCTGCATCGAAAAAAACTCATGTCGGAAGCCCTTCAACCTGGCGTCTTCTTCGATTTCCCGGCGCCGTCCTTTCCGTTCGGGGAGATCGGCCGATTTCGCCAGAGGCTCGCCCAAAGACAGTTTCGTCTCGTCTCCACCGTGAAGCAGCAACTGAAACCGCCAGTCGACCTTTCCCAAATCGTGAGCTTCGGCGGCAGCCACAATGGCTTCGCGGAAGACATCCTCGACGCAACGCGCGGCGAACTCGTCGGCAAATCCGGCCACTGCGGCCGTGTGTTCTCTCAGTAAAACGGGCTTCCCGGCCTGGGACCTGAGATCTTCCTCGTCCGCGAACTGGTCGTCTTCCGCATCCGCGTCGAAGGCGCCCGGCCTGGTTGCGCCGATTAGAATCAGGCCGCCGTCGGAATGCTCGTTTTTGCGCGCACCCTTTCGCAAATTCACGATGATTTCTTTCAGCCATGGGGCTAGGAATGCCGCCGCGTCATCCTCGTCCAGAACGGCATCTAGGGCCGCCTCCACTTCATCCCGTCCCGGATCGGATTCCGCCAATGCAAGCAGCTCGTCTATCGATTCGTGACCGCGCAACGGCCCGAGCACGTCCCGATGCACGCGCAGCACTGCGCGTCCGCGCGCCCGCGTAAATGCCCGCTCCGCAAGATCGAGGCGCCCCGGTCCCAAGCCGTCCGGATCTTGAATCGGCTGTCCCAACTCCGCCATTGCTTCCTTTGAAGCTCGCAGAACCACGACATCGTTCGGCCGTATGCGTTTCGCCTCGTCCGTCACGACGGAGCGCTCGCGTCCCCGCCAAATCGCAAACCGGCATACCGCCGGCCCGCCCGAATCGGCGCTGTCGTCTTCTTCGCGTCCCTCCACATCGCCGTCGGTATCGTCCGCCGCCCGATCCGAAAGCCATGCTTTGAATCGGCCCAACGGGACCGACAACATCTCAAGGCTTGTCGGCGGCACGATGGACAACACATCGATATCCGAATCTTCGCCCTTCACATCGGCGCGAAAAACCACGCGCACCTCGGGCGAGGACCGGCCTTTCCCATGTAGGAACAGCGATACATCGGGCTCCGGCTTGGGGCGCGGAGAAGTCTGGCACAGCAGATCCAAATGCGCGGGCAACAGAACGGGCGCGTCCGCCCAGGGCGCGAGCAGTCTTTTGAATCTCGGCAGGTCGGCCGCCCGCAGCGCCTCGACGCGTTGGTCCATCGCCGCGATCCCAAAATCAACCTCAACCTCCCCGGATTCTTTGAGCCACGTCCAGGTCTCGTAGATCGCCTTACCGTAAATCGGATCGGCATCCGCGTTCGCCTTCGCGTCGCGCTCCCGGATAAGGATAGCCGCCGCGGATTCTCCTGGCCCGCCAAGACGGTTGAGCCGTCCGAAACGCTGCCGGAGAGCGTCCAGGCTCGCGCACTCCGTCACCAGAGCGTCGAAGCTGAAATCGGCGCCCACTTCCAGGCACTGCGTCGTGACGACGATCACCGGCCTCTCCGGATTTTCCGTCGCTCCGGCTTTGAGGATGGGGGTCCACCGGTCCACCAGCGCATCCCGCTCTAGGGGCCGCATGCGGCCGGTCAATAGAACCACATCCGCGGCATCGGCGACCTTCTTGCGCAGTTCCTCCGCGATCTTTTTCGCGATGTTTTTTGCGATTGCCACGCGATTGACCATCGCTGCGATCCGGAGCTTGCCGGCACTTTTGAATTTCAGAATAAGTTCGGCCGTCTCCGACGCAAATCTCTCGTCGTCCCCTTTCACCGGCTTTTCCAGCGCGGCGAGCTTCCGCGCTTCTATGCGCTTTTCCAGCAACGGATGATCCAGCGCCGCGGCGCGTTCCGCAGCCGCCGGAAAGATCGCCGCTTCCGCGACATCCTCCGGCGGCGTCGCGGACATAATGCAGTAGCGGAACGGAGCCTTGATCGCCCGCTCGGCCCACGGCGCCGCCCGATATCGAGCCACGGCTTCCAGCGTCTGCATGAACGGGACCGCGCAATGCGCCTCATCCAGCACGATCAAACTATCCTGTGCCGTCAACCCGGCGTAGATGCTAGCGGTCTCGTCGCTATGGCCGTAGGCGCGGAACAGCAGCGCCGATCCGATCTGATCCACGGTGGAGCAAACGATCGCCGGCTGGCTCGGCCGCCGCGCCCAGCCCTTGGACACCCAGGCGCCGCCGCGCAGGCGCGCGACCGCGAGCGGCTGCCTGCCGCCTGAAAGCGAGCGCAGCGCTTCCGCAACCTCCTTTAGCGGGCCTTCGTCGGCCTCCGCGAGCTTGGATGCAATCGCTCGCGCGCGCTCGAAAGCTTCATCCACAACGATTCGTCGATCCACGACAAACCAGATGCGCCGAGGCAGACGTTCCTCGACGCTGCGGCCCGCCGTAGCGGCCAGTCCGAACACCGCCGCGTCGAGGCAAGCGGTTTTGCCGCTCGCGGTCGGCAGATTGATCAGAGTTGGCCAATCGGCCTCGGCCGCCCGCTCCGCAAGCATCGCCTGCCAAGGAAACGGTTCGTTGGTCCAAAGCGCTTTGAAGAAGGTCGGAAAGTCCGTCACGCGCCCTCCTCGTTCAGAGGCTTGCAAAGCCCGTATCCGCGAAACCGGCCCGCGCCGAGCAGCACAGGGCCAACCACCGGCTCGCTGAAGATGAGGATCGCGTGGGTGTGACGGCGCTCGCTTCCGTCCTTGCGTTGCAGCCGCGGAAATTCGTGCGCCGCCGGAGCTCCCAAATGCGCCGACACCGGTGTCACGGCAACGTCCACCGTGACCGCATCCGAATGGCGTACCCTCTCCCACGATTGCCGGATCGAATCCGCTAGTTCAGCCTGATACGCGGCTTTTTCCTTGGACTTGGCGTGGCGGTCGAATACGTATGGCGTCACCGTTGCCCATTGCCGGGCGCCGCGAGGATAGCCGGTCCAAGCGCGATCTCGCAACGTCTCGCGCCACGCTGCGCCGGCTGGCGTTTCCAGCCGCCACTTTCCCAACGCTCCCAATTTCAACCCTTCCTGCCGCACTTTCCCCAGAGCGGCGAGAAGCTTTTGACGATCCGCGTCGTCGATCTCGCGCGGAACCGCTACGGCGACGCCCAGAATTCCGCCATGCGCATGCTCTCGCCCTACGAACGGCAGCGGAAACATCGAAATGTGCGGGCGCTCCGACCGTCCATTGCTCCCATGGCCGCTCAGCACTTCCGGGATATCGACGCCCAAATGCTCAATCAACGACTCGCGCAACCTGCCCGTTAGCTGCAGCGACGCCGATAAATCCAAATGCCGGTATGGACCGTCTTCGCGCTCCAGCGCGAACGTCAACAGACGCGGATTGAACACCGTTCCGGGCGTTTCAGCCGGTGTCGCGCCCGCGCTCGGCGCGTAGCCCTTCGCGATCGACAACTCGGGCCGAAGCCGCATGGGCGGCGGTCCGACTTTGCCTTTCCGCCGTTTCGTATTCGGCGCATGGGACACGCTCGGTTCGAAGTATCGATCGACCTCCTCCCTATTGAATTGCCGTTCCAAATACCGAAGCGCGCCCGGTCCGGTCACTCGAAAACGCTCGGTGGCGCGGTCGTCGTCCGGCGTCCAGTTCGGCGACTCGGGAGCTTCATTTGACGCCCACATCTGCACCAGCGATGTGCTGTGGCCGATGCGGGTGACCTTGCCGCAAAGCTTCTCTAAGGAAGCAAAGTGATCCGCTGGGTCGGCTTCCGGCCAATGAAGCAAGACTCCGTCATCGCCGACAAAGGCCTTGGCAAATTCCCTCGGTTGGCGCTTGCGCGAAAATCCCGGAGCCGACTGGATCGGCGCGGTCGAAGGGCCAGCCGCGTCGTTCACCGGTACGAACTGCGTGACGGGAGTGCGCTCGCCGCACACCGGAGCCTTGATTTGCGGCGCCGCCTGCTGTTCCAGCCACGCCAGCGCGGCGCGCTCCGCCGCATCTTCGCCGGTTTGAAAATGCGCCGCGGCCAGGGCCATAAACACTCGGCCTGGATGAGGAGGCCATTCAAGGCGGCTTCGATCGTCCACGTCGCTAGCCACGGCGCAGCCGGTCAGATACCGGATGCAGAGGGTCAGCATTTTAGTCCTCCTCGGCGCCTTGCTTAATCGCCTGCTCCTGGCTGAGGCGGACCAGCTTGACCAGCTCCGCGGAGGGTTTCAGCGTGACGCGTTCTTTCCGCCAGACTAGCCCCGCCCGCTCGGCCTCGGAGACCGCATCGGCCAGAAGCTTTTTGGCGCCTGTGCTATCGAGCGAGAAGATCTCGGGCGGCTTACCGGGCGCGGCGAGCAGTTCCCAATGCATCGGCGCGTCGGGCCACAGCAGACAGCGTGAGCGCAGCCCCATTCCCGCCTCAAACGCGAGAGTCGCGGCGCTCAATCCGAGAGCGGCGAGGGCGGTTCGCCCCGCCGTATCTACAGCCGTATCTAATTTGGATTCGCCGATAGGGAATCTCAGACGGCGCAGGGAGATCAACGAGAGAGTAGTGACTTGCTCAGCATGTTTAATGGTCACACCACCGGGCGCGATTTGCCCTTCGCGCGCACTTTGGCTCTCACTCAGGCTGCGGTTCCGAATGGCGAATCCGTCTTGCCCGGCCCGGATCGCATAGTCTATTTCCAAAGAACCTGACTTTATGGGATCGAAGCCCTCGGCGCCCTTCGTGTACTTGCCGAACCCAGGGGTGACGTTACCAAGATTCGCCTCCGAAACTTTTCCATCCTTCCCCAGCTTCACAGGCTTGCCCTTTTCGATTTCGGCTTTGGACTCTTCGAGTGTCCAACCGCCGTTTCGGGTATGGTAGAGTACGATGCCCTTTGTCTTGGTGATGATCGGGTCAATTCTGCTCGCGGTCTTCACACCGAACTCTGCCTCGATCCCAATCACCTCCGACACCACGGCCCGCTCGAATTTCGCCCCCAGCCCTCCCTTCGGGCCCGTCGAATCCCACATCCCGAACACCAGCGCGCTCGGGCACAAAGCGTAGATCGGGGTCGCATTCAGCGGCGTCGCCCGATTCATCGCCTTGGCGATATCCGATTCGCGGAACCGCTTGCCGTCGTATTCGCTGTCGCGCAGGATCGCATCGGCGAGCCGATGAGGCGCCTGAAGACTGGTCACCTTTCCCACAGGCTCAGGAAGGTCGATGCCGGAAAAATCCACCTCGACCAGCGGCACAGAAATTTCTCCCGTGTCGAGCGCGTCCTGAAGCGCCTGCTCCATGCGATTCGCCTGGCTCTGCACGCTATCGAGCAGGACGCAAGTAACGGGCTGGTCGCGCCCGGCAACTCTCCGCTGCTCGACTGCGTAAACGGCGCCCATATACGTGGGCGGAAAAACCTTGTCGCCTTCGCCGCCGCCCGGCTGAAGCCGGCGCCGGCAGCGGAACGCCGCGGCGCCACCGGCCACCGCGGTTTGCAAATCGGACAAAGTCAAAGGACGAACGGACAGCTCTGCAGCCGTAGTTGTCGACATACTCTCCTCCAAACCGGCCCACGGATTCGGGTCGCCGTCGGCCGCGCACATTAAGGTACAACTGCACCATACCTCTATCAACGCCCCGGAATCCATTTCCCACTGGCGCCGTCAGGGCTATCGCCGATGCTCTTCTTTTTACCGGGTTTAGGCCGCCACCCCATTTCTTACACGAAGCCACGGCTCCCAAGGTCCCGCTTCTATAGGGCGATGGGGCTTGGCAAACGACCTGCTCATCCAAGTTCGGCGCCTCTCGCAATGAGATGCGGGCGGCAGGAGTTAAATATGTCGTTTTTGGCCTGGATCGTTCTGGGATTGCTGGCCGGCTTCATCGCGAGCCATTTAGTGAATCACCGCGGTGAAGGCATGGTGCTGGACATTCTGCTTGGCATTGTGGGCGCCATTGTCGGCGGCTGGTTATTCCGCGTTTTCGGCGCCGCCGGCGTGACTCAGTTGAATCTTTACAGCTTGATTGTGGCGGTGGTGGGCGCCGTGGTGTTGCTGTTCGTCTACCATGCGATACGCCGCGGAGTGGTCGGTCGCCGCGTTCTATAAGCGCCGGCCTTGAACGGGAACCGGCGCCGCCGCCTAAAGCGGGGAGCCGCGCCCGTTGCCACCGGACAGCGCCCGATTCACCGCGTAGCGTTCCCTTGGCGCGAAGGGAGCGCACCCGGTGAATTGGCCGCCGTCCGGATTATCTTTCTGGTTGACGTTTCGCGCGCTAATTGACTGCGTATCGCGCCCGTAGCGCAAAAGGGGCGATTTCGATGTCGAATTCCTCCCCTTCCGGGCCCACCATGCGGTATGTGCCGCGCATCGTGCCGGTCGGAGTCTTCAGCGGACACCACGAGGAATATTTATAGGACTCACCCGGAGCGAGGATCGGCTGCTCGCCAACGACGCCCGGACCTTTCACTTCGCGGACGTGATCGAATCCATCGGTAATGATCCAATGGCGGCTGACAAGCTGCACCGTTTCCGGCCCCTGATTCGTAATCCGGACCGTGTATTGAAACACCCATTCATCATTGAGAGGATGCGAATGCTCAGGCGAATAGCGCGACAGAACCTCCACGCGAATGTTGTTGGTGACGGCTTCCGAGATAGGGGCAGTTTCCTGCCGGGGGTCGGGCATACTCGCCAAATCAATGATAACAACCGCGCTCACTGACAACCGCGCTTGACACTGCGTCCGATCTCGTTTTAGGATTCAAGACGGACTGGTACAAACCGCGAACCCGCCGAATAATTGATGCTCTAACAGCCCAGATCTGGAGAAAATACCTTCATGAAGAACACCCCACTCGTGTTGCTCGCGGCCGGCGTCGGCTTGCTCGCCGCCACGGCTCCTCTCTTGGCGCATCACTCCTTTGCCGCCGAATACGACTCCGAAAAAAGGATTACGATCACTGGCAAGGTCCTTTCGGTTGAGCTGGTGAATCCGCACTCCTGGATTCACGTGGAGGCAGCGGGTCCCGACGGTAAAACGCAGGATTGGGCTTGCGAATTCGGGCCGCCGAACGGCCTTTATCGCAACGGCTGGAACAAGACTTCGGTGAAGGTGGGCGACATGATTACCGTCGCGGGTTCGCTGGCCAAGAACGGTTCGCCCACGATCAACGCGAACAACATTAAGACAGCGGAGGGAAAGCGGCTTTTCGCCGGATCGTCGGAAGGCAATGCCGCGGGCGCGGGAAAGCAGTAGTCATGAAGAAATTTTTGTGCGATTTTGCCGGTGGCGCAGGGCTGCTGGCTGGATTGATCCTCGCCGTAGGGGCGCCTTCCACAGCGCTGGCGCAGAGCAAGGGCAAAGCGTACGATCCGCCGCGGCTTTCCGACGGAAAGCCGGATCTGAATGGGATCTGGAACGGTCCCGCGGCGGTAAATAACGATATTCAGGCCGCGAAGGTAAACGGCAAAAGCGTCATCGTCGATCCGCCGAACGGCAAAATCCCGTATCTCCCCGCGGCCTCCGGCCAACTGAAGAAGAATAACTCGAATCGCAAACAGCTCGACGGCGTGAATCATTGCTTCATGCCGGGCGTGCCGCGTCTGATGTATATGCCGGAACCATTCATGATCGTGGAGACGCCGGGGTTCGTCGCGATTCTTTCGCAGTTCATGCACGAAGTCCGCAACATTCCCGTGGATGGCAGCAAGCACCTGGAAAATATCGATCTGTGGCAAGGCGATTCGCGCGGCAGTTGGGACGGCGACACATTCGTCGTCGATACCACGGATTTCAACGACAAGACGTGGTTCGATTCCGTGGGAAATTTCCATAGCGATGAGTTGCACGTGGTGGAGCGATTCACGCGCAGCGGTCCCAATACCATTTCCTATGAAGCTACGATCTCCGATCCTAAGACGTTTTCCAAGGATTGGAAGATCGGTCTGCCGCTGACGCTCAATACCGCGAAGAACGCGCAGATCCTCGAGAACGAGTGCAATTACAAACTGGAAGGGCCGACCGTGACCGAAGGAACGCGGCCCGATCCACACCGGGAGGCCAAGAACTGAAATGCGAAACCGATTGTGGAATCACCGGCTGAGTGAATGTTCATTGGGGTTGGCGACAGCGGCCGCGGCGGCCGCGTTTTTCTGGGCATCCGCCGCTCCGCAGGTGAAAGCGCAGGATGGCCCTCCCGCCGCTCCGCAGGCTGCTCCTCAAGGCGGTCCTGGCGCGGCAAAAGGCGGGCGGGGCGGAGGCGGTGGGCGCGGCGGTCCCAGGGCTCCCGAGGTCCCGGCCGGGCCGGTGAAACGTCTAGCCAACGGCAAACCCGATATTCAGGGGTACTGGAACGCCCGCGGCGGCGGCCTGTTTTCCATTGAAGCCACGGAGGCTCGCAAACAAATCGGCGTCAATGCGGGTAAAGGCATCGTCATCGATCCGGCGGACGGAAAAATTCCCTATCAGCCGTGGGCTCGGGAAAAGGAGATCGACCTTTCCGAGAACCATACCATCGAGGAGTCCGACGCGCATTGCTACACATCGGGAATCCCTCATATGGTGGAGGCGCAGAGCTCATTCCAGATTCTTCAGCCGGAAGGGCCGGCCGGTTACGTGGTCATGATTTGGGAGTACATGCACAACTACCGGATCATACCCACCGACGGGCGTCCGCACGTGCTGGCGGATTCCGTGCATTTATTCGCGGGCGATCCCAAGGGCCACTGGGAAGGAGACACGCTGGTAGTGGACGATACGAACCAAAACGCTCGCACCTGGTTCGATATCGCGGCCAACTTCCATAGCGATCAGATCCACGTGGTGGAGCGTCTCCAGCCCGTAGACGCAAACCGAATCGATTACGCGGCCAGAATCGAAGATCCCAAGGTGTACACCCGGCCGTGGACGGTGGCGTTTACGCTCGCTCGAAACATGACGCCGAACTACCGGAATATGGAGTTCTCGTGCTGGGAAGGCGAGCACGACGTTACGGAAAAGTACACGCTTGAGTCGCAGGGGGCCGATCCCAAAAACCTGCCCAAGAAATAAAAAGGCGTCCAGTCAGCCCGTCATTTCAACAATCTCCACAATGGCGGCGTCGGCGTTTGGAAGAAATTCTGCATCCAATTGCGGTTAAATCCGCGGTTCTGGACCTTGGGCGCGCGCGGCCGCATTTTCATCCCGGAAGGCGTCTTTTCGCGCGGAGGCCCCTCCTTGAGCTGTATAAGGCGTCCGCTCGCGCGCAGATATACGGCGCCATCGCCGCGCTTCTCGATTTCCACAACGGCGCTGGCATCAAGCCGCTCGCCCTCGGGCAATAAGTAATTCACGCCGTGAAACTGCACCGCGCCTTGATCGGAGATTGTCCGGCTCTCCACCTCGCTGAGAATCGAATCGAGGTCGTGGACCGCCAGCAGAGGCCGATGAGCGTCAGGGAAGAGCGCTGCATTCGCATTCCGCGATCGCCATAGCGGCAGGTACACTCGTTCCAGGTAGCTACTGGCTTCCTTCAGATTTTGGACGCCGGATTCCTGAAGATGCGGGCCCAACTCGCTACAAGCCGCTCTGAAAAAGTCCTCCGCCGGGCCGCTATTCGACGGACCGGTGGGAGACCATTCGATATCCAACTCGGCTAACGCGCGGCGAATCTGGCTCTGGCCGGGCTCGTCACCGGCGGCGGCCCCGTGAGCCGGCCTAGGATTGCCGCGAAAGAGACTCAGGCGATGAGTGCGGAAGCAAGCGGGCCGGCCGAAGCGCGTCAAGTACGCTCTCAACAGGATCAGGTTTTCGGTCGTTGAATTCTCCGGAGCAAAGCGGGCCACGGCATGGCTGGAGGCCTCGTCGACCATTGCGATCAAGCAAAACCGGTCCTCCCGCGCCCCTATCCATGCGCGTGTGCTGCTTCGCCATGCCACGGATTCTCCGCGGAGGGTTGCCCTTGGCGCTGATTCGGCGTCTTTCAAGCGACCTCGGTTCGTCCGACAGAATATCGTGACTTGGGCCGCGAGTCGATACCTGGAAATTGATATCCAAAATCAAGCTAATTGATAGAATCCGACGCTTAAAGCTGGATTAATTTCGATCCGCGAACTACTTTCAGCAGTTCCCTATCCTGGAGCGCGGTGTCGAGATTCCGGCGGGCAAGGCGCGCATGTTCCCGCGCCAGCAAGTCGGCGCGCATGCCTTCTCGATTTGCGATGGCGTCGGCGATTCCATGGTGTTGATCCAACGCGATCATAAACAGATCCTTGGAAGCCGTGGAGATGTGCTGCTTCAGGAGAAAGGCGCTGGGAGAGGCGAACGGCAATGCGCACGCCTGTTTCAGTGCGCGGCGGAGGATCATGCTTCGCGAAAGATCGATGAGCGCTGCGTGAAAGCGCGCGTTGAGCTCGATATAGCTGGTGAATTTATCGAGCGAGAGCCGCCCGGTTCGCAGCAAGGCTTCGAGTTCCCCGTTGGCCTCCAGGAGCGGAGCAAGATCGCGGGAATCGTGCAACCGCTCGGCGGCCAGGCGCGCCGCGGCGCCTTCCAAAACGCCGCGCAATTCAATCGCATCGTAAATGTCGGTTGTGGAAAACCTCTGCACGACAAAACCGCGGGTGGGCCGGATTTCCAGGAGCCCCTCGTGGCCCAGCCGCTCGAGCGCAAGCCGCAGGGGAATGCGGGAAACGTTGAGCTTCATCGCCAGGGGAATCTCTTTAATCCGCTCGCCAGGGCGGAAATGACCGTCGATAATCATTTCGCGAAGCACCAGCGTGGCGCGCGCCGTCTGGGTCGAACTCGCCGTTCCCGTTTTGCCGCTCATGGCTCCGTCCTCCTCCATTTGCATGCATTCGGCGCCGTTTTGCGCGCCTGCCGCTCGGATTGCCCGCGGACTCCCGCCAGTCTCCCGTCAACCGTTTGACACCGCCACTCCTCAGGAATATACTACAGACCGGTTCTACTTTTTGCATGCAATTATGGAGTCGCAAGAGTGCTCGCAGCTACACCCACCCCGTTAGTGACCGGCAGATTCGCCGCTGAGCGCCGCGCGATGGTCACCAATTTCGATCTGAAGCTACTCGCAATCATCGGTGAACTCCATCGGACCCGCAGCGTATCGCAAGCGGCGGAGCGGCTCGCGCTAAGCCAGTCGGCGATCAGCATGAGCTTGGCCAAGCTTCGCAAACATTTCAACGATCCTCTGTTCGTTCGAACGTCCACCGGCATGGAGCCGACGCCTCACGCCATTGAACTGATCGGCATTTTGAGCCAGGCGGAAAGCCTGTTGCAAACCGCATTTGGGCACTCCGTGGTATTCGATCCGCAGACTTCCGAGCGGGTGTTCCGGATCCAGTCCACGGACATTGCGCAAGTCACGCTGATTCCCAAGCTGATGAAGCATCTGAGGAAGATTGCGCCATCGGTCGGGATCGATCTGCAAAGAATTTCCCCGGTAACTTCCAGATTGCTCGAATCCGGCGAACTGGACCTGGCCGTGGGGTTTATTCCTCCCATGGGAGCGGGTTTCTGCCAGCAGCGGTTATTCAAGGAGAAGTTCGTTTGCGCGGTGAAGAGCAATCATCCGCGCATCGGGAACTCGCTAACCGTTCAAAAGTTCGAGGTGGAAAGTCACATCGCGGTGGCCACCTCCGGAACGGGGCATGGCGTCGTGGAGAAGACACTCGAAGCCCGGAGGATTCGCCGCAGAATCGCGCTGACAGTGCCGAGTTTCCTGGGAATCGCATCGATTATTACCAGCGGCGATTATCTGATCGTTCTGCCGGAGCAGCTCGGACGGCATCTCGCGGCCTCCGGCAATATTAAGGTTCTGCCCGTCCCGTTTGAGGTGCCGGCGTATTACATCGTGCAGCATTGGCATGAGCGCTACAGCCAGGATCCCGCGGGGCGGTGGCTGCGGAACGTCGTCGCGGAGCTCTTTTTGGCCCCTAATGTGGCATGATGAGTTCTATCTAGCCCGCAAAGGGCGCGCGGGTGCCCTCAATTCGACCAAGCAAGCAGCCCGCGCGCTCCGTTTTGCGGGCTGTTACTCAAAAACTCTTGATCCAGCCCATCCAAGAAAGGATTCATTCATGAAGTTACACTTAGCGATCGCCTCCGCGCTGCTCTGCTCGATCGCCGCCTGGGGTCATCATTCCTTCGCAGCCGAATACGATGGCAGCAAGCCGGTCACTTTGAAGGGCACGGTGGTCAAAATGGACTGGGTCAATCCCCACTCCTGGCTTCACATCAAGGTGAAAGACAGCGATGGGAAAGAAGTGGAATGGCTGTGCGAGACGGCGCCGCCGAACGGGCTTTATCGCAACGGTTGGCGGAAAACCAGCCTCAAGGAAGGGGAGGAAGTCACCGTGGAGGGCTTCCGCGCCAAAGATTCCTCGAACACCATGACCGCCAGATCCGTCACCACGGCCGACGGGCGAAGAATGTTCGCGGGCACGGCCAGCGACGGCGGACCCGGCTCGAAACAGTAATTCGCATGAAGCGTTCCTTAGTTGTGGCGGCAGCGCTGTTGGCCGCCTCGGCGATTCACGCCCAGACCGTCGGCTACAAAGCGCCTCGCACGGGTGGAAACCCGGATCTGCAAGGGATCTGGCAGGCGCGCACGACGGCGGACTCCGCTCTGGAAACGCATGGCGCCGCGGGCGGCATTTCGGCGGGGCAGGGAATTGTCGTGGATCCGGCCGACGGAAAGATTCCCTATAAACCAGAAGCCGCGGAGCGGCGCAAGCAGAACTTCGAAAATCGCGCCACAGCCGATCCGTTGAACAAATGCTTTCTGCCCGGCGTTCCTCGCATTAACTACATGCCCTACCCGTTCCAAATTTTTCAGACGCCGAAATACGTGCTGATGGCGTACGAATACGACCACGCCACGCGCACGATTCCCCTGGATGGAAGCAAGCATCTGGAAGACCTCGACTTATGGATGGGCGACTCGCGGGGACACTGGGAGGGTGACACGCTTGTCGTGGAAGTGGCGGACAATATCGACCAGACCTGGTTCGATCTCGCCGGCGATTTTCACAGCGGCGCGTTGAAGCTCACTGAGAGGTACACGCGCACCGGACCCGACATGCTGCAATACGAAGCGACCATCGACGATCCCAAGGTGTTCACGAAGGCGTGGAAGATCCGGACGCCGCTCTATCGCCACACCGAGAAGAACGCTCAACTATATGAGTACGAGTGCCACATCTATCTGGAAGAAGCGGCGTCTAAGAAACAAAACGCGCCTCAAAACGCGGCCAAAAAGTGAGCGATCCCAATGAGATCATCGACGTTTCTTAGGCTTGTCACGTGCGTATCGGTCGCTTTGTCGGCTGGTGTGGCGGCCAATGCGCAAAGCGGACGCGGAAAGCAGGTTGGGCCGCCGCCGGGTCCCGTGACGCATTTACCCGACGGCAAACCCGATATCCAGGGAATCTGGGACGCGAAATCCGGCGCGCCGGCGTTCGACATCGAAGATCATCCCACGGCGCAGTTTGGAATACCCGCGGGCAAGGGCGTCATCGTCGATCCGCCGGATGGGCACATTCCGTATCAGCCCTGGGCGGCCGAAAAGCGCAAGGATTTGCTGGAACACCACATGTTCGGCGATCCCGAAGCGCACTGCACGCTTTCTGGGGTCCCTCGCCAAATGTACGCCCCTTTCGGCTTCCAGATTTTTCAGCCCCCCGGCTACGTGGTCATCTTTTTCGAGGCGTTCCATTCGTTCCGCATCATTCCTCTCGATGGCCGTCCGCATCCGCCGGATCAAATCAAATTGTTCGAGGGCGATTCGCGAGGCCATTGGGAAGGAAACACGCTGGTGGTGGATGTCACCAACCAGAACGGCGATACCTGGTTCGACATGGCGGGAAATTTTCATAGCGACGCCATCCACGTGGTGGAGCGGCTCACGCCTACCAACTCCGACACCATTCGCTACGAAGCCACCATCGAGGATCCGAAGGTCTACACCCGGCCGTGGAAGATGGCGTTCGACTTCGGCCGCAATAAGCAGCCGGGCTTCGAACTGATGGAGTTCGCCTGTATCGAGGGCGAGCAGGACCTGAAGCACTACGTCGGGAGCGAAGGCGGGGCCGCGAAGTAGCTTTCCCCCGTACTGTACAATAATAACTTTATGTTGTACAATGGGCTTATGAAAGGCACGCTTGCAGCCTCGACATTCCGGGCAGAGCTTTTCCAGGCTCTCGAATCCGCCAACCGAGGCGAAGAGGTAATTGTGACGTACAAAGGTAACGAATACGCTCTGACAATGAAGCGGAAACCGTCCAAGTTCGCGCACGTCACCCAGCGGCCGGACGCGGTGCTCGACTGGAAGGCCCTGCTCGATGAGCCGTCCTGGGATGAGGACGCCTGGAAGGCCAAGTGGGACAAGCGTTTGCATTCCAAAGCGACCCACGCGGATCGAGGGCGTTGACCTACCTCGACACGTACACCGCGGTGTGCCTGTACGCGGGCAACATCGAGGCGCTTTCCTCAAAAGCCAAAGCTGCCATCGATAGCGACGACGATCTTCTCATTTCGCCACTGGTCATTCTGGAACTTCAGTATCTGAAGGAGCGTAAGCGCGTGCTGCGGGATGCCTGGCGCGACATCCTCATAGCGCTCGAAATAGAATGGGGCGTCCACGTCTGTCACTACGCTTTCGCCGAGGTAGCCGCGGCTGCGGCGGAAAATGTCCATTGGACCGGCGACCCCTTCGACCGCATCATCGTCGCGCAAGCCATGGTCAATGGAAAAAGTCCGCTGGTGACTCCGGATCGCACGATCCGGAGTCATTACCCCGCCGCGATCTGGTAAGGTGGCAAACTTTGCCGGTAATCTAAACTGATTAGCGGCTTTGCTATGCCCGAAGAGAACATCGTCCTACTTGTACCCGGAATCGCGACTTCCCGGATTCCAGATCCGGAGCTTCGAAAATTCCTGGAAATCCGGCCCATCGCCGCTCACGACATCGTGACGCCCCGCCGTGGCGCCCCCGAAATTATTTCGCGCGTCGAAGGGCCGCCGGATTCCATTGTTCGGGTGGAATATGAGTCCGGTCTGTTCGAATATTTGCGTCTCGACCAGTTTCGAGACCAGCTTGGCGTCTCGCGAGCCGAGGGCCCGGCGCGCGTGCCGACGGCTCTTGACCGCGGCGCAATTCCGGGGCGGGGCGCCACCGAATGGACTTTGAAAGCGCTCCATGTCTTCGGAATCAACCCGGTGGACGCCGCCGCGGAAAAAAGCGCCGATCTCATCGTCAAGCATTTCGACGAAAAACTCGATACGGGCCTGTTTCGCTTGGCCGCCGATGGCGCATTCAAGGAAAAAATCGCGCGGCCGCTGGCCGCCGATCCCCGCCCGCAACTGATCTTCATTCACGGCACCGCATCCAGCACGCAAGGCAGCTTTAGCGGTTTCTGGCGCGACGGGAAAACCAAACAGGCAACGCGCGAGTGGCACAATCTGCTCAAAGTCTATGAGGACCGCATCTTCGCTCTTGAACACGCCACATTGAGCGTCAGTCCCGCGCACAACGCGCTCGATCTGATCGCTTTGCTCCCTCCAAAAGCCAATCTGCACGTGATCACGCATTCTCGCGGAGGACTTGTTGGAGAGCTGCTTGGTTTCGGAGCGCTGAGCGCGGACGACCGGAAGGCGTTTGCCGGGCGCCTGGACGCGGCTCTGCTCGAGCGGCTCGCGTCGGAGCTGAAGAGAAAGAAGCTGACGGTCGAAAAGTTCGTGCGAACCGCCTGCCCCGCCGCGGGAACCATCCTCGCGTCCGGGCGGCTCGACACTTATCTGAATATTCTTCTCAATGTGATCGGCCTGATCCCCGGCCTTAGCGAAAACCCGTTCTACGAAGTCTTTAAGGCGACCGCGATCGAATTGATTAAGCTTCGGGCCGATCCCGATAAAATTCCCGGCATCGAGGCGCAGATGCCCGAGTCACCGTTCATTCATCTGCTGAACACGCGCGGACGATCGAGCGAGGCCGATCTGGGCGTGATCGCCGGCAGCTTTGCGGGAGCCGGCGTCTGGAGCACGCTCGGTTCTTACGCGCTGCGCGCTTATTACTGGGAAGACAACGATTTTGTTGTGAACACGAAATCGATGGCGGCGGGAATGGACCGGAAGCGAAAAGTGTGGGAGTTCCGGGACCAGGGCTCGACGGTGAACCACTTCAGCTATTTCAAAAACGAGCGCACGCGGGCGAAGGTGTTGGAATGGCTCACTGCGGCGGCCGGTGCTCCCGTTCCGGAATTCAAGCCCGTGCGCGCGCTAAGGACCATCAGCCGCCCGCGCGCGCCCAAATCGCCGGTCGCGGTGATCGTTCCCGACGTCTTCGGAACGCATCTTCAGTGGGCGGACGGGACCAAGATCTGGCTCAACTATGCGGAGCTAGGCAAGGGAGCTTTCCACGATTTGGCGGAAAAGTCCGCCGAGCCCGCAGAGGCCCTGGACGTTTACCAAGGCTTGCTGAACGCGCTATCGGCCGACTATCAAACCTCGCTTTTTGCCTACGATTGGAGTCAATCGATCGCGTCAAACGCGGAAAAGCTGGAGAAATGGCTTCCCGCAAAATCGGGGCCCACGCACTTCATAGGGCACGGCATGGGCGCCCTGGTCGTGCGGGAATTCGCGCGCGCTCATCCGGAGCGATGGGACGAACTGACGAAAGACGGCGGCAAGCTGCTGATGCTCGGGGCGCCGAACGGAGGCTCCTGGAACATTGCGCGTCTACTGGCCGGACGTTCGCGGCTGGTGCGCATGCTGGCGCTACTCGGACGCCGGAAGAATGAGGAGATTGCGGCGGTTTTCCGAACGTTTCCCGGATTGATCGATTTGCTTCCGGAGGAGATGCTCACTCCGGCTGCGTGGAAGCGGGAGCGGATGCAAAGTCCCGCTCTGGAGCTTCTCAAAGCCGGCCGCGAATGGCGCGCGCAGATCCGCGAAGCTCGGATTCCCAGCGGACGCATTTTGCGTGTGGCCGGTTGCGCGCCCGCCACGCCTTCTGGATTGAACGATTATTCCCCGGAGGGCGATGGCGACATCGTTTACTCGCTGGGAATCGATTCCAACATCGGAACGTGGTACAACCTGAACGCGGCGCATGGCGATCTGATCGCGAACCCCGCGCCGCTGATGCAGCTCCTCGCCAGCGGCGCGACGACGGCATACGATTCGAAATTTCAGCCGCCCATGCGTCCGCCGATGGATCGGCAAAAGCTTCTCGATCGCGAGATGGCGGTTTTCTTTCCGTCTGAAACGGATCTGGTCAACGCGGCTTTGGTCCGGAGTGAAACGGCGACCGTGGCGGCGCAGCCGAGTTTGAAGGTCAAAGTCACGCATGGCCACTTGCGCGAGGCCAGACATCCTGTCGTGGTGGGGCATTACGCGGGCGATGGAATCGTCAGCGCGGAGGAGGCGCTCGACCGGCAGCTCGGTGGCCGGCTGTCCACGCGTTTTCACATGGACATCTATCCGGGGCCGAAAGGCACGGTGGAAGTGATCCGCGCGACCGAATGCAACCCTTCCGGAGCGATCGTCATCGGATTGGGCGAAGTGGGCGAAATCACGGCGAACACGGTCAGGCAGGGGGTTCTGGAGGGGTGCCTTCAATACGCGCTGACCAGTTTGGAAAACGATTCGGCGGACGATGAATCTACCCGGTCGGCCGCGGTGAGCTGTCTGCTGATCGGCGCTTCGGGTGGGCGGGCCATCAGCGTCGCGGATTCCGTCACCGCCATCGTTCGGGGCGCGGTGGAAGCGAATCGCGTGCTGCGGCGCCATAGCTCGGGTCAAGTGCGAGTGGATGAGATCGAGTTCATCGAGATCTATGAAGACGCGGCGATCGAAGCGGCGACGGCCGCGGGCGCACTTCCCGAAGCCCTAAAAAATGCGCTGGAGCCCGGGGAGTCGGTGGAATTCGACGGCCGTATGCGGGCTCTTTCGAGCGGATTGTCGCGGCGAACGGTGAATCAGTACGCGACGGGATGGTGGCGCCGGATTCAAATCGAGGGTGGCGAGGCGAAGCCCGAGGAACCCGCGCAGAAGCTCTCATTCGACAACCTGACCGACCGCGCGCGCGCCGAAAACACCGATACCGAAACGCAAACGTCGCTGGTGAACGGCCTTCTGGAAGCGGCGACGTCCCAAACCTCCTACGACAGCGCGACCACTTCGGCGTTGTTCGAGCTGCTGATTCCGAATTCGCTGAAGGATCAATCTGCGGAGGAAGCCAATCTGCTGCTGGTGGTGGACCCCGCCGCGTCCCGCTATCCATGGGAGCTGATGGCGGAGCGCTCGCGCGAGAAAATTTCGCCGCTGGCGGTGCGGATGGGGATCGTCCGGCAGTTGAAGACGAAAAGATTCCGCGCGGGTCCGCGCGGCGCACGCGACCACAATGCGCTGATCGTCGGAGATCCCACCGCCTTCGATAAACAGAGCGCGCTTCCGGAATTGAAGGGCGCTCAGGAAGAAGCTCGGGTCGTATCGGATCTGTTAACCAGGCGCCGCTATACGGCCCATTCGCTGATTTGCGCGGATTCGGCAGATGTCGTCCGCGCGCTGTTCGCGCACGAATATCGCATTTTGCACTTGGCCGGGCACGGCGACTATAACGCCAAGGATCCGGCCAGGAGCGGCATGGTTCTGCGCTGGAGCGACGATCCGGCCGGGCGCGCGTTTTTGACGGCGATGGAGGTGGAGCAGATCCGCCAGGTCCCCGATTTGGTGTTCATCAATTGCTGTCATCTGGGTAAGATCGACCAGCCGCTCGGTTTTCCGGCGCATCGGTTCGCGGCGAGCATTTCCGAAAAGCTGATCGAGATCGGCGTCAAGGCCGTGATCGCCGCGGGTTGGGCTGTGGACGACGCGGCCGCGGTCACGTTCGCCCGGTCGTTTTATCGATGGATGCTGGCGGGCGGAAAATTCGGCGAAGCGGTGAAGCGCGCCCGGGAAGATGCGTTTGCGCTCGGCGACAACAACACCTGGGGAGCGTATCAGTGCTACGGCAACCCGGATTTCATGTTGACGCCGCGGGAAGACCTCGACGTTGCGACGGCGCGGCGGTTCTACGCACGCCGCGAATGCATCGAGGAGCTGAAGAACATCGCCGCCGAATCGCAAGGCGCCGACGACAAAAAGCTGCCGGGATTGCAGCGCCGGGTGCTGGATGTGGAGCGCGCGCTGGGGACGTATTGGCGCGACGGCGAGTCTTTATTTGAGCTGGCCGAAGCGTTGAAATGCATGAAGGATTTCGAGCACGCCATCGACATTTACCGGGAGGCGATCGAACAGGAGAACGCCTTCGCTCCGGTGAGGGCGATCGAGCAGCTTGCGAACGTGATGGACCGCTACGCGAGCGGTTGCTTCAAAGAGGACGCCAAGCGCGCTCTCGAGCTTTGGGAGGATGCCGAGCGGCGGCTGGAAGGATTGAACGAGCTATTGGGCGAGAGCAATGAACGGCTCTCGATGTTGGGCGGGATGTACAAGCGCAGAGCCGGACAAGGCGGCGTGAAGAAAACTCAATTGCTGCGAAAGGCTCTGGATTGTTATACGAGGGCCTACGAGCACTCCCGAAACAAGCTGAAGACGCTCGATCCATATCCCGGTCTGAACGCGATCGCGCTAGCCTGGCTGGCCGGGCGGAGGGTTTCATTCGAAGACGAGTGCATGGCGGAGGCGAAGAGCCGCAAGGATGCCGCGAATTTCTGGGATCGCGTCTACAATCCCGACGCGCTGCTGCTGGACCTTTTGAAGAACGGGCGCGTGAGCGAAAAAGAAGTGATTCGGGCCTACAAGACCGCCTTTCAACACGCCACTCCGAGTCAAAGCAAATCGGCGACGGGACAGATCGAGTATCTGAAGGCTCAGACGGCGATTCCGGAGGCGGCGAGTCGGCTGGAGAGAATCCTCGCGGCGATCGTTTGACGATATCTGTCTCGACCCCTAAGGCGGAAACAGGCCGTCGTCCGAGAGAATCTTCCGGCACTCCGGCGAAGTTAAGAACTTCAAAAACTTCCGTGCCGCTTCTGGCTGCGCGCTGGATTTCAGGACGCCGCCGGTCTGCTTAATCGGCGCGTGCCATTCCTGCGGCAGAAGGATGCCGCGGCCCTGAAGCAAAGTCCACGACGTGATGACGGCGTCGGCGTTTCCGCTCTCGGCGAATTGTAGCGCTTGCCGCACGTTTTCTCCATACACGATTTTCGATTGCACCGCATTCCACAACTTGCGGTTTTCCAGCGCCTGGCGCGCGGCGACGCCATAGGGCGCATGCTCGGGATTGGGAATGGAGATGTGAAGGATTTCGGGTTTGCGTAAATCTTCGATGGACTTCACGGCTCCGCTCTTCGACCACAGCGCAATTCGTCCATACGCGTAAACCGTCACAGTGGCGGGATCGACGTAGCCCTTTTTCGCCGCCTCGGTCACGTAGCTCGCATTAGCGGAAAGAAAGACGTCGAAAGGCGCCGCATTGGCGATTTGCTGAGCGAGAACGCCGCTGGACGCGAGCGTGAAGCGGACTGGCGTTCCCAGAGATTTGGACGCCGCCGGTCCGATTTTCTGGGATGCCGGGCCAAGGTCGCTCGCGGCGCCGACCAACAAATCGGCGGCGTGAAGCGGGAGCAACGCGAGAACCAGAAGCGAAGCTTTCATACGAATGGGATTCCCATCTGAGATCAATGGTACACGACGTAAGGGCAGCTTTGTCCGGTGTAAGCTACTATGTCGCGATATAATGACGCAAAGAAAATCCCATGAGATCGCGAACGCAGGAACGGGAGCGATGCGCCGGCAGGACGCCGCTGGCGATCGTTGTGGAGGGCGTGTCCGCGCAATGGCAAATAAACGTGATCCAGGTGTTGGCGGCGCCCGCCTCCACGCCGGTCGCGGTGGAAGGATACGGAATCGTCAATGCGGCCGGATTCTCCCTCAGCCCCGATCAGGCGCGGCGGCTCGCGGCGCAGATCTTAGAGCTTTTGGGGCGGGAACCGGAAGAAATCGGCTGACTCTAGAGTAGGACAAGCTTAAAGCCGGTCCTACTCTCAGTCGCTGTTTTTACTGAGCCGGCGCGTGGAAGCGGCCGACGTATGCCGCTTTGCCGATGATGTGACCGTCCATGGCCTTCACCAAGTCCTCGCGCGTGGTGTTGGCGGGCAGGTCGAGCTTGGTGTCGAGAGCGTAGAACTCGAACACATAATGATGGAACGGGCCGGGTCCGGCGCCGGGTCCGAAATATGCGCCGGGATTCCCGCCGCGGGCCGCGATGCCGGGTCCATTGCGCGTGCCGTCGGGAAGGTCGCCCGGGCCAAGTCCCGCGGGCAGCCCCTTGGCCGTTCCGGGAATGTTGAACGCGGACCAGTGGAGCGTATCTACAGTCGTCTTATTGGTCGAGTTCTCGATGTCGTGGAAAATCACGGCATAGGTTTGTAGCGTTTCCGGCGCGGTGGTCGGATTCGTGCCTAGATTCCAGTGGAACTCGAACTCCGGTGATTTATTGCCCCCGCGGCCGGCGTTTTGCATCGGGACTTCGCCACCATCTGGCCAGGCAGGTGATGTCACGGAAAGCACTGGCCTCGGCGGACCTCCTTTTCCCCCTTTGGGCTGCGCCATGGCAAGCGCGCACGACCCAAGGACGGCGGCGCCCAAAAACAAGTATCGTTCTAGACTCTTCATTCGGATCATTCTCCTCGATTGGTGGTTATCTAAACCTCTTCGTAGTGTAAACGAGACAGACCCGGCTACGTACGGCAATGCGCCTGGCCGGAAGGCTTCGGATCTGGCCCAAGCTAAGCGGAACAATCCGATCTTAGCTCCTCGGTGCATAAGGATGCGCTGCCGACCGGCGTATTATCGCGCGTTTCTGCGGTGGGCGATTCGCGGGACAAACAAAGGTTCCCGCAAAGCTTTGCGGACTGTACTGTGTCAATTACACTGTAAAGTATACAGGAATAGATAGAAGGGAAAGAGGAGGCCACACTTGTCCGGACTACGCCTTGGCATGTTTACGCCTGCGCTCATGTGCTGTTTCGCATGGACGCTTTCCGCCCAGCAGGACACGACTGCGGAGTGGAAGGCCACGATTGCGGACCTCGACCGCCGGCTTCCGGCCTTGACTCCGGACGCAACTTCCGCCATCGAGTCGTGGCGCGCGGAGGCGGATGCTCTTCGGTCGGCTCTTGCCTCCTTCGCCTCGTCGAATCCGGAGATGAATCTCCAGATTCCGGAGGTCTTGCCGGAAAGGCCTTCAGTGGAAGCCCTTCGGTCGCAGCTAGCGCAACTAAGCGCCGCGGTGGACGAAGTGGTCCGTAAGACTCCCGGTTCCGCCTTCAATCTAGGGCGCGTGGAGGTGACTGTGACGGCGTCGGCCACGACTCCCTCGCCCGTCGCCGATAGTATCGGCCAGACCCAAATCGCGCAACTCGATCTGGTGAACGCGGCCAAGGCGCTCGACTATCTGCCGGGCGTGTCCATTCAACACATATCGGCGAACCGGAACGAGGCCGGAATCATGGTGCGTGGATTCAGCACTCGGGGCCAGGTGCCTCTTTACGTCGATGGCATTCCGATTTCCGTTCCCTACGACGGTTACGTGGATTTCAATCGCTTCCTGACCAGCGACGTGTCCGAACTGCAAGTGGCTCGCGGCTATTCCTCGCCGCTTCTGGGACCAAATGCGCTCGGCGGCTCGATCAACATGGTCACGGAGGAGCCGGTCGAAAAATTCGATGCCGACGCGCTTATCGGAACCGGTTCGGGAGACGCTCTGCTGTCCTCGCTCCGGCTCGGATCTCGATGGCGGCGATTTTTCTTTCAGGGCTCTTTGGACTGGCTCCAGGCCGATTACATTCCATTGTCGGGAAATTTCTCGGTGTATCAATACAAAAATCTCCCCGATATCCTCATGACCGGTCGGCTGAACAATTCTTGGTCGCGCGACGAGCGATTCACCGGGCGCATCGGATGGACGCCGAGGAACGGCGACGAGTACGTCTTCAGCTATATCAACCTGAAAGGCCAGAAGGGAGTTCCGCTCTACCAAGGCGCGGACACGGCCGCGACTTTCCGCAATTTTTGGGATTGGCCGTATTGGAATATGGGCAACTACTATTTCCACTCCAACACCCGCATAGGAGAGAACGACGCCATCAAGTTCCGGGCATTTTACACGCAATTCCGCAACGCGATCGACATGTACTCCACCGACACATATACATTGATGAATACGTGGAACGCCGAACACAGCATGTACAACGAACATAACGACGGCTTCTCCACCGAGTACACGACGCACGCTGTGTCGCGGAACGCCGTCAGCGCTTCGTTTTTCTTCAAAAACGACACTCATACCGAGCAGGGCATCTATCCGGGCATTGCGCCGTTCCCGCTGGTTGAGCCGGTGCTTCAGGACAGCGACCGTCAGGCGTCCATCGGCGTTCAGGACGTAATTCGAGCCTCGACGCGCCTCTCGATCACCGGCGGTTTCAGCGCCGACCATTTCGATGGCATCCAAGGGCAAGCGTATAATTCCGCGATGACGGCGCTTCTGCCGTTCACCTGCATTGCGTCCCCTCAGAACACATCGTTTTCCGGCTGCACGGCGCATGTGTGGAATTACAATCCGCAGGTGGCCGCTTCGTATAAAGTCGGCGAATCCGGCAACGCCTTCGTGACTTTCGCGGATCGCGGGCGATTTCCCATGCTCAAGGACATCTATTCGGCGGGCCTTGGCTCCGGCTTGCCCAATCCTAATCTTCGTCCGGAGCATGCTCGCAACTGGAACCTCGGATACTCGCATCTGATCGGAGCGAAGACGCTTGTGGAGCTAGTGCTGTTCCGCAGCGATCTCCGCGACGCCATCGAGTCGGTTTACGTTACTGATCCAGGCGGATCGAGCCTCGCGACGGCGTTTTGCCCCAACAGCCGAATTATCGGATTTTGCAGCGAAATGGCGAATATCGGCAATGAGGTTCATCAAGGCGTGGAGTTCGAGGTCCGCAGCACGCCGCTGACGCGGCTGACGGTCAACGCGAGTTACAGCTATCTGAACCGCAATATCTCCTACGATTTCACGAGCCTTGCGAATGTGAGCGCGCCCAACACGAGCATTACCATTCTGCCGACGCTGCCCAAGAACAAATTCATCGGAACCGCCACCGTGCGCTTGCCGCGCAATATTCTGGCGATCGTGAACGAGCGCTACGAATCCGGCCTGACGCTGCAAGACACCACTTATGCGACCACGTCGCCGCTCTTCTTGCCGCATTCGGAGTCGTATGCGACTACGGACTTGATCGCCATGGTTCCTCTCCCGCGAGGAACGTCGGCGCAGGCCGGAGTCAAGAACGTTTTCGACAGAAGCTACTACTACACCGCTGGATACCCGGAGGTCGGACGTAATTGGTTCATCAACCTTCGGTTCCATTTTTGAGCGGGCCGCCTGCTTAATATTACGTAGTCGTGTTAGCAAGACTGTTGTGTTACCATAACGTAGTTCCTCTCGCACAACAGTTATGTACACACGTCTTTTTGGGGCCGCGCTTACCCTCTTTCTAACGTCTACCGCATGCTTCGGACAGGCTGGACGCGCGGAATTGTTCGGCACAATTCTCGATCCGACCAACCTTCCTATCGCCAATGCGAAGGTTCAAGCCGAGGACCAGGCGACGATGGTCCGCTATCCCGCCACCTCCGACGAGCGAGGCGATTATCACATTGTGGGATTGCCCGCCGGCCAATATACGCTTACGGTGGAACAGCCGGGCTTCCGAACGTACCGGCAAACCGGCATTACTCTGCGTTTGGCCGACCAGACGCTCCTCGATGCGAAGCTGGAAATCGGCCAGCCCGCGCAATCCGTCGATGTTACCGCCGGAGCCACTCTGCTGCAGACGGCGAGCGGCGAAGTCGGCCAGAATGTCGATCAGAAGAAGATCGACACTTTGCCGCTCGACGGACGCAACTTCATCCCCTTGGTGACTCTTTCGCCCGGAGTGGCGCTTCCCGGCGGGGGGTCGCTGTTCGCCCGGATCAACGGCAGCCGGCCGCGGACTAACGAGTACATCTACGACGGCATCAGCGTGCTCCAGCCTGAGCCCGGCCAAGTAGTTTTCTATCCGATTATCGACGGCATGGAGGAATTCAAGCTGAACGTCAACGCCTACTCGCCTGAGTATGGCCGCTCCAACGGTGGCACGGTCATGGTGATCGGAAAGTCGGGCGGCAACCAGCTCCACGGCGACGTATTCGAGTTTTTCCGCAACGAGGACCTGAACGCGCGCAATCTTTTCGCGCAGCCCGGACCGAAGCCTGAGTTCCGGCGAAATCAGTACGGATTAACCCTCGGCGGCCCGATCCAAACCAATAAGACATTCTTTTTCGTGGACTGGCAAGGCACGCGCCTGCGCACGGGCGTCACGCGGTTCAGCGTGGTTCCTACGCTCGCCCAACGCCAGGGAATCTTCACGCAGCCGATTTTCGATCCGTTGACTTCCCCGCGATCTCAGTTCCTGAACAACACCATTCCCACAACACGTTTGGACCCGATAGGTTTGCAGGTGCTGCAACATTATCCGCTTCCCAACGTCAGCGGAGCGAATAATTTCGTTCGCACCGCCACCGACCCCGATAACCAGGATCAAGCTGATGCCCGCGTGGACCGTTATATAGGAGAAAAACATCGCATTTTCTTCCGGTACACCTATTTCCGGGACGACGACGCGCCGGTTACGCCGCTGCCCGATGGTAGCGGAAGCCTGACGTCCGGCGTTATCGGTCACGCGATCACCAGGGGCGATGCTGTTGTCGGCGACTACAACTGGGTGCTGTCGCCGACGACTTTGAACCAGTTTCGGTTCGGATACTCGCGGCGCGGCCTGGATCAAACCTCGCTTCAGAATGGCGGCGTCAACGTTCCGGGGCTGCCGTCAAATTCCTTTTCTTCGGTTCTGCCGATCTTCACGGTCGCCGGATTCCAGCAGATCGGACCCACCACCGCGGCCAACTCGAATTTCACGACCTCCATTACGGAGTATCTGGACACAGTCACCCTGGTGCGCGGAAGGCACACGATCAAGTTCGGAACCGATATCCGGCGCGAGGCGCTGGACGTTCTGAACCCGCCGAATCCCACGGGATCGTTTGGTTTCACCACCACCGGCTCCAACAGCTCCACCGTCGCGGGCAGCGGAAACGCCTTGGCGTCGCTGCTCCTCGGACAGGTGAACGCCTTCACCATCGACATTCAGAAAAATCTGCTCCAGCCGCGCGCGCACATCGCCGAGTTCTTCGTGGGCGACGACTGGAAGGTATCGCCGCGCCTGACTCTGAATATCGGGACGCGCTACACGCTGAACTTCCCCTCCACCGAGAAAAGCAATCAGGGCGCAATCTTTAATCTCAATACTCAGGTGCTGGACTTTCCGCACACCGCTCGCGAGCTGGAATGCTGCGATTTCGGGCCGCGCCTGGGACTTGCCTACCGGATTGGCGATAGTTGGGTGGTGCGCTCCGGCTATGGCATGATTTTCTTCGAGCAGACTGGAATCACCACGCCCTTCACCATTCCGCAATTTCCGTTCATTCAGACGGTGGGGCAGCAATCGCAGGACAACGTCAACGCCGCGTTTACGCTCGCCAATGGGCCCACGGTCCAACCCGCGCCTCCCAATCCCAACTCGGGTTTGGGCCAGGGAGTTTTCGGCGTGCAGCGGGATAGCGGTTCCGGATATTCGCAGCAGTGGAACTTTACGGTGGAGAAGACGATCGGAAAGAACTGGAATTTCGAAGTGGCTTATCTCGGCTCGAAGAACACCCGGCTCGGGATTCCGGATTGGAACATCAATCAGCTTCCTTCGCAGTATTTGTCTTTGGGCTCGGCGCTCCTGACGCGCGTGCCGAATCCTTACTTCGGGCAGATCCCCGCCTCGTCGTCTCTCGGAGGAGCCACGATCGCGCAGCAACAGTTGTTAAGGCCGTATCCGCGCTTTACAACTGTTGCTCTGTTCCGGGACAACGTCGGGAATTCCAGCTATGCGGCCGCCGCCGCCAAACTTGAAAAAAGGCTGTCCTATGGCCTGACCATCAACGCTTCTTACACCTTCTCCAAACTGATCGACGACGCGTCGAGCGTATTCTCTCAAACCATCTTTACGGGCCCGATTCTCAATACGACGGGCGCGGCGGACGCCTATAACCGGCATCTGGAAAGGGATCTTTCGAGCGGCGATATTCCGCGGGTGTTCGGGCTGGGCTGGGTCTACGATATTCCGCGGCTCTGGAAGATCGCAGGCTGGCAGATTGGAGGGCTGGTGCGCGTGCAGGCGGGCGACATGGTGCCTGTCACACAGGCGACCAAC
Source organism: Bryobacteraceae bacterium (assembly GCA_036557165.1). Taxonomy (GTDB): domain Bacteria; phylum Acidobacteriota; class Terriglobia; order Bryobacterales; family Bryobacteraceae; genus Palsa-187. The sequence goes on from DATBIA010000096.1 coordinate 47,049, forward strand.
AACAATTCCAGCCTCGGATTCGCCGTCCAGCGCCCGAACCGGATCGGCGACCCTAACGAATTCGCCGGCCGCAGCGTGGCCAAATGGTTCAACACCGCCATGTTTACCGCCGCGCCGCAGTTCGTCCTCGGCACGAGCTCGCGCGACCCCGTGCGCGGCCCTGGTCTTCAGAACGCCGACCTCATGATCGGCAAGACGTTCCGCATCACCGAGCGGGCGAACCTTGAGTTTCGCGCCGAAGTCTTCAACGTTTCGAACACCCCGCCGCTTAACGACCCCAATGGGAGTTTCGGAAGCGCGGCCTTTGGAACGATCACCAGCGCCGGCAATCCTCGCGACTTCGAATTCGTCGCCAAAGTACACTTCTAAATCCGACGCTACAATGTGAGGTAGTCATGTATACACGACGCTCGCTCGTTTTAGGAGTTTTGGCGTCCGGTCTCCTCTGCGCGCAGGAATCGCAACTGTCGATCCAGGTCACCGGCGCCGTGAAACAGCCGCTGACGCTCACCGCGGACGATCTCGCCAAGATGCCGCGCGCCTCTGTTCGCACCATGAACAACGGAATGGAAATCGTGTATGAGGGCGTGTGGCTTCACGAAGTGCTAAAGAAGGCTGGCGTGCCGCAAGGAAGCGAGCTTCGCGGCAAGGCTCTGGCGAGTTATGTTCTAGCCGAGGCGCAGGACGGCTACCAGGTGGTATTTTCGCTGGGCGAGCTGGATCCGGCGTTTATCGATAACGAGATTCTGCTGGCGGATACCGCCAACGGCAAGCCCTTGTTTGGATCTCAGGGACGGTTCCGGCTGGTTGTGCCCAAGGACAAACCTGGGGCGCGCTCGGTGCGCATGTTGACGAAGCTCGAAGTCGTCCAACTGAGGAAGTAAGCCGATGAAAACACGCGTCGAAAACCGGCTGGCCCAAATTCGAAAGAGCCGGGGGGTGGGAGCATCCGATTTAGCCCGGAGAGTGCAGGTTAGCCGCCAGACGATTTATGCGATTGAGGCGGGCACTTATGTTCCGAATACCGAAGTTGCGTTGAATCTGGCCCGCGAGTTGGAGGTTACGGTAGACGAGCTATTCTCGCTTCAAAGCGGAACGCAAACGTCTCCCGAATCGCTCGCCGCCGAGGTGCTGAGCGCCGAGCCTGCGCCGAAGAGCCAGCCCGTGCGAATCTGCCAGATCGGATCGCGGTGGGTAAGCGTTCCAGTAAGCGCCTCCCCGTATTATATGCCCGAGGCCGACGGTATCATTCAGCGGACGGCGCGCAAGAATGGCCGTGCGGATTTGATCGTGTTCGCCAAGGACGAGGCTTCGCAGAAGCGGCTTTTATTAGCCGGGTGCGACCCCGCCACAAGCCTTCTCTCGCGGATGGTCGAACGGATCAGCGGCGTAGAGATCGTCTCCGCCGCCGCTTCCAGCAGGTTGTCGCTCGCGTGGCTGAAGGAAGGCAAGGTCCACATCGCCGGATCGCACCTGGAAGACCCCCAAACGGGAGAGTTCAATTTGCCTTTCATTCGCCGGGAGTTCCCCGACGAAGATTTTTGCGTCGTGACGTTTGCCCGATGGGAGGAGGGGTTCGTTGTCGGCCCCCGAAACCCGAAAGGAATCCGGAAAGTCGAAGACTTGGCCCGGAGAAATGTCACGTTCGTGAATCGCGAACCTGGATCGGGGAGCCGGGCTTTGTTGGACAAACTATTGGAAACGGCGGGGATGGACGCGCAGAAAATCCAGGGTTACGGCCGGGTCGCCTACGGCCATCTGGCCGCCGCCTACCGCGTGATTTCACAAGAAGCGGACGTGTGCCTGGCCACGCGCTCCGCCGCCCAGACGTTTGGCTTGGATTTCATTCCTCTCCGCAGCGAGCGGTATGACCTCGTGATGCGCAAGCGAACCGCCGATCTGCCGGCGGTAAAGGCGTTCCTGGACGTCTTGCAGCGCGCGACCTTGCGGCGGAAGCTGGAGGTTTTGGCCGGCTACGATACGTCGCAGACGGGAGCGCTGGTTGCTTAGGGCGCTGGTACTCGGGCTCGCCTCGGTGGCCGGCCTGATGGCTGCGGACTTCGACTGGAATCTCCCCAAAGGCTTCCCGCGCCCCGCGGTTCCCGCCGATAATCCGATGAGCGCCGCGAAGATCGAGCTTGGGCGGGATCTTTTTTATGACAAGAGGATGTCGGTGAACGGGAAAGAATCCTGCGGAAGCTGCCATCGCCAGGAACTCGCATTCACTGACGGACGAGCGCACGCGCAAGGCACAACCGGCCAGCTTCATCCCCGCGGGGCCATGAGTCTGGTGAATGTGGCTTATGCTCAGTCGCTTACCTGGGCCAATCCGTCGCTCACGTCGCTTGAAGAGCAGGCGCTGACTCCAATGCTGGGCGAAGAGCCCATCGAGCTCGGCCTGAAAGGTCATGAGCGCGAGTTTCTGAATGTTCTGCGGCGCGATGCCGCCTATCGAAAATTATTTCCCGAAGCGTTTCCTGGCGAACGCGATCCCTACGATCTTTCGCACGTAACCAAGGCGATCGCGGCATTCGAGCGCACCATCGTCTCCATGCGCTCTCCCTATGATCGTTATCGATGGGGCGGGATATGTCCGCCATTTCGGACGCGGCAAAGCGGGGCGAGATCATTTTTTCCTCCAGCGAACGCGGCGGATGTTTTCAGTGCCACGGCGCGTGGAATTTCAGCGGTGGAATCCGGTTTGAGGGAAGTAACGACTCGGAACGCGAAAGCCAGCCGCGCGGTGGCTTTTTCAACACTGGAGCTACAACTTACGACGCCCCGAACCGCGGACTCTATGAGCTGACTCGCCGGACCGAAGACATCGGCAAGTTCCGGCCGCCAACGTTGAGAAATATCGCCATCACCGCGCCCTATATGCACGATGGCAGTTTATCGACTCTCGAGCAGGTGATCGATCATTATGCCGCGGGAGGCAGGCTGGATCACCCCAACAAAACCCACATCTTACGGCCATTCAAGATGACCGAAGGCGACAAGCGCGATTTAATCGAGTTCCTGAAATCGCTGACTGACGAGGATCTCCTTCACGATCCGCGCTGGGGCGATCCTTGGCCCCAAGTGGCTAGTCCATCGAAATAACCCCGGCCTAGGGACGCGCCGGTTGGCTCGCCAATGAGCCGTTCGGCCAAGGCGCAGCTTCTTGACGATGGCGTGAATGAGCCGTCAGCAGCAAAAAAAAAGCACCACTCGTTTCATTAAATCATCTAAATGGAAGCGAAATCGACAGCGCGCGCCGAGGCGGAGGGTCGATTTCAAGACACGAAGGCGTTACTCGTGAGGTACAGATGGCTTCCAACAGCGGTGCAATCGAAACGGCCGGCTCGAAACGTCCCGCCGCCGGCAAAATCCTGTCCATTACTTCGGCAACCGCCAGAACTGCGGCGAGTTGCTCCTCCCCTCAGCCAAGCATATCGCATGTAGGCGAGAGGGCGCTCTACCGGGCGCGCCTGCCTACCATGGTGCTCACGTTTCGGGACAATCACGACTTCGCGGTTCCGATTGCAGCCGGGGAGGTGTTTGAAGTGCTCGGCTTGGCGGAAGACGATCGTTTTGTCATCGTCGATGTGAAGGGGCAGGAGTTTCTGATTTTCGCTTCCGATTTGAAGCTGCGCTGCAAGCGCGTGCTTCAGTGGCAAGTGCAGCACGCGTAGTCGGTTCGGACGAAGTACTTCGCGCCCTTCTGCGCTCCGAAGACCCGAGGCTTTCAAAAGTGAAATTCCGGCCCGGCGCTCACTTGGAACTGATTGACGATCCCTCCGCCCAGCGCGACCAGGCAGCCTCCGCCCCCGCAGATTACGTTCTGAATTCCCGCGCTTAACACAATCGGCAGATATTCCGCTTGCACACGGACTCCATACGTGCGCGAGGGAAATATCTTCACGCCCGTTCCGAGCCCGAACACGCCTCTTACGAACGTGGACTGAGGAGTCGCCAGGCGAGCCACGCCCATGGTGAAGGTGAGGAACGGCTTCACAATGGGATAGTCTTCAACTGCGAATTCGTGCGTGAAATCAACCAGGTAGCGCCCAATGGTTAGAGAAGGACGGAAAGCCGGAGTGAAGGGCGTCGGTTGAGCGCTCAAATGGGTATCCTGGCGCATCCAGCGGAAGTCGATGGTCGAGCACTGCTGGCAATCCTGGCCGTCGAACCGGAAGCCGGCCGCGAGTCCGTAAACGAACGTGTCCGCGACGTGCGAGTGGAGATTGGAAGTAAACGGCTGCCCCAGTTTGATCGTGCCTCCGAATGCGCCCCCCACGAGAGCCGCCGCTTGAAAATTCTGCCCGTAAATCGGCGCAAAACCTAGAAATGCCACCGCGGCGAAACCCGACGATTTTCCGGTTGAGTAGAATGCCATGCCCTCATGATGCCGATCGGAGGCGCGGCGTCTCAGAATATGAGGCCATGAAGACGCGGCCTTCCAGGCGAATTGTGCACGCCGGGCGGATCAGTTTTCGCTTCCAACAAGCTTGACCAGGTGTTGGCCGCGGGGCAGGATCAGCGAGTTGCCTTGCCTCGGCGGGTGCGCTTCGGCGCCGTCGATTTCGACTCGTTGCGGCAAGTGCTCCAGGACGGCAAGAGCGCGCGCGCTGCTGCGATAGGAGAACTGGATCGAGTCCGCAGAGGCGGAGGCGGAGGTCAGCTCGCCGTTGAAATCGAGCAAGCGCAGCGCGGGCGGCGCTGATGCGGGCTCCAGCGTGTGCGTTCCGGCGGGAATCCAGATCGTGTCGTCATTCGCCACCGGCCAAGGCGCGCCGTCCACCAGCGCCGGGCCGCTCCAATGAACCCCCGCGCCGCGCGGAGCGTTGACCATCAGCTTATCTGCATCGGATTCCGCGCCTTCCACGGTGGACGCGGAGGCGGCAAGCAAAGGCCAATCGATCCGAGGAATCGAATTTTCGAAGTACAAGGCCACGCGCGGAAAGGCCGCCGCGGCCTGATGCACCAATTCGAACAACTCCGTTCCCGTTTGCTGCTTGGTCGGGTAGACGTCCTGATAACGCTCGACGACATTGATATCGATCGCAAGCTTGTTTCGTTTGGAAGTGAGCGGCCGGTATCGCGCTGCGATCTGCGGATAGCGCTGCGGCCCGAGGTTCCAGATGGTGGCGGGATCTTCGATCAGGAACGTGAAATCGTGATCGCCAAGCAGCGGGAGCACGCGTGCTGCGTCCGCGCCGATCTTCTCGCGCATGCTCGAATCGAAGCGGTCGTCCACATGCGTCAAAACCAAATCCAGATGCGGCTTGGATTTGCGCACGCGCTCGACCTCCGCGATCCATTGCTCCTGCTGCCGCGCGGCCAAGCTGGCGCGAAAATCCAGAAATTCCTTGAGGGCGCCTGCGTCGTTCTTCCAATAACGCGGCGAGGCTTGGTTGAACAAATCGGCTGGATCGAAGCCCGCCTTTGAGCGAAACGCGGCGCGAACGTCTTCGTTCATGGGCGTAAAGCGCGCTGGATTATCCGCCCCTTCGAGCGATTCGAAATACAGTTCCGCGAGGTTCGCGCCATCCCAGTCGAATCGATTCAGCAGCCCTCGCACGCCCTCGGCCGCGGCCTGGAACGTTTCCGGATGCTGGAGGTTCATCAGCTTGCGCCAGTCCAGTTGCGCGTCCTGAAGTAGAGCCGTTTTTTCACGCCAATCGGGATGCTGATCCCAGAATTTTTCGCTAACGTGCGGCAGTTCGAACCAGGCGTAAACCAAAATCGCGTTGCGATGGCAGGCGTCGATCAGGTGGCGCAGATATTCGTCCGAGGTGGGATCGGATTCCCAATAGTGCCAGGCCGCCACTTGCAACGCCGCGATTCCGGCGGCTCGCCATTTAGGAGCGAGATAATCCAGATCCACGCGCATGCGGTAAGACGAATCGAAGAACGCCCACAAATTGCGAGAGCGAAAGGGAGGATCGAGGCCGAGTTCCGCCAGCGCCTGGGGAAGATAAGGGAAACGCTCGTATCCGCGCGCGCCCGGCGAGGCAGCCATCCACAACACAGCGCCTGGGCCCTTGCGGAATCCGGCCATCAACGGAGCGCGCTGCCATCGCTCGCGAGCGAAAACTCGCGCCGCTTTGGGGATTTCGAAAACGGGAAGATCCGCGGCGTCCTCCCAGACGATGCCCAGTTTCGGCGCGCGCAAGTCCTCGACGCCGCGGACGGAAACACGATTGGCGGACGGACGGAAGCCGTAGGATGCGGCGAGGGGCGATTCTCCTTCGAGAATCAGAATCGCGCTCGGGTCGATATGTGCATCGGCCGCGCCGGGAGGCGCGACCACAACGCCGGCGTGTTCCAAAGGTCCACTGGCGAGCCCGATGGACGAGAAAATAGACGGCCACGGACCGGAGTTGGCGCCCAGAATGTGATAGGTGAACGTCGCGGCGGGGCAGGGAAGAGCGGCGAACAATACGGCGCTAACGAGTAATCGCATACCAGACTCCGATGCGCAGCTCGTTATAATTGGGCCGGCGCGGATTGCCCTCGTTGACTAGATAAGCTCCGTGCATATAGCTTATGGAAACCATCGGCGAGGCCGGAAGCGAATCGAGGCGGAATCGCATGCCCGGCCCGGTCTCCACGAAATTTGCCCAGTATTGGCGCTGCGCGTCCGCCGTCAGGTTGGCGTTCCAAAGTGCTTGAATATGGAAGCCGCCGAAGCCTTCGGCGCTTCGCAGCGTGTACCCGGCGCGATTTTGCGTATAGAGCAGCGAGTCGTCGGAAAAACGGCTCACGAAAACGCCGTCGATATTGCTTTCGAAAAAGCGGCCATGCGAGCCGGACGCCAGCAGATGCCCGAAACCTTTGCCGTAGGAAACGCCACCACGATAATCCGGCTTCAGCCGGCCACGCTCTGCGGGCGATTGACGAAAGAAGAGAGCTTCGCCTGCTTCGAACCAGCCAGTGAGATTGTGCCATGGGATGGTCGCGAGACCGGCCGCCAGAATGGCCGTGCGGTCCGATAAAAATTGCGGACCAAAAGCCGTTTGAATCGAGCCGCGAAGATCGCCGACGAATCGCAGCGATACGTACGGCCGCAGCGGAAGAAACGAAAGGCGGGCTTCCGTCTTGATCTGCGCATAGCCGAAAGCGTCGTGCCAGCGTGTCGAATAGATCGGATAAGCCCAAAAAGTGGTGCGAAAACGCTCCAGTCCCGGCGCAAGATTATGGTAGGCCTTGGACGCCTCGGTGGAAACCGCCGGGTCAGGGCTCTCGCGCGCCTGGTCGAACCAGCGCAGCGCGTCCTGATCGTCCTTGGCGATGTTGTAAGCCCAGCCGAGCTTCAGCATCACCTCATAATCTTTGCGCTCGCTTTCGTGGGCGATGTGGAGATACTTCAGCGCATCGCCCAGAAATCCCTTGTCGAGGCTCTTGATCCCGAGTTCCTTCGCGTCCGGCGCGGGCGCGGCAGGTTCTTCTCGGGTTTTCAGCGCGGGCTCAGCGACGGCGGGCGCTTTTCCCGAGCTGAGGGAACGGAAATATTCGACATCCTTCCGGAGCTGAACATTGCTGGGATCGAGCGCGAGGGCGCGCTCAAATTCGGAGAGATACGGGTAGCGCGCGGGAAGAAGCTCTCGCGCCTGTTCGGAAACGCGAGCTGTTGCGCCGCGCCAGGCCGCTACCAGCGCGGCGAAGGCATCCTCTTCGCGGCCCATATTTTTCCAAATGCGGCCGAGATCGAGCAGCAGATCGCGGCGGTCCGGCCGCAATTTTCGCGCGGCGTCGAAGTGTTCGGCCGCCAGCGGCAGCTCGTCACGCTGTTCGGCGAGCCGGGCAAGCTCCTCGTGCGCGCTGAAATTGTCGGGATCGAGATCCACTGCCTGCCGCCACCGTGCGATGCCTTCCCTCAAGGGCCGGTCGATATTCTCGAAGGCTTCGGCCGCCGTTGAGTTCCCGGCCTCTGTCAGCCGCTCGAAAATGCGACGAGCGATAACGGGCTGCTTGGTTTCATAACACAGAAAGGCGTATTCCAACGCTATTTGATCGTTTTTTGCATCCAGTCGGACGGCTTCGGCAAATTGATCGCGCGCGGCCTCGGTTTCGCCGGTCTTTAAAAGCGTGTAAGCAAGGTCTTCGCGAATCGCCGGCCGGTCCGGCGCCAGCGCCACGGCTTGATAAAAAGCCTCGATCGCGGCGTCGTAGCTCTTAGTTCGGAGAGCCTCATAGGCCTTGGTAAGAGGGGCGAACGCCGGATCGCTCGCTTGGGCGTTTAGCAACGCCGCGCCCGCGATCGCCAGCGCGAGTCTTGGGAATAGGCTTCCACTCCCCATACCGGAATAGTGGATTTATGGAGGGAATCATCTCACCGGATCGACAATTCCGCCAACGTTATGGGCGCTTCGTCGTTGAACGCGACTCCTTGGCCGACAATGGATAAGTCGCGATGGGTCAAATAGCGGCGGATGGCAGCCGGGCCGCCGGCGGGAAGCAATTCGACCGGCGCCAGGCCTAGCCCACGAAAGAAAGCTTCCGGGCCTGGGTCTCGCGGCACGCCGAAAAGCCAAGGCTCACCCCAGGCGGCGTCGAAGCGTTGTTGAGGCGAGTTCGGGTTCGCGCGGGCCCGCGCCACATCCTCCTTGTAAGCGAAATCCATTACCAGCAGGCTTCCCGCCGCGGATTGGGCGATGAAGTGGAGAACGTCCAGCACAACCTGCTCCGGATGATACATGCTGCCGCCCTCCCAAATGAGGAATGTTCTTTCGGAGGAGCGGAACCCGGCCTTTCGCAGGCCCTCGGCGAGATTTTGCCTGTTCATGTCGAGCGTCACGTAGGTCACATTCGGCGGCGCCGCGCCGAAAACGTCGTGTACGCGGCGTTTTTTCAATTGCTGCATGCCGGGCGTATCTACTTCGAAAATTTTCGTTTTTTCCAGAGGCCCTCGAAAGCGATACGGACGGCTGTCGAGCCCAGCGTCCAGAATCACGACTTGCGCCGCCCCGGCGCGGACCGCCTGCTGTAATCGATCGTCGATAAAACGCGTACGAACCGTGTTGAGCCGAATAAGCGGCAGATTGTCCGGGTCCTGTACGGAAATCCGAGGATCCTGATCCACCGCTCGATTAATCGGATGGCTGAAGATCAGCGCCAATTCGGCAGGACTCAGGAATTGGCCGGCGAGCCAGTCGGGGTTGCGTGTGAAAGGATCGGGGTCATGCGATCCGACGGCGCGCGCGGCCGCTGTGGCGATAGCGATGCGCGAAGGCTCGGCGGGATCGAGAGCCAACAGGGGGAACCAAAGCGGGGACGCCAAAATCAGGGCGGCCGAGCGGCGAAGCATCGTCTGTATAGTAGCAATTGACGTTCCTGTAGAACCGCATACGGCAATCCCACCGAACCACGACATCATGAAGCTCCCGAATGGACACCGCGCCGTTGTGGACGTCGCGAAACTCAGAGATTATTGCTTGGACCTTCATCATGAGGACGGCAAGCACAAAGCGCGAGTGTTCGCCGCGGCTCTCGGACTGGTTCGCGCCGACGCTGAACGGCTGCGTCTGCGACTCCTCGAAGCCGCCGCCGCCGAACCAGCGTTTGTTGTATCGGAAACCCGATTTGGAATTCTTTACGTGCTAGACTTTGCGTGGGCTCCCATCCCAGGCTCAGTCATAGTAAGAAGTGGCTGGATTGTGCGGCAAGCCGAAGATTTTCCGCGGCTAACAACCTGCTATGTAAGAAGGAATAACACGCGATGAAAAATATCCCGCTACTCACGCCCATAGCTTTAACCGTCGACCTGCCGGAGCATAAACTTACGCAAGGACAGATCGGAACCGTGGTTGAATATTTGCAGCGCGACGGCGAGCGTGCTCTCTTGGTCGAGTTCTCGGACGAGGACGGCCAAACCTATGCGATGGTGGATGTCCGCCCAGATCAAGTCATAGTTCTGCATCGTAACATTGAGGCTGCTTGAGCTCTCTCGGCACACCCGAGGGCTCCGGCTGAACCTGTTCCGACGCTCATGTTTATCGCCATCCGAAAGATAGTTGCGAAAATCCCCCGAGGTAAGGTCGCCACCTATGGCGCGGTGGCGCGGGCGGCCGGCTATGAAGGCGCAGCGCGGCAGGTGGCGTGGGCGCTGCGCGATTCCGGCGGACGGCTGCCGTGGCATCGCGTGCTCGGCGCGGGCGGCCGCATCCGGCTGTCGGGCGAGAGCGGCATGGAGCAACGGATAAGGCTGGAAGGGGAGGGCGTTCGCTTCCAGAACGGCAAAGTCCTTATGAAGGAGCACGAATTCAAGTTTCGAGCGCGCTAGAATAAAACACTTATGAAACAATTGTTCGTCTTTTTGATTGCCGCGAGCATCGGGCTGGCGCAGACGCCGGCGCCTAAGGCCACTCCGGCCAAGGCCGCCACCGCGAAGACCACGCCGGCGAAGGCGAAAACTCCGGCGCCGGATCTGCTGAATCCGTCGACCTTGAAAGCCAGGGCGCCAGCCGTGTACCGGGTGAGGCTCAACACCACCAAAGGCGAAGTGATCCTGGAGATCACTCGGGCCTGGGCCCCGATCGGCGCCGATCGCTTCTACAACCTGGTGCGCGGAGGGTTCTTCACTAATCTTGCGATCTTTCGTGTTGTGCGCTCCCCGCAGCCCTTCATGGCTCAGTTCGGTATCAGCCCGCGCCCCGAAGTGAATCGCGCCTGGCAAAACCAGACCATTCTCGACGACCGGCCGACCCAGAGCAACAAACGCGGCACTATTACTTTTGCCGCGACAGGCGCGCCGAATTCCCGTGGGACGCAACTTTTCATCAACTACGCCGACAACGTGTTTCTCGACTCCATGGGATTCGCGCCTATTGGCGCGGTGATCCAGGGCATGGAAAACGTCGATAAGTTTTACGCTGGATACGGCGAGAATGGGCCCGACCAGGGGCAGTTTATGGCCCAAGGAAGAGCGTATACCGATAAAGCGTTTCCGATGCTGGACCATATCATCGCGGCGACGATCGTTCCGATTCCGGCGCCTGCCGCCACACCCGCGCCCGCCGCTAATAAGAAGTAGTACGCGCTCCGGCGGCGATCCCTCCTAATCGAAGTTTGTCAATACCGCTCCCTTGCGGTCGCGGCTCAGAATGGGCCCTTGGTAGTTACAGCGGTCTGCCGAGCCGCGACCGCAAGGGAGCGGTGCTGCCGATCCTCGGCGAGCGCGGCAGAATTCCAAAGCGTAGATGGAGCGACGAAGAGAGCGCCCGCGAGTGGCCGGCTGCAATTTCGCGTGTCCAGTGGCCCGCCCCGCTTTGCTCCGAATTCGGGTGAAACGTTCAAACAATAAGATGTTTCAGAGTTCCTCGGAACGCGTTTTTCACAGCACGATATCCGCACGATTTTTCAAAACTCGTTCTCCTGGAGTTTCTTTGATGTATTGCCCCCAGCCGTTGGAAAAGTTGTGGATAACGCCTCTAATAAAACACGAGGTCAAGTTTCAGTGCGCGCCGCATCCGCTTCGGCTCAACGCCGAGGGCTAACATTGGAAACGTGAGACTCCCAGAGGCGCTTGCAGCGATGTTCAAGCCTGCAAATCGCTTGGCGGTGCGAGCTTCTCCAGGATCGGACAATGGCCTCACCCGCTGATCTTGCGTTCGAAAAAGGACTGCCCTCAAATCCGGACGCCGAGCGCTACGTGCTCGGCTCGATCCTGCTGAACGACTCCGCCTATCTGCAGGTTGCCGGCGTCCTGGAGCCCGGCGACTTCAGCCTCGAAAAGCACCGGCGAATCTTCGGCCGGATGAAAGATTTGTACGAGCGCGGCTCCCGCATCGACCGCATCACGCTGGCCGACGAATTGATGAAGCAGGGCCAGCTTGAATCCGTCGATGGCCTCTCGTATCTGATTTCGCTCGACGACGGCCTGCCGGAGCTCGCGAACCTGGACGGCTACATCCGCATCGTCAAGGATAAATCGACTCTTCGCAAGCTGATATTCAATGCGCAGAAGGTGATTCACGAGGCTCTGATCGGCGAGCGCGAGCCGGATGAGATCCTGGCGTCCGCCGAAGAGACGCTGCTAAAACTGGGCGAAGGACGCTCGCGCGATCAATTGAGCTCCCCGACGGCTATTGTGGAGCAATTTCCGGGCGGCGTCGGCGCGTTCCTCGATCCCAGCCAGCGCGTACGCGGCTTGAGCACCGGATTTGCGAAATTCGACGAGATGACCGGCGGGCTGAACGGCGGCGAGTTGATCATTCTCGCGGCGCGGCCGTCCATGGGAAAGACCGCGCTCGCGCTGAACATCGCCCAGCACGTCGCGACGAATCCGCGCATGCGTAAGCCGGTGGCCGTATTTTCGCTGGAGATGTCGTCGGCGAGCCTGCTAACCCGCCTGGTGTGCGCCGCCGCGCGCGTAGATCAGCACAAATTCCGCGCCGGATTTCTCAATCAGGAAGAGCGCCGGAAGCTGCAAGAGGCGCTGTTCGACATCATGCAGTCGCCGCTGTTTCTGGACGACTCCGCGGGCGTGAATCTAATGGACGTGCATTCCAAGCTCCGGCGCGTTAAAAACGAGCACGGGCTGTCGCTGGTGGTGATCGATTATTTGCAATTGATGAGCAGCCGCGGCCGCGTGGAAAACCGCAATCAGGAGGTCAGCGCTATTTCGCGAGGGTTGAAGCTGATGGCGAAGGACCTCAACGTCCCGTTCCTGGTGCTTTCCCAATTGAGCCGCGCCTCGGAGACGCGGCCCGGAGACCACAAGCCGCAATTGAGCGACCTGCGCGATTCCGGATCGATCGAGCAGGATGCCGATCTGGTCGCGTTCATCTATCGCGAAGAGGTCTACAAGCGCGACCGCGAAGATCTGAAAGGCTTGGCGGACTTGATCGTCGCCAAACAACGAAACGGCCCGATTGGGGTCGTGCCGCTGCGATTCCTGGGACAGTTCACGCGATTCGAGAACCGCGCCGAAGATTTGGCGGACATTCCGGCGGAAGAATGAACCGCGTGGGTCAGTCTCCGGAACGGCTCGGGGCGTGGACATGCGACATATCGAGCATCGCCTCGTCCACGTAGCACCAACCCCAGTCCTCGCCCGGCTCGAACGAGCGCATGATCGGATGATGCGTCTGATGAAAATGCTTCGTGGCGTGCTTATTCTGCGACGAATCGCAGCATCCGACGTGCCCGCACGAAAGGCAAAGGCGTAAGTGAACCCAACTGTCCCCGGTTTTCAAACACTCCTCGCAACCCTGCGGCGTGCGAGCTTTTACTTCCCGAACCTGGTCTAAATGTGAACATTGCGGTTCCATAGGTCCTCCGTTACCAGTTTGAAGCAACGGTTAGATGGAAAAAAGCTGGGCGCTACGGGACTTGCGCCCAGCTAGCGAGCGCCCGCCAGCCGCGCGGAGGTTTGCGGCCAGCGGGTATGGAGGAACTGATCGCGTCCGGCCGGGCTAGCCCAACAAGCCCCCGTGACCCAGACAGGCGACTTCCCAACCGGAAATCCGGTACTGCGCCAGCATGGGCGGCAAGACCAGATCTACCACGTTCGGTTTGGTGGACCGGAAACAGCCCGGAGCCGAAACGATCGGAATTTCGTCCTTGTAGCCCAGGAGGAACAGGTTGCCCGGTTCCACCGGGGCGAGGAACCGCTCCAAATGACTTCCCACCCGCGCCATCGCCCGGCCGATGACGTCTTCCGGGCCGGCGGGCGCCGTCGTGGATGCCACTAAGATCAATGTAGGACACGCGCGCAGCAGATGCTGCATCGAGCGCACCACGGCATCTTCCTCCTCGGTGCAAGCCAGAGCGAAGACCGGGTTGGCGCCGAACTTCTCCAACCGCTGCCGTGTGACGCTTTCGAACAGGGACCGCGCCCGCTCTCCGTCGTTCGGATCGGTGTACAGCAGTGCAACGCACGGCTTACGAATCGGCCGCGCCTGAAGAATCGGGCCGCGCTCGCGCAAAATCGCGATCAGGGCCTCTAGTTGTGGCTGAGCCACCGCGAATGGGGCGCTCTTTACCGTCGCCACCCGCTGCCCGCTGTGAGCAAAACTGAAATTGGGATTGGTGGCGATCACGATGTTGGCGGTACAGTTGATCTGGCGCAATAATTCGTCGTCGACCAGGACGCAACAGTCCTCGGTGGCAAACAAATTCGCCCTACCGCCCGCGGCTAGGCGAATTTCCAGCGCGCCGCATCCCATTTCCGTGGCCACCATGCCAACGGCTTCGTCCTCGGGGATTTCGCCGTCCTCTAACTGGGTGACCCATACCTGGCCAAGTCCTTCTGTCACCAGAAGCCGCACGTCTTCCGGACTTAGAACGTGGCCTTTCGCCAAAAGTTTCCTACCGCAGGAGCGGAAAATCGTATTGCATAAGATCCGCCCTGCGGATTCCCTTACATCTACCGTCTGCGCTCTCAAGGATTCCTCCCCAAAAAAGTCTTAGCAAAGCCCCCTCCAGCCTGCGATGGCCTTCTTTCGGGAAATGCATACACTGGTATGTTGAAATAATAAGAGAAAATTCTCACGATTTCTGCGAGAAAAGAAAACAATGTGGCCCGCGGACCGCCTTTGCTTTCCGGAAAACGGCCTCAGGGCGTTAATCGGGTGCCCTGGGATGCTCCGCTCAGCGCGCCCCGGACGGCTTGGGGGTCGGCGCCGGGGGCGATCCGGACTTCCGGGACGCCGCTATTGAGCGCCAGGATCGCCGCTTCCAGCTTCGCCTGCATGCCGCCGGTAGCGGCTCCGGAAGCAATCAGATCGCGCGCCTCCGCCGGGGTCAGGGCCGGGCGGACGGCTCCCTCGCCATCCCGCACGCCCTCAACGTCCGTCAGAAAAACAAGCTTTTCCGCCCGAAATGCCGAGCCGCACGCTACGGCCATTTGATCCGCATTCACGTTGTAAATCGCGCCATTTTTGTCGCCCGCGATGCAGGCAACCACCGGAATATAGCCGGCGCCGGTGAGCAATTCAAGCAGCGCCGCGTCGGAATGCACGGGTTTTCCCACCTGGCCCAGCTCCGGTTTCAAAATCTCGGCGTCAACCAATGCGGCCGAGATCCCGCTCAATCCCACCGGCCTGCTTCCGGCGGCCCGCAAGGCCGATACCAGCGCCGCGTTCACGCTTCCCGCGAATATTTTTACCACGGCGTCGATCACGTCGGGCGTGGTAACGCGGAGCCCGTTCACGAAGCGGCTCTCGACGCCACGCTCGGCCAAATATCGCGTCATTTGTTTACCGCCGCCATGCACCACCACTAGCTGGTTGTCGGTTGCCGCTTCGGCGAGTTCTAATGCCAGGCGGCTTCGCGTCTCAGCGTCATCGAGCAGAGTTCCGCCCAGTTTTATAAGAATTCGCATTTAAAATCACCGGCGAAAGAGTTCTTACAAGAGGCCGGCGGTCTCCGGAAAGCCGAGCGCTAAGTTGAGATTCTGCACCGCTTGACCGGCGGCGCCTTTCACCAGGTTGTCGATGACGGAAACAACCACCGCGCGGCGCGAACGAGAATCGAATTTCACTCCCAGATCGCAGAAATTGGCGCCCGCCACCGAGCGCAAATCGGGGACCTGTCCAGCCGCGTAGATCCGCACAAAAGGCTCCTCGGAATAGCGCTTCTGGTAGATGGAAATCAAATCGCCCGCGGAGGAAATTCCGTCCGCCGCGCGGAAGTAGATCGTTTCCAGAATTCCGCGCTTGATAGGAATTAGCTGCGCGATAAAGCTGAATTCCGGCTCGTCGAGCCCGGAAATCCGCAAAACTTCCGGAACGTGGCGGTGATCGAAAATCGAATAAACGGAGAAATTCTCCGCGACTTCGCAGAAGCTGGTTTTGAGCGAGGGCTTGCGGCCGGCGCCGCTTACGCCGCTCTTGGCGTCGCAGACGACGCCGAATTCCCGCTCCACCGCGCC
This sequence comes from Bryobacteraceae bacterium, assembly GCA_036557165.1. Classification (GTDB taxonomy): domain Bacteria; phylum Acidobacteriota; class Terriglobia; order Bryobacterales; family Bryobacteraceae; genus Palsa-187. The sequence goes on from DATBIA010000096.1 coordinate 62,908, forward strand.
TGCCTCGATCAGCGGCCGGATCGCCAGATTGGCCGCCGTGGGATAGCAGCCCGGATTTGCGATAAGCCTGGCGCTTGGAATGCGCGAACGGCAAAACTCCGGCAATCCATAAGCGGCCTCGCGGAGCAGATCGGGCTGCGTGTGGGCATGCTTGTACCAGCGTTGGTAATTGTCGGCCGTCCCCAGCCGGAAGGCGCCGCTCAGGTCGATCGTTTTCGCACCGGAGTCGAGCAGTGCGGGCGCGAGGTCCATAGATACTTCCGGCGGCGTGGCCAGAAGCACGGCCGCTAATCCGTCGGCGCGCACCGCGTCGGGAGAATAGGCCACGCGCCGCGGACCCTTGTCGCCCATCGGCCGCGGAGGCGCGTCCGTCTCGCGATGTTCCAGCAGGACCGGCTCGACCGATGGATGGCGGGAGAGGATTTCGACCAGCTCCGCTCCGCTGTAGCCGCGGAAACCGACGATGCCGACGGGCGTTTTCATAGGGAATTTTAATTATACGTTTGAAGGCGCCGGGTGCGATGTTTCGTAACGCAGTTCGCCGAAAAACGTCTGAATTCTGGGTTAGACTGAGGAGGTAGCCATGCCCATTCGAGCGATGTTGATGCTGACGGTGAGCCCTCTGGCGATTATGGCGCAGGAGGCCGCGACCGCCGACTCGAAGGCGGACGCAAAACCGGCTTCGAAGGTGTACCTGGTAGAGCCGGGAACGAAAGTGCCCCTCAGCATGATCAACAGCGTGAGCACCAAGAGCGCCGCCCCGGGTGATCGCGTGTACCTGGAGAGCGTTTTTCCGATTTTGGTGGATGGGAAAATCGTGATTCCGCCGGGCAGCTATGTGGCGGGCACGATCACGAAAATTCAGCGGCCGGGAAAAGTCAAAGGGCGCGGCGAATTTTATCTTCGTTTCGACACGCTTACGCTGCCCAACGGCGTCACGCGCGATTTCCGGGCCACGGTGTCGAATTTGGATGGGCGGGCGAGCGAAAATCTCGACCGCAAGGAAGGGTCGATCAAAAGCGAGGGCAACAAGTCCGGCGACGCGCGTACGATAGGTGAAACCGCCGCGGCCGGCGCAAGCATCGGCGCGATTGCGGCGGGCGCGAGAGGCGCCGGCATCGGCGCCGCGGCCGGCGTGGCGACGGGAATTGCCGGCGTGCTCTTTACGCGCGGGCCGGACGCTGTCCTCGCCAAGGGAACCACGGTCGAGATGGTGCTCGACCGCCCCATTCAATACGACGAAAACGAGCTCGATTTCTCCAATGCGCCCGCCAGGCGGAGCGTAGGCGAAGGCGGCGGACCCTTGCCCAGCAAGAAGTCGCAAGGCTCGTCCTATCCGCGCCCGTTCCCGCTGTAGGCGCTAATCAAAATCTCCCAATATTGCGCCGCGATCTTTTCCAGCGCGTGCTCCCGCTGGATGTGCGCGGCGGCGCGCCGGCCGATTTCCACCGACGCTTCGCGGTCTGCGGTGAGCCACCGCAAGTAATCCCCAAGCATCTTTTCTTCAGCCTGACCTGGATCGACGCGCAGGCATGCGTCTTCGGGCATGCGCGCGATCTCTTCTCCAGAGGAGAACACAACTGCTTTGCCGATGCCCATCATCGCTACGGCGATGCCCGAAGCTTCGGCGGCCGTGGGGAAGCGCAGGTTCACGCACACATCGGCTGCGGCGGCCCACTTCCAGAAGTTGGCCTGATCCAAAAATCCGGTCCGAAGGATGCGCGGATCGTTTCTAATTTGCGGCGCCAGCAAGCGTTCCAGATCGGTTGAGGCGAACTCCCCTTGCACCAGCAACTTTGCATCTCCACCGCGATTCCAGACGTGCTGCATGGCGCGGAGCACCACCGGCAGGCGTTTCGATTCCCGCAGATGTCCGAAAACGCCGACCAGTAGCGTCCTTGGTCCCAGCCCTAGCTCGCGGCGGAAACGCAGCGCGTCCACCGGCTCGGGAAGCGGCGGATCCGCGAAGAAATGCGGAATCTCATGAACCCGCGCGTCGGCGGCATGTCTGCGAACCACCTTTGCAGCCGCGGGGTTGTGAACCACAATCGCGCGGGATGCGCCGACCAGCCGCTTCAGCATCGGGTAGTCGAAATAACGCGGATCGGCTGCCGAGCGCGCCCGGTTTGTCCACAGGTCCTCGGCCAATCCGCGATTCCATTCGCCGTAATTGAAGACGAACTCGTCGATGTATTGCGCACGGCTTAGAGAGCCGAGAAAGAAATGCTGCAGCACGGCATCGTGGAGCACGACGACGCCGGGATGGGCGAGGGCTCGGCGATAGATTTCCTGGTGCAGGCGGTTGTTACCGACGTGATACAGCGCTAGATCCGCTTGGCGTGCATGGGGCTCAATCCTGCAATGCCTCTGGAGCGCGCGATTCAGCGTCGCGGCATAGTCGGCCACGCCCGTGGACGCCGGTTGTGCGGGCGCGAATGACGCGATTCTCATTACGTTTTGCGGCGCGGACCGAATAGAGCCGTGCCCACGCGAATGTGTGTCGCGCCCTCCTCGATCGCGGTTTCGAAATCGTGCGACATGCCCATCGAAAGCTTCGGCAGCCCGTGTTCGCGCGCCAACGCGGCCAAGCGGCGGAAGCAAGGCCGCGTGGCTTCCGCATCTTCGCTCCAGGGCGGCATCGTCATCAACCCGGTGAGGTGTAAATTGGGGCAAGCGCGGATCGCGTCGATCAGCGCCGGCAGCGTTTCCGGCGCCGCGCCGGCTTTAGCCTCCTCCTGGGAAAGCTTCACCTCGATCATGACTTCCAGGGTTCTCCCGCAAGCGTCCAGGCGATTAGCCAGCTTTTCGGAGTCCACGGTCTCGATGGTCTGGAAGAAATCCGCTGCTAGCTTGGCCTTGTTGGATTGCAAATGCCCGATCAGATGAAATTGCGCGCCATCGAGATTTGCGAGATCCGCGCGCTTGTCCGCAAATTCCTGAACGTAGTTTTCGCCGAACGCGCGCAAGCCGAGTTCGTAGGCTTCGCGCACGGTGGAGGCGGAGAACTTTTTTGTTACAGCGACCAGAGTGACTTCGGATCGCGCGCGCCCAGCGCGGCGAACCGCGTTTTCGATCCGCTCCTCCACTTTCGCGAGTCGTTCCCGGAGCATCAGAATTTCATGGCATCCGACAGCCACTCGGGCAGCGACGGAGCGATCGATTCGGGCAAGCTATGCCCCGCGCTCTTCACCGGAATCAGCGTCGTCCTCGCCGGGATCAGCGGGAGCGCCGCTTGCAACTCCTCGATAGTTCCGAATGGATCGCGCATGCCGTGCACAAAAAGCGCAGTCGTCCGCAGCGACGGGAAGTGCTCTGTCCGCGGCTTTTGCGGATTTCCGGGAGGATGTAAAGGATAAGAGAGCAGCATCAGCCCGTCCGCGACGCTTGAGTCCTCGGCCGCCAGCATCGTGCACTGGCGCCCTCCGTAGGATTGCCCCGAAAGATAAAGCCTCGCGCCGGGAGCGAGCGCTCTCAGTTCCTCCGCGGCGCCCCGGATGCCGTCCCGGTCCTTCTCCGAGTTTCGCGGTGGACTTTTGCCCTCCTGACGGAAAGGCAGGTCGCCGCGAAAAGCGAGGAACCCGGCCTTGCAAAATGCCGCGGCGGCGGCGACCAAAAGTTTTCCTTCGCAGTTTCCGCCCGCGCCGTGAAACAGCACAATCGCGCCCCGCGGCGCGCCTTCGGGCTCGTGCAGGAAGCCGCGAATCAGCGGTCTTTCAAATCTCTTCCCAGGCGATTTCACCTTTCCCCCAAACGGTTTGGCGTCCCACGCCGGTGAAGCGCGCGGCTTCGAGATACGGCGCGAATTCCGCCAGATCTCCCTCGTAATCCGCGAAGCCGACGAATCCTCCAAGCGAGTGCCGCTGGCCGGTGTGGCGGCTGACGCGCTCGACGTCCACTCGCCGCAGCTCGCGGCGCGTCATGTGAACGGATTCGGCGCGCTGGCCCATGTCTTTGAAATCGATATTTAAAGGTCCGTGGCCATAGAGAGCCCGCAGCGTGCTCACGCGATCCCGGATGCGCGCGAACAGGACGCCAAAAAACGGCTCTGCGGCGCCTTTCAACTCCGTCGCGGTCAAAAATCGCACACGAACGCGCTTCACCGGGTTGGCGCAGGGAGCGAGCGGCAAGCGCAACAATTCAGCACCATCGACTCCCGTAAATTGGCCATCGACGCCGGCGCACAAAGCTTCGCGGACCGAGTCGATTGTGGCTGTCCGCGTATCGAATAAATTCACGCCGAACTCAAACGGCTCGCCTGCTGCAAACTTCACGCCGTCAAACTGGTGCGTGCGAAACACGAAAGGCCGGGGAAGGTCGCGCAGACCGCTGGGTCCCTCGGCCGAAAATGGTGCAAACAGCCGTCCGTATATGGCCGGCGAGCGATCCATTAGAGCCTTGCCCAAGCGGCCGCGCAGCAGATTTGCCATCTCGCCCGGAGCGAAATGGAGCGCCCGCCGGGCCACAAACCTGAATCGCAGCGGATAAAGATAGAACGCGCAGTCGTCTCGCGCGCTAGTCTTTAAGGACGTGATCTCGCTCTCCGATATACAGGCCGCTCGCACGCGGATTCAGGATACCATTCATGTCACTCCCGCTCTGTATTCCGAAAACCTCTCGCGAGAATCCGGCGCCACGCTGTTTCTGAAGCTCGAAAGCCTCAACGTCACGGGATCTTTCAAAGAGCGTGGCGCGCTGAACCGCATCCTGCTTCTGACGCGAGAAGAGCGCGCCCGAGGCGTAATCGCCGCCTCGGCGGGCAATCATGCGCAGGGCGTCGCCTGCCATGCCCACCGCCAGGGAATCCGCGCGGAAATCTTCATGCCTCTATTCACTCCGCTCGTGAAAGTTTCCGCTACGCGAGCCTGGGGCGCGGAAGTAATCCTGGCAGGCGCCAATTTCGACGAGTCGCTCAAAGAGGCGCGCCGCAGGCGGCAAGCGGAAGGCCTGACATTCATCCACAGCTTCGACGATGAGGCGGTGATCGCGGGGCAGGGAAGTATCGGCCTCGAACTCTTGGAGCAGGTCCCGGATCTTGAGGCCGTCGTGGTTCCCGTCGGAGGGGGCGGTTTGATCGGAGGGATCGCTTGCGCGATTAAGGAGCGCCGTCCGCGAGTTCAGGTAATCGGCGTACAGACCGCGGCGCTGCCGTCGATGAAAGCGGCGCTCGACGCGGGCAGGACTGTACTGCTCGATCCATCGCCGACCATCGCCGATGGAATCGCCGTCCGCCAGGCGGGATCGCTGACGCTCGAATTAGCGAAAAAATACGTGGACGACCTGATCCTGGTGGACGACGAGGAAATCGCTATGTCGATCCTTCGCCTGTTGGAAACGCAGAAAGTACTCGCCGAAGGCGCGGGCGCCGCGGGCGTGGCGGCGCTGCTCCATCGGAAGGCGAAGCTCGAAGGCAAGAAAACGGCCGCGATCGTCGGCGGCGGAAACATCGACGTCACGCTGCTATCGCGCATCATCGAGCGGGGCTTGGTGAAGGAAGGCAGGCTGGTGCGCATGCGCATCCCGCTGCTGGATCATCCCGGAGCGTTGCAGCGGCTCACCTCGATTCTCGCGGCCGAGGGGGCTAATATCGTGCAGGTAGTCCACGATCGCGCTTATTTCGGAGCGCATTTGGGCGAGGGCGTAGTCGATATCACGCTGGAGACCCGCGGCCGCGAGCACGTGGGCGAGTTGCTGAGCAAGCTCGGCGCGGCCGGATATCGCTACGAACGCGTGCTATGAGCGTGCGGCATTATGGCGCAGCGCGCTGGTAGAGCAGCGCACGCCCGTCCGGTTCTTGCACGGTGCGCGCCAGGCGATAGCTCGCGAGGGCGCCCGATATGTCCGTGCCCGGCTGTTCCTGGTCGATGAGAACCACCCAGACTCTCGCATTCGGGTTGTTGGCGCACGCCCCATTGAAATCGCGACCCACCAAGCGATAGCGGCCGGGAGTGAGGTAATAAAATAGGGGCGTCGCATACCAGGCCTTGTGGATGAACACCAGATCGTCTGGTTGGATTTCGGGCGCGATTCCCGCGGCGAGCTTGCCGTAATCGACAGGTCCAACGTTCATGGACGCGTAAGACGAAATGCCGGCGGCACAGCCGATTCCGGCCACGAGTCCTAAAGCGATTCTCAAAGTTCTGGCGCGCAACGAAAGCAGGCCCGCCGATACGAGCAGCAGCAGGTAAGGAGCGGTGAACAGCAGCCCGCGCTGATTCAGCAGCGGCCGGATCAGCGAGGCGGACGCCAGCAATCCAAACGGCAGCACTGCGAGCAGAGCGGGAAGAGCAAGCGGAGTGGATATCCGCGCGACCCAGTTTCCCGGCGGCGGCAGGCGCGACCAGAGCCGATCCACGAAAATTGCCACTACGGTCAGCAGAAACGGAAGGCCCGTCAAGATCCGCGTCGCTCTTATCGTTTCGTGAAGCTGGCCGGCGTCCAGGTACCGGGTCATATAGATGAAGGCGAGTATTGCGAACGTACTTGCGACGGCCGCCGCGATCCACCCCAGCCGCCACAAGCCCTGCCGGCCGGGCGGGTTTTTGCCCTCCTCCGGCGCGGCGAGGTCCGGCGTCACACCGGCCGCCGCCCGCCAGCCAGCCAGGAGCAGGAACGCTCCCGCCGCCAGCAGCAGGCCGCGAAAAGTCCACGCGAGCGCGCTCCCGGTGAGCGGAACCGTGGCAGGAAAGAAGCCCGAATCCGCGGTCGGCAGCATAAATGCGAAAGGAATGTAAGCAGCCAGGAATTGGAGGCCGTTTCCACTCAGTTCCGCGACCGTGTTGCCGCTCTGATACGCGAGGAAAGCGATGAGCGGAGATCCGAGGATCAGCCCAAGCAGTTGAGCGCGGCAAATCCCCGGCAGCACGGCCGCGCTGCGCGCGCGCGCAAACGCCCACACGATATGCGTGGCGAATAGGGTCCAGAAAAATACGTGCGTGGCGGCGCCGGCGAGAATGAGAGCGATGTAGCAGGCTCCGAGCAATGCCTGGCGCCGCGCGCCGCGCGCAATCCACAACAGCAGCACCGTGGCGGCGAGCCCCAGGAAACACGCCTGCGCGAACATCCGCGCCACATGGCTCCAAAACACGTGGTAGCCACTGGCGGCGAGCAGCAAGGCCGCGAGCGACCCCGAAAGGGGCCTTCCCATCATCGCTCCCAGCGCATAAACCAGCGGAATGCACAACCATCCCAAAATCGCCGAAGGTAACCGAATCGCGCCCAGATTCGTGCCCATAACCCGAGTCCACGGAAACATTGCAAGGTAATACCCGGGCGGATGCGTATCGGAGGAAAATGTTCCGGTTAAAACCTTAACCACCGTATCGCGCTCGGCCGGCTCGGAGATCCCTTCCGGCAGGCGGATGCCCGGAACGTAGATCTCCGGGTGCGACATGCTCTTGTCGGCCAGACCTGAAAACCTCAGCCATCCGCCGATTGCAAGGCTCAAGCACAATATCGCCAGAGAGAGGGACCGGCTCCGCGCGGAAGTTTCAAGAATGCCGTTCATGCGGGCGTTCTTGAAGTTTGAGCAAGATTATTTCCACTCTGCCTATGGCGCAGAGCTTGCGAGGGCCTTCTTGATAATCGCCGCCGCCTGCGGAAACTCTTTCTTCGCATTGGCGAAGAAGACGCCATCGGCCACGGCAAGCGGCGTCCATCCGAGCGCCGTTTTCACGTCCGGCTTCGCTCCATGATCGATCAGGAATTGCACAATCGACGGCTGCCCGGAAACCACGGCGCCGATAAGAGCCGTGCTGCCGCTCCAGCGCGGGTCGCCGACGCCCAAATCCTGCAACTCCTCCATATTCAGCGGATAGTAGAGCAACGTGTACTGGGTCTCGCCCACCATTTTGTAATCGCCGAAGTTCGCGCGGGCATTGATATCGTTGCCCAGCGCCAAAGCCAGCTTCACCGCCTCCAGACGCTCCGGTTCTGTGACGCCGGTGAACGGGCCGGGCGCTTCGCCTTCCCAATAGTCGAGCCCCGAGGCGGCCATCAGCGGCGTGATGCCCGCGTAGGTCGGAAGTTTGGGATCGGCGCCATGATCCGCCAGCAACTGCATATAGGGCGCATCGCCGTTATGCGCGGCCATATAGAACGGGGTCGCGCCGCGGTAGCTCAGCAGATGCCGTCCGAGCTGAATATCGGGAGGATTTTTGGTTGTACCGCCTTCCTTTTCGAATCGCTTTTCCTTCCAATCGATGCGCACATTGGGTTTCGCGCCGTGTTCCAGAAGCGCCTTCGCCAGTTCCAGCGCGGTGGTGTTGCCAGTCACCGGCGGAGGACCATGCGGAGTATTGCCAACGCCGGCCGCGCCGTCGGCTCCGGGCTTGCGGAGCCAGGCAAGAATGTGCAACGCCGATCCGCGCGGATCGGGCGCGTTTGGGTTCGCTCCGAAATCCAGCAGCGTCGAGGCCAGCTCGAAATAAGCGTTAACAATGGCCATGTTGAGCGCGCTAGTGCCATCCGGCGCGACGTCGTTCACATTAGCGCCGTGCATCAGCAGCGCCTTCGCAGCGTCGATATGGCCGTTGCGCACTGCGAACAGCAAAGGCGTGAAACCGTTGTTGGACTTCGCTTTGACGTCTGCCCCAAACTCGAGCAGCATCTCCGCGGCCTGGGCGTTGCCTTCGGAAGCCGCCCACATCAGCGCCGTCTGGCCGCGGAAGTTTTCCTTGGCGTTCACTTTTGCGCCGCGGCTCAGCAACAGCTTAACCGCTTCCACTTTACCGTTCAGGGAAGCGGTCATGAGTGCTGTCTGGCCTTCTTCGACGGTTTCGTTCGGGTCGGCGCCCGCATTTAGCAGACGCTCGATCAGGGCGGCATCGCCGTTGATGCAGGCAGTCGAGAGCGGAGTGATCGTGTAGCGCGTCGTCGCCTTCACATTCGCGCCGGCGGCGATCAGCGCCTCGGCGATTTCGAGATTGTCGCGTTGGGCGGCCCAATGGAGCGCCGTGGATCCGTCCGGCTCGGCCGCGTTCACGTCCACATGTTGTGCCAGCAGCGCCCGAACGGCATTGGCGTCGTTCAGTTTAACCGCGTCAATGAGCTTAGTATCGGCGCCCCAGGCGGGAACCGTCAGCCCTATGGAAAACGCCACTATCGTGAAGAACCGTCGGTCGAGGCAGTTCATGCACACGCTCCTCGCCGACTAGTTTATTACAAAATGGACGGTTATTTGCGTTCGGCGTAGACGATTCTGCCGTGTTCGTCCGTCTCCGTCGTGCGGACGTAGATTTTAGCGACCGCGATTTCAAGATCGGTCTGCGTCGTGTGAATGACGTCGCGGAGGGGCAGATCGGATGGATATATGGTTCTGGTCCCATCAAAATCCCGGAGCACGACTTCCACCTGCCCTACGTCGATTTGTCCCATATGTATATGAGCCCTCGGGGAGCTAAATCGTTCCGTGAGAGCCGGCTGACCAAAGAAAGTGAAGCGGGCGCTGCCCCGTCGCATCGGGCCTGATGAGGCGAAACCGGAGTGAAACGTTCCTACCTAATCCCCTTTTTGGCGATTTTCCTGGGTGTTGCGGGCGCTCAATACCCCATTGTCGACATGCTCGCGACCAAAGTCGTCGACAAATTTCAGCAGGCTAGCTGCGATCAACTCCTGGCGAACAGAGGGAAGCCGAAAACGCCCAAGGAAGAACAAGCGATACAGCTTCTGCGCGGCAACCCGCAGATCCGCACCGCATTTATCGACCGGGTGGCGGCGCCCATCGCCAATAAGATGTTCGAGTGCGGCATGATTCCGTGATGTGCCGGCAGCGCCGCGAAATTCGTCGCTCGGGAGCCTAAAATAGTCTGTATTGAAGGCTCTCCTAAAAGGCATTTTTCAAGCAATTTTCTTGATTCCGGCGCTGCCGCTGGCGGCCATGGCCGGCTTCGGACGGTTTGAAAGCGGATTCCAGTTCTGGTCGCAAGCCTGCTCGCTCGCGCCGGGGCTTCCAGGCGACTATCTCCGCGTAGCTTACTACCGCCTGACGCTGGAAGAATGCTCCCGCGATAGCCGTATTCAGTTTCTATCGTTTTTCTCTCACTCCCGCGCGCGCCTGGGCAGGGGAGTATTTATCGGCGGCTCCTGCATTTTGGGTCACGCCAGAATCGGCGACCGCACCCAGATCGCATCCGGCGTCCAGGTGCTGAGCGGCAAACGCCAGCACGCGCGGGGCGACGATGGCCGGCTTCGGGGCGCGGATTTCACGGCCTTCGACACGATTTCGATCGGGGCGGACTGCTGGATTGGCGCGGGTGCGATCATCATGGCGGACGTGGGAGACGGTTGCACCATCGGCGCGGGCTCCGTGGTCACGCAACCGGTCGCGCCCCGGACAGTGGCTGCGGGAACCCCCGCGCGAGCCATTAGATAAAGGCGTCCGCCTCCAGCGTGATGCCGAAACCCGCCGTGAAGGTCTAGAATATGATTTATGGAAGCAAGTACTACGGCGGGACCCTTAGCCGGGTCCCTGGAGATCCCGTCCTGGAAAAGCATCGGCGGGAACGTCCTCGCGCTCTTCGTCACGATTCTGTTCGTTGGGGCTGGCGTTTACAAGGCGGTCGACCCGTTCCGGGTCTCAAGAATGTTCGAAGAGTTGCTGGTCTCTTCTCAATTCAGCCTGCCGCTTGTCCTGACTCTTGCCATCGCCGAGACGTTCGGTGGGGTGCTGATCCTGGTGCCCCGGTTCCGGCGATGGGGCGCGGCGCTGACTTCGCTTCTGCTGGTAGTTTTCATGATCTATATAGGCGGCCACTATTCGCAGCTTGTGGGCAAGGATTGCAGTTGCTTCCCATGGGTGAAGCGGACGGTAGGTCCGGCGTTCTTCATCGGCGATGCCGCGTTTCTGGCCGCTTCGCTGCTCGCGGGCTGGTGGGCCAAGCCGGCCCGAGGCGCTCGCAACGCTGCTGTGATTTTAGGCGCCGTGGCGGTGTTTGCGGGAGTGAGCTTCGGATCCGCTCTCGCTCATCAAAGCGGGACCAAGGCGCCCGACTCCGTGATCGTAAATGGGCAGCCGTTTTCGCTCCAGCATGGCCGCATTTTCCTGTTCTTCTTTGATCCCGAATGCAGCCATTGCAATGCGGCGGCGCGCCATATGTCCGGCTATCGCTGGAAAGACGTGACCATCGTCGGCGTCCCCACGCGGCAGCCGCAATTCGCCGACGCGTTCATGCGAGACGATCCTCCGCCTGAAGGACAACCCGCCCGTCCGCTCAAGGGAGTAATCACCTCGGATCTTCAGAAGCTGAAAGCCGTATTTCCATTCGGCGATCCACCGTACGGTGTGGCCTTGGAAAACGGGCGTGAGATCGGCCCGGTGCAATCCTACGACGACGAGGATACTGGAACCCAGCCCGCCGCCACCTTGCGTAACTTGGGCTTTATCGAATAACGCGCTTACCGGCCCGCGGGCGAGCCCGGATTCTGCCGCTGCCGCGCCCATTCCTTGCGGAAAGTGTCTTCGCGCTCCGCGATGTAAGTTTTGTAGCCCGCCGGGTCGATGAATGGATTGCCGCCGCCCGCTTTCATTTTTTCGTACTTTGCCTTCAGGCCGAAGTAGGCGCCATGCGCGCCCAGGAATAAATCGCAGGGCAGGCCCTTCAACACGGCAAACGTTTTCACGTAATCGTCCGCGATTTTCGGATAATCCGTGTTGCCGACTAAGATGTAGCCGGGATTCACATTAGGGCTGCCGACGATCACCGTGTTCAGCGTGCGTCCGCCGTCGCGCACCTGTAAGGTCCAGGTGGTGCAGCCTTTGGTATGACCCGGCGTCAAATGCGCGACCAGCTTCGATCCTCCCAATTCGACCGTGTCGCCGTCGTGTAGGACGCGATCGACGTGCGCGCCGGGCCGTCCGCGAGCGGAGCTCTCCTCGTCGGGAACGTCGGCGTCCATCACCATGAGCTTCGCGCCGGTTTCGTCCCTCACGACTTCGGTCGCTTCGTCATGATCGCCATGCGCGTGGCTGATCAACAGAATCTTCGTGTCGCTGTACTTGAAGCCGAGCTGCTCGATGCTCTTCTTGACGGTTGGCAGATCTTGCTTGTAGTCGGTGTTGATCAGGATATTGCCTTGCGGCGTGTTGATCAGATAGACGGCCAGATCGGCCGTGCCCACCCAGTAGAGATTTCCGGCGATCTTAAATGCGGGGAATTCACGATGCATGTCGGAATTGCCTTGCGCAAAAAGCGCGGCGGCGGTGGCGAATAGAAGCAACAGAGTTCGCGGCATAGGACCTCCAAACCAGATGCATCATAACACGCGAAAACGCGCGAAGTTGCGCCGAAATGCGTCGAAATTCCGAAAACTTCTTCGACTCTCGCGTGTTCATCCAAATGTGGAATTCATGAGATCGCTTTTTCTTCTGGCGGCAACTGCGACGCTCGCCACGCAGCCAGGCATGGCGCAAGAGGTTTCCGCCCGCGGGGCGGCCCGCCTTCTCGATCAGGCGAGCTGGGGACCTACGCCCGCCTCCATCGCGGAGGTCCAAAATATGGGGATCGCGAGCTGGCTGGCGGCTCAGTTCGCGCTCAACGCTTCGGATCTGCCGGACCAGCCGATTCTGAACGCGGCCGGGAAGTCGAACAACAATCTCGCGCCCGTACAAGCGATTTTTTTCCAGAACGCCGTCACCGGCCAGGATCAGCTCCGGCAGCGTGTCGCGTTTATTCTGAGCCAGATCTGGGTGGTCTCCGCCACTTCAGGCGTCCCGCAGGCTTATGCCTATCCGCCCTACTGGCGCATTTTCCGCGATAACGCCTTCGGCAATTATCGCGACGTCATCAAAGCAGTGACGCTGAGCCCGGCCATGGGCCGCTATCTCAACATTGCGAATAACAACAAAGGCAACGCCGCCAAGGGAACGTCGGCCAACGAGAATTACGCCCGCGAGCTGATGCAGCTCTTCACGCTCGGATTGACTCAGTTGCACCTGGATGGCACGCCGGCACTCGATTCCAGCGGGAATCCGATGCCCACTTACGATCAGAGCGTCGTCACGAGTATGGCGAAGGTGCTGACCGGCTGGACTTATCCGACCGTTCCCGGCGCGACGTCGAAGACCAACAACCCTGCCTATTACATCGGACAGATGATTCCGGTTCAGGCCGAGCACGACACCAGCGCCAAAACGATCTTCGGCAACGTCACAATTCCAGCCTTTCAAACCGCTTCGGAAGACCTCGATTCGCTGCTCGATGCGTTGATGGCCCAGCCGACGATGGCGCCGTTCATCTCTCAGCAGTTGATCGAGCACCTGGTCACAAGCAATCCAAGCCCGGCCTATATTCAGCGCGTCGCTCACGTGTTTGAAGACGACGGCACGGGAGTGCGGGGAAACCTGAAGGCGGTAATTACGGCAATTCTGACAGACGATGAGGCGCGCGCCGGCGATGTCTCGCCGAACGCGATCGCTCCGGCGTTCGGCCATTTGCGCGAGCCGATTCTTTTCATGGCCAACCTTCTTCGCGGATTGAACGCCGCCGTAGCCACGGCAAACGGAGCTTCGGGCAGCACAACCAAAATGGGCGAGGAGCTGTTCTTCGCGCCCAGCGTATTCAGTTATTTTTCGCCGCAGGCCCGCACCGAAAAAGGCTTGCTTGGACCCGAGTTCCAGATCTACTCCACCCAAACCGCCGCCAATCGCGCCGATGCCGTGAACACGATTCTTTATGGGGGGCTCGGCGGAATAAAGGTCGATCTGACGCCATATACCGCGGCGGCCGGCGATTCGAACGCGCTGCTCAATTACATCGCTCAAGTATTTCTCCACGGCTCGATGTCAGATCGGCTGCAAGCCGCCATCATGGAGGCCATCAACGCGGCTACGACTCCGCTGGCAAAGGCGCGGGCCGCGCTGTATATCGTGCTGACGTCCAGCGAGTATCAAATCGTTCAATAAGGGGATTCGAGAGTGTACACACGACGCAATTTCATTCGCACAACGATTCGAGTAGGGGCCGCGGCCTCCGGCTCGCTGGCGCTTCGTCCGTTCGGGCTGCTTCCTGCGCTTGCGCAGAACGGGAACAATTACCGCGCGCTGGTCTGCGTGTTCCTGTTCGGAGGCAACGACGCCAATAACATGGTGATCCCCATGGACAGCAGCTTCTCAGCGTATTCTTCGATTCGCGGCAGCCTGGCGCTGGCAGCGACTGACCTGACCGCTCCGACGCCCAGCGTCTCCGGTCCGCCCGTCTCCTTCCACGGCAAGCTTCCCGATGTCGCTAGTCTTTACGCCGGCAAGGAACTCGCGGTCGTGGCGAATGTTGGCCCACTGGTGCAGCCGCTCACGCAAAGTCAATATCGGAATCAGCAGGCGAATATTCCGCTGAATCTGTTTTCGCATTCCGATCAGCAACTCGCTTGGCAAACGTCGGTGGCGCAGGGTCACAGTCCCACCGGGTGGGCGGGCCGAGTGGCGGACTATCTGGAGCAGGCGGGAGTGAATTCCTCGAGTTTTCCGCCTTTCTTTTCGATGGCGGGAAGCGTAGTTGAGGGAACCGGCGCATCGACGCAGCCCGTTGCGCTTTCGCCCGGACAATCGCTTCAGCTCGCCGGGTTCAACAATTCGGCGGCCTCGCAGGCGCGCTGGAACGCCCTCAACGGACTGATCGCCGAAGGGAGCGGCCTCACGCTGGTCCAAGCCGCGGACGATACGCTCGCGCACAGCATCTCCGATGCGGCGGCGCTTTCGTCGGCGCTCGCTAAATCGACGCCGCTGAAAACGCAATTTCCCGCCACCGGCCTGGGCGCGCAGTTGCAGCAAGTGGCGGAGATCATCCAGGTGCAATCGTATCTGGGGATGACCCGGCAGATTTTCTTCTGCTCGCTGGGCGGCTTCGATACGCACGCCAACGAATTGCAGACGCACGACAATCTTTATCCCCAACTGAGCGCGGCGCTGGCGGCCTTCTATAATGCGACCCAAGAGTTGGGCGTAGCGCAGAACGTGACGACATTCACCGAAAGCGATTTCAGCCGCACGTTCCAGCCCGCCACCACGAATGGGAGCGATCATGCCTGGGGAAGCCATCACTTGGTGATGGGCGGCGCGGTGCAGGGCGGCTCGATTTATGGCAGCTTTCCAACATTCCAGTTGGGCGGTCCTGACGACACGGACGTCCGCGGACGATGGATTCCCACGATTTCCATCGACCAGTACGGCGCGACGCTCTGCTCCTGGTTTGGAATTCCGGCGTCCGCGCTGGCGGCAATATTCCCCAATTTAGCGAACTTCTCTACATCCAATTTGGGGTTTCTAGGTTAAACGCAAACCGATGGAAATGGCGTAATTTAGCTGTAAACGGTTTGGCTTCGGCACTCGTCTCAACAGTCGATGATGTATAGCCGCCGGGATGTATTCCGGGTCGGTTCTTTAGCCTGGGCCGCCGCCCTTGCGCCCACCAGACGGCTTTTCGGCTGGCAGAATGCCGCGCCACAAACCGAGACCCAGCCAGACGTAAAGTTTTCTTCGGAAGTGAATGTCGTCAACGTGTTTGCGACGGTTCACGACAAGCAAGGCAAAGTCATCAAGAACCTGCTGAAGGACGATTTCACGCTCGATGAAGACGGGCGGCCTCAAACCATTAAATATTTCGCGCAGCAATCCGATCTGCCGCTGACGCTGGGGCTGCTGGTGGATACCAGTGGCAGCCAGCGCCGGGTGCTGGAGCCGGAACGCCGCGCAAGCTACGCGTTCTTCGATCAGGTCCTCCGCGAGGATCGCGATAAGGCATTCGTCATTCACTTCGACACGCAGGTGGAGCTGTTGCAGGATCTGACTTCCTCACGGAAGGATTTGGAAAAAGCGCTGGACGATTTGGGCGCCTCGGGTCCGCAACTGAATCGCCGCAGTCAGGGCGGAGGCTATCCGCCGGGCGGAAGAGGCGGCGGCTATCCGCAAGGACGCGGTCGAGGCCAGCGCGGCGGCGGGACGCTCCTTTACGACGCGGTGCTTTTGGCCTCCAACGAGATCATGAGGAAAGAGCAGGGGAGGAAGGCAGTCATCCTCCTCACCGACGGCGTCGACAACGGCAGCAAGACGTCGCTAAGCGGTGGAATCGAAGCCGCACAGCGCGTCGACACGCTGATCTATTCCATCCGGTTTTACGATTCGAACGCCTACGGCAACAACAATCCCTTTGGCGGCGGCCCGTTTGGCGGAGGCCGAAGACGGGGCGGCGGATATCCGGGCGGCGGGTACCCGCAGAACCGCGCCGATGGCAAAAAGGTTCTGGAGCGGATGTCAGACGAGACCGGCGGCGGTTACGCGGAGGTCAGCGATAAGGATCCGCTGAACAAAATCTACGCCCGCATCGAAGACGAGCTGCGCAGCCAGTATAGTCTTGGGTACACGTCCGACCGGCCCGGCTCCGGCTATCGCGCGATTCATGTCGGCCTCAAGCTAAAGAATTTAACGGTTCAGGCCCGGCAGGGATACTACGCCCGGGGGAATTAGGCCGTAGTCCGTCGATAGGTATTCAACCTGCGCTTATCCCCGGCCTTACGGCTTTCAGCCCCGCCCGTGAGGGCGGGGGCAAGCTTACGGACGGACTACGGTTAGGGCATCCTACGGCGGGTGCGCGACATAAAAATGGAGATCAGGCGGCACGGTCAGCCCAGTAGTCTTCGAAGCGGCGGTTGAGGCGGCAGCAGCGGAGGGCGAGGATGGAGTTGGCGCCGCGGGTGGTCCAGAACATGCCGGACTGTTTGAGAC
>DATBIA010000097.1:0-8574 GCA_036557165.1 Bryobacteraceae bacterium
CGGAGGCGCGCTGAACACGCCTCTCGATCTAGGCGAGCCGCGTGCCAGAATAGAGATTACAAGATGACCGGGTCCGCCATACGCCAGAAGTTTCTCGATTATTTCGCCGCGCGGGGGCATCGCGTGGTGCGCAGTTCTTCTCTTGTGCCCGCTAACGACCCGACGCTGCTGTTCACCAACGCCGGGATGAATCAGTTCAAGGACGTTTTCCTTGGCTTGGAAAAACGCGATTACAGCCGCGCCGCCAGCTCGCAGAAATGCGTTCGCGCGGGGGGCAAGCACAACGACCTGGATAACGTCGGCTATACACGCCGCCATCATACTTTTTTCGAAATGCTGGGAAATTTTTCCTTCGGGGATTATTTCAAGCGCGACGCCATCGCTTTCGCCTGGGAGCTGATCACCAAGGAATACAGTCTTCCCAAAGACCGCCTTTACGTAACTGTTTTTCGCGAGGACGATGACGCGGAGCGGCTATGGCAGGAAGTCGCGGGTGTGCCGAAGGACCGTATCTTCCGCTGCGGCGAAAAAGACAATTTCTGGCAGATGGGCGAGACGGGGCCGTGCGGGCCTTGCTCGGAAATTCACTATGATTTTGGGCCGGAGGCGGGGCAGGGAACGTTTCCAGACGATCCAGGCGAGCGCTTCGTCGAAATCTGGAACTTGGTTTTCATGCAGTTCGACCGCGATGCATCGGGTAAGATGACGGCTCTGCCACGCCCGTCTATCGATACGGGCATGGGCCTTGAGCGCCTCGCCGCCGTGCTGCAAGGAAAGATTTCGAATTACGAAACGGATTTGCTGCGGCCGGTGATCGACAAAGCCGGCGAGTTGTTCCGCAAGAGCTATGGCGAGGACGAGCGCATCGATACCGTGCTCCGTATCAATGCCGATCACGCTCGCGCAACCACATTTTTGATTCACGATGGCGTGCTGCCTTCGAACGACGGCCGAGGCTACGTGCTCCGCAAAATCATGCGCCGCGCCATGCGGAACGCTCGCATGATCGGGACCAGCGAGCCGTATCTCTACAAGCTCACCGGATTCGTCGCGGAATTGATGCGCGACGCCTATCCCGAGCTGATGGAAAGCGTCCAGCGCGTCGCGCGCGTGGTGAAGGATGAGGAGCACCGCTACGCGACGACGTTTCAGGTGGCGGAGAAGTTCTTCCAGGATGAAGCTAAGGCTGTCGCGAACGGGACGCTTCCGGGCGCCTCGGCGTTTAAGCTTTACGATACTTACGGACTGGCCCTGGACGAACAAGAAGAGATGGCCCGGGAAGCGGGGCTCGCTATCGACCGCGAGGGATTCACGGCCGAGATGGAGAAGCAGCGTGCTCGCGCCCGCGCAAGCTGGAAGGGCGCGGAGAAAGCTCAAATTAATCCTGTTTACCAGGCGCTGCCGAGGACGGAATTCGTCGGACGCGGCGGGCTTGAATCCGAAGCTAGGGTGACTGCCGTTCTTGAGAGGGAAGTCGCGCTCGACCGGACGCCTTTCTACGCGGAAGCCGGTGGACAGGTGGGCGACACCGGGGTGTTGCTCTCCAAAACCACCGGAGAAACAGTGGCGGTGGTGCAATCGGCCTACTCAGCCGCGCCCGGCAAGACAGTTCATAGGGTCAAGCTGGTTGGGCCGGTTAACATTGGCGACACCGTAATCGCGAGCGTCGATCCGCCGTCGCGTCACGCCACGATGCGCAATCATACCGGCACGCATCTGCTGCACGCGGCTCTGCGCAAGGTGCTTGGGACTCACGTCAAGCAAGCCGGCAGCGTGGTCGAGCCATCGCGCCTTCGCTTCGATTTCACGCATTACACCGCGATGGACCCGGATGAGATTGCGGAAGTCGAACGATTGACGAACGATGAAGTTCTCGCCAACATCGAGGTTCATACGGACGTGATGGATCTCGAACACGCTCTCAAGACCGGCGCGATGGCGCTGTTCGGTGAAAAATATGGCGATCAGGTGCGCGTCGTCTCGATCAGCGACTTCAGCAAAGAGCTGTGCGGCGGCACGCACGTCGCGCGAACGGGCGATATCGGCATCTGCAAAATCGTGTACGAAGGGTCGATTTCCGCGGGCGTGCGGCGCATCGAGGCCATCACGGGCGAGGGCGCGCTGAGGAGATTCCAGGAAGCTCAGGCACAGCTTGCGCGGCTTCAGGGAATCGATGTGGAAAGAGTCCTCGCGCGCGAAAAGACGCTGGAGCATGAAAACCAGATCCTGAAAACACAGCTCGCGCAGGCCAAGGTTTCGCAGCTGGAGAGCCAGGCGCGAGAACTGAAAGGCGTGAAGGTGCTGGCCGCGCGGGTGGACGGCTTGGATCGCGCCCAACTTCGCGTGCTCGCGGATTCTTTGCGCAATCAATGGAAGACGGCGGTGGTAGTGCTTGCGTCGGCCGAAGATTCGAACGTCTCCATCGTTTCGGGCGTCACGAAGGATCTAACAAATAAGATTCATGCCGGCAAACTCGCCGGCGCGGTGGCGCTAGCCGTGGGCGGCAAGGGCGGCGGCCGGCCGGACATGGCGGAAGCCGGCGGCAAAGATCCATCCGCCCTCGCGGCCGCGCTGGCCCAGGTCTACGCGAGCGTCGAGGGGATGCTGTAGGCCCGTGGAGTCCTTCGACGCGGTGATCGTAGGCGCGGGACCCACCGGCCTGGCTTGCGGCATTGAGCTAAAGCGCCGCGGCGTCGGCGCGGTTCTCATCGACAAAGGCTGCGTCGTCAACTCGCTCTATAATTACCCGACGAACATGGTGTTTTTCACGACTCCGGAACTCTTGGAGATCGGCGATATTCCCATGACCTCGCTCAATGAAAAACCGGGGCGGACGGAAGCCCTGAAATATTATCGCCGCGTGACGGAGCATTACAAGCTTGATATCCGCCAATACCAGCGCGTCGAGCGAGTCTCAGGCGAAGACGGCGCGTTCATCACTCACGCTGTCGACCAATACGGCTGCCCGGTTCAATATCGATCCAAGAAAGCGATCTTCGCTACGGGCTATTACGACGTGCCTAATTTGTTGAACGTTCCCGGCGAGGATCTGCCCAAAGTTATCCATTACTACAAAGAGCCGCACCCGTACTACGATCATGACGTTCTAGTGATCGGCGCGAAGAATTCCGCCTGCATCGCCGCGCTAGAACTCTGGTGGACCGGCGCCCGAGTCACGATGTCAATCCGCGGCGGTGAGATTCACCCCCACGTGAAATATTGGATCAAGCCCAATATCGAAAACCGGATCAAAAACAAAGAAATCCCCGCCTATTTCAACTCTCAGGTGTTGGAGATCGGCGCCCGGTCCGTGCGCCTCGCAACTCCGGACGGCGAAGAGGAATTGAAGAACGATTTTGTCTTCGCTATGACAGGCTACCGTCCGGATACCGATTTTCTGGAAGCGCACGGCATCCGCTTCGATCCCGAGTCGCACAAGCCTTTCACCGATCCGGAAACGCTCGAAAGCGGACGCAAGGGCATGTTTCTCGCAGGAGTGTTGGTCGCGGGCATGCACACCAACGAGATCTTCATCGAAAACGGCCGCTTTCACGGCAAGATCATCGCGGAAGCCATCGCAAAACAACTTGGCCAACCGACTGTCGGCTAAAACCGGCCAAGCGCTACGGGCCCCCCGAGCCGGATCAAGGGGCGGCATCCGACAGACCTCGAAATCATATAGAAATCGGAATGGCCGACTGTAGCTGCCGCGGCGCGAACCCAATTGCGTTAGGTGTAGGCGGTAGCGGCTCAACCCCAAACGCTATTCGCGAGAGCAGGGCGCAATCCGAGAAGCACACCCCGATCCACCCCGCTCCCGGCTACAATCAGCGACCGCAAGGTGTCCACGGTGTTACTGCCCCGACTGCGTCTCGTTTGGTCATTTCAGGTTCTTCGAGAGATCCGCGTTCCCGAGTTGACAATCGCGCAGAATCTTTCGGAGCAAGCCCGGGCCAATGATCTCGCCCGAATGCACTGGCACGACAGTGCTTCGGCCGTCTGCATGGCGGAGGAAGTGATGGCTGCCCCTAACTCGAAGAACCGAGAAGCCCAACCTGCCAAGCGCAGCGATAAGATTCTCACCCGTTACCCGGGGAGCCCTGGTCATGCGGCGACGGTGACACGCTGAATTCCAACGAACTCCAATGAGTCTTCTTGGCCGCCGGAGGCCTGCAGGCACAACTCCATTGCCTCGCGAATGCGACTGATCACCTCATCGAGGGAGCGAGCCTGTGTGTGGCAACCACGGATCGCTGGAACGGAGGCAACGTAAAAACCTTCCTCGTCGCGTTCGATAACAACATCGAACTGATGTGAAATAGGGTGAGCCTTCGCCTTTTTGGATCGGCCTCTCTCGCGCCATTCCTTGACTGCCTGCGCGATTTCCGGCTTGGCGATCTTCCCTGCAGGGGTTCGTCTGCCCTTCCGCTTCTGGGCATCTCTCATCCTGCACAGCTCTTTAGCACGATCAAGCACCCAACCTTGATCCACGTCCGCGTTCTTCGCGAGCTCGTAGCAAGCGTCTCGATTAACCTGCCCATCTCTGCACATTTGACTCGCTTGCGCTCCCAACTTCTCAAAACAGGTATTAAGGTGATTTACGTACTCCTTAGAGATCCCGGTTGCGCGGGCAATGGCTGGCTGCTTCATGCCGAGCGCCATCAGCTCGGCGATTGCTTTGCCACAGTCGACGCACGCTCGTGTGTTATCGCTCACGATTTGGAGTAGCGCCGTTTCCGATCTCATGTCGCCCGCCTTCCTGTATTGATTACATGTTACCGCGCCTAGCGTCTTGCGTCAACACCAAGGAGGGCGCGTCGGGCGCGTGAAATCGTTTCGCCATTCTAATCGATTTGGGTTTGTGCTAGCAGGCAGACGGGGGTTACTGGGTATTCAACCATTTTCCATAAGCCTCTCACAACAACGACACCTCGAAAAGCGACCGCAGGGGAGTATCCCTGGCTGGATTTTGGCATGCACCCGAGCGAATCTGCATCGAAAACGGCCGCTTTCACGGCAAGATCATCGCGGAAGCGATCGCGAAACAGCTAAGCCGGTAACGCTGTCCGCTTTGTTATTCTCAGGGCATGTTGGCAAAGCTGCTGTTGACGCTTCTCGCGCTGACGTTCTGGGTCGCCATAGCCAGCGCCGCCGATTCTCCTCCCAAAGTTTTCCCGTTCGCCTATACCCAAGAAGATTTACCGAACGGGCTGCGGCTGATCACAATTCCGACGGAATCCAAGAATCTGGTGAGTCTTTTCATCGTCGTTCAGGCCGGCTCGCGCAATGAAGTCGAGCCCGGCAAGACCGGATTCGCTCACTTGTTCGAACACCTGATGTTTCGAGGCACTCCCAACTTTCCGCCGGCGAAACGCGACGAGTTAATCAAGCGAGCGGGCGCCGCGAGCAACGCCAGCACTTCCGACGACCGGACCACGTATTACATGACCTTTTCCAAGGAGGATCTTCCGGCGCTGTTCGCCGAAGAGGCCGACCGCTTCCTGCACCTGAAATATTCCGTCGCCGACTTCAAGACCGAGACCGGCGCAGTGCTGGGCGAGTACAACAAAAACAGCAGCAATCCATCCAGCAAGCTCTCGGAAGCGCTGCGGGACACCGCGTTCGACCGCCACACCTACAAGCACACCGCGATGGGCTTCCTGAAAGATATCCAGGACATGCCCAACCAATACGACTACAGCCTGAGCTTCTTCGATCGCTACTACCGGCCTGAATACACGACCATCATCCTGGCGGGCGACGTGAACGCGAAGGAAGCGCGGGCGCTGGTAGAGCGAAATCTCGGTGCCTGGAAGCGCGGAACATATCACGCGGATATTCCGATCGAGCCGCCACAGCAGGGTCCGCGCGAGAAACATGTCGACTGGCCCACGGCGACTCTGCCGCAGATCGCGATTGCTTACAAAGCTCCGGCGTATATGGACGACCGAAAGGACACCGCCGCGCTCGACGTGCTCGCGGAGCTTGCGTTCTCGCAAACGTCAGATCTATACCAGAAGCTGGTCATAGAGGAACAGAAAGTGGATGCGCTCAACGCCTCCAGCCCCCAAAGCGTAGACCCGGACCTGTTCACGATCCAGGCGCGCGTAAAGCGCGTGGAAGATCTTCCCTATGTCAAGGATCAGATCCTCGCCACGGTGACGCGCTTTCAGAACGAGCTTCCTTCGGCGGCGAAATTGGAGGCGCTCAAGAAGCGCGAACGCTACGGACTCGCGCTCTCGCTCGACAACCCGGAAAGCGTCGCCCGCGCCGTGGCCGAGTACGTGGGGCTGCGCCGCACGCCGGCCAGTATCGACGCTTATTTCCAGATGTTGAGCGCTGTCGCTCCCGAGGACGTGCGAGCCATGGCGCGCAAATATCTGGTGGAGAACAATCGAACCATCGTAACGTTGACGGGCCCGGCGGCCGGAGGCGGCAAATGATTGTGCTCACATGGGGGGCGATGGCGGGGATCTTTGTCATGGCCATAACCGCATTTGCGCAAGATTCCGGCCCGATTCGCACGGTGACTCTGCCCGGGAAATCGCCCGTTGTGAATTTTCGCCTCGTCTTCACCACGGGCGCTGTCGCCGATCCGTCCGATAAACCGGGTTTGGCCGCCATCACCGCCGCGATGCTTTCGCACGGCGGAACGCGCGAGCGGACTTACAAACAAATCCTGGATGATTTGTTCCCCATGGCGGCATCCGTCAACAGCGGCGTGGATCAGGAGATGACGGTCTTTTCCGGCGCCACTCATGTGGAAAATCTAGACGCCTATTACGCGCTGTTCCGCTCCATGCTGCTCGATCCGGGATGGCGCGAGGACGATTTCAAGCGGCTCAAGGATCAGGCCATTAACAATCTTCGCGTGGGGCTGCGTGGGAATAACGACGAAGAACTGGGCAAGGAAGCTCTGTATCTGCTGCTTTATCGTGGCACTCCTTACGGGCATTACGCCGCGGGAGCCGTTTCCGGCCTGGACCGAATCACGCTCGAGGACGTGAAGCGGTTCTATCGCGAGCGTTACACGCAATCGAATTTAATTGTGGGTCTCGCCGGAGGATATCCGCCGTCGTTCCTGGAGCGGGTGAAGAAAGACTTCGGGTCCCTGCCTGCGGCGGACGCCACGAGACCCACGCCGATTCAGCCTGCTTCGATCGAGGGTACGCGCTTGCAGATCGTCGAGAAAAATACTCGCTCCGTTGCTTATTCACTCGGTTTCCCGATCGACGTAAAGCGCGGCGATCCTGATTATCCCGCTCTGCTGGTGGCGCAGTCTTATCTCGGACAGCACCGCATGGGCGGGCGTTTGTTTGAGCGCATTCGTGAAGTGCGCGGCATCAACTACGGCGACTACGCTTATATCGAATACTTCCCGCGCGGCATGTTCCGGCTTGAACCGGAGCCGAATATCGCGCGGCGCAGCCAAATCTTTCAGATCTGGATTCGCCCGGCGGAGCCTCCGCAAGCGGCCTTCACGTTGCGTCTCGCAATCTACGAATTGAACCGCCTAGTGAAGGACGGCTTGTCGCAGGAGGACTTCGAGCGTTCGCGCGAATTTCTCGGCAAATACGTGAACGTGCTCACAAAGACCAAGAGCGCCGAATTAGGATACGCCATCGATAGCTTGTATTACGGCATTCCGGACTACAACAGCTATCTTCGCGGCGCTCTGGCGAAGCTTACGCGCGAGCAGGTAAACGCCGCGATACGCAAGCATTTGCGCGCCGACCGGCTCCAAATTGTGGCGGTCGCCGGCACTGCGGCGGAGCTGAAGCAACAACTGCTCGGCGCGGGACCGTCGCCGATCTCTTATACCACGCCCAAACCCGCCGCGATCCTCGAAGAGGACAAGCTGGTAGAGCGATATGACATCGGGCTGCGGGACCAGGATGTCGAGATCGTCCCGGTGGACCGCGTCTTTGAGTAGCTGCTTACCTTCGCCGTCCACTTACGTCTAGATTATTAGCGCATATTAATGCGCGCAATCCACCCCTGATACCCTAAAAGTAATGCGTCCCATTCTTTTCCTGCTGCTTCCGGCGCTTTTGTCCGCCCAGTCCCTCCAGGATTTCGAGAAGAAGGTCACCAAATTCACGCTCCCAAACGGCCTCACCGTGCTGGTTCTAGAGCGGCATGAAGCGCCCGTAGTGTCTTTCCACACCTACGCCAATGTCGGATCGGTGGACGACCCTTCCGGGCACACCGGCCTCGCCCACATGTTTGAGCACATGGCGTTCAAGGGAACGGAAACCATCGGCACCAAGAACTGGCCGGAGGAAAAGAAAGCGCTGGATGCGGTGGAGGAGGTCTACGATCGCCTCGACGCGGAGCAGAACAAGGCTTTCCGGGCCGATCCTAAGAAGATCGAAGCCCTAAAGGCGGACTTGAAGGGCGCCATCGACAAGGCCAACAGCTACGTCGAGCCGAACGAGTTCGATCGCATTGTGGAATCCAACGGCGGCGTCGGCATGAACGCCCAGACTGCCGAGGATCAGACGCAGTTCTTTTACAGTTTTCCATCCAACCGCATCGAGCTCTGGTTCCTGCTGGAGTCGTCGCGGTTCAATG
>DATBIA010000098.1:0-3485 GCA_036557165.1 Bryobacteraceae bacterium
ATGGCGCGACCGCGGACCGGGCGCAACCGGCCGGCTCCTCTCTTAGGCAGTAAGCCTGGTGCCTCGACCGCGTGATTTCCTCTCTAGCACTCGCGGCTCCTATCTGAGCCGCGACCGTCAGGGAGCGTCCTTCCGCAAACGAAACATACCTGATGGCCACAGGACTACTCGTGGAGCGCTTTGCGTCAAAGTCGGATCGGCAATAAGAAGCGGCGAATCCGGTCCCACGACTCCTCGCCGCATTGTTTATTCGATCCGAAGCGTTTCGGCCGGATCGATCGCAGCCGCAAAGCGAGCGGGGATGTAGCAGGCCGCCAAGGTGGCGAGCATAAGAGCAACTGCTACGGCGATGTAGGTGCTTGGATCAAGCGCGGTCACGCGGTAGAGCAGCGACGACCAGACTCGCGACAGCGCGATTGAGGCGGCAAGTCCCACGACAATCCCTGGGCTGGCCAGGGTGAACCCGTAGCGCAAAAACATCAACTCGATGGCGCCGTTCTCCGCTCCAAGCGCCAAGCGGATACCAACCTCACGGCGGCGTTGCGCAACGTTGTAGGCGACTGTTCCATAAAGTCCGATCACTCCGATCGATAGTGCCATCCCACCCGCAATTCCCAGCATGATTAAAGTGAACACCGTTCGCGCCATTGAGCGGTCATACAACGCGAGCAACGTTTGCACTCGGGCGATCGCCAGGTTGGGATAGATGTCGTGCATCGCAGTCCGAATCTCGCTCGTCAACGCCTCAGTTCCCGCGCGCGAAGTGCGCAAAGCGAATGCGACGGAACGGGCGCGGACCCAATAATTGCCTTTTGTGCGCGCCGGCCAATAAACGATTGTCGCTGGGGGTAAATGGGCGCCGTTATCGTAAACATCCCCACCCACGCCGATAACCTCGTACCAAACTCCGGCAGTTCCGTCGCGGAGCCTCTTTCCGAGCGCAGCGCTAGGCGATCCCCAGATTTGGTTCGCTAAGCTCGCCGAGACGATCACGACGTCGCGCTTTTCGAATAGATCGGCCCAGGAAAAATCGCGTCCAGCGAGGAGCGGCGTACCGAAGGTCTGGAATGTACCCGGAGAAATGAACTTGACCCTCCGAATGGGAGCGGTCTGCCCCGGCAGTAATGGATGATCCTGAAACGTGAACGTGCTGTTGGTGGAAATGCCCGGTTCCACTTCCATAGGCAAACTGCTGCTGTAAGCCACCGACACCACACCGGGAATGGCGCGGAGCTTCTGGAAAATCTTGTTTTGCATCCGCAGCACCGCATCGAGCTCGGGAACTTGCGAGGCGGGAATCGAGACCCGGAAAGTCTGAACGGTTTCAGGATGAGTGAATCCCGGATCGACGCTGCGCAAAGCTTGAAAACTGTGGATCATTAGGCCGGAGCCAACGAGCAGAACTACCGACAACGCCACTTGAGAAACTAGCAGGATGCTCCGGACACGATGACTTGCGCGAGATATTCCAATGGTCCGTTTGGAAGCCAGGACGATCGGGTTCCTCGTGTATCGGAAAACGGGAATCAGACCGAACAGGAGCGCGGCAAAGGTGGAAATGGCTGCGGTAAATGCGAGTTCGGGCGGATTCAGTGCGATTCCGCTCAGGCGCGGAACGTTGCCCGGAGACATGGCACGGAGCAAGTGAATTGCGGCGAAGGCGAACACTAATCCCACTCCTCCACCGAGTATGGCTAGCGTTGCGCTTTCCAGCAGCAGTTCACGCGCGAGCCGCCCCCACCCCGCGCCGAGCGCGGCCCGCAGGGCGAGTTCGCTGCGGCGCGCTTCGGCCCGAACAAGCATCAGATTGGCGACGTTGGCGCATGCGATCACCAGAACGAGCGCAATGCTTCCCATCAAGGTCCATAAGACTTGGCCGGAATCGCCCACGACGTCCCGCTTAAGGGGCCGGACGGCAGGGCCGAGATTCAGCACTTTCACAGTGCGGGACATGCCTGCAACTTCAAACGCCCGCGGAATCAGCCGCCCTAGATCCGTGTTGGCCTGCGCCATCGAGATGCCCGGCTTCAATCGAGCGATCCCTTGGTAGCTGAAATTCTGGAGGTTTTCTCCCGTTCTGAATCGGAGCGGAAGAATCAGGTCGTAGGACAGGTCAAGAAACTGAAACTTCGCCGGCATGATCGCTATCACTTCACGCGGGCGGCCGTCGATCACTAGGGCTTGTCCTACCGCGTTCGGATCGGCCCCCATACGCCCCCGCCAGTATCCTTCCGAAACGATAACCGTCTCGGGTGTTCCAGGGCTGTCATCGTCCTTGGAAAACCAGCGCCCCGCGCGAGGCGAAACGCCCAGTGCGGGAAGGGTGCCATCTGTCACCGATATCACGGGCACCAGCTCGGGGTCGCCCCGGCCAGTGACGCTGGCAGAGCCGGAGTTCCATACACCAAATCGCTCGAAGGTTCGATTCTCACTTTCCAACACTTGCGCCATTGGAGGAGTGAGGTTAATGTCGGAACGTTTGCCTTGGAGGATACCCGACATCCACACACCTACCAGCGCGTCCGGTTCGGGATAGGGAAGAGCCTTGAGCAAAACGGCATCAATCACGCTGAAAATAGCCGTATTGGCTCCAATTCCGAGCGCCAGCGTCAGCACCGCCGTTGCCGTGAATCCGATATTGTGGCGCATCGTGCGGAGTGCATACCGGAGATCGCGATACAACTGGTCGAGCCACGTCCAACTCCATACGGTGCGCGCCTCTTCCGCTGCTCTGGTCAGATTACCCAATTCGCCTGCACCCGCAATCGCAGCCAACGATTGCAGTTCCTCGCTCATGTCCCTCTCTTGACTCCGGCGATAGGAGGGCGACAGGCACCTAAGTCTTCGCCAAAAACTCATTACTTACCCTCCTCAGGAACGAGACCCATGACCTTTCCGACCGCGGACACGAAGTCGACCCATTGTGAATGTTCTCGTCGAAGTTGTCTGCGGCCTGCCGGCGTCAGTCGATACAGTTTCACGCGCCGGTTGTGCTCGGAAGTCTCCCACTTGGCTGCAATCCAGCCCTTCGCTTCGAGGCGTTTCAGGGCCGGGTAAAGCGAGCCGAATTCGATGTCCAGTGCCTCACTGGAACGGTTGCGAATCGCCTTTGCGATCCCGTAGCCGTGCAGCGGCGTCAGGAGCAGGGTTCGAAGAATCAGCATGTCCAGCGTGCCTTGCAAGAGCTCCATATGAAGATATCCTATATGAAGGTAATCATAATAGCAAGGCTCGTGTCATGTGTTCGCCGGTGGCGCACCGGTGCCGGCGTGCGCGCACGCGGCTTTCAGTTGCCGGCCGCGGGGAAGACCGTCACTTCGCGTGACGGCTGGTTCGCGGGCTTCACCAGCGAGCTTTTGTGCGTGGTCTGGGTAGGCTTCGATGACAATCGCGAACTTCACCTGGAGGGCGCGAAATCGGCCCTACCGATTTGGACCGACTTCATGAAACGCGCCGCCAAACTCCGGCCCTATCGCGACACCCAA
>DATBIA010000099.1:0-27331 GCA_036557165.1 Bryobacteraceae bacterium
GGGCATTGGGAAGGCGACACGCTGGTCGTGGAAACCAAGGGTTTCCGGGACGATCTTTGGTTGGATGCGAGCGGAAAACCCCTAACGGAGCAAGGCAGGATGATCGAAAGGATCCGGCGGCCGAACTTCGGAAATCTCGAAGTCGAGATCACGATCAACGACCCCAAAGCCTATACTGCGCCTTGGACCGTGAAAATCGATCAACCTCTGGCGCTGGACAGCGAACTCATCGATTACTATTGCGCCGAAAACGAAAGAGACTCGGTGCATATGCGGGAGCAGGCGCCGATCCAAACTCCACAATAGTGCGACCTCCGCGCCCGGCGGCGAGTGCCTGTAGGCATAGCAGGGAAGCGGAAGACCCGTGAAGCGGCGTTTTTGATAGACTGCCTGCAGTAGGGATTCTCATGGACGCCTCGCAATTGCTGGCCGCGGTTGCGCAGGCCTACGAAAGCCTTGAAAGTCTCTCCGCCGCGATCGTCTGTGTAAACGAGTCCGGCGACGAGGAAAGCTTCAACCGATCGGAGCAGCGCAGCAAAGCGTACTACCAGAAACCAGATAAGGTCCGGATGGAACAAGGCGGCGCGCGGGGAACCGTCTACGTCAGCGACGGAGCCTTCTTCCACAACTATTTCAGCCACGCAAAGCGTTACTCCAAACATCCCTTCGTCCGGCGGGATTTTCTTCCCGGCTGGTTCCGGGCGGAGCACCCGTTGGTGGGCGGCATTCCCGAATTCCTGTTTCATCAAATCAACGACCGTGTGGTCTCCGCGGAAGTCCTTCCTGAACCGACCGGCGGCGTCGAGGCGCTGCTGGTCGCCTACGAGCCGTCCCCAACCAGCGCGCTGTTCTCGTGCTCACCGGTGACATATTGGATCGATTCCCGCACGCATCTCGTCCTGCGCGCCGAAGCGGAGGTTTCGCACAGGAGGCCCGCATCCGATGAAACGACGACTCACAAAAAAATCGTCGAGATCGCGCGGTGGGAGTCCAATGCCGCGCTGGCGCCAGATTTGTTCGAGTACTCGCCTCCACCGGGCGCCGAGGACGCTTCAGTGCCACCGGGCCGGGGCCGAATTTCAATCGGTGGCGGCGGTGGCGGAGCGCTCGTTCACCCGGACAAAAGCAAATCCATGGAAAGCTGGCATCACTCCGAATGGATTGGTGACACACTGGTGGAGCAACTTAAGCTGCGCCTGCGCGGTCTCGACCTGATCTTCGAGCGGCGGCTAACTTTTTCCGAAGACGGGCGCGAATTGCGCATCGTGGAACGAATCGCCGGTCCAGAGGGTCAAACAGAAGGAGAATTTACGATCCCGGTGCGGAAAACGACCGCTGAGATAGAATGAACCCTGTGCAACCCGACGCCGCTCTCCAACTCGCTTCCAATCAGCTCACTCGCGTCCGCGACGAAATCGGAAAGATCATCGTTGGCCAGAGAGACGTCGTCGATGGCGTCTTGATTTGCCTGCTCGCGGGCGGGCACGTGCTGCTGGAGGGCGTTCCGGGATTAGGCAAGACTACGTTGCTGAGGACGCTGGCGCGCGTGTTGCGCCTCAAATATTCGCGCATTCAGTTCACCCCCGACCTTATGCCGGCCGATATCGTCGGCAGCATGATCATCGATACCGAGGGAGCCGCGAAAGCGCTGCGTTTCCAGCCGGGGCCGATTTTCGCGCATCTCGTGCTCGCCGACGAGATCAATCGCGCCACGCCGAAAACCCAGAGCGCTTTGCTGGAAGCGATGCAGGAGCAAACGGTCACCAGCGGAACCGCCACGCACCAACTGGAGGCCCCTTTTCTGGTGATGGCGACGCAGAATCCCATCGAAATGGAGGGAACCTACCCGCTGCCAGAAGCGCAGCTCGACCGTTTCCTGATGAAGATCCTGGTGCAGTATCCATCGCGCGCCGATTTGGGGAGTATCGTGGATCGCACCATTCAAAAAGACGACATTTCGGTGGACGCGGTGCTTAACCGCGACGAAATTCTAGGACTGCGCGATGTCTGCCACCAGGTGCTGGTCGCTCCTCACGTGCAGGATCACGCGATCGATCTGGTAATGGCCACGCAGCCCGAAGGGGGCCTGGGCCATGAGCTGGCCGCGAAATACGTCCGCTACGGAAGTTCGCCCCGAGGCGCGCAGGCGCTGGTGGAGTGCGGACGGGTGCTCGCGTTGATGAAGGGCCGCCTGCACCTTTCTATCGAGGACATCGATGCGATCGCTCCCGCCGTGCTGCGGCACCGCATCATCCTGAACTTCGACGCTCACGCCGAAGGGCAAACGGCGGAAACCATTTTGAACAGAATTATTCCCAGCGTTTCCAAAGAGGCGGGCGCCACCCTTTCCCGTTAACGAAGGTTTTCCGTAGTGACCCCGCCGCTCCTCGATACGCCGATGCTCGAAAAACTCGAGCGCCTGACCATTCACTGGCAGAAGTCCCTACCCGGGTTGGTCGGCGGTCACAACACCTCGCGCTTCGCCGGTCCCGGACAGGAATTTCTCGATCATCGTCTATTCCATCATGGCGACGATCTGCGCGCCGTGAATTGGCGGGCTTATCTTCGGCTGGAAAAGCTGTTCCTCAAGATGTTTCAACTGGAGCCGCGCATTCCCGTCCGCGTCCTGCTGGATACAAGCCAATCCATGGCGGCCGGAGCCAAATCCAAATTCGAATATGCCCGGAAGCTGGCCGCCGCCCTCTGCTACGTGGGTTTGGTGCGTCTGGATTCCATCTGTCTTCAGCCGTTCTCTTCCAAATTGCATGATGCCTTCACGGCCTCGGGCGGCAGACATCGTTTTCAACCGGCCATGAGTTTCTTGCGATCGTTGGAGCCCAGCGGAAGAACCGATTTTCTCGCCGCCGCGCGCCAGTTCATTTCCGGATATCCTCAGCGCGGGCTGCTGCTGGTTGTTTCGGATTTTTTAGACGATCGCGATTGCGAGAAACCGCTGCAATATCTGGCGGATTTCGGTCACGAGCTGATGCTCGTGCAAGTTTGGGCCGACGAGGACCGCCAGCCGCCTTGGGAGGGCGAGTTGGAGCTGGAAGATGCCGAGACCGGCGAGCGCGTCGAACTGGCGTTCGACGCCGAGGCCCGTGACCGCTACACCGCCGATTTCGACGGCTTCTCGGAGCACCTGGAGCGAGTGGCCTTGCGAAACAGCGGACGGTACGCCGGACTGTCGACATCCTTGTCTCTGGAGCAAGCGGTATTCAGCTCATTGGTCAATAGCGGGGTCCTACAATGAAGTTGCGCCGTTCGCTCCATCGGAGACTCCACGAGCCATGTCGTTTCTAAATCTCAGTCTCGGCGAACTATTGGGACTCGTGGGAGCAATTTCGGCCGGAGTTGTCGCGTTGTATCTGCTCGACCGGTCCAAGCGCAACCAGATCGTCTCGACACTGCGATTCTGGGTGAGCGCGGATGTCCGTACCCAGCTTAAACACCGCCGCAGGATTCAGCAGCCGTGGAGCATGGTGCTGGAGCTGATCAGTCTGTTTCTGCTCATCTCCGCCATCGCGGGGCCGCGGCTGGGCATCATCGATAATTCCGGCCGAGATCACGTGCTGATCCTGGATACCTCCGCGTGGATGAACTCGCAGGGATCGCGAGGCGGCCCGGCGACATTGTTCGATGAAGCCCGGCAAAGCGCGCTGGCGTATCTTAGATCGCTGCCGAGGCGCGATCGCGTGATGCTGGTGCGCGCCGACGCCCTCGCCACGCCCGCGACCGCGTTCGAATCCGACAAGCAGGTGGTGGAGAGCGCCATTCGCCAGTCGCAACCCGGCTCCTCCGCGCTGAATTTGGCGCAGGCGCTGGAATATGCGCAGCGCACGCAAAAGCTGCAAGCCCGGCGGCCGGGCGAGATTGTCTTTGCCGGCGCGGGACGGGTTCCGGAGGAGCAATCGTCGCTCGGCTCGTTGCCTTCCAATCTGCGTGTGCTGCCCGTGGGAACGCCGCGCGAAAACGTTGGGATCCGCAAAGTCGGCCTGCGGAGGTCGCCCGTTCAGCCCGATGTTTGGGACATTTTCGTGGTGGTCCGCAATTACGGCGCGCGACCGCACGACGTGGAATTGGCCCTGCAATTCGCGAAATCGCCCGCGGGCGAAAAGCTGCTGCACCTGAAACCGGGCGCCGAGGAGCAGGCGGCGTTTGCTTACAAGAGTCGCGCTGCCGGGTATCTGGAAGCGCGCCTGAATGTGAAGGATGCGTTCGCGCAGGACGATCGCGCCCTGATTGAGCTTCCCGCCCAAGCGTCTTTGCGCGTGGCGGTTTATTCGAACGAGCCGCAGGCGCTGCGCCCGCTGGTGGCGGCCAACCCGCAAGTGCAGGCCACCTTCGAATCGCCGGAACATTATGACGCGACGGCCAAGGCCGACCTCGTCGTGCTAGATCGCTTCGTTCCCCCGGCGCCGCCGCGCTCGAACGCTTTATACATCGAGCCGCCCGCCAATGGCTCCCCAATTCGCGTGGGCGCGACGCGCGGCAACGCACGGCTGGAAAAATGGCGCACGGACACGGAACTGGGCGAAGGCTTGCGCACCCAGGACGTAGTGCTCGAATCCGCGGAGATTTTCGAACCCGCCGAGGGAGATATTGTGGTGGCCGAATCGGAAGGCGGTCCGGTCGTGGTCGGGCGCGAGGGCAAAGGAACCAAGACAGTCGCCATCGGATTCAACCCTGCGAGCGGCTCCATGAAATACCAACTGGCGACGCCTCTGCTGATGGCCAACATTCTGCGCTGGATGGCGCCGGGAACGTTCCGTCGCTGGGAGATGCAAGCGGACACGGTGGGCACGGTGCGAGTTCCGGTGGAAAAAGGAACCGATCCCGCCAGCGTGGCGGTGACCGATGAAAACCAGCGTCCGCTTCCCTTCACGATCGACGATGACGTGCTCCAATTTTTTTCGGGTGCGCCAGGGAATGTGAGCGTGCTGATGGGCAATCGTGAAACCGTCTACTCGTTGACGCTGCCCGATGTCGCCGAAGCGGTTTGGACGCCGCCGGCCAATATCCGCCGAGGCGTTCCGAGAGCCTTATTGGAATCGGCCGCCGTCACCGACTTGTGGCCCTGGCTGGCGGCGCTTGGCGGCCTCGGTTTGTTGATCGATTGGTTGCTTTATGGCCGCAGCCGCGTATTCCGCGTTCGGGCTTCGCAAATGGCTGCGCCGCTATCCTCGCGGTTCGCTGCCCGGGTGGGCCTACGGCGGCAGGAGCGCAAAGCGTCCTAATGGGACTAAGCCTAAGCCTGTCCCGCCCTATAAAATAGCCCTTGGAGCGATTTTTCGTAAAAACGTTCGGGTGCCGCGCCTCGCAGGCCGATGGCGCCGCGCTCGAAGCCGCGCTTACCGCTCGGGGCCTTGCGAACGCCGAATCGCCGTGTAGCGCGGATCTTGTGGTGCTCAATACCTGCACTGTAACCGCCACAGCCGACGACGAACTACGCCAGACCGTCCGCCGCATTCATCGCGAAAGCCCCCTGGCGCGGATCCTGGTGACCGGCTGCTACGCCCAGCGCGCGCCCGAGGAGATCGCTGCGATTCCAGGCGTCTGGATGGTGGCCGGCAACTCGCATAAATCCAGCATTCCCGAGCTTCTT
Source organism: Bryobacteraceae bacterium (assembly GCA_036557165.1). Lineage (GTDB taxonomy): Bacteria > Acidobacteriota > Terriglobia > Bryobacterales > Bryobacteraceae > Palsa-187. The sequence continues at coordinate 5,606 of DATBIA010000099.1, forward strand.
GACGCCTCCCCGTCGTATCACGGGCAAATCCACGTAGGCGATATCTTCGCCCAGCGCGATTTTCTTTCCTCTCCGGTCCAGGACGCGTTGGGCGATCGCACGCGCCCCAATTTAAAAATTCAGGACGGCTGCGGTAACCGATGTTCGTTTTGTATTATCCCGTTCGTGCGCGGACGCAGCCGCAGCGCGACGGCCGACAATGCCGTTGAACAGGTGCGCCGGCTCGCGGGGAAGTATAAGGAAGTGGTCCTGAGCGGAATCAATTTGGGCCGTTGGGGACGCGATCTTCCCGGCTCCATGCGCCTCGTAGATTTGGTTCGCCGGATGCTTGAGGAGACCGGCGTCGAGCGGTTGCGACTCAGCTCGGTCGAGCCCATGGATTGGTCCGACGATCTGCTGTCGCTGATGTCGTCTTCTCCACGGATCGCCAAGCACGTACATGCGCCGCTGCAATCCGGCTCGGATCGAGTTCTGCGGAGGATGCGCCGCCGATATAGGCCGAGGCACTATGCCGGCCGCATTGAGAAGGCTCGCTTGCTGATGCCCGATTGCGCCGTGGGGGCGGACGTGATGACGGGCTTTCCCGGGGAGACGGAGGAAGAGTTCGAGGAATCGCGGGGGTTTATCCAGGGTCTTCCGTTCACGTATTTGCACGTCTTCACTTATTCCGAGCGCCCTGGTACTCCGGCGGCGGAAGCGGCGGAAAGGGTTCCCATGGAGGTCCGCAAGCGGCGCACGCAAGTTCTTCGCGAATTGAGCGCGCGCAAAAATCTCGAATTCCGGCGGTCGATGCTGGGCCGGACGCTTTCCGCCGTCACCATTGAAGACGGCCACGTGGCCCTGAGCGACAACTACTTGAAAATCGCTCTCGCCTATCCGAGAGACCCGAACCGGATTGTGGACGTCCGCATCGGCGGATTAGGCAAAGACGGCCTTGCCGAAGCGGGGTTCCTTCCGGTTTTGTGACCCGTTCACATTTCTCTCCGGTTCTCCAGAGACTTCGACATCGTCACTTCGTCGGCGAATTCCAAATCGCTGCCCACGGGAATTCCCATCGCGATCCGGGTCACTTTCATTCCCAACGGTTTAAGGAGTTTCGATAAATAAACCGCCGTCGCCTCGCCCTCCACCGTGGGATTGGTCGCCAGAATAATCTCTTTCGCCTCGCCCTCGGCGATGCGGCTCAGCAAGCCCTTGATCTTTAATTGTTCCGGGCCGATGCCTCGCAGAGGCGAGATGGCGCCGTGCAGCACGTGGTAGAGACCGGCGAAGCTCCTCGTGGTCTCGATCGGTGGAATATTGTGCGGCTCTTCGACCACACAGATTTGGGAGCGATCGCGGTGGGGATCGCGGCAATACGGGCATAGCTCCTGGTCGCTGATGTTGTTGCACTGGGCGCAAATGCCGAGGTTGTCTTTTACGTCCAGCAATGCCTCGGCGAGGCGCTGCGCATCGTCGCGCGGAGTCTTTAGCACGTGAAATGCAAGACGTTGAGCCGACTTTTGTCCAATGCCGGGCAGCCGGCGGAATTCATCGATCAGCCGCTGCAGTGGCGCGGCGAAATCAGGCATAAGTACGAGACTCGCACGCCCGGGTGGAATCGCGCAACACGCGCGGCTCAAATGTCGTAAAGCAACGCCGACGCCTTCCCTTGTTTGCGCCGGGCGGCGTCCACCTTATGACAAACCATTGAGAGCGTGGTGTGATCCAGGATCTGGGCGATGGAGTCGCGAACCTCGCGCATCACGATCCGGGTGCCGCAGGTCTCGATGTCGATGCATTCGTCGCATTTTCGGAACTGAGTCTCGCTGGCGCACGGCAGCGGCGCCAGCGGTCCTTCGGTCAACCGGATCACGGAGCCAAGCGTGATTTCGTCCGGGGGCTTCGCGAGAGAATAGCCGCCGCCCTTGCCTTTCTTGCTGGCGACCAAGCCTGAGCCTTTGAGAGACAACAGAATCTGCTCCAGGAATTTTTTGGGAATCGCCTCATCCCGCGAGAGGTTCTCGATCAGCGTCGGCCCTTGGCCGTGGCGCCGGGCTAACGCATAGAGGGCTCGAAGGCTGTATTGGGTCCGTTTCGATAACTGCCGCACGATTCGTTTCTCAGTTTCTCAAGATTGCACCCCGGAAGGCGGGCGAGTCAACCCGGAAATTTATTTTACGCTCATCGCGGAATTTTCCATTGGCGTCAGACGCCAGGTAGGATAATCTGATTTGCGAACAAACCTTTTCGGGTGAAGTATCGGCCGCCACAAGGGACCTTCGTGTATTTCATGAGCTCCCGCGCCCCGAGGCTACACGTGCGTAAATTGGGCGTCTGGGTTGGAGGACTTTGTTGGGGGACTTGAAAGGAGACAAAAGATGACCAACTAAAAGGAGACACAATGTCTTTTAATAAGGCTGTATTTAGAATAACCTGCTCTGCATTTTGTATAATAGGCGCGGGAAACGTCCTGGCGCAGACCGATCCCGGCCCGCGCGGCGGCCCCGCCGGCGCCGGCGGTAGATATCCCACGCTCAACTTCAACGAATCGCTCTTCTTCGCCCAGGCCCAAAACCGTTTTCAGGAAGTCGACTCGGTATCCGGGGCCATTCCAGGGGAGAAGGGTTCCGGCCTCGGGCCCACCTTTAACGGAAACAGTTGCGCGCAATGTCACGCACAGCCGGCGGTGGGCGGGTCGAGTCCCGGACTGACCAGCAAGCAAAACCCAGTTTCCAATCCGCAGGTCGCATTAGCTACTTTGCACGGAGCGACGAATACGGTTCCGTCCTTCATCACGGCGAACGGCCCGGTGAGGGAGGCCCGCTTCATCTCCGACGGAGGCGTCCACGGCTTGTACACCATCGCCGGACGCTCGGACGCTCCAGGATGTTCGCTGGCGCAACCGAACTTCGCGGCCAATCTCTCGGCCAATAACGTGATTTTTCGGATTCCCACGCCCACCTTCGGATTGGGACTGGTTGAGGCTACGCCGGACGCCACGCTGCAAGCAAGCTTCACCGCCACTCAAGCCGCTCGGGCGGCACTGGGAATCGGAGGAAAATTCAACACGACGGGCAATGATGGCACGATCACTCGTTTCGGATGGAAGGCGCAAAACAAGTCGCTCCTGATTTTCGCGGGCGAGGCCTACAACGTGGAGCAGGGCGTCTCCAACGAGGCGTTCCCCAACGAACGCTCGCCTGTCCCTGGCTGCGTCTTCAACGCCTCGCCGGAAGACTCGACCGTGCTCGTGGACCCGACCACGCATCTGCCGGTGGGGACGGCTTCCGCGATGTCGTCGGACCTCGTCAATTTGGCGGCGTTCATGCGGCTTTCAGCGCCGCCAAGAGCAACGACCGCGTCGGCTTCGGAACTCAGTGGGCAAGGAACGTTTGTTTCCATCGGATGCGCTCTTTGCCACACGCCCTCGCTAACGGCGGGTGGGTCGCCGTTCACGGGGATGGGCAACACCGCGTACCACCCATTCTCCGACTTTGCGGTGCATCACATGGGATCTGGACTCGCCGACGGAATAAGCCAGGGCAATGCGGGACCGGACGAGTTCCGAACGGCGCCATTGTGGGGAGTTGGCCAGCGATTGTTCTTCCTGCATGACGGCCGAGCCTCCGATCTTCTCCAGGCCATTCTGGCCCATGCAAGCACCGGCAGCGAAGCGAACGGCGTCATCGCGAACTTCAACGCGCTGACTCAGCAGATGAAGCAGGATCTGTTGAACTATTTGCGGTCGCTGTAACCGTGAACCAGGGCCGTGGAGCACCCGCGGCCCCACCCTTTCGCCAAGCCGCCGTTATCCCGCGCCGCCTGTCGCCGCCACGCCGGTCCGCGCGAGAAAGCCGGTGTCCAGCTTGCCCGATATAAAATCCGGATGGTTGAGGATACGCTGGTGCAGCGAAATGGAGGTCTGGATACCATCCACGACGAACATATCCAGCGCGCGCAGCATGCGGGCGCGGGCTTCCTCGCGATTCGAGCCCCACGCGATGAGCTTTGCCACCAGCGAATCGTAATAGGGAGGAATGACGCCATCCGTATAGGCCGCGGTATCAATGCGGATTCCCGGACCACCCGGCAGATTCAATCCTGTGATGCGGCCGGGAGAAGGCACGAAGGTTTCGGGATGTTCCGCATTGATGCGGCACTCGATGGCGTGCCCGCGGAGCGGCGGAGAGCCGAGTGGAAACGGCAAGATCTCGTCGAGCTTATAGCCCGCCGCCGCCAGAATCTGGCCTTTGACCAAATCGGCGCCGGTCACCATCTCGGTCACCGGATGCTCGACTTGAATTCTGGCATTGACCTCGATGAAATATAAGTTTCCATCGCCGTCCATGAGAAACTCCACAGTGCCTGCGTTCGTGTAGCCAATGGCTTTGAGCGCGTCGCGCAAACCGCCGGAGATGCGCGTTCGAAGCTCCTCGGTCACCGCGGTTGACGGTGCTTCTTCGACCAGTTTCTGGTGGCGGCGTTGGATGGAACATTCGCGCTCGCCCAGGATCTCCACATTTCCGTGCTGGTCCGCCAGTACTTGAAACTCGATGTGACGGGGATTCTCCACGAGTTTCTCCACGTAGACGTCGCCACAGGAGAACGCCGCTGCCGCTTCCGCCTGAGCCTGCGGCAAGAGCGTGGCCAACTCATCGGCGTCCCGCACGATCCGCATCCCGCGCCCCCCGCCGCCGGCCGAAGCTTTGACCATAACCGGATATCCGATCCGCTGCGCGATGTCGGCAGCCTCTTCCGGGCTCTTGATTACGTCCTTCGATCCCATCAGAATCGGAACACCCGCCTCATTCATCGCCGCGCGCGCCACCTGCTTCAGCCCCATGCGGCGGATCACCTCCGGCGTCGGACCTATAAATTTCAAACCACTGGTTTCGCAAACCTCGGCAAAATCGGCGTTTTCGGAAAGAAATCCATAGCCGGGATGCACCGCGTCGGCGTTAGCGATCTCGGCGGCGCTGATGACGCTGGGAACATCCAGATAACTGCGCGAGCTCTTCGCCGGACCGATGCAAATAGCCTCGTCCGCGAAACGAGTGTGCAGGCTGTGGCGATCCGCTTCAGAATAGACCGCGACCGTTTTAATGCCAAGATCCTTGCACGCGCAGATGACTCGCAGGGCGATCTCGCCGCGGTTTGCAATGAGAATTTTTTTGAACATCGGCTTATCGCGGTTGAATGGCGAAGAGAGCTTCGCCATATTCCACCGGCTTTCCGTTCTCCACCAGTCTCGAAACGATGGTCCCCGCCACTTCCGCCTCGATCTCATTCATCAACTTCATGGATTCGATAATGCACAAGATCTGGCCGGGTTCTACCGCGTCGCCGACTTTGACGAAGGGTGGAGCGTCGGGTGCGGACGATTCGTAGAAGGTCCCAACGATGGGCGATTTAACGAGAATCTGTTCCGGCTCCGGCTCACCCGGCTTCTCGGAGCCCGGCGCCGGGGCCTCGGATGGGAGGGCGGGTTGGGGCTGCGCGGGCGGAGGAGCGGCCATGGCGGCGGGAGGAACGACAGCAAAAGCCGGACCTCGCTCCAGCGGCGGTTTGCGGATGCGCAGACGATCCTCGCCGCGTTGCAGCTCCAATTCTCCTACTCCGCTGTCGTTGAAAAGCCGCAGCAGTTCTCTGATCTCGTCAATGGTCATTTATAAAGGAAACAGCCTCTTGGGAGTCTGAGTGATGACCTGGCATCCCCGCTCGGTGACCAATACAGTATCCTCGATCCGCACGCCCGCAAGCCCGTCGATGTACGCCCCAGGCTCGATTGTGATCACCATTCCGGCCTGAAGCCGGGTCTTCTGTTTCTTGCCGATTTTGGGCGGCTCGTGAATCTCCAAACCAAGGCCGTGGCCGGTGGAATGTATAAATTCCTTGTCGAAGCCGTGCTTTTTGAGCACTTCCCGAGCGGTGGCGTCAACTTTGTAGACGGGCACGCCCGCTCGCACGGCGTCGATCGCCGCAAGCTGAGCCTCCGCGACGCCCTTGTAGATCTCGCGGATCCGTTTGGGCGGCGTCCCCGCGTAGGCGACGCGCGTCATGTCGCTCGCATAGCCGTCGACCATGGCGCCGCTGTCGATGAGCAGAAGCTCCTTGTCGCCGAGCGGATGCTTCGTGGGTTGGGCGTGCGGCAGCGCCGACCTAGGGCCGGCGGCTACGATGGTGTCGAACGCCGTCTTTTCCGCGCCAAGAATGCGCATCTGAAAATCCAGCTCCGCCGCGATTTCGTTCTCGCGAACGCCTGGCCGCACGCGATTCAGAGTGCGCGTGAAAGCTTCCGAATTCACGCGCACGCTGTGCCGGATCTTGGAAATTTCCTCTGGGGATTTGACCGAGCGCAGATCCTCCACCAGACTGGCGATTGGCTGCAATTCCACGCCGGAGGGAAGCGCCCCTTGCAATTCATTGTATTCGGCCACATGCAGCCACGAGGGCTCGATCCCGATTTTCTTTAGCTTTCTCCGCTTGGCGATGGCGGCCGCGGCGTTGATGAGGGGCACTTTGCAAATCTGTACTTTGCAGGTGATATTCGAAGTAGCTTCGGCGCCGTAGCGCGGATCGGTGAAAAACCGCTCTTCGGCGCCGGTGATCAGCATCAGTCCATTGGAGCCGGAATATCCGGTGAGATAGCGAAGGTTAGCGGGCGAGGAAACGAGCAGAGCTTCGATTTTGTTTACCGCAAGCCGCTCCACGACCGCGCGGCGTCTTTGTTCGAACTCGGTCAATATAGTAGTTTAACGTGAATGCAATTCCGGGGTTGACTCCGTCACCCCATCCGACTCGGCTCAAGCGGGAATGCATCGATATCAAGGCTTGCCGTCGGCGAATTTAGCGCGTGGAACTCTTCTCTGGCTTAAGCTCGTCCTACCGCTTCGCCTTCGGGCACGACCCGCCGGCGCGATGCACTGGCGGCAGATTCACGCGCTCCACAGTGTCGCCTTCGCAGTCGAATTCGATCACCACCGCGGGCTCGTCGCCCACCACGCCGCCTTGATGACCGGGCTCGATCGAGATAATCTGCGGAGCCTCGTATTCTTCGACGCAACCGTCGGCGAAACGAACGCGCATGCGGCCCTGCGCCAAAAACCCAACGTGCGAATGCATACAGAATTCGCTTCCGATAATGGCGCTCAAATGCGTCGACCAATGGAAGCCAGCCGGATAAATCATGCGTTTGACGCGCACCGCGCCGCACCGGGAGACGTCCACCTGAACGCCGCCGATTTCGCGGGTTTCCGTGCCCTTCATGGGAGCGAGTAATCGATCCATGGGAGCCATTGTAGCCGGGTTCTACACCCTGAGTGATACCGTAAAGGCATGCCCGCAAAACTGATCGCGATTAGTGTGGCCGCCGCCGGCCTGGTCTCCGCGGCGGAGAGAGTCACCTTCACGGAAAGCATCGCGCCGATCGTTTACCAGAACTGCGTCACGTGCCACCGGCCGGGCGAGGCGGCTCCGTTCGCGCTGATCACGTACGAAGACGTCAAGAAGCGGGGCTCGCTGATCGCGGCCGTCACTAGATCGCGCTACATGCCGCCGTGGCACGCGGCGCATGGCTACGGCGAATTCGATGGAGAGCGCAGGCTCACCGACGCGCAGATCGCCGCTATCGGCGAATGGGTGAGGCAGGGCATGCCCGAAGGCGATCCTGCAAAAATGCCCAAGCTCCCGCAATTCGCGGAGGGTTGGCACTTAGGGAAACCGGATCTGATTCTACAGATGCCCGCGGCGTTCGATTTGCCCGCGAGCGGCCCCGACGTCTACCGCAATTTCGTGATTCCCACGGGCCTTGTCGTAGACAAGTGGGTCCGCGCGGTCGAGTTCCGGCCGAGCGCGCGGAAGGTGGTGCATCACGTCCTCTATGCGTATGTCTCGGGCGGCTCTCTCGCGACAAGGAACGGCGCCGATGGGCGGCCCGGCTTTGGCGGCATGGGCACTGTGGGAGTCGTTCCCGGCCAGGGAGGAGGCGGTTTAGGCGGTTGGGCCGTGGGCAACACGCCCGTGTTCTTGCCGGATGGGCTCGCCCTGCCTCTTCCCAAGGGCTCCGATTTCGTTCTGCAAATGCACTTTCATCTGACCGGAAAGCCGGAGTCGGAGCGATCCACCATCGGCATTTACTTCGCGGACAAAGCCCCGGACAAACGGCTGTTTGCCGCGCAAGTCCCCGCGCTGTTCGGCTTCGGTACGGGGCTCGACATTCCGGCCGGCGCTAAAGCCTACACAATCGAGGATTCGATGACATTGCCCGTTGACGTGCTGGCCTATTCGGTGGGTGCGCACGCCCACTACGTGGGCAAAGAAATGAAGGCGACGGCCACCTTGCCCGGCGGAAACGTTCAGCCACTGCTCTGGATCCAGAATTGGGATTTCGCCTGGCAGGATCGCTACAACTACAGGAAACCGATCCTGCTGCCGAAAGGCACGCGTATCGACGTGAAGCTGACCTACGACAATTCAACGGACAATCCACGGAATCCAAGCAATCCTCCCAAGCGCGTGCAGTGGGGCGAGCAATCGTTCGACGAGATGGGCAGCGTGACGGAACAGGTTGTCGCGGTTCACAAGGAAGACGAGCCGGTGCTGCAGAAATTTTTCGCGGATCGTACGCGCGAAGCGATCGCCAGTGGAACGCGCAATGGAACGGCGCGGCGTTTTCTCCAGGAACGGGCGGCGGATAAGTAGGCCAAGCTGAAGGTTGCCCTACGTTATGGAATCCCCAGCGAGTCGCACGTTTTCATGAAATACCCGTCGGTCATACCAGCGATGTAATCGCACACCTGCCGATGACGAGGTTGGCTCGACGATTCCTCGCGATAGGAGGCGGGCATCCGGTCGGGATGCTCCATGAAGAATTCGAAGAGCCGTACGATGCGGCCTGCAGAATGCGCGCGCGCTTGGATGACGGCATCGGAGCAATAGAGTTCTTCGCGCAGAAATTGCTTCAGTTGGGCCGCGCCGGAAACTGTTTGGGGCGAAAACCGGACCACTCGGGTGGAGTGCGCGCGGACCTGCTCGTAGCCGCGCAGCTCTTCCGCCGCTGCGACGGTTCCTTCGATCAACCCCGAAACCAGCCAGTCGATCAATCCCCGCATGGTCTCGCTCATTCGCACGGATTCTGAAGCGCCGGGAAACTGGTTTTCCATGGACTCCCAGATCTCGCGGAATTTCTCCACCGAGCGGCAGGCGTCCTCCGGCTGAATCAAACCCGCGCTATAGCCGTCGTCGAGATCGGCCGTGTCGTAGGCGGCCTCGTCGCACAGATCGATGAGCTGCGCCTCCAGCGGCGGACGCAGGCCCGGCAGATATTCTTCGAGCCCGGGGATCTCGCCGGGCTCGAAGTCGCGCGAGTGCTTCACGATCCCCTCGCGGACCTCGAACGTGAGGTTGAGGCCGGGAAAGCGGGCGTAGCGGCCCTCGAACGACTCGACGATTCGTAAAGCCTGCCGGTTGTGCTCGAAGCGCTCTCCAAATCGCCGCATCATGCGGTCCAATTCCTCCTCGCCGGCATGAGCCAGCGGCGGGTGACCGATGTCGTGCGCCAGAGCGAGCGCCTCAGTGAGATCCTCATCCAGGCCCAACGCCGAAGCCGCCGTGCGCGCTATTTGCGAGACCTCGATGCTGTGGGTCAGGCGATTGCGAAAATGGTCCGACAAACCAGGCGGGAACACCTGGGTCTTGTTTTCCAGACGCCGGAAGGCGCGGGCGTGGACCACGCGGTCGCGATCACGCTGGAAATCGTTGCGGTACGGATGAGAGGGCTCGGGGTAGCGCCTTCCACGCGTCGCCTCGACGGGAAAGCGAAGGTGAGCGAGGGGAGCGAGCTTTCCGGCCAAGGCCTAATTGGCCTGGGGGATATCGCCCATGGCGGTGATAGCAGCGCGGCTGATGGCCGTTCGCTGGCCGCGCAACGGTTCGAGGAGCTTGCGCGCGGCCGAGGGATCCGTCTTGCCGATGATTTCGGCCAGTTCGATCTGGGCTTGGTCCTTGGAAACCATCGCGGTGGGATGATTGATGACATCCTGCATCAGGCTCTTCGCCTGGTTGATATCGCCTTGTCCGGCATAGAGTTGCGCCAGAGACATCTTGGCGAGCGCCACGTACTCCTTAGGCGCGGAACCGACGACGTCTTTCAGAACCTTCTCGGCTTCCGCCGTCTTGCCTTTTTCTGCCAGACGACCGCCCAGATACAGCCCGCCGATGGCCCCTTCCTGAGTGCCGCGATAATTCGTAGCGAGATCCGTAAAGGCCTTATTCCAGGCGTTATCCTGCTCCTGCTGGGTGGCGAAAGTCATATTGGGAGGCTGAGGCGTCGCGCTGATTTTCGCGTCTTCGATCCTCAGCGCCTGCGCAAGCGCTTCCTCCCGCACCGAAACCGCGTGGCGATGATAGAAATAGAATCCGCCGACCAGGAGGGCAGCGGCAACGACCACCGAGCCGTAACGGATAAATTCAGTCCGGTGATCGGTGACAAAATCCCACCAGTCGCCAACTTCCTGGGCAAACTTATCGCTTTTGAGTTGTTTACGGGTGCGCCGATCCATCTGCCACCAGTCTAGCACTTGCCAGCCGCGTTCGTCCGTCCGCTGTGGTCAAGTCCCACTGGATGGCGAACTTCACCAATCCCGCCAGGTCGTGGATGTTTAGCTTGCGCATGAGACTGGCCCTATAGGTATCGACGGTCTTTGGACTGAGTTCCAATCGCTGGGCGATGTCCTTATTCCGGAAGCCTTCAATCAGCAGACTGAAGACCTGGTGCTCCCGGGCGCTCAGAGATTCCAGAGGATCCTGCACTTCCTCGTTGCCATTCAAGCCGAAGATCCTGTCCAGCTCGAGATCCGGGGAAATATAGATCCCGCCGTCGAGGACCTGGTCGAAGGCCTCCATAAGTTGCGTCCAGGGCGCCGATTTGAGAAGAAATGCGTTTACTCCGCAGCGCAGGGATTCGACGACGGTCTTGCGGTCGCGCCGCGTCGAGAGCACCACGATGCGGGTGGGAAGGTCGGCTTCGCGCACGCGCCGGACCAGCTCCAACGTATGGAGGTCGGAGAGGTTCAGGTCCAGGACGGCGATATCGGGCCGCTGCGTCTCGATCAGGCGTAAGGCCGCCAGGCCCTCGGAGCATTGCCCGACCACTCGGAAGTCGGGCTGCGCGTGGCAGAGAGCCGCCAAACCCTCTCGGACCAGCGTCAGATCGTCCGCCAGGAGGATGCTATACGTCTTGGGCTCTCGAATAGGGACCATGCCGATTCACAATTTAGTGAGTTAAGGCCGCCAGAATTCTCCCTAAATCGACGCGGATTGACGGAATAGTCTGTGTCCTCCCCGAAAATTACCGCTCCCGAGGGCATTCCGGGCCGCTTTCCGGGTGTAGATATGATGATGTTTGGCGACTGATCGTGTTTTTTTGTCTGCCTCCGTGCCGCCCCTCCAGGCAGACGATGACCGATCGCCCGCCCCAGCCCGTTTGATCCCAGTTCTGCTCCTGCTTTCTGCCGGCAGCGGCGCCGCGGCGCTGATTTACGAGCTCGTCTGGTTTCAGTTTTTGGAATTGGCCGTGGGCTCGACAGCCGTATCGCTAGGCGTGCTCCTGGCCGCATTCATGGGCGGGATGTGCCTCGGCAGCATCATGCTGCCGCGTCTCGTTTCCCCCAAGCGCCCCGCGCTCTTGGTCTATGCGTCGATCGAGCTGGGCATCGGCGTTTTCGGAAGCCTGTCGCCGCGATTGTTGCCGTTGGCCGGAAGCGTCTATACAGCCTGGGCGGGATATGCGTTGAGCGGGTTTTTACTCCGCGGCGCAGTAGCGGCGGTGTGCCTCCTGCCTCCGACCTTGCTGATGGGTGCGACGCTTCCCGCGCTGGCGCGAGCGGTCCAGGAGCGGACCACGGGAACCCATCGCCGCTCCTTCTGGCTCGGCCTGCTCTACGCCAGCAATATCGGAGGTGCGGTGTTGGGATGCCTCCTATCCGGCTTCTACTTGCTTCGTGTGTACGATGCGGCGGCGGCCGCATATGCCGCCGCCGCCGTCAATTTGGCAGTCGCGGGGATCGCGCTGGCGCTGGCAAAGCGATCCATCCCCGGGACAATCTGGGGAGAGAAGGATCGGCGGGTCACAAAAAGCGATGGCCGGCGCCGCGGAAGCATCTATGTCGCGATCGGGCTTTCGGGACTCTGCGCGCTAGCAGCCGAAGCGATTTGGACGCGAACTCTTGGGCTGCTGCTCGGCGCGTCGGTTTACACGCTTTCGATTATCCTGGCGGTCTTTTTGGCCGGCCTCGGAGTGGGCAGCGGTATCGGATCGTCGCTTGGCCGACGGCTGACGCGACCGGGCCTGGCCCTGGGCTGGTGCCAGTTGCTTCTGGCCGGCGCCATCGCCTGGTCCGCGCACAGCATTTCCGGATCGCTTCCGTACTGGCCCATCGATCCGTCCCTTTCATCCAATCTTTGGTTCACATTCGAACTCGACCTCGCGCGGGCGCTATGGGCGCTGCTGCCGCCGGCCATTCTATGGGGCGCCAGTTTCCCCCTGGCTTTGGCCGCTGCGGCTTCCAAAGGGCGGGATTCCGCCCGACTCATGGCGGGCGTCTACGCTTCCAATACGCTCGGCGCCATTATCGGCGCGCTGGGCGCGAGCCTTTTCCTGATCCCATGGGCAGGTTCGCAGCGGACGCAGCAGACGCTGATCGTATTGTCGATAGCGGCCGGCCTGCTGCTTCTAGTTCCGGCGATCCGTCCGCGATGGATAGGAGCGCCTGCGGCGGCAGCCGCGCTGTTGCTGGGCGCCGCCTCTATGCGCGAGGTTCCACCGGCCTCGCCCTTGCTGATCGCCTATGGCCGGTATGCGGCTACTTGGGCCGACAAAAGCGATATCGTCTACACGGGCGAGGGTGTGAATTCGTCCGTGGCCGTCTCGCGCTTTTCAAGTGGCGCTCTCACATTTCACGTGGCCGGCAAAATTCAGGCTTCGAACGTTCCCCGTGACATGCGGCTCCAGCGGATGCTGGGGCATCTCACGACTCTGACCGTGGCCGACCCCCGCTCCGTCCTCGTGATCGGCTGCGGCGCCGGGATCACAGCCGGCGCGGTTTCGATCGATCCAAGAGTGGAGCGGGAGACTATAATCGAAATCGAGCCGCTCGTCCCGAAGGCAGCTTCGGCCTACTTCGGCCAGGCGAATTTCGATGTGTTGAACAATCCCAAGGTCGGGCTGCGCATCGACGATGGCCGGCACTATCTTTTGACCGCCAGAGAAAAGTTCGACGGCATTACCGTAGATCCCCTGGACCCGTGGGTGAAAGGCGCCGCTACGCTCTACACCCGCGAATTTTTCGAGGACATGAAGCGTCATCTCAGCCGCGGCGGCGCGGTTACGATGTACATTCAGTTGTTCGAGACCAACCTGGACGCGGTCAAAAGCGCGGTCGCCACCTTCTTCGAGGTGTTTCCCAATGGCACAATTTGGGGCAATCCCTACCAGGGCAAGGGACACGACATGGTTCTGCTGGGTCAAGCGGAGCCGCTGCGGATCGACCTCGACGCGATGGAGCGGCGCTTTGGCTATCGTGACGATGCGAACAAGATACCGCAATCTCTTGCCGAGATCGGGATGGAGTCGCCGGAGGATCTGTTTGCCACCTACGCCGGCCGTAGATCCGATTTGACCGATTGGCTAAAAGGCGCCGCGATCAACCGCGACCGCAATCTGCGCATGGAATATCTAGCGGGCCTTGGGCTGAATCTGGACGAAAGCGCGTCGATTTACGCCGGCATGCTGGCTTACCGGCGCTTTCCCGAGGATCTTTTCGCCGGCGCGGAAGGAAGAGTGGATTCGCTGCGCAGGGCAATGAGATAGGGCAGGCGTGTCCTACTTTCCCACCAAGTGCTCCGCGTCGACGTTGAATTCGTCGCAGACGTACTCGAGCACGTCGGTGTTTTCCATGAGCGTGTGGACCCGCTTGTAGGTGTGCGGCTTCGTAAACGCCTTGGGATCGTCGAGCGTGATATCGAAATTCAAGTGGCCAAGATCCGGGCGGCTAATGCGCTCGATCACGTGCAGATCTTCGCTGTGCGGCAGTCCTTGCCCGTTCAGCCAGGTTTTGTCGTTAAAGCCGATCGTATCCACTACCAATGTGTCGCCGTCCCACTTGCCGATCGAATCGCCCCACCAAAGCGGGTCGAGATCCTTGGGATGATCGCGGTCCAGATGCACTTGCCGGTAGCTGTGAATGTTCCCTTCATCCAGAAAAACAAGCAGCGTGGGTGTCTGGACGATCTTCTGAGGGAACGGAGAAATCCTCGGGACGCCGGACGGCAGACAGTGACCCTCGGGATCGTCTTTGCTTAAATTCGCCCTTCGCTCCTTGTACAAGTCCGCGGCCCAGGGCTGCAGCGAAGGCTGGCCCATCTGCATGAACGAGTTTCCTGGAGTCCAAACGCCCTGAAGATCGGGTTTGCCGTCGGGCATCCGCGGCGTAGGTCCGGAGGGCGCCGGGGGCCCCTTACCTTTTTGAGCGGCCGGGCCAACCGGGCCGAATTTTCCCGCCTTGCCCGACTTTTCTTGATCCGACTGGGCAGCACCATTCGAAGGAAGCAGAGCTACGGCGGCGGCGACCGCAACGGCAGCGGCCAGTGGTCCAAATTCTCGCTTGGTCACGTTGAGCCTCCTATTTGGTCGCCACGTCGTCGGCGGAAGAGCCCACGAAGACCCTGCGGCCATCGGCGCGCGTCACCGATTTCGAATTTGCGTGGATCGATCCATCCGCCAGCGGCTTACCGTCCTTTGCCAGATAGCCTTGCACGGTGACTTCCTCGCCCTTTTTCAGCGAGTTCCTGTTCCAACCCTGCCGCGCAAGGGCGTTCGGGCTCAGGCTTTCAAAAGCCCAAGTCGTGACTTTGCCGTTTTCGTCCTTCACATCGACCCAGAAATAGGCATGCGGATTCACCCATTCGAGTTTCTGAATGGTTCCTTTGACGGTGACGGTCTTCGTCGAATCGTATTCGGCGGCGAAGGAGTGATGCGCCGCGGCGGGCCATGCAAGGGCGAGCAAAAAAGCGGCGGCGGCGCAGAATGCATATTTCATACGGTCGAGAGCTCCAAGCGGAAGTAGCGTGCGCTAAAAGGGATTGTATCGCGCGGCGGCGGGGGGCACAATGCGCGTGGGACAAGCTTCAGCTTGTCCAATCATCGAGGGACAAGTGAAGCTTGTCCTACTCAAACCTCCAGCCCGACCGCGCGCATCAGCGCCAGAGCGTTGCTTCGCGCGACCACGCCGGGCCGCAGGCGGAAATCGAAACGGATTTCGCCGCCTTCCAGATGATCTTCGAAATGGACATTGGTTGCGCGGCCGTCCATGCTCATCGCGATTTCGGCCAGCGCCAGATCGTGCGTGGTAGCCATGCCGATCGCGCCGCGTTCCACCAATCCGCGCAGCAAAGCTTCCGCGCCGATGCGCCGGTCATGGGAATTGGTGCCGCTGAGCAACTCATCGAGCAGAAACAACGTGGGATGACCGGCCCGGACGACATCCATCACATCCCGCAGGCGGCTGATCTCCGCGTAGAATCGAGACCGGTGATCGATCACGGAATCGTTCGCCCGCATGCTCGCGCCGACGCGCAGAGCCGAGACCCGAAGGCTCGTCGCAGTGACGGGAGCGCCCGCCCACGCGAGCACCGCATTCACCCCTACGGCGCGAAGCAACGTGCTTTTGCCCGACATATTCGATCCGCTCACGATCCACAACCGCGGACCGGAGCCGCTCAGAGCGACATCGTTGGCGATCGCTTCTGCGGAGGGAATGAGAGGATGAACCAGGCCCTGAGCCTCGAATTGCGGATCGGCGGATTCAATGAGATCGGGGAACGCATGGCGGGGCCGTTCATAGGCGAACGCCGCGAGAGAACACAAGGCCTCGAACTCCCCCACCGCGGCCAGCCATTGGCCCACGCGCGCTCCACACCGCGCGCGCCAGGCTTCCACGGCCATGGCGAACTGCGACGTCCATAGCAGCGGCGCCGCAATCGGAGCGAAAAACATGTTGCGGGCGGAATTCAAATGATGAACCAAACTGCGCAAACGGAAGATCTGTCGCGACGCCGGCACTCCTTCGGCCGCAATCGAGCCCCGCAGAGCGGCCAAGGCGGGCGAGATGAACGATTCCCGTTCCAACCGCGCAAGTAAGCCGCCCATCAACTCCAGCTCCAGAGCCGGGGTGGTCGCCGACGCGGCGGCTTGCATGACGGCTGGGCGGAGCATAAATCCGAAGATCGCCTCCGCCAAAATCACCGCGAGGAACCATCGCAGCGTCAGCACTTGTGCGATGAATAGCGCCAGAGTCGCAACCGCCGCCAGAGCCAGTAGAAACGCCACGACGCGCGCGCCGGGAAAAAAGCGGACGAGGGGGCGCTCACCCCAAGCTTTTATCGTCCGGTCGTCAACGGCCGCGCGAATCTCTTGGCCCATCACCGCGAGATCCTCGCGCAAATCGAGACGATCGCGCAATTCCGCGATCGCGCTCTGCCGGGCGATGGCGGCGGCGCGCGTCGAGGGCGCAAGCAGCCATTCCGCGAGGATGCGCTCGCCGGCCGCGGTTCGGGCGGTGGAAAGCATCTCAAACAGCGAGCCGCGGCCGAACAGGTCGAGGTCGTCGGCGTACAGATGCTTGGGGTCGCGGAAGCGCTCGCCGGAAGATCCCGCGCCGGATTTTTCCTCGCCAACCCAGCGATTTTCCACTCGCGCCAGCGCCCTCTGGTAGTAAGAGACCGCGCGCGATGCCTTCGCGAGCGACGCATCCACGCGATCGTGCACGATGGTCATCGGTATAAAGACGAGGACCGGCGCCAGCAGCCACCAGGCGGAGATCCATCCGGCGCCGAGCGATACAGCCGCGATCGCCACCGCGGCCAAGCCCGTGGCAAGGCGCGCGTTACCAAGCTGCCGGAAGCGCCGGTTCCAATGCTCGCGATCGCTTTGCCAGCGGGCAAGACGCGTTTGATACTCGTCTCTGGCTGAGGGCGGAGAGGCCAACATCCGATTCTACCGGGTGGGCGGGGCGTTCGATTTGATTCGGTTCAGATGGAATCGGGAAGGCGCACTCCGCGTAGTCGGCCAGAGGCGCAGAGACTCAAGTTCCGGTTTGCCGACACGACTGGCGACCGGGCAAACCAGTCTCAAGCGAACTCATACCGGTCCGGTATCGAAAGTTCCGCTTTATGCCCATGTATCCAGCGGATCGCTTTGGGCAAACTGTGCAATCGTGAGTCCCGTTGACGCGCCGCCGGCCCATCAAATAGATGCAAAGCCCTGTTTGCCTTCCACGAATACTTCTGCACGCGCCTGGTACGTGGCTTCCGTAGCTTCTCATAGACCATCAGGCTTTCGACGATTGACTCCGCGGGCGGATTCGCAATAATCCCTGCGAGTGTGACCGCATCCTCAATGGTCTGATTGGCTCCCTGACCCTGGTGGGGAAGCATGCCATGAGCGGCGTCTCCAATGAGAACAATCGGGCCATTACTCCAGTGGCGAAGAGGACCGACGGCAAACAATCCCCAACCCTCTCGCTGCGCTAATGCCCGGCACAACTCAAGCGCTGCCGGATGCCAATCGGCAAACCTGGTGAGAATGTCCTCTCCGAAAACGTCGTCCCGCCAGCGTTCATGGTTGGGCCAGCGTTGCGGGCCCTCAACCACCCCAAGGATGTTGATGTGTTGAGCGTTATGTCCTATGGCGTAGTGAAGGAGGTGCGCTCCGGGACCGACCCAGAACTGTATGGCTTCCGGATCCGGCAACGAAGGCAGCCGCTCGCGCGGCGCCAAGCCGCGGAAACCAGTCGTGCCCGAGAAGATCGTGTCGTCGTGCCCGCTAATGTGCTTGCGGACCACCGACCGGATGCCGTCGGCGCCCACGACTAGGCTCGCCCGCTCCGTTGCCCCATTTGAGAATTCCAAACGAACATGATTCGACTCCGTCCGCAGACCGGTCAGACGGCGCCCGAAACGTATACACCCCAAATCACATGCTTTGAGCAGGATCTGCTGCAAATCCTGGCGGTGCACTCCGTAATGTGGCGCCCCGAATTCTTTGCGGTAGGCTCTATCGTTTCCCACGGGGTACGCCCAAAGGCGGCGTGCATCATCCCACCTCCGAAATATGAGCTCGCTGGGCTCGGTCGAAACAGCAGCCAACTCAGACCCTAGACCGAAGCCGATCAAAAGCCGGGTCGCATTGGCCGATAGCGAGACGGCGGCCCCGATCTCCGTCAATTCCCGGGCTTGCTCGAAGATGACGGACTCTATTCCGCGGGCTCGCAGAGCGATCTGCAGCGTCAGCCCACCGATGCCTGCGCCGATGATACAGATCCGATCCGAGCTCTGCCCGAAATTCATGTGTAGCTGCTAGTTGCTAAAGTATTGCACTGTTCCGCGACCGTAGGCCGGGCCAAGGCGTGCCGAGGACACGACCCGAATCTGACGCGCCACGCGGACGAGACGATGCGGCCCACTTTCGGAATAAATCTCAGTCCGCGTCGCCGGCGATCTAGAGGAAGCCGCGCGGACACCGATGACGCCACCTTCGAGGAAGTAGCGAACGCCCGGTTGCAGGCCCGGAAGGTAAGCCCTCACACCGCCTCTATCACTGGCATTATTGAATCATCGAAAGATTCCGAATATCGACTCCAATGAGGGGAACAACAATGAAGAACAAGACGACAGTTGGATTGCTGCTGGGGGTTGGCATGTGGGGGGTCACCGCGAACGCGCAATCCGCCATCACTTGCGACCGCGAATGTCTGCGCGGCAAGATCACGCAGTTGCTCTATGCCTTCCTGAAGCACGACGTGAGCAAACTACCCGTAGCCGATACGCTGCGGGTGACCGAAGACGCCGTCGAGAAGCCGCTCGCAAAGGTCAGTCTGGCCGGGACGGTGACGCGCTTGCGCGGCTTTCGCCAGGATATCATCGACGAGCGCGCGGGCGTGGCGGGCGCCGACGTTGCAGTGGAGGAGAGCGGAGCGCCCGTGCTACTGGTGGTGCGGCTAAAGGTCGTCGTTGACAAGTTGACCGAGGTCGAACTGGTGGCCACGCGCAGCGCGGCGGAAGGGCTTATCTTCAACATCGATGGTCTTAGCGCGCCAAGCGAAGCGATGAACTACGCGCCGCGCCCCGAGCAGCTTTCGACCCGCGACGAGGCCATCAAGGCGGCGCTGCACTATCCGGCCGGACTCAATGCCGCCAAGACTTTCGCCGATGTGGACGCGCCATTTGCGCAGGATGCCTATCGCTATGAAAACGGCCAGGTGATGGCAGGTCCCGCCTGCAAGTTTGCCCCCGGCTGCCAGAACATCGCGACACAATCGCTCGCGATTTTCAATCGCCTCGGTGACGTGCAAACGCGCGTCGTCGCGGTCGATGAGCGCATGGGCATCGTCTGGCTGCGCATGGCTTGGGGCGCGCGCGAGCGGGGCGGTGATCAACTCACAGTATGGGAATCGTTTAAGGTCTATGACGGCAAAATCCACGCTGTGGAAGCGTTCATGAGAATCCTTCCGGTGGAGAAGCGCAATGGAGGTTGGGAATAACGCTGCCCCGCAGACG
The DNA here is from genome assembly GCA_036557165.1 of Bryobacteraceae bacterium. Classification (GTDB taxonomy): domain Bacteria; phylum Acidobacteriota; class Terriglobia; order Bryobacterales; family Bryobacteraceae; genus Palsa-187. The sequence goes on from DATBIA010000099.1 coordinate 25,199, forward strand.
TCGAGCGTGGGACGGTGACGCGGGACTCGGAGAATGCCGTCAGCGAAGCCGCGCCGGACCTCTCTACGGATTGCCGACGACTCACCCGCAGAGCGCTCGGCAGGCGTTAGCCCTTTCTGCGTGGAATTGTATCCGCAGTTTTCATCGAGCGTGATGAGCGGACGGATGGCGGGCAGTTCCACGGCCTTGCCGTTCTCAGTCGCCGCGTTTTGCGGAGCGAAAAAGTATAACCCATGACTCCGGAACGTTCTGTTACTATATCTCGGGACCGTCAAGTTAACAGGGGGATCTCATGAAACTGAATTCCATTCGTCAGGCGACCGTCCGGGCGGCCGTGTTGGGACTGTGCGGTATCGCACTGGCAAGCGCACCGGCTGCGCGCGCGGAAGACAAGATGACTGCGCAGTCATTGATTGACCGCCAGATGATCCTGGATCAGATCACGCGTTACTACTACAACTTCGGCAAAGTGGACCGGCAGAGCGAAGAGAGCTTTTATGCCGAGGACGGCGAGTTGATTCTCGGCACGAGGCACTACAAGGGCAAGGAAGGCATCAGGCAGGCATACAACCGTGCCCCCGCGGCTCCTCCGGCTGGCGCGGCTGCTCCATCTGCCGCGGCTCCTGGGGCTGGAGCGGTGCCCGCCGCCGCGGCGCCTCCGCGCGAGAGGACCGCTTTCAACGTGGCGATCGAGAATCCCCTGATTATCGTGCACGGCGACACGGCCACCTCGCAGGTCATTTACACCGAGTACCGGCAGGAGAAGGTGGGCGATCCGATGAAGTTTACGACCCAGGGGAAGGAGTACGCCACGTGGGTCAAGGTGAATGGCCAGTGGCTCTACAAGACCCGCCAGATCGCGAGCGGCAGTAACCCGCCGGAAGGCTGGAAGGAATAGGCTCACCGGAGAAAGTAACCTAATATGACAGCTCTGTCGTCAGTTCTTCTCGATCACGAGGTTTAACGATGCAAAAACGTTCTCTCTTGTTCCTTTCGATCCTGATCCCAGCCTTTTTCGCGCTCGGCGGATATGCCGTCGTTAAGGCTCAACAAACTTCTTCGACGGCCCGCGCGAAGCGCTGGTCTGATGCATCCACCTGGCCTGACAAAAAGGTGCCAGGCAAAGACGCCGTGGTCACGATTGAGAAGGACATGAACGTTGTCCTCGATGTCAGCCCGCCGCCGCTGCACGGTTTGACGATCAACGGCAAGCTGAGCTTCGCGGATAACAAAGATCTGGAACTGACCACCGAGTGGGTCATGGTGCACGGGGAGCTGGAAATCGGCACTGAGGCCAGGCCCCATACGCGTAAGGCCACAATCACCCTCACCGACAACGTCAAAGACGAAGATATGACCGGAACGGGTGGAACGAATGACCGCAGTGACCGCGGGATCATGCTCATGGGCGGAACCCTGAACCTGCACGGTAACCGGACGAACTCCTGGACCAAGCTGTCCAAGACCGCCGAGGCAGGCAGCAACTCTATTGAAGTCCTGAACGCCGCCCAATGGCGGGTCGGCGACACGATTGTGCTCGCATCCACGGATTACGATCCCCATCAGGCAGAGCGGCGAACCATTGCCGCCATCCATGGGAATACGATCACGCTCGACAAGAAACTGGATTACATGCACTTCGGCAAGATCACCTTCGACGTGGATGAACGCGGCGAAGTCGGCATGCTGTCGCGCAATATCCTGATCCAGGCTTCGCCCGACGCGGACCAGACACTGTTTGGCGGCCACATTATGGCGATGGCCGGGAGCAAGATGTTCGTCGACGGCGTGGAGCTCAATCGCATGGGTCAGAACATGCATCTGGCCCGGTATCCGATCCACTGGCATCTGATCGGCGATGCGCAGGGGCAGTACATCAAGAACTCGGCGATTCACGACACCTACAGCCGCTGCGTGACCGTGCATGGCACCAATTACCTGGACATTGAAAACAACGTGACCTACAACAACATTGGTCACTGCTTCTTCCTCGAAGACGCCGTGGAGCACGACAACCAGTTCGTGCACAACCTGGCGATCCTCACCAAGTGCCACCCGGACGCGCCGTGCCGCCCGACAGACCTCGGCCCGTTCAAAACGGAGGGCGGCAAGAACTTCGATGCGGCCGGCCAG
>DATBIA010000100.1:0-152364 GCA_036557165.1 Bryobacteraceae bacterium
AGAGAACGTGCTGCTGAATGGCGACGCGCCCAACTCGATTCAGGGTTTATTGCAGCTTGCGACGCCGTTCACCTACACGCCGGCCGCGACGGATAACTACATGGACGTCGTCGCCCAGGCGATGGGCCAGCTCATGGCGCAGGGCTTTCAGGTGGACGGCGTCGTGATGAACGCCGCCGATTACACGCACGCGCGCCTGGCCAAGGATTCCGTCGGCAGCTATTTGTTCCTGGGCACGGGCGCGACGGGCCCCGACGACGAAGGCATCTGGGAACCGGCGGCGTTGGTGTGGCAGGTGCCGATGGTCGTCTCGCCGTCGATGCCGCAAGGCCAGTTTCTGGTCGGCGGATTCAAGCAATCGACGATCCTGTTTCAGCGCGAGACCGCCAACGTGCAGATCGCGTTCCAGAACGAAGACGACTTCATTCACAATCTGGCCTGTCTGCGCGGCGAATTGCGCAGCGGCCTGGCCGTGCCGCTGCCTTCGGGGATTCTGAAAGGCAGCTTCGCGGGCGTTGCTCTGAGCGCGCAGCAAGCGCCGCCGCATCACGGTAGCGCGCCGCAGAAAAAGTGAGATAGAAAGAAAAGGCCCCGCGCGAATCGACGCGCAGGGCCAAGGAAAGTTTATGAGCGGCCGACCGTGAGTTTATCACGTGCGCCGCTTCCACTCGAAATGCGAATTGCTCGACACCTCCGGCCAGCACTTGCGCTACGTGACGGCCGCGGTCGCCTCGGCAATGGTGGACGCGGAACACGCCATAGTCCACAACCAGAACGGCAAGGTGCGCTCGATCAAGTTAGTTGAATGCGCCGCGACCGCGGCCACGCGGATCGGCGCGCCGACCGGCGAGTGCCGGGGCGTGAAGTTCGCCGTCCGCGAGAAGCTCGATAGCGGCAGCGTCGTCTGGACGCATCACCCGCGCGCGACGGACTACGAATAGCCCCCGCCCCCTTCAAAGAAACCGGGCCGCCTGTCGGAAAAACCCGACATCCCCCCTGGGCTATTCGCCCGCGCGAATCCGGAACGAAATCCTCGTCGCGGAATTCCGCAAATCCTGATAGGCGCTGTGGAACGTCGCCACGAAGCTATTCGGCTCCCAATCCGCGTGGCAGACGGAGCATTCGTGCGGAGTCTTAAACGTAGGGCTCTTGTCGAGATCGAAGGTCAACGTGGTCTGGCAATTTGGACATTCGATGCTGAGATGACGCAGCTCGGCGAGCGGGACGCGGAGTTCCTTGGTCATGCGCCATCGTAGCCGGTCCCGGCGAACGGCGGCAAGAAAAAAAGCGCGGAATGAACACATCCGCGAAAGGCAGCCGCAACGAACGCCGCTCCATCGCGCTGCTCGAGGCCGCCGGTTATTCCTGCAGCCGCGCCGCCGCGTCCCTGGGGATGTGGGACATCGTCGGCATCGGCTCGACCGACTTCGTGGCCGTCCAGGTGAAAACCCGCGACTGGCCGAGCGCCGCCGAAATAGAGACGCTGCGTTTGTTCAAGGCGCCGCCGAACTGCCGCAAGCTCGTCCACCGCTGGCGCGCCCGCGTGCGCATTCCCGATGTGAAGGAGTTGTAGTCGTCGACCACCGAGGGAGCCAACAAGGGAGCCAATGGTATTAAAACCATTCGAGCAGTGACGGACTCGACATTTCTAAATCATTGATAATGCAAGGCCATGAAAACAGTGCATACCGCCCGATGAAATTTGTAATCAGAGGGTCGGGGGTTCAAATCCCTCCGCCAGCTCCAAAATCTCTTTTGTCCAGCCCGGAGACAAGCACAGGCGCCGCCGCTGGTGACCGCTACGATTTTGTCGTGGAATCGGTAATGCGGCTCGGGAAGGCCCTGATAGGTCTGAGAGAAGAGGTGTAGAGCTTCCTTTCCGCGGCGGCTATCGCTCGAACGCATCGTCGCTTCACAGTGATATGATGCTTGCCGGAAGAACGCCGCATCGTGAACAGCCCTAAATCTACCAGCAGCCGCCGCGATTTTCTGGAGCGCGCGGGGATTTTCACGGCTGCCGTCTCGGCCGAAGGCATTCGGTCCAAAGAAGCTCGCGCCCAGCCGACTCCGAACGCGTCGGGGCGCAGGCCAAAGCGCGTCGCCGTAATCGGCGCCGGTCATTATCATGCGACACTCGCGCCGTTCTATCTGAAGATTTTGCAAGACGAGAAACTCGACATCGTGGGCGTCCACGATCCAGACCGCGGCGTCGCCGAGGATCGCGCGCGGCGCTGCGGCAGCACTCCGTTTACGGATTACAGAGCCATGATCGATAAGACGAAGCCCGAATTCGTGCTCTCTCTGAATCGTCACGTCGATATGCCCGGGCCTTTCCGTTTTCTGGTGGATGCAGACATACCATTCTTGGCCGAGAAACCTTGGGGCGTCGACGACAAGACCGTAAATGAGCTGGCCGATTACGCGGAAAAGAAAAAGGCTTGGGCGACCGCGCCCATGTCGTTCCGCTACAGTTGGTGGGCGGAGACGGCTCGAAAGATGGTCCTGAGCGGCGAACTCGGAACCATTTCCCACATGTTGGTGCGGTTTAACCAGCCCGGCATTCAGCGCTACCTCGACGAAGGGAACTCCTGGATGCTCACAAAGGCGCAAGCGGGTGGAGGAGCGCTGCTCAATCTGGGTTTTCATGGGTTCGATCTCTGCCGCTATATCACCGGCGAGGAGCCGAAGGTTGTATCCGCGGTCACCAGCCACTCGATTTGGAAACAGGAAGTGGAGGATTACGCCTTTGTCGTCCTCCGCACGCCCAGCGGGATGGTTTTCTTGAACGAGGCGAGCTACACATTCCCCACGAACGGCTCCGATACCGAGCGAAAGATCGCCGCGGAGAAGGCTCTGGTCAGGGCGACGACCAGCGGCGATGGGGTTCAAATCATCGCGCCAGGGCGAAATGAGACGCTTAACGCTCCCTCCGGATACGTGGGGAGTTGGCGTGGCGTGGTGAAGGATTGTCTTGATCGAATCGGGCGGGGAGAATCGCCGCCCGCTACTGTTCGCGACTGCGCCCGAGCCGTTTCCCTAACTTTCGACGCCTACCGCGCCGCCGGTGAGGTGCGCTGACGGCAAGGTTAGGGTATTGCCCGCGTCACGCCGACGCGCGCGGATCCCGATCGCATTCTATTCGCTGGGCGTTAATCGAACCCGACAGCCTGGGGTGTGCCGGCGAGGCTACTTGCCCTCCATATGTCGTGCGTCCTTCTCATTTTCCGCGCAGTAGGATTCCAGAAGATCCGTATCCGGGAGCAGGCGCTGCTTTAACTTGATCGTGAACGGCCGGGTGTAGGTCCCTGGGTCGTCTATCGTTAGCTGCACTTCCATGTGCCCGAGATCGAGGCGATGGAAGCGCTCGGTCAGACGCAGCGCTTCGCTATGCGCATGGGCGCGGGCATCCAACCATCCGCGATCGTTGAAGCCGATGGTGTCCACCAGCAAAGAGTCTCCATCCCATTTCCCTACTGAGTACCCCAGCCAAGACGGTTGAGGATCGTCCGGCAATTTTCGGCCATCCGTATAGATCTGACGATACGTCGTGTCCCTTTCGTAAAGCATGAACGTCACGCCAGGGGTTTGAACGATCTTATAAGGAGCGGGCGCCATCTCGATCATTGGCATACCTTCGGGCAGGCAATGCGAGATGGGAGATAGTTTTGTGAAATTCTCGGCTCGTTGCCGGAACGAGCGCGCGGCGTCGGGTTGAAACGGCACTTCTTCCGGCTTGAAATCGGAAAAGATGTTGACGAAGTACTGCGACAGGGGTTCTTCGCCGGCGCCGTTTGTCGCATCCGGGATCAGGCGCTTCAGCAGTTCGGCCGGCGCGCTCTCGGTCTGCCACAACCCGGAGAGATTTGGTTTTCCATCGGGTCCGCGAGGCGCCGGCGCGGAAAGATTCGCTTTGCCATCCGAGCGTCGCGGAAGATTCGGAGTGCGATAATTCAGCCACTGCCCAAGGACCGCCGAAGGCGCGGCGGCCAGAACGATCAGGAACCAGGTCGTTCGATACCTCACGGTTATCCTTTATACGGTTAGCGGGACTCCAGGCCTTTGGCTTTGAACACAGACGCAGCCTTAGGCCCGGTCAGAAACGCGATCAGCGCTTTGGAGGCTTGCAGATTTTGAGAGCTGCGGCTGATAGCGGCGCTGAAGCGGACGTCAGAGTGAAACTCACCCGGAAGCGGACCCAAGATCTCAACGCCAGGAATCGGTACAATTTCGCTGAACAAAGTGATAACTAATGTTGCCTTTCCCGCGGCGACGCTTTCCGTAGCCGGTCCTGACCCGGGCGCCAGGATGATTTTCGGCGCCACCTCAGCGGCGATTCCCATTCGTTGGAACATCTTCTCTATATCGCCGCGGCTTGCGCCGTCCTGCGGATACGTGATGGACTTGGCGTCCGCTAACACCCGTTTCAAGGCGGCTGGTGTATGAATATCGGATTTGGCCGCCCCTGCGCGGATTCCAATGCCCAGTTCCGAACGCGCCACGGGAGTGCTTGAGGCCAACCGGCCCTGCTTGAGAAGATCGTCCACGGCTTGGTCGGTGATGATCGTTAGATCGAACGCCTCGCCGTCCTGGATTCTTTTCTTCAACGCCGCGGTGGAGCCGAACTGGATCGTGAGCGGATGCCCAATGGCCCGCTCGCACCCGGATCGAAGCTCCTCCATCGCACCCTTCATGCCGTTCGATACCAGCAGACGAAGGGCGGTCTCCTGCGCGGCGCTTTGTCCCACGGACAAGCCCAGGAACCCGAGGCAGGCGATCATAGCCGGAACGACACGAACCGTTACAAAGGAGGATTTCACCATGGCCTTGATTATAGTAGGACATCCGCAGGAGTTCACGGCCGAGGTCCACTCGGTGCTCTGCTCTGCGCTTCTGAGTAACAGAACCCGAACCATTAAGCGGCGGGCACGGGTAATCTAACCGGCTAGCGCACAAAATCGTTCTTCGTAATGTAGGGCGTAATCGGCTCCCAATATACGATCTCCGCCGTGCTCATATCCGCGGCAGAGTTGTTCTGAACGGCGCCGGTCTTAGCCGCCTGCTGTAGCGTTTCGCTGTTTGCTTGCGCACTTGGGCCCTCGGTTTCCCATACCGTCAGGTACTTCGGCTTTACGCTGGGCGCGCGCCCGGGTGTATCAGCAAGTCGAAATCGCTGCGCCGCCATCCAGCCCGGAAGGGCTAATACGCTCGCAATCTTCTGAGCGGCAGCTTTTTCGAACTCAGCGTCTCTACCCGGAAGGGCATTTTCGAATTCCATCAGCAGGTAGCGGTTGGGCCGGGGCGTTTTGTTATCCGATGCGGCAGGCATTGCCGGCGCTTTTCCATCCGGCCGGGTGACGCGTGGGCCGAGCGCCTCGTAGGTCCCATTGGCTCCGGCCCCCGGAGTATAGTTGAAAGCCGCCCCGAGGCGGCTCTTGCCGCCCGCGATGGCGGCCGTCATTCTGGAGAGCGCCGAGTTCGCCTCCGTTTCCTCCAGATCCCAAATGATCAGGTAACCGTGGGAATAGCCCGCCATTGTCGGCCGCGGCTGGACGTTGGTCACAATACGAAACCGTTGCGCGCCCATCCATCCTTGAAGCTGCACCAGATCACCCATATGAGTGTTGGTGTACCAGTCGTTAAACTCGGACTCTCTGCCGGGAATCGGATTGGCGAAGACCAGCATGACGTAGCGATGTTTTCCAGCCGGCGCCTCCCGATTTCCGGGGGCGCCGATTGACCACTGCGCCTGCAGCCCGGAGCCGGCCAAGAGGGCAACGATAGCAATCCCAAATCTCGTAAAGTTCATAACCTTACTTCGAGGGCTGGAAGAGAGCGGCAAGCGCCGAACCTACAGCATCGTTCCCGGCGATCGGGGCGCCGTCCTTCACGAAGATTTCCAATACCTGGGCGGGCGTATTGCCGATATTCCTGAAACCATGCGGCGTTCCCTTCTCCATAAAGAACGCTCGCCCGGACTCGGCTTCGACGGGTTTCGCCGAACCGATCGTAATTTCGAGTTTTCCGGAGATAGGAATCCAAAGATGAAACCGGACGTCGTCGTGAGTGTGGACACTCCGCACCGCGCCTGGTGCAATTTCCACGCGGGAGACGCGGACTTCCGGCCTGTCCATCAACCTCACCGGGTTCACGCCTTGATTCGCGGCGGTGGCAGCGGGAGGCTGCGCGCTCATCTCAATGCCGTAGAGTAATGTTACTGCGACAACGCCAAAAACTACACGAACGCGCATAGCGCACCTCCCCGACTGCTTTACCTGCCGACCAGATGGGACCAATCCTTTTCGTTCTCCAAGCAGATCCAATCGAGCAACTCCGTATTCAGAGCAATGGATTGGCTAAGCCGAACGGTCCATGGCATCGTGTAGGCCTTGGAATCATCCACAGTAAGTTCGATTTCCAACGTGCCGAAATTCACTCGCCGAAATCTTTCCGTCATCTTGGCCTTGTCCGTCAGCGGGCTGCCCCAGCGATCCAGCCACTGCTCGTCCCGGAAACCGCTCGTCTCAACAACTAGCGTGTCGCCTTCCCAATGACCTGTGGAGTACCCGTTCCAAGAGGGGTTCGGGTCCTCCGGCAATGGACGCCCGTCGATGAAGATCTGCCTGTACGAGGCATTCGCCTCGGATAGAAGGAGAAGGAGTCCAGGCGTCTGGACAAATTTCCTAAGAAAAGGTACGGTGTGAATCCTCGCCGGTGTGCCCGGCAAACAATGCGTGAACGGATCGTCCCTTCCGTTCTCACTTCTTCGCGCCTTCACCGCGTCAGCGGCCCACTGCTGAAACGGCAGACCGCCATCCAGGCCCTGGCCGATATTGGCAAATTCTCGTGAAACGTAGGTCTCGGGAAGGCACATCACCGGACCCTTCGCGGTCGGACACATCATCGTCCAAATTCCCGAGAGGTCCGGCTTCCCGTCAGGCATTCTCGGCGTGGGTGCACTCAGATTCGGCGATCCGTCAGGCCCCTTCGGAACTCCCGCAGTCGGATAGTTGAGCCACTGGGCGGCTCCTGGCGCTGCGGCGAGCAAGCCCGTCAGCACGCCTTTTCCCAGAACGGCGATAAACGAGACTCCCCTCACCGGTCACCTCCCTTCGGCGACAGCGGACACAGTCTATCAGAAACGATCGTCCTCTTAGGAGTGCACGTGCCGACCACGTTCAGGCCGTAATCCGTAAGCTTGCCCCCGCCCTCACGGGCGGGGCTGAAAGTGGGCACGACGGTGTTCCAGCGTTCGCAGCCAGCCCCGGCCGTAAGGCCGGGGATAAGCGCCGGTTGAATACCTATCGACGGATTACGGTCAGACTATGGTGAACGCCTCCCTCTTTTGACGTAGAATACTGCGTATGAAAGCTTTCCTTTTGTGTTTGGCGTTCGGTCTATCGGCTCTCGCCGCCCGCACGGCCGAGGAGTTCAAAACTGCCGCTGGGGTTGTCAAAATAACTCCCATTCAGCATGCGTCCCTCATGATCGAGGCGGGCGGACAAGTGATTCAGGTTGATCCGGCCCAAGGCAACTTCGAGGGACTACCCCCCGCCGATCTGGTCCTGATCACGGATATCCACGGCGACCATTTCTCGGCTCCACTTATCAACAAGGTAAAGAAGCCGAATGCTACCGTGATCGCGCCCAAAGTGGTGGCCGATCAGTATCCGGGCGCTACGGTAATGCGAAATGGCGAAACCAAGAAAATCGGAGCTTGGACTATTGAAGCCGTGCCGATGTACAACATTAAACGTACCGAGTATCACGAGAAAGGCCGTGGCAACGGCTATGTGATCGCTTATGGCGGACAACGCTTCTACTTTTCCGGCGATACCGAGGGGACTCCTGAAATGCGCGCCCTTAAGAACATCGATGTCGCGTTTGTGTGCATGAACCTTCCATATACCATGCCGCCCGAAGAAGCCGCGGACGCGGTGAAAGCGTTTCACCCTAAAATCGTTTACCCCTACCACTATCAAGGGTCCGATCTGAAAGTATTTCAAACTGCGTTGCAAGGGACGGGAATCGACGTTCGGCTTCGCGACTGGTACGCCAAGTAAACAGCGGCTCACAATCAAAGGCGACTCAAATGGCGATCCGACTGAAGACGCTACGTTTTTTTGCGGTGGCGGCGCGCCTTGCGGCGCCTCTCGCCATCTTGTGTGTGATTGCGGCGGCCCAGGCGCCGAATTCGGCGCCGATAACGATCACTTTGACGGGGCAGTCAATGATCCGATCGGATCTTCGCGAGACTTCGCCCCCATCAGTGCCGGTGATCCGAGGGCTGCTAAACGGCGATGTGGTCTTCACGAATTTCGAGGGCGCCGTGGCAGAAAGAGGCGAGTCGGTCCGAGAGGGCAGGGGTTTTCTCTCTCCACCGGAAGCGCTTGATGCACTAAAAACTTTCGGCTTTAACTTGTTGGCCCTGTCCGGCAACCATGCATTTGATCTAAAAGCTAAGGGCATTCAGAATACGATCCGGGAAGCGGATGGCCGCAGCATCGTCCATGCCGGAACGGGCAGCACCTTGGTCGATGCGGCAGCTCCGGGTTATCTGCATTTTCCAAAGGGCACCATAGCGTTGATAGCAAGCGCCTCAGGGCTCATAACGCCTGGGGCAAGCGCCACGGCGCAGCGGGCGGGCGTGAACGAGCTTCGCGTGGAGGCCGGCGACAAAGAAAATGAGGCGACAGCGGATCTCCCCGGCGCTCCCGGAAACACGCCGAATGCGGAGGATTCGCAGCGCATCCTGCAGAGCATTCGCGACGCGCGCAAGCGGGCGGACCTGGTGGTTGTGTACCAACATAACCACGTTTTTGGGAACCGCGCTTTCTCGACAATCTTCACCGAGGGGATGCAGGAACGCCTTGCCCCGAACGATTGGCTAAAGAAGTGGACGCACGCGGAGGTGGATGCAGGGGCGGACATCGTGGTGATGCATGGCGCGCCGCTCTTGCACGGTATTGAGATTTATCGCGGACGGCCCATCTTTTACGATCTCGGCAACTTCATTTACAACGTTCCGGCGACGCTAACATACATCGACGAACCAATGAACTGGGAAAGCGTCGTCGCAGATGTTCAGTTTCAGGCGAAGAACCTGCGATTGATTTCGATCCGGCCGATCATCTTGAACACCCTAGGCGAAGGTCAGCCCGATGTCCACGACCCATACGCCAGCAATCGGTTTCTCCACACGCGGGGCTTGCCATCGCCGGCCACAGGCGCGCGGGCAGGTTATATTCTCGAACGCGTCGCGGACCTTTCAAAGCCCTTCGGCACGAAACTTGAGATCAAGGGCGATACGGCGGAAATCAAGCTAAAGACTGGAAATTAGCTCACGATTGAATCGGTCGCCGCGAACGTGTTCCCGATAAGCTATCGCATCGCGCCAGCCATCCCCCGCTTAGAGCGATTCCAGATCGCGGCGGGCCTGATCCAGAACTCGCTCGATTGTTGCCTTCTTCTCTCTATCGTTTGCCGCCCGGGTCACGGCGTGAAATGTAGCTTTCATCAGTGCGGCGATCGGGCCCGCGACCCACGGCCCCCAGTCGCCCCAGTGCGATGCTTTTTGCCAAATCCGGTCAATCGCGGCCCTTTCCTTCTCTACCTCGGCTTTGCCGAGATCGGTAAGAGTGTAGACGCGCCTGCCGTCGAGCTGCTCAGAGGTCACCATCCCCTCGTCCTCCAGCATCTGAAGCGAAGGATACATCGTCCCGGCGCTAACCCGGTAGCTCCCGCCGGATCGCGATTCTAATTCCTTCATCAACTCGTAGCCATGTTTTGGCTTTTCCTCCAGCATCGATAGAATTGCCAGCCGCAACTCCGAGGCTCCAAAAAATCTGCCGCGTCTCAGCGGAGTGTAAAACCAGCTATTCCATGCATTTGGATCGCTCCACCAGCCCCAGGGCCCCGCCATGTTAGTACTCCTTTTGCTTAGCTAAGTATCTTGAAACAGATCGTAAAATACAATCTGTAAATATATCTTACGATATAACGGGACAGATGTCCAGCCAAGACCGTACATGCATCCGGCGAAGAAGACGTGTAAGCTAGTTCTGAGTTTTAGGGGAGGCGGAGCAAAACATGAAGACCATCTCTCGGCGCGATTGCGGCAAAGGTTTGGCCGGACTCGCCGCGCTGGCAAATGCGCCCTTGCGATTGCGCGCCCAAGAAGACGCCGTCCCACCACAGGGCGTTGCGAAGGGTTTCCGCCATCTGTCTTACAGCGACATCGGTGGACGGCCGGACAGCGTTCAAGTGATGCTCAATCGCCGACATCTTTATGTCGGCCATATGTTCAGCAACGGAGTGACGATTCTAGACGCGGCGGACCCGCGGAAGCTGAAACCGGTGGGCTTCTTCACCGGCGGAGACTTCACCCGGACCCATCATCTCCAGGTTTCCGGCGACCTGCTTCTGCTGGCGAATGGGGCCAACATTGTCGCGATGCAGTCTTACGACAACATCCGCGGCTATTTCGAAAATGCGCTGGCCGATAGCATCACGAACCGCAAAAAATTCAGGTCGGGGTTGAGCATTCACGATATCTCCCGGCCCGCTGAGATGAGAGAGATCGCGTTTCTTGAAATGCCCGGTCTGGGCGTGAACCGACTGTGGTGGACGGGTGGACGCTACGCAGCCGTGGCCGCGCATTTCGATGGATTCACCGATCACTTCCTATGCATGGTTGACCTTCAGAACATTACGAAGCCCGAGATCGTGGGCCGCTGGTGGATGCCCGGAATGAATCGCGCGGCGGGCGAGCCATCCACGTTACCCGCCGGCCGCCGCGTCGCTTTGCATCACATGATCACTTCCGGCAACCGCGGCTACGGAGCCTGGCGTGACGGAGGCTTCACCGTTCACGATCTCAGCGACCCCACAAAACCGAAACTGATCTCCCACATCAACTGGTGCCCGCCATTTCCCGGTGGCACGCACACTCCCCTTCCCTTACCAGGCCGGAAGCTGGCTGCTGTCGCCGACGAAGCGAACGCCGAAAAATGCGCCAAAGGCAGATTTTGCACGTTCATCGTGGATCTGCGCGCAGAGGAGAATCCGGTTCCGATTTCCACTTTGCCGGCGCCCAAGGAGCGCGATTTCTGCGGAGCCGGCGTTTTCGGTCCGCATAACCTGCACGAGAATCGCCCCGACACGTTTCGGAGCGAGGAGACGCTTTTCGGTACGTACAATGTCGCCGGCGTTCGCGTCTTCGATATCAAGGATGCTTTCGCGCCGAAGGAAATCGCTTACTGGGAGCCGCCGCCGCCGAAGAGACTGATTGATCCCCGCCCCAATGTCGCGCTCGCCGCCAAATCCGCGGATATCCTGGTCACCAAGGATGGAATCGTGTACGTCACGGACTGGAACGCCGGTCTAAACGTCCTGCAATACGAAGGCTGAGCAATTCAGCCGGCGCGATGGATTACCGGGTGTTGTCGTGATGTTCCAGGGTGACGTAATGCCCGGCATCCTTATCGACGCAAGGCGCGGCCTCTTCCAAGGCGTCGGGCTGAAGCGTTAGAGTGCGCGACAGAGTCCACGGTTTCTGGAGTACTTCTGGATCTTCCGCAGTCACTTGATATTGAATGATGTCACCCGTTCGCCGCAGCCGTTCCGTCACGTGCAGCTTGCGGCTGTGGAACAAACCGTTGTCTCCCAGCCAGGTTTCGTCGGTGAGCCGGGTCACATCCACGACCAGCGTATCGCCTTCCCAATGGCCCACCGAGTCGCCATTATACGTTGCGGCCGTTTCGGGATCGACGCCATGGGCGCGTCCGTCGAGCGGAATCACTCGCCATTGGTTTCCGGTGTTATCGGCGTAAAGAAAAATCGCCTGCTTGGGCGTCTGGACGATCTCGTGCGGAGGTCCCAAGCGCGGAACGCCCGGCGGCACACAATGTAGCGTCGGATCTTCCTTCACCTGATTGTCGTTAAGCGATTTCACCTTGGCCACAACCTCGGGTTTGTACTCCGGCTTGGGATCACCCAGGGGAGCGTTGTACAGCGCGGCCGACTGGGGGCTGAACGCGCCGCCGACCACGAAACTATCGCCCACCTTTTGAATCGTGCCGATGCCGAAGAAGTGGTGCCACACGCCATTGAGGTCCGGGTGTCCGTCCGCCATGCGCGGAGTCGGCCGGGACGCCGCGCTGGGATTCTTAGCGGCTTCCGCGGCGTAGTTGGTTTGCGCACGCACGCCTATGGGCGCGGTCAGCATTACCGCGGCGAGCGCTGCCTGCGCGAGCGTTTGAGGATCGGCGAGTTTAAATCTCATGGTTTCCTCCCTATGTTGGATCGAACCGCGACGGCAGGTTGCGGCGAGGGTTGCTATTTTTGCGTCTTCCGCAGATTGGGGTCTGCATCCTGTGGAGACATGCTGAACACATGGCCGTCCGCATACCTCAACTTTGTCATGAATCCGTACGCCGCCGTAGCGTCCTTAGCAGGGTTCACCGTGACGGTCACCTCCTGCTTGTTGCTCAGCAACACATCCTTGGTCAGCCCGCTTCCTCGGAAGAACAGCGGAGGAAGCGATTGCAGCGCCCAAGTGGTGGTCTTTCCGGAGTCGTCCCTCACGTCTATATAGACGAAGATGTGCGGATTGATCCAGTCGACTTTGGAGACAATTCCATGCAAGGTCACGGTTTTGCTCGAATCGAACTCGGCGGTAAAAGAATGATGCGCGGCGGCGGGCAACGCGCATAGCACCGCAACGACCGCCCATCGCAATCGATTTGTGGCTAGCATCTGTTCCTCCAGTAGTCGGGATCAGTATAGCTTTGCGCGCCGCCGTGTGCAATCGTTTTGTGCGAAAGCGATGCGCCCGCTCTTTCGCGAACATTCCCCGCCAAGACTCGCGCAGGAGAAGATGGAGGTCCACTGGTCAAGCTCCAGCATCCGAACAAGACGGATTCTGCTTCGGTGGCCGCTCGGTTGACACTCGTGCCGCCGCTTTCTATGATTTGAGCCATGTTGATGCGCATCTTCGCCCTCGTAGTCGGCTGTTGTTTGACGCTGGCGGCCCAATCGAAGGCGCCCGCGCCCGAAATCGAGTGGCGCTACTACGGGGGAGACCCTGGCGGCAACCGTTATTCTCCCCTCACTGACATCAACCCGGGGAACGTTGGGCGTCTTCAGCCGGTCTGGCAATGGAAGCATTGGGAAACGCATTTAGATGAGTACGGCACTACGCCCGGTTTCTTCGAAAACACTCCGCTAATGATCGACGGCGTCTTATACGTGACGACGCCCTATAACAGCATCGCCGCTCTTGATGCCGAAACCGGTAAGGAGCTGTGGCGTTTCGACGGCGAAGCCTACAAACTTGGACAAATCCTGTCTGGCAGCGGCTGGAAGCTGCGCGGAACGGCGTTCTGGCGCGATGGAGGAAAACTCCGCCTGGTCCTCAACAGCCGGTATCGGCTGTTTTTGCTCGACGCTCGGACAGGGAAGCCGGTTCCTTCCTTTGGCGATAACGGGACCGTGTCGCTGACCGAAGGCCTGCCGCGCATTTCCGACATACGCCATGTGACCCAGAGTTCGCCACCGGTGGTGTATAAGGACCTGCTGATTGTGGGCAGTCAGATTCCCGACCGTGTTCAATTGCCCGATCCCATGGGATACGTCCAAGCCATCAATGCGCGCACGGGGAAGCGCGTGTGGAGCTTCTCAGCGATCCCGCAATCGGAAAAGGATGCCGGCGCCAACACGTGGGAAAACGGATCGTGGCGGAACAGCGGGCACGCGAATGTCTGGGCGCCCATGGCTCTCGACGAAGCTCGCGGGTTGCTCTATTTGCCAACTTCTACGCCCGCGAGCGACTACTACGGCGGCGGGCGCCCCGGAGCGAATCTGTTCGCCGAGTCGCTGGTGTGTTTGGATGCCGCGACGGGGAAGATGAAGTGGTACTTCCAAACCGTCCATCATGGCCTTTGGGATTGGGACAATCCCGCGCCGCCCAATCTGGTGACCATTCGCGTGGGAGGTCAGCGAATCGACGCGGTCGCGCAGGTGACCAAACAAGGTTTCACCTACGTCTTCGATCGCGTGACCGGGAAACCCGTTTGGCCGATTGTGGAGCGGCCTGTACCCACGGCCAGCGACGTGCCGAACGAAAAGCTGTATCCAACACAGCCATTTCCCACCAAGCCGCCGCCCTTTGTCGATCAAGGCGTCACGCTCGAAGACGCCAACGATCTTACGCCGGAGATCCACCGGCTGGCGCAGGAAGAGATGCGGAAATTCCGAATCGGCCCCATGTTTACGCCGCCTTCGCTCGAAGGCACGCTGCAGCGGCCCTCGCAAAGCGGAGGGGCGAATTGGGGAGGAGCGGCTTTCGATCCAGAGACCGGTTATCTTTTCGTGCGCGCGGCCAATGCCGTGGGGCTCAACCGGGTGGCAAAGAATGATGGATCCGATCCTCTGGTTACGGTGCAGTATTCCAATGTGTTCGCGCGCGGTGGGGAATCGGCCAATTTGGCCGGTGGCCTTCCGCTGGTTTCGCCTCCCTACGCTGTACTCACCGCCATCGATTTGAATAAGGGCGAAATTGCCTGGAAGGTTCCATTGGGAGAAGGAAGCGCGGCGCTCCGCAATCACCCGCTTCTCAAAGGTGTGGCGCTACCCAACCGTCTCGGCTCGCCGAACAGCCGCGGCGGCGCCATGGTGACCAGGAGCGGTTTGGTCTTCATCGGCGGCGGAGATGGTTATCTCTATGCGTTCAACAAAACCAACGGCAAGGAGATCTGGCGCGGCAAGATTCCCTATGACAACGCCGCTATCCCCATGACCTACCGCACGCGGACAGACCGCCAATTCATGGTGGTCGCAACCGGAGCGGGCGCGCAAAATGCCTTGGCCGCTTTCGCGCTCACGGGGAATTGGTTGTCGCCCGCTAGAAACCGCACGTTCCCGAACATCGATGTGGTCGGCTTCAATCCCGACGAGCAGCCCAATTACACGCCGGGCAAATAGCTGGATTCAAGACCCCTGCTTACGCTCCGCAATTCAGCAATTGCGGATTCCGGGCGATCGCGAACAGCGATTCCGGCGGGAAGGCGAACGGTTTCGCCCGATCGGAGAAGGGCGCTGCTCCCGGTTCCGTCGCCGCCATAGGGAAAGCTTTCCCCGGCCGGAGCCGGCCGCTGTGCGCATATCCCAAGTACACTTATAAAAGAGGCCACGGCGATCCGCACGATGCGGGCGACTTCGAGCGCCGCGAGTGACGGCCAACGAAAGATCCAGCAATGAAGCTCTATCTGAAACCGACTTGAACCTCTTGCCGCAACGCGAGGAGTTTCCTCCGCGACGCAGGCGCGAAGTACGAGGAAATCGACCTGAACAAAGGCTTAAACGAAGCCGATCTGAATGCACTGATCGGCGGTCGCGATTACAGGACGTTCCTCAACCCGCGCAATGAACTGTACCGTGAGATGAACATGAAGGAATCGCCGCCTTCGCGTCAAGAGGCGGTTCGTTTGATGGCCGGGCATCCGAATCTAATTCGCCGCCCGATTCTCGTAAAGGGGAACCAAGTCGTACTCGGATGGGACCGCGAGGCGATGCAGAAGCTGCTGTGAGTGAACGGCCGCGCCGCGGCATCATCGAACGGATCCGATCCGCGCTTCTCTTAATGCTGGGCGACGTAGTCCGGTTTAGGCGCCTCGACACCCGATAGTTTCGCCCGCACCAGCATATCCTTAAGGAACACGGTGGAACGGGCCTCATTCAGAAAGTCGTTGACGATTCTCAGCTTCACGGAATCTCCCTTCGAGACCACGAGGTTTTGCTCAAGAACCGTGAAGTTATCCAGCGCGACACGCAAGCCGGGATAATGGCCGGCCGCTTCCGTCAGGCGCGAACGGTTGCCGGCATAGGCGTCCACTTCGCCGCTCGCGAACATCTTTATCATTTCTTCATAGGGCGGGGCCGCTTTCCAGGGGGTCACTTTAGCGTTTTTCAGATGCTGCTGGAGATAAATGGTGGGAGCGTTGCCGTCCACGGCTCCGATTTTCACGCCGGGGCGATCGGCGTCGGCCGCGGTTTTGATGCGGGAAGAGGACAACACCAGATAGGTGCTCCCCATCAGCAGATAGGGGCCGGAGTAATCGACCTGGCGGGCTCGCGCGGCTTCATAAGCAAGAAGGCCTATGTCGAAAGTGTGATCGTTCAAATGCTCGATTAGGTCTTTGGAGCCGTTAGAAGGGGTGATTGTGAAAGGCACTCCGGCGCGGCGGGCGAGCTCTCCGACTATGTCGGCGACGGGTCCGGAGATCTCGCCGGTTTTGGGATCCGCCGTGCCTTGGACCGGATTCCCGTTGAGAAACGTTGCTCGGAGGATTCCGGTGGGCGCCAGTTCGGCGCCTCCGGCGGGCAGGCACGCTAGCGCCAAGCAGAAGAGACGTCGGGATAAGCGCATGCGCCGATTATATTCCCCTATACAGGAGGCGCCCAAGCCCCTCAAGGATCAGACTGTGATGACGCGTTCCCTCGACTGGCGTTTAGCGGACAGCGAAAGGCAGGGAAACGGTCCTCGTCGTTATTCGTTGCGTGACGCGATCGAACACATCGACGTCGAAAGGCTGACCGATACGATTTCCGGCGAGGTCTTCCAGTCCGGTGTCGACAATCAGTTTGTAGTCGCCCGCCCTCCACGGCGATTGTGGCGTGAGGAGCCATTCCGATTCTTGCTTGCCAATGGCAACTGACCCGGCGACTTTCCCGCCAGGGCCAGAAACCTCAATCATCCGCTGAAGAAGGGCGTAGTTCATCGGCGTGGGAAAGTCCACGGCCACAGCCGCAGAGGTTCCCGCTTTGGGCGCGGTCACCTTCCATTGAGCCGGATCTGGAGGATTGCGCTGGGCTGGTCCTCCACGATAGGCCTTGCGGAATCCCTCCACCATCCTTACGCCGCGCGCATCGGGCCAATCGCCGTCGATCTCCAGCGTGTAATGCATTCCTTCAACGATGGGGGGACCTATCGATTCGTTCGAGACGAGCCCGCGCTTGATTCGGCCAGGGTCGAATGTCATCGTGAGCCGGCGGAAGCCTGGGTCCCATAATTCTTCGCCGGGAAGAAACACCCCCACCAGCGCCTTGCCCTTGTCGTCCCGAACGTGAATTCGCGTGCCGGCCTCTCCTCGGCTCATGGGGCCCGAGAAAACAATATAGAGCCGGAGTTGATTGCTTGGCAGAACGTCCGCGGATGGATAGACTTGCTCTACACGGGCTGCTGGCGAAACCTCACGCGGAGGGCCGTCGAAGATCTTCTGTACCGGCGCCGCGGCGCCCGGTGGATGAAAAACAGCGCGATATTGAACGCCGGGCGCAAACGGGAAACGAGGATGAAAAACCAGGGCTCCTTTTTCGACCGCGTAGCTGCCGGATAACGGCGGCACGTCGCCGCTGCCTACGTAAACAGCGAAAACCGAGGGCCACCCCTTCGACGGTTCCGCGCGCGGCGGATTCCACCCCGCAACTCTGAACGCGCCCCCTTCGAGCTGAATAGAGACAGGTTCCGCGATTACGGTCATCCGGATCAATGGGAGGACCGCAATCGCGGTGAGTGTTACCCTTCGCAAAGCTTTAAGGCTCAGGGAAGAGCGATCGTCTGAATATTCACTGGCCCTTTACCCGTAAGGACCACGGCGCTCGTGTTATCAAGCTGCGCGAGGTGCTGCACGTTCTTAACGCTGCTGATCGAGTCATAAGGCACGCCCGCAACATCGGTGACGGTCGGCGAATCGATCGGCTTGTAGGTTTCTAGATTATCGGCCTTGAGCTTCACTACACCGAAACTGGTGTTGGCCACCAGAATGAAATCGTGGCCGTTTTTCTTATACGGAACCATGTCCAGCGGTTGATTGCCCGCGCCCAGATCGGCGATCGTGACGCCTTTCACCTTAGCTCCCGGCTTCAGATCGCTGACGGGGATCTTCACCAAAGGCGTGCAGGTGTAGGCGGCGAGAACGTACTGCTGGCCCTGAATCGTATAGGGGACGAAAGTCCGCACAGGAGACTGCGTTTCGTACCGTCCATGCGACGAATGCCAGATCTGGAGCGTCGCGCCCAGCGAGGCTGTCTTGAAGGGGAACGGAATGGAGCGCAGCGCCGAAGACCATTCTTCGTTCGACAACCCCGCCACCATCACGTTTCCGTTCACATAGTTCATATCGGTGATGGTGCTCATTCGCTGATTCTGCCTCGGGTTCGTGCCCGCCGGGGAAGCCGCCGGAGCGTCGGTCAGGCTGACAGACGAATGAGGAATGTTATCGAGCGAGAGGAGGGAAACATCTCCCGACGCGTTCACCCGCGCGATCAGCGGCATCGCATCCGGCCCGCGGCCACGGGAAGCGGATAGGTATACGTTCTTTGAGATGGGGTTCACTTTAACGTCGTTCACCATGATCTGATCCGCGGTCACGCCCGCCAAGGCTGCTAGCTTGGCGTCAACGCCCTGGACGTTTATGTTTACGGCCGAACGCGGAGCGGCGCTATCCTTCGTATCCAATGCCACGACCGCGCCGCCAACCGAGTCGCCGACAAACAGCACGCCATCGGGACCGAAGGCGAGCGCGCCGGCGGACATTAGCTGCGCTTTACCTGACGTAAGGCTCGCGGTCGCGGATGTGCTATCGGCAACCACCGTGTAGGCCAACGCGGCGGCGAAACACAACCCCGCGGCAACGCGAATCAACACTCGTTTACGCTTCATTGCATCTCCTTTCAAAAACGCGCAAAGCAAACCAGAAATATCAGTTTTGAGAGGGCCGGTCAAGGCTGGCCAATGAAGCAGGCCAATGAAGCAGCTCGTACTTACCTCATCTCGCTTACGCTACGCTGCAACTTCGGGCCGTTCCCGGTAAGCCAGAGACGAATATGCTCAATCGCTACCCGGAATTCTCGCGCTTCGATGCAAGTATTTATGCGATCGGTCAACTTCGCGCGTTTCTCCTGAACCGGGACACCGATCATTCGTGACCTGGAGCGAGCGCGGAAGCGATATCTGTCTTTTTGAAGTCGTCGCCCTTGAAGAGGAGAGGCTCGCCGCTCACTCTGGCGAGCGCATAGGCGAAGCAATCGCCGAAATTCAGCCCCGCTGGATGCCGGCCTTTTGCCGAAATCGTGAAAGGCTTGGCGCGCGGCATGGGCCTAGTCGGCCGTGACCGGTTCGATGATGATGCCGATGCGCCGGAACAGCGCATCGCACTGGCGGAGAACGTCTGCGCCGAATTGCCCTTCAATGACCATCGACAATTCGAGAAAATTGCCCGCCGAAATCCGGCACCGTGGAGCGTGGCTGATCGCGTTGACGTAGAGTCGGAATCCGGTTTTTCGGCGAGAATGGCCACGAGCGGCGCAGTATCGAGGATCATTTGGGCAGGCCGTGCTCTTCGTACAGAAATTCGGCATGGTCGAGGTACGGCCGCTTGATGTGCGCGGAGGCGCGCTTAGCAATTGCACGAATGTCTGCGGCCAGGGTCTCGGGATCGCGCTTGTGCAAGCGCTCATATCGCTCCCGCAGCGCTTCCATAACGGCGAGCGTCAGCGTTTCCCCGGTCTCCTGAGCAATCGCCTGGGCGAGCCGGTGCGCTTCGGGGTCCTTGACGTTCAGGCTCATCGCTTGGTTTCTTGCCTTCTGTACCATTCGTCTACCTTTCTTTATCATGAGCTCTTATCGGGGTTTCCGGCAAGTGTTTTCGGGCGTGATACGCACGGGATCAGGTTGTGGTCGGTCATCTCCGAAGGAAACTTCCTTCCGCCGCGCGGCGGCTCGGCTGCACCTGTAATGAATGCCTCTTGCCGTCTGTTTGTCTCTTGCCGTCCGACCCGACCCGCCCGCCGCCTCAAATTCTACCGATGAACGATATCCGACGCCTGAAGCTTCACCGGTTCGATGGCAGGAGAGAAGGCTGCTTGTCGGCCTCCGGATCGGCTTGCGTGCAGCCGGGAAATGGACTCTCGCTGATGCCGGCCATGCTGAAGCGCAAAGGCTCCTTAGTCCTCACCAGGAAATAGTTCTTGGGCAAGCCCTCGAGATGCGTGCCGATTTCGACGAGCGACGGGTCACTCATGCAACCAAGCGCCTGGTCGGGATAGTCCCCCTGGGCGTCGTCGCGGTGCAGTTTCTGGCGCCAGTCGCGAAGCGCCGAGGAATCCGATCTAGCGCTGCTGTCTTGCCACGGCGCGGCCAGCCATTCTTCCACAAAGTCGCGCGCCGTGGGAGCAATGGGATCGGTTTGGGTGGCCGTAGCGCCGCGGATCTCGTAGTGACGCAGAGCCTTGTGCGAATAACCGTAGCCGGTGCCTCCCGCCGAGAATTCGATTAGTAGGTCGTCTGGCGTCACGCGGCCAATGGCAGGGGGTTCGCCCTCATCGTTGAGAATTTCGGATTTATCGAGGATCAAAGAGGTACTGGAGCCGTGCGCGGCGATACGAAAGACCCGGTAGTAGAGAGGCACAAATGCGCCGCCGCAGCCAGCGGGAGTGCCCAACGTGAGAATCAGCCGGGTCCCGTCACGAGCGGCGCCGGATATATGCACTGAATGCAATGTTTGTGGACGATAAGCCCCTTCGGTATAATCGTCCTGCTCGTTTTCCCAGACGCGCCGCCAATTGTTCTCGCTCCATTCATAAACGTAAGCGGAATAATCGTAGCCGCACCGGATGCCCGTACCCACGGCCGTCATAACGATCAAAAACCCCTGCT
The DNA here is from genome assembly GCA_036557165.1 of Bryobacteraceae bacterium. GTDB lineage: Bacteria > Acidobacteriota > Terriglobia > Bryobacterales > Bryobacteraceae > Palsa-187. Next base: position 20,714 of record DATBIA010000100.1, read on the forward strand.
CGCGATTGATCTGAACCTGATCCAGAAAGCCAATGGACGTGGCGGTGCAATCGGCGGGGTCGTCGCAGAAAAGCTTGGCGTTCGTTATGCCGCTCAGGAGATCGTTCGAGAGTGCGCCCTCATCTCCGTCCTCGCGAAAAGAGGCGAGCCGGACTTCGATCCAGTCGCGTAGCTGATGCTTCGCGAGGGTAAGCTCGGGCAGTCCTCCGTGGAGCCCCGCGTGAGATGCAACGTACTCACGGAGCGACACCATTGTCTTCACAAGTGCGGCAGTCTGCGAATCCTGAGCCCGAGCGAGTGAGCACAAGAAAACGATTCCGAACGGAATAGACCGTCTCAAGCCGGCTTGCATAGCATCGTGGATCTCCTGCTTTATCTCAGCAGTTATTGTGGCGCGAGACGCACGCCTGTTCCCGGCGCGGACCTCAAATCCACTCTTTTAACCGTTTTGAGGTATCCACACTCCCCCGACAACGATTCCATCGTGCGCGTCTGTCGTATCGCGCGCAACATCTTTAGTTAGCAAATATTCGGCGACCAGTCCATCTTGGGGCACGGAATCCGATGCGCATAGAGCGGCAATCTCCGCATCCGCGAGTTTGCGGTTCCAGATCCGGACCTCCCGTATCTCCCCTTCGAAGTAACTATTGAAATCGCGCGTGCCGATGCGTAGTGGAGCCTTTCCACGCTGCGGTTGAATCTTTCCGACGTAGACGTCGCTGTCGATGAGCGTGCCATTGATGTACATATAGGTACTCTTCGTGTCAGCCGCTCCCACGACGTGAAGCCACGCTCCGGCCTGGACGGGGTTGTTTGGGTCTTGGTAATGGCTTCCAATCCCTTCTCCTCCATCCGGGTTGAAAACATAAAAACTGATCCGGTTTTCCCTTCCCACATGGTTGTCTTGACTGTAGATGCGGAAAACCCATTCCTGCTGTCCTGCTTCGCCCTTGCCCATCCAATGCACATATCCTTTTTCAGTGGTGGGGAAGATCAGCACCTCCGGCCTGATCCATGCGGATACTGTCAGGCTACCGGTGGTGGCCAAGCTGAAATCGGGGCTGTCGGGGATCTCGACGTAGCCTTGGATCCCGTCAAAGTGAAGATAAGAGCTAGCGTTGCCCATCAATGCTCACGTTAATGAAACGCCGAGAATCGGAGCCACCGCACGGACCTCCCCGTCGGGCGCCCGCGCCGGTTTCTAAGACGATATCAGAAAGTCAACCGAGGATGCGCTCTACCGGACCGATAACGCGAGCGTCCATTGGACGGATCAAGCTTCCGCATCCCGCAGCAGTGTGTTCAGGATCACAGACACCAAGCTCACGATCAGCGCCCCGAAGAACGCCGGGAAGAACCCGTCCACGTAAAATCCCACGTGAAAGAAGCTCACCGCGATCCGCGACGCGAGCCACAATGTAAACGCGTTAATTACTAGGATGAACAATCCGAGAGTGAGCAGAATCAGCGGACAGGAAAGCAGTTTCAGCACAGGCCGCACGATCGCATTGATCAATCCCAGGATCACGGCCATGGCGGCGAACTCCTTAAACGCGTCCGACTGCACGTGAATTCCCGGAACCAGCCACGCCGCAACCACCAGCGCGATGACGGTGACTGCCCAGCGGATCAGCAGCTTCATGCAATGTAACCATCATCTATCAGCGGCGTACAGTAGACAAGCTTCGGCTTGGTTCCTCGCTCTTGGGACAAGCTGAAGCTCTCCTACTCCGCCGCGGTCCTGCCAAACTGGAGTCATGAGCGGAACCATCGCGGCAAGCGAGATCGTCTCCTACAATCCGGCCACGGGCGCCGAACTCGGCCGCGCTCCCCTGGCCACCGAAGAAGATTACGACGACGCGGTCTGGCGGGCCCGCGAGGCTTTTGAAAAATGGCGCATGCTTCCGGCGCCCCAGCGCGGGGAGATCGTGCGCGAAATTGGCGATGAATTACGCCAGGCGAAAACGGCGTTAGGCAAGTTGGTCACCCTGGAAGCCGGCAAGATTCTCGCCGAGGGCCAGGGCGAAGTTCAGGAGATGATCGACATCGCGGGTTTCGCTGTGGGCCTGTCGCGACAGCTTTACGGCCTTACCATGCCCAGCGAAAGGCCGGGTCACCGAATGCAAGAGCAATGGCATCCGCTGGGCGTCGTCGGAGTGATCACGGCCTTCAATTTTCCCGTTGCCGTGTGGAGCTGGAACGCGCTAATCGCGCTGGTATGTGGCGATACCGTCGTGTGGAAACCGTCGCTGAAGACTCCGCTCACGGCGGTGGAAGTCCAGCGTATTTGCGATCGCGTGCTTTCGCGCCATGGGTGGAGCGGCGTTTTGAACCTCGTCGTCGGAACGGACGATGTGGTTGGCGCCCGGATGATTCGCGACCGCCGCATTCCGCTTATCAGCGCTACGGGAAGCGTGCGGATGGGCAAGCAAATCGCGCCGGCGGTGGCTTCGCGCCTGGGCCGGACCCTGCTTGAGCTAGGCGGCAACAACGGCGTGATTGTGATGGACGACGCGAATCCCGATCTGGTGGCGCGCGCGGTTTTGTTCGGCGCGGTCGGAACAGCCGGGCAGCGTTGCACCTCCATCCGGCGCCTCTTCTTGCAGAAAGGAATTGCAGCGGCAGTTACCGCACGGCTGATCGCGGCTTATAAGCAGGTCCGCATCGGCGATCCGCTGGAACCAACCACGCTAATGGGTCCGCTGATCGATTCCGGCGCAGTCGACAACATGATGCGCGGGCTCGCCGAGACCCGCGAGCAGGGCGGCGAGGTTTTGTTTGGAGGAAAACATCTCCACGGCTGTTTCGTGGAGCCGACCCTGGTTCAGTCGCAGCCTCACATGCCGATTCTCCGGGAGGAGATCTTCGCTCCCATCCTGCATCTGGTCGAATTCGAAACGCTGGAGCAAGCCATCGAGTGGCACAATGACGTTCCACAAGGGCTATCCTCGGCTATCTTCACCAATAGTCTGATCTCCGCCGAGTCTTTCTTGAGCGCCCGCGGGAGCGACTGCGGCATCGCGAACGTAAACATCAGCACCAGCGGCGCGGAGATCGGCGGCGCGTTCGGAGGCGAAAAGGAGACCGGCGGCGGCCGCGAGTCCGGCAGCGATTCCTGGAAGTCCTATATGCGCCGCCAGACCGTCACCGTGAACTCTTCCAACCAATTGCCGCTCGCCCAGGGAATTACGTTTGAGTTGTAGTCGATTGGTTCCCGTAGATTAAACTTGAATCCATGGCGTCGACAGCGGAGCGGCTTGCAGAGCCGGTTTCGTCCGCCCACTCCCGCAAAATTCCCTGGACCGTCCTGGCGTGGTTCACCGCTCTCATAATCGTAGGCAACTTTTCGATCCTCAAACGGCTCGCCATGCAGTGGCTCAATGATGGTGATATGGGGCATGGAGTCTTCGTTCCACTGGTGGCCGCGTATATCGCCTGGCAGCGCCGCGACCGCTTGCTGGCGCTCCGGCTTCAGCCCTCTTGGTGGGGAGCGGTCGTGATCTTCTGGGGCATCGCGCAGGGTTACCTGGGAACTTTGGCTGCGGATCTCTTTTTGCAGCGTACTTCGGTGCTCATCACGCTATACGGGCTCTTACTGCTGACGGGGGGGACCGCGCTCATTCGCGCGCTTGCCTTTCCGCTGTTGCTGCTGCCTTTCATGATTCCTTTTCCGGGCGTGGTCTATAACCAAATCACTTTCCCGCTCCAGCTTTTCGCGAGCCGCGTCGCGGAAATATCCCTGGGCATTTTGGGAGTTCCCGTATATCGCGACGGAAATATTCTCGAAATTCCCAGTCAAAAGCTCGACGTCGCCGAAGCGTGCAGCGGAATCCGGAGTTTGCTCTCGCTATCGTTTCTGTCGCTGGTCTATGCATACATGTTCGATAAACGCGTGTGGATGCGATGGGCGCTGCTGATCGCCACGCTTCCCATTGCGATCGTCGCGAACTCGGGCCGGGTTACGATCACGGGCCTGTTAAGCGAGATCGACCCAGAACTCGCCCACGGCGTCTTCCACAGCATGGAGGGTTGGGTGATTTTCGCAATCGCCGCCGCGATGCTGGTGGGTTTCCATCTTCTCCTCCGGCGGCTGACGCGAAACCGGATGGAACCCGCGTGAAAATTGGAGCCGCCATAGGAGTCGCGACGGCCCTGCTGGTTCTGCGGGGGGTTGTGCTCTACAGCTCCGAACGGCCCGAGTATCTTCCCGTACTCCCTCCGCTCGAAGGACTCCCATTAAACATGAGCTCATGGCAGTTCTATCAGGAAGGCGTTATTGACGAGGAAATCCGCGATTTTTTAAAAGCCGACGACTTACTGGATCGGGTTTATGTGAACACGAGCAATCGACGCGGCGCGGATTTATTCGTCGCGGCTTTCCGGACGCTGAGCACCGGCGCAACTCCCCATTCCCCCAAAAATTGTCTCCCAGGCTCCGGGTGGACAAGTCTGTTATCCGACGAGCTGAAGCTGGCCGTAGGCTCGGCCCCGGCCATCACCGTGAACCGGTACGTGGTCGCCCGCGGCGCCGATCGAAGCCTGGTGCTGTATTGGTATCAATCGCGCGAGCGCGCGGTGGCGAGCGAATACAAGGCCAAATTCTGGAGCATTGCCGATGCGATCCGGCTCAATCGCACGGACACGGCTCTGATCCGGGTCGTCGTTCCCATTCACGATGAGAATCGGGAGGAAGCCACCGATACCGCCGCCGATTTCGTGAAAGCTTTCTTTCTCCCTCTGCGCCGGCTCCTTCCCGCCTGAAGTATCGTCACGCACGCTTCAGCGTGCTGCTGTGGGCTTCAGCCCACAGGCGTCTCCTGCACCGCTGTTCAAGGCTTGCCCAGCGAACACAATGGATCTCCCACCACGATGTTCTGCCAGCTCAGGCGCGGAATCGCGAGATAGTAGCTTTCCGCCAGATTTCGCCCGCCATAATAGGCGGGCAGCAGCAGGTCCGGACGCGGCGTCATGCCGAGATAAGGTTCATAAACATGGCCCGAGGCTCCCGTGGCCCCTTCCAGAATGTAATCCGCGGTCAAGGTCTGCGGGCTTCGGTAAAACCAAAGTTTTCGCGACTGCCAATCGGAGATGTTCCAGTTCTCGGGTGGACGCTCAAAGGTGCGGCCATCCGTGGAAACGTATTCCGTCATGATCGCGCCCGGCAGCCAGTGAAATCCTACGAACCGGCGGTGCCGATGAGGATCGTTGGAACCCCAGCTCGCGTACCCGATCACGTCCGTTTGGTTATAGAGGACTTTGGGAGACTCGTCGAAAATCACGCGGTCCTTGGGAAGAAGAACGGCTGCCGTCCGGAGCCAGTTGTTTCCCGCATGGTCGTCGCCCGAGTTCAAATCGACGACAAACTTGCCGCGGTTCGAGGCGCGCATCGATTGATCCACAATGCGCTCAGCTCCCTCCTCATCGTATGCGGCAAGCCGCGTCACCAGATACATCGGAAACTGGGGATGGCCAAACGCAACCCGGCTCTTTCCATAAAAGGGGTTCTCCAGCGAGCCTTCCACAGGATGCCGTTTGCCGCGCGTCAGGTCGTAATAGAGCGCGGCCAGTTCGCTATCCACCGACGCCTCATTTCCCCCCATTCCGCCCGTGCCGTCGATTCGCAGCGGAACCCCGGATGTCGTGACAATGTAAAAGACGCTCTGAATCAGGTTGTTGCTCTTAAGACAAGCGCCGATGGGGCCGGCGATCTCGCGATCGTACGTGACTCGCGCGACGTCCTGATACTCCGTGGAGCGGATGCGGCACAGATTGCGCGCTGGAATCGCGCGGCGGCGCATATAGTAATCCGCGATCCTCCGGGAGATGCTGGAATTGTCGTTCGCCACCACCAACACGCTCGCGGGACCTTGCGCGAGCGCCAACCCCTCACCAATGCCGAGGACGACGCTCAGCCAGGCGCCTAATTTATTAGCGCGCCGCATGCTGTCGCCAGTCTAACAAAGCGGCCCAATTCGTGGTACGATTTGATTTCCGCTGTAACGCAGTGACCCGCCGTACTCTTCTTCGCGCCGGCGCGTGCGCTTTGGCCGCGCCGTTTATCGCCCGCCGCCGGTTCAGTCTGTTTGCGAAAGCCCCGGCGTCGGAATACTCCACGCTCACTATCGATCTCGTTCGCGAGTCGACGGTCATCGATATGATGGGCTTGCTTTCGCTCAACTACCGAAAGGTTCTTGGCTGGCAGCGAAATCCCGCCACGTTCACCGGCGCAGATTTCGATAAACTAAAGGATTCGGGCACGACCATCTTTCACCAGTCCTTCGGCTTCGTCGAAGGCAACGTGTACGCCACTTCTTTGCGCGACGTTGAAGGCTGGGACGCCTTCCTCGCCGCCCATCCCGACAAGTTCTTGCGGATCGAGTGCCCACAGGACATGGCGCGCGCCAAGGCCGTCGGCAAAATCGGGGTCGTGATCGGCCAGCAGAACTCACAGCATTTTCGAACCGTGGACGACGTGGATCGGTTCTATGCCCTCGGTCAACGAGTCTCGCAGCTCACTTACAACGACAACAGCCTCGGCGGGGGTTCCACCGACCCGAAAAACGAGGGGCTCAGCGAATACGGCGCAAGCATTGTGGCGCGCATGAACAAGCTCGGGATGGCCGTGGACGTATCGCACTGCGCCGATCGCACCACTTTTGAAGCCATCGACGCCTCCAACAAGCCCGTTTTGGTGACGCATTCCAATTGCCGGGCGCTGGTGGCCAGCGCGAGGTGCAAGAGCGATGAAACGATCCAAAAAATGGCGGCCCGGGGAGGCGTGATGGGCATTACTTTGGTCCGCTCGTTTGTCCACCCTGGGAAAGCCGCTTCCATGGACGATGCCCTAAATCACGTGGATCATGTCGCGGCGATCGCGGGGATCGAACACGTGGGTCTCGGCACCGATGTCGATCTCGTTGGCCGCGATCCCTCCGCGCCGGTACATCGCTACGATTTGGACGGGATTCACTATTCGGAAAAGATCTTCGACTTCACCGAGGGGTTGGTGCGGCGCAAGTACAGCCGAGAGGACATCGGCCTTGTGCTGGGGAAGAATTTTCAGCGAGCGCTCTCCGAAATCTGGACCGTCGGACAAGCTTAGCCTCGGCCACTCAGTCGTAGACGAAGTGGAGAGCCTTCTTCAAGTCCTCCCACGCCTCGCGTTTCGCATTCTGGTTATAGGGCCGCAGCAGATAAGACGGATGATAGGTGACCATCAAAGGGATGTCGCGCCATTTGCGCCATTGGCCGCGGAGTCGAGTGACGCCTTCCTTCGTGCCTAACAGCGCCTTTGCGGCCGTGGAGCCGAGCGCAACGATCGCTTTGGGACGGATCGTCATGAGCTGCCGGAATAAAAATTCGCCGCAAATCTCCATTTCGTCGGGTAGGGGCGTGCGGTTTTCCGGCGGGCGGCACTTAACCACATTGCAAATGTAGACGTCGGCGCGGCGGATCGGAATGCCCTCGCGGGAAGCCGTGTTATCGATCATCTGCGTCAGCAACTGACCCGCGCGGCCCACAAATGGAATCCCCTGCGCGTCCTCATCCGCGCCGGGACCTTCGCCCACGAACACCAGTCGCGCGGACGGATCGCCCACTCCGAACACGATCCGCGACCGCTGCTCGCACAGGCGGCACCGGCGGCACTCGGGACCGATGTCCTGCTGGATTTTTTCGAGCGTGTCGCCGTCGGGCGCGAGAGAAAGCAGAGTCTCTTTCACTGGCGGCGCCGCCGTGGGTTCCGCGCTCGCCGCGATTTCCGGGGTGATCGATGATACGGCTTCCGCCGCGGAGGGGTTGACGCCATACAGATCGGTAATGCCCAGGTCGCTATAAAAATTCAAAGCTTGACGAAGTTCGTCGCGATTCATGCGGACATGTGCAGCGCGAGCCGGAGCTTGATCATCTCATCGAGAATCCGCTGCGCAATTTCCGTTTTGGCCGCCCGACGCACGGGAATGGCCTCGCCAGTCCGAAGCACCAGCACCACTTCGTTCTCGTCCGACTCGAATCCGGCGCCTTCCTGCGAGACCAGGTTCGCCACCACCATGTCGCAATTCTTCGATTTGAGCTTGCGCCGCGCCTCCTCCACCAGATTCTCGGTTTCCGCCGCGAAGCCGACCAGCAACCGGTCGCCCTTGTTGCGGCCAACTTCAGCCAGAATGTCGGGTGTGGGATCGAGCTCCAAAGACAATCGCGCGGCCGTTTTCTTCACTTTCTGTTTTGGCGCATCGGTGCGGTAATAATCGGCCACGGCAGCCGTCTTCACGATCATGGTCGCGTCTTCCAGCCGATCCATCACCGCCCTTCGCATTTCGGCGGCCGTCTTCACATGAATCGTTTCCGCTCCGCGAGGCGCGGCCAGATGCACGGGACCGGAGACCAGCACCACGCGCGCTCCGCGCCCTAGAGCCGCATTTGCCAGAGCGAATCCCATCTTGCCGCTGGACCTGTTGGAAATATACCGAACGGCGTCGAGCGGCTCCTGCGTCGGGCCGGCCGTGATGAGCACTGTCTCGCCTTCCAGGTCGCGCCTGGCGGCCGGCGTTGCCGCCGTCGACATAACGGCGTCGGCGATCCGCCGTGGTTCGGCCAATCTTCCCGGCCCCACCATGCCGCAGGCGAGCGCGCCTTCCTCGGGCTCCACAATCGCATGACCCCGGGCGGCCAGCGTGCGCACGTTCTCCCGGGTCGCGGGATGATTCCACATATTCACATTCATGGCTGGCGCGATGACTACTGGGCCCGTGAACGCGAGATAGGTTGTGGTCAGGAAATCGCCGGCGAGACCATGAGCGATGCTCGCGATCAGATCCGCCGTGGCGGGCGCCATGACGAGGACGTCGTTTTCCTGCGCTACGCGGATGTGCTCGATCGCGCTGGAAAGCGTTTCCTCCGCGCCAGCGCCGCTGAACAGATCCGAAATTACTTTGCGGCCTGTGAGCGCGGCGAACGTCAGGGGACGAATAAATTCCTGGGCGGCGGCCGTCATGACCACCTGAACGTTGCAGCCGCGTTCCATCAACTCGCGAGCCAACTCCGCCGCTTTGTAAGCGGCGATTCCGCCGCCGACACCCAGTACTACGTTCATTTCACCCAGGTGAGGCGCAGGCGCTTACTCTTCGGGTTGTTCTTCCGCCTCAAACTCGCGCGGCAGGGACGGATCGTCGTACTGCACCAGCCCACGGCGCACCTCCTCCATCGCCGCCACGGTCGGCTTTTTGGAAGTGGTCGGCAGAAAGCTGCGGGCGCCGTTCTGCAATTGCCGGGCGCGCTTGGCGGCAACAATGATAAAGCGGTAAGCGCTGGCCTCGGGATCGTCCGGGATAACGCTTTGCGCGGTTTGCTTGAAATTCAACTCAGGCATGTTTTAGAGTCTCCAACGGGAGCAAGGAAGGTCTTCTTTATTGTCGCGCACTTCGGGGTCGATGTCGACCCGCCCCAGCTCCAAGGTGCGCAACATAGAAGTGGAGCGTAGCGGATACTTACAGGTTCACGACTCTGGTGGGGCGGACCCCCGGTCCGCGGGCGACCCCCTGGTCGCGCCGGCACTCGACCAGCGGTAGGCGCTCGGTTCCGGCGCCAAGCCTGTGCGCACCGGGTTGTTCTCGATATACAGCCGAATCCGTTGGAACTCGCCTCCATCCCTTACCAGATGATCGTAGCTCTCTTCCTGCCAAAAGGACTGTCCGGTGTGGCCGAGAAGCTGATTGGCTCGCTTAGCGGTGATCCCTTTGATGGATTTGGTCAGTTTCGGTAAAGCGATGCAGGCCGTTAGCAGAAGGTGGATATGATTCGGCATGACCACAAAGGCATGCAGATCATAATGCCTGAGGACCTCCGCGTTGTATCGGAGAGCTTCGACCGTCATGTCCGCCAGCGCCGGCTGGCGAAGGTGAAACGGACCTGTCCGCGCCTCGTCCAACAAGCGATCCAACGCAGCAAAGGCTTGCCCGGACGGCAGTCTTCCCCCGGCGAAAAACCGATGGGGAGGCAGACTTCCGTGCAGCCGCCATGTGATGAAGACGGGGTGCTCCGGCTTCCAGAGGTGTGGTAGCCGGCGATGGGAATACATTACCAGAGGTGGTGCGTAAGCGGTTTCGGAATTCTCAGCGAATCTCAAGCTAGCCCGCAAAGGGTGCGCGGGCGCCCTCGATTCGGCCAAACAAGCAGCCCGCGCGCGTAGTTTACCGGTATCGGGTTTTGCGGGCTGTTACGTAGAAGATGAGCCAGCCTGGGGGCCGAGCGTGGCGGATACTTGCAGGTTCACGATTCTGGTGGGGCGGATCCCCGGTCCGCAGGCGACCCCCTGGTCGCGCCGGCACTCGACCGGCGGTAGGCGCTCGGTTCCGGGCGCCAAGCCTACCACGTTATGTCCCACACCCAGGAGATTTATGAGTGTCTTTGGAGCTACAGCCGGGGGCGGCTAGGCCGCTCCCGCGTATCGGGACTTGAGTTCGTCCAGTCTGACGTGAAACCCGAACATCGGACGGGGCTCGCCGCTAACCCACCGCCCCATCTTCCATTTGGCGCGCAGGAAGCGGACATCGGGATGACGCCCCAGATTGAGTTCGATCGAATACTGCCCGATGTAGGACTTTTGGGGGAAGGCTGCCAAGTGGCGCCAGTGCCGGCCATCGGGAGAGCCCCAGACGGAAACGTCCAGGCTTTCTCGTTCAAGAATACGATCGATCTCCAGGGTCAGCAGCGCGGGGCTGCCACCCCGATCTAGTGCGACTACCGCGCCGGCGCCGTCTTCACGGGACACAGTTTCCGGAAGCAAGTACTGCGGGGACATGACTCCTCCATTACTGGCGGTCCGGTTCCCCCGACTCTCCTAACCCGGCCACTGCAGTTGGGACAATCTCCGTTCTACCATTTCCAGCGTCTCATATTTTTTGCAAAAACAGAAGCGAATTAATTTTTTTCCATCCGTTGAATTGGAGAAAAAACTAGACCCTGGAACTGCGGCAACTCCAATTGTTTCAATAAGGTGACGACATGTCAGCACGTCGTTTGCCAAAGGGAAGCGGGAAATATCCGCCATTATGTAGTAGGCACCCTGAGGATTCCAACAGGGGAAACCCGCGCGCTCCAGCATCGCGACGGTCCGATCGCGCCTGGCCTGATAGTCGGCGGCCAGAGTGGCGTAGTAGTCGTCGGGCAGGGCAAGGGCCACGGCGCCGGCCTCCTGAAGCGGCGCGGCCGCGCCGACAGTCAGGAAATCGTGAACTTTGCGAATGGATTCCGTTAAATCCGGCGAGGCGGCCACCCAACCTACCCGCCACCCCGTGACCGAGTAGGTCTTGCTCATGCTGTTCACCAGGATGGTGCGGTCGCGCATGCCTGGCATGGTCATGATCGGAGTGTGCCGGACGCCATCGTAAATAATGTGCTCGTAGATTTCGTCGGTGACGGCGAGCGCGTCGAATTCCTGGCAAAGCTGCGCGATGAATTCGAGCTGATCGCGGCCAAAGACGTGACCGGTGGGATTGCCGGGAGAATTGATCACGATCGCTTTCGTGCGCGGCGAAAAGGCGCGGCGCAATTCGGCGGGGTCGAAGCGCCAATCGGGAGGATGCAGCCGGACAAACTTCCTCCGCGCCCCGCTCAGCAGAGTGTCCGGCCCGTAGTTCTCGTAGTAGGGCTCGAAGATAATCACTTCGTCGCCCGGATCGACGATCGCCAGGAGCGAAGCGATCATCCCTTCCGTGGCGCCGCAGCAGACGGTAATTTCGCGCTCGGGATCGAGTTCCAGGCCGTAGTGGCGGAGATATTTGGCCGCGATCGCGTCGCGGAACCGTTTCGCGCCCCAGGTGATGGCGTACTGGTTCACGTCGGCCGCGATGGCGTCGGCGGCGGCGCGCTTAACGATTTCGGGGGCGGGAAAGTCCGGAAAGCCTTGCGCGAGATTGACCGCGCCGTGCTTAACGGCGAGCCGCGTCATTTCACGGATGACGCTTTCGACGATGCCGTGCGTGCGCGCCGCGCGGAATCTGGACCGCTCCAAATCGTTGCTGAGCCGCGACCGCAAGGGAGCGGTTTACGCCTAGAACTTGATGCGCTTCTGAATCGGCTCCAGCTTGGAGGCGTCCAGGCCGGGAACTTTTTTCAGATCGGCGAATTCCTTGAAGTTGCCGTTATCGGTGCGGTACTTCACCACCGCGTCGGCTTCGGTGGCTGTGAGATCAAGGTTATCGACCAGATCCTTGGACGTGGACGTGTTGACGTTCACGTTGTTGCCGAAGTATTTGGACAGATAGTTGACGATGGCCGTGAAGTCGTCGTTGCTGCCGTCGGCGCCCCGGCCCTTCATATCGTCCACGATGCCTTGCCAAATGTCCTTGCCGCCCTGAATCGTCACAATCGCCTCAAGCCCGTGACAGGCCGTGCATACTTTTTCGACCGTGTCCTTTCCCGGTCCGGCGGGCAGGTCCTGCCCCCAACCCACGGAAACGGCAAACAGAGACGCGAACAGAATGGCAAACGGTTTCATAAGTCGTTATAGGTGCATTATACAGCAGGCGGCGCTCCCGGCTCTGAAATGCTTGCTGAGCCGCGACCGCGAGGGAGCGGTTTCGGCGCCGGCGCACAGAAATCATCGCTCGCCTTTCAGTGCGTCGTCCACCGAAACATGGTTCACCTCCAACGTTTGCCCGACGACCTGGTCGAGAGCCACTCGGGCGCGGCTGTAGGAGGCCACCGCGGCGACCTCGGCATACTGCGCGGTGGCGAGGCTGCGCGCGGCCGCGACCACTTGGTCGATGGAAGAGCCTCCCAGCAGGAATTGCTGCTGCTCTTTGTCCAGCAACTGCTCCTGCAAGGTACGCGAGGCGACAGCTTGGGAATAACGAGAGCGCGCCTGGCGAATCGCGGTGATTTGATTCGAAATATCGACGACCAGTTGATTCTGATCGCGGCGCTGGATGAGATCGTCCTGGCCGATCTGCAATCGGTCGATGCCGTAGTCGGCTTGCGCCACGCGGTTCTTCAGAGTGCCTGAAAAATAGATCGCGCCGGCGCGGCTGGTGTAATCTCCCGCGAGGATCTGCGTGAATGCCCTTCCGAAGCCGCCGACGATTTGCGGGCTGGGAACTTGGCCGGATGCGGGATTCGGCGTCCCAGCTTCCGCTCGAGCCGTGGTGGAGACGATGGTCTGCAGAATGGGCCGCAGGCCGTTCGCCGTTCCTTCCGCGGAGATCTGCTGCGTTTCGTCGCCGATTTTCGATAGAGCGATATCGGGGCGCTGCGCCATTGCCTTCGCCACCAGGTCGCGCAAGGAAGGCAGGTCCTCCGAGTCGGGAACCTGCAGGCGGTCCATGGGAACCACTTCCGCTGCATCGAGCTCCGGGTCCGCGAGGCCGTCGCGGCTCAAGGCATCTTTGAAAACGATCTCCCGCTGCTGGACATCCGCCTCCGCGATGGAGACTTCCTGACTGCGCGTCGAATATTCGGCCTGCGCGCGAAACGCCTCCACGCCCGCGATTTCACCGACGCGAATGCGCTCTTTCGTGTCGTTTAGGAATTTTTCGGCAATTTCGAGCGTCTGCCGCTTGGCGTTTAAGTCTTCCTGGCCCGCGACGAGATCCCAATAGAGATTCACCACGTTGGTCACCAGATTGAGCAGTTGCGACCGGAACGTCTCGTGAGATGCGTCTACTTGTTTTTGCGCGACGCGGATGAAGCGGCTGTTGACGCCCGTTCCGAAACCGTTCAGCAAATTGTGGCGGAGATAGATTTGAGCGACCGGCGCGAGCGACGGATTGATGATGTCGTTGGGGCTGTTTTCGCGGCAGTAGGATTCGTTGAACGACATCTGCACGAAGCCGCCGGACATCAGTCCTTGCTGCGCGAACGAATTGATGCGGTGATTCACGTCCACCAGCTCGCTGGTTTGGCTCAAGATGGAGTTTGCCTGGGGAGTGCTGGAGTGCGACCACGCGCTGGTGTTTTGAAAGACCGGGTCGAGATTCGGCGTGATGGGGCCGATTTGAGAAATCTGCGTATTGGTGTTGGCGCCGCCTCCTCCGCCACCGCCGTTGGAGAGGCCGGCGCTTTGCAGAGCGCCGCTGATGCATTGCCCCGCCGTCACCTGATTGACGAAGGTATTGCCCGCGGGAACGCCGCGAAGCGCGCCTCCGGCCTGCGCGCGAGTGACGCCCCATTCCGCTGCGAGCGGGCCGTAGCGGTCGATTTCGAGGTCCAGGTTATTTTCGATGGCGAGCCCGATGGCGTCTTGTAGCGTGAGATACATTTTGCCCGCGCGGATGAAGCTCCGCAGGCGGTCGGAGTTGACCATGCGAACCGGGGGCACGGCGGGCTGGCGATAGGGCCGCGAGACGATCGAGCTTTTCGGGCGCGAGACGAACGGCTGTTGCGCGAACGCGGTGGCAGCGGCGAGGAGAGCGGCAAGCAACCGTTTCATTACGGCCTCCCCGCGGGAATGGACGACGTTTGGGAGACCTGTCCGGCTTTCGCCTCGTCGATCGAAATCCGATTCACATCGAGCGTCCGGCCGAGCGCTTGATCGAAGGCGATCTGCGCGTGGGTGTAGTTCGCCATCGCCTGAACCTCGGCGCTCTGGTCTCCGGCGAGGTCGCGCTGCGCCTGAATGACAGCCGCCGGCGTCGATTCGCCGAATTTGAAACGGTTCTGCTCGGCATCGAGCGTTTGTTCGGCGAGCGTGCGGGTGGCGACGGCGGTTTCGTAACGGGCGCGGGCCTGCTGTAATCCGATCACAACGTTTTTCACTTCGACACGGATTTGATTTTCGGATCGCTGTAGCTGAAGCTCGTCCTGGCGGAGCTGGAGCTGGTCGGCGACGTAGTCGGCTTGCGGAGCGCGGTTGCGGAACGGGATATTGAGCGAGAAACCCGCGGAATAGTTGGGGTAATTGCGCCGGAAGATCTGGCCGAGGAAGCTGCCGTAGCTGCCCACAATGGCGGGCTCCGGAATATTTCTAGGATCGGTGTTGAGTGGATTGGGGTCGCCGGCCAGTGCGTTATTAGAGACATCGACGAACGCGGAGAGCGCGGGAAGCAATGCGTTGCGGGTGCCGGCTGCGTTGATCTTGCTGCTTTCCAGGTTGATTTTGGTCTTCTCGATTTCAGGGCGGTTGGCGAGAGCCTCTTGCACCAGATCGGGGACGGGCTTCAGGTTTTCGGTCTCGGGAACGACGATGGAGTCGAGCGTGACGATGTGGACCTCGTCGAGCCAGGCGCTGGCGATGCCGGTGCGGCTGAGCGCGTTTTTAAGCACCGTCTCCTGCTGCGCGACGTTGGTTTGCGCGATCAAGAGGTCTTCCTTGCTCGCGGACACCTGAGCGGCGGCGCGGGTCACTTCAATGCCCGGAAGGGTGCCTAATTCTGCCTGTTTTTGGTTATCTTCGTACAGTTTTTGCGCTGTTTCGAGCGCGTTTTGCTTGATTCGGAGGTCCTGATTGAAGCTGACCAGGTCCCAGTACAGGTTCAGAACCGCGGAGACGGTGGTGATTACCTGCTGTTTGAACTGCAAGTCCGTGACTTTCATGTTGTTTTTCGCCACGCGGATGTAGCGATTGTTGACCGCCATGCCCCAGCCTTGCAGTAAGTTCTGGCTGACATATAACTCCAAATCCCCTTGCGTAAAGGGGTTTAGCACGTTGGCGGGGCTATTCAGCGAATTGCGCGCGCTGATGAAGTTCAATTGCGCGGTAGTTCCAGTGGGAAACGACTGAACATAGCCGACTTGAAAGAGCTGACCATTCGAGACGAGCGAAGGAACCAGGCTCAGAGCCGTGACGGAAAGCGGCGTGGTCACGTGCGAAGACTGGCCGATCGCGTAAAGCGCTGGATCGAGGCTGGGAGGCGGGGTTCCGATCGACGTGACGATGCCTCCGCCGGAACTGACCGCTCCGGTATCTGACAGACCCACGGCATTTACGCTGACGCCGGCGAGGCTGACGCTCTGAGGGCCGGCGAAGATCGGCACCCCGACGTTGCGCAGAGGGGCGCCGCCTTCGGCGCGGCGCAGGACTTCGCGCTGTAAGTATGGGCCGTAGCGCTGGATGGCGATGTCGAGGTTGTTTTCGAGCGCCAGCGCGATTACGTCGCGGACGGAGAGGTAGAGATTGCCTCCGCGGACCAGCATTTCCAGTCGCGGGGAGTCGGTGAGCTGCGCCGGACCGACGACGCGGCGCTCCACGTGGAAGGGGCGCAGGACGGGCTCGACGTAGCGCTTGCCGGGCGGGTCTTGGACGGAGATTTCGGCGGCTTGCGACAGGGCGCAGAGGGTTAGAAAAGCTAAAAAACGGAACATGGCTTTTTGGAAGGATGGCAATTGGGGGGCCACTTTCGCCAGCAGAGCGGCGCTGAAGCGCCGCGCGGACTGAAGTCCGCCCTCCATTTCGAGTGTCCGGTTTTGCTACGGGGTGTTCGATTTTGGCGGCGGAATATTTCCCGACTTTTGTTGCGAGTACCGGTGAATGTGGTGTGGCGCGCCATGGGGCGACTGTAGGCTTCAATCGTGAGGGGACAGGGTAAGCGGCGACAGAAGAAAGTCGTCGGGGATTTGATCAAGAAGATCGAGGAAAAACTGAAGGACGGCGAGATGAAGCCGACTCTGGGGGATTACATCCGGCTGTTGCAACTCCAGAAGGAGATGGAAGCGGATGAACCGAGGGATATCGAGGTGAGATGGGTCGAATCGGAGCAAAAAGACCCAAGTCAGTAGAGATCGCATATAGCCCGCTGCCGTCTCAAAAGAAGTTTCACGAGTCGGCAGCGAGGTTCAAGGGGTTTTCGGGGCCGATCGGATCGGGCAAGAGTCAGGCGCTGTGCCAGGAGGCGATCCGGCTGGCGTATTTGAATCCGGGACGGACGGGGCTGATCGGGGCGCCCACGTATCCGATGTTGCGCGATGCGACGGTGGCGGCGCTGATCGAGGCGCTGGAGCGGAACCGGATTCCGCACGAATTAAACCGGGGCGAGAATTTCCTGACGATGGGGGAAACAAAATCCAAGATTTTGTTTCGGGCGGTGGAGGAATTCGAAAGGCTGCGCGGGAGCAATCTGGCGTGGTTCGGAGTGGACGAGTTGACGTATACGAGCGAGGGGGCGTGGCTGCGGCTCGAGGGGCGGTTGAGAGATCCGAAGGCGACGCGGCTATGCGGCTTCGCGGTGTGGACGCCGAAGGGGTACGACTGGGTTTACGAACGGTTCGTGGCGAATCCGGTGGATGGGTACGAGACGGTGATGGCGAAGCCGTTTGAGAACCGGTTTTTACTGGAGCAGATTCCGGATTACTACGAGCGGTTGAAAAGCAGCTACGACGAACGCTTTTTTCAGCAGGAGGTGATGGGGGATTATTTGAACCTTCATGCGGGGAAAGTTTATTACGCGTTCGACCGGAAAGAGAACATCGGCGAGCTGGAAGTGGACCGGAGGAAGGCGCTGCTGTGGGCGCTGGACTTCAACGTCGATCCGATGTGTTCGGTGGTGGCGCAGATCGATGGAGAGCAGGTGATGGTCCTCGATGAGATCGTGCTGAGCCGGGCGAGCACGTATCAAGCTTGCGAGGAGTTCGCGAGGCGGTTTCCGAAACATGCCGCGGGCGTGGTGGTTTACGCGGATGCGAGCGGGGCGCATATGCAGACCAGCGGAACGTCGGATTTCACGATTCTGAACCAGTTTTTCCGGAGCGGCGAATACGGGCGGGTGAAGTTCCGGATTCCATCGAAGAATCCGCCGGTGAAGGATCGAGTGGCGGCGATGAATGGGAAGCTTGCGGCAGCGAACGGGGAGCGGCTGCTGAAAGTACAGAAGAGCTGCGGGGAGCTGATCAAAGATCTGGAGCAGGTGACGTACAAGGAAGGCAGCCAGGTGGTGGATAAAGAGCGCGATCCGAAGAGGACGCATCTTTCGGACGCGCTGGGATACCTGGTGTGGCGAGAGTTTCACGGCAATGCGGGACCGATCGAGCGGGATCGGAGATTGATTTGAGAGGCGGGGAGACGGAACGTGTTTGATATCGACTTGGAGCATCCGGATTACGTCGCGCGTAAAGCGGTGTGGAAGAGATATCGCGATTTGTACACCGGCGGAGAACAGTTCCGGATCAACGCGCAAGATTATCTGATCCGGCGGCAGAGGGAGCCCGGCGATGTCTATGCCGAGCGGCTGAGCCGCGTGTTTTACGAGAACTATATCGGCTCAATTGTCGATTGGTATGCCGCGACGCTGTTCCGCGAGGAACCGGTGATGACGTTCGAGGGGCAGGACGAGCGGGCGAAGCAGTTCTTCTGTTCGCTGGTGGAAGACACCGATTTAAAAGGGACGCACTGGGCGGATTTCTTCCGGCGGCAGTTTACTGAGGCGGTGATTACGGGGTCGGCTTACACGCTGGTGGATTTTCCGAGGACGGCGGCGAAGCTCGGGACGCGTGGGGAAGAAGATGCGCTGGGAGCCTCGCGGGCGTATCTGGTGGATTTCGCGGCCGACGATCTCATCAATTGGAATCTCGACGAGCGCGGCGGGTTCGATTGGGTTGTGCTGCGGACCAAGACCATCAAGAAGGATCGCGTGGAGGATGCCAACTGGCGGATTGAGACGCGGTGGTCGTATTACGACAAGCACGAATTCCGGATTTACGCGGCGACGGAGGGGGTCGGCGGGAAGGCGCCGACGCTGATCGACCACGGGACGCACGGGTTGGCGAAGCTGGAACAGGTTCCTCTGTTTGGGCTGCGGCTGCCTGAGGGGTTGTGGATGTTGAACCGGGCTGGGTCGCTGCAATTGGAGCACTTCAATAAGTCGAATGCGCTGGGGTGGGCGCTCACGATGGGGCTGTTCGCGATGCCCGTGGTTTATTCGGATCGCGAATGGACGCAGATGGTGGGCGAGAGTTACTACATTCAGCTCGGGCCGGGGGACAAGTTCGGGTGGACGGAGCCGGAGGGACGCGTTTATCAGATCGCCTCGGATAATTTGACGCGGCTGCAGGAAGAGATTTATCGAGTTTGTTATTTGCCGCAGGCCGGGGGGTCGCTGGATAAGGGGATGCGGCAATCGGGACTCTCGATGCAGATGGAGTTTTCGATTACGCAGGAGGTCCTGCGAGCTTACGGGGATGCGGTGAAGGAGCAGATGCGGAGGGTGCTGCGGGCGGTGGAGAGGGCTCGGGAGGACGAGATCGAGATCGGCGTGACGGGGATGGATGAGTTCGACATTTCGGATTTTTCGACGGAGCTGGGGGATGCGGAGAAGTTGTTGGGGTTGGGAATGGAGTCGGCGACGTTGAAGAAAGAAGTTTTTAAGAGGCTCGCGTTGAAGTATTTGAGCGATGCTCGGCAGGATGTGAAGGATCGGATTGCGGAGGAGATCGAGAGTGGGGGCTGAAGCCCCCGTTGCAGGCTGAAGCCTGCTCCACCGGAAAGGCGGACGCGGGGCTGAAGCCCCGCGCGGGCTAAAGCCCGCCCCCCACGGGGAACAGACAAGGGTGTTGGGAGGATTGATGGCGGAAGAGACAAATGACGTTCGGAGTATTGTGCAGGCGGTGATTCAGGAGTTTGTTAAGGCGGAGCATAGCAAGGCTGAGCCGTTGCACAAGGCGGAGTTGATGGAGGAGCGGCGGCGGAGAGAGACGCTGGAGCAGCGCGTTAACGAGCTGGTCGCGGAGACGGAGCGGGCTCGGGCGAAGGCCGAGGAGGCCGAACGGAGCTCGGCGATTCGGGCGGAGTTGCAGAAGCTTGGGGTCGCCAAAATCGATTTGGCTTATCGGGCGGTGAAGGACGAGATTCTGCGTGGCGACGACGGGCGGTTGGTGACGCATGAAGGCTCGGAGATGAAGGAGTATCTCACGCGGTTTGTGGGCGACAACCCGGAGCTGCTGCCGGCGCGGCTCGCGGGAGGTTCGGGGGCGAGCGGTGGCCAGAGAAGCCAGGGCGGACATGCGCCGGTGGAGATGGACAAGATCAAGCCGGGGATGAGCGCGGAGGAGTTGGATCGGGTGAGGCAGGAGATCGCGAGAGTGGCGTCGCAGACGCTGCGCGGGATGTAGACGGAAAGACGAAAGAAGAACACAAGCTTAAGGAGACAAGATGGCGAGTATTACTTCAGCGAATGTAGCGACTGCGATTGTCAAGCTGGTGGCGGCGGATGCGCTGCCGGCGCTGATGGGGAACCTGATTATGGGGAACCTGGTCAATCGCGATTACGAGCCAGTGCTGGCGCAACAGGGAGACACGGTCAACGTGCCGATCCCGCCGGTGCTGGTGGCGAACAATATCGCGGAGGGCGGCACGGTTCAGACCCAGAATCCGAATTTGGGCAATGCGCAGATCGTACTGAACACGCACGTGGAAGCGACGTTCCAGATTCCGGACGTCACGAAAGTTTTGGCGGTGCCGGATCTGTTGAAGCTGTACATGCAGCCGGCGGTGGTGGCTCTGGCGGAGCGGATCGAGTCCGATCTGCTGTCGCTGTATGCTTCGTTCTCGGCCAATGCCGCAGTGGGCACGGCTGGGACGGCTCTGACGGAAGCGGTGGTGGACGCGGCGGAGACGGCTCTGTTCGCTTCGAAAGTTCCGTCGAGCGCGCCGAAGTATCTGGTGGTGGATTCGGTGGCGTATTCAGCCTTGCGGCAGATTCCGCGGTTCAGCGAATTCCAGACGGCGGGTGAAGCCGGGCTGCGCGCTTTGATCGATGGGGCGGTGGGGAAGATGAAAGATTTTTACATCTTCCGTTCGCAGTTCGTTCCGAAGACGGGCGCTTCGCCGGTGACTACTCATAACTTCGCCTTCAGCCGCGATGCATTGGGCCTGGTGGTCCGGCGGCTGCCGCAGCCTCTTCCGGGGACGGGCGCGATCGCGGAGTATGCGGAGCTGGGGAATTTCGGCATGCGGGTGACGATGAGCTATCAGCCGAATACTTTGGCTCAGCAGTTTACCGTGGACGTTCTTTATGGAACGGGCGTTATGCGGAATAGCTTTGGGGTGCAGGTGAATAGCTAGGCGGGACCTACAGAATGCGGCGGGGGCTGAAGCCCCCGTTGCAGGCTGAAGCCTGCTCCACCGGAAACGACATATGGATTTAAAAGTTTATTATCGAAAAATTCGGGAGATTGAGGCGGGGATTGCGGAGCCTTTTGTCGTGGTTGTCAGCAAGGCGACCGAGGAAGGCGGCAAGGCTGGGGTGAAGTCGGAAGTTCCAAGGCGGATCGCGGCGAAGATGATCGCGGAGGAGACGGCCGGTCTGGCCACGCCGGAAGAAGCGGCGGAGTTTCGGGCCGGCGTGGAGAAGCAATGGAAGGCCGCGCTTCCCGAGAAAACGCGAAGGTGAACCATGCTGCTTACCGATGGCAGTCCGAACGGTAGCGAAGATTTGCGGGTGTACGAGTCGTCGATTTTGAATCTCGCGAACACGGAAGGGATCGAACTGGACGCGAAGTTGGACCTGGCGGCGTCGGAGGTTTCGGAAGACATCCTCGACGTGCTGCTGGATCACACCAGGTGGAACGATCCGCAGACGGCGTTTCGAAGAACGATCGGAGTCTCGGACGTGGTGGTGACGCCGCAATTGAAGCGGTGGCACGCGGTACACACGCTGGAGCTGATTTATCGCGATGCGTATCACAATCAGCTCAACGACCGGTACCAGGCGCAATTCCAGGAGTATCACGAGGCTTCGAAGAACGCTCGCGAGGACACGCTGCGGTTCGGGATCGGATTGACGCTGCTGCCGCTCGCAAAGCCGCAGCCGCCGGCGTTCAGTTTTGTGGCGGGGCTGATTCCGGCAACTACGTATTACGTGAATGTGACCTGGGTGGCGCCAGGAGGTCGAGAGAGCGCGCCTAGCGATGAGACTACTTACGACGCTCCGGCGGGAAGTTTGCCGGTGGTGAGCGCGGTGAATCCGCCGGCGGCGGCGACGGGATTCAACGTGTATATGGGGCTGACGGCCGGGAGCGAGACGCTGCAAAACTTGGCTCCGGTGGCGCTGGGCGGAACCTTTACGCTTGCGCCTTCGGGTTTGGCTGCCGGTGTGGCGGCGGGGACGGGACAGGCGCCGGACGTTTACATCATCGGCGGGCGGACGTTGAGGCGGGGTTGATATGGCGACGACGGGAAGCGTGGCTACGAGAAAGACGATCGAATTTTTGGGCGATCCGAGCACGGGGATCCGGCCGGCGACGGCGCAGCTCGCCAACGATACGGGCGTCGCACTTGTGCCGATTCCGCCGGCGCATATCTTTAGCCAGAACGTGAGCTTTGAGTTAGCGGAGAAGGCACAGGCGGTGAAGTATCCGGCGATCTATGTTTATACCGACCGGGTGCGCAATTTGCTGACGGAGAAATTCAGGAATTTTTCCGGCAAGGTACGGACGGTGGCGGAGGTGCGTGTTTCGCAGGACCGGATCGAGGGGATCGAGGAGCAGTTGCGGCTGTATGTGGACGGGGTGACGCAGGTGTTGGACGCGAATCGCGGGAGTTGGGGCGAAGGGGTGTTTTACGCGGGCGGGTATGAGGTCGCGTATGAGGCGATTAGGCATGGGGGGAAGAATTATCTGCAGGCGGCGAAGGTGATGTTCGATGTGGATGTGTCGAAGTGAAGTTTGGGGTTGGTTGGGGGATGCCGGCTTGAAAGCCGGCACGGCACGCTGAAGCGTGCGCCACGTCACTTCGGCGACACGAAAGAGATTGGGGGCGGGGATGTCTTGTTATGTAGGGTCGAATAATAACCGGGTGTATGCGGCGCTGGAGGCTAGCTATGGACAGGTCGCGGCGATTACGGCACAGAATCGGATTCCGCTGATAAAGCTTGGGGCCAAACAGGTTCCGGTGCAAACGGGGCGGAGAGATAAGACGGGGAGCCGGACGTTTGCGGGGTTGCCGAACACGATCCGCCGGACCGTCAGCTTCGAATTGAATACGTTCATGACGGAGTGGACAAACCAACCCGTGCCGACGCACGATGCCTTATTTCAAGCGGCGATGGGAGCTCCGGGAATCGCGTTCGGCGGGGGGACGATTCAGTCCGTGACCAATCAGACGCAGATTGCGTTTGCGGCGGCGCATGGGTTGGCGCCGGGACAGGCGATTACCGTGGGCGGCGAGATCCGATTTGTGGCGGCGGTGCAGAATTCGACGACCGTGTTTATCAACGCTCCGTTCAGCAACGCTACGGTGGGGTCGGCGGTTGGGGGGACGTTCACGTATCAGCTCAGCGAGGATCTGGAAAGCGTGACGCTACACGATTTCTGGGACCCGAGCACGGCGGTGCAGAGATTGATCAACGGCGCGGCGATGGACAAGATGCAAGTGAAGGTGAACGGCGACTTTCACGAATTCGATTTCAGCGGGCCGGGGCGGGACCTGGTGGATAGCGCGAGCTTCGCCAATGGAGACGCTGGGTTGACCCAGTTTCCGGCCGAGCCGGCCGCGGCAGGATTCGATTACACGATCGTGCCGGGGCATCTGGGGCAGGTGTGGATGGGATCGTCGCCGGTGCAGTTCTTCACGCTGACTACGGCGGAGTTGACGCTCAACAACAATATCGCGCTGCGGCTGCATGAGTTCGGCAGCGATTTTCCGCGGTGCATTCAGGGCGGGGTGCGATCGATTACTTTGAACTTCAGCATTTTCGAACAGGACGATGCGCAGACGAAGGGGTTGTATCAGGCGGCGCGGACGAGGTCGCCGATCGGGGTGATGATACAGCTCGGGGAGCAGATGGGGCAGCTTTTCGGGGCGTACATGCCGGCGATGGTGCCGGAGGTTCCGACATTTGAGGATAGCGATACGAGGTTGCAGTGGAAGTTTCAGAATAGCCGGGCGCAGGGGACGGTGAACGATGAGTTGTATGTCGCGTTTGGGTGAGGGGGGCGGACGGGGGCTGAAGCCCCCGTTGCAGGCTGAAGCCTGCTCCACCACGATACAGTAAGCGCGGGATTTAACCGGGTTTCGGCATGCGAGGCTGAAGCCCGCCCTCCGTGCGCAGACGGGATGTTGCATGGCGACTGAAAGGCGAAGCGGGGAGTAGAGTCGCGCGCGGCACGTTCGGGAAGGAAAAAAGGGGATGGAGAGTTTTTTGTGGTTTGAGGCTGCCGGGTATCCGGGGGTGCGGTTTCGGATTGCGCGGATTTCTTTGGGGCGGCGGATTGAGCTGGCTCGGAGAGTGCGCGAGATCGGGCGGAAGTTGGAGTTTTTTGAAGCGGGCGAGGCTCGGGAGAAATTCGAGGCCGCGGTTTTGCAGTGCGAGATCGATCGGGCTTATCTGGAGTGGGGGCTGGAGGCTGTCGAGGGGCTGGAGATCGATGGGGAGAGTGCGACGCCGGAGATTCTGATCGAGCGGGGGCCGCTGGATTTGGCGCTGGAGATTCTGGAGAAAATTCGCGCGGAGTGCGGGCTGAAGGAAGACGAAAGAAAAAACTGATCGTCGCATTTCATTTTTTGCGGAGCGACCCTGCCGGGTGGAGATGCGATTCGTGCAGAAGGCAGGGATTGGAAGAGAAGCGGCGGTGCGGGTTTCTGCCGGAGGATCGGCGAGGAAAGCCGCGGCTGGTGTGGGCGCGAGGGCGCGCGTCGGCGGAGGAGTGTCCGAAGTCGCTGGTGACGGCGGCGAGCGTCGAGCTGGTGGAGAGATTCTTCGCGTGGAAGTTTGCGGCGGGGCGGGATGCGATGGAATTGACGGCTCGGGAAGCGGATGCTTTTTTGATTCTGGAGAAAGAGTGGCGGGCGGAGCAGGCTAATGGCCAGTAATTTGACGAAAAATCTGATCACGCCGGTCTCGGCGCCGAGGACAGTGAGCGAAGTAGTGAGCGCGGCTGTGCCGGGGAGCGCGGGAGGGAGCGGCGTCGCGGATCAATTCGCGCAGCTCGCGGAGCAGTTTCAGCAACTGCAGACGGTGGGGCAAGCGCAGACGGAATCGGTTCAGGCGAATACGCAGGCGGTGACGCAGAACACTACGCAGCTCGGGCAGACGGGTCCGTCGACGGCAAGCAGAGTGGGGAGCACGGTCGAGAGCATGCTGGGGCTGGGGACGGGATTGAGTCCGCTGATTACGGGGTTGATGAGTTTGTTTGGCGGCGGCGGGAGCAGTCAGCCGACGGAGTTGACGAAGTTCTCGTTGCCGCCCTCGATTTCCGTGAATGCGGGCGTGAGTGAAGGCGCGCCGACGCAGGCGTTCGGAGTGGATTATGCGGCGGGCGGACAGGCGCGGCCGGCTGCATCGACGGCTCCGGCGCCGCAAATTACCGTGCAGGTGCAGGCGCTCGATAGCCAGTCGTTTATGGATCGGAGCCAGGATATCGCTATGGCGGTGCGGCAGGCGATGCTCGAGTCGAGCGTGTTGAACGATGTGGTTCAGCGGGCGTAGGCCGGGGCTGAAGCCCCGGTTGCAGGCTAAAGCCTGCTCCACCCAGGGAGGGGCGTGTGGCTAATTTTCCAACTTTGAAGACGGGGGCGGTTGCGCAGTATCCGGCCGATCGCGGAGTGCAGTTTTCAACGCAGGTGTATCGATTTTTGGATGGGAGCGAGCAGAGGTTTCCGGCTTATGGGGCTCCGCTGCGTCGCTGGGCGATTCGGCTCGATTTGCTGGACGAGGCGGAGATGAGCGCACTGGGAGATTTTTTTGTGGGCCAGGAGGGGCGGTCGGGGACGTTTGCGTTTACCGATCCTTGGGATGGAACGGTGTATCCGAATTGCAGCTTTGAAAGCGACACGCTCGCGATGGAGTTTAAAGGTCCGCAGGACGGGGCGATCGAGACGATCGTGAGGGAGAACCGCTGATGGCAGTGTTTCCGCAGTTGACGCTGTATCCGCTGACGCGGGAGACGCGGTTGCGGACGGTGGTGAACGCGCTTGCGGACGGGCACACGGTTGTGTTCAGCGATCCGGATGCGGCGTCGATTGCGTGGGAGCTTTCGGCGAAGGGGTTGACCTCGGCGGAGTGGAGCGCTGTCGAAGCTTTCTACAAGTCGGTTTCGGGGCAGTGGCAGACGTTTACCTTTTTAGATCCCGCGGGGAATCTTTTGGCGGAGAGCGAGGATTTCGGAGCGAGCGCCTGGACAAATGGGACGCTGCTTACGCTGACTCCGGGAGTGAGCGATCCGTTCGGGACGACGCGCGCGACACATGTGGTGAATGGGGGACAGGCGGCGCAGGCTGTGGAGCAGACGCTCGCTGTGCCGGGGAATTTCAAATATGCGCTGAGCGTTTGGGCGAGGACGGGGGCGGGGTCGAGCGTTACTTTAACGGCGGCTGGAGTTAGTAAGACGTTTGCGCTGACGGGGCAGTGGCGGAGGATTTCACTTGCGGTGGATGCGGGATTGAGCGCGTCGAGCGTTACGTTTGCGGCGCAGTTGAGCGCGGGGGACGCGGTGGACTTGTTTGGGATGCAGGTGGACGCGCAGGCGGGGGCTTCGGATTACAAGAAGACAGGAACGACGGGGGGCGTGTATTCGAAGTCGCGCTTCGCTTCGGATGCGTTCACCGTTACGGCGCAGAGCACGGATGTGTATGACGCGACGATTCGGATTGTGAGCATGGGGAGCTAGATGCCGACGATCGACAGCTTAAAGGAACAGGAGGCGGCTCCGGCGCCGTTGTTTCTGTTCGATTGCGTGCTGGCTTCGGGCGCGACAGAGCGATGGAGCACGCACGCGGCGTCGTTCAACGGAAACGCTTACGACGCGCGGCTGTTGAAGCATAATTTATTCGAGCTTCAGGCGGGATCGAACACGGGGCTGGACGGGGCGGCGAAGATTTCGATCACGCTCGCGAATGCGGATTCGCATTATTCCGAGATCGAGAGGCAGACGGGGTTTCGGGGCGCGCAGGTCACGATTCAGCTTGTCTTCTGGGATTTGATCGGGGGACAGGCGACGTCGGAAGCGCGGACGATCTTCAGCGGGATCGGGAACACCGCGGATGAGATCACGGAATCCGGCTTCCGGGTGACGTTCACGAATCGGCTGAACCTTCAAAGGATTCTGCTGCCGGAGACGCGGATCGAGCGAAGGTGCCCTTGGATTTTTCCATCGACGGCGGCACAACGGCAGGAAGCACTGACCGGTGCGGCGAAGGGAATTTATTCGGCTCTTTACCGATGTGGGTATTCGGCGGATCAGACGGGCGGCGTGGGGAATTCGGATTCTTCGAATGGCGGCGCGCCGTTTACGACCTGCGACTACACGCGGGCGAACTGCACGGCTCGGGGGATGTTCGATACGGACCAGGCGAGCAACGTCACGCGGCGGTTCGGCGGAGTCGAATTTTTGCCGGCGCAGATTTTGGTGCGGAGCACGGGGGAGCAGGGGACGCACCTTTCGCCGGTAGCGCTGAATCAGACCTTATATAACGATTTCGTTCCGCTGGTTTATGGGACGGCGTGGCAGCAGCCGCCGATCGTGTTCGCGCGCAACGACGGGAACCTGACGCATCTGGAAGCGCTGATCGGGATGGGGCCGATCGAAGGCGTCGTGACGGTGGTGGTGAACAACGTCGAGATTCCGCTGGGCGTCGCGGGGACGGACATGACCGCGACGGGGTGGTATAGCGTGGTCGGCGACGGGACGCGGACGGGGGCGTTCAATCTCGATTTCACGGATTCATCGGGGAAGCCGCTGGGAGATCCTTATGGCAGCATGGCGTTCCTCAGCGTGGTGGTGCCGAATGGCATCAGCAATGGGAACACGCTGCCGTCGGTGAAAGTGCTGGTGCAGGGATTGCAGTTGGAGCAGTTCGATTCGACGGGCGCGTCGCTGGGGGTTTCGTTCACGAATAATCCGGCGTGGGTGTTGCTGGACGTTCTGCGGCGGAGCGGATGGTTGTTGACGGATGTCGATCTGGCGAGCTTCGCTGCGACGGCCGTTTATTGCGCCCAGCCGATTCAGACGACGGATTTGTACGGAAACACTGTGCTGACGCCGCGGTTCGAGTGCAATCTGGTGGTGCAGAGCAGGAAGAGCGCCGCGGATGTGGTGAAGGGAATCCGGCTCGGGTCGTCGCTGCTGGTCACGTTTGCGAGCAGCGGGCTGCTGACGCTGCGGGTGGAGAATACGCTTGCACTGCAGCAACCGGCGCTGCCGGACGGAAGCAACAGCACGACGGCGTTGAACGGCGGATGGCCGGCGTATGAGTTCAGCGACGGGTCGGATGTATTTTCGGGGATTTTGAGAAAGCCGAACGGCGAGCCGGCAATCCGGCTGTATTCGACGAGCGGCGCGGACGTGGCCAATCGGCTGACGGTGGAGTTTCAGGACGAATACAACGACTATCAGCAGGACAGTTTGTCGCTGGTGGATGTGGACGATTCGCTGTTGACCGGGCGCGAGGTGACGGCGGCGTTTCCGGCGCTGGGGCTGCCGAATTTCGATCAGGCGACGCGGATGCTGGAATTGCAGCTCGCGAAGACGCTCAGCGGGAACACGTTCGTCGAGTTTGAGACGACGGTGCGAGGCGTGGGGATTGCGCCAGGCGATCTGATTACCGTTACGTATTTAAAGGAAGGGTTGCAACGGCAGCCGTTTCGAGTGGTGAAGCTCGCGCCGGGGCTGAATTATCAGACGGTGCTGGTGACGGGGCAGTGGCACGACGATAACTGGTACACGACGGGCGGAGCTAGCGCGGCGGGCGGTCGGCGACCGGGCGGCGGCGAGCCGGGGATTCCGAAGCCTCTCGTGGGAAGCATTCTGGATGCGAACGGGATCGAGCAGTTCGGGATTACGGAGAGCGTGGTTCCGACGGCGGATGGCGGATTTTCGGACACATTGACGATCGCGTTCGATGCGCCGGCCGTGCCAGCTCCGGCGGGAGTGAATATTCCGCTGGTGAGTTTGAATCCGACGATCGACACGAGCGCGGGGACGCTCGGCGGAGGGCTGACGTTCTACTATGCGCTTAGCGCGGTGGATGCCGGCGGCGTCGAGAGCGGGTTGTCGTTTGTGGTTCGCGCGACGCTGCCTTCGGGCGGCAACACGAATTCGGTGGAGCTGACGGGGTTGAGTTTTTCGCAGGGGACGGCGAGCTTCAATGTGTATCGCGGGCCGAATCCTTATGAGCTGCTCCTGATCGGGAATTCGGCGGTTGCGGCGACGTTCACCGACGCGGGAGCGACGGCGACGCTGACGGGTCCGCCGGATGCGAATTTCAATCACGCGAATTTTTATTGGCGGATGGAGCTGCAGCCGGAGGAAGTCGTGAACATCCATTCGCCGACGACTGTGGGGAACACGACGCTGGGGATGTTGATCGACGATTTCAAGGGCGGGCTGGCGAGGATCACGCGCGGGAAGGGCGAAACACAGGAGCGGCTGATTGTTTCAAACGATGCGACGACGTTGACGGTGAATCCGCCGTGGATGGTGGAGCCGGATTCAACCAGTTACTTCGTGGTGACGGAGAGCACGTGGAAGTTTGGGGGGCTGAGCGCGACGAGTCCGGCGCAGATCGAGGTTCCGTTCCGGCCGGGAGGGACTGTGGAGATATCGGGGCGATCGGCGAATATTCTGGATCAGGAGAGCGCGTTTCAATTGAACCCGATTACGCCTTGGCAGATCGGCAGCGGGCCGGGCGGGGTGGATACGGACGTGCCGCCGCTGCCGGTGTTTGGGTTGAATCTGGCGGGTCAGGGGACGGTGGAGCTGGCGGGGGTGGGATTCACGACGCTGACGAATACGCACTCGATTGTGGCGGGGACGTTGTCGTTGTTTTATTGGGATGAACTGAGCAGTCCGAGTGGGTTCTCGCTGGCGAATGCGGCTGCCGTGGGAGACGCGACGATCACTTTGAATCAGGCGGGGACGGCGGCGGCTGGTGACTTTGTTCAGGTCGATGGCGAGATTCTGGAGGTGACCGCGACTGCCGGGGCGCAGTACACGGTGAATCGCGGATCGCACGGGAGCGCGGCGGCGGCGCACGGCGCGGGGGTGGCTGTTTATCATTTGCAGCGGAACGTGAACATCGTGCCGTTCGTGAAGAATTTCTTCGGGAGTCAGGCGAGCGGGAGTTTTGCGTATTCGATTTTTCTGCCGGACGTGAGAATCGGGGCAGCGGAATTTTTCGTGACGAATTCGATCGGCGGGGGGCCGGTGGCTGACGGGGCTTTTGGGGCGACTGTCGATCAGGGATTGCGGACATTGTCGGGCGGGCAGATTTCGATTCAGGTGGAAGGATATTTGGCGGTGCAGACGGATGCGGCTCCGGTGTTGACGATGGATGCGTCGTACGCGGCTCGGGA
Source organism: Bryobacteraceae bacterium (assembly GCA_036557165.1). GTDB lineage: Bacteria > Acidobacteriota > Terriglobia > Bryobacterales > Bryobacteraceae > Palsa-187. The sequence continues at coordinate 50,926 of DATBIA010000100.1, forward strand.
TATTTTTGCGACCGTGAGCGAGCCGCCGAGCGAGCCGGCGGGGACTGTATCGCCAGTGGGCGGGGTGACGCTGCAATTGAGGCAGGGCAGCACGGTGTATTGCACGTTGACCATTCCGGATGGGGCGACGATATCGAACGTCGTGAATGGATTCGGACTGGCGCCGCTCGCGGCGGATGCGGATTTGCACGTGGATATTTTGAATGTCCCGACGGACGCGAATACGCTGCCGGGGCGGGATTTGACGGTGACGATTCGGTTGTAAGAGCGCGCCATGGCCACTCTGGAAAAGCTCACACCGGATCGGGATTTGCAGTGCTTCTTTTTTCAACCGTCGGCGATTGCGGCTTTGAGCGGCGCGTCGCCTAGCGGGTTCACGCTTTCCGGGACATGGCGGCAGCAGTTCGATTGGGCGGTGATCGAGTGGAACCGCGATAACGTGTTTGAACATCCGGCGCTGCGGAATTTGCCGGACGGCGATTTGAGCGGGCTCACGCTTACATACGACGAAACGCGAACCAACTGCATTCCGATGGATTCGGATTTGTTCCACACGGTGAGCTGGCCGTTTCTGCGGGTGTGGGCGCCGGATGCGAACGGGGTGGAGCAGGTGTATCAAGTGCCGCTGCTGCCGCTAGCGACTGCGATTCAGGGGAGCTATACGCAGGCTTACGCGGACTTCACGTTGTCGGGGACGCTGACGGCGGGGGATTTCGTGGGACTCGCGTATTTGACCGAGCACGTGACGTATCAAGTGGGCGGATGGGAGGGTTCCGCCGCGGGCGTGCTGGATCAGATCGTGCTCGGGTGGAGCTCGACGGCAACGACGGCGCAGCGGTTGACGGGTACGAATACGCTTCGCGTGACGCTTGTGGCGCAGGGGGTCGCGGGATTGGGGGCGAATGGGAACCGGTTCGCGATGTATTCGTATGCGAGCTCGGGGGCGGGAGGGGCGTCGACGCTGAGCTGGGATTCGCCGACGCAGACGTTTGCGCATGGGACGTCGCCGACCGAGTGGCGGGTGACGATTCCGTTCGACTCGCTTCAGGGCTACATCGATCCGGACTATACGACGCTTCATGCGATCGTGAATCCGAACAAAATTCGAAAGCTGCGGTGGACTTATGCGGCGGATCTGCAAACGGGAGCGTATGTCCGCAGCGAGTTTCAGGCGCAGATTTCGAATTGGTCGGTGACGGGGACGAATCGGACGTACTCGGTGGCGGGGCCGGGGAGCTTGCGGTTCGAGGACGAGTCGGAGGCGATGACGTACAACGCCGGAGGGCATTGGTCGGCGCCGCATGGGAATTATTCGGGTGGGACGATTCATTACACGCAGACGGCAGGCGATTCGGTGACATGCGCGTATGAGAGTCCGTCGGCGCACTCGCTTTATATCGGGCTGCGATATACGAGCACTGGAGCGCTGGCGACGATCACGGTGGATGGGCACAGCGCGGGGCAGGTGAATTTGGCGATACCGGGCGAAGACGTGTTGATTCGGTGGCCCGTCGGGCAGTACGGCGCTGGGAGGCATACAGTAACGGTGACGCATGCGGGCCCGGCGAACGCCGACTTGTACTTCGATTTTGTTGAAGCTGCTGTTCCGACGACTTCGCTGCCGTCGTTTCCGAATGAGCCGCGGAGGACGTTGGCGACGGACTGGGACACGGAGCACTCATTGGCTCTCGCGCCGGAGAGAACAGCGTGGTTGATGGATACGCTCGGATTTAACGGGAGGGCGAATCACTATGCGGGGGCGCTTTGGTTTTACGAACTCACTCGACCGGGGCAGGTTTATGCGTCGGCAACGGTGACGTTTGCGGGAGGGCCAGCGACGAATCCAGGGGCCGTGGATTATGTGACCGTCACCGTGGCGGGCACTGTCTTGCAGAAATTGATCCACATGGGAGATACGGCGGCGACGCTGGCGCTCGCGTTCGCGAATGAGCTGAATCGTGGATATATGAGCTTTTGGGGCAGCGCGTCGGGGAACGTGCTGACGATTTATTCGCGGGCGATGGGGGCGGACGGCGACAACATCACGCTGAGCGCGTCGTCGTCGGATCAGGCGACCTGGCAGGCGACGGCTAGCGGGGCGCAATTGGCGGGCGGGTCGGACGGCGTCCTCGATCCTCAAACGATGGCGTTGGATGGATGGCGGACGGACCTGACTGCGTCGCCAAGATTGAATCGCGCGGCGAGGGATTGGACCACGAGCTTCTTCGCCGCGCTGAACGGGTATGGGATCGATGCGACGGCGTCGTTGAGCATGGAGCTGCAGCACGGCGATCCGTCGGTGGCGGCGGGGATCGCGCAGAGGAGTCCGACGGGAGATCCGATTCTGCTGCCGACCCCTTCTTTGCAGACGAATTTTTCGCCGACGAGCCTGGCGTTTTGGCAGGAAGTCTACGCCGAACTGGCGGCCATTCAGGCGAACGCGGGGCTGCAGCCCTATTTGCAATTCGGAGAAGTGCAGTGGTGGTATTTTCCGAGCAACGGCTTCAGGCCGGCAGATCCGGGATATATGGATTATCACGGAATGGGGTTTTACGATGCGTGGAGCACGGCGCAGTTTCAAGGGCAGTACGGGCGTCCTATGGCTCAGATCACGACGAATACCGTGAATCCGGCTTCGTTTCCGGATGAGACCGCGTTTTTGGCGACGACTCTGGGGAATTTTACGAGCGCGATCATCAACTATGTTCGGGGGGCTCAGCCGCAGTGCCGGTTTGAGGTGCTGTATCCGACCGACGTGAACGCGACGGCATTCAATCAGGCCATTAATTTTCCCGGGCAGGCCTGGACGCCGGCGGTTTTGACGGGATTGAAGACGGAATGCTTCGGGTTTACGCTGGGACGGAATTTGAACAGCGCCGAGCAGACCTTGGCCGACAGTTTCGGATTTCCGGCGTCGAGGCGGAGTCACTTGGTTGGAATCGGGGATTCGACGACGGCGTGGCCGAAGGAAGTGCGGAATGCGGCGGGGAGGGGCATGGACAGCATTGTGCTGTTCGCGCTGGATCAGTATTGTTTGATTGGGTATGCGCCGATGACCGAGGGGTTGCGGCGGAGTATGAGGATGGCGTCTTAGTTTAACGGCGGGGCTGAAGCCCCGCTTGCAGGCTGCCCGAGACGGGTCCAAAAAACGGAAAGCCTGCTCCACCACCACCTTACGTTTGGCGGACGGTTTCTAGGGAGCGCTCGATGGCGATTCGGACTAATTGGCCGCGGGTGCGCACTCCCATTTTGTCGAACAGGTGCTGCAGAGTCGCCTTTACAGAGCTTTGCGAGACGCCGAGTTGATGCGCCATTTCCTTATTCGAGAGGCCCTCGAAGACGCAGCGGAGGACTTTCTGCTCCCGCGCGGTAAGGTGGGCCGTAGACGCGTCGGATTCGGCGTTTCCGGCGGCGGCGCCGGAAGTAGTCACTTTGGGATCCATCCAGACGCCGCCCGAGGCGACGACTCGAATTGCTTCCAGGAGCGTGGCCGGAGGGTTGTGCTTCAAAAAGATGCCCGAAATGCCGAGTTTCCGCGCGACGGAAACATCCATTGGGCTCATGCCCGCGGTCACCATTAGGATCCTGCCTTTGTACCCGGCCGATGTTGCCGAGACGATGAAGCGGGTACCAGTGTCGTCTTCCAAATCGAAATCGAGGAGCACGACATCGACCGCGGCACGGGGAAGAATTTCGAGCGCCTCCGCGGGCGTGCCGCATTCGCCTACCGTTTCGAAATCCGGCTCGGATATCAGCAGGCGGCGCAGACCTTCTCGAAACAAAATATGGTCGTCAAGCAGTAAGAGTCGTATGTGCCGCATGTTGGACGAGCAAGTTTTCGCGATCGGGCGAGGCCACCGCGGCTAGTTCCAGGACGAAGGAACAGCCGGGGCGCTGCGGATCGTGGCGCAGATCTCCGCGGAACGATCGCATGAAGGCGCGCGAGAGATAGAGTCCCAGTCCGGTGGCGTCGGCGCCTTTTTGCAAAGGCTGAAAGATTTTATGCCCCGCCGGAATTCCCGGGCCGCTATCGGTAAAGCGGATGGAGACGCCCTCCGGCTGCACCGAAACGGCGATGGCGATCTCCTTGCGGGGAGCCGCTTCCAGGGCGCGCTGACTATTTTTCATGAGATTCAACAGAACCTGAAAAAGGCTATGCCTGTCGGCCTGCACACTGGGCAATTCCTCGGGAACGTCCCACTTCAAATCGATGTCGGACTCCTCGCAAATAGGCTGAAGGACGATTCGCAGATCCGTCAGGATCTCGTTCAAATCCACGCCGGCGGGATCGAGAGCGCCCACGCTTTGCTTCAGCTCGAGCGAGGCGATTTTGCTCAATGTCTCGACCAGCGAGCCCAGCGCCTCGAAATCCTGATCGCCGTTGAGCGAGCCTTTGCGCGCGAGATTTTCGTGCATCATGCCGATGGCTCCGCAGACGTTCCGCACCTCATGTGAGACGGCCGCGACTAGAACTCTGGAACCGGCGAGAAGCTGCTGTAAGCTGGTCTCCTCGCGCTCGCGCAGATGTTCGGAGGCGTCCACTAACAGCGCGGCCAGACGAGGACCGGCGGGAGTGCTGTAGGTGGAAAAGAATACGTCGGTGAGAAACGCCTCGCCGCTCTCCTTCTGGCCGCGAGCCTGCATTTCGGTGCGGAAGATCCGGGAAGTATCCTCGACCGAAGGAATCGAGCCTAAAGCCGGGACATAACGCGCGATGCTTTTGCCGGGAAGCGATCCGAGGGCGGCTCCCAGCAGCCGGTGAGCGGCTGGATTGGCGAGTAGGATTTCTCCCTGGGCCGTCATGGTGAGCACTGCCGCGGGGCTGCTTTCAATTAGAAATTCAAGTTGCTCTTCCGCCGCGCGCTGAGCCGCGAGGCTGGCCCTTTCGCGGCGGTAGCTCTTCGTGAGATTCAGCGCCAGCAGACCGGTCATGGCGAGAGTCAGAAAGATGAGGATATCGCGCGCAGATTCCATATCCATTGGAAACGGGTCCAGCCGGTCCGAGAGGAAAGTGCAGAAGACCGCTGCAAGGATAAGCTGCCACCATCCCAGGACAGTTCCCAACAACACCATCGGGAAAATATAGAGAAAGCCCAGCGTCGCGTTGAATTCGATGCGCCAATCGGCAAGAGCGATGAGGACGATCAGAATTGCGGCATACGCGAGGGCCGCGCGGGGACTCCATTGCAAGACCCTGCGAATCATTGGTTTAGCCTTCTACGATTTTACCGCACGGGCTGCTGAGCGGCGTATTTAGTTAGGAGGGATTCGTGTTAACCGCTCCCTTGCGGTCGCGGCTCGGAAGTCGTTGCTGGGCAGCGACTTCGAGGCAGTGAGTAAGACCAGCTGCGGATTACTGTGCCGCAAAAATGGCCGAAAGATAACTGGTTCCGGGCGGACGGTGCGGATAGCTTGGGATGTAGATTATGAGGTTTTCAATCAACAAGTTATTTCTTACATCCGTTCTTATCTTCCTTCCTGCAACCTGGGGCGCCACCACCGGAAGTATTTCCGGCACGATCACCGATCAAACCGGTGCTGTGATTCCCAACGCGTCGGTCACCGTAACAAACGTCGCGCAGGGAGTGAAGACCGTGAGCATGACAGACGCGAAAGGCGTCTATACCTTCCCAAGCCTGGTGGTCGGCACTTATAACCTCGTGGTCGGGGCGCAAGGCTTCAAACCCAAAAACCAAGATGGGATTGTGGTCGACCTGGATAGCGTTCAAGAGTTTAATTTCGCGTTGGAAGTACAGGAGAGGGTGGAGGAGGTCACTGTATCGGAAAGCGCGGCGCGGGTGGAAACCGATAGCACTCAGGTCGGCGAGGTAGTCACGACTCGTCAGATGACGGCAATCGCCTTGAACGGGCGCAGTTACACCGACCTCCTGGCGTTGCAGCCCGGCATCGTACCCGTGTCGACGCAACAGCCGGACTCGGTCGTAATGGCGGGATCGACGGTGGCGATCCAGCCTTCCGGCGCCTTAAATCCCGGCAATCAGTCCATCGCGGGACAGAGAGAATCCGACAATGGCTTTCTAGTGAACGGAGCGGACGTGAAGGAATTGCAAAACGGCGGCACGCTCATCATTCCCAATATCGATTCGCTGGATGAATTTCGCGTTCTCACCAATAACTTCGACGCGGAGTACGGCAATTATGGCGGCGGCATCGTGAATGCCGTGACGAAGTCGGGCGCCAACGCCTTTCATGGCACCGGGTTTGAATTTTTCCGAAACACGGCTCTAGACGCGCGCGATTATTTTTCTCCCGACCGGGATGTGTTCCGGCAGAATCAATTTGGCGGCACAATCGGCGGACCGATCAAGAAGAATAAAGTTTTTTTCTTCGGCGACTACCAAGGCACGCGCTCAACTCAGGGAATCACTTCGGGCCTGCTTTCCGTGCCTTCCCTGGCGGATCGGACAGGAAATCTATCGGATGAGGCGAGTTCGCTTACGGGTACGGTGAGCGGACCATATTTGGCCAACTTGCTTCAGCAACGGCTGGGCTACGGCGTTACCCAGGGCGAACCATATTACTTTTCGGGCTGTAATCCAACGAGCTGCGTTTTCCCGAATGCTCAAATTCCGGCGAGAGCATGGTCGGGGCCGGCCGCGAATCTACTGCAATACATCCCTGCGCCAAATCTCGGCAATACGACATTCTCCACCGGCGCCGAGTCTCAAATATTGCGCGACGACAAGATGAGCTTCCGGGTCGACGCGAATTCAGACCGGCTGGGCCTCCTGACGGCCTATTATTTCCTGGACGATTACACGCTGAACAACCCCTATCCGACCGGGCAGGGCGGCGCGAGTGTTCCCGGTTTTAACGCTCTGAACTTCGGCCGGAGTCAGCTTATTACACTCGGCCACACCAAGGTTCTGAATCCCACCACGGTGAACGAGGTTCGTCTCAGCTTCATGCGCAGCGCGAACACTGTAGGACAGCCTCAGGGAGGAGTAGGGCCAAGTCTCGCTTCTCAAGGATTCCTGACGGGCGTAGGAACCGCCGGCATCGTGCCTCTGCTGCCGAAAATCGAAGGCGTGGAAAACGTGATTTTTAATTCGTTCGTGATGGGAACCCCAATCACCAACCTGGCGCAGTGGAACAACACGTTCGGCGTGGCGGATAATTTTTCCAAAGTTCTGGGAAGTCACAGCTTGAAATTCGGTTTTGAGGGCAGCTACGAACAGGTCAACGTCAATCCGAATCCCACGGCAAACGGCTCCTTCCTCTTCGCGGGCACCGAGACGGGCCTGGATTTCGCGGATTACCTGATCGGCGTGGATAGCAACTTTAACCAGGCCCAATCCGGAGCGTTTTACGAGCGCCACAAATACTGGGCGCTGTATGCGCAGGATAGCTGGAAGATTCTCCCCAACCTAACGCTCAACTACGGTGTGCGTATGGACCGGATGGAATACTGGTACGAAAAGTACAATCAGTTCCCGACTTTTAGTTTGGGCCAACAGTCGCAGGTCTATCCGCAGGCTCCGCTCGGCGTGGTTTATCCGACGGATAACGGAGTTCTACCGACGATTGCTCCCAGCAAGTATAGGTTTGCGCCGCGCATCGGCATCGCGTGGTCGCCGACCACATCCGATGGGGTTCTCGGCAAGATTCTCGGGGGACCGGGAAAAACGAGCGTGCGAGCCGGATATGGAATGTTTTATTCGGTGGTTCCCGGAGCGTCGCTAGCCTATAACCTGCCGCAACCTCCCTACGGCCTGAGCTATACGAGTCCCGCTCCGTCTCTGTTCGACCAGCCGTACCGGACGGCCTCGGATGGATCGTTTGCCGGGAATCCATATCCCTTCGCAACGCCGCCGCTGAATACGACCAAATCGAATCCGGATCCGAATCAGAGTTTTGACGCGTTCTTGCCGATCAACGGCGCCACCGGTCCGAATCCGAATAACACCTTTCCGTATAACGAACAGTATTTCTTTTCGGTCGAACGGGAACTCCGGCCCGGGACGGTTCTGAACGTCTCCTATGTCGGTTCCCAGGCGCACCACCTGCTGCTCACTTATTCGGTCAACCCGGGCAATCCCGCGCTGTGTCTCGCCTTGAGCAGTCCGCAATCGGTGGCGCCGGGTTCCGCGACTTGCGGTCCGTTCGGAGAATCGGGAACTTACACCAGCGCGTCCGGCGTCGTGTACAACGGCACGCGCGGACCGTTTGGAGCCGCTTTGGGCAACGACGATTTTGAGGGAGCGTTCGGCAACTCCAGTTACAATTCCCTCCAAGTGTCGGTACGCCACACAACGAAGGACCTTACCCTCCAGCTCGGATACACCTACAGCAAGTCGATCGACGAAGCTTCTGCCTTGGGCGATACGGCGGATCCATTCGATTTCAAGCACAACCGTGCGCTTTCCGCCTGGGATATGAGGCACAATTTCGTGATCAGCTACGACTACCGGCTGCCCTTCGACCGATTCACCACGAAGTGGAGGCCTTTGACGCGAGGCTGGGAGCTATCCGGCATCACGCGCGCAAGCACTGGTTTTCCCGTTACGCTGAAAAGCAACGACGACAACTCGCTGCAGGGCAGCATCCCCAACGGCGTAAACAATTACAGCCTCGACATCGGCCAATATACCGGAGCGCCGCTCAATCTGAACGGCAACCCGCGAAACGGCCTTCCATATTTCAATCCGGCCGCGTTCCAGCAGGCAGCTTTGGGCACGCTGGGGAATGCCTCGCGGCGGTCCTTCTATGGACCCGGCGCGCTGAATTTCAATATCTCCCTACTCAGGAATTTCAACTTTAACGAGACCAAATTCCTTCAATTGCGCGTCGAAAGCTTCAATACGTTCAATCACACTCAATTCTTTGGCCCAGCCGCGGTGCAGGGGAACATCGATAGTCCGTTATTCGGTCAGGCTGTGAAAACGGCCGACGCGCGGGTTATGCAGTTAGCCCTCAAATACACTTTCTGAGAGACAGCATTGGAGGATGAAGCGGGACCGTAATCCGTCCGTAAGCTTGTCCCCGCCCTCACGGGCGGGGCTGAAAGTGTGCACGACGGTGTTCCAGCGTTCGCACATAGCCCCGGCCGCAAGGCCGAGGATAAGCGCCGGTTGAACACCTATCGACGGATTACGGCAGGAAGAGCGTGTATGATAGCTTGGTTCCATCGCCGATGTCCGAACGCCGCGAGGCATTTTGGGCCGTTCCAAGCCGACGAGGAGTGTATTTTCCATTGATGCACAATCGTTACAGGAGTGGGAAGATCGCAACCCAAATCACAATCGATTTGTCTTTGTGCCTTGTATTTTCGACGATCGTCTGGGCGCTGGTGGGCGGGGCCCTTTCGGGGGCCGTCACTGGAGCGAATGGAGCCGCTATCGCGAAAGCTCGCGTGGTCGCGGTGAACGCCGCCCAAGGTCTCCAGACGAAAACCAGCACCGACTCAAAAGGCGATTACCGCTTCCCGGCATTGGCTGTGGGCGAATACGATCTCAAAGTGGAAGCTCCCGGCTATAAGCCGTCCGTCCGCAGGGTTGTGATTCACGTCGACGATAAAGTGCGCCTAGACCTTGTACTGGAGTCCGAATCAAAATGAATAAAATCGCGTATCTCCTATTTCTCGCCGTGGCCGCGGCGGGACTCGGGCAAAAGTTGACGGCCACCGCCGCCGCAAATCCATCGGGCAACGGCAGCATCCAGCCCAACTGGGGCATGGCCGCCGACGGAAGCGTTCTTCTGACCTGGGTCGAGCCCGCGGGCGAAGGCTTGGGCACGTTGAAATACGCGGCGCGCAAAGGCTCGGTGTGGTCGGAGGCGCGGACGATCGCCACCGGGCGCCGCTTCTGGCGGCATCCGGCAGAGATTCCCGAAATGATCGCTTTGAGCGACGGGACGCTGCTGGCGCATTGGGTAGAGAAGGGGAAAGATTCGAGCGACGCCGAATACATCCTCGTGTCCAGCTCGCGCGATGGCCTTCACTGGACCGCGCCTCAAATGGCACACAAGGACAGGGGCCCGGTGCAACATGGATTGGCGTCGATGGTGGCGAGCGGCCCCAAGGAAGCTTCCATCTTCTGGCTTCAGGCGCTGAAGGGCGAAGACGGCCCGGTATCGCTGATGCGCACGATCGTCGGCGCGGATGGCAAGGAAATTCGAGAAGAAGATATCGATTCAGACGTCTGCTCCTGCTGCCCCACCTCAGCCGTGAACACCGCCAAAGGGCTGTTGGTGGCTTATCGCGATCACACGCCGCAGGACATCCGAGATATCGGCATCTTGCGGTTTGAGGGCGGGCGGTGGTCCAATTCGAAGATTCTGCATCCAGATAAATGGCAGATCAATGCCTGCCCGGTGAACGCGGCCTCGGCGGCCGCGAAAGACAACCGCGTCGCTGTGGCCTGGTACACCGAGGCCGACGACATGCCGCGAGTGCAGGTCGCTTTCTCATCTGACGCCGGGACCACGTTCGGCAAACCCACAACGGTGAGCACGCGCGACACCCAAGGCTATGCTTCCACGGCGCTCACCAGCGACGGCGGCGCCGTCGTCTCCTGGATAGAGGAGGGGACGAACTCAGCTCGCGCGTTAGTTCGGGTGGTTTCTCCCGCCGGCGTGGCAGGACCGGTGGTTGAGATCGCCCAGGGTTCGCGGGCCAGCCTAGGGTACCCGAAGCTCGGGCATTCGGCCAACGAGACGTGGATCGCCTGGGGCGATTCGAAGACGGGCGTGAAAACGGCCCAACTGAAATAAAGTGTTCTCAGGGCGACGCATCGTGGGCCGCGTGGCGCTCGCCCTGTTGATCTGCTTGTGCGTTCAAGTGGCGGTCTGCATCGGCTCCGGGGATTGCGCCTCGGGCGGACCGGATTGCTGTCACGATTGCGCCTGTTGTTCCCTGTACGTCGGATTTCCTGCGCAAATTCAACTTCCCTCCATTGCTCCGATTCAACGGATCGACGCGGTCGCCGCGCTGAGGACCATCGAGAGGTCGGGTCCTCGGATTGAACGTCCGCCGCGCGTCTCGTAGCTCCCCCCAGAAAAGCGAGGCTGAAGCCTCGCGCGGGCTAAAGCCCACCCTCCAGTTTCGGGGAGAATAATGTCTGCGTTTCGATGGCTATTATTGTGTGTTTGTGTCGTTGCGCGCGCGCAGGATCCATTTGAGATTCAAGTTTTCGAATATGAGCCACTTCCGCGGGGCACTTATAGTTACGAGGAGCACCTGAACCGCTCCGGGGATCAGTGGCACTTGAGTTCCGAGCTGACAGCCGGCATCACCCGTCAATTTCGCGCCGGGGTGGTCGCGCTTACCGGAGTTGTGCCCGGCCGAGGGTGGGAATACGCCGGGTTTCGAATTCTGCCGCACATTTATGCGCCGCCATCGTGGAAGCTCCCGCTCAACCTCGGGTTCATCGCGGAGTTCTCCTTCGAACGCCCGCTGTTCGACGAGAACACGCGACAGGTGGAGCTTCGGGGAATCGCGGAAAAGCACGTCGGCAGGCTGCAGATGGACGGGAATCTTTCGTTCGGTCACACGCTCCATGGGCCTGGTACGCGCGAGGGATGGGGGCTGGAACCTTCCGGAAGAATCGGCTGGCGAATTTCGCGGACGTTTACGCCCAGCCTTGAATATTACGGCTCAGTTGGCGCGCTCGGAAATTTCGCTCCCGTTCAACAGCAGGTTCACCTATTGTTCCCCGGCGCCGATTGGAAAATTCGGGATAGCTTCATGTGGAGCTTCGGCGCCGGGTTTGGGGCCACTGCTGCCGAGAGCAGCGTAATTCTCAAATCGCGGTTTGAATTCGAGTTCGGAAGAGAGCGGTAGGTGGATATAGAATATTGGGGATACCGGCGCGCTTCGCCGGCGTAACGAGTCTGGGAAGAGGAGAAGCTGTGCTCAAACGAATTACCGAAATCTCAACCTGTCTCGCGCTTGTGTGCGGGAGCGCCATGGCGCAGGATGCAAAGACCACGATCGCCAACGCGCAGAAAGCTCTGGGCGATGTGAAATCCATCACGTATTCAGGCTCGGGGAAGGACGTGGCGTTTCAACAGTGCGGCGCCAACGCCTCCGACATGCAGTGCCGGGGCACGCACGATCCGATGCGGCCGATCAATAACTATGTCCGCGTGATCGATCTGACGGCGCCGGCCTCGCGGGCCACCGGCGCGACGAACAATATCGGAGCGGGCGGCTCGACTACAGTCAGTCCTGGAACGTACACCCAGCAGATTACGGCGCAACAAGCGGATGTGTCGCGAGCGTGGAACGATTCCCTGGAATTCTACATCACGCCGTGGGGTTTTCTGAAGGGCGCTTCGGAAAACAATGCGACGGTGAGCAAGCGGAAGGTAGACGGCAAGAGCTACACCGTGCTGACCTGGAGCCCGAAGGTCAAGGCGCCGTCCGGGAAGAGCTACATGGTCAACGGCTACATCGATCAACAGAACATGGTGGATCGGGTAGAGACATGGCTCGGCGAAAACATTATGGGCGACATGCACATTCTTGCCGTGTACTCGGGTTGGAAAGATTTCGGCGGAGCGATGGCTCCGGCGAAGATCGTGGAAACGCGCGGCGAGTGGCCCTTTTTCGAAGTGGATGTGACGGCGGCGAAAGCGAATCCGCCCGAAGTAGCGACCTTGGTACCGCTGCCTCCGGGCCGCGGCGGCCCTCGTGGCGCTCCCGCGCCGCTGACGGTCACTTCGGAAAAACTCGGCGACGGACTCTATAGGCTCACCACGGGGCCGGGAAGTTACGATTCGGTGATCGTCGAGTTTAAGGATTACATTATGATGCTCGAGGCGGGGCAATCCGAGCAGCGCGCGCTCGCCTACATCGCCGAAACGAAGAAGCTGATTCCGAACAAGCCGATTCGCTACGTGTTTGATACGCATCCGCATTCCGATCATACGGGAGGACTGCCAACGCTAGTCGCCGAAGGCGCAACGGTCATCACGCAGAAGAAAAACGAGGCGTTTTTATCGAAGGCGCTGAATACTCCCAGAACTCTGCTGGACGATACGCTGGCGAAGAATCCGAAGAAGGCGAAGATCGAGACGGTGGAGGAGAAGAGGGTCTACTCGGATGGGACGCGCGTGGTGGAGATGTACCACACCTGGCCCGTTCCGCATTCCAACGGCTTGCTGATCGCCTATATCCCGAAGGAGAAGATCCTGTTTCAAGGAGACTTCTCCGTGAATCCAGGAGAGCCCGCGAACGATCACGTGAAGGCGTTAGTGCCGATTCTGGAAAAGCTCAATCTCGACTTCAATCGCTATATCAACGTGCACACGTCGGCTGCGCCCCAGTACAAGGCGGATGTGTGGAAGGCGATGGGGAAGTCGTTGTAACGGTTGACACCGGCTCGCGCGCACTGATATAAACGTTCCGGGCGCACTGCGGCGCCCCGGGGGTGATGATGAAGATCCGAACGATGTTTTTGGTTCTGGCCGCGGCTGCTCCCATCCCGCTTCTCGCACACCACAGCGCCGCCGCATACAACGTGAAAGAGTTAGTCACCGTCACCGGCGCCGCAACCGATTTTCGATTTGTCAATCCCCACGTGCTCATCACGATCGACGTCAAGGACGCGAGCGGCGTGGTGACAACCTGGCAGGGTGAGCTCACCAGCCCCAACCATCTGGTCCGGGCCGGTTGGAACGCGCACTCGATCAAGCCCGGCGACACGGTTACGCTTTCAGGCAACCGCGCTCAGAGCGGCGCGCCTGCTTTGCGAATCACCAAAACCGTTGTCAACGGCCAGGAACTTAAAACGGAAATGGAGAAATAGCAGTGCTCGAGAATCGGAACTGGATCGGCGGCGTCCTCTTCCTCCCTCTCGCCGCGCTCGCCCAGCAGCCGAATCTTTCCGGCGTCTGGAACATGCGCCCTTCGCCCCAGACGCGGTATCTTTCCTACAGCTTCATGCGCGACGAGCCGCCGATGACCGAGTGGGCGCAAGAGAAGTTCAAGCTCACCAAGCCGTCGTTTGGTCCGCGCGCCTTCCCCGATTCCAACGATCCGGTGAATCCCACGACGGTGAACGCCGCAGGATGTTTTCCGCCGGGAACCCCGCGTATTTACCTTCAGCCTTTCCCCATGGAAATCGTGCAGACGCCAGCGCGGGTTCTGGAAATTTTCGAGTTCAACCATTTTATCCGCCAGATTTGGACGGATGGACGGCCGCACAACACCGACCTCGGCTCCACTTGGTTCGGAGATTCGATCGGCAAGTGGGAGGGCGACACGCTCGTCGCCGACACGATCGGACTGAACGACAAGACCTGGCTCGATCGCGCCGGCCATCCGCATAGCGATCAGCTTCACGTGACCGAGCGGATGCGCCGTCCGGACCAGAACACCTTGCAGATCGCCGTCACAATTGAAGACCCCAAGGCGTACACCAAGCCCTGGGGCGGGACCATGACGTTCGCGTTGCATCCGACGTGGAATGTCACGGAAATGGTCTGCGAGGACAACGTTAATTTCGAAGATTTTCTGAAGAGCGAATCGAAGAAGTAGGAGTATGCATATGCGCAACCGCTTGACGGCCATCGCGCTGTTGGCCACCTCATTAGCTGCCCTTGTGGTTCTTTCGGAGCTTTTCTTTCGGTTTGGCGTACCCGGCGCAAAAGCGAGCGCGCAGGAAAAGCCTGGCGCGGGCTTTGCGGCGATTCCGGGGCAAACCGGGGGCCAGGACACTTTTGGCGCCTATGAAGTAGTGAAAGATTGGCCGAAAAACATCAGCACCATTCCGGGCAATGAGAAATGGACCTGGGGCGCGGGGCAAGGCATTTACGCCGAGAGTCCGAATCGCGTGTTCCTCCTGTTCCGGGGAGAACTGCCCAATATCCGGCGCCCGCAATCGAAGCTGCTGACCGAGTTCGGCCCGAGCATCCAGTTTCCAATCGGCCGCCTGCCCTGGCGCGACGCGACCACCGCTTCCCTTCCGGGCGGCGGCGCTGCGGGCTCCGATCCGGGCGCGCCCACCGATGGGTGGAACGGCACGGTGGGCGTGGATGCGAAATGGGAGAACTGCATCACCGTTGCCGACGCCAACGGCAATATCATCGAGCGCTGGACGCAGTGGGACAAGATCCTGCAGCGCCCGCATTTTGTGGCGATTAATCCGTACGATCCGGAAAAGCATGTCTGGGTGGTCGACGATCACATGCAATCCATTTACGAGTTTTCGCATGACGGCAAGGAACTGGTGAAGACGCTCGGCACGCCTCGCACTAAGGGCGCAGATGGAACGCATTTCAGTCGTCCGACTTACATCGCGTGGCTGCCCGACAGCACGATGTTCGTCGCCGACGGCTATAACGGCACGCGCGTGGCAAAGTTCGACAAGAACGGCAAGTTCCTGATGGATTGGGGACAGAAGGGCACGCCGCCCAACGAGACCCGCCCCGGCTACATGAACAACGTGCACGGCATCGCCGTCGATCCGCAGACGCGGCACATTTTCGTGAACGACCGGGGCAATCATCGCATCCAGGTTTTCGACGAAAACGGCAAGCACCTTTACGAATGGAGCCCGGGGCGTGAGCCTTCCGATATCCATCTGATCTACATTGGCGCGGATCGCACGCTATGGGCCTTCGACCGTGGGACCTCGAAGATGCTGAAGTACGATCTGGAGGGCCACTTCCTCTATTCATTCGGCGTGTGGGGCGATTTCCCCGGCGGCTTTTGGGGCGTGCATGGGTTCAGCGTCGATCAGCAGGGCAACTTCTACGTGGCGGAAGTCGACAGCGGACGCGCGCAAAAATTCCGCCCACGGCCAGGCGCCAACCCAGCGTTTCTGGTCAGCAAGCCGGTCTATTCGGCGTGGAAGTAAAACAACCGCGCGCGCTCAATTCTCCGTGGGTACGCGCTCGACACGCTCGATCATCAAGTTTGGGAGCGGGATTTTTCGAGGCTCCAGTTTGAAACGGCTTGCTCCTGAATGGCGGGAAAATCGAGGGGCGGAGCGACCACGTCGGTGGCTCTTTGGGGCGAATAGTCCAATTTAATGTGGTAATTCCCAAAATCGAATCGTGCCGGCAAACGGGCGCGTCGGATACACCGAGCGACCACGAATCTCCCGGGCAGCGGGCAGCGTCGTCGCCACTCATGATTTTCCGGTGCTAGGAACGCTGCAAGGCGGGCATGCTGCAAACCTGCTATGATGCCTGAACCCACATGGTTTCCATGAAATCTCTTTCCGCTGCGCTCCTCGCGGCGCTGGCCTCTATGCAAGTCCACGCGCAGGCACAGAAGAAATTGGAACCCCTCCGCGCTGGTTTCCAGAACAGGCCATGGGTGCTTCAGATGGATGCGCCCGGATTCGTTGTCAAGGAGAACGGCACCAAGGCCGACGGCCGCCGCTACCTGCTTGCCGAAAGTGATTCGTCCGGTTCCGCTCTGTCAATCACGCTGGAGAGTGTAACTGGGCGAGCAGATCTCGACGGGTGCCGTCAGGAACTTCACGGCCGCACAGCGCCGGGAGGCCCGTTTAAACTGGCCCAAATAAAGGAATCTCAGATCGGGGGGATGGCTGTGTTGGAGTACATGATTCCGGTGGCTAACGGCGCTCCAGTGAATCAAAAAAATCTCTTCGCCTGTCTGGCAAAAGATGACGTATACGCTGACATTCACATTTCCAAAATCGATTTCAAGGAAAAAGACGAGCTTCTTCTCAATGCTATCCTCAGTTCCGCTAGATTCGTCGAATTAGATAAAGACGCCAACCTACTTTTTGGCGAGGGCAGCGTCTACTATCTGCGCCAGGACTACGAGAAAGCGATCGGGCCATATCGACGCGCGCTTGACCTGGAGAAACAAACGCCCAAGCTGGACAAGGCCAGGTGGCGAGTGCTCATCGACAATCTGGCGATGGCGTATGGAATCACTGGCAAATTGGATATGGCGGACGAGGTTTTGAAATATGGCGCTTCAAAGGATCCAGCGTATCCGATGTTTTATTTCGTGATGGCGGATAACAGCGCCGAGCGGAACGATTTCGACAATACGATGAAGTTCCTCCGGCTCGCTCTGGAGTTCCGGGGCAACGTGAATGCTGGCGAAAAGCTGCCCGATCCTCTCACGGATGATTCCTTCAGACGGTTTTATCAAAACCCGGAATTCAGGGACCTTGCATCTCAGTTCCGGTAGAAGCGCGCGTTTGACGCCTAAGAAGTCGGACTAGTAGCTTGCACCGCGGCCTCGCGTGACTTGTCCTACACCGTCTGAGTGCGCTCGTCGAAGCGGCTAAAAGGGTATGCCTCCCAATGAGACGCGCCCCGGCTACATGAACAATGTGCATGGCATTGCCGTCGATCCGCAGACGCGGCACATTTTCGTGAACGACCGGGGTAATCATCGCATCCAAGTTTTCGACGAAAACGGAAAGCACCTTTACGAATGGAGCCCGGGGCGGGAGCCTTCCGACATTCATCTGATCTACATTGGCGCGGATCGCACGCTATGGGCCTTCGACCGTGGCACCTCGAAGATGCTGAAGTACGATCTGGAGGGCCACTTCCTCTATTCATTCGGCGTGTGGGGCGATTTTCCCGGCGGCTTTTGGGGCGTGCATGGGTTCAGCGTCGATCAGCAGGGCAATTTTTACGTCGCGGAAGTCGACAGCGGACGCGCGCAAAAATTCCGCCCCCGGCCAGGCGCCAACCCGGCGTTTCTGGTCAGCAAGCCCATCTACTCGGCATGGAAGTGAGATAGAGAATAGCCTTTTTGCCGGGCACCAAAGCACGCCGGTAAGTCCGGCACTTCCGATCAGTATCGTCCCGCCTTCCGATGTAGTTTTCTTCATGAATAAATTCTCTTCGTCTCTAGCCTGCGGAAGCTAAATGCCGTCGCTTGGGGAAGGGATCGCGCAATTTCGGATTGGCCCGCATGATGGAAGCGTGGGTCAAGGAACCCCTAAAGGACACGAAACCATGAAGAAGCTGATTTTCATTTCTATGCTCAGCGCCGTTGGCCTGCTCGCACAAACGAGCGGAAATACACCAGCCCCGGCTCAGAAGCAAAACAACGCCACGCCGGCAGCCCCTGCTGCCAAGGCGCAGCATCACCGGCACAAGAAGAATTCCAATGTCAAACCCAGCGGAACGGCCGCTACACCTGCGCCCTCGAATTCTTCCACTCCGGCCCCGGCTAAGAAGTAGGGAAGCGCGTTAGCGCAACTGGACGATGGGAGGAGAGGCGGCCTTCGGGCCGCCTTTTTTCTTTGTCCGCGATCGAGTGCTGATAAAATAAACCTAGTGACCCCGGAAAACGCGCCGAGCGACGTCGCGCCTGAGCTAAGCGCCCAGACAGTGAGCGACGAAACGCCGCCGGAAGTTCAAACGCAGCCGGCAACCCCGCCCCCCGAGCCCCAGCGCGGCGCCATCGCCGAGTGGACGATCACGATCCTGCTGCTTCTGTTTTTGACGACTACGCTGGTGCAGGCTTTCGTGATCCCCACGGGATCGATGGAGGATTCGCTGCTGATCGGCGATCATCTTCTGGTGGACAAGCTGTCCTATGCGCCGTCCGGGCCGGTGAGCAAGTACATTCTGCCGTACACGGAGCCGAAGCGGGGAGACATCATCGTGTTCCGCTACCCCGTGGATATATCGCAGACGTTTGTGAAGCGCTGCATGGGAGTTCCCGGCGACCGCATTCGCATCGTCAACAAAGAGGTGTATCTGAACGGGGTGAAGTTGAACGAGCCGTACAGGGTCAACAAGACGGATTACCTTGTTTCGTACCGCGACAATTTCCCGTCCGAGCCGGACGCGAGCGTTGACCGCCGCGCTCTCGACATGCTTCAAAATCATGTGGTGAACGGGGAAGTGGTCGTGCCGCCGAACAACTACTTTGCCATGGGCGACAACCGCGATCTTTCGCTGGACAGCCGCTACTGGGGTTTCGTTCCCAGGGAGAACATCATTGGAAAGCCGCTGGTGGTTTATTGGTCCTATGACGCCCCCACCAGCGATTTGAACAGCGCCTCCATCAGCCTCAACCATGTGGTGGATCTGGCGGAGAATTTCTTCAGCAAAACCCGGTGGAAGCGGTCGTTCATGCTGATTCACGGGTACCCAATCAAGTAGGCGGCCCCAACGCATATGAAGAATTTCGCTCAGTCGACGCGTAATTTCATAAACGAGTGGACGATCAATATCCTGATTCTTTTGTTCGGCACCACCACGCTGGTGCAAGCGTTCATCGTGCCGACGCCGTCGATGGACCCCACGGTTCGGGTTGGCGATCACCTGCTGGTGGACAAACTTTCTTACGCGCCTCCGGGGCCGATCAGCAAATATCTTTTGCCGTACACGCAGGTCAAGCGCGGCGACATCATCGTGTTCCGCAAGCCCACCGATATAACGATGAATTACGTAAAGCGCGTCATCGGCGTACCGGGCGATCATATCCGCCTTATGAATAAGACCGTGTACCTGAACGGCAAGCCGCTGGTAGAGCCATACGCGGTCCACGTTTTCCCCGACATCCGGCCTTACAGAGATAACTTCCCGGCCATGCCTCCTACGCCGGATGAGCCCGTGGAAGATGCGGGTTTCCAGATGCTGGCGAATCACGTATGGAACGGCGAGCTAGTGGTGCCGCCCGACAGCTATTTCGCGATGGGCGACAACCGCGACAACTCCCTGGATAGCCGCTACTGGGGCTTCGTGCCGCGTGACAACATCATCGGAAAACCGTTATTCATCTTTTGGTCGTATGACGCTCCCACGCAGGATCTGGTGGATTTCACGGAAAATCACTTTATCGATCTGGCGAAAAACTTTTTCTCCAAGACGCGCTGGGACCGCGAGTTGAAGCTGGTGCGCGGGTATCCGATTCAATAGCGAGATGGCCAAGGCCGCGCCGTATGGGCTGATCCTGGCGGGCGGACGGGGCACACGTTTCTGGCCGCGCAGCCGGCGCGGGTCCGCGAAACAAGTTCTGCGCTTTTTTGGAGAGCGCTCCCTGATCCAGCAGACGGTGGACCGGCTGAGCCCGCTGATTCCGCCCGAGAGAATCTGGGTCCTCACCAACCAACATCTCCTAGCGAAGATCGCGGCGCAGCTTCCCGAAGTTCCGCGACGGCAGATCCTCGCGGAGCCTGCGCAACGAAATACGGCTCCCGCGATTGGGCTGGCGGCGCACATTCTCGATTCGCTCGATCCGAACGCGGTGATGGGCATTTTTCCATCCGATCACGTCATCGCCAAGCCGCGCGACTATATTCGGGTGCTGAAGCCCGCTTTCCAGGCCGCTCGCGAGGGCCGGTTGGCGGTTCTGGGAATTCAGCCTCGCTGGGCGGAGACCGGGTATGGTTATATTCAATTTTCCGGGCGTCCCAAGGCGCGGCGGACCGAACCGTTGCCGGTGCGTAAATTCCAGGAAAAGCCGGATCGGCCCACCGCGGAGCGGTATATGCGCTCCGGGAATTTCTATTGGAACGCGGGGATGTTCTTCTGGCGGCCGCCAGTGCTGCTGGAGCAACTGCGGAGTTATTTGCCGAAGACCGCCAGTTTGCTCGCTACGTTGCCGCCGTTCGGTTCGCGGCGATTCGCGGAGCGTCTGCGCGAGGTATTTCCGCTGTGCGAGAACATCTCGATCGACTACGCCGTGCTTCAGCACGCGGCCCGGGATAAGCGCGTGGTGGTGATTCCTACCGGAGATATCGGCTGGAACGACGTCGGAAGCTGGAATGCGATTTATGAATTACAAAAACGCGACCGGCACGGCAACGCGCTGCGGGGCGATTCGCTGATTGAAGAATCCACGGGAGTCTATGTGGATGCCGATAGCAAGCTAGTGGCGCTGCTGGGAGTGAAGGACCTGATCGTAGTGGATACGCCGGACGCTTTGCTGATCGCCGACCGGAGCCGCGCGCAGGAGGTGGGGGATCTCGTGAAGCGGCTGGAGAGCGCGGGGCGGGAAGATTTATTGTGAATGGCCCCGCAAACACTATACGATCAGAAGGCGGTGGAAGCGGCTTCCCTTACCAATCCTGGACATCGCTTCGAAAATTAGATCGCCAAATGTGGACGCATCCCGCATGTAGGCTTGGCTTTTCGTTTTATCCATGAACCTTTCCATAAGCTCCTTTTTGCCAGCATTTCCGGTCTCTAGGAAACGTTCATATTGAGTCAAGATGTTAGAAAGCATGGGGTGCGCTGACGCCATGTCCGGCTGGTCTTTGAGCCACTCCAGCCTTTCCGTTGGTGTCAATCCGATCATCGCGATCGCCTCCGACGGACTAACAGTCTTGCGATCGCCGTATATCGCTAGTAGATGGAGAAGAGCTGAGTAACAGGTGAGAAGCCTGCTGTGCTTCAACTTGTAATTCTTCAATTTACCTTCTGCTTTTTCCTCAGCCGGCACTCTCTGGGTCCTCGCCTCATAGTTGACGCAAAACGTTCTCCACAACCGGAGGATATCGTTCGCAAGGAACGCCGGAATGAAATCCGACTTGTGATCCTCATAATCCCGCCAGTACGCCGCAACGACTTCCTCTATAATTTCCCTATAGACCTCTGATTCCAGCCGGGGACGGCTTTCGAGCAAAAGGAGCAGGCGGGCCGTAAACGTGTTGGTCACATCGTCCTCTGGCGTACCGAGGGTCTTGGTGAATTCGTGAACGGAATAGTGCGTTAGATAGCGTCCGTCCCCAGAAAAATCGGGGATTTGCATCTTGCGTGTAGCCTCGATAAGATCCGCCTTAATGCAGATTTCGTCCAGTCGCGTTAGAAGGCTTCCTTCCTTTCCCTGACCTCCCGGTTTTCCATCCCTTTTTCCAACAATAAAGAGGTCCAGATCGCTATGAGGACCCGCCTCGCCGCGCCCAAACGATCCAGTTGCGTAGACACAGGCCCTACCGCCGATGTAAATTTCCGCGGATTTTAGAAGGTCTTGAAGCGAGGCGATCCGATCTATAGTCTGGGAGCGGCGAACAGCAATCTCACCCACGCACGCCGCCCCACTCGAAAATATTCGCGAATATCTCCGCTTGCGCGATCGCGTCGTCTAAAGCATTGTGCGTGTGCAAATGCGTGGGACGCAGCAAAGGATTAACGCGGGAGCGGCCAGCTGCAGAAATAGGAATCCCCGCCTTAACAGCGAATGCGGTCTTTATGTCGTAGCACTTGGAATAAGCGAACGGCGAACCCTCGGAGGAAAAGCGTGTGAAATACCAATAGAGCCAACTCCAATCAAAGCTGAGTGGATACGCGACTAGGACCGGTTGAGCGGGACCGGCAATGGTCCTCACCCAAAGGGCGGCATCCTTCATGGCTTTGGCCGGCGTCTCTCCTTCAAGGCAAAGACGTTCCCGGTCAAGACGGTTTATGCGCAGGGCCTCGGGCTCATAGTGGCGGGAAATAGGCTTTACCTCCCGGTAGAACTTATCATGGTAGGATTTAGGCCGGTGGAAGCGGCAACCATCGAATAAGCCCGCGTAGACAAGCGCGAAGGATAATATCGAGAACGGACCGGGAATCGGACCGTCGGTTTCGACATCTGCGGAAAAATAGGCATCAGTTTGGTCGGCGCGGAGTTCCGCCGTACCGTCCATCCCGGTAAGGCCGGCATCGACAGGGTCGCGGGCAGTCGAATTCATCGCTCCTCACATCCTACCAGCCGCTCGCATTCGCGTTAGCACCTAGAGGAAGCACTGCACCTGCCGCATCCGCTATCGATCCGGTGCGGGTAGCGACGCCGGCAACGACGACGCCCGGTTCACATGACCCGTGCGGGCCTCGCCAATCGTGACGTGATTCACCTCTAGGGTCACCCCCAGCGTCTCGTCCAGCGCCACTCGGGCGTTGCTGTACGAAGCGAGCGCGGAAATCTCCGAGGCTTGCGCCGCGATCAGGTCGCGCTGCTGCTGAACCACATTGTAGGGGGTCGAGGCGCCGAGGGTGAATTTCCTTTGTTCGGCGTCGTAAAGCTGCTGCTGAAGAATCTGGTTCTGGACCGCGGCCTGATATCGCGCCCGGGCCTGGCGTAGCGCCACGGCATAATTTGAAACGTCCACCTGCACCTGATTCAACGTTTTCCGGGTGCTGAGCTGCGTCTGACGAAGCTGAAGCTGATCGATGCCCTCGTCCGCCTGCGCTTGCCGGTTGTGAATGCGCACCTGGCCGAAGGCGCCGATCCGTTCCGTGGGGTAATCGCGCCGGAGGATCTGCCCGAGGCCGTTTCCGATGCCGCCCACCACGGACGGATCGGGCGCGCCGAAGGGCGTGACGTGGGGCCTCCCCGTCAATCCGGCCTGGCTGGTCCCCCCGATCACCTGAACCGCGGGAAGGACGCCGTTAATGGTCCCGAGAGCCGAAATCTCGGCGGCCCTCTCGTTGGCGCGATCGACCGCGAGATCGCTCCGGTTCGCGAGCGCCTGCCGGACCAGATCGTCAATCGGAGGTAGATCGTCGGCCGCCGGCACCACAATCCTGTCCAACAGAACGAGGCGCGTCTCGGCCAGCATCGGATCGAGAACGCCCCGGCGGCTCAGTAGATTTTTGAGTTGTACCTCCTGTTGCCGTCGAGTGGTCTCCGAAACGATCAAATCGCTCTGGCTGGAGGCAAGCTGCGATTCGGCAGTGGTCACATCCAGTGGGGAAGCCGCGCCGAGCGCCTCCCGGCGCATGGTTTCGCGATAGAACTGCTCGCCCGCATCCACGGCGCTGCTCTTGGCTCGCCGGTCTTCCTCGGCGGCCACCAGGCCGTAGTACAAATTCACGACGTTCGCGACCGTATCGATCACCTGCGTGCGGAAATTCAGATCCGAATTGCTTAAATTGATCCGGTTCACGTCGATCGTGCGGGCGTTGACGGCGACTCCGAAGCCCTGAAGAAGGTTGTGCTGGAAGGACAGAGAAAGGTTCGGCGCGGAGGAAGGGTTCAGGAAGTCGCCAACGGCGCTTTCGTTCAAGTAATGATCGGTGTAACTGAGGGTGACGCTTCCGCCCGACAGAAATCCCTGCTGCAAGGAAGCGCTGTAGGCCCGTGTCTTCGAGACCAGAAGCGCGCTCAGCGTCTGCGTCGTGTTGGCCTGCGGCGAGCTGATGTGGCTGAACGTGCTGGCCCCCTGAAAAATTGGATCGAGGTTCTGCGTGACGGGTCCGACTTGCGAAATGCTGGCGTTTACCGTGCCGGAGTTGGCGCCGTTAAAGTTGCCGCCGGTCACGCCCGCGGCCGCCTGACTGCCGGCGATACCTTGCCCACTGGCGACCGAACCCGCGAGCGAAGCCCCGCTCGGGACGCCCGGCAGCGCGCCGCCGGCCTCGGACCGCTCCAGATTCCACTGCGAAATCAAGGGACTGTAACGAGCCACTTCGATATCGATGTTGTTTTCGATCGCCAGGGCGATCGCGTCCTGGACGGTGAGGTATAAGGCTCCGCCGCGGATCAGGGAGCTTAAACGCGTTGAATCGGTCAAGCGAATCGGCGGCACAGCGGGAGCCAGATAGGAGCGCACGAGCGGCGTGGAGGGCCGCACCGGCTCGATAAAAGCTTCTTGGGCGTGCAGAATCGCCCCAGAGCAGAGGCAGACGACTAAGCGCCGCATCATGGCAACACCGCCGCCGGCAGATTCCTCGGAAGAACCGAGGCCCGCGACACGCGTCCGCTGAGCGCTTCGCCGATAGAAATGTTGTTGGCCTGCAGCGTTCTCCCCATCGCTTGATCGAAGGCGATCCTCGCGTGGGTGTAATTCGCCAGCGCCTGAACTTCCGTGCTGACGGAGTTGGCCAAGTCCCTTTGGTCTTGCATTACCTGATAGGAGGTGGTCGCGCCCAGCTC
Source organism: Bryobacteraceae bacterium (assembly GCA_036557165.1). Taxonomy (GTDB): domain Bacteria; phylum Acidobacteriota; class Terriglobia; order Bryobacterales; family Bryobacteraceae; genus Palsa-187. Next base: position 75,704 of record DATBIA010000100.1, read on the forward strand.
ATACTTTCGTTGGTCTGCGCTAAACGTCTGCTGCTGGAGTTCGCGCGCGTGCGCGGCCGCATCGTACCGCGCCCGCGCCTGCTGCAATCCGATCAGCGCATTCTGGACGTCCACGGCGATCTGACTTTCCGTCTTGTGCAGATTTAGCTCGTTCTGCCGCAGCTCCAACTCGCTGGTGACGTAGTCGGATTGCGCAGCGCGGTTGCGAATGGGGATATTGAGCGAGAACCCCGCCGAATAATTGGGATAGTTTCGCCGAAAGATCTGCGCCAGGAAGTTGCCATATCCGCCATCGAGGTAGTTAACGGCCGGGCCTGGTGGGGGGAAACCAGGAGGCGGTGGGACGAGCACGCCGGTCAAACCATTGTTGGTAAGCTCCGCGAAGGCCTGCAATTGCGGTTTTAGCGAACTCTTGATGCCGACCAGGTTCATTTTGTTACTTTCGATGTTGGTCTTGTCTTGCGCCACCTCGACACGATGAGCCAAAGCGTCGCTCACCAATTGCTCCAGCGGAGTGTTCTCTTCTCTTCCGGGGAGCACGATGCGGTCGAGCGGAATAACGTGAACGGCAGAGAGTCCCGCCGAGGCGACGCCGTTGCGCACCAGGGCGTTCTTCAACACCGTCTCCTGCTGCGCCAGGTTGGTCTGCGAGACCATCAGGTCCTGCTGGCTGGTATACACCTGGGCTTCGGCTCGCGTAATCTCGATTTCCGCGAGAACTCCGAGGGCGACTTGCCGGCGATTGTCTTCCAGCAACTGTTGCGCGGTCTGTAGTTCCTGCTGCCGGGCCTGGAGATCCTGGCGGAAAGAGACCAGATCCCAATACAAGTTGAGAACCGCGGAAACCGTCGTGATCACCTGCTGCTCGAATTGCAGGTTGGTGACTTTTTGATTGTTCTTCTGCACGCGAATATTGCGGCCGTTGACGGCGGGCCCGAAGCCGTTCAGCAGGTTCTGCGTCACTTGCAGATCAAGGTCTCCGCTGGTGTAGGGATTCAGCGTGAAGGCGGGGCTGTTGAACTTGAAACGGTTGGAGGCAAATGTTAACTGGGCGTTCATTCCGAAATCCCAAAACTGGGAGTATGCCGCTTGAAAAGATTCAGTGCTTTGAACTAACGTCGTCGTGTTGGTTAACTGAGTGTTGCTTTGAGGCGTGGTGGCGTGCTGGAAATTCGTGAAAACCAGCAGCGATGGATCGAGAGACGAGATCGAGGGGCCCAATTGGGTGACGATTCCGCCGCCCGAACTCACTCCATTGCCCGCGCTCAAGGCCGCGCCGGTCGCGTTCACGGTGACTCCCGCGAGGCTGACGCTTTCCGGACCCTGCGCCACGCCGAGCCCCACGCTGCGCAAGGCGCCGCCGCCCTCCGCGCGCCGCAACACTTCTCTGGCCAGCAGCGGACCATAACGCTGGACTTCGATGTCCACGTTATTTTCGATCGCCAGCGCGATCACGTCCTGGGCAGAGACGTAGAGATTGCCCGCGCGGATCAGAGAATCGAGCCGCGGGGAGTTGTTCAGATCGATCTGTGGGACCGTCCGCGCGCGGTAAGGGCGGGTCAGCCGGCGGAAGCCGCTCACGCCGCCCGCCGGAGGTTCGATTCGGATTTCGTTTTGAGCGCTTGCGGGACCAGCGAGAAGGGCCGCCGCGCATAAGAGGCTCCAGATGGGCCTCCATGGGGACATCCTGAACGGGAAGTATTGATTATTTGGCATGATTCTCCAACAATGTGCGCGATCCGCCGCGGACGACCCTCATCCCGCGGCGCGTTTCAAATTCGGCGGGGACGGCGCCCTGGCGCCTCAAATCGGCGATATGAAATTCAGACGCGAAACTCCCAGATGCGAAACTCCTATGATAAGCCGCTGTATGCAACCCCAAGAGGATACGGACGGAGGACCGACCTTGTTCCGCGAATCAATAGCGCTTTAGGCGGCCGCGGATGCTCCGGGAGAGCTTGTCGATCTCATCAAGCTGCTTGATGGTTCGCACGGAGACGACGTATCGATCGCCATTTTCCAACGCTTCCCGCACGTCCTGCGAAAGCTGGACCAGTTTGGCGGCGTCTTCCAGATTCTTCTTGTAATCGGCCTTGACAATCTCCTCGCGCTGGGATTTTCCATTCGGCAGCTTTACATCGCGCGAGTCAGGGGGACTTGTCGCCACCGGAGGGAGATCCTGCGGCGCCTGCCCCAGCATCGAAAAGACGAACACGGAAAGCAGGCAGGCGAGGCGCATAATCTACAATCATACGACCGCAATCGTTCAGTGCTGCCCTCCCGAGGCGCGGATATCCTTCATCAGCAGCATCAGATGGAGGGGATGGACGGGCGACGGCTCGAAATCGAACCGCATATAGAAGCGCCGGGCGTCCTCATTGAGCGCATGGACGAGCACGGCGCGCACGGCGATGATATCGGCGGCGGATGCGGCCCGCAGTAGCGCGTCCTTTAGCAAGGCCCGCCCGAGTCCCGCGCCTTTTTCGTTTTCATCGACGGCCAATCTCGCCAGAAGTACGACCCCGATGGGATGATTCGGCATTCTTTTCGCGACCCGAGCGGCGGCATCTTCGCGGTTGACGCTGCCTGCCGTAAGGGAATAATACCCAACGACGCAATGGGCGCGATGAACGACATAGGTTGTGGTGAGATCGCTCTGCTGATTGGTCCTCGCGAAACGCTTCAGCCAATGGTCAAGCGATTCTACCCCGCAAAAGAACGGATCGAAAATGTGAGCCTTGGCCAGCTTCTCCGGCCCAGTCAGCGGCGCGTGCGCCACCTTAATGTCTTTCCAGTACCGACGGCTCTGCTAGCAGCTTGAGCAAACGGGGCTTCACCCGCGCCCGGCGATCGAGGGCCTCCGTGAACGCCTTCCACTGTTTGGGGGATAGGACAAAATGCACTTGATCGGCGATGGTCTCCTCCGCTCGCGCACAGGCACTTTCCAGCACGAAATCCGTCATGCTGATGCCGCGTTTGTCCGCCGCGGCGCGAATCAGCGATTCCTGAACCGACGTGGCGCGCAGGTTGATCCGCCGATCCTTGCCGGTTTTCGATGCGTACGCGGGCATAAACGTCTTCCTTCACTCATTGTACACACATCGTATGGCGGAACCGCGTCTTGGTCGATCCCAGGTCGCGGCACGTATAGAAAACCTGTCAATCGACTCCGTTTCAGGGGCTGGATTTTGGGATTCACGAATTGCGCAACGGCCATACAACATTGGGCTTCTGTACACGATGTGGGCTGCGTGATCCCGTCGCGCCCAAACGACCTGCTCAAGCAGTGTTGACGTTGAATGCATCGCGGAACAGTTGCTCGGCTTGATTGATATCGCTGAATATGTCCACTAAGGTTCTCTGAGATAGCACTGACAATCCGCCGAGCAATGTCTCAAACAGGTCGCTCACGGGCGTTTCCCGGACGTTTCCCGGACGTTTCCCGGACGGATGCATCGACATCGAAAGATTTGGAGCGCGTAACTTGAGCCCCGTGGGGATTCACTATCGAGATTCGTGCACCCGCTCGCCTGGTTTTTACGATTGCCGCAGTGAGGTGCCGATCACGCCCGACCGATTTGGTTTGTCGGTCCTTGTGAATCCGAGCGGGCTGAATAAGTTGGCGAACAGCGTCTCAACAAGCCTATCCTGATTTGTAGTGAAAATGGCGTCAAAATGCGCCAGGAACACCTCCGTATTGTAGGTCGCGTCGTTGCTGAGGCCTGCGTCCTTGCCCTGATATAGCCGATCCATCTCGATAAAGCATTTCCGTAGGGCGCCTTCCACGTAACGAACACTCGTTTCTTGACTATCCGGGTCGGCCCTATACAGATTCTGAAAAGATTGCAGCACGGTTTCGTAGTTGCCTCCGTCCGCAATTCCGTCGTAATAAGATTCGATGATCGCCGGATCGGGCGATTGATTGATGACGTTCAGTAAACGGTTAGTTATTTCGTCGGCCAGCCAGCCTCCCCAGTTTTGGGAGAACCCAGCGCCAGTCAACAGAATGCGATTCATCGCTCAGCTCCGAGTTCGTACACACCTCGCCCAATTGGTAATCTCTTGTCTGCAAGCATTTTTGGATTCTTGGAATTGAAGTATAGCTAACCGGGCGTCAGATTCCGGTTCCTAAGCCCCCTCCGGGATGAGCAGGAACCGCCCGGGACTAAAGTTCCACGCGCGCTGAAGCCGCTCTCTTGCCCTGCCAGGGCTGGAGACTCGTAAGAAATGCGCGTTGGCGACGCCGTAGTCTCGATACGTACAAACTCTGGCGAATGAGAGTTGCGATACCGCAGCGGACCGAGCGTGTTCTAAAGGCGCATGGAGCGTACAATAATACAAGTCCCACCGAGTTCACGAGAGAATGATCCGATTGGCCGCTACCTCAGCGCTTGCTCTGTGTTCCGCGCTTCCTTGTTTTGCCGCCGGACTGGAACTTCGTTATTCCGCGCTGGAGCGCCTGATCGCCGATCAAATGTTCACCGGCGATGGGCGCAGATATGTGCGCGGTTCGCCAAAAGCCCACTGCCAGTACGCTTATCTTGAAGCGCCCCGCATCGGACCCGCCGCCAATGGCCGGCTGCGCATTACGGCCCGGTTTAGTGGCCGGAGCGCGCTCGATCTGTTGGGCCGTTGCGTGGGCATGGGCGATTCCTTCGATTTCACCGTGGCGGCCACCCCGGTGGCGCGGAATGGAGCGCTTGGATTGGACAGAATCGATGTCACCACGGAAAGAGATTCCTATTACATCCGGAGGGTGCGGAGCGCGCTCGCCCAGAGCTTTGGAAAGGATTTCAAAATCGACGTTCGCGACCAGGCGCGCAAGTTACTGGAACAGTCGCCGGAGAGCGCCAAAGTGAAGCCGGAGTTGAAAGATTTTGCGGTGTCCGGCGTGAGCCTGACGGAGGATTCCATCGTGCTTGAGGTGGAATTCAGGCTGGTGGTGAAGTGATGGGCGCCGTCAATGTGGGGATCGTGGGCCTGGGCAACGTCGGGTCGGGAACTCTCGATGTTCTGGCGGAAAACGCGCGCGATATTGCGCTGAAACTGGGGTTTCCACTGCACGTCCGGGCGCTTTGCTCGCGCGGGATCGCGAAGAAGACGTTTCCGCCTGCCTTCGACGCCGCCCTCAAAACGGAGGACTGGCGCGAGGTAGTGAATCTGCGCGACGTGGATATCGTGGCCGAGCTAGTGGGGGGCGCGGGCGTCGCGCGGGAAATTATCGAGGCCGCCATCGCGCGCGGCAAGTCCGTTGTCACGGCCAACAAGGAATTGATGGCGATGGCCGGCGCCGACCTGTGGGACGACGCCATCGCCGCCCGGATCAATCTCGCGATGGAGGCCAGCGTCGCCGGCGGCATCCCGATCCATGCCGTTTTGCGGGAGGGAATCTCCGGCGACCGGATCTCGACGCTGTACGGCATCCTAAACGGAACCTGCAACTACATCCTCACGGAAATCGAGCGGCGCGGCGCGAGCTTCGAGCAAGTCCTCAAGGAGGCGCAGGAGGCGGGGTATGCTGAAGCCGATCCATCGGCCGACGTAGACGGGTTCGACTCGCGTTCCAAGCTCGCGATCCTCTCGGCTCTCGCCTTCGGCGAGCGTATCGTTCCGTCCGACATATATACGGAAGGCATCCGCCGCATCGCGCCCGTGGATTTCGATTATGCGCACCAATTGCGCCACACGGTTCGATTGGTCTGCGCCGCCCGGCAGACGCCGGCCGGGCTGATCCTTTCGGTGCGCCCGTCCCTCATCCCCGAATCCACAATTCTGGCTGGCGTTCGTGGCGCCTATAATGCCGTTTGGGTGCGCGGCAAGTTCGGTTCCGATACGTTTTATTACGGGCGCGGAGCGGGTTCGCATCCGACCGGCGTGGCGGTAGTCAGCGATCTGATGCGTGTTGCGCGCGAGATCCGGGGAGGCAGCCCGGAGCGGGTTTCTCCCTTCGCGCATGCGCGGCTGGGAGAGTACAAGCCGATTTCCGTGGCGCTGCACGAATCGGCATTTTATCTGCGCTTCCGCGTGGAGGACCGGCCCGGAATCATCGCGCAGCTTGCGGCGGCCCTGGCCGCGGAAAATATCTCAATTGACGCGGTGCTGCAATTGCCCGCCGAAAACTGGCGCAATCTGCCGTTCGTGATGACCGTTCAGCCGGCGGCGGAGTCCTCGATCAGGGCCGCCATCGCGCGGATGGTGGAGATGAATTTCCTGATCGAGGCGCCGCTGGCGATGCCCATGGAGCTGCCGTTGTAGTTTGGGGCAGCTCCCCGCGTGCCCTTTGCCTTGTCTTACAGCGACCGCAGGAAATTCAAAAGATCCTGCTGAATCCAAGGCTGTAGCGAGTTGAAGTTGTAGATCGCCAGGTTCGCCTCGGAACCGTCCCCGGCGTGGGCCTGGATCGCCTGCACCAGATCCTTGGTCCGGCCATCGTGCAGAAAGAAGATACGCTGGCCCAAGCCCCACAGCGGCGCGGTCCGGAATTCGTCCGGCCCGGCGTTTTCCTGCTGGATTCCGTCGGCGAGCCCGATCCCCATGTCGGCTGAATACAGGACCGAAAAGGTCCAGTTTAATGCCATTCAGCTATAGATGCAATCAGTTTGCTGTAAAAATATTCAACTAAGCCAAAATCATGGTAATCTCGTTACTGTTATGCAACTCAGTTGCATATAAAAATACGGCGAAGCGCGGCTTCCCGATGCCAAGGAGTATTCATGGATCAGAACTTAAAGGGTAAGGGCCGGAGTGGCCGCCTGGGACTAGCCGCCATAACAGGCTTGCTATTACTATTGCCCCGCGTCAGCCAAGCAGCCGAAGGACCATTCTTCGTGACTTACACGCATCAGATGGAGGAACCCGGCAATCTCGAAATCACCACCAAGAACCTCACCGGCGCGCCCGAAGTGGGGAATCGTTTCCTGGGCTCGGCCTTGGAACTCGAATACGGCGCAAAGGCGTGGTGGACAACCGAATTCTACCTGGATGGCCAGGCGACCTCATCTGAGAGTACGATCTTCACGGGGTACCGGTGGGAGAACCGTTTTCGGCCGATTCCCGGCGAGCATTGGATTAATCCGGTTCTGTACGTCGAATTCGAAAATATCAACGGCGCCGACAAGAGCCTGCTGGAGGTGGTTGGCAACGATGGCCTGGAGGACCTGACGGCCCCGAACGCGGAGGCAAGGATGGAAAAGCAGCGCGAGATCGAGGCCAAGCTGATCCTCGGCAGTCATTTTAAAGGCTGGACGGTCGCGGAAAACCTGATTGCCGAAAAGAACTTGGGCCACAAGCCATTCGAATTTGGTTATGCCGTGGCGGCAAGCCGCCCGGTGGCGCTCGCCGCCCGTCCGGAGGTTTGCAACTTCTGCCCGGAAAACTTCCAGCTCGGCGTCGAAATGTACGGCGGATTGGGCACGAATGCCTCGCTCGGCCTCCGCGAAACATCTCACTACATCGCGCCGACCGTGGCCTGGGCGATGGCGAACGGAACGGAGTTCAGCGTCTCGCCTGGGTTTGGGCTAACAGACACAAGCGCGGGATTCCTGCTCCGCTTCGGAGTGTCCTACGAGATCAGCCAATTTGGGCGCGTGTTCCGCAACCGGGGAGGCAGGCGATGAAGACTCGTCTGTTCGCCGTCCCAGTATTCGCTCTGCTGGCCGCTGCCGGCTGGCGCGCCGGGACTCCCTTGGAGCGGGTTCCCGCGCACGCGACCTCGAGAAAAAATCCGCTCGAAGGATCGGAGGCGGCCCGCCGAGCCGGCGCCAAAATCTTCGCGCGGGAATGTGCCGCCTGCCACGGCGCGACAGGGGAGGGCGGCGATAAGGCCCCGCCGCTTCGGCAACCCGAAGTCCACGATGCGCCGGCCGGAGCGATCTTCTGGGTGCTCCGCAACGGATCCCTAAAGCGCGGGATGCCTTCCTTCGCGCACCTCCCCGAGCAGCAGAGGTGGCAAATCGTGACGTATCTGAAGGGTCTGGAACCTTGAGCGAGCCTCACTGAATGGCAATCGTGTTGATTATCGGATCCTGCTTGACCGAGCTGTATTGAATCGCGATTTGGCCCCCGGTGACCGTTACCGGGAAAGTCTGGGTCATGGCCATGTTTCCGCCCACAGTCTGGTAGATGTCGAAATTGGTCAGCACCGGCGTACCGTTGATCGCGACGTTGAAGATCCGCTGTCCGGGGCCGGTAAATCGGGATTCGGCGAATCCGAGCGTTACGGTATGGCTGCCATTCGGGACGCTTTTGAACGTGTACGTAACGGGCGCGCTAAATGGAACCAGACGGAAGGTCTGATACAGCGTGGGATCGGCCGTGCCGGCGATCGCATTCGTCGTGCTCTGGGCCGAGCCGCCGTTGAAGTTCGAATCGGCGCTCCAAACGTTTCCTTGGGAATCGGTGTAGGCGCCGCCGCCCGCGTTAATCCGGATCGGCCCGAACGCGGCCGCTCCGCTGGTTACCGTGAAGGTGACGGCGTTGCTGGTTCCCGCGGTGGTGTTCACGGTCACGCTCCGCGGTCCGCTGGCCGCAGTGCTCGCGATCGTGAAAGTGGCCGTTACCTGGGTGGCCGTCGATCGTACGTTGCCGGCTGTAACGCCCGCCATAGAGCCGATCGAGGCCCCCGCGAGATCGGTTCCTGTCAGCGTCACGTTTACCGCCGTCCCGGCGGCTCCGCTGGACGGAGAAATCGATGCGACCGAAGGCTTGCCCGCGCTACTGACGATCTGAATCGTATTGATAATGGGGTCGTCTTTGACTCCGATGAACTGAATCGCGATCTGCCCACCGGCGACGCTTACGGGGAACGTCTTGCTCAACGCAGTGTTGCCGCCCGCCGTCTGGTAAACGTCCAAGTTATTCAACACAACCGTTCCGTTGACAGCAACGTTGAAAATCCTCTGGCCCGCCGCCGCGAAGCGGAATTCCGCAAAGCCGAGTGTGACGTTGTAGTTCCCGTTCGGGACGCTGAAGCTGTATATCAAGTGAGAAATGAAGGGGCTTTGGCGCAAGGTCTGATAGAGCGGCTGATCCGCCGTCCCCGCGATGTGATTGGTTGTACTCAACGCTGTGCCGATGTTGAAATTCGAATCGGCGCTCCAGAGATTGCCTTGAGTATCGGTGTAGGCGCCACCGCCGGCGTTGATCCGGATGGGAGCGAACGTCGTGACTGGGTTGTTGACTGTGAACGTCACGGCGTTGCTGGTTCCTCCCGGCGTCGTTACCGTTACGTTTCGCGAACCGGGAGAGGCATTGCTCGCGATGGTGAACGTGGCAGTCACCTGAACGGCGCTGGAGATCACATTACTTACGGAGACTCCGCCGATCGCACCCTTAAAGGACGCTCCCGCCAGGTTCGCTCCGGCGAGAGTAACGTTCACTACCGTTCCGGTCACGCCGCTGGCCGGCGCGATGGAGGTCAAGGTGGGGGGCGGAGCGCTCACGGTAAAGGCGAGCGCGTTACTGGTTCCGCCGGAGGTGACTACGGTGACATTGCGGGGGCCGGCGGTTGCGCCCGCCGCGATGGCGAAACTCGCCGTGATCTGGTTTGCGGCGGTCACCACATTGCTTGCCGTAACGCCAGAGCCGGAAATGGATACGGTCCCGCCGCTCAAACTGACGCCCGCGATCGTGACTTGAGTGCTAGTGTTCGGCCCGCCGCTCGCGGGACTAATGGAGGTGAGCGCCGGCCCGCTGGGCGCCGTCAGCGCGCAATACCCTCCCGCCGCGTTCACCCAATTTTGCTGAATCAGGAAATCCAGGCCGCCCAAATTCATGTTCGCCAGCGATCCATTGCCGGCGCGGTAGGTAGTCCCGAAGGTCCAGGCGCACTTGTCGGCGTTCTCCTCGCCCTGATTGTCGTACCACGCGTTCAGGTCCGGGTCCGACGTGGACTCCTGCAACTCATGCGCAATCGCCGAGGCCATCGCGTCGGCCGCCGGATCGCCGTTCGGACTGCTGCCCGTCTGCCAGGCGCACGCGCCCAGCCCTTGCGTGTTCGCGTCGCCGATAAATGCGTATTTGATATCGACGCCGTTGATCATGCCGTCGGTATGCCATCCGCAATACTGGCTGATGAATCCGGTGGTTTCCTGAACGTCCTGCCAGGTCAACACGAAATAAACGCCGTTTTTATCGCTCGGCAGATGGCCTCCGGAGATGGCGTTAGCTACGATGGTCCCGATATCGGCATCGTTTAAGACCTTTCCCCGCGAGTAATTGTCGCTGTAGGAGGCTCCGAAATTAATGGAATTGGAGATGTGCGTATTGGCGCCGTCGTAATAAGTTGTATTGATGGCGTAGTAAGGCGAGCCCCCGTCGAACTGAGCAAAATGAGAGAGAATGCTGACGGCTGTGGGATCGGCGGCCCAATTTCCATACCAGATGTAATAGACGGTCGGCGCGCCAAGCATCACCGGGCCGCCGTGATAGCAGATCCCGTTCGCGCAACTCGTTGCCGCCGCGGACGATCCCATCGCCGCGGCATTGGCGGCAGCGGCGTTGGGACTTAAACGCGAGGGGAAAATATGCTTGGAAGGTTGCGCTGCAAGAGGCGTGAGCAAAACGAGAGGGCCGATCAAGGCGCAACTGAGAATTTGGCGCGAAGGCATTTGGATAAGGCTCTCCTATACAGTTCGGGTCAATTTCCACCGGGAGCCTCGCGGCAAGGCCTCTCCCGGACAGCGCGGGATGCCGTTACGACTCATTGGCAGTGGGTTCAGTGTAGTCAGAAGCGGAATTTGGTCAAACGGAAAAACTTCTGTGTTCAGGCCTGAAATGTCATCTAGGCTTCTAAATAAAGGTGGGTAAGACGCTTACGCATGCGTTGTATCCGCGCCAAATTTCAGTGAAATATCGCCTTACCTATCCGTAATTTAACGGTGGTTAGTTAAAGATCTGCCTAATCGAGGTAGTCATAAGCAGGCAGCGTGAGAAATTCTGGAAATTCCACATTGGTCATCATTTGCTCGAAGATTTTTGCTGCGTCGTCGAATCGCCCGGCGCCCAATTGGTCCTTGAGCTTGACCAATTGCTGCGCGGTTGCTTCACGCACCATGACCGGGGTGACGCATCGGCCGTCGTCCAGTTTCGCGCCGTGCCTGATCCACTGCCAGACCTGCGCCCGGCAGATCTCGGCGGTGGCGGCGTCTTCCATCAGGTTGTAGATGGGAACGCAGCCGAGCCCTCGCAGCCAAGCTTCGACGTATTGCAATCCCACGTCGATGTTCCAGCGTAATCCCGCTTCGGTGATCGTGCCCGTGGGGACCTCCAACAGGTCCTTGGCGGTCACCCGGACATCTTCCCGTTTGCGCGAGATCTGGTTGGGAGTCTTCATGTGATCGTCGAAGATTTCCTTCGCCACTGGAACCAACCCCGGATGCGCCACCCAGGTGCCGTCGTGCCCCGCTTTCACTTCGCGCAACTTGTCGGCGCGCACTTTGTCGATCGCCTGCTGGTTCGCAACCGGATCGTTCTTGATCGGGACCTGGGCGGCCATTCCGCCCATGGCGTGAATATTACGGCGGTGGCAGGTCTGGATCAGCAAATCGACATAGGACTTCATGAAGTGCCGCTCCATGGTCACTTCGGCGCGGTTGGGCAAAACGAAGCCGGCATGATTACGGAATTTTTTAATGAAGCTGAACATGTAATCCCATCGGCCGCAGTTCAGCCCCGAGGAATGGTCGCGCAGCTCCCACAGAATCTCGTCCATTTCGAACGCGCCGAAAATCGTCTCGATCAGCACGGTGGCCCGAATCGTCCCGCGTGGAACTCCGAGCGCGTCTTGGGAAAAATTGAAGACATCGTTCCACAGCCGTGCCTCCAGATGGCTCTCCATCTTAGGAAGGTAGAAATACGGGCCTGACCCGCGCGCCATCAGGTTCTTGGCGTTGTGGAAGAAATACAGGCCGAAGTCGAACAGGGAGCCGGATATCGCATTGCCGCCCAGCTTCACGTGTTTTTCGTTCAAGTGCCAGCCTCGCGGCCGCACTAGCAGCGTCGCGATCCTCTCGTTCAGCTTGTAGGCTTTGCCCTCCGGGCTGGTGAACTCGATGGCGCGGCTGACGGCGTCGCGAAGGTTGATCTGGCCGTCCAGGTTGTTGCTCCAGGTGGGGGAATTGGCGTCTTCGAAATCCGCCATGAAGACGCTGGCGCCGCTGTTGAGCGCGTTGATGATCATCTTGCGGTCCACCGGTCCGGTGATCTCCACGCGCCGGTCCATCAGATCGGCGGGAATCGGCGCGACCGTCCATTCTTTCGCGCGAATCTCGGCGGTGCCGGGGAGAAAATCCGGAAAGCGGCCCGCGTCGATCTCCGTCTGCCGGACCTTGCGGCGCGCCAACAATTCCTGGCGCCGGTCTTCAAATTGGGTGGCCAGGCGGCCGAGGAACTGGAGCGCCTCGGGCGTGAGAATTTCCGCGTGAGCGCCGGAAACGGGCGCCGCGATTTCCAATTTCGGGCCACTGACGGACGGTATTGACATGTCCTCTAGTGTATCCCGCGAAAAGTTATCGCCCGTCGGCGGTAGCGCAAGCGCCTGGCTCACCAGTAGCGCTCGTGGAAGCCCTTGCTCAGCAAGAAGCGTGGCTGCGGACCCAGATGCGCGACCGGCGCGGCGGCATGCAGGAGTAACGAGTGCAATAGGATCACGTCACCGGCCGATGCGGTATTCTCCACGACTTGCAGCGGTATTCCATCGACCTCTTCGACGCGTGCGTGGAAGCGGGCGATACGTGTTGCGGGATCGCCGGCGGTACACAGATCGCGCAGGTAGGGATGCCGTTCCAGCGATTTCCGGAACTGCGCCGCTCGAGCATCCTGCGGCGGCGGATTTTCCGAAAACCACCTGTGCACGAGTCGATGTGACCCGCTGAGGATGTTCACTCCTCCACAACGCGGTCCAACATCGCTGAGCATCGCGTGCGCCATCACGCCGCTGGGGGGCGCCAGGCGGCCCGCGTAGTTGCCGTCAAGATGCCAGCCCGTGCTGGGCACATCCCATTCGCGCCCGGTAGGGAATTGCAGGAAAAGGCGCCCCAATCACCCGGTCTTTCCCAAGGCTGTCCTTCGAGCGCCTGGTCGATTGCGGCGATCGTACGCGCGCTCCCGATCGCTTGAAAAACGGGATCGCTCTTCAGGTACTGCAGGTGTTCGGGTCGCGGGACGGTCCAAGTTGACCGATCGTCGCGAACGATTCCAACCTTTGCTAGCGCGCCCCAGATCACGTCACACATTGCGGCCGCGTCTTCGGCGCTGAAGGCGGCGCGAATGCGGACCCAGCCATGTGTACGAAAGTGTTCCAACGTGGACGGAAGCAAATGAGACCTCGCGGGAAAGGTGCCGGCGACGCTCCCATCGCCCTCTTTGGATTTTAACCACGATGGTGGGCTGGCGAATCAGCGCGGAATTCGCCCGCTATCTCTTGGCTTTCCATCCTATATGCAGCGCGACTGCTCCGCCCGTCATCCGGCCGAACTCGACTTCCGCGAAACCCGCTTCGCGCATTTGCGCCGCCAATTCTTCCGCTCCCGGGAATTTGCCGATCGATTCGGGAAGATAGGAATAGGCGTCGGGAGAGCCGGAAATGAGCCCGCCTACGCGCGGCAGCACGAATCGCGAGAAGAATCCGTACAACGATCCGAAGACGCGGCCGGTGGGCTGCGAAAACTCGAGAATCGCGGCCGTGCCTCCAGGTTTCAGTATCCGCAGCAATTCGTCAAGGCCTCTTCGATAATTCACAAAATTGCGGAACCCAAAGGCAATCGTGACCAGATCGAGTGAAGCGTCGCCAAAAGGCAGCATCAAGGCGTCTGCCTCCAATACGGGACTAGGGAGGCCGCGAGCGTTGATTTTATGGCGAGCGGCTACCAGCATGGGGTGGGAAAAATCCGCCCCGAATACCGCAGCGGGCTGCCCGGCTAGTGCAATGAGCACATCGCCGGTTCCGCAGCACAAATCCAAGGCGCGCGCCCCGGGCTGTGTGAGCACGGGCGCGACGCGAGCGGCCAGCTGCGAGCGCCAGCGTTTATCGAGGTTGAAGGAAAGCAGGTGATTCAGCAGATCGTAGCGGCCCGCCACGCGGCCGAACATCTCGCGAACCCACTGCGCGGCCGCTTGTTCTCCCGTGACGCCGCGGGGTGTCGTCCCGGTCATGCGAGAGCGGCTTCGACGCAGTCGAGCACCAGCTTGCTATCGATATCGGAAACGATTCGAACCTCGCCGATTCGAACCGGCAGAACGAAGTGGGTCCGGCCCTGAACGGTTTTCTTGTCGCTCCCCATACGCGCGACCAGGTTGGATGCTTTTATGCCGTCGAGCGGCGGAATCGGCCCATACTTCGCGATCGCGTCTTGAATCGCCGCTGCCGCGGGCGGCGCGAGATGTCCGCTTCTCTCCGCCAGAATCGTGGCTGCGCGCATGCCCCAGGCAACCGCTTCCCCGTGCAGCAAACGAGAGTACTCCGTCTCCGCTTCCAGCGCATGGCCGAACGTATGGCCGAAATTGAGAATGCGCCGCAGGTCGCCCTCGCGTTCGTCGGCGCTGACGACTTCCGCTTTAATTCGAACCGAGTCGGCGATGATGCGATCGAGAATCGCGGGCTCTTGTTTCAGAATGCTCGCGGCGCATCCGTCGACCGCTTCAAACAAAGCCGCATCGCGAATCACGCCACACTTGACGATTTCGTAAAGCCCCGCGCGGTATTCACGCTCCGGCAAAGTCCCCAGAACGTCGGGGTCTATGAGCACCGCCAGCGGCTGATGAAAACTGCCCAGCAGGTTTTTCCCGGAAACAAGATTGACACCGGTTTTGCCGCCCACCGCCGCATCCACTTGAGCGAGCAGTGTTGTCGGAACCTGAATCACCGGAATTCCGCGCATGAATATGGCGGCCAGAAATCCAGCGACGTCGCCGATGATGCCGCCTCCGAAGGCGATCACGACGCTGGAGCGGTCTCCGCCGGCCTCCATCATCCGCTCGGCCAGGGTTTCCACTTCGGCCAGGCGCTTTCGCGTCTCCCCGCCGGGAAAGAACAAAACCTCGAACGCCCGGCCCGCCAGCGCCTGGCGCAGGGCCGTCCCGTGCAGCTCCCAAACATCGGCGGTGGTGGCGACGAAGAGCTGGCCTGCTCGCTCCGGAACGAATTCCTTGAGCCGCGAAATGCATCCGCGTTCCACCACAGCGTCGTAGGCGCGCTGCGGCGTCTCCACTCGGATCGCGGGGCGATGGCTCGGCATACGTTCGTTGTACCATGGGCTTTTGTTCCCGCCCACCCTCATTCCATTCTCCTTTCTGCTATTTTTCGCCGCCTCCGGCATCCAGCAAAGGGGTCCCGCGGCGATCCTGTGGACGGCTCCGGCGATCCTCGCCGCGGCGCTCATGATTGCCTGGGCCGCCGAATCCGCTCAGTTTTTCATCTCGCAAGGGTTCGCCTTGGCGATTCTGGCCTGGATGCAAACGTTGCCCGAGTTCGCTGCCGAAGCCGTCTGGGCGTGGCATCGCGAAACGCATTTGCTGCTCGCCAGCCTGACAGGCGCGTTGCGGCTGCTCACGGGATTGGGATGGCCGGTGATCTATTTCACCGCCGCGGTGGTCCACCGCCGCCGTACCGGGAAACCTCTTCGCGGCATCCACCTGCGGGAGCATCACGCTATCGAGGTGCTAGGCTTGGCGGCGCCGCTGCTCTATTTCGGCTTTGTGATCTGGAAAGGGTCGCTCTCACTGATCGACGGAGCGGTCTTGCTGGCTATGTACGCGTCGTACTTGCTGATTTTGCAGAGAATGCCCCCCGAAGATGCGGAAACTATCGAAGACATGGAGGCGATTCCGCGCAAGATTGTGACGTCTCCCCGCAGGCTGCGGATCGTCATTATCCTCTCGCTATTCGCCGGCGGAGGTTTCTTTATTGCCTACTCGACGGAGCCGTTTTTGGCCAGCGTGCTTTCCCTGGCCGCGCTCGTGGGCGTGCCGGACTTTGTTTTTCTTCAGTTGATCACGCCTATCGCTACGGAATTTCCCGAAATGGCCTCGACGTTTTATTGGGCCCGCACTGTGGACCGGGCTCCCATGGCGCTGATGAACATGGTTTCCAGCAACATCAGCCAGTGGGCGCTGCTGCCCGCGCTATTGCCCGCTCTGCTTTCGATTAGCAGCGGCGGATTGACCCCAGTGGTCTTCGACGCGCGCCAGAGCAGGGAACTGACGATGACCTTGGCTCAGGCCTTGGTCGGACTCATGTTCCTGATTAACATGGAATTGGCCTTCTGGGAAGCGTTGACGCTGTTTATTTTGTTCCTGATCCCAATTGCTTGGCCCGCGGCGGCGTATGCCGTCACCACGCTTTACTTTGTTTGGGCGGGCGTGGAGTTTGTGCGAATGCTGGCGGGCCGTAGAAAGCCGCGAGCGTTAATCGCGTTCGCGGAGGTGTGGCGCGCGCACATCGCTCCCAAAAGGTGAAAATCGAAGTCCGCTTAGGCCGCAGCGCCGGCCAGAGCGACGGAGCGGTCAAGTTCCAGGCGCATGGCATCGACCACGCCAATCAGCTTGCGGGCGTCCACGCGACCGATTCCCGCGGAATTCAGAGCGAGCCGGAGTTCGACTGCGGCCATGGCGCGTAAGAAGACAACTTGCTGGCGCATAAGCACGCCAACGAGCTCGGAATATTGTTCCGGGGATTCGGACACCAGGGTGCGAGCCTCCGCGTGCAGTCTCCGGAAATCGGCCGCAAGATCTTTCAAATAGAGGCGGAAAACGCGCCGCCGGGCGCGATCCCAGCGCGCAGCCACTTTGCCGCAAGCGCGGCCGCGCAGGAACTCCCCGTCATCGTCCGCGAGCAGGCGCATCATGGGCTCGTAACGCTCCGCGGAAAACTCGATGGAAGCGTCCGAATCCTCGCTTCGCCCTTTCCGCGGCGAAAGACGGATCCAAGACCAGAATCCGATCGCGCTCACCGAAGAAGCGGCGGCGGCAATCGCGCCCACTGCAAGCAGTTCAGTCATACGGATAGACTCCTACTGGTTCCGACTTAGCATACTAAAGTCTCCTGAAAAAAGCAATGGCGAAATTTGCGATAATTTCCGGGAATTAGAAACTATCGGCTCTCGCTTAAAAAAATCGGCGAAGAAAGTGGACCGGCCCAAATTAGCGGTTAGTTAGCTGATATTCCAATCTGCGGTGCCGCGGCTCGGCAACGATCCGCGGGCCGGGTCCACCTCGGGGGTGGTGGTGGTTTTGTACAACTAAATATTAGGAAGTCCGAGCTACGCGCACCAGCCTCGAATTGATGGCGTCCAACTGAACTGTGAGGCGCTCCGCCTGGGCGCGATCCCAGGCGTGGCCCGTTACGACGGTTTCCTTTTCGCCCGCTTTTTTCAGCAAGACGATCCAACCCACGGTGCAGATTAACGAAATTGCCAGCATGGCGACGCTCGACGGATGAGTGAGCCACGGCCATAGGGCGCTCAGCAGCAACCCCGTCCAGCGGGAGAACGAATAAATCATGAATCCGCCCAGCCACAAGGCGACATTGCGGCGCGCTCGCACCGGGAACCAGAGCAGAAAGCCGCTAATCAAAATCAGCACGATGAAAGCGACCAGATCCATGCTGCGCTCCAGCCCCAGGAAGCCCACGTAAAAGGCGTTCCGTTTCGCGGTCGCCGGCGCGACTTCGAAGAGCAGATTTACCAGGCCTATCGCCACGGCGATGGAAAACAAATACCCCAGCATTCGACGGCCAAACCGCGCGAGCGCGGGCTGTTGAACGAGCGCGAGCTGGTAAAGCTCCAGCACCACGAAAACAGCCAGCACGGCCTTGGCGGTCTGACCGGCAAAATAAATTTCGGCGTATAGGGTTTTCCGGTGGGGGTTGGCAAAGCTCAGGGCCACCACTTCTTCCAGTGCATCCGTGAACAGGTACGCGAATAAAAACGGATAGGCCTTCACTAGACCTTGCGCGTACACGCGCACAAACAGAACGGCCGCCGCCGCCATGTTTACGTACCACAGCGCCCGTTCGATTGCGAGTAACATGAGCTAAGGGACGAGTTTACCACTCCGGGGCGCTTCCGGCGCATGGGGAGTCCTGGAGCACACAGTACTCGAAATGCGTCCTAAGGATTTTTAACGGCGAGGAATTGCGCTTGGATTACAATCGGAATTGCGACATTGGAGGAGGCCATGCCGCGATTTAGGCCAAAGGTGATGTTAGAGCGGTCTGCTACGGCAGACCTGTTCAAGAATACCCTGTCCCATATTCCGACCGTTTTCGGCAGGCTCGCCTATTTGGCCTCTCTGCGCGATCCCAATTCGGGCATCTACCGTCATCATGGGCTCATCAGCATCTTTGGGCGGGACGAAAGCCGCAAAGCGCTCACACAGAGCCATCGGGACGTTTTCCAGGCTTGGCTCAACATGCCGATCAAAGAAAAGACCGAAGACCTCCAGGATTATTTGAACGGCTTGGACGACTCCCCTTCCGTAGTGGTCGAGCATTGGGCGAAAGCCCAGTTCTATCGAGGCTGCCTCCCCGAAGCGGTCCGCGAGGCCGAGCGCGAGCTATTTCTGCGCGAGTTTGAAATTCTGCTCGAAGTCCTCAATTGCTAGACGACCTGCAAAAGGCGCGCGGAGGCGGGCTGTTACTAGAGGTGTCTAAATCTTCGCGCCTGGACGTTTCTTCCGCATCCATTCGGCGAACTTCTCCGGCGCGGCCATGGTCGACAACCGTCCCTGCCGCACCAGGGCCCAATCGGCGAACCGTCCCGATTCCTTGATCTCCTTCAGCGTCACGGGCGGATCGACTCTCCCCTCAAATTCCAGATCCACCACCGCCGATTTCGGATTCTTTGGGTCGGGCCGAGGCTCCGATCGGACCATCGCCAGTCCCACTACCCCCGAGACGCCGCCGGAGTGATAAACAAAGACGCGATCCCCGGGCCGCATCTCTTTTATGGCTCGCACGGCCTGGGGATTGGTGACGCCGTCCCATGCCGTTTTTTTATCCCTCTCCAGATCGTCGATGGAATAGGTTTCCGGATCGGTTTTGGCCAGAAAGTAATTCATCGCCGTCGATCATAGCAGCTTCACCGTGAGCCGAGGCGCTTCACAAATTCGATGTCGCCTTCCAGGAAATCGTAATCGAGCAACCGCTCCGGCGCGACCCAGGCGATTTGTGCGAAATCGAGGTTGCGCGGCTCGCCGCTAAAAACCCCCACGCCGAAAATGAGCAAACGAATCCGCGGGCCGGTGCCGTAGCTTACCGTATAGCTCCCCTCTTCATCCCCGATTTCCGCGTCGATATCCAATTCCTCCCTCAGTTCGCGCCGCAGAGCCGCGCGCGGTTCCTCCCCAGGCTCGACCTTGCCGCCGGGAAATTCCCATTTGTACGGATGACGGCTATTGGGCTTGCGCTGGCCAATGAGAATTTTGCCGTCGCGCCGAATCGCGGCGGCGACTACGGTCAGGCTGGCTTCGTCGGGCACTCAGCGATAATTGAAGCACACATGTACTCGGAACGCGTCTTGGATCACTTCCGCAACCCGCGGAACGTGGGCGTCCTGCCGCCTCCGGCGATCGCCGTGGACGTGTCCAACCCGGCTTGCGGCGATATGCTGAGGCTTTCCGCGAGATTTGAGCACGGCCGGGTTATCGAGGCGCGCTATCAAATCCGCGGCTGCACGGCTTCCATCGCGGCGGGAAGCGCGCTCACCGAGTGGATGAGCGGCAAGTCGCGCCCGGAGTTGGCCGCGCTGACCCCAATTGCGGTGGAAGAGCTCGTGGGAGGCCTGCAGCCCCCTTCGAAACACGCCGCGGCGCTGTGCGTCGATGGGATTAAAAAGCTGCTCGCTGAAGTATCCTGACAATATGATCCGAGCCGAGCGAGGGACGCGGTGACCCCTTTCGATTTTCGCCCGCGCACGCGGGTGGTGTTCGGCGCCGACGAATTTGCACGGCTGGGAGAAGTGGCTCGCGAACTGGGGGGCACGCGATGCCTGTTGGTGGCCGATCCCGGAATCGTGGAGGCCGGACACGCCAAGGAAGCCATCCGGTCGCTGAAGGCGCGCCGCATGGAGGTCTTCGCGTTTCACGATTTTGGCGTGAATCCGACCGCGGCGATGATGGAGGCCGGCCGTGAATATGCCGCGCCGCACAATATCGATTTGATCGCCGCTATCGGCGGGGGCAGTTCCTTGGATTGCGCCAAGGGAATCAATTTCCTGCTTTCCAACGGCGGACGGATTGGCGATTATCGGGGCTACGGGAAGGCGGCTCGCGCCATGCTCCCGATGGTCGCCGTGCCGACGACCGCGGGCGCCGGAAGCGAGGCGCAAAGCTTCTGTATCTTCCACGATCCCGCGACCGGGCAGCGAATCGCTTGCGGCGACCCGAAAGCCGCGTTCCGCACCGCGATTCTCGATCCCAAGCTCACCTTGTCCCAAACCAGGGAGTTGACCGCCGCCACCGGATACGACGCTTTGTCTCACGCGCTGGAAACGCTGGTGACCACGCGGCATACGGCGATCTCAGAGTGTTTTTCGCGGTCGGCATGGCGGCTGATCGACTCCGGCTTCGAGCGCATCCTGGAAAATCCGAACGACCTGGACGCCCGAGGCGCCATGCTGCTGGGCGCGCATTTCGGTGGTCTCGCGGTGGAAAACTCCATGCTGGGCGCGGCGCACGCCTGCGCCGGGCCGCTTCAATCGCATTACGACATCGCGCACGGAGTGGCGGTGGCGCTGATGCTCCCGCATGTAGTCCGCTGGAATCGGCCAGTGGCGGGCGGCCGCTACGACGAGCTTCACGCCAGTGACCTGGAGGGCCGTTTGCGCCACCTCGCCGAGGCTGCGGGTCTTCCGCTCACCCTGCGCGAAGCGGGGGTTCCCCCGTCGGCTCTTCCCCGTTTGTCCGAAGAAGCTGCCGCGCAGTGGACCGGACGATTTAATCCGCGTCCGCTCGATGTCGCGGGCGCCCTGGAGCTTTATCAGCGGGCGATGGGGTGAAGGCTCCGGAACCGCCGGTTCCCCCGCCAGGGCTCTGCCGCGGCGCCGCTAAATCGATCGCCTGAGGCCGCCGCCACTAATGTCCTCGGTCCAAATGGCCGAAATGTTCTAAGTACACGCAATCCCACCGGATCGCGCGATCGGAGAATTCATGCGGCTTGGGCCAAAAATCGTTCCCTGTCTTGTTTCCATGCTACCGGCCGGAATCCTGCTGGCGATCCCCTGCGCCGGTGCGGCTTTTGGGACGGTGGTCCCCATTCGCGGGACGGTTTCCGATATCGCGCTGGACGAAACCCGCGGATACGTGTACGCCGCCAATTTGAGCGCGGGCCAGATCGAGGTGATGAGCACCTTCAATCGCGCTCTGCTGGCGCCGTTGGGCGTTCCTTTGCCGCCATCGTGTCTGGCGATGTCGGCGGACGACCGTTTTCTCGTGGTAGGCGAGTTGGCGCCGCCAGGGGCCCAAGGCCAAGGCGGATTGACCGTCTTCGATTTGGTGACGGGCGGGCGGCAGGACGCAAGGTTCAACGGATCGGCTCTTGCGGTGGCATTTGGCGCGGGGAGCCAAGCCCTCATGGTGACCACCACCGGGATTTTCCTCATCGATCCGTTCAGCGCAAAGACGACAGCGCTGGCCCCGACAACTCTCGTGAGCTTGAATCTGCCGGCCCCTTTGGCTACGTTTCCACCCCAGATCGTTCAGGCCGGCGCGGGAGTCTCGGGTGACGGCAACACTATCGTGGTGATGGCCACGGTGCAAACCGCATCTCAGTATCTTTTGCTGCGCTATTCCGTCCCCTCGGGAGCGCTTACCGCCGAAGTATTCACCACTTCTCCGCCGTTAACCCCGTTCGCCGTAGCGGTGGATCGGGATGCCGCTAATGTGCTCGCCGGCTGGGTCTTGTTTCGGCGCCTGAACCAGCAGTCTTACAATTGGGCTCAGTTTCCAAATAACGCTGGAAGTCCGAATCCTGGAGGCGCCAATCCCGGGGGCTCGAATACTGCGCCCCCGATTATCGGGACCAACGCCTGGGACCTGGGCCGCAATTGGATTTACGCTCAACAGACGGTGACGGGGGACGGCCCGGTGCTCCACATCGTGGATACGGATAACCTCACGGTCCGCGAACGAATTCGAATCCCGGAAAACCTTGCCGGGCGCTCCATCATTTCCAGCGACGATCAAATCTTGTATGCGGCTTCGGTCAGCGGGATTACCATCCTGCCGATCGGACAACTTTACAGGACCCCCCAGATTGCCACCCAGGAAGAAGACCTGATGTTCCAGGGCGACGCCTGCAATCGCGCGGTGATCACGCAGACGGTCGATATCGTAGATCCAGCTAACACAGGCGCGGACTTCACCCTGTCCCTTCCGCAAGGAACCCAGGGAATCCGCATTTTGACGCCCTCTGGCGTGGCCCCCGCGCAGGTGCAGATTCAGGTGGACCCGGTGGTTTTTCAAGGCGCCCAGGGCACGACCGCGATTCCGCTCACGATCGCGACTTCGGCGGGCGTGAATCTTCCGTTCCCGGTCAGGCTGCTCATCAATACTCGCGATTTCAACCAACGCGGAACCGTAGTGAACGTCCCGGGGAAATTGGTCGACATTCTGGCGGACCCTGTGCGCAGCCGGGTCTACATCGTCCGGCAGGATAAGAACCTGGTTTTGGTCTACGATTCGGCGACCCTGCAACTGGTCGCATCGCTGCGCACCGGCAATACGCCGATGAAAATGTCGATCACTTCGGACCGGCGATACCTGATCGTAGGCAACGACAACTCACAGATCGCGAACGTCTTCGACCTGGATACGCTGCAGCCCGCCGCTCCGATTTTGTTCCCTTTCGGGCATTACCCGCGGACCCTCGGAGTGAGCTTGACGGACATATTTGCCACGGCCCGCATCGCCGGCCAGAACCCGTGCAGCGGCTCGGGTTCGTCCGCGCTGGACCGGATCGATTTTGCCAATGGCGTCGCCAATCCGCCTGCCAATCTCGGCATTTACCAAAACTGTCTATCCTCGGCGAACGGCGCTCTGGCGGAATCCCCCGGCAATCTCTCGTTGATGTTGGCCCTGCCGGACGGCAACGTCATGCTTTATGACTCCTCGGTGGCCACATGGGTGGATTCGCGCAAGGATTTCACCGCGCTAGCCGGGGCTTACGGCGCCTTCAGCGACAATCTTTTCCTGGCGGATGTAAATGTTCTGAATGCCGCGCTGGTTCCCGCCGCGCAGTTCCCGGCGACTACAGCGTCTTCGTCCGGGATGGGCGTCGCGGGGGGCGTCGGTCTGCGAGCCACCGCCCAGAGCGCCAGCGGAGCGGGATTGATCGAGCGAGTGGACCTGGGAACGCTAACGACATATCACGGGACGGCCCTGACGGAAGCTCCGTTGTTGCCCTCCTACCTGAATACGCCCCCGATGGGCCTCATCGGCCAAACCATACTTCCGTTCATCCGGACGCTCGCCGTTCCGGCGGATCAGAGCTCGATTCTCCTGCTGACGATTTCGGGAATCACTCAGCTTGCCCCGGATTTCGATGCGATTACGCAGATACCGGCCATCTCGAGCGTGAGCAACGCGGCGGATGGCTCGGATGAGGTGGCGCCGGGCGGACTTGTAAGGGTCGCGGGCGCGGGATTGGCTCCGGGCTCGGTTTCCGCCGCGGGCCTTCCACTGCCTTCCGCGCTCGGCGATGTGTGCGTCACGGTGAACTCCGTCGCGCTGGCGCTGTTCAGCGTTTCCCCGTCGAGCATCGTGGGGCAACTGCCGTTTGTGCCGGCCGGAGCCAGTAAAATTCTCGTGCGTGGTCCGGGCGGCACGAGCTCCGCCTATGGCTTCAAGATCCTGCCGCAGGCGCCCGCGATTTTCCGCACTGGAACCGCGGGAACGCAGACCGGGCTGGCGACGGTGATCCGCAACGATAATGGGGAACTGATCGACCCGACCAATCCGATTCATCCCAACCAGAGCCTCACGATTTATCTCACGGGTATGGGGACCACGGCGCCACTGCCGGACCTGGGCGCCATGGCGCCGCTGAGCCCACTAGCTTTGGTGGATGCGCCTCCTACGGTAACGCTAGGATCGGCGAGCCTCAACGTTATCTTTGCGGGACTCACGCCGGGCGAGGTCGGCGTGTACCAAATCAACGTCCAGGTTCCGGCCCACGTGCAGGAAGGAACCAGCGTTCCCCTAACCATCATGCAAGGCGGCTCCTCCACCTCGCTTCCGGTGCGGGTGGTCGCGCCTTAGCGCGAGACTTCGGCTTAGAGAGAGAACATGAACTGGAAAAAGCTGTGTTGCGCTGCAACGATTGCAAGCGGCGTTGCCTCCGCCCAGATTTGGGAATTTGGCGTAGTCGGAGGACTCGGCTACGCGCCCAATTTGAGCGTGAGGCAGGCATCGGCGACGGCCTCGGCTGGACTTGGCCATGGCGCCGCGGTTGGCGTTTACGGCGGGGAGGACACCTATCGTCATTTTGGGGGAGAGGTGCGCTACCTCTACAGCTTCGGCAACCTGGAGGCGTCCTCGAACGGAGCGTCGGTGCGATTCGGCAGGCGCACTCACACGATCGCGGGCGATATCCTGATTTACCCTCGGCCCACGGAATCGCGCGTGCGCCCATTTCTGGCGCTGGGCGGAGGGGTCGAAATTCTGGATGGAACGGGGCGCGAATCGGCGGCGCAGCCGTTGGGCCAATTCGTCGCGCTCACTCATACGCGCGAGACGCTCGCCGTGGGCGACGTGGGCGCCGGGTTCAAGATCGCGTTGAGCGAGCATCTACGGCTCCGCATCGAGGCGCACGATTATGCCGGCCCCTCGCCGAAAAAGGTGATTGCCCCGGCGCCGGGAGCGTCGATCGGAAGCTTTATGAACGAAATCGTGGGCACGATTTCACTCGCTTTCGCTTGGAGCGGAAGAATCGAAGCGCGCTAGGGACGCGAGGCGACTAATGCGCAGCGGCGCTCGGGCCCTCGCCCCCTTTGGGCTTCCGCATGATCAACGTGAGCGGGATCATCAGAAGGAACACGATCGTGAGCAATTGAAAGAGGTCCACAAACGCGCGCATGGCGGCCTGGCGCTGCACCATCCCGAAAATTGCTGCATAGGCTTGTTGTTCGGCCAGTCCATGCCCGGCCCCCTTCGATAGATACAGGGACCTGATCGCGTCCAGCCGCCGCATCGCTTCCGGATTCGTCGCGGTCACATTCGCTCCCAAAATCGCGATGTATTTCTGCTGATAGCGCGTGTTCAGCATGGCGATAATCGCGATGCCGACGCTGCCTCCCAGGTTGCGCATCAGGTTGTAAATGCTGGTGGCGTTGCCCATCTCTTCGCGCGGCACGGGATTCATCGAGATGGTGGTAAGCGGGACGAACACCATGCTGAGCCCGAAGCCTTGAATCGCCTGGGGCCAAAAAAGATTCCAGAAGCCCGCGTCCAGATTCAGCCGCGATAGCTCCCAAGTGGAAGCGGCGCCGAGAACCAATCCGCCCGCGAGGACCTTGCGCGCATCGAAGCGCGAGCCGAAAATGCCCACCAGCGGCATACCGAGCATCGAACCCAGACCGCGCGGAGCCATGGTAAAGCCGGTTGTAACGGCGGGATAGCCCAGTAGCGTCTGCAGCCAGATGGGCAGTAGCACAATGCTTCCATAGAGCACGAATCCAAGCACCGTCATCAGCACGACGCCGGCCGAATAGCTTCGCAGCCTGAAGACGTTCAGGTTCATCACCGGGTGCGCGGCCATCAATTGGCGAATCACGAATGCAATCAGAAATACAACGGCCGTCGCGACCAAGCCCGTAATCAATCGCGAGCCGAACCAATCCAGTTCCTGTCCTTTGTCGAAGGCGACCTGCAAGCAGCCGATCCAAACGATCAGCATGCCGATGCCCCACCAGTCCACACCTGCTTCGCTCCGGCGGATGTAGGGCGGATCGAACACGAACATCTGCACCAGGATGATCGACAAAATGCCGACTGGCAAATTGATGTAGAACACCCAGCGCCAGCTATAGCTGTCGGTGAGCCAGCCGCCCAGAACCGGACCCAGAACCGGCGCGACGACGATTCCAAGTCCCCAGAAACCCATTGCTTTGCCGCGCGCTTCGGGCGGAAACGCTTCGAGCAGGACGGCTTGAGACAGCGGCGCGAGCGACCCTCCGCAGGCCCCTTGCATCAGCCGGAACAGGATCAGCAGCGGCAGCGACGGCGCGATGCCGCAGAGAAAAGACGCAGTCGTGAAGCCCACCACGGAAAACATCAGCAGCCGCTTGCGTCCGAAATGATTCGACAGCCATCCGGTCATAGGAAGGACGACGGCGTTGGCCACCAGGTACGAAGTCAATACCCAAGTGGCTTCGTCGATAGTCGCCGAGAGATTTCCCGCGATGTGCGGCAGCGAAACGTTGACTACCGTGGTGTCCAGCACCTCCATGAAGGTGCAGCACATCACCGAGATCGCCACGATCCATGGATTCACTTGGGGATGCTGAGGCTGTGCTGGATTCGCGCCGGTCATGCGGACTGGTTCCAGAATAGCGTGGGAAGCTCACCGGATGGATAGGGAGGCCACGACACGGATAGAGGGTTTTCACGGCCAAGATTATGAAATTTCAACAGCCTGCCCTGGATTCGACGAAGGGCATATTCTACGGCAACCAGCCGGGCGGGATGATTCCGCTGCGGCTGTTGCAGGTGCGCGAAGCCATCTTCTTCGTGAGCCCTCCAATGGGGCCGCAGGCGTCGATGCGCTTGGCGTCTGGGAACTTGAGCGGGGCGCGGCAGAACTGCGTTCTCACCATGACCGGCGCCGGAGGGCGCACCTTCACCGGATCGAGAGATTGGGACGAGTAAGAATACTCGTAGACGCAGCCACAGGGCTGCTTACCACCTACTCGCCCGCTCCGGGAGTCTACGTCCGGTACGACTATAGCGCGGCGAAGCAGTTTCCCGGAAGCTTCACGATTACGGAGACCGGCCGCACCATTGTTGGAGGCCCGCACCGAGAGCGTCACCGATCCCCCTTGCGCGCAGAGCCCCTTTTCACAACTACGGGCCTGACTCCGCAAGGCGTGGGGCGGGCGATGAATCCGGCGATGCGAATGCGCAGCCTCACGCCGCTCGGGAATGGCCGGCCTCTCGCCCTGTCGGGAACTCCTGTCGTTCAGGCGGTGGTGCTTCACGGCAATATGTCGCCGGACGGCCACGTCAGCGAGACGGAAATCCTGGTGAGCGGCGATAGCTCGCTAAACCAGGCCGCTTTGGATCGCGCAAGCCAATGGGGCAACCGCCCGGTCGTCCGCGGACAGCCGGGGGCACCTCGCAATCGCAACAGATGCTGTTTACGATGGAGTTTTGACAAGCGCGCGATAGCGGACAAGATTTGCTACAATGTAGCAAATGAGAAACGCTTCCATTCGGGATCTTCACATCCGAACTTCCGAACTAGTGCGGGAGGCGGCCGAAGGATCCATCATCGTCATTGAACGTCACGGTCACCCTGTCGCGGAACTACGGCCGCTTTCAAAGCCGCCGCGGCGGCGGCTGAAATTTCCCGATATGAGCCGGTTTTGGAATGAGTTTCCACCGCTAAAAGGAGACAGTACGACATTCATTGAGGAAGACCGCGGCCGGTAGATGTACCTCGATTCGGCGTACATCGCCAAGTACTACCTTAACGAGCCCGACTGCGAGCCAGTGCGCCGGTTAATTCACGACGCGGATTCGCTGGTGTCGTCCGAATGGTCCATCATCGAGGTCGGCTGCGCGTTTCACCGCCACTTCCGCCAAGGCGGGCTAACCTCCGCTCAATATAAGGACCTTCTGCGGGCCCTCCGCAAACACATGGACGAGGGCCTCTGGACACTGGTCCCCCTGGATAGACGCCTTGTTCGCCGCGTCAATGCAGCCATGGACACCTTGCCCCCGGATCTCATCCTACGTTCCGGCGATGTCCTGCAATTGGTATGTGCTCAGGATTCGGGCGAGCGTGAGGTTTGGACGAGCGACCGGCATGTGCTTGCCGCGGCGCATCATTTTGGCCTCACGGCTCGGAGTGTCGGCAGGCTCTAGAATTTCGGCCCGGCGGCGCGGCGTAGACGATCGTGAATCGCGGCCCACTCGGGGCCGTCGGGGGGCAACTCCACTGCGATCCACGGTAGATTTTCGGAATCGAGCTGGTGCAGGACCGCGTAGAAGCGGGCGGCGTAGGATGGCGGATCGGGCGGCATGCGCACGGCGTGCTCATTGTTGGACGACGTCCGCCACCACACGTATGCCCCGCGATTGTCCGGCAATTCCCGCGGATCGTGGACCAGCCGCAACGGCGTTCGAGGGCTGTAGTGCCGCTCGTGCATACCGGGAGAAGGATGCGCCGAGCCCGCTTCGGCGGATGCGGATTCCAGATCGCCCAGCGAAATCATGCCGGGCCTCAGCAGCTTCAGTTTTCCATCTTCAATGGCGACGACCGTCGACTCGATGCCCACCTGCGAAGCCCCTCCTTCAAGGATGTCCACAGCGTCGCCGAACGCGGCCCGCACATGCTCCGCGGTGGTGGGAGAGACGCCCGTAAAGCGGTTGGCGCTGGGCGCCGCGATCGGCACGCCCGCTTCTTCAATCAACGCCAGCGCCATGGGATGCGACGGCATTCGAACGCCTACGGTCGGCAATCCCGCCGTCACAATGTCGGGGATCGCGGCGCGCTTCGGAAGCACCAGTGTCAGAGGACCGGGCCACCATCGCTCGGCGAGATCCGCGGCGATGGCAGGCCATTCGGCTACAATCCCCCGCGCCATCTCGACCGAAGCGACATGCACAATAAGAGGGCTGGTGGATGGGCGGCCCTTGAGGTCGTAGATGCGCCGGACCGCGGCCGAATCGAGCGCATTTGCGCCCAGGCCGTACACTGTTTCCGTCGGAAACGCGACTAATCGGCCAGCCCGAATCCTTGCGGCGGCTTCCTTAATCGAGAGGCTCATCCTTATCGGACGCCGTCTTGCCCGTCTTTCGAAAGACCAAATGGGCGTGGATCAGCTCGTCCAAATCGCCGTCGAGCACGCGATCCACGTCGCCGATGGCGAGTTTGGTGCGGTGATCCTTTATCAGCCGGTAAGGCGCGAGCACATAACTGCGGATCTGACTGCCGAAGTTGATATCGAGCTTCGAATCTTCGACCTTTCGGTCTTCGGCCTGTTTCTTTTCCATTTCGTGCTCGTACAATTTGGCGCGAAGTTGTTTGAGCGCGCTGGCGCGATTTTTGTGCTGGCTGCGCTCGTTCTGGCACTGCACTACGATTCCCGTGGGCAGGTGCGTCATGCGGATAGCCGAATCCGTGCGGTTTACGTGCTGGCCGCCCGCCCCGGACGAGCGAAACGTGTCGACCCGCAGATCCTCGGGACGAATATCGATTTTGATCTCATCGTCGATTTGTGGATATACGAAGACCGAGGCGAACGATGTGTGCCGCCGCGCGTTTGCGTCGAAAGGCGAGATGCGAACCAGGCGATGCACGCCGACTTCGCTTTGCAACAGACCGTAGGCGTCTTCGCCGTTCACTTCAAACGTCGCCGATTTGATCCCCGCGCCTTCGCCCTCCAGCCGGTCAGTCACCGCGGTTTCCATGCCGTGGCGCTCAGCCCAGCGCAGGTACATGCGCAGAAGCATTTCCGCCCAGTCCTGGCTTTCCGTGCCGCCCGCGCCGGGGTGGATCGTCACGATGGCGCTGAGGGAATCGTTCTCGCCGGAAAGCAGCATCTGATTTTCCAGCGATTCCAGATGCGTCGCGAGCGCGCGGATTTCCTTTTCCAGATCGCCGTTGACGTTTTCGCCTTCGCGGGCTAGTTCGAACAACGTATCGAGATCGGAGGTCTGCGAGGCGATCTTGTGATCCTGCGCGATCTGCTCCTCCAGGCGCTTGCGCTCCTGCATGATCTTCTGGCTCTTCTCCGGCTGGGACCAGAAGTCGGGATTGTTGATTTCTTGTTCGAGCTTGCCTAGCTGGGTTTTCCGGGAGGAGGCGTCAAAGATAGCTCCGCACAGCGTCGGCCTGCTGGCGGAGCGAAGAATATTCTCGTTCGAGTTCGTCGAGAGTCATTAGAATTTCAGTATAACAACTGCGCCGACTATGATTGGATAGAGGGCTGCTATGATCGACTGGACAATCTGCCCCGCGGTGGAACGCGATCCCGAGAAGCTCGGCGGCGTCTGGATTTTCCGGGGCACGCGCGTTCCGGTTTCCGCTCTTTTTTCGAATTTAGAAGGCGGGGCGACTATCGACGAGTTTCTCGATTGGTTTCCCGGCGTATCGCGCGAACAGGTGAACGCGGTCTTGGAACACGCGGTCCGGAGCTTAGAGTATCCCGTTCCGGCCTGACCCCATCCGTGCGGATTTTGCTCGACCATAGCACGCCCGCGCCGCTGCGCTACTGGCTCCTCGGCCACAATGTGGAGACTGCCTATGAGCGGGGTTGGGCGGAGCTGACGAATGGAGAGCTTCTTCGGGCGGCCGAGGACGACGGCTTCGACGCAATGATCACAGCCGACAAGAGAATCCGCTATCAGCAGAATCTTGCGGGACGGCGGCTTGCGCTTGTTGTACTCGAGACGAAACGACTGGACTCGAATTCGGAACTGGAGGCCGGCTGTGATGCGCGCGATATCGGCTACGTACCCTGGAGCGTACATCGAAGTCGAAATCCCGCCTGGCTGACGAGACAGCCGCATCGTACTCGGGAGCGGCTCAGCGCCGAAAAAGGTTACGCGGCGCCGGTCGGATGAACAGAACGTTCGATCTCTTCCGCTTTGACGTCGTACGCCACCGCGAGATCGTAGGAGGCTTGGAGATTCAACCAAAATTTCGCCGTGGTGTCGAAATAACGCGCGAGCCGCAGCGCCGCGTCGGCGGTAATGCCGCGACGTCCATGAACGATCTCGGTGAGTCGCGTCGCAGGAACGCGCAGCTCGAGGGCGAGCCTATTGACGCTCATCTTCAACGGCTTCAGGAAGTCTTCCCGCAGGGTTTCGCCGGGATGCGGAAATGGGATTCGGTTTGTTTTTGTTCGGCTCACGTGGCGCTCCTAAACGATAGATCGACGATTTCGACCTCGAAAGCCTCCCGCTCTTTCCACCGGGAAGAGGCGGAAG
The DNA here is from genome assembly GCA_036557165.1 of Bryobacteraceae bacterium. Taxonomy (GTDB): domain Bacteria; phylum Acidobacteriota; class Terriglobia; order Bryobacterales; family Bryobacteraceae; genus Palsa-187. The sequence goes on from DATBIA010000100.1 coordinate 106,847, forward strand.
GAGCTTATTCGAACGTCATCGAAACTGTCTTTGTCAGATCGCAAACGCCAACACGGCTCGCTAAAAATCTCTGGTTCGCTCGAAGAGTCGAACTCCGGCTTTTCTCTCAAATGCGCGTGCCAGGACCCAGGCACGGTCCAGCAAGAAGGACTTAAAGCCGCGTTTAGTGTTCCGGTCCCAGATCCCTCGATCAGATTTGGAGGGTATCAGATGGCTGCGCAAGGCTAGATTGCGGGCGTGGACGCTTCGGGGGAACATCTTCGAAATATTTCCGGGGGGCTCGTTGACCGATGCTCCGGTTGTCGCGGGCCACCAGATAACAGATATTCAAGATACTATTGAAGCGTTCGGGGGCGATACCATTCTGCGCCGCCAGTGCACGAGGAAAGATGTGATGCTTGTCGCTGCCGTTCTTTCGGCTCGACGTTTCGCCGCGTGGAATCGGCGTGCCGTCTTCCAAATAGCGCGGCTTTTGGGACCTCAGTAGGCAAAAGAAAGCATTGCTGATCGGGCCTGGACGACCGTATTCCGTGTTGCACAACGACTGAATGCGAACTCGGACCTTCCACGAAGCATGCGCCCGCGGGTTTCTTGCGAGGCGTTCCATAAACTCGGCGTCAGCACGTAAATTGGGCCGGTATCCGCGGCCAGTGTACCGAGCGCCAACGGCCGTAGCCCAGAACCACTGTGAGATTCTCCCCTTTGCGGCGCGGGACGGGCGGCCATTACCCTTGTGAAAGAAATACAATGCGAGCATCATGAGCATCGGCTCAGAAGGAAGGAAATCGAAGTTTGGTACTTCCAGGTCATGGACAAAGTAATCGCAAGCAGATGCGATCGCCTCTCGCAATGCGGGAAAAGCACGCTCAAATCGTGCGCGTTCATCGTCACGCTCTAACTTCTTGTTCAGGGAATCGATTGCCCGCCCGCCGCGGTCTTGGACGCCTAACGCCAAGGCAAACGTCTGTAGAATCGTCGTGCGCTGAACGCGGTCAAATCCATGTTCGAGTCGGGTTTGAATATCGCGAACGAGGCCTCTCATGTCAAGTTTCGACGCGCGAGCGAATGCAGTATCAGCCGCGCCGATGCGCATTCCCAGAGCGTTGATTCGGATGAATGTGTCGCGGACTTCAGCGCGATCATTGGTCTCACAGAACACCAGTATCGCTTTGTAGTCTAGAATCCGTTTTCGACAGTCCTCCATCCGCTTAATCGCACGCACACCGTGGCCATGGAGACGGCGCCGCCATCCGGAAGAGAGAAGATCGACAACCGGCACCAGCGCCGTTGTGGTTTCGCCTGCGACACGCTCGCGGTATACGAATGGGCGATCACCATTGGCGGCCGACGGATTGAAGTACACGCTCTTGAAGTTGACATTCTTCCCATCGGCGTTCATTACTGAACTGGCTTCGCCCCGAAGAAGGTGCCACAGCACAGATAATCGCTGTTGTCCATCGACCAAGAAATAAATCTCCCGATTAGCGGGATTGAAGTGCGGCAGAATGTGAAATTGCTTCCTGAGTTGGTTTTCGTTCCGCCTATCCGTTTTCCAGATGAGGATCGTTCCGATTGGGTACTCTCGGTAAACGCTATCGATCAGATCACAGGCTTTTCGCGCGTTCCAAACAAATTCGCGCTGCAACTCCGGAATCGCGAACTTGCCGCGCTCGATGAGGTTTTTCAATCTCTTCAGTGGTATCGAATCCACACTGATGCTGTCCATGTTGTCTCCGGAATTAGGGCCATCCGATCCGCATCCATTGTAAGAGCAAACAATCGAGCGTCAGTTAAACCATCACCAAAGTCTGTCGGCTCCAACTCCATCCTCTCTTGAAAATCGCGCGCGGCGCAATCTGATTTCCTACCAATGCAACTCACTCCGCCACGCAGGTGAAGTTTTCCGCCTGGTCGATGCTGCCGCTGCCTTTGTATTTCGCCATCGACGGGTACGCGCAGATGGGGCGCGTGCGCGTCGTTTTTCCGCCTTCGATGTGCGCGCCGACCAGCATCGACGGCGCCACGCCTTTCTCCACCCAATTCACCGCCGCCGTGAGCCAGTCCACATTGCCGCAGCCCGGGCCGCCACCGCAATGGAACATTCCGGGAACCGGGAAGAAGCGGTAGAAGTCCTTGGTCTCTTTTTCTCCCATGGATTTCATCGCGGCCTCGTAGTAATTCACCGACATCTTCGGCGTGACGCCCGGATCGGCCCAGCCGTGGTAATGCACGATCTTGCCGCCGCGCGCGCGCACGGCGCTCAGATCCGGAATGGTCGCGTCGATGCGTAGTCCGATCGCTGTGAGCCGCTGGGGATCGGAGTCGAAATCGAATGTATGGTAGTCCCAGTTGGGGCCGGGCGCGGGATCGAATGCCATGAACTTGAAAAAGCTGTCGGCCAGATTGAAGCTTTCGCCGATGCGCGCCCAGCCGCTTTGAAGCTGGCCGCCGCGCCCGGCGGGCGTCATCGCCTCGCCTCCAGGAGGCATACCGGGGAAAAGCTGCCTGCCTTTGGAATCGCGCGGGCCGTCGTAGACCTTCTTCAGCCCTTCGATCTGCGCGCCGGTAAAGCAATCGGCGTGGTCCGAATCGCCGGAGCAACGCGGCAGATCCTTGGTGGGATCGAAGCCGCACTTCAGCGGATTTTCGATGATGCCGTCTTTCAATCCGTCGATCGCATCGCATTTGCCGTACACCGCGTCCGCAAGCGCGGGCAGCTTTTCGGGTTTGATCATGCCGGGCCCGTTTCCGATCGCCAGATAATTCCAGATGGCCTTCATCTGAAGATGGCTCAGATACAATACCGGCGCGCCCACCACATAGCCGTCGAAGTCCTCGGGATAGCGCTGCGCCTCCATCAACCCCTGGCGACCTCCGGTGGAACACCCGACCCAGTAGGAGTAGCGTGGATCGGCGCCGTAGTAAGTGCGTATAATCTTCTTCGCCAGCAGCGCGGTTTCATGCACTGCGAGATAGCCGTGATCGATCGCCTTGCGCGCGGCATTGGGATTGTCCGGTCCGGGATAGGCGAACGACGCGCCCGGCTCTTTTTGTGCATCGTGGCCCGTATCGGTGGAAGTGGCGGCATAGCCTGCGCGCACGGCCGTGTCGACAGCGCCGAGGCTGATCGTTCCGGCCCACCCGCCTCCGCCCACCATCTCGAAGCGTTCGTTCCACGCCGTGGGGAGCTTCACCGCGAACTTGGCTTCCGGCCAAATCACGCCGCGAATGTCGCAATGTTCGGGCAAATTCCCTGTGGCGTTCACGAGTTTCGCCGATTCGATCTTGACGTCGGTGCCGAAAGACATCGAAGCCAGCTCGCCGCAATTTTTTACGGGAGCGGCGAAAATACAGGCCGAAAACAGCAGAGAGACCAGCGCGGCGGGTTTCATAATTCCTCTATCTTACTTATTTCAGACTGAAAAAACATGCGTCTCACGGCGAAACGGGGCGCGCGGCGGTTTTCTCTCCCGAAAGGAGAAAGTCAATTCCTAGGAAGGAAGTTCTATAAATGAATCGACTACTTTTCATATCCGCAATTGCCGCGCTTCTGGGAAGCGCATTGGTAGCTCAACAGCGCGATCCCAGGGCGGCAACGACAAACTCGTCGCTCAGCTCCTCCGACCGCACCTTCGTACAAGATGCGGCCAAAGGCAACCAGGATGAAGTGGCCTGGGGACAGCTAGCCGAGCAGAAAACGTCCAATTCTCAAGTGAAAAACCTGGCTCAGAAGGTCGCGAGCGATCACATGAAAGCTCAGCAGCAACTGGAGAATCTGGCCTCTAAGCAGGGCGTGACAGTCGAAAATTACAAGCCCAATACGACCTCGGAATACTCGAAGCTGTCGAATATGAGCGGGGCGGAATTCGATCGCAATTTCGCGGCGCAGATGGTGCAGGATCACCAGAAGGCGATCTCGATGTTCGAAAAAGAGCTCAAGTCTACAAACGATCCCGAGCTGAAGGCCTGGATCAATGACACGCTTCCGGCGCTGCGCATGCATTTGACCGAGGCGCAGACGTTGGAGCGGAGCTTGGGCAAAGGTTAGCGCCTTTCGTCAGAGGACCGCGCCTTTGCGGTCGCGGCTCGGCAACTACGCTGTAACTGCAAGCGCCGATTCCGAGCCGCGACCGCGAGGGAGTGGTGCTGACGAGCTTTGGCTGGTCTTACTTTTTCGCCGCTGGACGGCGGCGGTAATTCGGCCTGTAGTCCATGTGGCATTGAACGCATGCCGTATTTAACGGATCGTTCAGCGCCACAATGGCCGCCGTATCCTTAGCGAGCGCGGCCTTGTAAGCGGTTGCGCCGGCATCGAGCAGCAACTTGGCGTCGGCCATCCACTTGGCGTTGTCTCTTGCCCTGGCGGGCGTCATGAGCAGGTTCGCCGATTCGGCGAGGGTCAGCGCATTTTGGCGGACGCCCTCCCAGTCCACCTCCGTCTGCGGGGGCGTCCGCTCAATGTAAAAAATGGCGTTGGACGTGGGATAGATCACGTCGATCATGAGTTGGCTCAGCGTGCCGACGGGCCGGGACTCGGGCGCTTGCGCAAACGCCGCGGCGGCCAACAGAAATATCGCCATTTTTCTCATCGCGGATCCTTTCAACGGTACGCCAGTTTAGATTTCCTCTGCTCTTCCGATTTAATCCCCGCTCCAAACAGCATTTCAAAATAACCTGCTTTTACGAGCCGGTCGACAATGCTATTGTCGATCGTTTTGTGAAAATCGAAGCCCTTCATCACCGCCGCGATTCGCGGATCGGTTTGCTGATCTAGGACGCTTTTGAGCGCCGCGGCGGGCACGTACGGCACGCGTTCCAGCAAATTGCCTTTCGCATAAGCGTCGTAAACGCGGCCCACGTCCGCGGCCGATTGCTTGTCATAGACCTGATATGCCTTGATCGCAAAATCCTTGTCGCGGTAGAAGCGCTGAATGGCTTCCGCGTGCGCTTTGATCAGCGACTCGGGCAGCGAGGGATTCGCCGCGATCGTGTCCTTCTTCATCAGGTACGTCGTTGACGCGTAGATATTGTCGTAGTCCGCGACATTCGCCAGAAGCTTGTACCCGGCTTCTTCAAGTCTGAAATACGCGGGCGGCGTCAGCAGCGTTGCGTCCACTCGCCCGGCGGAGAGCGCGGCGGCGCGCCCGTTGGCGTCCGTGCCCACGGCTTGCCACTCCACGTCGCGAGCGCCTAATCCAAAGTTGCGCAGCAGCGCGATGGTGTAGTTATAGGGCGGATCGCCGATGTAGCTCACCGCGAGGCGCTTATGCTTCAGGTCCTTCACGCTCGCGACGTCTTTCCGCGTCATCAATGCAAAGTAAGCCTTGTTGAGCGAGCTCCCAACTACGACCAGATCCGAATCGCGCGGCGCGGCCTGCATCACCGATTCCAGCGAATAACTGGACATCTGAGCTTCGCCCCCCACCACCATCGCGATTCCGCTCGGATGGCCGGCGAAAACCAGCGTCGCGTCCAGACCGTACTTCTGGTAGTAGCCGCCCTCTTTGGCGATGAACAACGGCCACGACGCGCCGCTGCGCGTGGGGAAATTCAGAACGATTTTACGGAGGGGCTGCGCGGCCGCGAAGCCGGACAGCAGCAAGGCGAACACAAGAGCGCGGCGCATTGCTAGATAGTGTATCGCTTATTCGCCCCGGGGCAGCTTTGCGGTTTCTTCCACACCAAGAGTCCAGCGAGCTTTAATCGTGAAGCAGCGTGGAAGGTTTTTTCACGATCTCAAAGCTTGTTCGTTCGCGGATGAGATCGCGGTGATCACGTTGGCTCAGCCGGTAGCCATACTTCCAGGCACGCCCCGCCCTCGCCGCGGTTGCTCGCCGCGATGGCGCCGCCATGCTGGGTGACGATGCCGTCGGCGACGGTGAGCCCAAGTCCGGTGCCACGCGCGTCCAGACGAGTCGTCACGAAAGCGCTGAAGATGTCCGGGAGCAGATCCGCTGGAATGCCGGGGCCGTTGTCCTCCACTCGCACCGCGATACCCGGCTCGCCCGACCGCTCCGAGCGGCGCGAGCGCACGACGATCTGCCCGTGCGAAGGATCGACCGCATTGAGCGCGTTCCTCAGCAGATTCACGAATACTTGCGCAAGGCGATCGGAGTTGCCTACGATCCGGTCGTCCGCGCCGACTTCGTTGAAAAAATCGATGCTCGAAGCTTTTTCATCAATCGCTACCAGCGACCATGCCTCGTCGATCAGATGACGCAGCCCAAGCGGCTCCAATCGCTGGTTACGCACGCGCGAAAAATCGACCAGGCTTTCGCTGATGCGGCGCAGGCGCTGCGTCACGCGCTGCATCCTCGCCAGCCGATCGAGCGTTGGCGGATCGTCGGAGGTTTCAAGGAGCTTCTCGATCGATCCCGCCAGCACGGCCAGCGGAGTGTTCAGCTCGTGCGCGACGCTGGCCGAAAGCAGACCTAGACTGACCAGCCGGTCTTGCTCTTCCAGCTTGCGCAGGGCCGCGGCCAATTCGTCCTCATGACGGCGCATCGACTCGACCGTCTTATTGCGCGAGCGCATCAAGTAGCCGATCTCGTCGCCAAGGATTTCCCGCTCCGGAATCAGCTCGCGCTCGCGGTCGCCGGCTTGCGTCGCCGCGTCGGCCTCGAGCATTCGATCCAAGGGCCGATACACATACAGCGGCATGATCACCGACTCCAGCAGCACCACGGCGAGCACGTAAATTACGCCCAGCACCAGAAACAGCGTGATCCGCGCGCGCCACACGGCCCTGCTGTACGCATCCTTTGGCAACTGAGCGCCGATGAGATCGGCATGGGGACTGGCGGCCCGCGCTTCGTGGAGGATTTGGACCTCACGGTTTTGCGCGTCCGCCACCTGCCGCTCATAGAGTGGAATCAGGGTGAAATACGTGGCGCAGGCCAGCACCAGGAAAAAAAGGTTGTGAAGCACCATCAGCTTCGGCCTGACCTTGAGGTCGCCGAAGATTCTTGTTATACTGGATGCGTTCTTTTTAGACAAGAATCATTGCTCCACTTGCGGAACATCTGCGGCTATGATAGAAAAAGTAGAAAGCCCCCACAGTTGTCCATAAAAAGTACGAATGGCTGCCATCTTTCCAAAATCTTCTGATCTGATTCTCAAAATCGCCGGCGCGGTAATCGGCCTCGGAGCGGTGGCCGCGGTGAGCGCCTACACTTACTATTCCTATCCTACGGTGATCGACACCGGATATCAGCCGGTGCAGCCGGTGCCGTACAGCCACAAGCTGCACGCAGGCGACCTTGGGCTGGATTGCTTTTATTGCCACTACACCGTATATAAGGCGGCGTTCGCGGCGGTGCCTCCGACGCAAGTCTGCATGAACTGCCACACCAAAATCAAGGACACCAGCCCGCGGCTGGAGCTGGTGCGCGAAAGCTTCCGAACGGGCCAGCCGATTCCGTGGGTGCAAATTCACCGCCTGCCGGACTTCGTCTTCTTTAATCATGAGGCGCACGTAACCGCCGGCGTGAGCTGCGTCAGTTGCCATGGCCGCATCGATCAGATGGTGGAGGTTCACCAGGATAAGCCGTTGAACATGGCCTTCTGCCTGGAGTGCCACCGCGATCCCGCGCCGAACATCCGTCCGGCGGAGCTGGTCACCAAATTGGATTGGGTTCCGGATCGCGATCCGCGCGCGATCGGCGAGGAGATCGTCAAGCAGAAACATTTAGACCCGCCGCTGAATTGTTCGGGGTGTCACCGATGAGTTTGATCAACATAAAAAAGCCCGAAAACGGGCCGAAATACTGGCGCAGCCTCGACCAGCTCGCCAACACGCCGAAATTCCGCGAATGGATGGCCCGCGAATTTCCGAGCGTCACCGAAATCGAGATGGATGGAAGCTCCCGCCGTCACATTTTGAAAATAATGGCGGCGTCGTTCGGCCTGGCTGGACTCGCGGCTTGCAGCCGTCCCGTCGAGCACATATTCCCGATCTCGAAAAACGTCGAGAATTACTCCCCTGGCGAGCCTTATTTCTATACGTCGATCATGTCGTTGGCGGGGCAGGTGTTTGGCCTGCTTGTCGAAACACATGACGGACGGCCGACGAAGATCGAAGGAAATCCCGATCATCCTTTCAGCCAAGGCGCCGCGACGGCGCTGGCGCAAGGCTCGCTGCTGAATCTTTACGATCCGGATCGCTCGGCCAGGATTCTCCAAAATTCCAAAGAGACGAGCTGGGAAAGCTTCGAGGCTTACGTCAAGGGGCTGAACCTGGGCGATGGAACGGGCGTGCGATTCCTGAGCGAAAGCGTCACGTCGCCGTCGCTGATGGCTCTGCGCACCGACACGCTGAAACGGTTCCCCAAGGCCAAATGGATCGAATACGAATCGTTCCAGCGCACCAATGGGCATGAAGGGGCGATGCTCGCCTTTGGTGAGCCGGTGAAGATTCAGACCAATTTCGATAAGGCGAAGTGCATTCTGGCGCTCGATTCCGATTTTCTGGGTTGGGATTGGACCACTCCGCTCCCCACCAAACAGTTTTCGTCTCGCCGTCGCGTGGCAAGCGAAGAAGATTTCGAGAAGGTCAACCGGCTGTATTCGGTAGAGAGCCAATTCTCGATTACCGGAGCGAACGCGGATCATCGGCTGAGGATGGCCGGCTCGGAGATCAAGCAGTTTGCGGTGGATGTCGCGATCGCGCTCGGCGCTTTGCCGGGCATGCCGGTTCTGAATAACGACCGCCGCACCAAGTTTCTACAAGCGGCCGTGAAGGACCTGAAAGCCGCGGGTCCCGAGGCACTGGTGATTACCAGCCCCCGCCAGCCTCCGGTGGTGCATGCGCTGGCGTTCCTGATGAATCAGACGCTGGGATCGCTCGGCAAGACGATCGAGTTTTACAAAGCCACGCCCGAAGATCGAGTCGAGAGCGGCGTGAACGCGCTGAAAGATCTGACGGCGGAACTGAATTCCGGGCAGGTTTCCACGCTGGCGATATTGGGCGGAAACCCGGCCTATACGGCGCCGGCGGACTTGCAATTCGCGGCCGCCATATCGAAGGCGGCGAATTCAATCCATTTGGGTCCGGACGAAAACGAAACCGCCGCGGCCGCCAAGTGGCATTTCCCGGAATCGTATTACCTGGAAAGCTGGAGCGATGGAATCACCGCGACCGGCGTGGCGTCGATCCAACAACCGGTCATCGAGCCGATCTTCAACGGCAGGAACGTGGCCGAGTTGCTTGCGCTGATCACAGGCTCCAAGGACACGAAAGCGCACGACATCGTTAAGAATTACTGGACGGCGCAATGGCCCGCCGCCGAGCGCGATAAGACGTGGCGCAAGGTTTTAAACGACGGCGTCATTCCCGGCAAAGCGCCGGAGCCGCTCAAGGTCACCCCCGACGCCAAGCGCATCGCCGCGGCCGTCGCGGCCGAGCCGAAACCGGCGTCGGGCGGAATCGAAGTCGGGTTCTTCCCTTCGTCCGCGGCTTGGGATGGACGCTTCGCCAACAACGCTTGGATGCAGGAAGCTCCCGACCCGATGACCAAGCAGGTCTGGGGCAACGCGGCTCTGATCAGTCCGGCCACGGCTCGCGCGAAGGATCTGCGCGACGGCGATGTGGTGACTCTCCAGCGCGGAAACGTAAAGATGGAGGCCGGCATTCTGGTGACCCCGGGGCAAGCCGACAATACAATCGCGATTTCGCTCGGATATGGTCGCGCGCGCTGCGGCCACGTCGGCAAAGATGTCGGGTTCAACGCCAACCTGATCCGGACCACCGACGGATTCTGGTACGGGCCGGGCTTCGAGCTGTCGAAAACCGGCGGCAAGTTCGAGTACGCCACTACGGTTGAGCGTGGGCTGGCCGAACATATGAACGATCGGCCGCTGTATCGCGAAACGACCATCGACGAATACAAGAGCAATCCCAAGGTCATCGATGAGATGAACGAGCTTCCCGAGCTGCATTCGGTCTACTCGGAGAAGGTTTACAACGAAGGCTATCAATGGGGCATGTCGATCGATCTCGGCGCCTGCACCGGCTGCAACGCCTGTGTGCTGGCATGCCAGGCCGAAAACAACGTCCCCGTCGTCGGCAAAAAGGAAGTGACGCACGGCCGCGAAATGCACTGGCTTCGCATCGACCGTTACTACGTCGGCTCGGACGACGAGCCGCGCGCGGTGGAACAGCCGATTCCGTGCATGCAGTGCGAAAACGCGCCCTGCGAAAATGTCTGCCCGGTGGAGGCGACTTCTCACAGCGCCGAAGGGCTGAACGACATGGTCTACAACCGCTGCGTCGGCACGCGGTATTGCGCCAACAACTGTCCCTTCAAGGTCCGGCATTTCAACTTCCTCAACTGGCACCGCAACGAGCCGGAGATTTGGAGTATGGTGTACAACCCGGACGTCACCGTGCGCATGCGCGGCGTGATGGAAAAGTGCACCTACTGCGTGCAGCGAATTCAAGAGACCAGAATCAAGGCCAACATCGAGGGCCGTCGCGAGATCCGCGAGGGTGAGATTCAAACCGCGTGCCAGCAAACCTGTCCGGCGGACGCGATCGTGTTCGGCAACATCAACGACCCCAATTCCCGGGTTTCGAAGTTGAAGAAGCAAGAACGTCAGTACGCCATGCTGGCGGAAATGGACATCAAGCCGCGCACGACCTATCTGGCGCGGCTGCGGAATCCGAATCCGGAGTTGGGAGTATGAGGAGATTTTCGGTGGAGCAGGCTTCAGCCTGCAACGGAGGCTTCAGCCTCCGTCCGGACTTGCGGGGACTAAAGTCCCCGTTGCAGGCTGAAGCCGGCTCCACCTGGAGAAGCGTATGAGCGTGGTTGTCGAGCAAGATCCGAAGCTGATGGAGGTGAATCCGCCCCTGATCCAGGGGAATCCGGACTTGCACACCATCACCCAGCGCATCAGCGAAATCGTCGAGCCCGAAGTCGGGCAGACGCCGATGAAGTACTGGATCACGTTGGGCATCACCAGCTCTATCACCGTGCTACTCGCTTCGATGCTCGGGTATGTGGCCCTTACGGGCATCGGCGTGTGGGGCAACAACCGGCCGGTGGGCTGGGCGTGGGACATCACCAACTTCGTGTTCTGGATCGGTATCGGCCACGCCGGCACGCTGATTTCGGCGATTCTTTTTCTGTTCCGGCAAAAGTGGCGCACGTCGATCAACCGCTCGGCCGAAGCCATGACGCTGTTCGCGGTGATGTGCGCAGGGTTATTCCCGCTGTTCCACACCGGACGCCCCTGGCGCGCGTATTGGCTGTTCCCGATTCCCAACACCGACATCAACATGTGGCAGAACTTCCGCAGCCCGCTGATCTGGGACGTGTTCGCGGTGTCCACGTACTTCACCGTTTCGGTGCTGTTCTGGTTCACGGGATTGGTGCCCGATCTGGCCACGCTGCGCGACCGCGCGGTGACTAAGGTCCGGCAGTGGGTATTTGGAATCTTGAGCCTGGGATGGCGCGGATCGGCGCGGCACTGGTCGCATTATGAATGCGCCTACCTGATTCTGGCCGGCATTTCGACGCCGCTGGTGCTCTCGGTTCACTCGGTGGTCAGCTTCGACTTCGCCACCAGCGTGATTCCGGGCTGGCACACGACCATCTTTCCTCCCTATTTCGTCGCCGGCGCGATCTTTTCGGGCTTCGCCTGCGTAATGACGCTGCTGCTGATCGCGCGCTGGACGCTGAACCTGCAAGACCTGATCACGATGAAGCACCTGGAGAACATGAACAAGATCATCCTGGTGACCGGCTCCATCGTGGGTTATTCCTACTGCACCGAATTCTTTATTGCCTGGTACAGCGGCGACGTCTACGAGCGGTTCTTGTTTTTGAACCGCGCGTTCGGGCCGTATTGGTGGGCCGCCTGGTCGATGTACACCTGCAACGTTTTTATTCCGCAATTGTACTGGTTCAAGAAGATGCGCACGAACCTGTGGGTGATGTTCATCATCAGCATCACTACCAATATCGGGATGTGGTTTGAGCGCTTCGTCATTATCGCGACTAGCTTGACGCGCGATTTCCTGCCGAGTTCCTGGTGGGCGTACCATCCGACCTGGGTGGACATGTGCACGTTCCTCGGCACGATCGGAATGTTTTTGACGCTGTTCCTGTTGTTCGCGCGCTTCCTGCCCATGATCGCTATGTCCGAAGTCAAGGGCGTGCGCAATTACGAAAAGAAGGCGTTCGTCAAAACCGCCGCCGTGGCAGAGGTGGACTGACATGGCCATGAAATTCGATTTCGACAGCATTCCCGACTCCGTTAAAGACAAGCTCGGGATCGGCGCCGACAAGGTCTACGCGGCGATGGGCGAATTCGACGACCCCGACGAACTGGTCGAGGCCGGCCGCAAGATCCGCGCCATGGGCTACACCAAGCTCGACGCGATGACTCCGTTTCCCGTTCACGGCCTGGACAAGGCGCTGGGCATTCCCTATTCGAAGCTCGGCTGGATCGTGGTGGTTTGTTCCATGACCGGTTTGGGACTGGCGTTGATGCTGCAATGGTTCGCCGGGGCCGCGCCGATAAATACGTTTTTGCTGAAGCTGGGCATGAGCGGCTATCCCTTGAGCGTCGGCGGCAAGCCGTTTTTCGATCTCAGCTACTCGATCCCGGTCGATTGGGAGCTGACCGTGCTGCTCACCTCTTTCGGCGCCTTCATCGGCATGTGGGCCCTGAACGGGCTGCCCAGGCTGTATCACCCGTCGATGAACTACCGCAACGCGCACCGCGCCTCGGACGACCGGTTCATCCTGGTGATCGAAGCGGACGATCCGAAATTTGTCCCGGTGAAAGCGTCGGAGGACTTGCGCAGCGTAGGCGCGCGGGACGTGGAGGTAGTGGAGGGATGAGGAAGTTTTGCGCAGGCGCGCTGGTGTTTTTGGCGGTGGCTCTCACCGCGTGCTCCAGCATTCAGCGCGATCCGCCGACCATCGTCTGGTGGGACATGAAGCGACAGTTGAAGTTCCGCACCGAGGGCGAGACCGGTTTATTCGCCGACGGCCGGAACACGCGTCCGATCCCGGAAGACACGGTGATCCGCGGCTCGAAGTTTGAAGATACGCCGTATTACACCGGCATGGAAGGCGACAAATACGTCGGACGCATGCCTGTCGAAATCACGCCGGAGCTTCTTCGTCAGGGCGAGCTGCGGTTCAACACATATTGCTCTCCCTGCCACGACCGCACCGGCTCGGGCCGGGGAACCGTGCCCACGCGCGCGGCCTCCGACGGCATTGCCTTTCAGCCGGCCAACTTGATGGAAGACCGGCTGGTAGAGGCGGCCGACGGCGATCTGTTCAACGTGATCACGAACGGCCGGCGCAACATGCAGGCTTACAAATATCAGATTGTCACCGCGGACCGCTGGGCGATTATCGCCTACGTGCGGCTTCTGCAACGCGCCGCCCACGGCTCCGTCAACGACGTGCCGGAATCCAGCAGGGCGGAATTGAAATAACATGGCTCATCCGGCAACACATCACGAAGACTACCAACTCGACGCAGGCATTTGGGCCACGGGACGCAATGCGCTGGTTTTCACCGCGCTGGTCTCGGCGGTGCTGTGCGTCTTCGGATATATTCAGAATCCCGCCCGCTTCTTCCAATCGTGGCTGGTGGCGTTTACCTACGCCGCGGGCATCGGGCTCGGAGCTTTCTTCTTCATCGCGGCGCAGCATTTGAGCGGCTCCGCGGCGAGCGTCACAGTGCGCCGGATCATGGAGAACCTCATGATCACGCTCCCTGTGGGGGCGCTGCTGTTTGTTCCGCTGATATTCGGCCTCAAATATATCTATCCTTGGACCCATTCGGATATCGTCGCCGCAAGTAAGGATATCCAGGCGAAAGGCCCCTATCTCACCGAGAAGTGGTTCGTCCTGCGCACCTACGGGTATTTCGCGCTATGGTCGATTTGGACCATCGCCATGTACCGGCGGAGCGCCCGGCAAGATCGCGACCACAACGCGCGAAACATGCATATCATTTCGCGTTGGAGCGCGCCGGGATTGCTGCTGGTGGTGGTGGTCGGAACTCTGGCGGCCTACGACTGGCTGATGTCGGTTCAACCGACCTGGTATTCCACGATCTTCGGTCTTTATTACCTATCGGGCGGCGCGCTATCTTTTATGGCCGTCACGACGCTGATTTGTCTGGCGTTCCGGCGCGCGGGCATCCTGAAAGGAACCATCACCGTCGAACATTATCACGATCTGGGCAAATGGCTTTTCGCGCTGACGGCGTTTTACACCTATATCGCTTTCGCGCAATACCTTTTGATCTGGTACGCCAATTTGCCCGCGGAAACCAGTTTTTATCGCGCGAGGTCTGTAGGCGGCTGGCTGTTGGTAAGCCTGTCGCTGCCGTTTATCCGGTTCTTCATCCCATTCTTCGTCCTGCTGTGCCGCCCGGCCAAGCGCAGTTTGACGGTCATCGGCCTGGTAGCCGCCTGGAGTCTGGTGGTGGAATTTATCGATCTGTTCTGGGTGACGATGCCGGTTCATTATCCCAACGGCCCGCAACTGCATTGGCTGGATTTCGCCACCTTGGCGGCGGTGTTCAGCGTCTGCGGCCTGGTGTTCTGGAATCGATTCCGGCGCAACAAGATGGTTCCGGTGGGCAATCTGCGGCTCGAGCAGAGTCTGCATTTTGAGAATGCTTGAGAGCTAGACGATGAGCGAACACGACATTCCGAGAGAACATCACGAGGCAGCCGAGGGGTTCGATCATAGCGAGCCCCGGACCAAGGCCATTTGGGCTTTCGCTTTCGGCAGCGTTCTGGTCCTGGTGGTGACCATCTGGGCGCTGCAACAGTATTTCGAAAAGATCTGGAACGACGCGGTTTATGAGAAGGTTCTCACCGCGCCCAATGCGGACGCCAACGCCGTGCGCGGCCGTGACAACTGGGATCTGACTCATTACATGTATTTGGACAAGGAAAAGGGCCAGGTACGGATTCCGGTGGAGCGCGCGCGCGAGTTATTCATGCAGGAAGTTGCGGCGGGCAAGCCGTTCTATCCGGGCAAGGCCACTGTGCCGAAGCCGGAGGAGCCGGATACAGGCGCCCCCGCTCAACCGGGCGCGGCTCAACCTGGCGCGCCGCCCGCCCAGGATGCAGGAAAGAAATGAAGTTGTCGAGACATGGTGGAGCAGGCTTTAGCCTGCAACGGCGGCTTCAGCCGCCGCCCGCGCCTGGGCTAAAGCCCAGGTTGCAGGCTAAAGCCTGCCCCACATTTTTAGTGTTTGCCCTGGCATCGATCGCTTTCGCCGGCGGATACGAATCTCAGGTCGGCGGTCCGAAAATTGGTGATCCTACCACCTTGCCCCCAGGCTTTGTCCCGCGCGAGGCGGAGGGCGTCAAAGTAGACGAGCACCTGAACCTGCCTGTGGATTTGACCCTCACATTTACCGGCGAGGACGGCAATCCCGTTCCGCTCAACAGCTTCTTCCATAAGGGCCGGCCAGTGATTCTCGATCTGGTCTATTATCAGTGCCCCATGCTCTGCAATCTGCTTTTGAACGGGCAGACGGAAGCGATGCGCCAGATCCCCTGGGATCCGGGCAATCAGTACGAAGTGGTCACCATCAGCATTAATCCAAAAGAAACGCCTGAAATGGCCCGGCGGAAGAAGGCGACCTACGTCAACGACTTGGGAAAGCCGGGGAGCGGCTGGCATTTTCTCACGGATTATCAAGGCCACACCAAGACGCTGGCCGAACAGCTCGGTTTTCATTACCGCTACGACCGGCGGCAGGATCAATACGCGCATCCGGCGGCGTTCATGGTGCTGACGCCCGAAGGGAAAATCGCTCGGTATCTCTATGGCATCCGCTTTCGTCCGCTGGACCTGCGTTTCGCGCTGGCGGAGGCGTCGCAGGGGCGAATTACGCTCACAGTCGAGAAAATTCTGCTGTTGTGCTACCACTACGATCCCCAGGCCAACCGCTACGTGCTCTTCGCATCCAATTTCATGAAAGCGGGGGGCGCGCTGACGGTTTTGATTCTGGCGTATTTTATCTGGCGCATGTTCCGGTTGGAGAAATCGCGTCCCCTGGCGGAGCGTGGATTGAAACGGGAGAGAACGGTCTAAATGCAGTGGCTGACTAGATTAATGATGCCCCCCGCGGGATCGGAGTTCGCCAAGGAAATCGACTCCATGTACATGGGCCTATTCTGGCTCTGTTCTTTTCTGTTCTTGACGATCGCGATCCCGGCTGTTTATTTCGCGTGGCGCTACCGCTATAAACCCGGGAGAGTCACTCCGCACGATACGCACAATACGGCGGTCGAAATCACCTGGACTGTCCTTCCGCTGCTGCTTTGCGTGGGGATCTTTTTCTGGGGGCTGAAAGGCTGGATTCAGTACGCGGTGGCGCCCGGCGACGCGATGGAGGTTCAGATCACCGCGCTGCAGTGGCAATGGCGATTCGAATATCCCGACGGCTCCCGCACGATCAACGATCTGCACGTTCCCGTAAACAGGCCGGTGAAGTTCATCATGACCAGCGAGGACGTGATCCACGACTTTTTTGTGCCGGATATGCGTGTGAAACACGATATCATCCCAGGCCGGTATACGGAAGTCTGGTTTACGCCTACCGTGCTCGGCAAACACAATTTCACCTGCGCTGAATATTGCGGCAAGGATCACTCGGGCATGAAAGGAATGATGACGGTGGAATCGGACGCCGATTTTGCAAAATTTCTGGAGACCGGCGGAACCGAATGGGAGGATTATTTCAACGGAAAAGATCCCAAGAAGACCCCGGCGGACTGGGGCAAGGTCCAGTATGAGACCAAGGGCTGCAACTCCTGCCACACTCTGGATGGGAGCAAGAGCAAGGGTCCGAGCTGGAAGGGAATCTGGATGAAAATGGAAACCTTGAACAATGGAAGCAAGGTGCTGGTGGACGAAGCGTACCTTCGCGAGTCGATGATGTCGCCGCAAGCAAAAGTGGTGAACGGATTCGAGCCGATCATGCCGTCGTTTCAGGGTTTGCTCAAGGACAATCAGATCAAAGGTTTGATTGCATTTATACAGTCGTTACAGTAGGGCGAGTTTCAGCTTGCCCAAGTTGATAGGGTAGAAATTATGGATCATGCAATAGCCGTAACGCCGCAAGTCGGGAGCCGCCCGCGTCCCAAGAAAAACTATCTCAACGAGACCAAGGGATTCCGGAGCTGGGCTCTCACGCTCGATCATAAGCGGATCGGCGTGATGTACCTGGTGGGAGTCCTATTCGCATTCCTGTTGGGCGGGATTTTCGCCCTGCTGGTGCGCCTGACGCTGTTGACGCCCTCGCACATGCTCTTCGGCAAAGTGCTGCTGACGGCGGAACAGTACAATCGCGTCTTCACTCTGCACGGCGCCATTATGGTGTTCCTGTTCATCATCCCGGCGATTCCCGCATCGCTCGGCAACTTCGTTTTGCCGCTGATGCTGGGCGCGAAGGACGTGGCGTTTCCGCGCCTGAACCTGTGCAGCTTTTATCTTTGGGTCACCGGCGCCCTGATGGCGATCGCGGCCATGGTGTTCGGCGCCGTGGATACGGGCTGGACTTTCTATACGCCCTACTCCACCACAACCGACGGCCCCGTGACGCTGATGACCGGGGCGGTTTTCGTGCTGGGCTTTTCGTCGATTTTCACGGGCTTGAACTTCATCGCCACCACTCACAAATTGCGAGCGCCCGGCATGGGCTGGTTCGATCTGCCGCTGTTCATCTGGGGCATTTATTCGACGGCCATCATTCAGGTGTTGGCGACGCCGGTGCTCGGCATCACGCTGGTGCTGCTGATGCTGGAACGCTCCTTCGGCATCGGGATCTTCGATCCGCGCATTGGCGGCGACCCGGTGCTGTTCCAGCACTTCTTCTGGTTCTATTCGCACCCGGCCGTCTACATCATGATTCTTCCGGGAATGGCGATTATCAGCGAGCTGATCCCGACCTTTTCGCAAAAGACCATGTTTGGTTATCGCGCCATGGCTTATGCCAGCGTTTCGCTCGCCCTGGTGAGCTTCATTGTGTGGGGGCATCACATGTTCGTGGCCGGCCAGTCGCAGCTTGCCACCGTCGTATTCTCGGCGCTTACCTTCCTGGTGGCCATCCCGTCCGGCGTGAAATTGTACAACTGGCTCGGGACGATGTATAAGGGCAATATAAAACTCGACACGCCCATGCTGTATGCAATTTCGTTCCTGATCCTGTTCGCCATCGGCGGGCTGACGGGAATCTTCCTGGGCACTCTCGCCACCGACGTACACCTGACCGATACTTACTTTGTCGTGGCGCACTTTCATTTTGTGATGGTGGGAGGCACCGTTACGGCGTTCATCGGCGGCTTGCATTACTGGTGGCCGAAGATGACCGGGCGGATGTATTCCGAAGCCTGGGGCCGCGTGGGCTGCGCGCTGTGGAATATCGGCTTCAATATGACGTTCCTGACGCAGTTTTTCCTGGGCAGCAAGGGCATGCCGCGCCGCTATTACAATTACCTGGATCAGTTCCAGCCGCTGCACGCGTTCTCCACCGTTGGCTCGTGGGTCCTGGGTCTGGGCTTGTTCATCACGGCCGCTTATCTTTTGGCCTCCCTCCGCAAACCGATGGACGCGCCGGACAATCCCTGGAACGGAACGACGCTCGAATGGCAGACGTCTTCGCCGCCCATCGCGCATAATTTCGAGGACCAGCCGGTGCTGGAACGCGAGCCGTACGACTACCGGCCCGTTTTGGCCGCAAGATAACCGAACATGAGCACCACGAGCGTAGATCTACAATCTCACGGCCAAGCGGCGGGGCACGCCGCCGCGCACCATGACGATCCGCACCATCAGCATCACTTCACCACAATGGAGCAGCAGTTCGATACCAGCAAGATCGGTATGTGGCTGTTCCTGGCGACGGAAGTCCTGCTGTTCGGAGGCCTCTTCGTAGGGTTCGGAATGATGCAAGCGCGCTATCCACAGGAATTCGTGGAGGCGCACACTCACCTGGTCCGCTGGCAGGGTTCGCTGAACACAGTGGTGCTGCTGATTTCGAGCTTCACCATGGTTCTGGCGGTGACCGCGGCGAAAAAAAGCCAAAAGAGCAAACAGGTGCTGTTTCTGTCGCTGACGATCGTCTGCGCGGTTATCTTCCTCATCGTGAAATATTTCGAGTATGCGCATAAGTGGGAGGAGGGATGGCTGCCGGGCAAGTACTACAGCTACAAGGCGGATCCGATTCCCGCATGTACGATCACGCCGGGCCCCCCGACTGCCGCCGCGACCACTCCGGCGCCGAACGCCCAGCCGTGCACCAACGGCTACTCCACGTTCTTTTCGTTCTATTTCATGATGACCGGCCTGCACGGAATCCACATTCTGGCCGGAATTGGAGTTCTGACCTGGCTTCTGATTCGCGCCAGGCGAGGCGAGTTCTCGGCGTCGTATTACACGCCCGTCGATTTGGTGGGCTTATATTGGCACCTGGTCGACCTGATCTGGATTTATCTATTCCCGCTTTATTATTTGATCCAATGAGCAATCACACTGAAACCCCCGCGGCTTCCGCGGCTGCGCATGAGCACGAACATGGCGGCGTCGCCATCTATGCGAAGACTCTAATCGCGCTGCTGTTTTTGACGGCCATCACCATCGCGGCCGCGAGCTTCAACTTCGGCCAAGGCAACGTGGTGATCGCTCTCGCGATTGCGACGATGAAGGGGTCGCTGGTGGTGCTCTTCTTCATGCATCTGCGCTGGGATAAGCCTGTGAACAGGATCATCGCCATGGCGGGGTTCCTTTTTCTCGGGATTTTCATCGCCTTCTGTTTGCTCGATTTCAACTCGCGCAATAACTATGTTCCCCAGAACATGCACCCCACGGTGATTCCGCTTGCCCCGGGCACGGCTCCGGCGGGCGCGGTGGAGCGGACGAACCCAGCGGCATTGGCGGCCGAAGGCGAGAAAAAGTAGGCGAACTGCCGAAGAGGATTTTATTGCTTCGCAAAGACGCAAAGACCGCTAAGGTTCTTTTGCGATCTCCGCGTGCATTGCGAGAGTTTCCGATCCAATCGTTAGCAAGCTCGCAAAGGGCGCACGGGCGCCCTCAATTCCACCAAGCAAGCAGCCCGCGCGCTCCGTTTTGCGGGCTGTTACTTAGAAGCGATCCCGGCATTCGCGTCAGAGTGGCGCCGCGATCCCCTTCAGTTTGATAAAGGCCGATGCCCGGTTTTTATGCGCGCTGGATTCTGAACTGGGAAGATCGCCTCTGCGCCCGCGCTATAAATCGCGTCGTCCGCCCGTTCGATTGGGGCCTGGAATGGACCCAAGCCTGGCCCTGCGCGAAGCGTTATCCGCGGAACGGCCACGATCCCCACGCGTATCTGAAGCTGCTGAACGAGGCGGCGCTCCAATCGAGCGACGAATTCTTCGGCTACAATCCGCCAGGCGACTTCAAGCTGACCGGCGGCGTTTTGGAATTTTCAAGCCCGGTGGAGACGCCATATCCCGAAAACGATCGGGTCCGCGCTCAGTGGTTTCCGGCGCAGTGCAAATCCGGAGACCGGCGCGTCGCCGTGATTGTCCTACCGCACTGGAATGCATCGCGAGATCAGCACAACGCGCTGTGCCGCGGGCTCGCTAAGCTCGGGATCTCCGCTCTGCGGTTAAGCCTGCCTTATCACGATTTCCGGATGCCTCCTGAGCTGAAGCGCGCCGATTACGCCGTCTCCTCCAACGTCGCCCGAACCATCGACGCCACGCGCCAGGCGGTAATCGACGCGCGCTGCTGCGCCGACTGGCTGGAGCGCGAAGGATACGAGAGCATCGGCATCGTGGGCACCAGCCTCGGCTCGTGTTATGCGTTTTTGGCGAGCGTCCACGATCCGCGGCTCAAGGTGAACGTGTTCAACCACTGCTCCACCTATTTTGCCGACGTGGTGTGGGAGGGCTTATCCACGCGCCATATCCGCGAAAGCATGGAATCCGCGGTAACGCTCGATCAATTGCGCGAAGCCTGGATGGCGATCAGCCCGCCGTATTACATCGAGCGTTATGCGGGCTTGAGCAAGAATCCGTTGTTCATTTACGCTCGATACGATACAACCTTCCCCACGCGATTTTCCGAGCAAGTGATCGCCAGGGCGCGCGAGCTGGGCTTCCGGCACGAGGCGGTCGCGCTGCCGTGCGGGCACTATACGCTCGGGGAGACGCCATTCAAGTACATCGACGGTTATCACATTTGCCGTTTTTTAAAACGGAATTTGTAGATCGGATTCGTTGGGGCAGACGATCGGCTGTCGTTGTCCGCCGAACCCGTGGGCAGGACAGATCAATCCAAGGCGCACCGGAACCCTGTGTTATCGCTGACGCCAAACTGCCCGGCCGCGGCGCGGTGCGATACAGTGGCGAAACCCGAAATAGTGTCCCAGGCGCCGCCCCGCTGCACCTTATCGCCACCAACCCGCGGACCGCGTGGATCGGTTACGGAGCCGCTTGGATAGTCCGCATACGAATCCGCGACCCATTCCCAAACGTTCCCGATCATATCGAAGAGCCCCCACGCGTTCGGCGTTTTCTGTCCGGCCTCGTGACCTTGCCCCCCGCTGTTGCCCTTGGACCAGGCGATCATTTCGAGGTCTCCGTACCGGTTTCGTTCGTCTCCCGCGCGCGCCGCGTACTCCCACTCGGCCTCCGTCGGCAATCGCCCTCCGGCGGCGCGGCAAAAGGCGCCGGCTTCGCTCCAGTCAACGTAGCCGACCGGAATCTTGGCGCCTTTAAAATGACTTGGGTTCTTCCCGATAACGCGCTGGTATGCCTCTTGCGTGACCTCGGTTTGCCCAATCCAGAATGCTTTGGTAAGCGTAACTTCATGCGGGGGCCGTTCCTCGTCGCCGCACCCGCCATCTCCCGGAGAGCAGCCCATCGTGAACTTCCCATGAGGAATCCAAACGTAGATCAGACCGTCTTTCGCGTTGACGCGGGTATCGCCGAAATGTGGAGCTGCGGTCGCGCGGATAGGTGCAGTTCCCTTGGAATTGTCGATCGTTTGTGGCGCCGGGAGATACGAAGAGCCGGGTTCAGGGCGATCGGCCGGCGGATGCCGATGGGAGCGATAAACCGCGGTGCTCACGACGATCACAAGAACTACAGCTCCCGCCAACATCTCAAGTCTCCCGATGGCTGTCCGCGCCCAGAGCTTCCGCCGGGATCCAACCGCCTCGTTCATCCCCGCCGCCGGAGTGGCTGGTGTAGAAAGGGCGGCTACGACGGCCTGCCCCACCGCTTCGCTGGAGTCCTGTGCCGCGCTTGCCGCCGCGGCGGCCTGCCGGCCGGGCGCCAGCGCATACAACAGCTTCCCAAGGCCTGCTTTGTAATCCGATTTGAGATCGACGTATTCAAGCCTTCGCAGCCGAAAGGGAATCCTACAGTTGCTATACAGTACTGGGATGACGGTTTTGCCTTCGTCCAATGCGAACGCGACTTCGTCCATCACGTTCTGAGACTCGACGGAAGCCGGCGACAACATCACGAGCAGCTCGCTGCACGCGGTTAGCGCCCGCTCCACCTCGCGATCCCATGGCTGGCCAGGAGTGATATCCGACTGATCCAGCCAGACGCTAGCGCCCCGTTGTTTCAGATCCCCAGCCAGGCGCAGGACGAAATCCGAGTCCGCGCGCGCGTAGCTGATGAAAGCGGGGCTTTTCACAGGCTAAAGCTCGCCCGCCGCCTGATATACCACTCTTCCGTCCACCACCGTCAGCACCGATTTCAGCTTCTTGATCGCTTCGTCCGGCACTTTCATCGGATCGAAGTAATCGTCGCTCAGGACCACCACGTCCGCCAGTTTGCCTGGCTCGATCGAGCCAAGCTGATTCTCTTCCTTCAAAAACCAGCCGTTCTCGGCCGTGTAGAGCCGGATCGCCTCCATACGTGTGAGTTGCTGCTTATCGTTGATCAGCACGCCCGAAGAATTCTTGCCCGTGACCATGTAGTAGATCATCAACCACGGATCGAGCGTCGAGATCTGCGCGGAATCCGATCCCGCTCCCACATGGATTCCGCTATCCACGATCATGCGCATCGGCGGTCCCGCGCCGGGTCCTCCCGCGAGATACTCGAACGGATGAAGCGCGATGCCCGCGCCCACCGCTTTGAGCCGGTTCACCGTGGCCTGATCAATTCGCGGCACGTGCGCAACGGACCAGCGCAAGTCCTTGATCGGCGTCACGGCATTGACGGCCTCGAAGGTCTTTGCCGAAAGCTGGTCCTCGGCGAGCGAAAGACTATGCTGCTGGAACGCCCAGCCCTGCTTTGCTACCAGCTTCAGCGCCGCCTCGTAATTGGGCGGAGGCGTTGGGTTGCCGAACAAAGGCCACTGTGTGGCGAACTCACCGATGCCCGAGGCGCGCATCATGTCGTCGCCGAATCCGTCCAGCGTGTTGAGCAGCCGCTCTTTCAGCAGCGGAATGTCCATTTGGGTGTCCATACTGAGAAAGAACAGCCGCAGACGTACGGTCATTTTGTTTTCGCGGTGCAGAGCGGCAAAAGCGTCGTACATCTTGAACGGGTCGGCCGCGGCGAGATTGTCGAACGTGAACGAATCCTGAATATCGGGCAGACCCGGGATAACGAACGCGCCCATGTCGACATTCGTTGTCACTCCAACCATGGCCGAATAGGCCATAGCGTCCTGGCTTCCGCGCTTCTGGTCGGCGAAAGTTTGCGCGGCGCGCAGCGCGTCCAGCGCGGCCACTGAAGGCGCGTTCGCGGCGATGGCTCCGGTGGCGCTCACCGCGATTTTCTTGCTCTCGAAGTATGCTTTGGCCGGCGTGTTGACAGCCGCTGGACCGGTGAAAGCCTGATACACGATCACCGGATGCGCTGTATCCGCGGCATCCAATTCGGCCAGCGCGGGCAGGCGCTTCTCCGCAAACTGGGCCTGATTCCACCCTCCCATCGCGGTGATGAACTCGCCGGCGGGAACGTTCTTCGCGCGCGCTTTGATCGCGGCTTGCACGTCGGCGATCGTGAAGGCGGTTTCGAGTCGAGTGTCGTGGCCGGGACGAAGCCCGAGTAAGACGAAGTGATTGTGATTATCGATCAAGCCGGGTACGGCAGTCCGGCCGCGCAGATTGATCGTCTTGGCGCAAGGGCTGAGTTTAGCCCCGCTTTCCGCAAAACGCCCCTCCCGGATGGTCGCGGACGTCACCACCGAGTTCCGCGCGTCCATGGTGTGGATCTTGCCGTTGATCAGGCGGAGGTCGCGGCAACCGTTTTGGGCCAGCGCCGGCAAGCCGGCGAGAAACAGCGCTCCGGCGCAGAGAAAAGTTCGCATGATTTGCATGATATCCCTTACGGGACAAGCACTGCCGCGCCATCGATCCGGTCCTGCTTCAACGCGAGTAGAGCCTCATTCGCCTGATCCAACGGAAACACCATCACGCGCGGGCGCAACTTGATTCGTGCGGCGATCTCGATAAAATCGCGGGCGTCGGCGCGGGTCATATTGGCAACGCTGCGAATCTGGCGCTCGCCCCAAAGCAGAGTGTCGTAATCGAACTGCGGCATCCGATCCAAATGGATCGCGTTGACGGCCACGACGCCGCCTTTGCGCAAGCTTCCAAGGGCCGCGATCACCACGTCGCCGCTTGGTGCGAACGTCACGGCCCGATCGAGCGCCGCGGGCGGGCGCTCGGTTTCGCTTCCCACCCAATCGGCGCCCAAGCTCGTCGCCAGCCGCCGGTGCGATTCCCCGCGCGTCGAAACGAACACTTCGCAATTCCATGCATGTAAAACCGGGAGCGCCAAATGCGCCGAAGCCCCGAAGCCGAAGAGTCCGACCCGCTCGCCATGTTCGACTCCGGCGACACGCAGGCTGCGAAATCCGATGATGCCTGCGCACAGCAGCGGAGCCGCTTGCAGATCGTCGAGGGAATCGGGGAGCGCAACCGTGAAATCGTCGCGCGCCACAGCGTATTCGGCATAGCCGCCATCCACTGTGTACCCGGTGAAAACCGGAGCGTCGCACAGATTTTCGGCGCCGCGCCGGCAGTAGGCGCAAGTTCCATCCGTTCCGCCCAACCACGAAACGCCTACCCGCGCGCCGTCGTCGGTTTCTCCCACGATCTGATGACCAGGGATGGTCCGATGACGCAACTGCGGTAGCTCCCCTTCAACGATATGCAGATCGGTGCGGCAGACTCCGCACGCGCGAACGCGCAAGCGGATCTGGCCCGCACCCGCCTCCGGTTCCGGCGCATCTCCGATCTCCAACGGGCGATCCGCAATCGGCAGGGGCGCGGAGAGGATCGCCGCTTTCATAGGCTACGACTCTGCCGGCATCAACTCGCGATCAAGCCACGCCAGATAGCTGCGCGAGCCATCCACAACCTGCAACGCCAGCACCTCCGGCACTTCGTAGGAGTGCTTCTTTTCGATTTCGGACCGGAGCGCTCCGAGCAAATCGCGGCGCGATTTGATCACCAGCAGGCACTCGGCCGCATCCTCGATTTCATCCTTCCAGCGGTAGACGCTGCGCACTCCCGGCATGATATTGACGCAGGCCGCCAATCGCGCTTCCACCAGATGTCCGGCGAGGGCTGCCGCTTCTTCCTGAGTCTTGCAGGTGCTGAGAACTACGATTTTGTCGGTCATCGATCCGCCGCGGAGCGATTGGCCGTGGACGCTTTGGGCCACTTGGCGATGCGCTTGCGAATACTATCCGCATCTTTGGCGTCCTTGGCAAGTTCAAGATACTTCGTGTACGCCTCCCGCGCGGGCGCGTAATCGTGCGCTCGCTCCAGCGCTTCGCCCAATTTCTGGAAGGCCTCGGCGGAGCCGGGGTCCCATAGCGTCGCTTCCTTAAAACGATTTGCGGCCGCGCGATAATTACCCTTTTTCATGTACTGGTTGCCGACGTTGAGATTCTTCGCCGATTCCAGCGGATTCAATGGGTATTCTTTCGGCTTCAGCGCTTCGTCTTCTTCGGGGAGATCCTGCGCGCGCGGAGGCGGAGGAGGCGGCACCTGCGACTCCTGCGCGCGAAGCGTCAAAGTCAACAAAAACGCCGCCAGCAGCCCGCGTGCCACAATTAAAGTATAAATCCAGTGGTCGATCTCCGTGAAAGAGTCGCCGAACTTCCGGCGCTTCCCGGAGTTTATTTATACAAAGACGCTCACGGAACCGTGTTGTACGTGGGCAAGGCGAAGAATCTGCGCAGTCGCGTGCGCAGCTACTTCAACGAAGACCGGCTGATCGACGTCAAAACCGGCACGCTGATTCACGAGGCCAGCCAGATCGATTTCATTCTGGTCGACAACGAGAAGGAAGCGCTGGCGCTCGAAAACAACCTCATCAAGCAGTGGAAGCCACGGTTCAATATTCTGCTGCGAGACGACAAGACCTATCCTTACATCAAGCTCACCGCCGAGCGGTACCCACGGGTCTACGTCACGCGGCGCTTGAAGAAGGACGGTTCGACGTATTTCGGCCCCTACTTTCCGGGCAATCTGGCGCATCGTTTAGTGCATTTCATCAACCGCCGGTTTCAGATTCCCTCCTGCCATTGCGATTTGGATCGCAAACACGCGCGCGCCTGCTTGCAGCATCACCTTCACCGCTGCCTTGGACCGTGCGTTGAGGGCCTGGTCAGCGATGAACGCTATCAGGAGGCCGTTCGCGACGTGCGGCTATTTTTAGAGGGTCGGCACAAAGACTTGGCGCACGAATTGCGCGCGCGCATGGAGGGCGCAAGCGCGGCCATGCGCTATGAAGAAGCCGCGGCGCTGCACGAGCTGCTGGTCACCGTCGAGGAGCTAGGCGAAAAGCAAAAGATGGCCGCGGCTGAGGGCAGCGATACAGACATCATTGCCTACTACGCCGAGCCGCCGCTGGTGGCGGTGAATGTTTTCCATCTGCGCCACGGCCACATCGTCGACCGGCGCGAATTCTTTTGGGAAGACCGGCGGGAGTTCGACGCGCCTGAGTTCTTCTCGGCCTTGCTGAAGCAGCTTTACCTGAACGAGCCGTACATTCCTGCGGTGATTCACGTACCAGTGGAGTTCGAGGATTGCGCGGTTCTGGAAGAAGCGCTGAGCGAGCGTCGCGGGCGCAAGGTGGAGATTCACACTCCGCAACGCGGCCCGAAAAAGGCGCTGCTGGCGCTGGTGGAAACCAATGCCCATTACAGCTTCGAGCAGCGCTTTCGCGTGCTGAAGCCGTCGTCGCAGGCGATTCAGGCGGCTCTGCAAGAGGCGCTCGGGCTGGAAAAGGCGCCCGACCGCATCGAATGTTTCGACATCTCGCACATCCAGGGAACCGACAAGGTTGCGAGCATGGTCGTGTGGGAGCGCGGACGAATGAAGAAATCCGATTACCGCAAATTCATCATCCGCACTGTGGAGGGCAACGATGATTTCGCATCAATGCGCGAGGTGATCGCGCGACGCTACGGGCGGCTTCAAGCGGAAAACAAGCCGCGTCCTGGCTTGGTTTTGGTGGACGGCGGCATCGGTCAACTGCACGCCGCCGCCGAATCGCTGGAAGCGCTGGGAATCGCGGATCAGCCGCTGGCGTCGATCGCCAAGCGGGAGGAATGGATCTACGTCTATGGCCAGGAGGACGAGCCCATCGTGCTGGACAAATTCTCGCCCGTCCTGCACCTGGTGCAACTGGTTCGCGATGAAGCGCACCGGTTCGCCGTGACGTTCCATCGCTCGCGGCGCGACGCAAGCCGCCTGCGCAGCGAACTGGTGCAGATCCAGGGCATAGGCGAGAAGACTGCCGCGAAGCTCCTCCAAAATTTCGGCAGCCTGGAGCGCGTCAAGGGCGCGACGGAGGAAGACCTTGCGGCGGTGGTGGGCAGATCATCAGCGCGGCGAGTGCGAGAGGGTCTTCAGCAGGAGCAGGAGTTGGATACGGCCTAAAGCGCTCTAGGCCCATTTAGTCATCGAGCATTCTTTCGCTATCCTGCATTGATGATCGCCTACCTTTGCGGCTTCCTCCTCGAAAAGCATCCGAACCAGGTGATCGTCGTCGTCCACGGGGTCGGATACGAAGTCACCATTCCCGTGTCTGCCTATTCTTCGCTGCCGGAAAAAGGCGCCGAGGTGCGTCTGCACATCCACACACACGTGCGCGAGGATGCGCTGGCGTTATTCGGCTTCATTTCCGCGAGTGACAAAGCTCTGTTTGAGAAGCTGATCACCGTTAGCGGGATCGGCCCGAAACTTGCCGTCACGACTCTCGGCGGACTGCCGGCGGCGGATCTGGCGGCGGCGATCCGTTCAGGCGCTGTCGAACAGCTTGTCCGGATTCCGGGCGTGGGCAAAAAGACGGCGGAGCGCATGATCCTGGAGTTGAAAGACAAGCTCGATCTTGCGGGCCTCCCTGCGCGCGCCGATGCGGCCGCGCCCAAGCCCGTCTACAGCGCCGTGGAGGAAGACGTCATCTCGGCGCTCATGAACTTCGGAGCGGGGCGCGCCGCGGCGGAGGCTGCCGTGAACAAAGCACGATCCACAAGCGAGGCCAACGATTTCGACGCGCTATTCCGCCGCGCGCTGAAGCTGGTGAGATAGCCCGGCGTTTCCAGTACACTAAAGCTTCATGCCGGAACAGGGCATCGTTTCCGCGTCTCTGCGCGAAGAGGAGCGTCAGTTTGAGGCTACGCTCCGGCCGTCGCGTCTGTCCGATTTCGCCGGCCAATCCAAGGTAAAAGAGATTCTAGCCATCGCCATCGAAGCCGCGCGGCGGCGCGGCGAGGCCATGGATCACGTTCTGCTGTACGGACCTCCGGGGCTCGGCAAAACCACGCTCGCCGGCATCATCGCGGCGGAACTGGGCGTGGGCATTCAGCAAAGCTCCGGGCCGGTGTTGCAGAAGAAGCTCGATCTAGTCGGCATTCTCAGCAATATTCAGGAGCGCGAGGTCTTCTTTATCGATGAGATCCACCGCCTGCTTCCCGACGTGGAGGAAATGATCTACTCCGCGCTCGAGGATTTTCGCATGGATATTTTGATCGGGACCGGGCCGGGCGCACGCACGGTCGGCATGGACATCAAACGGTTCACCGCCATCGGCGCCACTACGCGCCAGGGCCTGATTAGCGCTCCTCTGCGCGGACGGTTCGGACTGGTCCTGCGCCTCAATCACTACGATCAGGCGGAGCTGGCGGCGATTGTGGCGCGCTCTGCCCGTCTCCTGGACGTCGCTGTCGATTCCGACGCCGCCGACGAAGTCGCGCGCCGCAGCCGGGGCACGCCACGCATCGCCAATCGCCTGCTCCGCCGCGTTCGCGATTACGCCCAAGTCCGAGCGGGCGGACACATCGATATCGAAGTCGCGCGCAAGGCCCTGGACCTGCTGGAAGTCGATCCGTACGGCCTGGATGAGATCGATCAGAAGATCATGCGCACTGTGCTCGAGAAATACAGCGGAGGACCGGTCGGGCTCAACACCATTTCCGCCTCCATCGATGAAGAACCGGATACGATCGAGGAAGTCTACGAGCCTTATCTGCTTCAGCTCGGTTTCCTGGATCGCACTCCGAGAGGACGGGTAGCCACCGACCGCGCCTTCGACTACTTCAACGTTCCGCGGCGGATGCGCAGCTTCCAAAACGCGCTGTTTTGAGATGAAGATCGTTTACCTCTCGCTCGGTTCGAACGTCGGAGATCGAGATGCGCACCTTGCGCGCACGCTGGATCGGCTGGGTTCGGAGGACATGCGCGTCGTGCGCGCATCCAGCGTCTATGAAACCGAGCCGCGCGACGTTCCCGATCAACCTTGGTTTCTGAACCAGATCGTTGAAGTCGAAACCAGCTTATTTCCGAAACAACTGCTGGCCCGGCTGCAAAAGATCGAAATCGGCATGGGAAGAGTCCGCGTGCAGGAGAAAGGCCCGCGTACGATAGATATCGATATTCTGCTCTATGGGAACGCGATCGTGTCGACGCCGGGCCTGGAGATCCCCCACCCGCGTCTGCCCGACCGCCGTTTTGTGTTGGAGCCGCTCGCCGAGCTCGCCCCTGAATTCCGCCATCCGCGGACACGGCAAACCGTACGCGAGATGCTCGCCGCGGTGCGTCATCAAAAGGTGCATCGCGTTTCATAGACTTTCTCCGGGCGGCAGCCGCCTACAATGAAGGAATGTCGATCAAGACCGCCGTGTCGGATCATGACATTCTGGATTCGATCAAGGAGCGCTGGAGCCCGCGCGCCTTTTCCTCGCGCATACCCGATGCGGAAACGCTGAACCGGATGTTTGAGGCCGCGCGGTGGGCTGCCTCCTCCGATAACGAGCAGCCGTGGCGCTATCTGATTGCGCGCCTAGAAGATACCGAAGCGCATGAAAAGCTAGCGAGTTGTCTGTTTCCGGGCAATGCCTGGGCGCGCAAAGCTCCAGTACTGGCTATGTCCGTGGCTGCGCTCAAGTTCGCGAAGAACGGAAACGTGAATCGTGTTGCGATTCACGATGTGGGCGCCGCGTCCGCACAACTGACCGCGCAAGGGCTCTCAATGGGTGTTTTTGTGCACCAAATGGCCGGTTTTGACACCGAAAAGGCGCGAAAAGTGTGCGAAATCCCCCCCGATTTCGGCCCCGTTGCGATGATAGCCATCGGGTACCTGGGCGATGCGAATTCCCTGCCCGAGCCGCTGCATACCAGGGAGCTTACCCCGCGCGAGCGCCGGCCTGTTCGGGAATTCGTTTTCAGCGCAACCTTCGGTAAAACGGCCGCCCTTTGAGATGCCGGCGTTCTTGAAATCCCGGCCGCGGTCCTTTCGCCAGTGGGCGCAAATCGCTTTTCTGATCGTTCTCGCCGCATTCTTCTGGTCTTTCCATGCCGGCGTTTTCAAGGCGCATTTCGGCCCGGACGAGATGATGAATCTCTACGGGCATTGGCATCCCCCGTTGTGGAAGACGGTCGCAGCGGACGTTCACTTCTGGAGCAAGACGGTCCGGCCAATGGGAGCGCTGTACTACCTGCCGCTGTACTCGTTTTTCGGCTTGAATCCAGTTCCGTTCAGCGCCGCTCGGAGCTTGATTCTGTTTCTGAACACATTCGTGTTCTTCCTGCTTGCCCGGGCCCTCGTGAGATCGTGGTGGGCCGCCACATTGGCCGCGTTTCCAATCGCCTATCAGGCGTTGATAGGCAACCTGCATTACGACGGCGCGTTTGTCTACGACGTGCTCTGCGGAGGTTTTTATTTCGCGGCGCTGCTGTATTACGTTCGCCGCCGCGAGTCGCCGCAGGGATCTTTGAATGCCCGCCAGATCCTCATCTTTGTTGTGCTGTATCTTTGCGCGCTGGATTCCAAGGAAATGGCGGTATCGCTGCCCGTTCTGGTGCTGGCCTACGAGTTGTTGTTTAAGGGCCGCCGCGCAAAAGTTTTCCCGGCGCTCCTGGCCGGCGCCGTTACGCTCGTATTCATCTTAGGCAAAACGACAGGCCCCGGCGCGCTCACGGCCATGGACGTGTATCGTCCGGTGTTCACTTGGGATCGCTTTTCCAACGCCAATACTCGTTTTTTGAACACGTTGTTCTACACGAACGTGTTTACGATGAACCGGGTGTTGGAGCTATGGGGCGTACTGCTCTACTTCGGCCTTCGGAATTGGGGACTACGGAAGTTCGATCCGCGCTGGTTATTTCTGTTGATTTGGGTGGTGGTGACGCCGCTTCCGCTCGCGTTTTTGCCGGATCGCGGTGCGGCGACGCTGTACATCGTCGCGGGCGGATGGGCGATGGCCGCGGCGTTGGCGGCGCGGGAGATTCTGCGCCGGTTTGCTCGCTATCCCGTGGCCGGACTGCCCAGAAGAATCGTCATGGCTGCTGGGCTAGCCGTCTGCATCGCTCTTTACTGGCATGAAACGGCTCGCCAGAATCGCAGAATGCTCGACTGGTTCCTAGGTAACGGTGTGGATACCGAGCGCACAATCGCTCAAATGCGAGCCCTGGGAGTGCGGCCGCCGCCGCATAGCACCGTGGTTTTGTTGAACGATCCATTTGCCGGACATTGGGACACCCTCTTCATCGCGGCCCTCATCTGGCGCGATCCCAGCATTAACATTTATCTTCAGCACACGGCTCCGCTGCCCGAGGCCGAGATCGCCAACGCCACCTATGTCTTCGATTATTCGGACGGACGCTTTGTCATGGTGAAGCCCGCGGCGGTAGTGGAGCGCGGCCCCCATGAGGCCCCACGGTAAGGATCGGGTGGAGCTAAAGCTTTGTCCTACGGTTTCGGCTCAATCCGAATCTCCTTCAGCGCTTCAGTCTGCCGGACGAGCTCCGATTTGCCCGCGGGGAACTGGTTGAAGCTCAGGATATAAGCGAGGACATCGGCGTCTTGTTCCCGCGTGAGCTTGCCAGGACTGTCGGCGGGCATGGATATTCGTATTCTCTCGAAGAGGTCGCCCAGGGTCAGGCCGTTCCAGTTGGAAAGAAAATCGCCCCCGGCTAGCGGCGGCGCGGATTCGCCGCCCGTCAGCGCGGTCCCGTGGCAAGAGGCGCAGGCATTCGCATACAACTCGCCACCGCGCGCGGCTTGGCCGGAGTTGTAAACGCCCTCCCAAACGGACCGCGAAGATTGCGCGGCGAGACCGGCGGCCAGAAGGGCCAGCGGCAAGCCGAAGCTCGCACTACGGAAGCGCATAGGCGATGTACTCACCTGAGTAGGCTCCGCCGCTCACCGCGACGACGATGTACTGCTTGCCGTCCGCCATATACGTCATAGGCGAGCCGCTTTGCGGCGCGGGCATCCACACCGCTCCCACTTGCTTGCCGGTGGCCTTGTCGTAAGCGCGTAGCATGGCGCCCCGCGGATGCGAAGGGGTTGTGGTGACCTGGCTGTCACCCAGGATCACAAGTGTCTTCGTGACCACTAATCCGACGCTTCCGCCCTGTCCCGTGTTCGGAATGTCCCTGCCTTTCAAAGCGGGATGGTTGCGCACGACGTCGGGAGTTTCCCCATATGGAACCTGCCATTGCAGATCTCCGCGATCCAAATTGATCGCGGAGATCACAGCGTACGGCGGCTTGACGATAGAAAGACCCTGCACAGTGAGCGCGCCGGCATTGGCCACGGGCGC
Source organism: Bryobacteraceae bacterium (assembly GCA_036557165.1). Lineage (GTDB taxonomy): Bacteria > Acidobacteriota > Terriglobia > Bryobacterales > Bryobacteraceae > Palsa-187. The sequence goes on from DATBIA010000100.1 coordinate 139,915, forward strand.
CCTTGGAGCCGGGGCCGCGGGAGGCACAGCGGCGCGCGCCGCCGGCCGCCTCTGCTGCCGCGGAGCGTCCGCCGCGGTTCCGAATCCCGGGCCTTCGGAAACTCGAAAATCGGTTCCGTTTCTGCCCATCACGTAGCGAATATCGGAGAACCCGTCGGGCGGCGTACGCAGCGAGATCGGAAATAGAGCGGATTGATTGGCTTGAGCGTAGACGATGTGCGTTTCCGGATCATAACCGGCGCCGGGCCAATTGGTGCCCCCGCCCGCCGTCCCGAGAGTGAGCGCGCCGAGCATATTCGCGTCGCCGATTGCGGGGGGAAGGAACATGGGGCCGGTCCTATAGCGAGCCACGGCGTCTTTGGCCTGCGCCCTCATTTCCGGCGTGAAGTCGATTAGATCGTCGGGAATTTTCAGATATTGCCGTCCATAAGCCGGGGGCTTGGTGGGAAACGGCTGCGTGGACGATGTCTTTTCTCCGGGAACGTCCGACTGCGGAACCGGGCGTTCCTCGATAGGCCAAACCGGCTGACCCGTTACGCGGTCGAATACGTAGAGGAACGCTTCTTTACTCGGGAGCGCGACGGCCTTGATCGGCTTCCCGCCAACATTGATATCCGCGAGGATCGGCGCCGACGACAAATCGTAATCCCAGATGGGATGATGCACCACCTGATAGTGCCACTTGCGCTTGCCCGTCCTCAGATCCACGCACACCAGGCTTTCTGCGAACAGGTTGTTTCCGGGACGCTCGCCGCCGTAGAAATCGGACGTCGGGCTCTCCACGGGCAGATATACCAGGCCGAGGTCTTCATCGACGGTCATCTGGGTCCATACGCCCGTATTTCCGTTGGTCGTCCAGGAGCCGTTCTCCCACGTGTCGTTGCCGAACTCGCCAGGACGCGGAATGGTGTTAAAGGTCCATAGGAGTTTGCCAGTACGCGCATCGAAGGCACGCACCAGCCCCTTGGTGTTGTTGTGGGTCACCACGGTCATTCCCTCTTTGAACGAGGAACCCACGATGATGACGTCCTTCACCACCAGCGGAGTCGAGTGGAGGCCCGCCTCACCGGTTTCTAGATCGATCTGCCGGCCGGCGCCGGTCACCATGCCCTCTTTTAAATCGACCATGCCGTTTCTGGCGAAGCCGACGACCGGCTGGCCCGTGTGCGCGTTGAGCGCGACAAGCCGGTAGCCGGTGGTGACGAACACCACCCGGTCGTCGCCCTTTCCGTCGGTCCAGTACGAAACGCCGCGGCCGGATAGCTGCCTCGGCGCGATGGCCGCCCGATTCCCTTCGCGCAAACTGTAAACCCAATTCACCTCTCCGGTCTTGGCGTCGAGCGAGACGACGGAGCGGCGCGTTCCGCCTGTGGCGTACACCACGCCCTTCACCATGAGGGGCGTGCCTTCGAGCTTGTATTCGGGGCGCGGCCCCAGATTGTCCGTCTTGAAGCGCCAGGCGACCTCAAGCTTGTTGAAGTTGCTCGCGTCGATCTGGTCCAACGGCGAGTACTTGGCGCCTTTCAGATCGGCTGTATAGTAAGGCCACTCGCCGTTTTTCGTGGATGGCTGCTGAGCGTAGAGCGCAACAGACGAGAGAAAGACCAAAAGCGCCTTGCTGGACATATGCCCTCCAGTTTCCGCCAACTGGCGATTACTTCACCGATACGTTGACCTGCGCGTTCGACCAGCAGCACTGGAAGCCCCGGCCCCCATCGCCCGACCAATCGTTGGCGACAACGCGCAGCACATATTCCCCAGGCTCGCTGAACGTCGCGGTCGCGACGGCCTTGCCCTGAAACGCGGTCTTCGGCGGAGCGGCGAAATCCGCGGTCTCGATGGCCGGTTTATCGTTCGAAAACTTGACCGCGCCAGGCCCTCGAAATTTGCTCCACGCTAGGGTGACAGCCGAGGTGCGCGGACGGGTGGCGCCCGGAATCACGCTCGCGTCGTCGGCCACCCAGAGCGGCAGCGTCAAAGGCTCCGACGCCTTCGCCGTGAACGACTCGCTCTGACCGCGCGGACCCTGAACAAACGGTCCCTTGGCGTCGAATCCGATGAATGGCGGAGTATTTCCCGTCGCATCCACCGAAGGCGAGAGCAGCCACAGCGGGTCGAGGCTCGCGGGAATCGACCACGTTGCCCCATTGGAAGTAAGCGTCCAGGTCAGTTTCTTTGAGCCGAAATCCTTCGGTACGGTGACGGTGAAGACGCCCCACTGCCGGCGAGTGAGAAAGTGCGTCGGCTGCCCTTGATCGCGCCCGCCAGGCTCCATCCGGTTATCGTCGCCAACACGAATATCCAGATCCTCTTTCAAATTCCGGTTGTAATAGCCCCACAGAATGCTGAAGGTACCGTCGGGGTTGGGGAACCAACCCTCGAAAGCGGGCGTGACGCTTTGTCCGGAGTCGTGCAACGGCTGTTGCGCCCAGACAACGCTCGCAGCCAGTAGACCAAATGCGATGTACTTCATTCCGGCCGCTTAATTTCGCGCGCGGACCTGCGGCTCCGCCTGGGGATGGTCCTTCAGCCAAGCTTGATAATCCTCGTCGCTGATGTAAGTGACGTTGACCCATGCGTGCGCCATCTCATCCACGGTGCGATCGCCCCAACCCACCCACTGATTCGGATCGGGGTTGTTCTTGTTGTTGGTCGTGTTGTCGTGCCACGCGACCACGTGAATGAGGGTGCCCTTTGGCAACACCGGAGCGGCATCGTCGGCATAGATGTAGTTGGTCATCCAATTGAAATTGAAATGATCCACGTAACTGAGCGTCCGTTTTGTGCCATCGGGCAGGAGCGCCTCCAACAGCATGGCTTTTCCGCGCAGATGCATATGCGGCTGGAAATTCTCGAGGATCGCCGGCGCCCTGAGAGCCGTGTAGCCTTCGGTTTCCGCGACGGAGTTCGGAGGAATATCGAGCGAGCCCGAAGCGGCGTTGCCTGGGGTGGCCGGAAACGCGGTCAAGAACGTCCGATACTTTGGCTCCTGACCTTTCGGATATAGGTATACAGCCAACTCGACGTGATCGCGAACCTCTTCGCCCACCGCGTGATAGTGCATCTCCCACCAGATGCGGGCGCCGGGAAGCAGAAGCTTGCCTGTATCGGGCCGATAGATGTCGTAATTCTTATTCACCGCCCATTCCATCAACAGCCCCTGGCTCACCGGGCCGGTGTTGGCGCCCGGCTCTTCCTGCTGCAGATATGCAAGAGCGTGATGGGTGATTTTGCGGCCGGCGGGAGTGCCCGGGCGCATTTCCACGGCTCTGACCCAGCGCGGCTCGGTGATCGGAATCTGGGTGAGCGGTTTGTACCAGACGTCCTGGCCTTTCGCCGGCATCGTATAGTCGTCGGATTTGATCACCAGATCCGGCGGACCGAATTGCTTGGCGAGCTGCCAGCCATTGTCCTTGGGCCACTGCTTCGGCGGAGGCATGTCTTTGGGACCGCCCTCCGGCGCGCCCGCGTCCGCCCACTTCGCGATGACGGAAATCTGCCGGTCGCTGAGCGAGATGTCGTTCTGAAATTTCTGGATGCCAACCGTTTTATCGAGATGCCAGGGCGGCATCTGCCGCGCGATCACACGCGCTTTGATCGCTTTCGCCCAAGGGCGGGTTTGCTCGTACGTCACCAGCGACATCGGGGCCATTTGGCCTTCGCGATGACAGGTCTGGCATTTCTCCTGAAGGATCGGCACGATGTCCCTGGTGAACGTCGGGGGGTTGACATTCAGCTCCGCGGCGAAGCTAATGCTCGCCACCAATATGCCCGTCGTCGCTATTACGCCGATTGTTTTCGCCCGCATGATTCGCCTCCCGCGCGCCCATTTGGCGCACGCTCGGAACCTATCGCACGGTAGGTATTTTATAGCGCGGCGGATGCCGGTGTCAAACCTCTCATCGGTTCTGCATGCAGAACTGTGGATCAGGCTCCCTTAGTTGCCCAAGGCTGATCGCCGGCCCGGAGGACAAGCTGAAGCTTGTCCTACTTTTCATGCTTGTTGTGCGCCCCGGGCGCATGGCCACTGTAGTCCCCGCTTGGCCTATTTTGCGAAAGCGGCCGAGGCTAAAGCCTCGGTTGCAGGCTGCCCGGAACGTCCGGAACGGACCCGCACCCCGGGGGTCCGCAAACCGGAAAGCCTGCTCCACCATCTATCTACCAGCGGAAGCCGAAGGTTACCGGGACGTAGTCGGTGTGAATGTTGCTAGTTAAGAAGATTCGCGTCCAGCGCGCCTCCGCGAAAATCTTTCCGCGCCGCCTGGGTCCGAATTCGAAGCCGCCTCCGGCGTTGATGCCGATTTTGTTAACGGTGTAGGACGCCAGAACCTGGTTGGTTGGAATTCCGACCGGATAGAACAGGCCGAAGAATGGGTCGAATCCCGTGACTGTGGTGATCGTGGGAGCGGTGAATTCCTGCGTGCGGCGATATAATCCGGTTCCGCCGATCGCGTAAAACCCGACGGGACTGTGAGGATTGAAGTGAATAATCGGATCCAAGGTCGCCGAGAAAACATGGACATTGCCTCCCGGAAATCCGATATTAAACAGCGTGCGCCGGTTGATTCCCATGGAATCGTAACCAACTTGAACCTTTGCCCCTATCCACGGATTGAAATTCGCTCCAACGCCTCCTTGAATATTCCATCCGGTATCCAGGTGATCGGCCGAAACATTGACGGGCGTGGTGAACCCCGTGCCGAAATCGAATGTCATATGGTGGTATTCCTGAGCGCTGACGGCGGCAGCGAATAGTAAAGCGATTCCCATACTCAGAGCGAAACGTTTCATGAAGACCTCCACAGGAGGGACGGAAGTAATCGAGCCGCCGTTTCAACCTCGATCTCGCTGCGATGATGGTTGAGCGGGGCTTTGGTGTGTCGAGCGTACTCACAGTTCGCAATTTGCGCAAAAACTACGGGAGCCTGGTGGCCGTGGACGGCGTCTCCTTCGATGTGGCCCGGAACGAGATCGTGGGACTGCTCGGCCCCAATGGAGCCGGCAAGACCACCACCATCAATATGGTTCTTGGAATTCTCGAGCCGAGCTCGGGAGCGATCGAGATCGGCGGTCTGGATCTGCGAACGAAAAGATCGCAAGCTCTGGAGACCGCCAATTTCGCCGCCGTTTATGCCTCATTGCCGGGAAATCTGACCGTCTACCAGACGCTCCGCATCTTCGGCCTTCTTTATAGCGTGAAATCTCTGCGGTCGCGTATCGAGACGCTGCTCGAAGAATTCGACCTCGAACGGCTGCGCAACGTAAAGTACGGTCTGCTTTCCTCGGGCGAGCAGACGCGCGTATCGCTGGCGAAGGCGATGCTCAATTCGCCGGCCTTGCTTCTTTTGGACGAGCCCACGGCATCGCTCGATCCCGCCACGGCCCGCGAGATTCGCGCCAAAATCCGCGAGTTTACGCTGGGCGGAAGCGGCGGCGTGCTCTGGACATCCCATAATATGTACGAAGTCGAGGACGTGTGCGACCGGGTCTTGTTTCTCTCGCACGGCAGAATCCTACTGGAGGGAGATCCCAAAACTTTGCCTCGGGAACACGGAAAGCAATCGCTGGAGGATTTGTTCATTACCGTGGCGCGCGAGCCGCTTACACTTCAGGATTGATATGGATTCCAACCGCACCGGCGCCATTGTTCTGCGCCAGCTTTATTTGCTTCGAGGAAGCCCCGCGCGAGTTGTGCCCCTGTTTGCCTGGGTGGCGATCGATATCGTGTTGTGGGGATTTATTACTCGATATCTGAATTCCGTAGCGGCCTCGGGATTTAATTTCGTTCCGGCGATCTTGGGCGCGGTGTTGCTGTGGGATTTCATGGTGAGAGTAATGCAGGGAATCACGACCACGTTTTTCGAGGATGTGTGGACGCGCAACTTCCTGAACTTCTTTGGAACGCCTTTAAAGATCTCCGAATATGTCTTAGGGTTGGTGCTGTCGAGCATCGCCACCAGCTCGGTGGGATTAGTGGTGATGCTGATTCTGGCTTCGGCTGCATTTGGGCTTAGTTTTCTGGTCTATGGCGCGATGCTGGTTCCATTTCTTCTGGTGTTGTTCTTGTTTGGAATTTCCCTCGGGATAGCCGGCTGCGCGATTGTGCTCCGCCTGGGGCCAGTGGCCGAGTGGTTCATATGGCCTATTCCCGCGTTGCTATCGCCGTTTGCGGGGGTGTTCTATCCGTTATCGACGCTTCCGCAATGGATGCGCTATATATCGCGTGTGCTGCCGGCGTCTTATGTGTTCGAAGGGATGCGCTCTGTAGTCACCTCGCGGTCGATGCCGGCTGACCAGTTGGTGTGGGGGTTCTGTCTGGCGATTGTGTACATCGTGCTCGCGGGGCGGTTCTTCGCGTACATCTTCCATCACGCCGTACGGCACGGATTGATCGCGCGGTATAGCGCGGAAAGCGTGGGCTAGAAGGAGGGCGGCTGAACGACTAGCGCCCATCTCATGTACGGCGGAGCAGTCCGGGCGCAGGGCGGAATGTTGATGGATTGTCACGGCCTTTTTGGCCAGGCTGTGGCGCGACCGCAGCCACGCCGCCTATCGGCACCACACGTCGCCTATGAGTCACCAAGCTCATCGGGAATGGAGTCCCACGCTGTTGATTCGTTGTGCCAAGAAGTGGGCACAGTCGCCGTCGAGTCGGCCGGTGTGTCCTAGCTCCCAAATGGGTCTATAAAAATCAAGAGCACATTATAAGAGGAGCACGAGTCTTAGATCGGCACGTCGCTCGACCTCGTGGCCAGAGCGCCCCGACGCATTGCCGCGTTAACACGCGCAGGGAACATAACGAGGTTGATCAAGAGAATTGGATAGGTGGGCAGGGCCATGCGATCTTGCGACATCAAAAGTATCGCGTGGAGCAGAATGAACGCTAACGGCAAGAGTGTAAAGGCCATCAAGGTTGTGTCCAGCCGCCAAATGGCAAGAATTCCAGTCAGGACGGTCGCTACAAAGGCGAACAGCACGAGCCAGTCGTAAACCGGACTCAACGCCAAAAGTAGTCTTGAGGTAATGGAAGAGACAGTATTGCGCTGAAACTCGACGCCCAAGGGCGGGAACCACTCCGGCCCAGGGTCGATCTTTCTGCCGTAGGAGTAAAGGACCTGATTTCTCAGTATCGCGTTATCGTTTGCAAAGCCGCCGAAACCAGAATAAAGTATGAGATTCCGTTCCACGCCATCCAGGTAACGTCTTGGGTGTGTCCGGATAACGCGCAGGAAGATTGAGCCTGCAGTCGAACCATAGTGATAGATTGGTCCGATAACCGACCATTCGCGTCCATTTTGTATGCCCGTATATGGTAATTTTTCGTTCGAAAGCGACCGTCCAACGGCAACATCGTACGCGGCAGCGGTGGAAGGACTCAGGATGGGATCGTCCGGCGGTAAGACATCCTGCTTAACCAGACCGAAAAGCAGAACATGTCCGTTTCGCTCCGAAACTTTGGGATATCGTTGCCAGGGATAGGCAAGGATGAACGGAACGGCGCCTGTGATCAAGAGGACGGCACCGGCCCTTCGCAGGCGCGATGGTTTAACCCCGCCACCATTCTCCTGGGATGGTTTCAAGACTTTGAGCGCACAGATCCCCGCGGCTAACGGCGCTAAATAAAGCAGCGAAGATCTGAAGTAATAGCCGGCGGAAATAGCTAATGCAACAATAATCGAGCTACTGACATTCATCGGCTCTAACGTCACAAGCGCATATACCAGTAGCGTCAGAAAAAGGAAGGAGCCTACTTCTGTTAAAAGCGCGTGCTCATAAGCTATCAGCGTTGGGTAAGCGCTAACCAAAACGACGCCGATGCTGGCCTCAATTGGCCGGCCTATCCGCCGAAGAAACCGGCCAAGCAGCCAGATGCCTGCACAGGCCAGCGCTGTTTGGAGGCCGATCACCGACAATGCCTGACGCCCCATTACCCCAAACACGATCTTTAGCATTGCGGGAAATAGCGGCGTACGCAGGAAATCCCATTCCCCTGGGAATCTTTTGGTGCCCAGCATATCGGCAAGCTGAACGTACCAATTGCCATCGAAGTTGATCACCAACGTCAGACTGAGCACGTGGCAGATGCAAATTATCACGCACAGCCAGATTGACGCAGGATAAAGCCAGCGCGCGACAGGGCTACGCGAAGCCACCGACGGTGTGCTCGAGGCAGCAAAGACCTCCTCCGGCCGCAGTTCCGGAGTCGCCTTGACCACAACGCGCGCGGTGTAACGTCTCTGCTTTGTCTTTGCCATCGGCATTTCCGCACGCCTCAATCGGCTTGGGAATGTACCATAAAGATTACTTTACGAAGCCATGGAAGCGCAAGCATCTCGAGGCAGACTGCGGCCGCGACGGTCCGGGAACCTGCGCGCTAGATGACGATCAAATGGGCCTGGACTATCTGGGGGCGCACTATCGATTCAACCGACCGATATAGTTGAGGGGGAGTGCCTCGGGCTATTTGCGGACGAAGCTGACCGGCGGTGTACCATGGGTTTTATCTTTGATGAGCAATGGAAACACAAACGCACGTCACGGAGGCGGCACGGCCAGCGGGCCCCGGAACCTGTGCCTTGGATGAACCAGCCGCAACGGGGCACGAAATCGAAGTCCCGAATAGAGCGACTCTGTTAATCCGTGGCTGGGCTTTTGCCCAGGTTGGCCTGCCAGTACCCAAGGACGTATTTCTCGAGCTTTCTAGCGAACGAACCGGCGAGACCGAAGTGCTCCCGGCGGCGAGGGAATTGCGAACGGATGTCGCCAATCATTTCGCCGATCCCGGACTGGCTCAGAGCGGATTCAATGCCCGAGTTCAACTCGGGGCGTCCCGCTACGGCAGGTATAACGTTCATCTGGTCCAGACTGGATCGGCGGAGACATACCGGATGGAGAACATCTTGCGATTCTCAGTTCTCCCCGAGGCCTATGAAAGCGCTGCGCGCACCGGTCTGGCAAACAAGTTCTTAAGGGGGCATGGAATCGAAATCGGTGCGCTGCAACGCAAGCTCACGCCTCCGGCGGGGTGTACGGTCCGCTATGTCGATCGAATGAGCGTCACGGATTTGCGCGCCCATTATCCGGAGCTGAACGATATCCCTATTCAGCCGCCCGACATCATCGACGATGGGGAACGCCTTGCACTATTTGCCGATCATTCACTCGATTTTGTGATCGCCAATCATTTCTTAGAGCACTGCGAGGATCCGCTCCGCACGATGCACAACTTGCTGCGCGTGCTCCGGCCGCAGGGGATTCTGTATTTGGCGATTCCGGATAAGCGAACTACATTCGACAAAATGCGACCCTGCACCGGGTGGAGCGTTCTTAAGGGCGCCTTCTCTTCCGGAACGCGGCCAGATCGTGACCACCTCTACCTGGAGTGGGCCCAGCTTGTTATGCAACAGAGCGGCCAAGAGGCCGCGCAGATGGCTCAGAAGCTCGCCGATCAACGGTACAGCATTCATTTCAACGTATGGGATCTTGAGGCTTTGCTCGACTTTCTGTGGCGGGCGCAATCCGAGCTCCGATTGCCGTTCTCGCCTGCCGCGGTAGTTTCGTCGGAGAATGAGACGATTCTTATCCTAGAGCGAGCCTTTTGAGCGACGGCTCTGAAAGACCCCTCCCAGGCTAGATAGCGTCCGCCGCTCCTCGCTCGAACGTCATGAAAACGTGTATGATGAAGCTTTTAGCAAAATGTATTCCCTAAGGAAGGGTGCACGTGTCGACGTCCGGGTGCACGTGGATCGGGTCTCGGTTTTTGGGCGCGGAAGCCGCGAATTTAGCGTTGCCGGCTGGTGTTGGTCTCCAGCGCGCGACATCAAGGCGCTGTCGCTTCAGGCAGACGATACTGAAATTCCCTGTCTCTATGGTCTGGAGAGACAGGATGTCGCGGCGCATATGGGCGATCGACGCGCCGCGAACGCCGGATTCGTCTGCCGCGTCCCGATCTCAAAGAGCCAAATTGACGTCCAGTTGACGGGGAAAATCGATGGCGCGCCGGAGGTCCTCGCGGATATTCCGGTTCCACCCGTGCATGAATACGCTGCGCCAGGCTCCGCCGTTCGGACGTACTCGGATTGGCTTTCCTCGCGCGAGCCCGGGCTTTTTTGGCCGGTCGAACAAATACCCTCGCGGTTGGGGGAACTCCGGGAACGTCCAACTATATCCATCCTTTTGCCGACGTTCAACACGCCGCCCTACTATTTGCATCGTTGTGTTCAGTCCGTATTGAATCAGCATTATCCGTTTTGGCAGCTTTGCATGGCCGACGATGGATCCACCGGCGCGGAGACCTTGGCTCACCTGAGGCGGCTTGCCGCGAGCGACAACCGCATCGCCTTAGATTTACGTCCCGCGAGCGGGGGGACATCCGCCGCGTCCAATTCTGCATTACGCATGGCTTCAGGAGAGTACGTAGTCCTTTTGGACCACGACGATGAATTGCACCCGTCCGCCTTGCTGGAGATGGTGCGATGTTTGAACGGCTCGCAAGAAGCAGAACTGATCTATTCGGACGAGGACAAAATCGACGATGAGGGCCGCCGGTTCGCCCCCGCGTTCAAGCCTCCGTTCGACCCCAATCTCATCTTGGCCTTTAACTACATGGGTCATCTTGTTTGCATGCGCCGGACGGTGCTCGAGCAAGTACAGGGTTTTCGGCCGGAATGCGATGGATCTCAGGACTGGGATGTGCTCCTTCGCGTGATTGAGCAGATCGGTCCAAAACGGATCCAGCATGTACCGAAGCCGCTTTATCACTGGCGGTCGCACGCAAACTCCACCGCAATGAGCCTGGGCGCAAAGCCACACGTCTTCCGGGCTTGGCAGCGTGTCCTTGAGGATCACGTCGCCCGCGCCGGGATGTCCGCGCATGCGAGACAAGGTCTGTTCCCCGGTTCCATGCAAGTTCGTTCGAATCGCCGGAAAGACAGCGTGTGCGCCGTAGTCTACCGGTCGAGCGACGGGGTCTATCAGCGAAGCGCAATCCAGAGAACCGGCAATTCCGGCTTGCGCTTGTATGAGCTTGTCTTTTCGAGGCTGCACCCGGCGGAAACGCTTTCGCTTGGACCGCCACTTTTGACGGTTGGCGGACTGGAGGGCGATGTCGTGGTTTTCTTGAACGCTCCTTTCGAGTCGCTGAATCATCGATTTTTCGACGAACTCGTCGCCTATGCGGAGCGCGAAGACTGCGGAATTGTGGGAGGGCTCGTTCTAGGTCTGGATGGACGCATCCGAAGCGCGGGATTGGAGTTTGACGGGCACGGAGCTCTGACGAATCCCTTCGCGGGGTTGCCCCATTCGGCGCTGGGCTATATGGGATTGGCCAAAGTAGCCCGGATGACGGGAGGCATCGGAGCTGAGTTCTTCGCGATCCGCAAGTCTCGCCTGCAATCCGAAGGCGGATTGGCCATGCTGGCGGAGAACACGCTGACGAAGACCTGCGCAAGGCTGGTTGCATCGGCGCATGCGCAAGGCTTGCAAGTGATGTACACCCCCTACGCTGTGATGAGCGCCGGCCGCGCGCCTGCGGAACAACTCCCTAGGACTTCCTTGCCCTCGGCCGGTCCCCGATTAAACCCCAATATGGCGATGTTCGAATGCTCGGCCGATTTCTTGCGGCAGGAGCATATCGGGTGAAGGCCGTTTCTGAATAGGTAATGTTCTTAAGTCCCACAGTGTCTCACGATTTTGCGGCGCCGTCGTTCTCGACCGGGAAGTTCGCGCCACGAAGGTACCGGCCTGGGAACCTGGGCAACTGGTCCGGACATCTTCCTTTTGCTAACGATCTGATCGCCGCGTTGCGGCCCTGCCTTTTGGTCGAACTGGGAATCCACTACGGAGAATCCTATTTCGGCTTGTGCCAAGCGGTTGAGGAAAATGGCGTCACGTGCAAATGCTATGCCGTCGACACGTGGCGAGGGGACGAGCATTCCGGCTTCTATGACGAGTCTGTATTCGCCGAAGTGAACCGATATAACATCGAGAATTATTCCCAATTTTCCTTGCTACTGCGAACGACCTTCGATGAAGCGAGCCTTCAGTTTGCGGAGGGCAGCATCGACCTTCTTCACGTGGATGGACTCCACACGTACGAATCGGTAAAGCGCGATTTAGAGATCTGGCTTCCGAAGCTTGCGCCGGGGGCTATTGTGCTCTTGCACGATACTATGGTGCGCCACGCGGATTTCGGCGTGTGGCGTCTTTGGGAGGAACTCACCGGGGAATTCGCCCACTTTGAGTTTTCCCACAGTTGGGGATTAGGGGTTTTGAGAATTCCGGGCGGCCGCGCCGACGAAAAGGGACTGCTATCGGCGATTTTCTCGGGAGACGGCGACCAACATTCATTTCTTCGGCGATATTACGAGCTACAAGCCGAAAATCTCGATCTGCGCCACCGTGTGGATCTGTCTGCGCCCCCCCGCTCCGCGCCCCCCCGCTCCGCGCCCC
>DATBIA010000101.1:0-32144 GCA_036557165.1 Bryobacteraceae bacterium
AGAGAACGTGCTGCTGAATGGCGACGCGCCCAACTCGATTCAGGGTTTATTGCAGCTTGCGACGCCGTTCACCTACACGCCGGCCGCGACGGATAACTACATGGACGTCGTCGCCCAGGCGATGGGCCAGCTCATGGCGCAAGGCTTCCAGGTCGATGGCGTGGTGATGAACGCCGCCGATTACACGCACGCGCGCCTGACCAAGGACTCCGTCGGCAGCTATCTGTTCCTGGGCACGGGTTCCACGGGTCCCGACGACGAGGGAATCTGGGAGCCGTCCGCTCTGGTCTGGCAAGTGCCGATGGTCGTCTCGCCGTCGATGCCGCAGGGACAATTTCTGGTCGGCGGATTCAAACAATCGACGATCCTGTTTCAGCGCGAGACCGCCAACGTGCAGATCGCGTTCCAGAACGAAGACGACTTCGTCAAAAACCTGGCGTGTCTGCGCGGCGAATTGCGCAGTGGCCTGGCCGTGCCGCTGCCTTCGGGGATTCTGAAGGGCAGCTTCGCGGGCGTTGCTCTGAGCGCGCAGACGCAGCAGCAGCCGCATCACGGCGGCGCGCCGCAGAAAAAGTGAGATAGAAAGAAAAGGCCCCGCGCGAATCGACGCGCAGGGCCAAGGAAAGTTTATGAGCGGGCGACCGTGAGTTTATCACGTGCGCCGCTTCCACTCGAAATGCGAATTGCTCGACACCTCCGGCCAGCACTTGCGCTACGTGACGGCCGCGGTCGCCGAGGCGATGGTGGACGCGGAACACGCCATAGTCCACAACCAGAACGGCAAGGTGCGCTCGATCAAGTTAGTTGAATGCGCCGCGACCGCGGCCACGCGGATCGGCGGACCCACGCCGCTCTGTGGGCCGTCGGGCGTGCGGTTCGTGAAACGCGAGCGCCTGGACACGGGCGACGTCGTGTGGCAGTTCCATCGCCGCAGCTTCGAGCGCTGAGCGCGATTTAACTCAGTTTGTAGCAATCCGTTCTGGATGGGGCCGCGCGGCCCAGACCCGATAGGATTCTGGAGGTTCGAGCCGCGCGGGTGAGGCAATGGAAGGAATCGGGCCTAAAACACATCGATCTTGACCAACCGCGCTGTCAACGTCTTATCGTGTACATCATGGCCGACCGTGTAGTCTCCAAGAACCGTGGCGCTAACCCTGCCCTTTGATCCGGGTTGAAGATCATAAATGCTTCCGCTGGTCGAGTCCACCTGAGCGCCGCTCTTGTCGTACAAGTTGAAAGTCAGCGCGACGTTGCAAGCGCGATTCGAGCCATTTACCACGGTTGCGACAAGAAACAGAGCGGCTCGGTCCCAATGCCATTCGGTGACGCGAACCAACTTGGCAGTGGTTTCGGACAAAGGCGAAGCCTGCTCCCAGTAGGGGCGGGTGGCGAAACCAGCCATGAAGAGAGCGATGGCGGCGGAAACGTATAGAAACGCCTTCAGCACGGGATCAGATCCATACGACAGTCCGACGCACTTCGCCACAGCCCCGGTTGCTCGCCGGGGGTTACCTAACGGTTAGGACCGGGCGGAAGCAGCACTGCGCGCTAGGCTACGCGATCTTCCGCCGTACGGTGAACTGTAATAAATCGGAAACATCACTTTCGCGACGTTGGCGCATGCGACCAACAGAACCAGAGCGAACGCGGCCATGACAATGCCTGCGACTGTCAGTATTCTTCCCCGCTCGCGCGGCATTGAGAACGCCGTGGCCCGTCCCAGGAGAATCGTCGACCGCCGTCCTGCTTGGCGCCGGTCGAGCTGCGCTTCGATCACGCTGAGCTCGGCTCGAACGGCGCTATCGCTCGCGCCGCGTCGCCGCCGCCCAACCAACTGCAGCCAGCTCATGCGCGGATCTTCGCGGTAAGTGGCGTCGGCGCGAAGCAACTGCTGCGCCGTGATGGGCGCGAAATAAAGTGCGGGGCGGAATTCGATGCCGCGAAAGCCCTCCGGCGCCACACCCACCACTCGGAAGCTCTGGCGGTTGAGAACCACGGAGCGGCCCACGATCGCTGTGTCGGCTCCGAACGAGTTACGCCAGAGATCGTAGCTCAGAACCACCACAGGCGATTCGATCTCATCGCTGCAATTGACTTCGGTGAACAGACTGCCGAGGGCGGGCTGCAACTCGAGAGTGCGAAAGTATCCGCAAGTAACCAAGTCCCCGTTGATGCGCTGCAAGCGCTCGCCGTCCAGTGTGACCTCCATGAAGGGCGCGTAGGCCATCAGCCCCGATAGTGTCTTGGCTTGGTCGCGGAAGAGCCGGTATTCTTCCGTCGAAACCATGGTCGCCGAACCGTGAACTCCGCGGTCTGGGATTCCCTCCAGGATGCGATGAATGCTGCGGAGCTCTCCGGCGGCCGGCACGTCAATCTCGCGCAACAGGAAGCCGTTCAGCACGCTGAAAATTCCAGTATTGATTCCGACGCCAAGGGCGATCGCCAGAATCGCCGCGCAGGAAAAACCCGGGTTGTGGCGCAAGCCTCGCATGGCGTAGCGGAGATCGCGCCAAACGTTCGAGATCATAATGGGTCTCCTTTCGACGTGTGAATGAATCGGCCGCTGGAAGCTGGCAATCGTCTGTCGGATAAACCAAAGCAGGCTCGCGCCGCCGGCGTATTCCTCAAGCGCGTCGCCCAGTTCCGCTTCCGAACTCCGCCACAGCCCGACGAGCCACGATGGCGGCTTACGAGCCATAGGCTTCCAATCCTTCCCACATCGCGTTCAACGCCGCCCGGCTGTTCCGCAGTGCGCGAAGACCCGCCGCGGTGATGCCGAAATATCGCTTGGACCGGCCTCCGCGCTCCGGCGTCGGATCGCCCGCTTTTGAGCTCAGCAAGCCCTTCGACTCCAGTCGATCCAACGTAGTATAGAGTCCGCCGATCGTGATCTGCCGCCGCGCTCGGCGCGAAATCTCGCGCCGAATCGGGACTCCATAAGCGTCGTCGCCCAGACGGAGAACCGCTAGCAGCACAATCTGTTCGAATTCTCCAAGGTGGTCGCGGGGCATATGCTCTATAAAGTAGAACTATACGCCGAGAGGCGAAATGAAGTTCGAGAAAAAACTCTTGACTCGCTCAATGAGCAGTGTATACTGTGTATACTGAGATGGACGAAGCCTTCACCATTTCGCAATCCGACAAGCGCGCCATGTACCTCCAGATCATGGAGCAGATCAAACAGCGCATCGCCGTCGGCGACTGGACTGAGGGACAGGCGATTCCATCCATCCGGCAACTCGCGGTAGATCTGCAAGTTAGCGTCATAACTGTAAAGCGCGCCTACCTGGAGCTAGAACGCGAAGGGGTGATCGTCACCCAGCAGGGGAAGGGGTCGCACGTCGCATCGAAGCCGGGTTTGGGAGCGCAGCTCCGCGAGCAGGAACTCGAACAGCATCTGCAACAAGCCGCTCGAATTGCCGCGCTTTTGGGGCTACGGCCGGAGGAACTGGAAGAGCGTCTGCGCGACGCCGGCGACCGCCTGAATGGAACGGAAGCGGAAAAGGAAACTGTATGAGCGATTACGCCATAGAAACAAGCCGAATTTGCAAGGAATACCCCTTCTTTTCGCTCGAAAACGTGTCTTTGAACGTCCCGGAAGGGCAGATTATGGGCCTAATCGGACCGAATGGGGCCGGGAAATCGACCACGATCCGTATTCTGCTCGGGCTGGTGCATCAGGATTCTGGGGATGTGCGGGTGCTGGGCCGGCGGATGCCCGCCGAACAGGTCGCGGCGAAGTGGGACATCGGGTTCGCGTCGGAGGACATGCGGCTCTATGAGGGCATGACGCTCGATTGGCACATAGGGTTCATCCGCTCGATTTATCCGGCGTGGGACGCGAAATACGCCCAGCTTCTGCTGAAGCGATTCGGACTCAAGGCGGAGCAGAAGATCAAGGGATTCTCGCACGGCCAACGAGTGAAAGCGACCTTGCTGCTCGTATTGGCGCGCCGGCCGAAGCTGCTGATCCTGGATGAACCGACCACCGGGCTCGATCCGGTAGCCCGGCACGAAATTCTGCGAGAGTTAACTGGCGTCATGGCCGACGAGGGACGCTCGATTTTGTTCTCGTCGCATCATACGCAAGACGTGGAGCAGATCTCCGATCGCATCACCTTTATCGATCGCGGCCGCGTGATCGACTCCATGGACAAAGAGATCTATCTGGACCGTTGGCGCCGCTTGCGGCTGGAGGTTCCCGCCGGGGTTGAGTTGCCGGCATTGCCCGGAATCATCGGCGTGAGGCAGGAAGGAAGAGTCGCGGTTGCGACGGCGAACGCATTTGTGCCGGATCTTCCCAGCGCTTACGAAAACACGGGCGTGCGGGTTCAGCGCGTGGAGAGCATGACGCTCGAAGAAATTTTCGTCGCGAACGTGGAGCACAGCAGGGAAAGAGAGGAAGCATGCGAGGCTCTGTAATCTGGCAGTTGGTTTTGAAGGATTGGCGGCTCTATCGCGGACTCATCGTTTTTTCGATCATCGGCGGCGCGCTCGCGCTGGCCATCGTTCAGTGGAGGAAGGAGCCGCCTCTCATTATCGGCGCCATCTGCTTCTTTTCCGCGTTGATATTGGTGGGGCATATGTTGCCGATCGCCGGGATCGTGAATGAAAGGAAAAAGCAAAATCTGGCGTTCCTGATGAGCCTCCCTCTCTCCTCGATCCAATACACCACCGCGAAAGTGATCTCGATCTTCGGGACGTTTCTGATTCCCTGGCTGACACTGCTGGCCGCGGCCGTTTTGCTGGTCGAGAGTCGCGGCTTCATTCCGCGCGGATACATTCCGATTGTGGTCATCCTCGCGTTCTTTCCGTTTATCGGAACGTGCCTGATCACCGGGGTCGCGCTGGTGGGAGAAACGGAGGGGTGGGGGCTGGGCGCCAATGTGTTTTGCAACATCGTGTATAGCCTCACTTGGCCGTTCTTGATCCAAATTCCCGGACTGATGACGAACGCCAACGGTCCCACGGTGGTGTGGAGTGCAGTTGTGCTTAAGGTTCTTGGCGCCGAGCTCGGATTGAGCGTGCTGATCCTGGCGCTTACGTTCTATTTCCAATCGCGGAAACGGGACTTTGTTTAAGAAGGCGGCGCTAAAGCGCCGCGCGGGCTAAAGCCCACCCTCCAATTCAAGAAAGGAAAGTATATGCGATACGTGTGTCTGTTGGTTCTGACGTTGCCGGTTCTGTCGGCTCAAGACGGAGCGGCGATTTATAAGGAGCGTTGCGCGTCGTGCCACGACATGCCGCAAGAACGCGTTCCTTCGATTGCGGCGATCAAGGCCATGAGCGGCGAAGCCGTCTATGTCGCGCTGACGAACGGGTCGATGAAGAGCCGAGCGGAGGGCCTGGGCATCACGCAGCTTTTCGCGCTGATCGGCTATATTGCGCCGACGGGCGGCACTAACGCGGCGGCTGAGTCGTTCACGCCGACCTGTAAAGGCGGCGCGGAGTTCCGGTATTCGGCCAACTCGCCGCAGTGGAACGGCTGGAGCACCCGCGCGACCAACTCGCGATTTCAGGATGCGCGCGCGGCGGGACTCACGGCTCCGGACGTTCCCAGGTTGAAGCTGAAATGGGCGTTCAATCTGGGCGATGTCACGGTGGCGCGATCGCAGCCCGCGGTGGCGGGAGGGCGCGTGTTCATCGCGACCGCGACGGGTGCCCTATATGCGCTCGATGCCGCGACCGGCTGCACGTATTGGGGATTTAAGGCGGCAGTCGGAATACGCTCGGGCGTGAGCATCGGCGAGGCGAATGGCGAGCCCGTTGTGTTTTTCGGAGACGGCGGGGCGAATCTCTACGCGCTCAGCGCGGAAAGCGGCAAGCAGATCTGGAAGGTTCATCCCGCGGATCACTTCGCGACGACGGTGACGGCGGCGCCGCGATTCTACAAAGGCGTGGTGTATCAGCCGTTCGCCTCGTTCGAAGAAGCGCTCGGCGGCGATCCCAAATTCGAATGCTGCACGTTTCGCGGCAGCGTAGTTGCGCTCGACGCCGCGACTGGAAAAACGATCTGGCAGACGTTCACCATCGCAGAACCGGCGAAGGTTACAAGCGGGAAGCATCATGGGCCTTCCGGCGCGGCGGTGTGGTCCAGCCCGACTATCGACGAGCAGGCAGGCGTTCTCTATGTAGCGACGGGCGACAACTATTCCGACCCGCCCACCGCAACCAGCGACGCGATTCTGGCGATGGATCTGAAGACCGGAAAATTGCTGTGGTCGAAGCAGCTCACCGAGAACGACGCCTTCAACACCGGGTGTGGAGCGCCGCAGCCGGGCAACTGTCCCGACGCCAAGGGCCCGGACTTCGATTTCGGGCAGCCTCCGATTTTGGTTAGCTTGGGCGGCGGGAAGAGAGCGCTGGTGATCGGACAGAAATCGGGGATGGCGCATGCGATCGATCCCGATCGAAAGGGCGAGATTCTGTGGCAGACCCGCGCGGGGCAGGGAAGCGCGCTGGGGGGCAGCCAGTGGGGATCGGCTTCCGATGGACGGAACGTGTATGTCGCGATCTCGAATATTGGAATCGGCGTGGAGCCGGACCCGAAAGCGCCGCTCGGATACAAGATGACTCTCGATCCGAAACAAGGCGGCGGGCTGCACGCGCTGGATCTGAAGACCGGGAAAATCGCGTGGAGCGCGAAGGTCGCGCCCTGCGAGAGAGCGAATTGTTCGCCGGCGCAATCGGCCGCGGTGACCGCGATTCCGGGAGTGGTTTTCTCCGGGTCCGTCGATGGCCACTTGCGCGCGTACTCGGCATCCACGGGCGAAGTGCTATGGGATACCGATACGGCGCGAGAGTTCGAGACGGTGAACGGCAAGCCCGCTCACGGTGGCGCGTTGGACGCGGCGGGCCCGGCGATTGTGGGCGGCGAAGTCTTCGTCAACTCCGGCTATGGCCAATGGGGAGGAGCGCCGGGGAACGCGCTGCTGGTCTATTCGATGGAAGGCAAATAGCGCTCCACAATTTGGGCGATATCCAGAAGCTTGGGCGGGTTCGCCGACACTGCAGGCAGCGCATCGCGAAACATGGTGGCGCAGAAAGGGCAGGCCGCGGCGACCGTTTCCGCTCCCGTCGCGGCCAACTCTTTGGCGCGGTTGTGGCTCACGCGTTCGCCTTTTTCTTCGCCGAGGAACGCAAGTCCGCCGCCCGCCCCGCAGCAGAAACCGCGCTCGCGCGCTCGGGGCGGATCCAGAGGCTCGCCGATGACCTCGCGAGGCTGGTCGTAAATCCCGCGATAGCGCCCCAAGTAGCAGGGATCGTGATAGACGATTTTTTGCTGGGCCGGCGCGGCCGGCAGCCGCTCGCGGTGGCGCGCGAGGAATTCGCTGTGATGCTCGATGGGCGGCGCCTCGCCATACTCCTTCCAATCCGTGCCGATGGTGCGCACGCAATGCGGGCAGATCGAGACGATTTTGGCGGCTTTGGCTTGCTTCAGCGCGTCTAGATTCTGCTTCGCCAGATTTTCAAATAACAGATCGTTCCCCAAGCGGCGCGCGGGATCGCCCGTACAGCGCTCTTTGCGGAGCACGCCGAAGCTGGTTCCCAGCCGAGACATCACGCGAGCGAACGATGCAATGATTTCGCGTCCACCGGGATCGTATGCGCCCATACAGCCGAGCCAGAGGCAATAATCCTGGGTTCCGTCGAAGATAGGGAGTTGCTGCTTCTCGATAAATTTGTCGCGCTCGGCGGAGCTAAGCCCGAGCGCGTTGCCGTTGCGCTCCAGCGCCAGGAAAAGCTTCGTGCCGTAATCGTCCTCCCACTTGCCTGTATTGACGGCGCCGCGGCGCAATCCAACGATGATGGGAACGTGCTCGATACCTACCGGGCACTGAAATTCGCAGGCACCGCAAGTGGTGCATTGGAACGCTGCCTCTTGAGAAATATAAGGCCCGAGTAGCGGCTGCTCTCCTTGCGGGCCAAACTCGTTCAAATAGCCGCGCACGCCTAGCGCAATCTTTTTCGGATCCAGCACCTTGCCGGTGTTGAACGCTGGGCAATGCTCGGTGCAGCGTCCGCATTCGACGCAGGAATACGCCTGTAAAGCGACGATTTTGGTGACGTTTTTTCCCTTTTCGAGTCCGAAATCCTCGTCGCCCTGAAGCGGCGGGATGCGCGCGAATCCCCCGCGCGAAAGGAAAACGGTTGCCGGACTCAGCACCAGGTGCAGGTGCTTGGTGTGAGGAATCAGCGGAAGAAACACCAGTAACACAATGGAGTGCGACCACCATACGAGCTTGCTGTCAACGGCGAAGGACGCCAGATACGTGATCATCAGGGCGAAGATTAAAAACGCGATCACGCCTGATTCGTAAGATAGCGGCTCTAGCCATTTCGGACGGATCACGAATCGCCGCACGAATAATCCCGCAATCGAGATGGCCACCAGCACGGCGAAGACCGCCGCGAACCAGAAATAAACTTGCCCGAAGCCGCCGTTGCGGGAAAGGAACGGAGCGCCGAACCCCAGCGCCACGTGATTGATCGTCACCAGCGCGAACGCGCAGAATCCCCAAAATACAAACGCATGAGCGAGGCCGGGAAGAGGCCGCTGCCGGATGACCTTGCCTTGAAGCAGCACCTCCCAGACGAAATCGCGGATCCGTTTGGCGACGGGGCGAAGGTGGAAATCCGCGTCCGGTTTCGCGGCCAGAATTTTCCGGAGAACCGGTCCGAATCGCCGCCAAAATCCCCAAATGGAGGCGGCCAGCAACAGCGCAAAGATCAGCTCCTCAAGGCCGGAGAGGCGCATGGTTCACAACCGCACTGTAGCAGACGACAGGGACGTCCTCGAAACGATAAAAGCGCCCGCGCAGCGTTGCGGGATGTGGCCGTGAGCTTCTATCTACGCTCACCTGGAGTCGCCCGGTTTCTCCAATAGTTTGGCTGACGTTTGTGGTGAGCCACCGCGAGGATAAGCACACCGTCCGGTCGCGGAGAGTAGAGAAGGGAATACTGGAACGTTCTCAGAACATATTTCCGGATCCCAGGCGCGACCTCAGGCGCCCATTCAGGAAACCGGGCGATCAGCGCCTCCGCCCGATGAACTTCTCCGATGAAACGCCGACCCAAGCCGCGAGAGCGTTGTTCCAGGTATTCGATCTCCGCGAGGAATTCCTCCTCGGCTGCCGGAACGTATTCAATCCGGCTCACCGCACGAGTTTTTCGGCTTTCGCGGCCACGGCAGCCGAGGGGATGGCTCGGCTTCGCCCGGAATTATGCTCCTCGAGCCGTATCTCGGCTTCCTCGATCCACAGGCGCTCCGCGTCGGATTCGCTAAGCTCGCAATCTCCCGAGTCGATGCTCGCCAACAACTCTTCGGCGAGAGCGGCGCGATCGCGAACGTCCAATTCCAACGCGTTTTTCAGTAAGTCGTCCAAGGTCGGCATGGCGGGCTCCGAGTTCATCTTAGCGCGGATCGGCGGAGCCTCAGTTCAATCCAGAGCGAAATTGCGGCGGTAATCCTGCCTTAGCTTTTCGTCTTGATCCTCTTTCCTGAGGTAGCAGTTGCCGACCACCAGGACTTCGATGTCGGCGCCCATGAAGCAGCGGAAGGCGTCTTCGGGCGTGCAGACGATCGGCTCGCCGCGGATGTTGAAGCTGGTGTTGACGATCACCGGGCAGCCGGTCTTCGCCTTGAAAGACGAGATCAGCGCGTGATAGCGGGGGTTGGTTTCCTCATGCACGGTTTGCACGCGGGCGGAATAATCGACGTGCGTTACGGCGGGGATTTCGCTGCGCGGGACGTTCAGCTTGTCGATGCCGAAGAGCTTTTGCTGTTCCGAAGTCATCGCGATGCGGCGCCGGTCCTGAACATCGGCGACCAAGAGCATGTAGGGGCTGTCGGCGTCCATTTCGAACCAATCCTGGACGTCTTCGCGGAGAACGGAAGGGGCGAAGGGGCGGAAGGATTCGCGGTATTTCACCTTGAGGTTCAGCAGCGACTGCATGGTGGGGGAGCGCGCGTCGCCCAAAATCGAACGGTTGCCTAGCGCGCGCGGGCCGAATTCCATGCGGCCCTGGAACCAGCCCACGGCTTTTTCGTCCGTCAGCGCTTCCACGGTTCGATGCAACAATTCGTCGTCGCAATAAACTTGGAATTTTGCGCCGGCGCGGCCAAGCCGCTTTTCGATTTCCGATTGGTCGAAGCACGGGCCGAGATAGGCGCCCTTCATTCCATCGATCGCGCCCTGTGGCTTTCGAGGTTGGTTCAGATGGATGTGATAGGCGGCGAGCGCGGCGCCCACGGCCCCGCCGGCGTCTCCGGCGGCGGGCTGAATCCAAATCTCCTTGAATTTTCCGGCGCGGAGCACTTTGCCGTTGGCGACGCAATTCAATCCCACGCCGCCCGCGATGCATAGATTGCGGGTTTTCGTCTGCTCCGCAAGCGAACAAGTCATGCGCAACACCACTTGTTCGAGCACCGCCTGAACCGAGGCGGCCAGATCCATGTGACGCTGCGTGAGAAGCTCTTCGGGCTGCCGAGGAGGGCCGCCGAAGAGCTGGTCGAATTTGCCATTGGTCATGGTCAAGCCGGTGCAGTAGTTGAAATACTCGAGATTCAGCCGGAAAGAACCGTCGCTTTTCACGTCGATCAGATGGTCGAGAATCGTCTGAGCGTAGCGCGGCTCGCCGTAAGGCGCGAGGCCCATGACTTTGTATTCGCCGGAGTTAACCTTAAAGCCGGTGTAATAGGTGAACGCGGAATAAAGAAGCCCAAGCGAGTGCGGGTAGCGGATTTCGCTGACGATGTCGAGTTTGCTTCCGCTGCCAATCGCCGCGGAGGTCGTGGTCCATTCGCCGACGCCGTCCATGGTCAGCACGAGCGCTTCGTCGAACGGGGAAGGGAAGAACGCGCTGGCGGCGTGACTCTGGTGATGCTCGGCGAACAGCATGCGCTCGGCCCAGCCGCCCTCGGGCCAGAGGCGCTTCAGTTCGCGCGCGAGCAGATCTTTTTGAAACAGCTTCTCGCGGGTCCATAGTGGCAGCGCCATCTGGAAGGAACGCAGGCCGCGCGGCGCGAACGCGAGATAGCTTTCGAGCAAACGCTCGAATTTCAGGAAAGGCTTTTCGTAGAAGACGACATGATCGAGCGCCGAAGGTTTAAGGCCCGCGGATTCGAGGCAATAGCGCGCGGCATGAGCGGGAAACCGGGAATCGTGTTTGACGCGGGTGAAGCGTTCTTCCTGGGCCGCGGCCATCACCTCGCCGTCGCGGATCAACGCCGCGGCGCTATCGTGATAGAAAGCCGAAATGCCCAGAACCCACATTAAAAGCGATCCACATCTAGAAGAGCGTATAGATGAACGGCGCGAGCGCGGTGGTCTCCGCCATGATGAGCAGGGCGCCGAACAGGACCACCACAATCAGTAACGGCAGGAGCCAGAATTTCTTTCGAACTCGTAGAAATTTCCAGAAATCGGCAAGAAAGCTCATCAGGCGTCCTCAAAACTGGTTGGCCATGCTGGAATCGCCGGAGCTGGCGCGCGGATTCCAGTACGAGCTTGCGTCCGGATCGAAGCTTAAGCCGAGCGGATCTTTCCTCGCGAGCCGCAGAATAAATCCCGCCGGAGTGAAGATCAAGTAGAAGAGCAGCGCGGTGACGATCGGATTCATCACTTTGCCCAGAAGCTTTCCGCAGGCGAGCCAGATCCGACTGGGATAACGTAGCAGCCGTGGACGCGCCAAGCTGACAAGGAGGAACGCGGCGCCCGCGGCCAGGTACCAGAGGCGCACGGGTCGTCCGTGGCGCAACGGAAGCAGCGCCGCCGCCAGGCATGCAGCCGTAAAGACCAGCCCGAAACTTCGGTCCGACGGGCCGGAGGTTCGCGTTTCCCGCGAAAAATCCTCGTGGAAAGAAGCCATTAGATTAGTATGCCTGATGCAACTCTGTTGCCAGGATTAACCCTGAACGTCGACCCACGCCCTGGTTTTATGGCTCGCAAATTCAGCCTCCAGGATACGAAGTTGACGGAGACCGTCCAAAAATTGTGGATATTCAGGCTCGAGAGCCGGGTTCTCGATCGACTGATAAAAGCGCCGGAATACCTGCTTGAAGGTGTCATCGTAGCCCTCGCTATGCCCTCCTGGAAGATCGGCGAAGCCCCGGGCCCTTTCTTTAAGCAACGCCGGATCTTTCACGATGATCTGGTTGCTTGTATTCCGGTTGCCGATCCATAGCTCGTCGGGGCGCTCCTGGTTCCAGGCGACGGATTGTTTGCTCCCATAGATTTCGAGGCTCAACAGGTTCTTACGGCCCCCCGAGACCTGGCTGGCCGTATAGGCTCCGCGCGCCCGCTCGCCCATGCGGAAGATGACAGAGCCGAAATCCTCGGTGTCGATCGGAACCGAATCGTATTCCACCGGAGACTGCGTCTTTCCGGCGAAAGTCTCGACTTCGTTTCTCGGGCGCTTGCGTGTTTTGTGGAAGATCTGAAAGTCGGCGCAGAGGGAGGAGATCTTCAGACCGGTGACGTGCTCCGCCATATCGCACCAGTGCGAGCCGATGTCGGCCATGACGCGCGAAGGGCCACCCTCGCTCGCATCGGCGCGCCAGTTCCAATCGGTGTCGTAGAGCAGCCAGTCTTGCGAATACGTGCCCTGCGCCACCAGGATTTCGCCCAGGTCGCCGTCTTCGCGCATGCGGCGCATGTGCTGGACCATGGGATAGTAACGCAGATTATGGCAGGTACAGTTGCGAAGCTTTGAGGTGCGGGCTAACGCCACGAGGTCTTCCGCTTCCTCCGGCGAAACAGTCAAAGGCTTCTCGCACAGGACGTGCTTACCCGCTTCGAGCGCGGCCTTAGCCATCCGGTAGTGGTGCGCGTTGGGAGTGCAGATGTGAATGGCGGCGATTCCGGGGTCGCGCAGCGCTTCGCGATGCGCGTCTTCGTCCCGGCCGCGAAGGGACAACGCTTCGACGAACCCGAGCCGGCGCACGGCTTCCAGGTGGACGCGGCCCATGAAGCCGGTCCCCACGATCGCGGTCTTCACACCCACCACGCCGCCGCGGGCGGCTCCTTCACCACGATCCGATTCAAGAATTCCGCAGCGCGGCTCAGACCCTCTTCGGGCGAGAGTAAGCTGTCCTCATGCTCAATCGAGAGCACGTAGTCATAGCCGAACATGCGCAGCGTGGAGACGAACTCGCGCCACCATTCTTCCCCATGGCCGTAGCCGCAGGTGCGAAAAATCCAGGCGCGATTGCGCTCATCCGTATACGGCTTGGTATCGAGCACGCCCGTGAGCGGCAAATTGCGGCCGTAGATCTGCGTGTCCTTGGCGTGAACGTGGAAAACGGCGTCTCCTAGAATTCGGATCGCCGCGATCGGATCGATGCCCTGCCAGAACATGTGGCTAGGGTCGTAATTGCAGCCGACATTCGTCCCCGCAATCGCGCGTAATTTTAGCAGCGTTTCCGGACTGTAGACCACAAATCCGGGATGCATTTCAATCGCAATCTTGACTCCGTGATCAGCGGCGAATTTCGCATGTGAAGTCCAATAGGGCGCGACCACTTCATCCCATTGCCACTTGAGAATTTCCAGATATTCGGGCGGCCAAGGGCAGGTGACCCAATTGGGCCACTTCGCCGAAGGCGAATCGCCGGGGCAGCCGGAGAAATCCACCACGACGGGAACGCCCAGTTTTTCCGCCAGCAGGATGGTCTTGCGGCTCACCTCCCGGTCGCAGCGGGCTCTAACCGGGTCGGGATGCAGCGGGTTGCCATGGCAGCTTAATGCGCTAATCCTAAATCCATGATCCGCAATTGTCGCCCGGAATTCGGCTAGCTCGGAAGGGCTATTGAGCATCGACAATTTACAATGCGCGTCGCCCGGATAGTTGCCCGTTCCGAGCTCGACTGAATCGATGGCGTTTGTCCGAAGCTTCTTGAGAGCCTCGGCCAGCGAAAGCCGCGAGAGCAGGGGAGTGAAGGCGCCGACTCGCATGAGGGATTCGGGACAAGGCTACCATAGCCGCCGGCCGGAGCGCGCTTTTCGCGTTGTGGGACATGCCGGCGACCGAACGTAAATCGTTTTTGGCGGGCGAAGATAAGTCATCTAAATTCCGCTCTACTGATAAATTCTTATGAAGCGAACTATAGGTGCAATACCGGCTGAACGCCGAATATGCTGAAAGGCTTAGGGAGAGTTACGAGGCTGTAAACGCCGCCGCGGCGTCGTGCATACAAGACACCGAAAACCCCGCCAAATGACCCAATTTCAGCGGTCTGCGAAAACGCTTCAGCCCTCCGGGGAATCCGAACACGCGTCCTGGTGACCCGCCGGATGCAGGCTAAATTTTCTGAAGAGAGAAAGTTTTTCTTCGTAGCATTTTTCCTTAACACTTGTTCTCAATCTGTGATAAACTCCTTTTAACCGAAATTTGTAACCACCGTGGTTCGCGAGAATTTGTAATGTTTCCGGTCTCACGAGATTTTAGAACCGCGGCGTCTCCAGGACAGAGGGAAGAAGCCATGTCACAGACTGCGATCCGACACGGCGGGGCGGGCGAAACTGGGGATCGGCCTTCACGCGGCCTCCCAATCACGGGGCGATTGTCGTTGCAAAGCGATGTTGTCGACTCTGGTAAAAACCCGCGCCAAGAAAATGAAAAAGAAAACGGCTCCGCCAATGGGCCAGTGGAACAGAAGAATAATATACTTGCGGCGGCGGCTCACGAACTGCGGGGCCCCGTCAGTGCCATTGTCCTTTTCACCGAACTTCTAGAAGACGAAGGACTGGCCCAACTCAGTGCGAGTCAGCGGGAGTTGGTTTCCAGTATTCGTTCGTCCGGCGAACTAGTGCTGAAACTAGTGGAGGATCTTCTGGACGCCTCCGCTTTCAGGCTCCGAAACGCGCGGCTCTCCTTGCAGCGCGTAGATTTAGCGTCGCTTGCGGACGAATGCATCAGGCTCAACGGCCCCCTGGCGTACCGGAAAATGCTGCATTTGCATCTGCGGGGCGAAGGCGGATCGCGTTGCTTGACGATCGACCGGCTGAAAATCCTGCGGGTGATTAACGAGCTGCTCACGAACGCGATTCGGGCATCCGCTCCGGGCGGGACAATCGAGATCAGGCTTTCCACACGCCTGCGATTCGTCGAAATCGCGATTGAAGACGAAGGATCAGGCATTTGCCCCGAAGCTTTAAAGGAACTCTTTACGCCCTTTCCCAAGGATGCCCGCGCCCGCAAGTCCGGCGAGCGCGGCCTCGGTCTTGGTCTCGCCATCGTGAAGGGAATCGTGCTGGCGCACAAAGGCCGCATCCGCGTGAAAAGCCAAGTGGGAATTGGATCTACCTTCGTGGTTTCCTTGCCCATTGAGACGCAATAGCGCCCTCCGTCAAGCCGGCGGGCATCCCGCTTAGCACATTACTGAATCTATTCGCACCGGCGAGTCATCATGCGATTGATTGGGGAACGAAGCGCCACGTACGTAGAGCGCCTGCAAAAACTGTTATCCTTGACGCTACTCCTTTACCACGGAAGGCTATCGTGAGCGCCGCAAAGATACTCGTGGTCGAAGACGATTTAGCACTGCAGCGGGTCATGCAGGTGCAGATCGCCAATATGGGTCCGCACGTCGATGTCGCCTCGGATGTCCCACACGCTTTGGAGATCCTGCGGGCGGATTCGCACGAGCTGGTGATCACGGATCTGAATCTTCCAGGAAGCTCGGGCCTCGATCTGCTGAAAACGATTCGGTCGGAATATCCCGATACGACGGTGCTGTTGATGACCGCCTACGGCACCGTGGAGACCGCGGTGCAGGCGATGAAGAGCGGCGCCTACGACTATCTCACCAAGCCTCTTCATATCTATGAACTCAAGGCGCTTATCGGCCGCGTGCTGGAGCGGAGCCGGCTTATCGACGAAGTGCGCACTTTGCGCAGCACCATCGATAGCAAATACGGGTTCGGAAGCATTCTAGGACATTCGAGCAGCTTGCTGCGGGTGCTGGAATCCGCCGCTCACGTGGCTCCTACAGATGCGACGGTTCTGATTCTTGGCGAGACGGGGACCGGGAAAGAGCTGCTGGCGAAGGCGATGCATTTCAACAGCGCCCGCCGGGAACGGCCTTTCGTGGTGATCAACTGCGGCGCAATCCCGCGCGAACTGCTGGAATCCGAGTTATTCGGCCATGTGCGGGGCGCATTCACCGGCGCGTTTACTCACAAAAAAGGCAAAGCGGAAGTGGCCGACGGCGGCACAATATTTCTGGACGAAATCGGAGAAATGCCCCTGGCATTGCAGGTCCGGCTGCTGCGGCTGGTGCAGGAGCGAGAGATCGAGAAGGTGGGCGCGGCAAATCAGATCAAAGTAGACGTGCGTATTGTGGCGGCGACGCATCGGAATCTGGAGGAGTTAGTAAAGCAGGGCCAATTCCGCGAAGACTTGTATTACCGTCTCGCCGTGGTTCCCTTAACTCTTCCTCCGCTGCGCGAGCGCAAGGACGATATACCGGAGTTGGTGCAGCACTTCTTCGAAGCGGGCAAGCAGCGGCATGGAAGAGACAATCTGAAGCTTCCGGCATCCCTGATGGCGCATTTTCAGAACTACGACTGGCCAGGCAATGTCCGCGAACTTGAAAACGCCGTATCGCGAATTGTGGTGCTCGGACGGGGCGAGCAGGTTTCGCTGGCCGATTTGCCTCCGTTTCTGCATTCCTCTCCTCCGACGGTGGAGCCAGAGAAAATGGTTCTCCCGGAGGAGGGGCTTAGCCTCGATGGCTTGGAGCGAAACGTTATTCTCGCGGCGCTCCGAAAGTTCCGGGGCAATCAATCGAAGGCGGCGCGCTATCTCGCGATCACCCGCAAAGTGCTGCTGACGCGGATCACAAAACACGGGATCAAGAAAGCGGAAGTGCATCGGCCTCAGGACCAGGCCGCCCCGGAAGCGCCGGTCCCCGGCGAGACACCCGGCTGGACGCAGCCGGTCTCGGCAAAAAAGGCGTTCAAACAAGCGAGTTAGGCGTTTCCGCGAAGAGACCTGACTTGGCCGAAAAATTTTAGAACCATGGGGATTCTGTTGTCATCTACAGGTCAACAAACACGGGCCAGATGCGCCACCGGGCCATCCTGTAGGGGGGTGGCCCCGTGGCGCGCAATTCGAACTTGGAAACCCGGAGACTATTGCGCCGGCTCCAAGCGGATCAGTGCGCCGTTTTCCTCATCGGTCAGCACATAGACCAGCCCATCCGGGCCTTGGCGTACGTCGCGGATGCGCCGCTTCAGGTCGGTGAGCAGGGATTGGCGGCTAGTTTCATCCCACTTTTCGTTGAAAACGATTCGCTCCAGGTGCGGATAGCCCTGCGCGGCGCCGCCCAACATTGCGCCCACCAGCACATTGTTTTTCCAGTCCGGAAAACGGTCGCCGGTATAGAACGTCATTCCGGAGGGAGCGATGGAAGGCGCCCAGAATACGATTGGACCGATCATTCCTTCGCGGAAGCTGACGATTTGAGGTCCTGAGTAGTCGCGGCCGTAGCTGACCAAAGGCCAGCCATAGTTGCCGCCCGGCTTGATGATGTTGATTTCGTCGCCGCCGTAGGGACCGTTCTCGTTATTCCATAGGTCGCCGGTCACGGGATTGAAGGCCAGGCCGAGTTGGTTGCGATGTCCCATGGAATAGATCTCGGCTTTGTATCCGGGCCGGCCCGCGAACGGATTGCCGGGCGAGGGCGAACCGTCATCGCGCAGGCGCAAGATTTTGCCGCGAAGGCTGCCCGGCTCCTGAGCGGCGTTGCCGTTGGAAGCGCCGGTGGTCATGTACAACATCCCGTCGCGGCCCCAGGCGAGCCGCGATCCCGATCCTCCGTCCCCGGCCCACGGATCGCAGACCAAAATGTCTTTCATATCGGTCAACTGCTTGCCCTCCAAACGCCCGCGCGCGAGCGTCGTGGCGACCAGGTCCGGCCCCACGTCCTTGGTATAGGTGAGATATACCCAGTGATTCTGCGCGAAGTTTGGATGCGGAAGAATCTCCATCAGCCCGGATAAGCGCACCGAATGCACGGCGGGCACGCCGGAAATGGGCTCGGGGTCGAGCCGGTTATCGCGCAGCAGGCGGACCTTGCCATTGCGCTCGGTTACCAGCATGTCGCCATTGGGCAACCAAGCCAGGCTCCAGGGATGCCAGAGTCCTGTCGCAACGGTCGTCGCACGCACCGGAGTTTGCTTTGCTTTCTGTTTGTTCTTGCCCTGCGGCTGCGCCCGAGCGCCGGCCGGCAGCATCACGGCGGCGACGAATACGATGAGCGAAAGCAATGCGAGCCACAGCGCGGAAGCGCGCCTCATGAATAGACCCTTCATCGGCCAATCCCCCTCACCCGGTGATTATATCCGGGACACAGACGCTCGCCAAAAAGACGCGAATAGAGCCCCGCTGCGTGACGCCGGTGGATTGTCATCGCGGTGGTAGTCTGGAGATGTGAATCGACCGATCGCGCGCTTTGTTTCTTCCCGCCGGTTCCTCGGATTTGCGCTATTCGCCGCCGGGGGAACGCTGCTATCGGCCTTCATCGCGCTTCGCTGGAGCCGTGCGTGGGAAGTCACCGCCAGCGAATGGGCGCCCTGGTTGGATCGAACGTTGGCCAGTCCGCCTCTTACACTACCGTGGTTGGGCCCGGCGTTTCTGCGATCGCTTAGCCCGGCGTGGATTGCTACGGTGCTGTTTTCGTTGGCATGCGCCGCGCTTCTTGTATTGGCTTTCCTGCCCGCTGTGGAAATTCACGAATCCTATCTGAAAAACGGACGCCGCAAGATCGATTGGCGCCGGATCACAAGAGTGGATCAAACGGCTTGGCGCATTCCTCTCGCGGT
Organism: Bryobacteraceae bacterium; assembly: GCA_036557165.1. Classification (GTDB taxonomy): domain Bacteria; phylum Acidobacteriota; class Terriglobia; order Bryobacterales; family Bryobacteraceae; genus Palsa-187. Next base: position 18,828 of record DATBIA010000101.1, read on the forward strand.
ATTCCTCACCTTGGACGACGAACGCCGCGTGCTGCTGATTCACGCGGGAGACGCGGCTTCATGCGCGACCCTGTTGCGGTATCTGCGGCGCTATTCGCGCGAGGCGCTGCTGGACGGGATTCCGTACCGGGAGTTCTGGGGCGAGCCTCCGGCGCCGGACCGAAAGCAGTTATCCGCGGCACGGTATCCGCTGCTGCTTCCCGAAGAAGAGGAAGAAATCGAACGGATGTTTCAACGGCTCAAAACGGTGGGGCATCTGGACCAGCGCGGTTCGGACGAAAAATAACCGGCCGACGTGAAACGCGGATTCCGGATTGCGGCGCTCGCGGTTATCGCCCTGCTCGCGCTCGGCGGGTTATTTCACACTCACGTTCTCACCGCGCTGGGATCCTTTCTCGACAGGTCCGAGCCGCCGCGGAAGGCCGGCGCCGTCTTTGTCTTAGCCGGCGATAGCTGGGGCAACCGAATTCTGAAAGGGGCCGAGCTGGTGCGTGAAGGCTACGCACCCAAAGCGATCGTGAGCGGGCCGGATGGCATGTACGGATTCTACGAATGCGATCTGGCGATCCAGTTTGCCGAACGCGCCGGCTATCCGGAGTCGTACTTCACCGCATTCCCTAACCATGCGCTCTCCACATCCGAGGAGGCTCAGGCTGCCGCAGGGGAATTTCGGGATTTGGGGGTGAAGCGCGTGCTTTTGGTTACGAGCAACTATCACACTCGCCGGGCGGGCAATTTATTTCGCGCCGCTGCGCCGGAGGTGGCGTTCACCGTGGTGGCCGCGCCGGACCGGCACTTCCAGCCGCGCGGCTGGTGGCGCGACCGCGAGGGCCGCAAGATCTTCTTTATTGAATGGATGAAGACGGTCGCGGAATGGCTGCATATGTAAGCTCCTCTGTCCGCCTCACCGATCCCAACTTCCCGTGGGGTCGGCCCCGCGCTAAACTTTACCCATGCTGCCACGGTATTACGCTGTTTTTCTGCTAACACTGGCGGGCGCGGCGATTGCCTCCGCCGCCATCGGCGATCCCGTTCGGGTGGACACTGGTCTGTTGTCCGGCGCGGCCGGGAAGGATCCCGTAGTTCGTGTCTACAAGGGCATCCCTTTCGCCGCGCCTCCTGTGGGCAATCTGCGGTGGCGCGCTCCGCAACCTGCGCCGAAATGGGACGGCGTCCGCAAAGCCGAACAGTTCGGCTCGTCATGCACGCAGGGAGGAGGAGGCCGCGGCGCAAAGGGCCGAGGCGGCGCGAAGGCCGCGGGCGTGACCGGCAGCGAAGACTGCCTGTATCTCAACATCTGGACCGCCGCGAAATCGTCATCCGATCGCAGGCCCGTGATGGTCTGGATTCATCCCGGCGGTTACAACAGCGGCTCGGGATCGTCGCCCGGGACCGATGGCGAAGCGCTGGCCAAAAAGGGCGTGGTGCTGGTGACCATCAACTATCGTTTGGGCGTTTTCGGATTCTTCTCTTATCCGGAATTGACGAAAGAATCCGACCGGCGCGGCGCGGGCAACTTCGCCTTCATGGACCAGGTTGCGGCGCTGCAATGGATACAGAAAAACATCGCGGCTTTCGGCGGCGATCCCAGACGCGTAACCGTATTCGGCGATTCGGCCGGGTCTTCGAGCATTTCGAATCTGATGGCTTCCCCTCAAGCCAAGGGACTGTTTCAGCGGGCTTCGGGCCAGAGCGGCGCCTGGCTGGGTCTTTCCGTCAGCCCGATGCGCAAGCTTGCCGACGCCGAGCAGGCTGGAGTGCGGATGGCGGAATCTCTCGGCGCGAAGTCTCTCGCCGATCTCCGGGCCATGCCTGCCGAGGAGTTGCAGCGTGGCGGCCGTGGCGGCGGCCCGGTGATCGATGGCTATTTTCTTCCCGAGGATCCCGCGAATATGTTCGCGCAAGGCAAACAGAACGACGTCCCGCTGATTGCCGGCTCGAACAAGGACGAAGGCACTTTTTTTCTTCAGCCCGCGACCGCCGAGCAGTGGATTCAGCGCTCCCGCCAGAAATTCGGCGACATGGCGGATGAGTTTCTGAAGCTTTATCCGGCCGGATCGGACGCCGAAGCGAACGTTTCACAGTTCGCGGCGTTTCGTGACGAGCTGGGGTTCGTGATGCGCAATTGGGCGGCGGCGCAAACGAAGTCGGGAAAAGCGAAGGCGTACGTTTACTACTTCACGCACGAGCCTCCCGTCGCGGGCGGCCGCGCTCCCAGTCCGACGGTGACCATCGCGAGGGAAGGAGCGACTCACGGCGGTGAAGCGCCGTATATTTTCGAAAACTTGCTCGGAAACCGGCCCTGGAACGAGGCAGACCAGAAGGCTGCGGCGACGATGTCTTCCTATTGGGTCAACTTCGCCACTACGGGCGATCCGAATGGGAAAGGTCTGCCGAAATGGCCGGCGTTTGACGAAAAGAAGAACCTCGGCCGGATGATCCTGGGCGATACCGCCGAATACGGTCCCGAGCTGACGCAAGCACAGCTTGCCTTCTATCAAGCCTGGTACGAAAAGCAACTCCGGCGCTAAATTGAGCACTCGCCTCGAATGACGGCCCGCCCGCGCTGGTCACGGAGTTGCCGCCAGGCGACGTTAAACGTTACCGCGTTATGCCGGCGCCCCTGCCGTCCGCATTGGCCGCGGACCGGCGCTTCCAAAGGCGGCCAAGCCCGTTTTGAACTTCAATTATCCGACGGTCTGTCGATGCTATCGACGATCAGCGTGTCGACCATGCCACGCGTCGCTTGAATCTTCAGACCAAGCTGCTCCTGCAAAGCTGCGAAGAAGCCGGGCTTAGGTGAATCGGGCGGTCCCGGAGGCAGTTCGCCTCCGAATTGGCTTTCGTCCGGAGTCCATTCGAGATCGAAATTGTACCTTTCTGTAAGCCCGGTATGGTCCACGACTGGCCGATCGAGAATCGCGCGTTGCAGTACGGACGCAAACTGCTGAAGAGTGATGTTATGCGCGGGCAGCAGGGCGTGATCGATTCCTCCGCTCGCCGCCGGATAAATCGTTGTCGTCACGTTGTAAGGTTCATCGGGTGGGGCGCCGCTTGGCTTGAGTTTCGGACCGCCCTTTCCCACCGTCAATTCGTAAATGGCGAACTCCTGCTTTCCACGGTGAAATTTGAGATTGAAGCGATCGTCGAGTAGTTTGCGAAGCATGCGCATCTGGTCGTCATACGATGGGCGCATCTCGCCGGGTGTCTTGGCGACCACATTGTAACGATCCGTACGCAGCCAGGACGGTCCCCCCGATAGCATCCTCGGATTCAGGTCGTACGCCGCTGCAATCAGCCCATTCACCGTATAGTTTCTTGCCTGAAACCGTTGCGCGCTCTGCATTCGGATGTAGCGCCCGCCGTTTACCTCTTCCGGCGACGCCGGTTTGATAGTCGCGACCTCGAACGCCTCAAACGACGATCGCGGCGCCGCCGCCTGTGGATCTCCGCTCGACGGCCAGGAAGCGACAAGCGCCAGAGCCGAAATGGCGAGCCCGCCGCGGCGGAAGCGTCTGGTGGTATCGACCGGGCTCTCCACTGTGGTTCCTAGACGCGATCAGTATATACCAATCGCCTCACTCCTGAGGCTGGAATCGATCGGAATGTGTTTTGAAACCGCGGATCTATTTTCCGGCGTCCGCGCGCCGCGGCATTCGACGAACTCCGTTAATCACCGGCGGAAAGTCTTTAAGCTCTTCGTAGACCTCCGTGATGAACCGGTCTTTGCTCTGCTTTGTGTCGCCCAGCGTCGTCGCGTCGTACGGCGCGGTCAGGTTCGCGGCCAGAACGTCCTCTAAAGACTTGCCCTGATCGCGCAGCTTCTGTACCTTTGCAAGAATATCGACGAGCATGGCGCGGTATCCCAGCAAATCCTTCTTCGTGACCAGCGTCCCGTGGCCGGGGACCAGCGTGGTATCCGGGCCGGCAATCTTTTCGATCAGGTCAACGGCTCCGATCATGCCCTTGATCGAACCGCCGTTCGCCTGGTCCGCGAACGGGTAGCCGAAGTTGCGATAAAAATCCTCGATGTAGATAACGTTGGCCTTGTTGAATCGCACGATCGTGTCGCCCGCGGTATGGGACGGCATCATGGGTATGAAATCCACGGTTTCGCCGTCCATTTGAATCGTGACGGCGGGCGTGCCCGGCGAGCCGTACCGATAGACGACAGTAGGAACGCCGGCAGGGTCGGGAGTGCGGCCGGCGTTGCCCGGCGGGTGTAGCATTTCATCGCGCAGATTCTCCTGCGCGAAAATCACCGCGCCCTGTTTCGCAAAGAAGGCATTCCCGCCGGTGTGGTCGGGGTGAATATGCGAATTGACCACAATCTTAATCGGAGCGCTGCTGAATGTCCGGATCGTGTCCAGCGTCTTGGAAGCCAGTTGCGGGTCCTCGGTGTCCACCATCAGCACCCCGTCGGAGCCGAAAAGCACCGCGACTCTGCCGCCGGCGGCGTCGGGATGCGCCGGGTCCAGACCGGCCGAACCGTGGAGAGAATAAAGATTCGGCGCTAATTTTTCCGTCACCTGCATCTCGATCTTGTCCCAAGGCGTTTGGTAACCCTGTGGAAACTGGACGGATTCCTTTCCCGGCGGAACGAGCGTGATTGGATAACCCCGTTGCTGGGCCCATACGCCTGGAGAGACAAGGCACGTCGTCGCCAAGGCCCAAGGTAATAGCAGTCTCGCTTTCATTCCGGTTCCTCCTCTTCCTCGCAGCCGCGCCTAAGGAGAAGTTGGGCGCAAAACGAAGTCCGTCAGCAGCGTATTGTATCAACGGCGCAATAGTGCCGGGCGGCTCGTTGCCCGGTCACTCCGAAAAAATGCGCTGCCAATATCCGACATCAACCCATCGGTCAAGTTTGAACCCCACCTCTTTGAAGTGCGCCACCTTCTGTAAGCCAAGCTTTTCATGCAGGGCCACGCTGGGATCGTTTGGCAGAGCGATGCCTCCGATCACCGCGTGAACGCCGCGAGCCTGGAGAAGAGGAAAAAGGCGGTCATACAACAGGGAGCCGATTCCATGCCGGACGCGTCCGGGATCCACATAGACGGTGATCTCCACAGAAAAACGATAGGCGCTTCGCGGCCGCCAGGGTTTGGCATACGCATAGCCGCTCAGTACGCCCGCGTCGTCGGAGACGAGCCACGGCAGTTCTGCCGACTGAACCTCTTCAATACGCCGCGCGATCTCCGATGCAGGGACCGTTTCTTCTTCGAAGGTGACTATCGAGGTCGAGACGAAAAAATTGTAAATATCCGCGATTGCCTGCGCATCGCGAGTTTCCGCCGATCGAATTGTCATTATCCTAAAAACTATACTGACGGATCGCAATCGTTCTCAGGCGGTATCACAAGATCGGTGCACATGAGCCGCAGCACCTGAGCCGCGTCGAGCGGCAGCCCGGCCACCCTGGCATCGCAACCCGCTCCAAGGACCTCGGTGAGCAGTTCCTTCTTGAGAGCAGTCCATCCGCCTGGCGTTTCGTAACTGACAAGGAAATGCCCTTCCTGCCGCTTGTGCAGCACTTGCGCGCGGTCATAGGACTCAGTCTTGTGCGCCTCTACAATCTGCCTGTCCGAAGACCCGACGTACCGGTTCGGGAGTTCCGGAATCGCCGACGCCTTCGAATCAGTCTGAGAGTCGTCCCCGGACACGATATACAGGCGTCCGGTTCTTGAACCGTTGTATGCCTCGCGTCGTCTTAGCTCGCGCTTGATGCGGTCGTAAATCTCTTCGGCGAACTGTTGCGGATAATCGTACAGCCGTTGTACCTCGCGGTTGATGTGGGGCAATTTCCGCCAGCCATTCACCCACGCGAGCTTTGCCGCGCCGGCGTCCCCATCGCTAAAGACATCCTCCAGACTGAATCGCTTTTCGGCATCGTGCTGCAAGGCTTTGAGCGCCATGTGCTCGATGAGATGGGATGGCAATCCGAAGATAACTCCGTAGGGAGAACAGCCGCCGTCAACCGGCCTGAAACGCGGGAAATCGTCGCGCAACGGCTCGATTAGTCGGTCAATCAGTACACGGTACTCTTTTAGCAGCCGCACATGCCGCTCGCCCAGGGGCGAATAGGCGGCATGGCCTTCTCCGTCGGTAGCGATGAAAGCGTGCTCGATCATGCTGTAAGCGCTTAACAGGTCGCCGCGATTGAGAAACAGCTCCGGATCGACGGATATTCCCTGAAAGATGGCGGCCGCCATGTCGAGCCGTATTCGCTCATCGCCGCCCAGCAAGGCGCCATCATAGGCCTTGAGCAGCGCCACGAGGCCTTGAACCAGCAGTGCGAAATCAAGCGCATTAGAGGTGCGTGTGCGAAGAACAACGCTATGCTCGTCGATCGGCACGCCATCTTTCGTGCAGTAGTAACGAATCTGCGAGGTCAGATGCCCGCCAAGCATTCGAACATGGGCCTTCTGGATCTCGAGCGCGTCCGCTTCCGAAAGCGTCTCTACGACCTGCCGGGCGACCTCGAGGTACGGCGCCAGCTCGTCGGTAACGGAGCTCTGCGCCAATGGAATCAGCCAGTGCGCATCGCGCACGACCGCGGGCTGATCGGCTGGCGAGTTTCTCCAGAGATCGTCGAGCACGGCTTGAATTTCTGCGAGCCGTTTGCCCGCGCCACTCGAATCCTCATCGCTGCCTGCGTCCTCGTCATAGACGCGCATGCTCAGAAACTGGAGCTGCCGGATTACGTACAAGTTGAACAGCGTGTGCGCGTAATGCATACGGCCGTTGCGACCCGGCCATCGCGTCTGCCGCCAGCAATAAAAGCCGCGAATCATCATCTCGGCCGGATGGATCAGGTCGTTGTGCAGATCCTGAACCTGGCGAGGTCTGAATCCGCTGGCCCAATGCGCGGCTTCCAGTTCTCCTCGGAGACGAGTTTGGCCGGCGGTGACGATGGCGCGCGCGAAGAAGCAATCCTCGAAATCGCGGGATAGAAGAGAGCGGTCCTGCAGATACCGAATCGGCTTACGCTGAGCGTTGAGAACGGCCTCTATGCTCTCGACGATATCTTCGCGATGCGTCAGAAAAAGTCGCAGCAGTTCGATGTGTTCCTGAAACGGCGGGTGACTGAGCGGCTCCTGGGTCACGGCGCTCCGCGATAAACCCTCATACATTGCTTAAGCCTGGGGATCGCCTGCTGCGTCCCCACCACGCGGTTCGGCCGTCGCCTTCATCTGGCGGCTGGTGCGCTGATAATGCGGGCTGTATTCCACTCCGTACGGCGTCTTTACTTTCGTCCTCGCCTTTTCTTCGTAGAAGGTCAGACTCGATTGGTGTCGCGCCGCGATCTCCTCTTGCGTGCCGTCGCGAAAGGTGATCTCTTCCCGTGGCACAAACATCACCTGCCCGATCGGCATGCTGTGTGACGCGGAAATCGTTTCGCCCGGCTGGAGGACATAGCGGAACTCGGAGTCGTGAACGTGCCAATCGGTTTCGACGCGGATCACCAGCATTGGGGCAATGGGCCGTTCGATCATGTTGAAGATCGGAGTGTAGACCGTGTCCCAGCCTTGCGGAGTCTGGAAGTTCCACGCTCCCCGCAGCGTTACGGCGCCCGCCGGCGTCCCCAAGTCATCCGGCGCGATGAACATACCAGGCATCAAGTCGGCGATCTCACGAGTTTGCGGCGTGTCCTGGATGTGCAACTTGATTTCCCTTTTGGTCGCGCCGAGCCCGCCCACGGGTAGCATGTATGTCACCGTAAAGACCGGGTCCCACTTAGTTCCCTTGGCGTTCACCGAGTAGATGAACTGATACCGGCCCTCCCCCTCATACCCGATTTGAAAGCTCTCTTTTTCAGCGAGCGGAGGATGAACCAGAAAGCCTACCGTGCTTCCGGCTTCGAGCACCGGACAGTGGCGGGCTTGCTGTGGTAGAAGAGGCCGTTGGGCCTCGCGGCGCGGCCGCAGGCCGATTCCGGGCCTGTACGGGTTGGGAAAAAGTGCTACTTCCATCACAGAATTGTCGCATTTGGAACACGCGATGTCGCCGCGCAGTGGTGTCTTCGAGGTCGCTGAGTTGTTTGTACCTCACAAATCCGTCTAGGCGTGGTATGCTTCGCCAATAGTGAACGGGCCGCCGATGAAGCCAAATGAAACCGGTTCAAAGGAAATCGATGTATTGATCGGTCAGTACAGTCCCGAAATTCAAAAGCTCATCCATTCCGCCCGGCGCAGCCTTCAGGCGGCGTTTCCTGGTTCTGCGGAAAGGGCGGATATGAAAGCGCGTCTCCTCGGCTATAGCTACGGTCCCGGCTATAAGGGAACAGTCGCGACGTTGATCTTAAGCAAGGCTGGCGTGAAGATTGGAATCCCATACGGCGCCTCCCTGAAAGATCCAACACATTTGCTGGCCGGCGAAGGGAAGGTTCACCGTCATGTCGCCGTGGTTGAACCTGCCGATTTAAAAGCACCGGCGCTAAAGGCGTTGCTCAGGGAAGCGCTCAGTGCGTGGAAACTGCGGACTGGCAGCGCCGAGAGCCGTTCCGCCACCGTGACCGCGGTTCGCTGAGATTGAGTTCCGAAGTGATTAAACCGCCCGAGCGGCCGCGCCATCGACGCAGCACGTGCCACCGTTCAGTTCGCATCCGGCGCTTCCGCCCATCGCTTGGCTATACCCGGGAGCCGGATCCGATCATAATCCAGCTTTACCTTTATTCGTATCGCAGGGCAATCGCCGGATCGACCCGGGAAGCGCGCCGAGCCGGAACGTAAGCCGCAAGCACGGCCGTTCCAGCGAGTACAAGCACCGCCAGCACGATGCTCGGCGGATCGTTCGGTTGTGTTCCATATACGAAGTTCACGGCCCATCCCGGCGCAAGGAAGTGATTGAGTGCGGGGCTCACGGCCAGCATCGCGGGAACGCCCAGTGCAACGCCCGCCGCCGCCAGCGTCAGAGTCTCGCGGAGCACCGTCCAAGCCACACGCTTCGGTTGCGCTCCCAACGCAACGCGAATCCCGATCTCATTAACCCTTCGCTCCACGGCGTATGCCATTACGCCGTAGATGCCGATCGCGGCCAGGATCAGCGCAAGCCCGCCGAAAACCATCGCCAGCGCGGCCAGGGAGCGTTCTTGCGCGAGCCCATTCTCAACCTGCTGTTCCGCCGAGCGCACGTCGAAAACGGTCAAATTCGGATCAACCTCGCTCACCGCGCGGCGGATCTGTTTGACGGCGTCAGATTCATGCCCCACGATTCTTACTTCAAACGTGACCGGGCTGGAAGGACCGTGCACCACGGCTAAGTCGATTGGCGAAGAGCTTGCGACAGGAGCCAGGAGTGTGTAGAGCGTTGGCTGGAATGCGTCTCGCAGGCGGTCGAAATGCCAGTTCGCGCATACGCCCACAATGCGGTGAGCCACCTGATCCTTGTCTCTATAAATCCTACCCACCGGATCTTCACCGTTGAAAAATCGCCGGACGAATGCCTCATTCGCCACCGCCGCCGGCGGATCAGTCTGGCTGTCGTGCTCATTGAGCGGCCGGCCCTCCACAATCGGAATCCCCAGCGTTTCGAAGAAACCCCTGCCGACGGAGGCGTCCCTGAAACCCCGGGAGAGGCTGACAGACTGGACTCCTGCGATGGAGCCGACCCTCTCCCGCACTCGCGACATCAGCTCAATCGCCCGATCTCCCGGATAGCGCAGGCGGGGAGGATCTAATGTGAATAACAACAGACCAGCCGGTCTGAAGCCGAGTGGCGCGCTGCGCAGATTCGTGAACGTCTTTGAGCACACCCCCGCGCCCGCCAGCAGCAGCACCGAGAGAGCCGCTTGCAACACTACCAGTAATCGCCCCAGGCGGAGCTTCGAACGCGATGCCGTGCCGCGGGTGGATTCCTTCAACGTTTCATTTAAATCCACGCGCTGCGATTGCCAGACCGGCGCGAGGCTGAACAAAATCCCGATGAGCAGGGTCATGCCAAGCGAGACAACCAGCACCGTCATGTCGAACGAAGTATCAAACAAGCTGGGGCGCCACGGCGTGTTGAGCAAGGATGGTATTCCGTTGCGAGCCCAATACGCGAACAGCACCCCCACTGCGCCGGCCATGCCGGCCAACAGAAGGCCCTCGGTCACGAGTTGGCGGGCGATGTGCGCGCGTCCGGCTCCCAGAGCGAGCCTCAAACCAATTTCCCGTTGCCGCGCCGCGGATTTCGCCATCATCAGATTTGCGACGTTGGCGGAAGCGATCAGTAATACCAGGCTTGCCAGGGCAAACAAAGCCAGCATCGTCCGCTCATAGCGTGGGCCCAAATAGTCCACACCGCGTGCCGCCGCTTGGAGCAGAAAACGCGGACGCTTTGCGGGATCCCGGAGCATCGAAGCGGCAGGGCCCGGATCGGCGTCTATGTGCGCTTGAAACAATGCATTCAGCTCGCTTTGCGCGCGAGCATCTGTGACGCCTGGCTTCAGGCGGCCCATCATCGGAATTTGCCATTGCCGAGGATCGTCCAGCCACGGGCGCCCGGTGAGCGCGGGCGCAAGATTCAACGGCGCCCAGATTTCGAAATGGGCACCCGGCTCGATCCCGGTGAAATATTCCGGATTCACTCCGATGATAGTAAGCGGAATCTCGTCTACGACGATGGTCTTGCCGAGCACGGCGGGATTCCGGGCAAAACGGCGCGTCCAGTAGTCGTAGCTAATCACCGCCACTTGGCCCTCAGGCGAGCGCACATCGTTTTCCGAAGTGATGTTCCGCCCAAGGGCGGGCGAAACCTTCAGGCCGCGGAAGAAATTGCCGGAGACTAAAAAACAATTCACCGGCTCGGCGCTTCCGTCCACCACGGCGGTGGCGCGTCCGAGTTCCTTAAACGCAAATAAATCTTCAAACACCGTGTTGCGGGACAAAAACTCGTGGTAGACGGCGGGAGAGAATTCCGTGTGCAGGATTCCCCCGTCGATTAGTCCCTGTTCATAGATCGAGCCGAAACTGGAAGAAAGATAACCGACGTTGGGGGCCGCCCAGCCGCCGTCCACTTCCTTCCAGGCAAGTAGCCGCAGTGCTTCGAGGCCCTTCACCGCAATCGGCCGCCGCAGCGTGGACTCAATCAGCGAAAAGATGGCCGTGTTCGCGCCGATGCCCAGCGCGAGCGACAGCACGGCGGCGGCCGTGACAATCGGACTCCTCTGGAGCATGCGCCAAGCATAGGCCACATCTCGTATCACGAAGCAAGTCTAACAGCGCGTCATATCGTGGTATGCTTCGCCCATGATGAACCAGGAAGGGGGCGCGCGTGAAACGCAAGTCAAGATTGAAATCTCATATGGCGCCTCTCTGAAAGATCCAACACATTTACTGGCCGGCGAGGGGAAGTTGCATCGTCATGTCGCCGTGGTTGAACCTTCCGCTTTAAAAGCGCTGGCGCTAAAGGCGTTGCTTAAGGAAGCGTTCGCGGCGTGGAAACTGCGGACTGGCAGCATCGAGAGCCGTCCCGCCACCGTGACTGCGGTTCGCTGAGATTGAGTTCCGAAGTGATTAAACCGCCCGAGCTTGAATCCGACAGCGGCCGCGACATCTGGGCTACGATCACGGCTGCCGAAACGGGTGACACGGAGACGCTGCGAGGATTGCTCCGGCGCGACCCTGGTTTGAGTCGAGCGGAGTACTTCTACACACAGCCCATACACTTCGCAGTGCGCTCCGGTCATCTTGAAGCCGTGCAGCTCCTTCTCGATGCGGGCGCAGACCCGGAATGGAATAGTTTCCATCACGGCAGCCTCATCGAGATGGCGCGCGACCGGGGGCATGAAAACATTGCCGAGATTCTCGAACAGGCTCGCGAGCGCCGCGGACGAGTGGTGCCCGGTCCGGATCATCCTATCCATCAGGCCGCCAGGACGGACGATGTTCAGCGCGTCCGCGAGCTGCTCGACGCGGCCCCCTCGCTCTTAGATCGCGGCGACAAGTTAGGCGGCACGCCGCTCCACCGGGCGGTCACGGGTTCCGCCCGCCGCGTCGTCGCCCTTTTATTAGACCGCGGAGCGAATATCCACGCGATCCACAGCACCAGCGGCGGATCGGGACGCGGATGGGGTCCGTGGGACGTGCAAGCCATCGACCTCGCGATCTTCGGAAATAATCCGACCGCTCCGGCCAAGGGCGATTTTCAGACGGCGCGCCTCTTCGTTGAACGCGGAGCTACCTGCGACGTGACGATTGCCGCCGCTCTCGGCGATCTCGATCGCGTGAGGTCCTTGCTCGATCAGAATCCCGAGCGGATTCGTGAAATCCGTCCGAACGGAAGGCGTCCGCTGACCGCGGCACTCGCGTTCCGGCACAGCGCCGTGGCGCGTTTTCTTTTGGAGCGTGGCGCCGATCCCGGCTGGCCGGAAGTAGGCTCTCCCAACGGCGCTTCGCTGCGCATTGCCGCGGGCGATGGCGATCGCGAGATGGTTGAGCTGCTGCTGGCGCACGGCGCCGACCCGCACAGCGACATCGACTCGGGAGGGAGCGCCCTGTTCGCGGCAAAGACCCCCGAAATCCGCGCCATGCTCGCCGCAAGAGCCGGTGAGCGCGAGCCCGACCCGTTCGATCTCGTCTGGCAGAACCAGGATGACGAAGTTATGCGGCGCGTTAAAGCGGACCCAAAATCGGCCGACCTCGGATGTGGCGGATTCTTCACCGCCGTCTGCACTCTTGGCAAGCGCGACCTGATGATGCGCCTGCTGGAGGCCGGAATCCGCGTGCCCGCCGTGCTCACAGCTTGCCGCACCTACGTCATGGAGAACCTGGAGATGTTCAAGATTCTCCTGGCGCATGGAATGAATCCCGATCTGCCCAACTGGCAGGGCCAAACGTTTCTGCACAACCTCTGCAGCGGAGGAAGACGCAGAGAGGCGGACGGCGCGCTCGTCCGAGCTGCGATTCTCCTGGACGCAGGCGCGTCGATTTCTCCCCGGGAAGATGAGTACTGTTCCACACCGCTGGGATGGGCCGCGCGGACCAACATGCCGGATATGGTCGAGTTCCTGCTCGTGCGAGGCGCGCCCGTGAACCTGCCCGATGATCCACCTTGGGCCACGCCTCTAGCTTGGGCTCAGCGGCGGGGACATACGGCAGTCGCGGAAATCCTGCGGATGCGGGGAGCCCAATAATTTCATATCCACACCGGCGCGGAAGGCGGGCTATCCAGAAGTTAGCAGCCACCCGGTCAACCTGATAGACAACGCCCTCCTCGCGCATTGGCGATCCCCACATTAAGGGAATGATATGAGGGTTCCCGGCCATTATTGGAATTTATAGCGCCGCCGAACGCCATTTGCTGGTTGAGCCACGACAGCTGCTCGCGGTGTTCGAC
>DATBIA010000102.1:0-23241 GCA_036557165.1 Bryobacteraceae bacterium
GTGGGCGAAGGCGGAGGCGTGTTCGCTCTCGATCGCAACGACGGCAAATTTCTCTGGGCGACTCCGTTCCCCTACGATACGCCCAGTTTCCTGATCAAAAACATCGACGGCCGCACCGGCAAGACCGAGATCAACTGGGACCTGGTGTTCAAGGATAAGAACGAAACTTCGCACACCATCTGCTTCTACAACACGCGAAGCTACTGGCCCACCGCGTATAGCCCGCAGACCAATTCGCTTTATGTTTCTTATAACGACAACTGCCTGAAGATGGGTCTCAACAACGGCAAGAGCGGCAGCCGAGTGGCCGTGCCGAGCCCGAAGGCCACTCCGGATAAGATGGCCGGCGTAGCGAAGATCGATATGTCCACGGGCGAGATCAAGCAATTGTACATGGGACCCTCGGAAACCAACGGCTCCGTGGTGACCACCGCGGGTGGGCTGGTGTTTTGGGGCGATCTGAATCGCCGGTTCTTCGCGCTGGACGCCGAGAGCGGAAAAGTCCTGTGGCAAACCATCCTCGGCGGCTCGATTTCGGTGAGCACTATCAGCTACGGAGTGAACGGCAAGCAGTATGTCGCCGTTATGACCGGCGATGGTTTGCTCACGGGCAGCCTGATGAATCTGACCCCGGAGCTGAAGGCGGTGAAGGGCATGAACGCGGTGTACGTATTCGCGCTGCCGTAAAACGGCTGGATCCGGACCGGCGGAAGCGGGACGGCTTGCGATAAATGGCCAAAAGATACCTAGTCGTCCGCCCTTGCAACTGATAGGCTGGAATGCTAAGCTCCTCGGAAAGTCGAGACGACGCAACTTCGGTTGCGCCATATTAAGTCAAGTAGAGAAGGCCCATGTTCGTATACGATCCCGCCTCGAATCCCCTGAACAATAACGAATGGTCTTTTCCACTTCTGGAAATCATCCATATCGCCGGCTTCACGCTGTCCATCGGCACCATTGCCGTGGTCGATTTGCGCCTCCTGGGGCTGGGCTTCCTGCGCCTCTCGCCCAAGGAGATCCTGAAGGCGACGGCCCCGTGGACCCTGGTCGGCCTAATAATCATGCTGACCACCGGACCGGCGATCTTCTCCTCCGACCCGTTGATGTACCTGCACAATTTTTCGTTCAAGTTCAAGATGGTCGCGCTGCTGATAGCGATCGTGTACAACTACACGATCCATCGCAAAGTGGCTCTGGAGGGAGGACCGTCGCCGGGCGCCGCCGCCGTGACGGGAGCCGTTTCCCTGGCTCTCTGGATTTCTGTAGTGTTCGGCGGATTGTTTATCGCGTTCGTGTAAGGCGGACCTGGAGGATCAGATGTCTCTCGCTGCGGTCATGCACTCGATCCAGAGCATTGGCTTTTTGACGGATTTTCGCGAGTCCGCGCTCGCTTACCCGGTGGTGATGAGCACTCATTTGAGCTGCATCGCGGTATTCGGCGGCATGATTTTGATGACCGATATGCGCCTGCTCGGCTTGGCGCTGAAGAATTACTCCGTCGCCGAAGTGGTCAACGGCTTGAAGCTGTGGAAGCGCGTCGGCGGCACGATCATGATCTGCATGGGCCTGCTGCTGGGAACCTCGGAAGCGGATAAATATTACCCCAATCCGTTCTTTTGGTGGAAAATGACGTTGCTCTGCTGCGTCGCTATCCACGCCATCGTTTTCCGGCCGCTGGTATACAACCACCCGGAAAAAATCGACGAGGCCGCGGCGATTCCCGCGCGCGCGAAATGGGCCGCCGTTCTCTCCCTGGCCATCTGGTTCGGCATTCTGACCATGGGCCGGTTGATCGGCTACTACGAAGGTCCAAAAGCCTAGCCCGCCAAATCGCCGATGTGCGGGGCCGCCCGAGCGACGCTGTTTAAGATCCACGCCTGGGTAGGCATTGCCGCGGGCTTATACATCGGCGTCATGAGCGTCAGCGGAAGCGCGCTGGTTTTCTATCCTGAGCTTTATCGCGCTCTCAGTCCGCGGCCCGCGATCGTCTGGCGCGCCAACCCGCTCACTCGCGTTCAACTCAAGCAAGCCGCGTTGAAAGTCCATCCGGGGTCCGAGGTCGCCTGGATCTGGGACCGGCCGCAACCCGCCGGGCTCGTCGAGATATGGATGACCGATGGCGGCCGGCAAACCGAGCGCTTGTTCAACGCCTTCACCGGCGACGACCTTGGCAGCGCGACGCCCTTTTCGATACGCGCTCTAAGCGCCCTGAAAAACTTTCACAGGACTCTGTTGGCCGGCGCCGCGGGACACATTGTTAACGCCGCGGGCGCTTTTCTTATGACCGTTCTTGCCGTGAGCGGGCTCTGGCTCTTGTGGCCGGGAATCTCGCGCGGGCGGATTTTTAGCGCTTCTCGATTAAACCCATTCGATCATCGGGCGCTCGGATTCTGGACTCTTCCATTCGTCCTGTTATCCGGCGCCACTGGTATGGTGCTCGCTTTGGAGGCGCCCCTCAACCCGCCCAAGGCCTTGGTGAGCATGTCCTACCTGATCCACGGAATGGCCTTGGGCTGGTGGCCCATCAGACTCTTTTGGATGCTTCTGGGCCTTGCTGTGCCGGTCTTAGCCGTCACCGGCCTGACGCTGTGGTTATTGCGCGCTCGCCGATCCGGCAGGATTTATTTGGCTGGCCCCTTGTCGTCCTGAGGATCGCAAACCTGCATTTTATGCCCGCTCGGCATGGTCATCACCCGCGCGGACGCGAGGCGGCTCCCATCTGTAGCGCCGTATGCGTTCACGGTTAACGTTTCGCCTTTTTTAAAGGACGATTCCTTGACGCCGTGACGCGCTAGATAGTTCGGGCTCGCCGTCTCGAGCTTCCATTGTTCAATCTTGCCGCTCTCATTTTTCGCGTCCAGGTAGACGTAGGCGTGAGGTCTTGACCAGTCGATTTTTGAGATAGTGCCGGTCAAGGTTACGGGCTTATTCACGTCGAATTCGGATGAAAACGGATGATGGGCAAAGGCTGGTAAAGCGATAAGAGCTAAGGTGCTTAGCCCCAGCGCGCCAAATTTTGCGATGTTCATAATAGAACCTCCCTGCGTCGGATGTGCAACTTAAGACCCACCCGTGACGGTGGGACTTGCAATCTTCGACGCTCCCACGGGCACAAACGCCGCATTTTTTACTTGCTAACTTTCGGTATTCAATTCCGGATCGATCGATAGTTTCGGAGAAAGCTTCTGCCGTCGCGGCTCCAACATTCCTACTGAGCCGCGACCGCGAGGGAGCGGTTGCTGCACGCGTACTCTCACAAGTAGGTCAAATGAAGAAATTCGGGTAAGAATGATTCGGGATCGAACGGATTCCGAATTTACTGGTGGAGAAGCAACTCTACTCCATTGATTTCCGAATATCCAGCTTGCGGCAGCTGATGTGCTAATGCGACACGGTTATTCCACATTTACACCTCGGAGAAGACACGTGATCAAGGATCGTCGAAATAGTTCATTTTATTTATCAGTACTAGTACTTTTCGGAATGTGCTGCTCTGTATTTGGCCTCTCAATTGGGCCTGGGGAATTGTTCGTAACTAATTGGAGCGATAGTACTGTTACTGTCTATTCCCGGCCTTCTTCCGGCATCGGAGTACCTCTCCGCACTATTAAGACGGGTCTGACCAATCCGTTTGGAGTAATTGTAGATCAGTTGGCTAACGAGATATATGTCAGCAACAATTGTCGCGACGTTGGGTGCGACGGTTTTGCCGGGGAGGTTCAGGTCTATGATTTGAACGCAAACTATCCGAACGATACTCCGAAGCGAACGATTGTCGGGAGCGCAACCGGGTTGATTCACTGTACCGGAATGGCGCTGGACATATTGCGTCAAGAACTATACGTGGCGAACGATGACGGTTCGACAATTACCGTCTTCTCGCGGACCTCAAATGGCAATGCCACTCCCTTGCGGACAATCGCTGGACCCGCGACTCAGTTGAATGGCCCGACCGCCGTGACTCTGGATTTGATTCACGATGAGATCGTCGTCGTGAACAAGGTGAATGGCGGCGGCGGCGCGGGTTTAATCGCCACATTCCAACGTGCGTCCAACGGCAATGTCACCCCTCTTCGTTCAATCGGCGGCCCGTCTACGGGGTTTAATCTGCCTGTGGGAATGGATTTGGATATTTTTCGGGATGAGATTGTCGTCGCGAATGCATATTCCAATTCCGTTCTGGTCTTTCCCCGTACCGGAACGGGTGACCTCTCGCCATCGAGAACATTGGCGGGATCGAACACGGGGTTATGCGTGCCGACGGGAATTTTGGTAGATCCGCTTAATAACGAGCTTCTGGTCGCGAACTCGGGACTTATTCAGTACCCGCAGCCGCCATGCGGGCAAGGCGAAACCGTATACAGGAGACCCGCCGGAGGCGATCAGGCTCCGCTAAGAACTCTTGCTCTGCCAGCCGGGAGTGGTCCGGTCACGGTCGAGGAGACGCTAATCAGCATCCACTTCTGAGACGTACAGCTCCCTCTCGGTCGTGGCTCCAAAATGCGTGCTGAGCCGCGACCGCGAGGGAGCGGTTTCCGTACGCGCACTTCGCGCGTATATCGACTCCCGTAAGTAAGCGCTGGATCGATCGATAGTGTCTTCGCTCAAAATGGCCAAAAGATAACTAGCCCGCCGCGCCATTCGCGGATAGTTTTAGGAGAATGACAGAAACGAATTCGTCCCCGGCAAATGTTAAAAATGTGCCGCTGCTCACCGCGATGCTCTTCGCTAGTTTGCCGGCCATGGTCCCTTTTTCACTAACGACAGCGATACCATTCGACTTGGCGGCTGGACGACATTCAGCGGATCGTTTGGCTACCGGCGCAAGGCATGGGAATGGAGCATGAACGCGGAGAATCTGCTCAACCGCGGGCGCTACTTCTTAGGTTCCGACTATGAGGATCAGGTGTATCCGGGCGCCCCGATCAACGTGTTCACCACCATTCGTTTCCGGTTTTCTTGAGCCATACTTTACAAAGGCATGCTGCGGCCGTTCCTCCTGCTCAAGAAGTCGCTGATCTTCGTCCATCGTTGGTTAGGCGTAGGTTTGTGCTGGCTGTTTCTGCTTTGGTTTGTATCCGGCATCGTCATGATGTATTGGGATTTCCCCAGCGTGAGCGCCGAGGATCGTCTGGAACGCTCGCCCGCTCTGGACGCTTCCGCCGTGCGGCTCTCTCCCGCCGAAGCTTACGCCAAGCTGGAAACGCAGGCTCCGCCGCAACTTCGGCTGAACACATTTGATGGCCGCCCGGTCTACCGCTTTCGTATGGGACGAGGAGAGCGGTTGATTTATGCCGACAGTGGCGAGGAGCAAATGGAAGTCTCTCCAGAGATGATCCAGCGCATCGCTTCTGCCTGGACAGGCCAACCTGCCGCGCGCGCGAAAGTAGAGCCCCTAGAAAAAGTCGATCAATGGACCGTCCAAGGCGGCCTCAGTAACGCACGGCCCGTATTAAAATACTCCTGGCCCGATGGCCAACAAGTCTATGTTTCGGGCGCAACGGGTGAAGTGGTGCAGTACACCACGCGTTCCTCCCGCTTTTGGGCTTATCTGGGCGCGATCCCGCACTGGTTGTACTTCACGCCGCTGCGAAAGAACGGGCCGCAGTGGAGCCAGGTCGTCATCTGGAGCTCCGCCATCGCCACGTTTTCCGCGCTGCTGGGAATCGCGATCGGCATCTGGATGTTTTCGCCGTCGAAGCGCTACCGCTACGCAGGCGCCCCAACGAGCATTCCCTATCGTGGCCAGAAACGGTGGCACACGATTCTCGGTTTGATCTTCGGATTATCCGCCGCCACTTGGGCCTTCAGCGGATTCCTTTCCATGGATCCGTTCCCCACAAACCAGAGCGGCGCCCCCCGAGGTAATGGAGGCGCCCGCGCGCGCGCCAGCATCCCCGGAGCTCTGCGAGGCCGTTTTCAGGTGTCCGCTTTTGCGGCGAAGTCTCCGCGCGAAGCCCTAATGCAGCTTAGCGGCCTCGACGTGAAGGAACTCGAGTTCACCTCATTCGCAGGCGAACCGATCTACCTGGCAACCCTGGCCAAAGGCGAGATCCGAATTGTTCCCCTGCGGGGCGATCCGATGCCTGGGCTCGGCGCCGACCGCATTCGGGCAGTCGTTCAGAAAGTGGCCGACTCGGCCAACGTAGCGGATATTCAGGTGCTGCGCGATTACGACGCCTACTATCTCGACCGTCACAACGCGCTTCCGCTCCCTGTCGTATTGGTTCGCCTGAACGACGTCGATCATACTCGCTATTACATCGATGCCAAGACGGCGCGGATCGTGGGAGGCTATAGCTCGCGCTCCTGGGTGACGCGCTGGCTCTATCACGGATTGCACTCGCTCAATTTTCCCTGGCTCTACAAATATCGCCCCTTGTGGGATATCGTCGTGATCCTGTTCATGGCGGGCGGCTCCGCTCTGTGCATCACGTCGATAATGCTCGCGTGGCGCGTTGTACGGCGGAAGTTAGCGGAAATTCGTCAGCACGGCTCCCTCGCGGCCGCGGCTCAGAATGAGCCCTCCTAATTATGTCTTCAACGGAGTGCCCCATGGCCTTGCGGCCACGTTGGGGAGGGCGGGCTTCAGCCCGCGCGAGGCTTTAGCCTCGCTGGTCGGGAGTAAAGCGCCGCCCGGGCTGCCGGAACGGGTCCGCAAACCGGAAGCCCGCCCTCCAAAACAATGTCTTCAACGGAGCACTCACGCGACGAAAACGGGTCAGCGGCGCGCGCGGCCTATCGCAATCCCGGCCCCCGCCGAAGACCTCGCGTCAGAAGCGAGCTGATTTGTCCCTCGAGCGCCTCGCGCGTGCAGCTTGTCCAGCGGAGGATCGATATAGCCAATCCCTCTCCCGGCGCAAGCCACTCCAATCCACAGAAGAACAGACAGCGAAGCCGCCAGCTTCGCTCGCGTGGGAATGCGCCGCGCTTTATCCAGATCCGGTGCGCTGAAGTAGACGCTCGGGCGGAAAATCCATCCGTGAACGAAAATCAGGCCCAGAATTACAAGCTTCAGTCGAAAGAAAATGTTGTAGTAGTACTCCTCGGCCTTCGCCCCCAGCATCAGCAGCCCGCATGTGGCGATCAGCACCAGCCCGACCCGCTTCGGAACGCGCAGTTGCTCGATGACCTCCGCAATGGAGCGGTCCCGCCAGGCTGCGCCCAACAGCCGCATGTTGGTCACCAGAATCATTCCGCCGAAAATAGCGATGCCCAAAAGATGCAGCGAAAGCACCGTCGGGTATACGTACCAGGAGCCGCGCAGCGCGGTGAAGAAAGCCGTGCCTTGGATCCACTGGGCAAGCGAGAGAATCATCGAGCCATCTCCGCTAGAATCCCTGGTTCACAAACGCGATGAAGATGCCGCCGAAGACCACCGCCCCCCACAGCGCCAGCGACACGCAGGCGACGGCCTTGGCGCCGGCGGGCGGAATCGGGGACGAGGCGACTTTCCGGTGGATCGTGTAGTTAAATACGATCGCCAGGACCAGGCAGATCATTTTGAACACGAAGGACACGTTCAGGTAGTACATATCGGGGTCCGAGGAAAACAGCATCAGCCCCGACAGAATCATCGTGACGATGCCGGCCAGCGTCCACATCCCCGTATCTTTCAAAATCTGCGCTGGAGTCGCTTTCCGCATGACGATGCCGAGCAGCCGAAAATCTACTAGCGCGATCGTCCCCACCGAAAAAGCGAAGCCGATGATGTGTATGCACTCCAGGATGGGGAACGTTAAAGCGGACTCGTTAAGTGGATTCTCCGCAAGCAGAATCATGGTTAGCCGAAGCTCCTTTCTCGCCCCTGGCCGGCGGCGCGGATGCGCAAGCCACGGATCTGAACATAGCATGGCCGGCCGTGTTGTGTTAACTAACGCGTGAAGAAATGGCCAAAAGATAGCTGGTGGGGCGGAGCGTGAACGGATACTTTGGAATGGTGCGCCGATTCCTCATTTTCACTTTGATCGCGGCAGCCACGATCTTCGCCATCCCGTCGGAGGGGCAGGTGCGCGACCCAGCGGCGCCTGCGAAGGGCGGCGCCCCGGCAGCGCCGCCCTCGCGCGTGGAAGCGAATCTTCTCCAGTTGATGCGCGGCATTCTGTATCCCGCCTCAAACGTGATCTTCGCCGCTCAGAACGACAATCCGGCCGACTTGAAACCCGCTCCCGGAAAGGATCCTTCGTTGTCCACCGATCCCCTGGTTAGCACGTACGGCGGGTGGCAAGCGGTGGAGAACGCCTCGCTTGCTCTCGCCGAAGCGGCCGATTTGCTGCTGAAGCCCGGCCGCAAATGCGCCAACGGTCTGCCCGTCCCTATGAATAATCCGGACTGGCCGAAGTTCGTTCAAGGCCTGCGGGATGCCGGCATGAAGGCCTATGCGGCGGCTCAGGCCAAGAATCAAGACAAAATCCTCGACGCCGCCGACACCATGACCACCGCCTGCGCGAACTGCCACGACAAATGGCGCGAGAAGCCGACGCTGGCCGATCGGTGCAAGTAGTCCGGCGCAAGTAGTATAGACTGGCAAAGAATGCGTTGTTACATCGCGCTACAGACCTGCCTGGCTCTCCTGCTGGCTCTTCTTCTAGCGCCGTTTCAACACGTTCACACCGGCCCCGATCACGACCATGACGGCGTCGTTCACGCACATTTCTATCGTCTTCAGGCCTTGCCTGCTCCGCCGAATGGTCCGCAATTGGCGGATCTCGACGACGACCACGCCAACGCGCGCTCGCTCGACACTTTCACCCTGGTAATCTCCGCGAGCCCGGCGCCATTGGCGCTGTCGCGCGGTTCGGCTCTCCCCTCTCTTCTAATAGAGAGTTTTCCGCGGCTCGTTCCGGTAGAGGAGCGCGGCAACAGCCCTCCTATTGCCGATCCTTCCATCCCCCGAGCCCCTCCCGCCTAGCCTTCCACTCCAACGCCCGTAGTGTGTTCCGGCATCGGCCGGACTTATTCATTTGTGGAAGGAAATTCCGTGATACGAAAGTTTGGATTATTAACGCCCGCCGTTCTCGCGGGTTTGGTTTGTCAGGCTCAGCCCCAGCTCAGCTTGCCCCAGCTCAGTTTGAAAGATGCAGTCTCGACGGCGCTGGAATTGCGCCCGTCATTAAAAGCCGAGGCCGAGCGGATGCAAGCCGCCGAGGGAGCGCGCAAACAAGCCGCGCTTTTCCCCAACCCCGAGTTCCAGTTTCAGAACGAAAATCTTCGCCCCGGCCAGACCTACACCCGCGACGTCGACACGCTGGCGATGATCAATCAACCGCTCGATGTGCTTGGTAAGCGTAAGCAGCGAGTCGCCCTCGCCGGCGAGGGCGTCAACCGTGCTCAGGCCGACTACGACGTGGCGCGTTGGCGCACCGTCGAGCGCGTGAAGCTTGCCTATTGGAACGCGCGCGGGTTGCAGGAGGTGCGCGACGTTCTGCGGGCGGCCATCGGCAGTTTCCAAAAAATTGTCGATTATCACGCGGCGCAGCTTAGCGTCGGCGCCATCGCCGAGCAGGACGTCCTCCGCGTCCGCCTGGAAGCGGAGCGCCTGGGCATCAATGCCGATTTGGCGGCCCTGGACTTCTCACGCGCGCGCGCCGATCTTCTCCGCGAAATGGGCCAAACCGAATATGTCGAGTACGCGCTCACGGAGAAGCTGGACGGGGAAATCCAAGCCGCTCCGCTCGGAGTGGAGCGGGCGCTCGAACAAAGGCCGGAGATCAAAGCTGCCCGCGCCGCGCTGGAGCAGGCCCGCGCCAACGCGCACCTCCAAGATGTCTCCGCGCGCCCCGACCTGAACCTGACTTACGGATACAAGAGGACGCAGCTTCCCGATGCCCTCACCGGCGTGAACACGGCGATCGTCTCAGTCCGAGTAACGCTGCCCTTCACCGACAAAAATCAGGGCAACCGCCTGGCCGCTGCGGCGGAGGTTCGAAGGCAGCAGGATCTTGTAGCCGCCGCCGAATCCGACGTTCGAGCCGACTATTACACCGCGCTGCGCGAGTTCGAACTCCGCCGCGCGGAATTCCAGACCGCCTTGAAACCGCTGCGCGAGCATGCGGCGACAATTTCCCAAATCGCCACGGCGGCGTATGCCGAGGGAGGCGTCGATCTGCTGCGCCTGCTCGATGCCGAGCGCTCGCGCCTGGACGCCGACCTGGCGTGGACTCGCGGATTGTCGGAGTACCGTCAGAGCATCGTAAAGCTCGAAGCCGCGGAAGGAGTACAGCAATGAAAGCGCATCAGGTGGAGCAGGCTTCAGCCTGCAACGGGGACTTCAGTCCCCGCTCCGGTATCTTGCACGAGCGGACGCCGAGGCTAAAGCCCCGGTTGCAGGCCAAAGCCCGCTCGCCGCTTCTTTTTCTCACCTCTCTACTGCTCGCCGCGTGCACCAATCCCAAAGCCGCCAGCGAAGCCCCCGCGGCCAAAGAATCCGCCCCCAAAGACGAAGTCGTCCTCACACCCGATCAGCAGTCCGCCGCGCAAATCGAAACCCAAACCATATCCCTCTCCCAACAGCCCGATCTACTGCGCGTAAAAGGAAAGATCGCTCTCGCCGACGATCACACGTGGCGGATAGGCGTCCGCACAATCGGGTCCGTCGTCGCCGTCTATGCGAACCTCGGCGACTTAGTCCACAAAGGCCAAATCCTCGCCCGCTACCACGCCGACGAGGTGCGCGATTCCCGCGCTCAATATCGCGCCGCGCTGACCGAGCTCGACCGCGCCAAATCCGCCGCCGCCCAAGCGCAGCGCAATCTCGACCGCGCACGCCGCTTGCTTGAGCTGAAGGCCGGGTCCGCGCAACAGGTCGAGCTGGCCCAGCAAGACCTGGTGACCGCGCAAGCAGCCGTGCGAAAAGAAGAGATCGAAGTAGACCGCGGCCGCGATCTGTTGGAAGACGATCTGCGCGTGCCCGCCGATCCGCCCCCCAACAGAACCGACGAGATCGAAGACGACGTTCCCATCATTGCCCCCAACGACGGCTACATTATCGAGAAAAACGTCACGCCCGGGAAGACCGTCGATCTCTCCTCGGTCACTTTCACCATCGGAGATCTCTCCAGAGTCTGGATGCTCGCCTCCGTGCGCCAGGAGGATCTGAGTAAACTTCGCGCCGGCCAATCCGCATTCGTAACCCTGGACGATAACGTCCGTCTCCCGGGCAAGCTCACCAACCTGGGTCAGGAGTTCGACCCCGCGACGCGCGTCATGCAAGTGCGAATCGAGCTCGATAACCCGCGCGGCCGCTTGCGCCCGGAAATGCTCGCCGACGCCGAAATTCCGGTGGGCCGGGCGAAGTCCGCATTGCTTGCGCCCTCGGAAGCCGTGCAACAGGTGAACGGCCAGGATGTGGTTTTCGTGGCCGCTGAGCCTGGACGATTCGCCGTTCGTCCGGTGCGCGTCGGCGAGACGGCGGACGGCAAGACTCCGATTCTCGATGGTGTCAAAGCAGGCGATGCCATCGTCGTGCGCGGTAGTTTCATTCTGAAGTCGCAGCTTCTCAAGTCGTCGCTGGAAAACGAGTAGCCGCCATGCTGAACCGTATTATCGATTTCACTCTCGCCTACCGCTGGCTGGTTCTCGTCGCCGTGGCGGCGCTGCTTGGCATAGGAGGCTACGCGCTCTACACGATTCCTGTCGAAGCTTTCCCCGACCTCACCAACAATCAAGTCGTGGTGGTGACCGATGCGCCGTCGCTCCCGCCCACCGAAGTGGAACAACTTGTCACGTTTCCCATTGAGCGCGCCATGCTCGGCCTTCCGGATAAGGAAGAGGTGCGCTCGCTTTCCAAGCTCGGCCTCTCCATGGTCACCGTCGTCTTCGACGACTCGGTCGGGATGTATTTTGCGCGGCAGTTGGTCGCCGAGCGGCTCCAGCAGATCTCCTCCACTCTCCCGCGCGGCATCCAGCCCGTTCTGGGACTCCCCGCGACCGCGTTCGGAGAGCTCTATCAATACACCCTTTCCGGCCCCATGAGCGCCATGGAGCTGAAGGACCTGCACGAATGGACGATCAAGCCTCAGTTGCGCACCATTCCCGGCGTCAGCGAGATCAACGCCTGGGGCGGGCAAACGAAACAGTTTCAAATCGTCGCCGATCCGGCCGTGCTCGATCGCTACGGGCTTACATTGCACGATGTCGCCCAGCGCGTCGAGGACAACAACATGAATTTCGGCGGCGGCTACATCGAGCACGCCTCGGAACAGTACACGCTGGTGGGCGCCGGGCGGGCTTCCACTACGGCGGATCTTGGAAACATCGTCCTCACAGCCAAGAACGGAACGCCGGTGCTGCTCCGCGATCTGGCCTCGGTTCGCATCGGCTCCGCTCCGCCCTCAGGAGCCACGCTGCGCAACGGCGAAACGGTTTCCGGAATGGTCATCATGCTCAAGGGTGAAAATGGCAAGCGGCTCATCGAGCGGGTGAAGGAAAGGATCGCCTCGCTTCGTCTGCCTCCGGGAGTGAAGCTGGTTCCGTTCTACGACCAATCGTTCGTGATCGATGGCACGATTCACACCGTGGAAAAGAACCTGTTCGAGGGCTTCGTGCTCGTGACGATCGTGCTGCTGCTGTTCTTAGGCAATTTGCGCGCGGCATTAATCACGGCAGCCATCATTCCGTTTTCCATGCTGATCGGCTTCCTCGGCATGCGCCTGTTCGGCGTCAGTGCGAACTTGATGAGTCTGGGCGCGATCGACTTCGGCATGATTGTGGACGGCGCGGTGGTGATGATGGAGAACTCGGTCCACCGGCTTCGCGAACAGCATGCGTGGGAATCGCCGCTGGAATCGGTGCGGAGCGCGGCCCATGAAGTCGCGCGACCCATGACGTTCGCCGTTGTCATCATCGTCGCGGTGTATCTGCCGATTCTCTTCCTGCAAGGGCTGGAAGGGCGCATGTTCCGCCCCATGGCGATCGCCGTCTGTTCCGCGCTCGCCGGTTCGCTGATGCTCGCGCTGACCATGACTCCGGCGCTCGCTTCGTTAGCCTTTGCCAAAGGCGCGGCACCGAAAGCGAACCCCGAGAAAGGCGCGATGGCTCGCCTGTCGCGCGCCTATGAACGGCTGCTGACGGCAGCGATGAATTTCCGCTACCTGACGGTGGCTGCGGCCATCGTGGCGCTGGCCGTAGCGCTCGGATCCCTCTATTTCATCGGGACCGAGTTCATGCCCAAGCTGGATGAAGGCTCGATTCTTGTGGAAACCCGCAAGCTGCCGGGCGTCTCGCTCACCGAGTCCGTCGAGATCAGCAAGGAAATCGAGCGCCGGCTTCGCCAAATCCCCGAAATCGCCGACGTAGTGATCAAAATCGGTCGCCCCGACTTCGCGACCGAAGCCATGGGCATCAACGAAGGCGACACGTATTTGCTCCTGCGCCCCATGAACACTTGGACGCGGTTCCACACCAAGGAAGGGCTGATCGAAGCGGTCGCTAAAGAACTCGACAAAATCCCCGGCGTCGCTTACAGCTTCACCCAACCCATGGCCATGCGGATCGACGAAACCATTTCGGGCGTCAAAGCCGATCTGGCGGTGAAGGTGTTTGGCGACGATTTTCGCGAGCTGGACCGAATCGGGCAAGAGGTCCTACGCACGGTATCGAGCGTGCGCGGCGCCGCCGAGCCGCAAATGGAGATCACCTCCGGTGTCGCCGAGCTGTCGATCAATGTCGATCGCGCCGCGCTCGCGCGTTACGGCTTGAACGTAACCGATGTCGAGGAGGCGGCTTCGAGCGGCGGATCGGGCGACGTGATCTCGGAAGTAATCGACGGCCAGAAGCGGTATACCGTAGCTCTCCGCCTGCCGGAGCGTTATCGGACAGATCCTGACGCTATGCGCAAAATCCTGCTTCGCGCCCCCGCAGGCGAACAGGTGGCGATGGAGCAGGTGGCTCACGTCGAGGTCAGGCGAGGCCCCGAGCTGATCAATCGTGAGGAAGGCCAGCGGCGAATCGTCGTGATGTCTAACGTCAGAGGGCGAGACCTGGGGAGCTTCGTCGCCGAAGTGCGCTCGAAAATCGACCGAAACGTCGCCTTGCCCACGGGCTACTTCGTCGAATATGGCGGCCAATTTGAGAATCAGGAAAGAGCGACTCGGCGGCTGATGCTGATCGTCCCCATCGCCATTTCCTTGATTTTTATCCTCCTTTACCTGACGTTCACTTCCGTAAAGATGGCTCTGCTGGTCGTCGGCAACGTTCCGTTCGCGCTGGTCGGCGGCATCGCCGCGCTGTGGCTTCGCGGCATGAATCTCAATCTCTCTGCGTCGGTGGGATTTATCGCTCTGTTCGGCGTGGCCATGCTCAACGGAGTAGTGCTCGTCAGCTCGATCAATCAAATGCGGCAGGCCGGAGCGGGCGCGCGCGAGGCGGTGCTCGGAGGCGCGCGGCGAAGGCTGCGCCCGGTGCTGATGACGGCCTTCGTTGCAAGCTTTGGCTTTATTCCCATGGCGATTTCGACCTCGACCGGCGCCGAAGTGCAGCGACCGCTAGCCAGCGTCGTCATCGGAGGGCTGTTCAGCTCCACATTGCTTACGCTTTTTCTACTGCCGGTGCTTTATGAGTGGACCTGCGCGAAGGGGTCACCTGATAGTCACTGACCGGATAGCGACGTATTGTTTTCAAATGTTTACGAGCGAGCCGGATTTTGGAGGCATGAGACAATGGGACTTGTGACGAGTTGGTTGCACCGCTGCGCGGTTATTGCTGCGGCGTTCACGCTGCTGGCGATCCTTTCCGGCGCGTGGGTCACAAGCACGCGAGCCATTGTCCCGCCTCCTTCAACTCCCGTCAGTATTCATCTCACGACCGCTTCGATTGCCGCCGGTCTCGTGATTCTGCTCGGCATTTGGCTGCTCGTCGGAAAAGTGCGAGCGCTTGGCTGGATGCTGCTCGCCGCCGCGATCGCGGAAGGCGGGCTGGGTTCGAGCACGGCCGTCATTAGCCAGGCCGTTCTTGCGCATATCCTCTTCGCGTTGACTCTGGTCGCCGTCTTCCGCACCTCCAAGGCGTGGGCGGACGGACCCGAGTTTGTGGTGGATCAAGGCTGGCCCTCGCTAAGATCGATGGGCGTCGCGACGCCGGTTCTGGTGATGGCGCAAGTTGTGCTTGGCGCCGCCTACCGCCACAAAGCCATGGGGCTGACCTGGCACATCGTGGGAGCGATGGTGGTGGCGTTGACGGTGCTGATTGTGGGCATGTGCACCATGCAGGCCTATCCCAAGCACCGCGCGCTGCGATTCGCCGCGGTGCTGCTGCTTTCAGTGGTGCTGGCGCAGGTGATGCTCGGAATCGCCACCATCACGACCGAGATGTTGGCGCCCGATAACGTCGTGCCCGTCGCCGTGATTCTCTCCACCATGGGCCACGTGGCCGTCGGCTCGCTCACCCTGGCTTCGAGCCTCGTGCTTGCGATCCAGATCCGGCGCAACGTTCAAAAGGCGGTGGAAGAGCCCGAAGAGGGCGAAACGGCCGTCGGCGCGTAGGAAATCGCGCTTCCTGCCGGACAAAGCTTGCGCTTCTTCTACGCCTGGGTAACGGCGCGGGCCTGCGCCGGCGAAGGCAGTCCTCGGTTGCCCGAAAGAAGCGCGAAACTGCGGCTAGTCCCGCCGGTTAAGGCTCCGCTTGATCGCCGCGCTGAATTTGGTGCGCACAGCTATTGGATCGTCACACCGCCGAAGCGATAGACATATTTCCAGGTGCTCTGTCCGCCCAGCGAAAGGCCGGGCGCCGAGAACGTCACGGCCTGCGAGGGATCGGGGTCCACTTCGACGATGATCTCCACCGGGCCGAACTCAGTTTGTGAGAACACCGGCTGCCCGTTCAATTGTCCGATGTAGTGCCCATACATGGTGGCCGTGCCGTTGGAGGCCCGCGTCTGAACCAGGTCGTAGCGGTCGAAGAAGCCGTGGTGCTCCACAACCTTCATCGTCACCCAGGAATTCGCGTCCCCGCCCGTCCAGTTGAGCGTGATGTCGCTGTAGCGGGGAATGACTGTCCCCGGCGGGAACGGATTGGTGATATGAATATCGGAACCGGTCTGCACGCCCGTCTGAAATCCGCCTACGTCGGCGCCGCCCTGCGCCACGAGATTGAACGAGCCGGGTTGGAGGGTTCCCGTTGGCAGAACGGCGCGATATTCAGTCAGGCCCGCGACTTGGCCATTGTCTGGCCAGGGGATCGGCGTTGGGGTCATCGACACGGGGCTGGAGTTTTGCGTGGTAACCGCGCCTGCGTTCAAACTTCGATAGCCTGGGATCGGGCAGGCCGGGCCAAAGCTGTCGATCAGGCTGATCGTCTGGACCTCGCGAAAGGAGGCGGGGGGTGGCGCCTGTCTTCCCGGCGAGCCCTGCAGGGAGAGTGTCACCGCATCCGTTTCCCCGTCCGCGCCGGTTCCAGTAGCCACCGTCTTCGTCCACGTCGCTTGGCCGGAAGCGGCGAAAGGCGGATCGGCGCAGGGGCCTCCTCCCTTCCGGATGCTAACCGTAGCGGGCTGGCTGCTGGTGCTATACTCGCCGGCAATGACCGGGACCGCGCAGCCCTCGCGAGTCCCTTCTGGAACCATGAAGTTGATCTGGTCCAGGCCGATGAATCCCGGCGCCAGGCCCGCCCAGAAATAGGGGCCGCGGGTATTACCGGAGTTCGCCGGCAGGTCGAGCGCGGCGCCGGCGGCGGGCAGGCCGACCAATGGACTCGCGGGCGTGGGACTTCCATCCGGAGGCGGCGGGGTCGGGGGATTGATGTCCAGCAAGGCTAGCCCGGTCCCATACAGAGCGAGGTAGTCTCCCGGCGAAGCGCTGTTCGAGGGCGAATTCACAGAGAGCGTTCCATCGGCTGCGATATTCAGCGCCGAGGCTTGGCCGCAGCCACTGGCGTTTTGGGTGAAGATTCCGAACGAGATGCCGGGGTGAATCTGGTAGGGATCGCTCACTCCGGCGCTCGTCTGCACAGTTACGTCTGCGGTATAGATGTTTGTGGAAAAGTCGTATGTGCTGGCGAAGTTCGTTGGCAGTTGAAAGTTGATCTGACCCGGAGACACGTAGAACAGCGGCGCCTTGACGCCTCCCACGATCACCAATGTCCCGCCGATTTGGGTGGGAAGCGGAAGCACACTGGCCGATTCGGGCGCGCTTGCCAAGTTGGCGCCAAAGATGGAGGCGATGGAGCTACTGCTGATCAGGTTGCCGCCCTCTCCTCCCGCGGTGTAGCTGGCCGCGTTGACGATGCCGCCGGGAGAGATCACGGGCTTCTGCCCGGCGGCCACAACAGCGATTGAAAGAAGCGTGAATAAACACCGCATGACGACGTACCCCTCAGTGCGCTTGCGCACTGACGGCGAGCGGCGTGGGCGTGAAGGTGAAGAGTTGGTCCACTCCCGCCGCGGCCTGAAACGGAACGGTCGCGGCGCCACCAGTGCTAATCACTGGAGTGCCTGTCCCGTCGACCAGAGTCACTCGCGAGCTTGCGACCCACAGCTTCAACGGAACGCCCGCGGGGATGGCCATCTGATAATCTCGCCCCGTGCTGTCGATTTGTGTATTCGCCGCGCCGAGAAACGCGCCGGTTCCAAACATCACTCCGATCACCAGCGGCCCGCCGCCCAGGGGACTGTCCGGTGTGGAGGGCAAAAGCGAAAGAGGATCGTTCACGCGCACTTTCAAGAATACCCCCTTCCTCAGCACGAGCGGCTGAACTGCCGTCGCATTGGCGGCGACGGTGAGTTGCAAAGGCGCCGACCACTTGCAGGGATTCAGATACGGAAGGGAGGCAGCCTCCGCGCAAAGCAGATAGCTCCCCACCGGTAGGTTCGGAGCGGTGAAGTTTCCGCTGGAATCCGAGGTCACAGAGCTATCCGCCACCGCCTCGCCCGGCGCGGGGAGCACCTGGTTGTGGCCGGGATAAACGCTCTCGGTCAGGCGGCGATACTGAATCTGAACGCCCGTTAGCGGCGTTCCGTCGTCACCCCTCACGGAGCCTTGGATAGATCCCGTCGCGGATTGGCCAAGCAGATAAGAAGCGACCATTAGGCCGCAGGCGCAACAATTTCGCAGATTCACGAGATGTCTCCTACTGTGTCGGCGTGAACGGTCCCTGCCCTTGGTAATTCGTGCGCTGGTAGCTCGAATATGGGTAACATAAGCCAGTCGGATCCTGCAACTCCATCCACGGTCTGAAGACGACGCCCTGGGCGTACCCGGCAAGCGAACTGCTGTTGAAACCGGTCACTGTGTCGCTCGAGGCCGTCGAGGGAAAGGCGTAGATGGTGTGCAAATGTTTGACTGGATCGGTCTCGTCGGCGTAGCTGCCGCACGGAATGGGCAGGTTATCCATTGGCCCCGTGTTGCTGGCAACGACGGCGGTATCTCCCGAATAGTGTGTTTCCCCTATCATGATCTGACTGGAAAGGCCCAGCAAGACCGGGAGATGGGCGAGATCGTCGAAGTCGATCTGGGCTTCGTTTTGAAGCTGCGCGCCGGTCATATTGACATCCGCGATTGCCGGGTAAAGGTGGAAATCGAGAATGCTGGGCTGCGAGTGGCCGGGCATCGGCGTCTGGTACATGTAGAGACCCTGGCCGTCGTTAGCGCTTCCGCCACATACCAGATGCGGATAGGTGGTGGTATCGGGTGTGAATGGCAAACCTATCACGCCGGCCCCGATCGCCGACGCGATCTGATCCACCGGCATGTTCCTGGCCCAATCGGTGTATACGTCCGTACAATTCGCCTGCCCGGTTTGCTCATCGCCAGCGACGAAAGCATAAGGGCCGGCGCCGGAATAGTCCACGCGGGTAGAATCGAAGCCGTGCTTCTGCATCTTGTCCTGGAGGAAGCAGATGATGTCCGCCAATGTGCCGCCGGGGAGGCATTGGCTCGGCGAGGCCGGCGCCGAGGCATATTGCGCGTTGTCGTAGAAGTAACGAAGATACACGGTGAAATCTTGCAAATTGAGTTCCTGCTCGAATTCAAGCTCGTTCACCGTGACTTTGCCCGCAGCAGCCCCTAGAAGCGCGTCGATCGCATCAAACTGATTCTTCCACCCGACAAAATACGGGTTGATCGGCGCGCAGTTCGGACCCGTGTTCGAGGGTTCGTCTTGGCTGACAGGGAACGTCGTCGGGGGGTTGGCTAGGGGGTCACCTACCAGCTTCAAACCAAACGGCACCGTCGGCAGATAGTACACGGGGTCGGTTGCATCGTGGCAGACAGCCAGAGCCGGTTTGCCCGGCCAAGCGGCCTGCGACAAGGGCTGCGTCTGGTACCCGGGGCTCGCATCCCCGTGAACAATCGTGACGGTTACGTTCTGAATGCCTGCATCGTGTACATCCTGGAAGAAATTGGCCGCGTTAGCGACCCAGGTCGCCTGGGCCTGATTGATCGAAGGATTAAAGTAAGGCGCATTTTGCGGCGCGTTCCAAGGCGTCCCGCAGTTCGCGATGACCGGATGGGTTACCCCGCACAAAGTCACAAAGATCCGGACGCCCGATACGCCTTGCGCCCGGAGATTGGCTAATACGCCCGAGGCAGGCGAGGTATTGCGATTGTAAAAACAATCGCGCACTTCCCCCGCCGGACAACTGGTGGAGAACCCGTTGGAATTCGCTTGGTGCTGCTCGTCGTAGAGTGCAAAATCCATGTAGCTGAGGTTCGCGTGCAGCGAACTCGGCCCGGCTATGGTGCTGGCGTTTCCTGCGGCCGCGAACGTCAGAATCCCCCACCCGCCCCGGCCGTTCTGATCCGTGGCGTAAACCGTGACGCTGATCGAACCCGCGACTGCCGGGTAGCCGCTCAGCAGGCCGGTGGAAGTTAAGGTCAGCCCCGGCGGAAGTCCGTTGGAGGAATAGGTATAAGGCCCGACGCCGCCCGACGCCAAAAGCTGTTGCGAATAAAACGACCCCGCTTGGCCGCCGGGCAGCGAGGTGGTGACGGTCACCACCGGCGGCGCGAAATAACCGAAAAGATCGAGAATCAACTGCGTCGGATTACTGGCGAACCCGCTCACCTCGGTATTGTTGGTGGATACGAGCGCCATGTTGTTGGTGACCGCCGCATCCACGGCGTTCAGCGTGGCCACGCTCGGCTGGGCGGTCCCCTGCGGCCACAGCGTCAGATAGCCCAGGGGGCCGGGCGGGACCGCCGTCGCGTTGAACACGTACGCCCGCTGCCCCAGGTTGCCGATGCACCCGCTGGCGGTGACATTCACATCCAACTCGCCCGTGAACTGTCCCGTAGAGTTCCGCGTGTCCAGCGCCCGGCAGGGCGCAACACTGTACAGCGATAATCCGCCCGTTGTCGGCGGAGCGAAGTAGCCGTTGACATCGACCACCAGGTCGGTGTTGTTGCTGGCGAATACATCAATGCTCCCGCTGATG
This sequence comes from Bryobacteraceae bacterium, assembly GCA_036557165.1. Taxonomy (GTDB): domain Bacteria; phylum Acidobacteriota; class Terriglobia; order Bryobacterales; family Bryobacteraceae; genus Palsa-187. The sequence goes on from DATBIA010000102.1 coordinate 20,366, forward strand.
CCCGCCTGAACCAGAGCCGCGTTCGCTACCGTGGTCCCGGTACTGTCGTTCAGCGTCGCCGTTCCCGGCTGGCTGCTTCCCGTCGGATAGGCCGTCAAAAAGCCGAGCGCTCCGGGAGGAATCGCCGTCAGGTTCAGCGAGTAGACCTGCGCCGAGGACGGCAGCCCGCAGTTGTCCGAAAGAAGCGCAAAGGTGCGGCTGGTTCCGCCCGTTAAAGCCCCGCCCATCGTGCCCTTATTACTCCGCGTGTCCACCAGCCGGCACGGCGTCACCGGGAAAAAAGCCAGCGAGCCGGGAGCGCCGGGCGTGACGAAATAGCCGTTAATATCCAGAATACGTCCGTATCGTTGCTGGCGAAAACACTCACCGCGCCGCCCGCGCCCGCCGGAATAATCGCCGCATCGGATTTGGCGCGGCCGTCGATCGAATTGAGCGTGGCGACCACCGGCTGGCCCTGACCGGTGGGCCATACCGTCAGGTAGCCGAGACCGGCATGCGGGACAACGGCAACGTTAAAAGAGAAAGCGTACGCGCTGGAAGGGATGCCGCAGGAGCCTGAAATTGGAAAACTGCGGCTCGTTCCGCCCGAAATATAGGGCGGGCTGATGGTGAGGGTATTCACGACGCGGCAGGGCGTGACGGGGACGAAATTCAGCGCCGTCTGACTCCAGACGGGTCGTGCGATGGCTGCCGCGATCGTTCCCAGCACGATCAATTGTATCTTTTGAATCTTTTTGTTCGTCATTTCGGAACCTGCCTCCGGTACAGGACTGCCGAACAAGCGTGGACGCCCGGAAATAACTACGAATCGGCGATCACACTGGAACATTTGTAGATCAAATAACGCCGATCCATTTGTTTCTATAACCGAGTGGAAAAGAAATATTACTTTAACCGGGGGGGGGAACGTCAATACAGATCAAACAGTATAGGATTTTGCTGATTAGTCTATGCTCGAGCCCTAACGAACTGAAGTTCATTACACCTCGGAGGCATTCAGTGTTCCCTGGAACGCTATGTAACGATGTGCGGGCCGTCGTGCGGGGTCGAGTGAAACGACCGCGTCCAATTATTCCATATCCCCACCACCGGAGCCCACCAGCCCACCGTTTGAAGCACTCCTATACACGTGGCGGCCACCACCACAATGTTCAGGATCGCCTTGATGCTTTTCGCCATCGGGATGTACGTGTTGATCATCCATAACAGGATCCCGATCACGATCAGCCCGAGCACCAGGTTCACTAGGGTCTTGATGCGGCGCTCAATGAGCGCGCGGGTATCGACGATCCAGGCGACGGCGATCACCACGATCAGCGCCAACACGAAATTCATCAGTTCCGTGGAGAACGGCATAGTGCGCCTCCCGATTACGAGAGGGCAATCGTGTGGCCAATCGCGTGGAATCAGCGATTAAGGTTTACCGCCGCGTCGAACCCGGCGGTAAAAAATGTACGCTGCCTCAGGGTTTCGCGAATTTCGACGCGTCGATCGTCGGGTTCACCTGCACGTTCGAGATCTGGAAGGCGTCCTTTCCATCCAGCCAGGAGAACGTATACTTGAACGGGAACTTGATGCCGTTCACGTCGCGGTAATCGGCGAAATCCATCTGCACGGGGACGTGGCCGATGGGCGATGTGCCATAGCGCACCTCTCGCAGCAGCAGTCCCGAATCCTTGTCGAAGAAGAAGGTCGCAAGCTGGCCGCGCGGACCGCTCCCCTGCACCACCTGAACGTCTTTATCGCCCAGGCTTTCCAGGCCGCCTACTTTCCAGTTGGTGAGCGAGGCCTTCATCTGGTCGGGGAACGAGAGTTCCGCATCCAGCCGCGCGCCGTCCAGTTCGGTGCCCGTCAGATCGTACTCGGCCAGCAGTCCGCGGGGCGATTTGATCCAACCGCTCCTGCCGTCGAATACGCGCGTGCTGTTCCCGCGCTCGGGGTGCTCCTTGAACTCGATCAGCGTGGTCCTCTGATTCGGCCGCTTCGCGATAATCTGGAACGATCCGCCGCCGCCCAGTCCTTCATAGCCGAGGCTGGTGCCGGTGGCGATCCAACTCTTCAACCCGGCGAGCCGCTGCGCTCCGCCAACGGCCTGAATATACTTGTTCAACACTTGATCGATCGTAGGCGCGCCCTGCGCGGCCTCCAGCACATCTCGCCTTTCCTCATTGGGCGGACCATACAGCGTGTCCAGGGCGATGGTGGTGGTCGGCAGATCGCGGCCATGGTGGCACGTGAAGCACGTCACCGCCTGCCTTCCGTTGAAATTCTGGCTGTTGATGGTTCCGACCATATTGATCATCTTGCGAGCCATCACCTTTTTCGGATTGCTGTCGGTGACCCAATCCACTTTGTCCGAGCCGGCGCCGGGATGGCAGTCCGCGCAGTCGTAACCCAGCGCGGCGGCAATGACGCCCATGGCGCCCAGGAAATCGTCGACGCTTAGCTTTCCGAGCGCGGGCGTCGTAACGTTATTAAAGAACTCCGCGGCCGTCTGCCCGCTGGTGACCGCGGCAGCCTTCGTCTGAGCTTTCGCCGCCTTTGCCTTCGACGCAGCTTTCGGGGCCGCTTTCCCCTGCCCGTCGGCGCGCCCGGTCAATGTGACCCCGATCAAGCCCACTAATGCTATTCCCGAGACCGCCAGGATCGTTTCCCTTGACCAAAGCCTCATACTCGTATGCCTCCCTCAGATAAAGCGTTGAATCAATGATGATACTAACGATTGTCCCCACGCGCAAGCGCTGGAGGACGGATACTTACAGGTTCACGGCTCTGGGTGGGGCGGACCCCCCGGTCCGCGGGCGACCCCCTGGTCGCGCCGGCACTCGACCAGCGGTAGGCGCTCGGTTCCGGCGCCAAGCCTGCGCGCACCGGGT
>DATBIA010000103.1:0-125698 GCA_036557165.1 Bryobacteraceae bacterium
CCGGGCGGCCTAGCTCCCACTTTTATGTCGCGCACCCAGGACATTGTGCGTCTCGTAGGTTTCCTTCCAAAGGAAGGTCACAAGGAAATCCCGATCGTCGTCCTTAATCTTTTCAACATGCGGGCCCCCGCCCGCTTTGGCATTCGGCCAGAAGCGTTCCACCGCCCCGCCTTGTCCGAGGCTCACGTCTTTCGCCAATTGGGATACACGCGGGCTTTCGAAGCGGCGAGTCGGCGTCACCGCGACGCCCGCCACTCTTTGCGCAGGCGTCTGCATCTTCGTGCTCAGCACGTAGGATCCACCGGGCTTCCCTATCGGCCTGACTCGAATCTGATAGGCTCCGCGAGTTGGTGCGACGAACCCGATCGGTTGGGGTGCTTCGAGGTCGTAGCCTTGGCAGTAAGCTTCCTTCAGCTTTGAGCCATGTGCATCATAGAGAGCGAAGACGACTACGGTCGCGGCATTTACGCCGCGAAGCAGACAAGTACCGTATACCACGTCTCCTGGGCCTGCGCTAAACGTGTAAACCCGCGGTGGACCAGCCACGACGTCCCCTTGTACGACGGGTTGAAGCGGACGTTCCTGAGCCAACGCTGCGCTTGCGAGCACGGTCACCAGCGCCAGATAGAACATGTTCCTCCAATGCGGGCAAAGTACACATCCCATCAAAAACCCTCGCGTACCCGCCCGGTCAGCGACCGCAGAAACGCCACCAGCGCGTCCTTCTCTTCGCCGGTCAGGTTGAGCGGGCGAAGGTCGGAGTCGAGGCCAGGGTTGAGATTACCGCCCTTCGCGTAGTAGTCAACGACATCAGCGAGCGTCGCGAGGCTCCCGTCGTGCATGTACGGAGCTGTCCGCGCCACCTCGCGCAGCGTGGGCGTTTTGAAAGCCCCGCGATCTTCCTGCGCATGTGTGACCGCGAAGCGCCCCACATCATGAAGCTCGCCGCCTGCCCAAGCGACGCCGGTGTTGTGAAATCGCTCGTCCGTCAGATTCGGTCCGGCGTGACAGTTAGTGCAATGGCCTTTACCGCGGAAGACCCTCAGGCCGATCCTGGCTTCCAGTGAAAGCGCACGCGCGTCTCCATTTACGTAGCGATCATAGGGCGAGTCACCCGATAGGATCGTCCGCACGAAACTTGCTAACGCTCTGGTGATCGTACTTGCGGGAAGCCCGATTCGAGACTCTAATTCTGGCGCGGTCATATCCATCTCTCGCGGATTCAAGATCGGCTCAAGGGCCTGCTGCTCCAGCGTGGTCGCGCGGCCGTCGAGGAAGAAAGATTTCCCGTAAACCCGGTTCACCAGCGCTGGCGCATTGCGCGCGCCGACCTGACCCCGAATGCCTACAGCCACCGTGCGGCCGTCGGTAAACGCGCGGCGCGGATCGTGACAGGTGGCGCAGGCGACGGTGCTATCGTGTGAAAGCCGTCTGTCGAAGAACAACCGGCGGCCGAGCGCAACCTTCTCCCGCGTCAGAGGATTGTCCTCCGGAACGGGACGGAAAAGATCCAACCCCAGCGGCACAACGCTCATGCCCGGCGGTGCGAACAAAAGTAGGAAGAAGCATGGCAGCATGCGATTCAGTTACTCGCCGGCTTCTCAGGGGCCTTGGGCAGAAAATTTTGAAGCGCCCACACTTCGTTCGGCCCTTCTTCAGTCGCGGACAGAAAAAGACGCTTGCCATCCGCCGGCATCGAGAACCCGAGCCGTGCGTTCAACGAGATCCCGATCTTCTCGGCGGCGCCCCCGGCAACCGGCATCTTCCACAGCACGGTGGAAGCGCCGAAGCCTCCACTCTCCTGCCTCGCGAAAATTATGTACTGCTGATCGGGCGTCCACACCTGATCCGGGGAGCTGTTCTGCCACGGCGAGGCCCGGTAAATCTCCCTGGCGGCGCCGCCCGCGGCTGGCATTACCGCCAAGAAAGATGCCGGCCCCGGCGTGACGCTGACTCTGTACGAGATCTGCTTGCTATCCGGAGAAATTCCGACTCCCATGTACCACTCGCCCTTCTTCAATTCCGTCTCGCGGCGGGTATCGAGATCGAATCGAACCAGGCGGGTGGTTATTGCCGGAGCCGTTTCCGCGTTATCTTCTGTATAAACGATGAATTTCCCATTGGGGGACAATTGGAAGCTTCGAATCGGCGAGCCTGTGCGATGCAAAAGTTCGGCTTTGCCTGTCTCTAATTCGACGCGATAGAACTCGACCCCGGGCCCGTCCGGACCACGGAGCCCCACAAGAACAGATTTTCCATCCGGGAACCAACTTCTAAGGCCAAACGAATCTGCGAGTGGCGGCTTTAGCGGAACCACCCGCTCTTCTCCCGTCCTTATCGTTTTAACGACGAGAGTCGGTTTCGAACCCGTACGCAAGGATTGGTACGCCAGGTACTCGCCGTCTGGCGAGACCCTCCCGCCGCCGTTGGCGTTCACAAAGGTATCGACTGCAAGCGCCGGCGCTTTTGAAGCCTTCTGGCCGGGCCCTAACTCCGCCATGTAAATATTGGATTTCGCGCGTCCGGGAACGTTGTAGTGCAGCGTCCCATCATGCGCCATCTGCATCCAGGCGATCCGGCCAATGTCGGGCTTGATCAGTTCCGGGTTGCCTGCCTTTCCTTCATTCACCGGAACGCTCCATAAGGACGGTTCGCCGGTGCGATCGCTGAGAAACAAAATTCGTTTACCATCGGGAGCCCACACGGGCAAGGTGTCGTCCGCAGGACTTTGAACCACGGCGCGTTCTTGAGAGCCGTTTACGGCCAGAACGAAAATGTCGTGACTGAGTGTCTTGTCGCTCGCGTGAGCGTCGTATGCGACCCACTTGCATCGGGCGATAGGCTCGCGTTGACGTCCTGCCAGCCGAATGATTTGAGAGGACGCACCGATCCATCTCGAACCGAAACCATGGCAAGTTGGGTTGTGTTATCGGGAGGATTGCGGCTGATCAGTAGCCATTTCTTGTCCGGCGTCCAGCCGAAGGGCGTTACGTAATCGAGGGGCTCTCCACGGCGAACGGGGCGCGGCGTTCCGCCGCTGATCGGAATTACGCGTAATTCGGTAGTCGAGTCCTTATCAATCGACCAGGAATAGGCGATTTCGCTGCCGTCCTGGGAGATGACCGCGCTATCTACGTATTCCCACCACTGGGGCAAGGTTCCGTAGCTGGTTAGGCGACGGTTGGTTTCAGAGAGAAGATCTCTTACCCAGAGATCGCCTGTGTTCCAGTCAACGAACGCCAGGTAGCGCCCGTCGGGCGAGTAGGGCGGCGATGACTTCGAGCGCGATTCCCGTGCTTGTCCGCCATTTTTCGTCAGCTCACCGTTCGGTGACACAGACGCCTGAAGGAGGCATTTGTGGGTTTGAAGATGTAGACAGCTTCATTGCCTGGTCCGATGCGAGCCAGTCGCTATCAGAGGATAGAAGGGCGGCTCCCTACGAAACCGGGCGGTCCTGTAGAGTTAGATTCCCACTTCTACGGCAGCGCGAACGCGCCACCAGGGCCTGCCCGGTCCCCTGTCCTCCGCCCGCCGCGACCACGGCCACGTACTGCTTGCCGGTCTTGCCCTGAAACGTGATCGGCGGCGCGGTTGCGATCAGTCCGGCGAGCGGACTTGCTCGTGCGGCACGGTCGATCATTCTATTGGAAGTAGAATGAAGGCAGAATGCTTACGAAGTACCTCCAAGCGGCCATGCAGCGCGCGAAGTACGAAATCCTGGAGGAGGATGGCTCGTTCTACGGATCGATTCCCGAACTCCAGGGTGTCTGGGCGAATGCGGACACGTTGGAGGCGTGCCGCGAAGAATTGGAGTCGGTTCTCGAGGGTTGGTTGCTCTTGGGGGTTTCTTTGCATCACCCGATTCCGGCCATCGATGGCATCGAGATCAGAGTGCCTGTCGAGTCGGCCTGATGCCGTCTTTCGGCCCAGTCAAGCGCGCCGACCTTATTTTCTATTTGCACCAAGCCGGATTCGTGGGTCCTTATCCTGGCGGCAAGCATGAATATTTGGTGAAGGGGACGTTGCGCATCAGCGTGCCGAATCCTCATCGCGGCGATGTGAGTAGGAACTTGCTAGCGCGAATCCTCCGCCAAGCCGATATCACGCGTGAGCAATGGGAAAAGCTCTGAGGCGAGAGGAGCTCAGGGGAGCAGGGCGGGCCTTGACGGCGAGCACACGACGCTTGAGGGTTTGTGCGATAGCGGGCGACCTTCCCAAAGCTCGCCGTCTAATACACCGCACAAGTGGGAGATAATCGAAACTGAGGATAGGTTCGGCCTATGCCAATCGGATCGGAACAGAGGCCCGCAAAGTCAGGATGGTATTTTCATGGCCCATCGGGTTCGTCAAAGAGCGACATCCGGCAATGGTGGCGGGAGCGGCGGTTTCGGTACAATCGCGATCTGTTCTTCGTGGGTGTCGGCACATGGCTACTCGTCCTCTTCGCCGGATCGGCTGCTGTCAAGCCCGGCGTAGATTTCGAAGAGCCGATAATGATGGTGATCGGCCCTCCCCTTTACGCAATATTTGCTAACCTCGCATACACGTCCGGGCCAGTTCTCGACACAGTTGTTTACCGTGGGACGCCGCGAAAGCATCTTCTGAAGGCGGGCTACGTTTTCTCGATTCTGCTCACAGCTCTCCCCGGTGTCTGGGCTCTAATCGCTTGGCTCTGTCGGGGGAGCCCCAAACCGTCGCACGCCGGCAGTCTGTTGGACAGTAATCACCGGTTCCAAGCTAGACTAACGGACGAACTGATTGTGTTTTAGGCCCGGTGAGTTTCGGGGTGAAGCGCGAAGACCCTGAAAAACGAAGCGGTTTTACGGCAGCGCGAATGCCACCAGCGCCTGCCCCGTCCCCTGTCCCCCTCCAGCCGCGACCACGGCCACGTACTGCTTGCCGCTCTTACCCTGGAACGTGATCGGCACCGCCGTCGCGTTGTATTCGAGCTTGGTCGTCCACAACTCCTTACCGGTTTTCGAATCGAACGCGCGGAAGCGTTCGTCGCTGGTGGCGCCGATGAACACCAGGCCGCCCGCGCTGGCGATGGGACCGGCGAAAGCTCCCGCGCGGCCTGTGTTTTGCTTCCCGGGCGGCAAGCTCTCGGTGATCCCCAGCGGAACCTGCCACGCGATGTTGCCCGTATTTACGTTCACCGCGAACAAGCGCTCCCATGGCGGTTTCACGCACGGCAGGTTGCCGATCGATTTGCCGTTCTCGTCTTTGGCTGGCGCGGCGAAGCCAAAAAAGCCCGGTGCTTTGTCATAAGCCAAGTGGCCATCTTCACCCGCCTTCGGATCCTTGCGAATCCAGCCCGTGCCCGGCGCGTCTTGCGAATTCACGAAAACATAGCCCAGCTTGGTGTCGCCCGCCGCTCCGCCCCAATTCGTTCCGCCGGTGGGCCCGGGAAAACTGATCGTCCAGTGAACCGGAGGACCTTCCGCCGAATAGGTCCACGGCGTGAACGGACCAGAATCTTGGAATCCATTCTTATCCCACAACGCCTGGCAAGCCTTGGCGTGCTCCTCCGTCGTATCTGCCGCGGTCACGATGTCCGCGCGCGTAATGCTGACACGAGCCAGCGGCGGAGGCTTCACCGGAAACGGCTGCGTCGCCGAATACCACTCGCCGGGGACGTTGCCTTGCGGCACGGGCTTCTCTTCCACGCCGAACACCGGCTTGCCATTCGTGCGGTCCAGAATGAACATGTATCCCGATTTGCCGGTCTGAACCAGGGCCGGAATCTTCTTGCCGTCCTTCACGATGTCGATCAACACCGGATCGGGAGGCAAATCGTAATCCCACAGCTCATGATGGACGGTTTGGAAATACCACTTGAGCTTGCCGGTATTTGCGTCTACCGCAACCACGGACTTCGCGAAAAGATTGTTCCCTTTCCGGTCGCCGCCGTAATAATTCGCCGCCGGGCCGCCCATCGGCATGTACAGAATTCCTCGCTGATCGTCGACAGTCAGCGAATACGACCACATGTTGTTACCGGCGCGCTTCCAACTATCGCCTTCCCAGTCTTCGTGGCCCGGCTCGCCAGGATGCGGAATGGCGTGAAATTCCCACAGCTTCTTTCCGGTGCGCGCATCGTAGGCGCGCGAATCGCCAGCCAAACCGACAGGCACTTCGTCCTGCGGATGCGGATTCGGTTCGCCCGGCCCGAACACGTTCATCCCGACGAAGATCAGGTTCTTATACACCACCGGCACGCCCGCGTACGGAACGTCCATCGTCATCTCGCCTTCTTGGCCGAAACCAGGATCGAGCTTGCCGGTACTTGCGTTCAGCGCGACCATCTTATGGCCTGTCAGAAATAAGATCCGCGGCGGATTATTCTTGTCCCCCGGCCAATACGCTACGCCGCGCGTGGAAGCCGTGCCGGATTTCAACGTGTAGCGCCAGACTTCCTTGCCAATATCGGGATCGAGCGCAACCACCTTGTTGCCCGCCGGAAGATAAACCACGCCGTTCACGACAATCGGCGTGACTTCGTTCATCGTTCCCCCGGGAGGGCTCCCCGGCTCGGCGCGCATCTTGTACGACCACGCGAGCGCGAGCTTCTGAACATTGCCGGGATTGATTTGAGTGAGCGGCGAATAGCGCGTGCTCGCAAGATCGCGGTTGTAAGTGGGCCAGTCTCCACCCGCCGCGCGCTTCGCTGTTTGCGCGAAGGCGACGGACGCCATCAGGAACAAGATCGCGCGCAGCTTCATGCGCCCTCCTCTTTCGTTCTAGAACTGAAACCGCGCTACCAATTGCCCCGCCCGTGGCGCGGAAAACACCGTTCCCACGTTGATGTATCCGAACCCGGCGGTTGTTTGACCGGCGGAATTCCGGGTCTGCGTCAGCAGCGCATTAGTCGAAGTCGGATTATTCGCTTCGGTTCGATTAAAGATATCGGTGAACTCGGCTCGGATCTCGAGGCTGGACCGTTCTTTGATGCGGAACAGGCGGCCCAAAGACATGCTTTCGCCCGGCCGGCGCTCATAACGGTAGTCGCTGTAGTAACCGGCGGCGGTCCCCCACTGGCCCGCCGCGGGGTTCGTCCAGGCGGCCTTATTCAAAACGAAGGTTGCGTTCGGATCGTAGCAGTGGCAATTCAAATCGACGGTATACAAAGGAACGCCGGGATTGCGATTCATGAACGTGCCGCCCGTGGTGCCCACCGCGCCCGTGTTGCGGAACAATAACGCCGCCAAGCCATTCGTTGCGATCGGAGAAAGAATCGGCAATCCGCTGCCGTAGCGCAGCACCGCCCCTACTTGCCAATCGCGCGCGATCCAGGATAGGGCTTTGTTGCCGAGCACGCCGTGTCCGCCGATCCGCGGCGTCGTGTAATTCCCCGCGAACACAAACAGGAACGGCTGATCCAGCCCCGAAATGTAGCGGTTCTGCGACCGATTGAACACATCGTTAGTGGCGGGCGTCACCGGCGAAATGGTCGAAATATCGGCTTCGGTGCCCATGGCGAAAGCTTTGCTCCAGGTGAACGAGCTTTGGAAATCCAGGCCATGCGAGAAGCGCTTAGTCAGTTTGGTTTGGAGCGCGTTATACCAGCTATCCCCGTCCGGCGCCCAATGCATATTGGTGATGTTGCTGAACTGCGGGAAGGGCCGAATGGATTGGGCCACCGATTGCGACGACGGGAAACTCGCATAGGGCAATCCGAAGCCGCGTTGAATCGCCGTGGAGGAGTTCACCTGCGAACCGAGCAGCGTCAGGTCGGCGGGATTATTCAGGCTTAGCCCATACGTATTGAGAATTCCCTGATCGATGCAATTCGGACAGATGATATACGCCGAATTCCAATACGCGCCGCGATTGCCGACATAAGTGGCTTCGGCCACCATGTCGCGCGCGATCTCCCTCTGCAAGCCAAAGCTCCACTGCACGATTCGCGCCGGGCGGCCGGCGTGCGGATCGATCTGCTGCGATGGGGAGGAGATCGTTCCCGGCAGCGGAACTTGGCCGGGATCCAGATTCGGGTAGACAAGCTGATACGGCACGCCGCCCGCGAGCGTGTAGGGCGGCGTTCCATAGCTCGAATAGCTGTAAATATATTGCGATCCCGTCGAAAACGAATTGAAGCCGTTATCGTCGGTTTTGAAATACGAGATGCCGGCGCCCGCCCGCAACACGGTCCTGGGCAGAATCTGGTAAGCCACTCCCAGGCGCGGTCCGAAAGCCCATGGATAATTGTGAGCGATGTTGCATTGGCAATGTCCAGGCTGGAATCCGTCGAATGCCACCGCTCCCAGCCGTCCGCCGATGCTCGGATTCGGCGTGCTCGCGGAAAAGTAGGGAATGCGGCCGTATTCCTCTCTCAAATAAGTTTGGAAATCGTACCGCAGACCATAATCGAGCGTCAGCTTGCGAGTGGCTTTCCACGAATCCTGCACGAACCACGAGAAAGAATGGCTCCCCATGCGCGACTTCGATGGCAACCCGACGAAACCGTTATCGGGTCCGCCTAGAAGGAAACTGGCGTAGGGGAATCCAGTGCTGCCGCCCGCGAGCGACTGTCCGTTGGTGGATGGAAGTCCGGATTCTCTCGCGTTGAAAATAATCCAGGCGTTCGCATAAGTCTGGTTGTAAGCCGGATAGCCTTCGAGAATCATTTCTCCGCCGGCTTTATAGGTGTGATTGCTTCTCACCCAAGTCAGGCTGGTGTTGACGGTGGGTTTGGTGTTCCACAGTTTCGCTATAGAGCCGGGGCCCATATTCGCCATGCCGCCTTGCGCCACGCTCAGACCTTGCAGTGACGGAAAGATATTCGTGTAAGTGCCCCTCAGGCCGATGCCGGACACGGAATCGTATGCACCCGCCTCGACGTTATCCAACAAGTAAACCAAGCCGGCGCCCATATGCAGCAGCAGCGTGGGCGTCAGGGTTTGATCGAAATTCAGCCGGATGGTGTGCGCGACGATATCGCTCCCCGTCGAGCCGGTAATCGGAAACGGCAGCGCCGAGTTGTTCGGAGTGCTGGTGGAGGTTCGCGACCAATAGCCGGAAATCTTCGATTGCGGGCTGAGCTGATAGTCGATTTTCGTCGACGGTATATACGTGAGGCGTGGATTCGTATAGCTGGTCAGATAGTTATTGATCAGCGCGTTATTGGTCGGCAGCGGAATCATTTTCTGAACCGCCAGCGCCACGGGGTCCTGCTGCGCCAGGGGAATCGTGTTGCTCGGAAAAGCGTCGCGCACCACTTGGCCGTTCACGATTCTTTGCGTCGAAGGATCGTAGACCGCGTTCTCCATGATCGGGCGGCCAAGCGGATCGCAATTCAGGCTCGGGGCGAGGCAAAGATTTTTTCCGGTAAGCGCCTGCGTGAAAATGCCCGCGCGGTAATTCAGAGTGGGAACCGTGATGGGGGTGTTGTTGTTGACCGTCGTTTCGCGATACTGCTCAAAATTGAAAAAGAAAAACGCTCTATCGTGACCGTTAAACACTTTGGGAATGAAAATGGGCCCTCCCAAGTGGAAGCCGTAATCGTTGCGGCGCTGCCGGGGGCGAAGCAGATGGCCCTGGCCGTCGTTGGTGAACGGAGTGCCGGCGTTCAGCGCTTCGTTGACGAAGTATTCGTAGCCCCCGCCATGGAGTTGATTCGTGCCGGATTTCATCGTGACGTTGAAATAGCCGCCGCCCACCTGCCCGAATTCCGCCGCGAAATTGCTGGTTTCGACCGCGAATTCCTGAATTGCGTCCACGCTGGGCTGCGTCATCGATTGGGTATCGATTAAGCCGTTAGTGGCGTCCTGGCCTTCGATGCGCATCGATTCGGTGTTGCTGGGCAGGCCGTTCAAGCGCATGTTGCTATCGGGTGTCCACGAGGAGCCGGGAAGCAAGTTAATCACGGCGTAGGGGTTGCGGATGCCGGCCGCGCTGGCGGTGGACCCGATGCCCATCACCGGCAAACTGTTCATCGTGTTAGTGGAGACGTTGTGGCTCAGTTCGCCGCTCTCGGTTTTGAGCAGCGGCGCCGCCTCGGTCACGGTGACCGATTCCGTATTCGAACCGACTTCGAGCTTGGCATCGATGCGCAAAGTTTGCGCTACCGGCAGCGCCAGGTTCTGACGCACGAATTTCTTGAATCCGTTGACGGAAATCGTCAGTTCATAAGTGCCTGTGGGCAGCTGAGACAGCGTGTAGTTGCCGGTCGCGGATGTGGCGGCTTGATAAACGGCGCCGGTTTCCATGAGTTTGGCCTCTACCGGGGCGTTCGCTACAACCGCTCCGGCCGGATCGGAAACTGTGCCGGTGATGGTGCCCCTATCGCTCTGCGCGAGCGTGACGCCCGCATAAAGAAGAAATAAGGCGCTTACGCGGATTCTTTTCATGAAGCGGTCTCCCGAACCTGCTCCAGAAAGTATATACCCGAGATTGCGCAGCGCTCTCCGCCCAATGGGGACACGCGGGTACGGCGGTTCGCGGCGCAACCGGACTCCCTCGCTACCGGGGCCTGGCGCCGAACATTCCGGTGAAATTGGCGGCCCAGTGAGACCTATCCGCGCATGTAACATTTGAACTTCGCCGCTCGCGGTGGTACACTCGACGGCTAGCTGGTTTCTTTCCGCGATTCCTATGCGATCGTGATAGAATCTTGTGCCGATGGAACAAATTTGAGGAGATGCACCAATGCTCAAGCGAACTTTAGGATCTGTGGCCTTGTTGGGCGGGTGGTTGATGGCCGGCGGCTCGTTGCTGGCGCATCATTCCCTTGCCGGTGTATACGACATGAAAGCGGAAAAGGAAGTGTCGGGGACTGTTGAAAAAGTACAGTTTACGAATCCGCACGGATCGATGTCTATCGCGGTCAAAAACGACGATGGCACGATGACCGATTGGGTGTTTACTCTCGGCTCCGCCACTGCCCTCGCGCAGAGGGGCGTCGGCAAAATCGGACCGAATGCGCTCCACACCGGGGACGCCGTTAAAGTGAAGTGCATCCCTGCGAAGGACGGCCACCCGATAGGATTTCTCAAGTCGATCACCTATGCCGACGGCCACACGATCGTGGTCTCCGGCGGCGGTCCCAACGATTAGGTAGAAGAAGGAGCACCATCATGACCTTTCGACGAAGTATCGTTTGGACACGTGTCGCCATTGGAATCGCTCTCACACTCGGCATGCTGTCGACCGCTAGCGCTCAGGCGCCTGCGCCCGAGCAGGGACAGGGTCGGGGCGGCGGGCAAGGACGTGGCGGAGCCCGCGGCCGCGGAGGCCGAGGCGCTCCGCTGTACACTCCCGCACCCGGCGCGAAGGACCTGAAATCGGTCCTTTTCAACTGGGCTTGGTATATGGGCATGCTCCGAAGCAGTGAGGAGCGAGACCTGCTCATGACGCTCGAATACCAGGGCAAGGGCACCGTTCAAGTGGGCGGGCAGCCCTGCAATGTAACGAAGTATCGAACCAGCATCAGCTACCAGACGTCAGGCGAGCGGGTTCAGTACACGGGCACTCGGCCCAATGGCCAGTCGTGCTCCAATATCGAAGTCCTCAGTGGAGCGTATGCCTGGAACGAAGACATTCCCGGCGCCGAGCTTGTCCCGGGTAAAGGCAAGGCGACGCCGATGCCCGCAACTGTAGAGGAACGGATGATTCGCCTGTGGGCAAGTCCGCAGGGCGCCTTCAAGGGCGCGATGGCGGGGATCAGCGATCCACCGGAAATGGCGCCCAGGCCGCAACGGGTGCCTGCTGACGTCCCAACGGCCGGGAAAACGTCCGTCGCGTGGGAAGGCAATACGCCCACCGTGACATTCCCGATTCCCGGTGTCCCCAACGCAATCGCGGCCGCCACACTCGACGCGAAGTTCATGCCCGAGCGTGTCGTGGTGAAGCAGGGATCCAAGACTTACGAGTTCGACTACAGCAACTACAAGGACTGGAACAATCCCCTGAATCCCGCCGAAGCGTTTTACGCGGGCAGGATGATCGAGAAGCAGAACGGAACGGTGGTTCGGGACATTACGACGACGGTGACGGAAGTGGCGCAGATGTACGTCGTGATGCCGGTTCCGGCAAGCATCAAGGCGGCGATCAAGCCAACGAATCAGCCTCCCAACTGGACTCTGAACGTCGACGCCAAGCCGCCGTCGGCGACGCTGACTTCAACCGCTGTAACCCCGCGGCTGGCCGATGGGCATCCGGATCTGACAGGAAACTGGGGTGGCCCCCCTCTTGCAATTGCGGGTGGTGGGAACCGCCGATGCGGTCCAACGCAGACGCCGGATGGGGGAATCAACCCGGGAACCGGCTGCAAAATTCCGATGGACAACTTCTGGGTGGATTATGAATGGATCTCGCCCTCTCGGTTTGGTTTAACAGGCTCCGGCGACGTACCGAGTCATCCCATGTACAAGCCCGAGTTTTGGGACAAGATTCAGGAATCCGATCAGTGGACGAACAAAGACGATCCAATCATGACCTGTCAGCCGATGGGAATGCCGCGGGAGGGTACACCGGCGCGCATTATGCAGACCCCGACCGACGTCGTCTTTTTCTATACAACAAGCGATTACGGCGGCGGAAATGTCGAATTCCGCGACATCCCGACCGACGGTCGTGCGCGCCCCAACACGGTCGAAGCCTATTACAACGGGCTTTCGATCGCCAAATGGGAGGGCGACACGCTGGTAATCGATTCCACCAACTTCGTCGATACCACCTGGTTCGGACGCGGCGGCCTGTTCCACTCCGCCGATATGCACATCATTGAGAAGCTGACTCGGAAAGGCGATGAAATTCTTTACCAGGAGACCATCACCGACCCGGACGACCTCATCGAGCCCTGGGTGATGCCGGACAAGATTCTGCGGTTACGCGCCGGCGCGCCACAACTCATCCATGAGCGCGCGAATTGCGAAGTATACGAGGAGGGGAACATCTCGACGCAGCTTCGGCATTAAGAGGTGGTAAGCCCTCCTTTGATTGAGTGCGGGGCCGGTCTTCCGGTCCCGCAACGCTCCTTCCAGTCGGCAGTTGAGCACACCTTGGAAAGTTTCTCCCCTTTGTTATGAATTTGGCGCATGCACATCTCTTACTGAATCATTTCCCCACCATCGGCATGATTGTCGGACTGGGCGTATTCGGCGCGGCCCTGGTGACCAAGGGCGACGATCTGAAGCGCGCCGGCCTGGGAATCTTTTTCTTCATCGCCCTGCTTTCGATTCCGACGTTCGCCACGGGTACGGCCGCCATGTTGGCGCTGAAGAGCGCTCCCGAGGTCTCCAAGACCATGATCTACACGCACGAAAACGCGGCATTCCAGGCGATCTGGTTCATGGAATTGACGGGCGGTTTGGCGTGGCTGGGATTGTGGCAATACCGGCGCTTGTCTCGCGTGCCGCAGGGGACATTGGCCGCGGTCCTGCTGGCGGCGCTGGCGACGTTCGGCATGATGACCCGGGCCGCCAACATCGGCGGCGAGATCCGGCACGAGGAGATCCGCACTGGGCCAGTTCCCGCCGACCCTGCGACGGACGATCCGCCTCGGACAATGACCAGAGTCATCGGAGACGGCATGGTGAACCTCAAATGGGGCTGGCCGGCCAGCGAGACGATTCACTTCATCGGCCTATCACTCTTGTTCGGCGTTGTGCTGCTGGTCGATCTGCGAATGCTGGGTTTCCTGAAGGCGATCCCCTATTCGACGCTGCACCGCCTGTTGCCTTGGGGAGTGCTGGGATTCGGAATAAACGTGGTGACGGGCATGCTGTTCTTTGTGGGCGCTCCGCCGGACTTCTATGTCACCAACGCGACGTTTTTCTGGAAATTAGTCGCGATCCTGGTGGCGGGCGCCAATGCCCTGTACTTCACCGTATTCGAGCAGCCCTGGACCTTGGCAGCCGGCGACGCGCCACCCATGACCGCGAAATTTGCCGCGGTGACTGGCATCTTGCTGTGGACGGGCGTGATCTTTTGCGGTCAGATGCTGCCGTTCCTGGGACACTCATTCTAATGTTCGGGCTTACAGATATAGTAATCGTGACTCTCCTTGCGATAGGCGCCAGTGTGCTGGTGGGCGTCCTGGGATATCTCATTGACAAAAACAGCGAGGAGATCGCCGGGCCCGAAGAGCGAAGACCCGAGAGGAAGGGAGTGTAGCGATGTTTATCGGAGCGGAGGCGACGAGCTTTTGGGACACGGTCGAGAACCTCGGCATCAGCACCTGGGTGCGGGAATCTCCCTCCAAACTCGCATATCCCACGGTTCTTTGGCTGCACGTCATGGGCATGGGCGTAGTCGCCGGCCTCGCCAGTTTTATCAGTTTGAGGCTTCTGGGCGTTTCGCCAAAAATTCCATTAAAGCCGCTGGAGAAGTTGTATCCGCTCATTTGGTTCGGATTCTGGGTAAATGCCATCACCGGCACGGCCCTGCTGATGGCAAGCGCGTCTAAAAGGATGGTCGATCCTACCTTCTACGCCAAGATGGTTTTCATCTTCGCGGGTGTGGCCCTGCTCCAACTCACGCGGAAGAAGGTGTTCCGCAAGGTGGGCCCAGACGAGGCGCTTCCGGAGGGCGCTAAAGCGCTGGCTTGGGCGGCGCTGATCTGCTGGTTCGCGGCGATAACGGCGGGACGGTTATTGGCTTACGTCTAGTGGAGGGCTCCGGGCGAATTAGACGCATCCGGATCGTCCCCGCATCGCCAAGTACGTCAACGCCGCGACGCCGCAGACCGGCGGCCAAACCCGGCGCAATGTGCTCGTCCGAATGGAAGCTTCATTGGTGTATTTTCAGGACGAGCGGTCTAGCTGAAGCGATAGAGCTGAAAAGCATCATAAACCCGTGAGTAAGGCGCCCTTCCGTAATGCCAATACGCCTGAAAGAAATTCTCGGCGTCAAGATACGTTCCAAAACTGGCCTCGCCTCCGTTCGGATCGAAGATCGTGTATGCGTCGTCCTCTTTCACAATTGCCATGGCATGGCCTCCGCCGTCCTCCGATCTAGGACGCAATGCAACGAGGTGCAAGGCTCTACCCGTCGCCCTCACGCGATCGAGAACGCCGTATCCGAACATCGCCTCTTCCCATTGAGTCGGGTTGCTTCGCATGATGCAGGTGATTTCGCCGAGAGTTCTGGTCTTCAGGACGCCGTTGTTCCACAAAAGCGTGGTCTTGGGGATTTTGTGTACCTTCCGGTCCGCCTTGATCTGTACCCAAACATGTGCGGGCAAATCGTTGAACGGCGCGTTTGGACGCAGGAAGATCTCGTTCCTCTCTGGCCCATAGTCGCTTACATGCGATTGTCCGGGAGCGCCTCCCCAGGTCAACCCCATGCTCTGTGAGGCTGCTCTTCGAAAGTCCCTTACCGCGGGGCCTTCCCCGGCGGCAAGTTCGCCGGACATGTGGTTGAGCGCCGCCTGAGCTGTTTCCTCGGTCAGCCCGGATGCGCCGGATTCCAGGCGATTGCTCCAAAAGTGGTCGGAGTCGCCATGCTGCCTCCAGTCGGCCAGCCACTGCAGCGAGAGAAAAATGCACGCTCCCTCGTTCGTGTCTGCGTGCGCCAGCAACGCCGGATCCCGTCCCTGATCGTAACAGCGCGTTCGAATGACGTTGTGTTGCTGCGCTACCACCTGCAAATCGGTCGGGTTGGGCGCGGGAGGAAAATCCGTGGGTGGTGGAAGCTCCTCAAGACCTAAGGGCAAGTCCGGCAGTGGGCCGAGATCGACCGGGGGAAGGTGGCCTGCGCGACCGGCGCCAATGCGCGGGTCGCTGTCGTGGACTTCGGTGATTTGCCCGAGCCGCCTGGACTTCAAGCTGCCGCGATCCCAAAACAACGTGGACTTCGGCGTCTTGTGAACCGCGGCATCAGCCGAAATTTTCACCCATACTTGATCCGGCAGCGGTCCCAGAGAAGCGTTAGGAATGAGTCGTAGCAGCATGGCTCTCTACTCCGCGCGCGCCTGTCTCTACAACGCGTTTTATTATAGCCCCGTACTCTGAACAGGACGCAGTTCGCCGCGGCCGTGCAGCGTGATGCCCAGCCGCTCGTGCCCGAGATGGCGATGTCGAACTCGCGCGCCCGGTGGACCCGAGATGCGGGCGCTGCCACAGCAGACCCCCGGCGTGCGGGTTATCCGTTCTACTGCGGAGGCGCCATAGACCAAATATGAACTTCCCTCTCCTACTCGCGAACAAACCGCCTTCGGTCTGCGTATAGTAGTACGGTATGACTCCCAGCCAGACGATCTCCCTTTCCCAGGTCGCGGAATTGCTAGCCCACAGCGGCTACGATTTCGCCGAACAGGCGCCCGGCGTGCTCCGGGTGCGCGAAGTTCACAGCGGCGTCGGTTTCCAGGCCGCCCTTCAAGGCAACGTGCTTTATCTCACGGTCCATTTGATGACCCTTCCGGCTAGCGAAGTCACGGCCGGCCTGATGCGCAAGATGCTTTCCGGCGATAACGGCATCTCGACCTCGTCGTTCCGCCTGTACGACGCCGGCAACGGCCAAACCCTGGTCACGCTCAACAGTTTTTGCACGCTGCAAGACATGGGCCCGGAGGACCACGACGACATTCTCAGCCTGGCGAGCTATCTGATGGCCGACGTGATCGCGGCGCGCGATCTGTTGCAGCCGGCCAAGGCCGCGTAGCGGGAAAGCGGGATAATAGGAGCGAAGACACATGGGATTCTTTCACGACTTCTTCAGCCGCGGCGGGCGTGTCGCTCGCGGGCAAATGAACAAGGGCATGGATCAGATCGAGGACGCGACGTTCGAGTCCACGGTGAAACAAACCGTGCTCGACATGCGCACCGAGCTAGCCAAGACAGTCGGCGCCTCGGCCGAAGCCATGGCTAACCACAACCGCCTGGAAGCGGAGTACGCCAAATACGTGCAGCAATCGCAGGAATGGCTGGGGCGCGCCAATCAGGCCCTCGACGCGGGCAACGAAGATTTGGCAAAAAAGGCTCTGGCCAAGAAAGCCGAGTGCGACCAGCAGGTCGCTTCCATGAAAAACGGCGTGGAAGCGGCCCGCAACGCAAGCGAATCGTTGAAGCAACACGTCGGCGATCTGAAGCGCCGCATCGACGAAGCCGAGCGCACTGCCACCACGCTGGTAGCGCGCCGCAACGCCGCCATGGCGCAGAAGAAAGTAGCCGAGGCGCTCTCCGGCGCCGCCCAGGCCGATAACGCCTTCGCCGCGCTCAAAAATTTCGAGGAATCGGTTTCGAAAGAGGAAGCTAAGGCCAAGGCGTTCGACCAATTGGCTTCTTCCACCAGCGGCAAGGACGACGTTTTAGAGGCGGAGTTTGCCGAATTGCAAGGCGGCTCGGTAGATCAGGAGCTGGCCGCGCTGAAGGCCGCGCGGACTCAGAAGTCGCTGCCGGCCGCGGAGTCGAAGCAGATCGCCGCGCCCGAGCCGTAGCTTTCCGCAATGGTCACCACCACTCTGCTCTTGATTCTGGGGCTCGCCCTGGGCATCGTGCTGTGGGCGATGTTCCGGACGCCGTCCCGCGGGGCGCTACCCGCGTCCACCTCGCGAGGACGCGTCGCGGCCGCGAATCCGGTGGATCTCGATCCTTGGGACGCCAAACCCGGCGATGTGGTGTCGATTAGTGGCGGCGCGGAGGACTTCTCCGATCTCGATTTTGCCGTGGATCGCCGCAGTTCCTATCAAAGTAGCGCTCGCCGATGGATCGATTTGAGCGGCGAATTTCGCGGGACGCGCGTTTATCTGGAAGTCTACAAGCATCCCCAGCCGGATCTGATCGGGATTCTGGACGCCCGTAAGCTTGGGCTGGACGAAATCAAGACGACGGAAGACGCGCTCGCCGATATCGATTCGAGTCAGAGCCCGTCGTCGTTCGTGGAATTCGAAGGCAAGCAGTGGCATTGGGAATCCAGCCGCGAGATTCGCTATTTCGAAAACGATCTGGGCAACGGCGAGGGCCTGTACCGCTGGCTCTTTCGCGAGCCCGAGGGGAGCCGCCTGTTGTGCGTGGAGAAGTGGGAGGGCGAGCCGTTTGAGATTCGCATCGTCCGCCGCCTGAATCCGCGCGATATCACCGTGTATCCGGCGGGAAGGAGGGTCACAGCCTAATGGAACGCCGCGCACTTGGCATTCTAGCGATCGTTTTAATTGGCCTGATGGCGTTGGTAGCGACGGCGGGTCTCGACAATCTTCCGGGGTCGGTAAAGAAATCCGTCGAGGCTGGCAATAGCCTGCTGCTCAAAGACAAGCAGGCCTTGGAGCAAGACAAATCCGCGATCGAGCAGGCGATCGCCGAAGATCCCGGCTTATTTCAAAAGGAAGCCGATGATTGGAAGTCGCGGCTGAGCCAAGATGGCGCGCAACTCGACGCGGCCGCCGCAAAATTGGCCGCGGTGCAGCAGATCGTTAAGGCCAATCGCCGTAGCGACGAAGCCAACGTCGAGCGCGGCCTCACCGAATTCAACTCCCTGCGTCAGCAAGCGCTACAGGACGCATCCGCCGCTCAAGCGGAAGCGCAGCGGCGTTTGGCTTTCAAACGCGCCCTGCCCGATCGCCTCAAGGCGATGCAGGCGAGCTACGACTCGCTTCAGTTTCTGGACAGCGATTCCTCCGACGCCGCCGTTCGTAAAGCTATGACCGATTGGCCCGCTAAGCGCGAGGACCTCCAAACGCGGCTGGACGCTCTCAAAGGACTCAAAACTCAGGCCCAGAGCGTCTGGGATTCCTCGGCTGAGTTGCGCTCCGCCGCGGCAAAGGGCAACCTTCCGGATTCCAGCCTCGAGACCCTTTCAAGCGACGCCGATCAAATCGATGCGCTGGGGAGTCGCGCCAAAGAGGGCATCGCCGCCGACACGGCGCTCGCCGGTCAGCTTTACACGAGTTGGGACAAATTGCTGCTCGACGTGGAAAAGGACAATAGTCCGCGAGAGAAGGTCCGCATCGTGCGAACGCGCTTCCCCGATGCGAGTCTCGCCAATGGCCAGACCACCAGCGAGGAGCGCTGGGAGCCTCTCGATATTTCGCTCACGCGCCGCTCCGAAGACCCCACCGGCATGGTGATCGAGCGCAAGCCCGCCGGCAAGTACGATTCCGAAGCCGAGCACACCGTGCAGACGCCCGGCTACGCTTACATCGCGCCGCCGGGTCAATCGAACGCATACGGCTCCTGGTCCGGAGGCGTCTGGCACTGGCTACCCGAATATCTGCTGTTGAGTCATTTGCTGCGTTCTTCCCAGCCAACCATTACTCTGCCTGACTACGACGCCTACCGTTACGCCCGCAGCCGGGGCGAGACTTACTACGGACGCGATCGCCAACCCCAGGCAACGCGGCCATATAGCAGTGATGGCGGCGGCTGGTACTCGGAGCGCTCCCGGCCCTCCAGCGGCGGCTTCGGCAGCTCGGGTTATCGCAGCCAGGGCACTTTTTCAAGTTCTCAATACCGTTCTCGCGGCTCGTTCGGGTCCGGTTCGTTTGGGGGCGGGGGCGGCTTCCGTTCCCGAGGCTTTGGATCGAGCGGCGGCTTTCGCGGGGGGCGCCGCTAAATCTCGCCTATGGACATCCTCCACCCCGACTACGCCGCGTTAGCGCTGGCGATTCTGCAGGTCGTGCTGGGCGTCGTTGTGTTGATCGTCGCCAAATTGGCGCTGCGATTCCTGTCGCCGTACGCCACGGATCAGGAAATGACGACGCGCGACAACCCCGCATTTGGGCTCGCCGTCGCCGGTTATTTTGGCGGCACTGTGATTGTCTACCTGAGCGCGGCCGGCTTTGCTCCGTTGCCTTTGGACAACGGCATGAAAGCCGTGTGGATCGCTATCGGCACGAACCTCGCATGGACGCTGGCCGGCATAGCGGCGCTGAGTCTGAGCCGGTTTCTGATGGACAATCTTTTAGTTCCGCATTTCCGCAACGACCGCGAGATCATCGATCGCCGGAATTTGGCCGCGGGCGCGCTGGAATGCGGAGGCTATTTGGCCGCCGCCGCGATCCTCGCGGGGGCCATTCGCCAGCCCGGAGGCAATGTGGGAACCGCGGCCGCCATTTTTCTGCTCGGGCAGCTAGTTCTGATCCTGATGGGGCGCCTCTATGAAGTCTGGAGCGGCTACGCCGTCGCCAAAGAGATTCGCTCCGGCAACTTCGCGGCCGGCATTGGATTCGGCCTCACGCTGGTGGCGCTTTCGCTCATCATGCTGAAGGCCATCAGCGGCGAATTCACCACCTGGCCTCGAACCCTCTCGTTCTTCGCGTTCGACGCCATCGTAGGATTGATTTTGCTCTTGTTCCTTCGCTGGCTGGTGAACGTCACCATGCTTCCTCACGCCCGGGTCGCCGACGAGATCGTTCGCGACCGCAACGTGAACGTCGGCCTGATCGACGGCGTTCTAGCGGTGGGCGTCGCCTGGATTATCCTGCTGCTGTTTTAGCCAACCTAAGCCAACCCATGGGCGACGCGCCAATCACCATACGCAAATACACCGATTTCGACGAGATGAAGGCGGACGAGTACCGCTACTGGCAGAGCCGCCCCATCCATGAACGGCTAGACACTGCCGCTGAACTCTCGATCATGGGTTATCGACTGAAGGAACCAACACGCGATGTTCAGCAGCGACTTCAAAGAACTCTTGTCCGTGTTCAACGAACACCGCGTTAAATATCTCATCGTGGGCGGCTATGCGCTCGCCGTCCATGCGCAACCCCGCGCCACCAAAGACCTTGATATTTTTGTCCAGCCGGAAGCGCAGAATGCCGAAGCTGTCTATGCGGCCTTGGCGAGATTCGGAGCGCCTATGGCCGACCTGAAACCGGCTGACCTTATCGACCCCGGCTGTTTTTTCCGCATGGGCGCCTCACCGCAGATGATCGAGATTTTGCCGCAAATTTCCGGTGTCAAATTCGATGATGCTTGGCAACGCCGGATTGAAGCCCTGATTGATGAGCAAACCGGCTTAAAGGCGTTTGTGATTTCCGCTGAGGATTTCATAACCAACAAACTCGCAGCAGCGCGGTTGCAAGACTTGGCGGACGTTGAGGCCGTTCGAAAAGCAGCCGAGAGTCAGCGACCCAGCGCAAAAAAAGCACCCGGAACCGACCGGCCCTAATCGGCAACGCGTCCCTAAAACGGTGCTAGCTGCCGTTCTGCGTCTGACCGCAGCTCAAAAAACCTGACTGGTTGCGGCGATCCGTTTCTCGTGAACGCGTCAGCCGGTCACTCTTGAATCGCAACCGTCATGCGCGATTGATGCCGCTCCTGCCCATCGCTCGCCAACACCTCCAGCGCCAGGAGAGGCGCATAACGAAAGGGCGCGGTATCTTGAAAATTAGCCGCTCTCCCATGATGGATGAACAGGAGTTTCGCGCGCACGCCGACAAGAGCCTGAACGATCTGCACCGCCGCTTGTCGGCCGCGTCAAGCGAGCACGACTTCGATGCCGATTTCAACTCGGGTGCGTTGGCCATTGAATTCGAGGCTCCGCCCGCGAAGTTCGTCGTCAGCCCCAATACGCCCGTCCGGCAAATCTGGGTCTCCGCGCATTCGAAAAGCTTCAAGCTGGATTGGGACCCTTCGCGCTCCGCGTTCGTCCTTCCCGAAGCGGGCCAGACGTTGGCCGAAGTGATCGGCGACGCGATTTCGCGCCAGTTGGGAGAACAGGTGGTGCTGTAGTGGCCGGCGTTTACATCTCCTATCCGTTCTGCGCGCAAAAATGCACGTACTGCAATTTCGCCTCGGGCGTGTTTCCACGCGAGCTTGAGCCGCGCTACCTGGAAGCGCTGTCCGGAGAGTTGGCCGCCGCCGAATGGCCCTGGATGCCCGAGACCGTGTATCTCGGCGGAGGCACTCCCAGCAGGCTGACGCCCGGGGCTCTCGCGGCCCTGCTGGACCTTGTGCCAGGAAAGCCGTGGGCGGAAGCAACCATCGAAGCCGCGCCCGGCGGGATTACGGCGGATCTCTCTCGCGCCTGGCGCGATGCGGGAATCGATCGCGTGAGTCTCGGAGTGCAATCGTTCGACGTGCGCGAGCTAGCGCGCACCGGCCGCAAGCACACGGCCCAAATCGTCGCCGCCGAAATCGCGATTCTTCGGGCCGAGGGTCTCGAAAATTTCAATGTCGATCTGATCGCCGGCCTGCCGGGACAAACGCGCGAGAGCTGGACCGCGTCGCTCGATTGGATCGAGCGTCTGAATGCTCCGCACGTCTCCATCTACATGCTCGAAGTGGACGAAGATAGCCGGCTAGGGGCCGAGATCCTCCGGTGGAGCAGGCTTCAGCCTGCAACGGGGACTTCAGTCCCCGTTCCGCGGTACAGCGCGGCCGAAATCCCAACCGACGACGCCATCGCCGATTTCTACGAGCTGGCCGTCGAGCGCCTTGCCGTCATCGGAATTCACCGCTATGAGATTTCTAACTTCGCACGTCCGGGTTTCGAGTCGCGGCACAATTTGAAATACTGGCGCCGCGAGCCTTACCTGGGCTTCGGCGCCGATGCGCACTCCTTCGACGGCGCCTCGCGCTGGCAAAACGCCGAGACCGCGTCGGAGTACGTAGAGCGGCTGACTGCCGGCCTTTCGCCGGTCGTCGCCCGCGCGCCCGCCGATTCTTCGGAGGATTTCTTCCTCGGCCTGCGCCTGGATGAAGGAATCGACGCCGATTGGTCGCCCTACCGCGAATCGGTAGAAAAACTGGCGGAAGAAGGGTTGCTTGAAGCGCGGGGCCGCCGTCTGCGTCTCACTCCGCGCGGCGTTCTGCTTTCGAACGAAGTCTTCGCCGAATTCATATGATCGATCTGCGTAGCGACACCGTCACCAAGCCCACGCCCGAGATGCGCCGCGCGATGGCGGAAGCCGAAGTCGGCGACGACGTCTACGGCGAAGATCCGACCGTCAACTTGCTCGAGCGCCGCGCGGCCGAAATCATGGGCAAGCCGGCGGCTCTGTTCGTGCCCACCGGCTCCATGGGTAACCTGATCGCGATCAAGCTTCATACGAGGCCCGGCGACGAAGTAGTCTGCGATCATCACGCGCATGTCGTCGATTGGGAGCTGGCCAGCCACTCCTGGTTTTCCGGCTGCCTGCTGCGGACCGTTCATTCGGAAGATGGCCTTCCGCGCTGGCGCGATCTGGAGCCCGCGCTGCGGCCGCCCGATTCCTTTTGCTCGCGCACGGCGGCGATCCATTTGGAAAACACCCACAACATGGCAGGTGGCACGGTTTATCCAATTGAGGAACTCGACTACATCTGCGACCGGGCGCACGAGCGTGGGCTCAAGGCCCACATCGACGGCGCGCGGATTTTCAATGCAGCGGAAGCTTCGGGCGTGCCGGCAGCCCGCATCGCTTCGAAGGCCGACACGGTGATGTTCTGCTTATCGAAGGGCCTGGGCGCGCCGGTGGGATCGATACTCGCCGGCCCGGGCGAAGACATCGCGCGGGCTCGGATTCTTCGCAAACAACTGGGCGGCGGGATGCGTCAGGCCGGGGTCCTGGCGGCGGCCGGCCTGATCGCGCTGGAGCAAATGCCCTCGCGCCTCGCCGAAGACCACGCCAATGCCCGATTGCTCGCGGAAGGGGTGGCGGAACTGCCGGGCATCGCGATCGACCCCGCGAAGGTGGTGACGAACATCGTCATTTTCGATATCGAGGGCGCGCGGATGCCTCCGGGAGACTTCGTCGCCGCAGCCAAATCGCGCGGCGTGCTGCTGGCGGGGGTCGGAGGAACGCGCGTACGGGTGGTCACCCACTACGACGTAACACGCGAAGATTGTTTAGAGGCTTTGCGCGCGATCAAAGCGAGCCTTGCGTATTGAACGCCAGTTCCAATTCGGCGCCCCGCGTTCCATTCCGGCATCGGTGGCGCACGCTTCAGCGTGCGGCTGTGGGCTTTCCGGTTTGCGGACCCGTTCCGGGCAGCCCACAGTCTGGATTCGGCGAGTTAAAGCGTGCGCCACATCTTTGGCCGAATGCGTGCACCGGCATCGGCGCATGCAGACGCTAGACCCGAATTTGGAGTCCTCCGGCAGGAACGGCCCCGCCACGGGTCAAATCTTCTTCTACTTCGGCTCCCTCACGCTGCTGATCTATCTGGCGACCCCCAGCGGCTACTTGGTGGATATCGCGACCTCCTACATGCTGAAGGACAAGCTCCATGCCACGGCCAGCCAGGTCTCCATGTTCCGCCTGCTCACCGGGATCCCGGTCTATGTGGCGTTCATTTTTGGCTTGATCCGCGATCTCTGGAGCCCGTTCGGCCTGCGCGACCGGGGCTATTTTCTGCTCTTCGCACCGCTGACCGCCGCCGTGTTCCTATGGCTTGCCTTTTCTAATCTCTCTTATGGCGGCCTGTTAGCCGGAGTGATCCTGGCCATGCTGTCGTTCCGCTTCATCGCCGCGGCTTATCAAGCTCTCATCGCGCTGATCGGGCAGGAAAAGCTCATGACGGGACGGCTAAGTACGCTGTGGTCTATTGTTTCCTACATCCCACTGGCTGCCGCCGCGTTCGCCTCGGGATTGGTCGCCGAGCATCTCCAGTCCCGTCAAACCTTCCTGCTGATCGGGGCGCTCACTTTCCTCGTCGTTGCGATAGCGGTCTGGAAGCCGGGCGCGGTCTTTGGCCAAGCCTACGACGCGCCGCAATCCCGTGGAACCGGCTTCGTGGGAGACCTTAAGCGGTTGGTCAAGCATCGCGCCGTTTATCCCGCCGTCTTGATCATGTTCCTTTGGAATTTCGCGCCAGGCTCGGCGACGCCGCTGCAATTTTATCTGACCAATCAGCTCCACGCTTCCAATGCCGCGTACGCGAACTACAACGGCGTCTTCGTGGTCTCTTTTCTTCCCACCCTTTTCTTGTACGGCTATCTCTGCAAGCGTGTCTCTCTTAACAAACTGCTCTGGTGGGGAACCATAGTCGCGATACCGCAGATGGTTCCGCTCGCGTTCATCCACTCGGCAACGCTAGCGCAGGTTCTGGCCGCGCCTATCGGTCTGATGGGCGGCGTCGCCACGGCGGCTTATTTCGACTTAGCCATGCGATCCTGTCCAGCGGGGCTGCAGGGAACTCTTATGATGCTCGTGGACGGCGTCTATGTGCTCGCGCAGCGGGGCGGAGACGTTTTGGGATCGAAAATCTATAACGGCGATCCCGTGCACGGGTTCCTCTATTGCGTCGTCGCGACCACTGCTGTGTACGCCCTGATCCTGCCTTTGATTCTCCTGATCCCTAGGGAAATAATAGCCAGTGCCGATGGGGAGCCAAACGCGGCGGTTGGAGCGGCTGCGCTGCCGGAGCCCGGAAGAGCGGAAATCGCATAAGCGGTAGGATAGGGATCACGGACGACGTGACCATATGAGGAATACGGTGGCGGTTTTGCTTTCTCTGGCGCTGTTTTCTCCCGCGGCTTGGCCAGCGGATCCGGCGGTGTTGCGCGGTTTTTCCGCGGACTCCTCCCGCGCCGAGCGCGATTGGGAACAAAAGTACCAGGCGATCCCGGACCGCACCAATATTCGGCAGAACGCGCAAAGGCTGAGCGCGCGTCCGCATCACCTCGGTTCTCCCTACGACAAAGACAACGCCGAATGGATTCTGGCCAAATTCAAGGAATGGGGCCTGGACGCGAAAATCGAAAGCTATGATGTGCTGTTTCCCACCCCCAAGGAGCGTCTGCTCGAACTAGTCGAGCCAACCCGCTTCAAGGCCAGGCTGCAGGAGCCTCCCGTCGCCGGCGATCCCACTTCCTCGCAGCAGAACGAGCAGCTGCCCTCTTACAATGCGTACTCCATCGACGGAGATGTCACTGCGCCCGTGGTCTACGTGAATTACGGCGCGCCCGAGGACTATGAGCAACTTGAACGCCTGGGAGTGTCGGTCAAAGGAGCAATTGTCATTGCGCGATACGGCGCGAACTTTCGCGGCATCAAGCCGAAGCTCGCCGCCGAGCATGGGGCAGTGGGTTGCATCATCTATTCCGATCCGCGCGACGACGGCTACTTCCTGGGCGAAGTTTATCCTCAGGGCCCGTACCGCCCCAAAGACGGGGTGCAACGCGGCAGCGTGATGGATATCGCGGAATATCCCGGCGATCCGCTTACGCCCGGCGTGGGCGCAACCAAGGATGCTAAACGCCTGAAAATCTCCGAAGCTCGGGTGCTGACAAAAATTCCGACATTGCCCATCTCCTATGCCGACGCGCAGCCGATTCTGGCCGCGATGGGCGGACCCGAGGTCCCCGATCGATGGCGCGGCGCGCTTCCGGTTACATATCGCGCCGGTCCGGGCCCGGCCAAGGTGCGTCTCAAGGTCGCCTTCAACTGGGATATGAAACCGGCCTACGACGTCGTCGCGCGCATTCCCGGTTCGGTCTATCCGGACGAATGGATCGTCCGCGGCAACCATGAGGACGCCTGGGTAAACGGCGCGGACGATCCGGTGTCCGGCGCCAGCGCTCTGATGGAGGAGGCGCGCGCTCTGAGCACGCTACTGCGTCAAGGTTGGAAGCCCAAGCGAACTATCGTGTATTGCGTTTGGGACGGCGAGGAACAGGGCCTGATTGGGTCGACGGAATGGGCCGAGGATCACGCCTCGGAGCTGACGCGCAACGCCGCCGTCTATATCAACTCCGATAACAGCGGCCGCGGATTCCTGCAGCCGTCCGGCTCGCACACTCTCGAGAAACTGATAAACGAAGTGGCTCGCGATGTGGAAGATCCTGAGACGAAAATGACGCTGTGGAAGCGGCTTCAACTCAACCGCATCCAAACCCGTCCCGCCGAGCGGGCCGAGCTTCGCGAGCGCCCGGACCTCCGCATCGATCCTTTGGGTTCCGGTTCGGACTACACCGCATTCATCGATCATCTCGGCATCGCTTCCCTGAACGTGGGTTTCGGCGGCGAGGATGGATCGGGAATCTATCATTCCATCTACGACGATTTCAACTGGTACACGCATTTTTCCGACGCCGATTTCAGCTACGGCCGCGCCTTGGCGCAGCTTGTGGGCGTTTCGGTGCTCCGGTTGGCGGATTCCGATCTGCTGCCCTACGATTTTTCGGATTTTACAGACACAATCCGGCGCTATGTTGACGATGTCCAGAAGCTTGCACGGGATGAGCGCGAGCGCATCGTCGAAACCAATCGCGAGATCGACGAAGGAGTATTTGCTGCATCGGCCGACCCGAAGCGCAAGACGATGCCTCCCGCCAAACAAGCCGTGCCGGACAACTTGAACTTCACGCCTCTGCAAAACGGCCTGATGGCGCTGGAGCGTAACGCGGGCCAGTACGAGCGCGCCCTGGCGCACGCCTCCGACAACGGCGGGGCCGCCTTAGCCCGCGCTTCGCTACGCGACGCCAATGCAAGATTGATCTCCGTGGAGCGCGCTTTGACATTGAAGGACGGTCTTCCCGGCCGCCCTTGGTTCGAGCATCAAATCTACGCGCCCGGATTTTATACCGGCTATGGGTCGAAGACGCTGCCGGGTGTGCGCGAAAGCATCGAGCAGAAGGATTGGAAACTGGCTGAGGAGCAGATCGTCCGTGTGGGAAAGGTGCTCGAGAATGCGGGCGAGGCGATCCAATCCGCCGCGGCGGCTCTAGATCGCGCAGCGGGCGGATCGAATTAATTCGCTCACGCTGCGTTATCATCCCTTAAAGGAGCACCAGCGCTATCGTTTCTCTTACCGTCCTCGCATCCTCGAGCGCCGGCAATTCGGCCCTGGTGGCGGCGGGTGGCACGCGAATTCTCATAGACGCGGGTCTCAGCCGCAAGGAAACGTTCGAGCGATTAGTGGCGCTAGGCGTTGCGCCTGAATCTCTCACCGCGATCCTGATTACTCACGAGCACACGGACCATGTCGCAGGCCTGCCCGCGATCGCCAAAAAGCTCGACATCCCGATTTACATCTCGCGGCTCACGGCTCCCGCTATCGCCTGGGGCGATTTCATCCCCAAACTGGAGCTGTTCCAAGCCGGGTCGAGCTTCCCGATCGGCGCCGTCGAGATAACCAGCTTCACCGTTCCCCACGACGCCGCCGATCCCGTCGGGTTCTCCATCGAAGCCGAGGGAATCAAAATCTCCATCGCCACCGATCTCGGCTATCTGCCGGATTCGGTGCGGTTCCAGGTTCGCGATTCCGACGTCTTACTGCTGGAGGCTAATCACGATCTGGACATGCTGAAAGTCGGTCCGTATCCCTGGTCCGTAAAACAGCGCGTGATGGGCCGCATGGGGCATCTTTCAAACGACGTCGCCTGCAAATTCGTCCGCGACGAACTTGCGCCGCGCACCTCCACGCTGATTCTCGGCCATCTGAGCGAGCACAACAATCATCCCGAGATCGTGCGGCTCATGGCCGCGCAAGCCCTCGATGGCCGTAGCCTGTTCACGCGCCTGGTGATCGCCGAACCTCGGCAGTCTACCGAGGCGTTCGTGTACTGAGCCGGCATCTGAACAGCACCCCGGCCAGACCAATCCCAGTGGCAAGCAGAAGTGCGCTGGCGAGGATGGCGGGATCATATATCAGTTTTACGGTGGCATCGCAAATTTAATTTGGTGCAAAAACCGCTGGAATTCGGTCTAGACTGGAAATTCCACTATGATTCCCCGATACACCCGGCCCGAGATGGGCCGCATCTTTAGCGACCAGAACCGGTTCGAGCAGTGGCTCCAGGTGGAGCTGGCGGCCAGCGAGGCGCTGGCGGAAACCGGCGAGGTCCCCTCTGAGGCCGCCGTGGCCCTCCGAGCTCACGCTGGCTTCGAAATCCGCCGGATTCACGAAATCGAGCGCGAAGTAAAGCACGACGTCATCGCATTCACCACCGCCGTGGCCGAGCGAATGGCCTCCGCGGGGCACGCCGACGCCTCGCGCTGGCTGCACTACGGCCTCACCTCGAACGACGTGGTGGATACCGCCCAGGCATTGGTGCTTCAGCAAGCCTCCCGGCTTTTGCTGGAAGGCGCCCGCGAACTCGCCCAATCGCTGGAGCGCCGCGCCTGGGAATTCAAAGACGCCGTTCAGATCGGCCGCACCCACGGCGTACACGCCGAGCCCATAACCTTCGGGCTAAAGTTGGCCTTGTGGTATGACGAGCTGCGGCGTAACATCGCACGCCTGGAGAGCGCGGCCGAGGATCTGCGCGTTGGGAAAATTTCTGGCGCCGTCGGGACTTTTGGCCATATCGGGCCCAAGGCGGAAGAGAAAATCTGTGCCCGGCTAGGCCTGGAACCGGCGGCGATCGCCAGCCAGGTCATTTCCCGCGACCGCCACGCGGCCTGGGTCGCCGCACTTGCGCTAATCGCGGCCACTCTGGAGAAGATCGCCTTGGAACTCCGCCACCTTCAGCGTACTGAGGTTCGGGAAGCCGAAGAGCCTTTCGCCGAAGGCCAGAAGGGATCTTCGGCGATGCCTCATAAGCGTAACCCCGTCGTTTGCGAGCAGATTTGCGGTTTGGCAAGAGTAGTTCGCGCCAATGTGCAAGCGGCGATGGAGAATATCGCCCTCTGGCATGAACGGGATATATCCCACTCTTCGGTGGAGCGGGTTATCCTCGCCGATTCCGCGATTCTGACCGATTACCTGCTCGCGAAATCGCGATGGCTGGTCGACGGTATGCGAGTCTACCCCGAGCGAATGCGCCGCAATCTGGACGCGACTAGGGGCCTGATTTTTTCTGGCCAACTCTTGCTCGACCTGACCGCCGCCGGAATGCTTCGCGAGAGTGCTTACAGGCTGGTGCAGCGGCATGCCATGCGCGCCTGGGAAACGGACGGCGATTTCCGGGCTGCCGTCCAAGCCGACGAGGAACTATCCTGTTATCTGACACTTAAGCAGATGGAAGGGGTTTTTTCGCTAAATCGGCATCTGGCGCATGTGGATCGCATTTTCGGACGAGTGTTCCAAAAAGTTCCTGTTTTGGCAACACGTTAGATTACATCAGGAACAATTCCCGAAAATTACGGGGTCTAAAACGGCGTTTATAGGTTAAACTTCAGATAGGAACCGAGATGCGCCACTCCCCCCGTTCGCTGGAGTACGACCTAGCCCGGGTTTTGTTGGTAGACGACGACCCGGCGTCTCGCCTCACCTTGAAGACTGTCCTCGAAGCCGGAGGATACTCCGTGGATTCAGCCGCCAGCGCGGCCGAAGCAGTCGGCAAGCTCGACGAAGGCGAGTACGAACTTGTACTCAGCGATTTACAGATGGAATCCCCCGAGGCTGGCCTAAAAGTACTAGCCCACGCCCGGATGATGGACTATAAGCCCGCTACCGCCTTGCTGACCACCTATCAAAACGAAAAACGAGCCCCTTCCCGGCGGCGCACTTCGATGCTTATCAAGCCTGAGGACCTGCCCGGCCTGCTCAGCAAAGTCGCCGAAATGATCAGCGAACGCGCCACCCGCCGCCTGGAGCGCCAGCTCCGGTCCAGCGACCGCCAGCTTCGCATCGCCAACGCCTAGCGCGGGCGCCCGCTCCTGGAAATAGCTTGCTCGGTTCCACCCGAGCCCCCTGTTATCCTGAACCCTAGTGGCTTCCTCCCCACTCAATTTCCACCTCGAGCAATACGAAGGCCCGCTCGATCTGTTACTGGACCTGATCCGGAAGCAGGAAATCAACATCTACGACATTCCCATCGCCCGGATTACCCAGCAATATCTCGAATTCATGCAGCAGGCAGCCGAGATGAACGTCGAGCTGAGCGCCGAATTCGTCTACATGGCGGCGACGCTGATCCATATCAAATCGCGCATGCTGCTGCCGCGCGATCCGGAACTGGAGAAGCTCGCGCCCGAGGAAGACCCGCGTAAGGAGCTGGTGGAGCGCCTGCTTGAGCACGAACGCTTCAAAACCGCGGCGGAAATGCTTTATCAGAAGCGCGTGGTGGAAGAAGCCGTGTGGTCGAATCCGCAGATCGAGCAGTTTCGCTCGGAAGAGGATCATCCAGGCCTCGCGGTGACGCTGTTCGATCTGGTGAAGACGTTTCAGGCCGTGCTTGACCGCGCCAAGACGCGTCCGGTCTATGAGATCGGCCAGGAGGACGTTTCCGTCCCCGATATGATCCGATATTTGCGAAAGGTGTTCGAGAAGGAGCGCCGGGCCGTCTCCGCGCGCGAATTGTTCGAGCGTCAGCGCAGCCGCCGCGCCATGATTTGCCTGTTCCTGGCCGTTTTGGAACTGGTGAAGCTCCAGGCAGTGGGCCTGGCCCAGACGGATGCATTCGGGGAGATTGGATTAAAACGCCTGGATGGGTTCGACAATGCTTTCGCCGCCGCGGAGACCATGAACGCCATTGAAGAAGGGTATCGCTGATCGTGGAAGAATTGTTCGCAGAAGAGCAGCCGGCGGAGCCGGTTTCCGCTGAAGTCGGGCCCGCTTCCGCCCAGCCTGAGCTACCCCTGGCCGACGGCGAAGATGCGCAGCTCCAGGCCGTCCTGGAAGCGATCGTTTATATCACCGACGAGCCGCTATCGGCCCAGCAGATCGCGTCCGCGCTGGGTCGGCCTCTGGACAAAGTGAAGCACTTGTTGGACGAGCTGACGGCCGAATACGCCCGGCCCGAACACGGGCTCAGCGTTCGCGAAGTGGCGGGCGGTTACAAAATGGCCACCAAGCCTGAGCACCACGAGGCGGTTCGCGCGTTCGTGAAGAAGCTCACCCCCCCGCTGAAGCTATCCTTGGCCTCCCTGGAAACGCTGGCGGTGGTCGCCTACAAGCAGCCCGTAACCGCTCCGGAGATCATGGAAATTCGCGGCGTGCAAGGCGCGGGCGTGCTGAAAACGCTTCTGGACCGCAAGCTAATCGCGGAATCGGGACGCAAGAAGGTGGTCGGTCAGCCCATTCTCTACAAGACCACCAAGGAATTCCTGGTCCAGTTCGGCTTGAAAGACTTGAGCGAACTGCCCACGCTCAAGGAATTCGAGGAGTTGGGGCGCATGGAGTTGGTGGAGGAAGAACCCGCGCCGGCCGCTATCGCGGATTCGCAGCCGGAAGCCTTGGCGGCCGGCGAAAACGGATCGGCTGCCCCAGCCAATCCCCAGAGTGATGAGTCCCCGCGGGGCGATGATCCCCGCAAGGGCAATGAGCCCCCGCAAGGGCTATGAGTGAGGAGCGGCTCCAAAAGATTCTTTCCCAGGCGGGCGTCGCGAGCCGGCGCAAGGCCGAAGAATTGATTGTGCAGGGCCGTGTGACGGTGAACGGGGCCGCGATCACGCAGCTTGGCTCGAAGGCGGACCTGGAGCGCGACCACATAAAAGTCGACGGCCGGCTCCTGCGTGCTCCGAAACGTCACGTCTACCTTGCTCTCAACAAGCCCAAAGGCTGCGTGACCACGGTGTCCGATCCCGAAGGGCGGCAGACCGTGATGCATCTGCTGCGCGGGGTGCGTGAGCGCGTGTTCCCGGTCGGGCGGCTGGATTACAACAGCGAAGGCTTGCTGCTTCTCACCAACGACGGCGAATTTGCGCACCGCATCACCGCGCCGGCAAGCCATGTCAAAAAGACATACGTGGTAAAGGTAAACGGCGCGCTTACCGACGATCAGCAGCGCGTCTTTTGCGGCGGCGTGCCGCTGCACGGCCACAAGACCTCCGCCGCGGAATTGAAACAGATCAAGCACGGCGCCAATCCCTGGTACGAGGTTCGCATCGCCGAGGGGCGCCAGAATCAGATCCGGCTGATGTTCAACTATTTTGGGAGGCTAGTGGAAAAACTGCGCCGCGTGAAGATTGGATTTCTCGAACTGGACCTTCCGCCCGGCCGCTACCGATCGCTAACACCCGCGGAGATTGCGCATTTCCGTAAGTTATTGAAAATGACCGATGGCGAACACAACTGACATCCTCAAATCCAGCCACACCATTGCCGTGGTGGGCCTTTCCTCCAATCCCATGCGCCCCAGCAACGGCGTCGCCGCCTATTTGAAACGCGCCGGGTACCGCGTCATTCCCGTGAATCCCAACGAGCCGGAAGTCCTCGGCGAAAAATCCTATGCGCGTCTGGAAGACATACCGGACCACATCGATATCGTCGATATTTTCCGCCGGTCCGAATATGTGCCGGAGATTGTGGATTCCGCCATCCGCGTAGGCGCCAACGCGGTGTGGATGCAGGAAGGCGTCATTCACGAGGAGGCGGCCGAACGCGCGCGCCAAGCAGGCTTGCAAGTGGTGATGGACCGGTGCACTCTAAAAGAGCACCGGAAATTAGACCGGGCAGGATAGGGTCTTACGCACATGTCCCACCAGGCGACGCCGCAGCGCTCGGCCACATCGACGCGCCTGGGCGAAATCGGCCGGATGTTTTCGGAAGCCGCGGATTCCGGCTTTCCCGAAGCCATCGAAGCCGCGGCGGCGGCGATCGGGGACGCCATCGAAAACGGCCACAAATTACTGGTCTTCGGCAATGGCGGCAGCGCGGCTGACGCGCAGCATCTTTGCGGAGAATTGGTCGTGCGCTTCGAGCGGGAACGCCGCGCTCTGCCGGCCATCGCGCTTACTTGCGACGCCGCGGTTTTGACCGCCTGCTCCAACGATTACGAGTATGCCGAAATCTTCGCCCGGCAGATCGCCGCGTTAGGCACTCCGGGCGATGTGGCGCTCGGCATTTCCACCAGCGCTAGGTCTCCGAACGTCATCCGTGGCTTGGAAGCGGCGCGATCCAAAGGCATGTTCACGATTCTTCTTACCGGCGCCCAAAGCTGCGCCGCAACGCCGATTTGCGATCTGGTGCTGGCCGCGCCCGGAGACAAAACCGCCCGTATTCAAGAATTGCATCTCGCCGCGTACCACCTGATCTGCGAGATCCTCGACGCGCGGTTTTCACCTGAATGAAGAGGGCCGTTTGCCTGCTGAGCGGCGGCCTCGATTCCTCCACGTGCCTCGGAGTAGCCACGCGCGATGGGTTTGAATGCCACGCCCTCTCCTTCGATTACGGCCAGCGGCATATCGAAGAACTTCGGGCCGCCGAGCGCGTTGCGCGGCACTTCCTTGCGGCTGAGCATCGGACGATACACATCGATTTGCGAGCCTTCGGCGGGAGCGCGCTTACTTCGGATCTGGCCGTTCCCAAGGGGCGCGCGCGGGACGAGATGAGCCGGGGAATTCCCGTCACCTACGTCCCGGCGCGCAACACCATCTTCCTCAGCTACGCGCTCGCATGGGCGGAGGTGCTGGAGTCCGCGGACATTTTCATCGGCGTGAACGCGATCGATTACTCCGGCTACCCCGATTGCCGCCCCGAATATATTGCCGCTTTCGAGCGTATGGCCAACCTCGCCACGAAAGCAGCCATCGAAGGTCGGACCCACACCACCATTCACACTCCGCTGGCGCAACTCAACAAAGCGGAAATCGTGCGGCTTGGGGCCGGGGTTGGCGTGGATTTCTCTTTGACGCATAGCTGCTATGATCCGGGTCAGGGAGGCAGCCCATGCGGCCGATGCGACTCCTGTCTCTTGCGCAGGAAGGGTTTCGAGGAGGCAGGGATCCGCGATCCTCTGAGCTATCCGGATTGAAAGTCTCGGAAATCTTCTACTCCATTCAGGGCGAAGGCGCGCTGGCCGGCGTTCCGAGCGTTTTTGTGCGTTTGAGCGGCTGCAATTTGCGCTGCGTGTGGTGCGACACGCCTTATACATCGTGGAACCCGGAGGGCCAGGAGAAATCGTTGGATGCGATCCTTTCGGAGGTTCGCGGCCACGCGTCCACTCACGTCGTGGTCACGGGAGGCGAGCCGATGATCGCGCCTCAAATTGTCGAACTCACACGCGAACTGAAGCGGCTCGATTTCCACATCACCATCGAGACTGCGGGCACGGTCTACGCGCCCGTCACCTGCGACTTGATGAGCGTCAGTCCGAAGCTTGCCAACTCGATTCCCTTCGAGCGCGAGGACGGCCGATGGGCGGCTCAGCATGAGCGATTACGGTATCAGCCCGAGATTTTGCGACGGCTCATGCGGGAGTACGAATACCAACTTAAGTTTGTGGTGAGCGGTCCGGCCGACTTGGGCGAGATCGAAAAGATTCTCATGGAAACGGGCGCCGAACGCGGCTGCGTGGCGCTGATGGCGGAAGGAACCTCACCCGAGGCGATTCGCGAGCGCGCATCCTGGATCGCCGAAATTTGCAAACGCGAAGGGTTCCGCTACAGCCCGCGATTGCACGTCGATTTATGGGGCGATGAGCGCGGGCGATGAGGCCAGTCGCTCATTTCGCGATCGCCGGAATCGTGCTGAAGGCGAAATTCGAGTTGAAGTAGAGCCCGAGAACAGCGATCTGGCCGCTCGAAGGACTGCGGAACTCTAACGTTCCGCTCCGTCCCACGGTGAACGAGCCGAACGGGCTGTTTGGATCGGCCAGATTGTATGAGCTGTGACCCGAGCCTGCAAGCGAAAGCGTTGTCTGCCCGGTCTGATTGCCGAGGTTGTCCCGGCCGGTCACCGACACATTCAGAGGTTGGTTAGTGTTATTCGCCAGCGCAACGCCCGTCGCGGCGCCGTTTGTGTTGTCGAAGACGAGAACGTAGCCGCCGGCGGCCCGGTTTTCAAGAGGAACCACAGCTTCCTGTACATTGTTCGCGCCAAGCGTCAGCGCAAATGTGGCGAAGGCGCCGACGGTTCCGTCCGTAAGCAGTTGCGCCGATCCCACCGAAGTCGGCGCGCTCCCCGGGCCGGTGCTTTGGAGCACCAGGGTCCCGCCCGCGGGAACGCTCTGATTGAAAGTGGATGCCGTCGTCGAACTCCCCGAATATGTCAGCGGCAGTGCCATCGGGTTGCCGTTATCGTCGAAGAAATTCAACTGCGTGTTCGCGGAAGCCGCGCCATTGTTGACGATGGTGAACGTGGTCGCCCAGCCTCCGGCCGACGCGACTTGGGCCATCGATCCTGCGCTAGTCAGGTTGGGCGGAGGTGAAGTCGCGGGCGTGAGCATGTAGCTCGCGGTGTAGGTGCGGTCGTTCCCATCGGCTTTCAGATCTCCGTTCACCGAATTTCCCGCGACGTAAAAATGCACCGGGCCCACGTTGGTGGCTGGCGGCGTCCAGGTAAAGGTGTAAGGCGTGGTGCTTACCTGACTGCCGGCGGGAAAAGAGTGCTCCACGAACTCCACTGCGGCGGCGGAAGGACAGGACTTCCCCGGAAGCCTGACCGATGAGTCGTTGCACAGCACGATCTGATTCGCTCCGGGCGTGAAGTCGCCGGCTTGGCCGTTTGCGAGATCCGAGTCAAGCCGGGCTGTCATTTGATAACCAAAGTGTGTGTTTTTCGGATCGGTGACGTTTACGGAGATCGTGATTGGCGGTCCTCCAGGAACATATGTGCCGCCGCTTGAAAACACGGCCGTTACCGAGCCGCCGGCCGGATTGATCGGTCCGCCGGTGGGACTATTCGAATGGCAGGCGGCGCATGCCAGCGGATTATCTCCAGGAGCGCCCGTGTAGCGGGCATCCGGTCCATACTCATGCGCCAGCGCAAGCGCCGGCGTCAATAAGAAAACGAACTTCCACATACTCATCCTTCTTTTAAACACCGCAGCCCTTTTTTTGCCGTGGTGCTTAAAGGGATTTCATCTAATTCCCCACCCGTCACCCAGCGCATCCGGCGAGGCGTGTTTCGGGTTACGCCCGCACGCACCTCGAAACGATATTGACGATTGAGAATCGTGTGGCGGAACAGGCCGATGCGCAACCCCGCTCGCGCGCCTGGAAAGGGCTCGGGGAGATCCCAAAATCCTTGGACACGGGGACTGGGCGCTAACAGGATTCTACCGCGCCGGCGGATGACGAGGAGTATTCGTTCGAGGCGAACCGTTTTTGCTTTGGCGCGCGGCGGCGGCAAAGCCGCTTGCGTTCCCCGGCGATGCGCCTCGCAATAGCGGGCCACGGGACAAGTTCCGCAGCTTGGATCGCGTGGAGCGCAGACGAGCGCGCCCAATTCCATCAGCGCCTGATTCGAGCGGCCGGGATTTTTGTGGTCGAGCAGTCGCGCCGAAACGGCTTGCGCATCCGCCGCGGCGTCGTTCACGAGTCGTATCGCAACCCGTTTCACGTTGCCGTCCACTACCTCGTGCGGGAGACCAAACGCGATGCTTGCGACGGCCGCGGCTGTATAATCCCCAACGCCCGGAAGCGCGCGCAGCCCGGCGAAATCGCGCGGAAAGGCGCCCGCCGCGTCAATTTCACGCGCGGCTTTGTGCAGGTTGCGAGCGCGGGAGTAATAGCCCAATCCGCTCCAGTGAGCCAACACCTCGTTTTCGGCGGCGCACGCCAGCGATGCGGTATCGGGAAAACGGGCCAGAAAGCGCTCGTAATACGGAATCGCCGCAGCCACGCGGGTTTGCTGAAGCATGATTTCGGAAATCCAAATAGCGTAAGGATCGCGGGTGCGGCGCCAGGGCAGGTCGCGGGCGTTGCGCTCGTACCAGCGGGCGAGCGCCTTTCGAATAGCGGCGAAATCCACTCAGGTTCAATGGTCGGCTTTGCGCATAGCCTTCCGCTCGGCGCCGCCGGCGTGCCGGATCAACCCGGTGATCGCTCCTCGCCCGTCCTTCACAAACTCGATCGCGTCATCGTTCACCGTGCTCGCCAGGAAATTGGTTTCCGAGCGCGGGACGTATACGATTTTCGCGGCGTTCGGACCTTCCTGCACATAGAGCAAGCCGTTGGAGGCGGTGACCACGGCCTGGCGTCCTGGAGAGAACTCGTATACGCCCGCGTACTTGGCTAGCTCGGCGGGCGAGATCTTGACGCCGCTCTCCAGGTGTCCGCGGTCGCGTTCGTTTTCGCAGACATCTTCCAGGATTTCCGTATCCGGCGACAGCGTCTTTTCCATTCGCAGCGTGAAGGATTTCGTGAATGCCTTTGGATCGTCAAGGGTCATTTGCAATTCCATATGCCCGAAGTCGCGGCGGCGATACCGTTCCGTGATGCGGAGAGCTTCGGAATTCGGATGCCCGCCTACATCCAGCCAGCCTTTGTCGTTGAATCCGGCGCTATCGACGATAAGCGTGTCTCCATCCCATCGCCCTACCGAGTAGCCTAGCCAAGTCGGGCTGGGGTCCTTGGGCAAATCGCGGCCGTCGGTGAAGATGGTCCGGTGCGGACTATTGGGCGACTCATATAGAATCACGATGACCCCGGGAGACTGGACGATCCGCGACAAATCGCGTGAATTGTGGAACGGAAGGCTTACGGGGAGGCAGCGCGCCAGCGGACTGTCCTTCCGAAAATCCGCGACTCGCTCCTGCCGTATGGCCTCGGCCCAAGGCTGAATCTCGTCGGGCTTCAGGTTCTGCGCGACGTCGTAGTCGTAGCGCCCCCCGCCGCCGCGCCAGATTCCGGAGAGGTCCGGCTTTCCATCGGCCGTTCGTGGAGCGGGCGCGGAAAGATTGGGTTTGCCATCGGAAAGCCGGGGAACGCCCGGGGCTTTGAAATCGATCCACTGGGCCAGAGCCGGAAGCGCGAAAGCGGCTGCCGCTAGAATCGTAAGGCTAGATTTCATGGCGAGCCTCCACGTCCGACAATCATACAATGGCGTCGCGCGGAATACGGGTCTCGCTAAAATATAAGTAACTCCTGCCGGACAACCGCCTTGGACAATTCCATCCATATTCGTGGCGCGCGCGTTCACAATCTGAAGGATCTCTCGATCTCCATTCCTCATGAGAAGCTGACGGTAATCACCGGTGTTTCGGGATCGGGGAAATCGTCGCTCGCTTTCGACACGATCTACGCGGAAGGGCAACGCCGTTATGTGGAGTCGCTCTCCGCTTACGCGCGCCAGTTTCTGGAGCGGATGGAAAAGCCCGACGTCGAAGAGATCGACGGCATCGCGCCGCCCGTCGCCATCCGGCAGAAAAACACCACGCGCAATCCGCGGTCTACCGTCGCGACGTCCACGGAATTGTACGATTTTCTGCGGCTTCTGTGGGCGCGCGCGGGCCGCACCTATTGCCCGAATTGTGGCATTTGGGTGCAGAGAGACTCGGTGGATCAGGTCGCCTCGCGGATGATGAACCAGGCGGATGGCTCGCGCTGGTACGCGCTGTTTCCGTTGCCAAAGGAGAAATCGACCGGCGCGTTGCGCGATCGGCTGTTCGAGCTGCGGAAGAAGGGCTTCAATCGCCTCTATCAAAACGGACGCGTTTTCGAGTTTTCCACCCCGGAATCTTTGCTCGACGTCGATTTCTCTCAACCCGTTTTCGCGCTCGTGGATCGGCTGGCGATCTCACCCGCGATTCGCCCGCGCCTGGTGGACACGGTGGAGATCTGCTACCGCGAGTCGGGCGAAGTTCTGTTCGAGCCCGCCGGCGGCGGAGAGCGTCTGCGCTTCAACGAGAGATTTTCGTGCAAGCGCTGCGGCAAGGAATTCGCCGATCCCGAGCCCGGTTT
Organism: Bryobacteraceae bacterium; assembly: GCA_036557165.1. Taxonomy (GTDB): domain Bacteria; phylum Acidobacteriota; class Terriglobia; order Bryobacterales; family Bryobacteraceae; genus Palsa-187. The sequence continues at coordinate 39,314 of DATBIA010000103.1, forward strand.
GTTCAGCTTCAATAATCCGAACGGCGCCTGCAAGCGGTGCCAGGGATTCGGAAACACGATCGATTACGATATCGATCTGGTGATTCCCAATCGTGGGCTATCGCTTCAAGAAGGCGCCGTGGATCCGTGGACCAAGCCTCAGCACGCGGGCTATCTGGCCGATTTTCGAAAGGCGTCGAAAGGCAAAGTCCGATTCAACGTGCCGGTGTATGAGCTGCGCGAAGACGAGCGCGCGATTCTCGACAATTACATTCGGCATTATTTCAAGGAAATCGAGCAGAAGAAATACAAAGTCCACGTGCGCGTATTCCTGAGCCGTTATCGCGGCTACACGTTATGCCCGGATTGCGGAGGCTCGCGGCTGCGGCCGGAGGCGCTGTGGGTGCGCGTGGGCGGGAAGAATCTGGCGGAAGTCACGCGGCTCAATATCGCGGAAGCTCTGAAATTTTTCGAGGTTCTGGAGCTTTCGCCGGAAGAAAACGCGATCGCCGAAAAAGTGCTAGTGGAGATCCGGCAGCGGCTGAAGTTTCTGAATGATGTCGGTCTCGAGTACTTAACGCTGGACCGGCTCTCGATGACGTTGTCGGGAGGCGAAGCCCAGCGGATTCAACTGGCGACGTGCCTGGGTTCGCGGCTCGTGGGCGCGTGCTACGTGCTGGACGAGCCATCCATCGGATTGCACAGCCGCGACACGGCGCGCCTGGTGAGCATTCTGGAAGAACTGCGCGATTTGGGCAACACAATCCTGGTGGTGGAGCACGATCCCGATGTGATGCGCTCGGCCGATCACATTGTCGATCTTGGTCCCGGCGCGGGGGAGAACGGCGGGCGGATCGTTTTCGAAGGTCCGTTTTTGAAGTTGATTCAGGATGGTGCGAGTTCCCTGACCTCGCGTTACTTGCGCGGCGAGCTGAAGACGTCGCATCTCATCGCGCGGCGCACCCCGAATCCGAAGCGAATTGTACGATTCCTGGGGGCGCAGGCGCACAATCTCAAAGCGATCGATGTCGCGATTCCTTTGAATCTGATGGTGGCGATCACGGGCGTGTCCGGCTCTGGCAAATCGACCCTGGTGCACGAGGTGATCTATAAATCGTTAAAAAAGCGCATGGACCGGGATGCGCCGCCGCCTCTGCTGGAAGAACTTGGTGACGCGCCGGAAAAACAAACCTGCCGCAAAGTGGAAAAGGCCGAGCTGCTGACGCAAGTCGTGCTGGTGGATCAATCGCCCATTGGGCGCACGCCGCGCTCGAATCCGGTGACTTACATCAAAGCGTTCGACATCATCCGGGAGTTATTCGCGTCGACAACGGAAGCCGACCGCCGCGGCTATGCCGCCGGTCATTTTTCTTTCAATATTCCCGGAGGGCGCTGCGAAACATGCCAGGGCGACGGCACGGTCACCGTGGAGATGCAGTTTTTGGCCGACGTGGAGCTGATTTGCGACGATTGCAAGGGCACCCGCTACAAGCCTGGGGTGCTGGAGGTTCGATACAAAGGGTTGAATATCCACGAAGTGCTTCAGCTTACGGTGAAGGAAGCGCTGTCGTTTTTCTCGGGGACTCCGCGATTGGTGGATCGGTTGCGGGTGCTAAACGACGTGGGTCTGGGATATTTGCGGCTGGGGCAGTCCGCGACCACGCTTTCGGGAGGCGAAGCGCAACGCGTGAAACTGGCCGCGCATCTGGCGCAAGCGACGAGCGAAGGCACGCTCTACATTTTCGACGAGCCCACCACCGGATTGCATTTCGACGATATCGCCAAGCTTCTGGACGCCTTCGAGCGCTTGCTGCGCTCCGGCGGAAGCATCCTGATTATCGAGCACAATCTGGAAGTGATCCGCCGCGCGGACTGGGTGATCGATCTAGGTCCCGAGGGCGGCGACGCGGGCGGCCGCATCGTCGCGGAGGGAACGCCCGAGCAGATCGCAGCGGTTGAGGCTTCGTACACCGGCCGGTATCTTCGCATGGCAGGGTTGAAATAAGCGAATCGCATGCAGGACATGGTTCCACGTATTCACGTGCTACACTGCAGAACGTGAAGACCCAGAATGTGACCCTCAGTCTGCCTGAGCCTCTTTTGCGGCGGTTTCGGGTTTACGCGGCGGAGCGCAATCGGTCGATGACCGCGCTCATGACCGATGCCATCCAGAAAATGATGGACGAAGTCGGCGCGCGGGAGGCCGCGCATCGCCGTATGATGGAGCGCATCCATAACGCTCCGGATTGGGGAACCGGCGGAAAGATCACCTGGACGCGCGATGAGATCTGGGAACGCACAAATCGTCCGCGCACAAAGTAAATGCCGCCCGAGTTCGTGGATACCAACATCTTGATTTACGCCCACGATGGCGGAGCCGGCGCGAAGCACAAAACAGCGGAAGGGTTGGTTTCTCGGTTGAGCCGCGAATTCTCGGGCGCGCTCAGCACGCAGATTCTCATTGAGTTTTACGACGTTGCCACGAGGAAGCTCGGTAGACCGAAGGAACAACTAGCGGAGATCGTTTCGGATTTCGGCGGATGGACCATCCATCGTCCCGAGCATGCCGATGTGCTGGCCGCGATTCGCTTGCACCAGCGGTATAAACTTTCCTGGTGGGACACACTGGTGCTTCATAGCGCCCATTCTGTCGGCTGCGAGATCCTGTGGACCGAGGATTTCACCCACGGCCAGCGGTACGGGTCTGTGACGGTTCGTAATCCATTCCGCTAAATACGCGCTCCGCACAATTCAAATGCCCACCACACCGCACGTCGAGCATCATTTCGAATCTTCCGACACGGTTCGCGACGTCGTCATCGGCATGGCGGACGGCCTCACCGTCCCCTTCGCCCTGGCGGCGGGATTGACCGGCGCCGTGGACGCGACTCGGGTCATTATCATCGCGGGGCTCGCGGAGATCGTGGCCGGATCGATCGCGATGGGGCTGGGCGGATACCTCGCCGCGCGCGGCGATGCCGAGCACTACGCGAGCGAGCGGAAGCGCGAAGAGACGGAGATCGCGGAAAAGACCGATCTCGAGCGGCACGAGGTGCTGGAAATCCTTGAATCCTACGGCCTGACGCGAGACGAAAGCGCGCCGATCCTGGCGGCCTTCGAGCGGAGGCCGAAAGTGTGGGTGGATTGGATGATGCGCTTCGAGCTCGGCCTTGAAGAGCCCGACCCCCGGCGCGCCGTGCGCAGCGCGATCACCATAGCCGCATCCTATATCGCCGGAGGCTTGATTCCTCTCGCGCCCTACATGCTCGTTTCGCACACGAAGACCGGACTTCTATTCTCAGTGGCGGCCACCCTGATTGCGCTGGCGATTTTCGGCTATGTGAAGGGAAGGTTCACGGGCGCGCCACCCGTGCTCAGTTCCATTAGAACCACGGTAATCGGCGGGTTGGCGGCCGGCGCGGCGTACTCAATCGCGCGATTATTCAGCTAAATTCGGCCCCAGCCGGGCGCATGCCGGGTCGGCAGCACCCGGGAAGCGCGATCAAAACTCTCCCATTTTGTTTGATTTGCAGATCCGCCGAGGCTGCGCTATTATATCAAAAGTAAGTCCCGTTCGGGACGGTCCAGTTTCTCTCTCAATTTGGAGGCCGTAAGATCGTAATGCGTTTGACCTCGTTGTCCGCCGTGTACCGGGCGCTGAGCGCTCAATGGAGGCGTTGTGCGCCCCTCATTTTATTCGTAGCGCTCGCCATGGCGGCTTCCACGCCTTTGCACGCCCAGGGCGGCGAGGCGGAACTGAAGCTTCCGTCTTTGGACGTGCCCTTTTTGGGAGGCGCCATTCAGGGCCCCACCATCCTTTTAATCGGTCTGGGCGTGAGCGCGCTCGGTTTTGTGTTCGGCCTTGGAATGTACACGCATCTTCGCAACCTGCCGGTTCACGAGTCGATGAAGGAGATTTCCGAGCTCATCTATGAGACGTGTAAGACATACCTGATCACTCAGGGCAAGTTCCTGTTGATTCTCGAAATCTTCATCGGCGCGATTATCGTCTTCTATTTCGGATTTTTACAAAGCCTGGCCGTCGAGCGAGTGGCAATTATTCTGGCCTTCAGTATTATCGGCATCGCCGGCAGCTACGGCGTGGCCTGGTTCGGCATTCGCGTAAACACCTTCGCGAACTCGCGCACGGCTTTTGCCGCCCTCAGAGGCAAGCCTTTCCCCTGCTACGCGATTCCACTCAAGGCCGGGATGAGCATCGGGATGCTGCTAATCAGCGTCGAGCTGTTCATCATGCTGTGCATATTGTTATACATTCCGGGCGATTATGCCGGGCCTTGCTTTATCGGTTTCGCGATCGGCGAGTCGTTAGGCGCGGCGGCGCTGCGCGTGGCCGGCGGCATCTTCACGAAGATCGCCGATATCGGCGCGGATTTGATGAAGATCGTTTTCAAAATCAAGGAAGACGACGCGCGCAATCCCGGCGTGATCGCGGATTGCACGGGCGATAACGCGGGCGATTCCGTCGGTCCGTCGGCGGACGGCTTTGAGACTTATGGCGTCACCGGCGTCGCCCTGATCACGTTTATTCTTCTGGCGGTGAATAGCGACATTACCAAAGTCCAGCTACTGGTCTGGATTTTCGCCATGCGCGTGATGATGATCATCTCCAGCGCCGCGTCGTATTTCATTAACGAAGCCATCGCCAAGGCTCGCTTTGCGAACGCCGACGATATGAACTACGAAACGCCGCTAACCTCCCTGGTGTGGTTGACCAGCTTGGTTTCGATCGGCGCGACATACCTGCTGAGCTGGGCTATGATTCCTACGCTGGACAACGACCCCACCATGTGGTGGAAACTCTCCAGCATCATCACTTGCGGAACGCTCGCCGGAGCCATTATCCCGGAGTTGGTGAAGGCATTCACTTCCATGCATTCGGCGCACGTGGCGGAAGTGGTGACCTCTTCCGAGGAAGGCGGCGCCTCGTTGAATATTCTTTCCGGGTTCGTCGCTGGCAATTTCAGCGCATTCTGGCTGGGCCTGGCGATGCTGGCGTTGATGGCCATCGGGTATGGGGTGAGTACGCTTGGCATGGGCGAGTTGATGAAGGCCCCGGCTGTGTTCGCCTTCGGACTGGTGGCATTCGGGTTCCTCGGAATGGGTCCGGTAACCATTGCGGTCGATTCCTACGGCCCGGTTACTGATAATGCGCAGAGCGTGTACGAGCTCAGTCTCATCGAGCAGGTCCCCGGCATCAAGAACGAGATTAAGAAAACCTTCGGCTTCGACGTCGATTTCGATAAGGCAAAGCACAACCTGGAAGAAAACGATGGGGCTGGCAATACGTTCAAGGCGACGGCGAAACCCGTGTTGATTGGGACCGCGGTGGTCGGCGCTACAACCATGATTTTCTCTATCATCGTCGCCCTCACCAATGGGCTGACCCAGAATTTGCAAAATCTTTCTCTGCTCTATCCGCCATTTTTGCTCGGCCTTATTACCGGCGGCGCCGTGATTTATTGGTTTACCGGCGCCTCCACTCAGGCCGTCACGACCGGCGCGTATCGAGCCGTCGAGTTCATCAAAGCGAACATCAAGCTGGAGGGCGCCACCAAGGCGTCCGTGACGGACTCGAAGAAGGTGGTCGAGATCTGCACTCAGTACGCGCAAAAGGGAATGTTCAACATCTTCCTGACCGTGTTTTTCGCAACTCTGGCGTTCGCGTTTTTTGAGCCGTATTACTTCATCGGCTACCTGATCTCCATCGCGCTTTTTGGGCTTTACCAGGCGATTTTCATGGCGAACGCGGGCGGCGCGTGGGATAACGCCAAGAAGATCGTCGAAGTGGATTTAAAGGCAAAGGGCACGCCGTTACACGACGCCACGGTGGTCGGGGATACGGTGGGCGATCCGTTCAAGGACACGTCCTCGGTAGCGCTCAACCCGATTATCAAGTTCACCACGCTGTTCGGGCTCTTGGCCGTATCGCTGGCGGTTTCGCTGACCGAGAAGCAAGGCCCCAATCTATCGACGGGCTTCGCCATTCTATTCCTGCTGATTTCGCTGTTCTTCGTTTGGCGGTCGTTCTACGGCATGCGCATCGGCAACGCGAAAAAGAGCGGGATTTAAGGCGTCACAGCCAGTCCAACGATTCCACGGTTCGTTCCGCGCCCACCACGCGCACGAAAGCGTCTTCCAGCGTCTCCGCGGAACCACGCAGCTTCTCCATGGAATCTTCCAGCACCAGCCTGCCTTCGTTGATAATGGCGACGCGGTCGCAGAGCCGCTCCACCACCTCCAGCACGTGCGACGTTAGGAATATCGTGGCGCCCCGGCGGACCTGTTCGAGCAAGATATCTTTCATCAGCCGCGCGCCCATCGCGTCCACGCCCTCGAACGGCTCATCCATCAGAAACAGCTTTGGGCGATGAATCAGGGCCGCCGCCATGGCGGTGCGCTTCCGCATTCCTTTTGAGTACTGGTTGATTAATTTATTGCGCGCATCGTGCAATTCGAACAAGTCCAGCAGTTCTGCGGCGCGCTCGCGCGCCACTCCGCGCTCCAGCCCATAGATTCGTCCGACGAACTCGATGAACTCGGCCCCGGTAAGACGGTCGAACAGCAGCGAATCGTCCGGCGCCAAGCCGATCTGCGCCTTGATTTCGAGCGCGCGTTCCGGCATCGGGAGTCCAAGCAGCCGGATCGAGCCCGAGGTTGGCGGAGCCAACCCCATCAGCATTTTGATGGTCGTGGTCTTACCCGCTCCATTGGGGCCCAGGAATCCGAAGAAGCAGCCCTGAGGGACGGTGAAAGTAAGGTCGTCCACGGCGGCTTTGGCGCCGTAGACTTTGCGTAAATCCCGAACCTCGATGGCGGGGACGTCGCTCATTGGATGTCTTTATCGTAACCAAAGGTAAATCGCGTCCGCCCTGTATCCCGCGCCCTCCCGCGGGAATCCCCGCTCCCCGCATCGTAACCCAACCGCAGATCCCGTCCGCCCTGTATTTGGTGATAGAATCTGGACCTGGAGGCTTTGGATGAAAGCTCAGCTTGGTGTTTTCGCGTTGGGGCTCGTGGCGGCAGCCGTGCCGGTGCTCGCGCATCACTCCTTTTCGGCGGAGTTCGACGCGCAGAAAAGAATCAGTCTGAAGGGGACCGTGGCGAAAGTGGAATGGATGAATCCTCACATCTGGATTTATCTGGACGTAAAGGACGAGAGCGGCGCGATGGCGCGGTGGCAGTGCGAAGGCGGACCGCCGAATACTTTGACGCGGAACGGTTGGACCAAAGACGCTTTGAAGGACGGCGATGAGGTCAATATCGACGGAACGTTGTCCAAGGACGGCTCCCGGACTTGTAACGCCACTTCGGTGAAGCTTCCGGACGGACGCCGTGTCTTCGCCGGATCTTCGGGCGGCGACACCGCGGCCCCGGGCTCGCAGTACGTCAATCCGTCTGCCGTGCAGGGCAAAGCGCAGCCCAAGCAATAGGTTCTAAAAAAGCCCGGTATACTGAAATCGAGCCGGAAGGAGGGCTGTATGTCCATCGATCGGCGGGATTTCATTGCGCATCTGGGCGGCGACGCGGCGGTCGCCGAGATGACTTCTGAAGCCAAGGCAGACGCCTTGGAAGACTATCTGATCCAGGCATTGAACAAAGCCAAAGCCGCGGCGCGAAACGGCGCGAAGAAATACCCCACGGCGGCGGAGGTCGAGGCGGAAATCGAAGCCAGTCCGGTGCGGAGAGGCGTTGGAAATCTGTTCGTTTCATACCACGGAAACGTCCAAAAACTGCCAAAAATGCCCCCAAAACCGACCCTAATCGACTATTTTCGGCTCCGTTTTCACACCACTTCCAACCACGTGCTGCAAAGCGCCAATCTGGCGATGAAAAACGGCATGAGCGAACAGGTGATCTTGGCCTGCCTGCTGCACGACACCGCTCAGGAATTGATCCGCGTGGATCATGGGTGGTGGGCCGCGCAACTCTATGAGCCTTATGTACCGGAAAAGGTCGCGTTCGCCATTCGGCATCACCAGACTCTTCGCTATTACGAAGACAAGGCCAACGGCTACGAATATCCCGACCTGTACCGCTTTCTGTTCGGCGTGGACTACAAGCCGGAGCCTTACCTCGAGGCCAATTACCAGTTCGTGCGCAATCACAAGTGGTATTTGGAGGCGCGGATGGTGACCGTTAACGATCTCTACTCTTTCGAGCCGGGCGTGAACCCTCAGATCGAGGAGTTCACCGACATCATCGGCCGGCACTTCAAGCAGCCGAAAGAAGGGCTTGGTTTCGATAATAGTCCAGTGGCGCACATGTGGCGCTCGATCGCGATGCCGGATCGGCCGCTGTAAAGACCCTGATTTCCGTTGTTTGCCCATCCAACTTCCCTCCCATGGCGAGCGCGCCATGTTACTTTATTGAACTGAGGCACAACGAGGATGGACAAAACGATTTTAGTGGCGGCTCTGGCGACCGCCGGCTCGCTATGGGCGCAGTGGCCGTCCTATCCAACCGCAGCCGTACCGAAAGACGCCAATGGAAAACCGGTACTGGACGCTCCGACGCCCAGAGCGGCCGATGGCCATCCCGATCTTTCCGGAGTCTGGGCCTTCCGCGGAAACCTCCGCGGACAGGGTGGAGCGGGCATCGCCTCCATTCCCGAGCAGCCCGCGCAAACTGCTCCCTCCGGCCCGCCAGTGGCGGCTTTTTTCAATATCGGCGCCGGCATGAGAGCAAGCTTGCCTCTCCAGCCCTGGGCCGCGGATCTGTTGAAGGCGCGCACGGATGAGCACAGCAAGGACAATCCCGATGCGCACTGCCTGCCGCTCGGCCTTACCCAGCTTCACATGCATCCACAGCCGAGGAAAATCATTCAGAATCCGGACGTGACGGTCATCCTGTATGAGGCGCAAGGAGGGGTGCGGCAGATCTTCACCGATGGACGACTGCTGCCGCCGCGCGATGCCGAGCCATGGTGGTATGGATATTCCATCGGGCACTGGGAAGGCGACACGTTGGTGGTGGAGACGAACGGATTCCGCGACGACGTCTGGCTAGATGTGAACGGCAGTCCGCTCACAAACGACGGCAGGATGATCGAGCGGTATCGCCGGCCCAATTATGGAACGCTGCAAATCGACGTCACCATCGACGACGCGAAAGTGTACACAAAACCGTTCACCGTTCGCGTGAATCAGCGCATCATGCCCGACGCGGAGCTGATCGAATTCATCTGCAACGAAAACGATCGCAGCGGTCCCCACCTGGTGGGGAAATAGCTTTAGCGAGTTCCCGCCGGCTGTATTTTCTCGCCGATCGACTTGGCCTGCGTGAATAGGTACAAATAGTCGGCGCCTCCGGCCTTGGAATCCGTTCCCGACATGTTAAATCCGCCGAAGGGATGCGCTCCGACCACGGCGCCGGTGCATTTTCGGTTGATATAGAGATTGCCCACGTGGAAATCGCTCTTGGCGCGCTCGATTTTATCCGCGGAGCTAGTGTACACCGCGCCCGTCAAGCCATACTCGGTATTATTTGCGATCCGAAGGGCGTGGTCGAAATCCATTGACTTGATCACCGCCAGCACGGGCCCAAAGATCTCTTCCTGGGCGATGCGGGCGCCTGCCGGCACGTCGGCAATCACGGTCGGCTCGATGAAGAACCCGTCGCCTGAGGCGCGCGTGCCCCCAGCGACCGCGCGGCCCTCGCGCCGGCCGATCTCGATATATTTGAGGATCGATTTCATCGCGCCCTCGTTGATCACAGGCCCCATTGCCGCGTTGTCGACGGGATCGCCCAGCCGGATGCGGGAGACTCGCTCCTTCAGTTTTTGCATGAAAGGAACGTAGATCTTGTCCTCGACAATGGCTCGCGAACAGGCTGAGCATTTCTGGCCCTGAAAGCCGAATGCCGACGCGGCCACTCCGTCTACTGCCGCCTCGAGATTCGCGTCGGCGTCCACGATAATCGAATCCTTGCCGCCCATCTCAAGTATTGTCCGCTTGATCCAGCTCTGTCCCGGCTGCAGATGAGCGGCCCGCAGGTGAATATCGAGCCCCACATCGCGCGACCCCGTGAACGCGATGAAGCGCATTTTGGGATGATCGACGAGAGCATGGCCGAAAGTCGCGCCAGAACCCGGACAGAAGTTGACCACGCCCGCGGGGACGCCCGCTTCCTCCAGGGCCTCGAAAAACTTGGCGGCGACGGTGGGCGCGTCGCTTGACGGTTTGACGACTACAGTGTTGCCGCTCACGATCGAAGCCATCGTCATGCCGCAGAGAATCGCGAGGGGAAAATTCCACGGTGCGATTACCGCCCCCACTCCGAGCGCGATGTACCGGAGCGAATCGCGCTCGCCAGGCAACTGCACGAGTGGCTCGGCTTCGGCAAGATGCAAAGCCGTGCGCGCATACAGTTCGCAGAAATCGATGGCCTCGCAGGTGTCGGCCTCGGCTTCGTCCCAGTTTTTGCCGACCTCGAGAACCATCCAGGCGTTGAATTCCGGTTTGCGGCGGCGCATTATCTCCGCGACTTTGAATACGATCTCCGCGCGTTGTTCCAACGTGACGTTCTTCCAGCCTTCGAAGGCGTGAAGCGCGGCCTGCATCGCGGGCTCAACCTGCTCATGCCCGGCCCTCTGATGAATGCCTACGATTTCCGATGGATGCGCCGGATTCAAAGAGTGGATCTTTTCCGAAGTGCGAACGCGCCGGCCGCCGATGACCAGATCGTATTCGCGCCCCAGCTCCGAGCGCGCTTTTGCGATCGCCGCGCGCATCTCTTGAGCTTTTTCCTCGACGCGGAAATCGGCCACAGGTTCGTTGGAGAACCCCCGGACCATCGCGGCAACGCTGGCCATGATTCAGTTCCCCTTGCTCGAATCTACAATCTCCACGCCCGCGGGAGGCGCGAACCGGAAGAGGGCGTCGGAAAGTTGAGCGTCTCTTTTTTCATTGTCGAATACGTAGTCCATCGTCGAGCCGTCTTGCCCCTTCACCGACAGTTTTTTGATGACGAAATCGGGCGAGACGACGAACGAAACCTCGGTATAGAGCATCTTGTCGGACTTGGGAATCGCGACGATCTTGAAGTCGGGGCCTTCGGGAGTCATGTCGAACCTGCCGAACTGATCGTGGAAATTCAGCTTGCCAAGCAGAAATGCGAAAGGAGCGCGCAGATCCTCTTCGTCTTTGAATTTCGATTTCTCCGCCCGCTTTTCCTTCGGATCGTAGTCGTACACGGTTTTGCCATCGGAGATCCACAGCTTTCCGGCTGGAGACGAGTACTGCCAGCGCATCTTGCCGGGCCGGCGGAGAAACAGCGTGCCCTTTTCGGTCGTCTTCCGCGAGCGATCGGTGTAGGTTTGCACAAAATCCACTTGAACCGTCTTCGCCTTGTTGTAGCGCTCTTCGACCCCCTTCAGTAGCGGATCCAACTGAGGTGTGGCGGCGGCGCGAACGACCGAAACCGTCGCGGCGGACAAGAACAGAATGCAGGCAACTTGGCGCATGAGCCTCCTAGGGGTTAGATGCCCTACTTCCAGTGTAGGTAAGCTCAAATTAGGTATGGACAAGATTCGCAAAACCGACGAGGAATGGAAAAAGCAGCTTACTCCGGAGCAATACCAGGTGGCGCGGAAAAAGGGGACCGAGCCGGCGTTCACTGGAAAGTATTGGAATAATCACGAGAAAGGCGTCTACCGGTGCGCGTGCTGCGGGACGGAGCTATTTGACTCCGAAACGAAATTCGAATCCGGCACCGGCTGGCCCAGCTTTACAGCGCCCAAGGAGGAGAAAAACGTACGAACCGATACCGACTCCTCACATGGGATGACGCGGACGGAAGTGTTATGCGCGCGCTGCGATGCGCATTTGGGCCACGTTTTCCCGGATGGGCCGCGGCCTACGGGGCTGAGGTATTGCATGAACTCGGCGGCGCTGGATTTTAAGAAGGAGTAGCGCGGACGTTCAATCCACCGGATAAAAGTCGATTTGCATCAATTGTGCAAAGGTGTAGGGGCACTCCAGCGGAAATGCGCTACGCACCAAGCCCGTTTCGGCGGCTGCCCTCTGCCGGGTATCTGCGTAAATTTTGGGTACTGACTGAACGGCCAACCTTCGCAGACTCGGCGACTGCTCGAAAATATCCTTTAGCGCGCTTCGTGAATTGCCGATACTTGTTTGCCAGCTTGGGCTCCGTTTGGATGGCTGCATCTGCCATTTCAACAAGTGCAGGATCAGCCGCCTGAGATAGCTTTTCACTTCCCGCTGGTCGCGAGCTCCCATGTCCGCCAGTTCCTCCGCGATGTGGGCGATATCCGCCAAGTCAAAGCACCCCCGGCTCAGCAGTTCGGCGTTTCGCTGGGTCCACTCGAAGAAGTCGGTTCTGTACAATTCCTGAGCGGTCATGATTCGATTTTAGTGCGCTTAACCCCTGGAAGAAATTCCATTTCCGTCAACTGCTCGAATCTGTACGGGCATTCCGCGGGAAAGGCGGCGATCGGGAGGCCCGTTTCAGTGGAGGCTAGATGCCGCGCATTCTCATAGATGCGGGAGACGGACTCGCGGGCGAACCACCGCAGACTCGGCGAATATTTGAAATAGAGCTTGAGCTCAGCTCGGGCATCGCCGATGCGGCTGAGCCAACTGTCCCTTCGCCGGCCGGGCTGCATTTCCCACAGCAGCAGGCGCGCGATCAGCCGTCTGAGATGGCCCGCTACCCTGCGCCGGTCGCGTTTTCCGATGTCCGCCAGCTCCTCCGCGATGTGGGGGATGTCGGCCAAATCCAACCGTCCCTGGCTCAGCAATTCCGCGTTGCGCCGCGTCCACTGGAAAAAATCGGTTTCGTACAGCTCTTGGGCTGTCATGCCTCAATTGTAAGCCGGGCTTATTTCTCCACCACGCGAATCTGGAACAGCTTCGGCCAGCGCTTCCCAGTGACGAAAATGCGCTTCCTTTGCGCGTCGTAGGCGATGCCGTTCAAAACGTCGGCGTCCGGCGCGGGGCCTGCTTGCTTCAGAAGACCGGTGAGATCCACCCAGGAGTTCACCTGGCCCGAGCGCGGATCGATGCGCGCGATCAGCTCTGTCTGCCATACGTTGGCCCAGACTTCGCCCTCGATATATTCGAGCTCATTCACGTTCGACACAGGACGCGTTCCGTCGCGCACGGTCAAGCGGCCGAGCTCGCGTTGCGTCGCGGGGTCGAGAAAGCGCAGGGCGGAACTGCCGTCGCTCATGATCAGGCGCTTATCGTCATGTGTTAGAGCCCAGCCTTCGCCCGAATAATGAAAGTTACCGAGCGGCTTCCAGGCTTTCGCGTCGTAGATGAAGCCGATCCCGCTTGTATAAGTGAGTTGAAACAGCCTGCCGCCGAAAAACGTGATACCTTCGCCGAAATAGAGCGTCGAGAGCGGCATCTTTTTGAGGACCGCGCCGGTGGCCAGATCGACTTTGCGGATAGAGCTTTCGCCGTTTACGCCAGTGGATTCGTAGAGGTAGCCGCCGGTGTATTCCAGGCCCTCGGTGAACGCCTTGGGATCGTGGGGATAGCTCGCGACGATTTTGTAAGAACGCACGGGAGCGGTTTGGGCGCGGGCCAGGGCCGCCAGGATAAGCAGGCCGCCCGCCCAGCTCCTCATCAAACGCTCCTCACGGCCGCGCTCACGGGGCGCGACCCCACAGGAATCACGGTCAGCAGGCCCGCCGATTTGTTCGGGCGGATTCTTCGCAAGTCCAGAACGGCCACGTCGCCCGATTTCCGGTTGAGCACCAGCGCATATTCTTCGCCCGGCGTGATGGAGACATAGCCGGGGTCAACGCCAGTTTGCACAGAACCCATCGATTTATAACTCGCGATGCTCAAAATACTCACTCCGCCGGACTGCGGGCTCGCGACAAACAAATAGGCTGAAGAAGCCGCCATGGCCGCCGGAGCGCGGCCCGCGAGGACCGTCGCGGCCACTTCGGTCTGAAAAGGATACACGATGGCCACGGCGTCCATACCGTCGCCAGTCACGAACAATTGACCTCCATCCGCGCTGAAGCAAAGATAGTCGGGGCGCATCGGCATCGGCAGATGCGCGATCAGCCTGCCGCCGGACGTCTCGAAAAGCGAGAGCAGCCGCTCGCCGCGATTGGCCGCGATCAGCATCTTGCCGTCGGACAGAAATCGCAGCTCGCCGAAATCGCCGCGCGCAAGCGGACCCGTCAACTTGCGGTTCGCCAAGTTGACGAGCCAGAGCCCCCCCGACGAGCTGACGGCCGCCCGCGCGCCAACCGGCGATACGGAGAAATCCACAGGATCCTCCGGCAGCGCCAGCCGCCACTCCGGGCGGAAACTGTCGAGCGGCACCGAAATCAAGGCTCTCGGCTCGCGGGAGAGCACGTATAGGGATCGTTCGTCAGGCGAAAGCGCCATCGAAACCGCCGATGACGCAGCGGCCGCTTTACGCGCAAGGCTAAGGCGGTACACCTGGATCTCATGCACCGCTCCTGTCGCGGGCGTCAAAGCGTAAACCACCGCTTTCATCGCCGGCGCAAGCACTTGCGCGGGGGCGGCGTCGAGCGCGATATGCCGCGCCACCTGCATCACCTCCAAATCAAGTGCGGCGACGGCCTGACCTTCCTCGTTGGCGATAAACGCGTAGCCGCGAAACGCGTCGACGGAGCGGCGCCCGCAGGCCGCAGCAAGGGCCGGGAAAAGCAGACAGGACCGGCGGGAGAGCACTCGATCTCAGTTTATCCTGCTCGGTTTATCCTGGACTGTGGCCATGTCCGAAACCAGTCTTCTTGCCTCTTATATCGTAAACGCGCAAATCGCGGAGATCCCTCAAGATGTGCGCCACGAAGCGCGCCGCGCGATCTTGAATTACGCCGGCTGCGCCATTGGCGGGAGCCGCGAGCCGGCCGTGGATGCGGCGATTCGCGCCTTTGCGCCATTTTCAGGAAATCCCACGGCAGGCATCCTCGGCCGCAGCGAGCGCATGGACCCGCTGCACGCATCGCTGATGAACGGCATTAGCTCGCACGTCCACGACTACGACGACACCACGCCGCAGAACTACATCCATCCGAGCTCGCCCGTAGCCTCCGCCTTATTCGCCTATGCCAGCGCAAACCCGGTACGGGGCACCGATTTTCTGAACGCCTTCGTCGCCGGATTCGAAGCCGAGTCGCGCATTGGAAACGCCGTCTACCCGGCGCATTACGACGCCGGATGGCACATTACCGGCACGGCGGGCACGTTCGGCGCGGCGGCAGCCATCGGCAAGCTGATGGGCCTTTCCGAGCGTCAAACGATTTGGGCGCTCGGGCTTGCCGCGACCCAGGCGGCGGGCTTGCGCGAGATGTTCGGCTCGATGGCGAAGGCGCTGCATCCCGGCAAGGCGGCGCAGAACGGATATGCCTCGGCGCTGCTGGCTCAGGCGGATTTCACGGCAGGCGAGCATGCGCTGGAGGGTCCGCGCGGATTTGCGGCGGTAACGGCGGCGGTTTACGACCTCTCGAAAATCGCGGCCGGCTTGGGTCAGGACTTCAATCTTCGCCGCAACACGTATAAGCCTTTTCCTTGCGGTATCGTGATCCATCCGACGATCGACGGCTGCATCCAGATTCGCGAAGCGCACAAGCTCGATCCGGCGAGTATCGCGGCCGTACGGCTCCGTGTCGCCCCGCTGGTGCTCGATTTGTGCAACAAGCGCAGCATCAGTCTCGGCCTGGAAGGCAAGTTTTCGGTCTATCACGGCGCGGCACTGGGATTGGTTCGCGGCAAAGCGGGCCTGCGCGAATTTACCGACGAAGCGGTGAACGACCCCGCCATTCGCCGCATCCGCGAGATTACGACCGCCGCGGCCGATCCTGACATCACCGAGGACCAGGCCCGCATCGAGGTGGAGCTTGCCAATGGAGAGACAATCGAGCGCTTCGTGGCTCAATCGCTCGGCAATGTCCACCGCCCCATGACGGACCGGCAATTAGAAGACAAATTCCGGGACCAGGCGATTCCCGTCGCCGGCGAAGCACAGACCGAAAAACTCATCGCCGCCTGCTGGCGCATCGACGAATTGGAAGATTGCGGGACGAGCTTCGGCTTTTCCACTCCGGCGCAGGCCGTGCAATGGACAAGTTGAAGCTTGCCGTAGCCGCTCTTGCGCTGGTTAGCGCGCTTGCGGGCTGCGGGCGACCCCGTTCCGGTTCCGAAACCACCGAAGTTCGCATCCCCAAAGGCGCCGGCGGGGCCGGATTCCTTCCTTTGCTGGTGATGGAGAAATACCAGCTCATCGAGAAGCAAGCCGCCGCGGCGGGGCTTCCTAATCTGCATGTCCGCTGGATCGACCTCGGCGGCCCTTCGGTGGTCAATGACGCGTTGCTCTCCGGCTCGGCGGACATCATTGCCGCCGGCCCTCCCGCATTTCTGACCCTCTGGGATCGCACTTTCGATTCCGCGAAAGTCAAAGGAATTGCTGCGATGTCGTCCTTGCCGATGTATCTCGATACACGCACGGAGCATTTGAAGAGCCTGGACGATCTTAAGGAAGGCGACAAAATCGCGGTGACGGCGCTCAAAGTATCGATTCCGGCGCTCATCATGCAAATGTATGCGAGCCAGAAGTACGGCCTCGCGGAGGCGGCGCGCTTTGACAAATACACGGTTACAATGACTCACCCCGATGGCCTCATAGCCTTGCTCGCCGGCTCGGGCGGAGTGGACGCTCATTTTACATCTCCACCTTTCCATCAGCGCGAACGCAAAGATCCGCGCGTCCGCACAATCCTGACATCGGATGACGTGATGGGAGGTCCCGCCACATTCACCATGATTTCGGCATCGAGCGCCTTCCGCGAACACAATCCCAAAGTGTTCGCAGCGGTGCTGGCGGCGCTGGAAGAGGCTAACCGAATGATTGCCGCGGACAAGGTCATGGCGGCGAAGCTGCTGATCGATTCAGCCGGAGGCGCGGGCTTCAGCGTGGAAGAGATGACGGCGGTGCTCAACGATCCGGCGATCCGATTTACCACTACGCCTGAAAACGTGACTAAGTACGCGGAGTTTATGTATCGGGCCGGTTCTATCAAACACCAGCCGGCATCTTGGAAGGATTTGTTTTTTCAAGACATTCACAATGCTCCCGGCAGTTAGTGTTCCAGGCGGCGAATCCTAGCGGTCAAAACACAAATCGGCAGGGATCAAACCCTGCGGAAGCGTCCCGGAAGCCCGTCCGCGACCGGGAAATCGGTCTTTCTCCATGCCGAGACCTGTATACAGAACGATTGTTTGGGTTTAGTTTGAGCTTGAAGCCGCTACGCGATTTCATATAGTTGCAAGACACAGGTTCCAAAATATGCATGCCGATTTTGCTTGACCTGATTAATCGTTCGTTATACACTGGTCCAGTTTTTCCGCTTCAAGGAGTTTTAACAAATGCGTTCCCTGTGCGTAGCGGTTTGTTCGCTGAGTTTGACTCTCGCGGTGCTTGGCCAGTCCGATCGCGGCACCATCACGGGCACCGTTTCCGATCCCGCCGGCGCGGTGATCGCCAATGCGCCGATCGAGGCCAAAAACGCCAACACCGGAGCGGTCTATCCTACCGCTACGTCCGGCACGGGCAATTACACGATCGCAGAACTCCCCGTCGGAACCTACGAAATCTCCGTTACGGCGCAAGGGTTCAAAAAAGCCGTCCGGACGGGAGTGCAGGTCGCATCGCAAACCACGTTCCGGGTGGACTTCGCGCTGCAAGTTGGCGCGGCGACGGAATCGGTGACAATCACGGCGGAGGCTCCGCTTCTTAAGACAGAAAGTGGAGAGTTGAGCCATAACGTCACCATTGACCAAGCCGACAACCTCCCGGTCTTCACCCTGGGTAGCGATGGCGCCGGCGTGCGCAATCCACTGGCTGTGCTCCAAATGCTCCCAGGCGCGCAGTTCGCAAGCGACTCCACGCTGCGCATCAACGGCATGCCTTCGAGTTCTCAGTCCATCCGCGTTGAGGGCCAGGACGCCACCAGCGGCTTCTGGAAGCAGATCAATTCCCAAAACCAAACCGGCGTGGATGCAATTCAGGAAGTCTCGATCCAAACCTCCAACTTCGCGGCCGAATTCGGTCAGGCGGGCGGCGGATACATCAACTACACCATGCGATCGGGCACCAACCAATTCCATGGTTCAGGATTCGATTACCTGGTGAACGAAGCCTTCAACGCCGGCACGCCGTTCACCGATGCCGGCCTGACGAACTCTCTCAAGGACGGCCAGCATGTGCGCAACCGGCTTCGCCGCAACGATTTCGGCGGCACCTTCGGCGGTCCCATCATCTTGCCCAAAATCTATAACGGGAAAGACAAAAGCTTCTTTTTCTTCAGCTATGAGCAGTACATTCAGAACACGCTGACCACCAACGGCTTGAACACGGTCCCCACCGCGGCCTACCAGACCGGCAACTTGTCGTCGGTGCTCAATCCGCAGCTCGTTCCCACCGCGCCCGATCCGCTTGGCAATACGTTTCAGGGCAACCAGATTTTTGATCCAAACACCCAGTCGGTGCAGAACGGGTACGTAGTCAGGCAGCCGTTCCTCAACAACACGATTCCGGTGACGCGTTTCGATCCGGTCGCAGCCAAGATCCTGGCGATGCTGCCGCAGCCCACGAATGCAGGTTTGGTCAACAACTACAACGTTCCCGGCTACACCAATTACACGCACACCGAAATCCCGACGCTGAAGCTGGACCACAGTCTGAGTCCGACCGCGAAGATTTCCATGTTCTATTCCGCCAACCGGATTTATTCCCCGGCGGCCAACGGCTACACACAGGCTTTCAGCCCGGCGGAGCCTTCGAACAGCCTGTCGCAGACCACTCGCATCAACTACGATCAATCGATTACTCCCACGCTGCTCATGCACGTGGGCGCGGGTTTGGTGCAGACCACCGTATACACACTGCCTTCGGCTAACTTCGATTCGAGCACGTTATTCGGAACGAACACTTTCTACATCCCGAATCAATTCCCGAACATCGGCGGCATTTCGGATGTATCCAAGGGTGGCAACAACATCGGCCTTGGCGTGGGCTTCTCCGCTTTGTGGCAGAAAGACACGAAACCGACTTTCAACAACAGCTTTACCTGGGTGAAAGGCAACCACACGTTCAAGTTCGGCGGAGAGGCGATTTTCGAGGGCTTGCCAATCGCGAATGGATCGCGCTCCAACGGTGTCTTCACATTCGGTCAAGCGGAAACGGCCGATCCTTATACGACCGGCCTTAGCTACACGAATGGCGCCACGGGATTTGCGTTCGCAAGCTTTTTGCTGGGCGCGTACAACAGCTTGGCGGTATCGCCTCAGGACACTCTTCGGCTCGGCAACCATAGCTTCGGCCTGTACGCGCAGGACACCTGGAAAGTCACTCGCAAACTGACCATCGACTACGGGCTGCGCTACGATTTCGCGACGCTTCTTTCCGAGCAGCACGGGCGCATGCAAGATGCCGCCTTCAGCACGCCGAACCCCGGTATCGGTGGGCGCCTTGGCAGCGTTGTCTATGGCGGCAACTGCAATTGCCAGTTGAACGGCAATTACCCGTGGGCGCTTGGACCGCGTCTCGGAATCGCATACCAGATTGACAGCAAAACCGTCCTTCGGTTGGGAGCCGGCATATCGTACGGCACTTCGCCGAACAATTCGTTCCTCTCCTATAGCGTGCCGGACTTCTACACGTATAGCGATCAAAATGTCGCGGGCATACCAGCGGGCTTTCTGAAGAACGGCAATCCGTTCGCACCCGGCAATCAGTTCGGCAATCCGCCTCTGAAGTGGCCGAATTTCACGCCGCTGTTTCCGTTCCAGGTCGCTCCCGGCTACGCTCCTCCCGAGTCGCCATTTATCTCGATCGACCGCAACGCCGGCAGGCTTCCGCGCATCGCGCAGTGGAGCCTTGGCTTCCAGCGCGAAGTGGGGAAGGGAACGGTCGTGGATATCGCCTACGTCGGAAACCGCGGCGCATGGTGGACCGCTCCGCTGCTCGAAACCTACGCCTATAATGCTCTGTCGCCGGCGATGGTCTCGGCTGCCGGTTTGAATCCCAACAGCCCCAGCGACCTGGCGCTACTCACCACCGCGATCACCTCTCCGCTGGTGCAGGCGCGGTTCCCCAATTTGAAGATTCAGACGCTGCCGTCTGGCCTACAAGTAGTGCCATCGGTGTATCCGAGCTTCCCGGCAACCCAGACGCTCGGCCAATCGTTGCGACCCTACCCGCAGTGGCAGGGCGTTCCGCCGTTCCTCGGTCCGCCACTCGGCGACACCTGGTACGATTCGCTCCAGTTGAAAGTCACCAAGCGTTTTTCGCACGGTCTGACCGCTCTGTATACCTTCTCTTGGCAGAAGGAACTGGTGCTGGGGGCGAGCAACGACACCTCTTATCTGGTATCCGGTTATCCGCGCATCAACGACGTGTTCAACTACGGGCAGAATAAGGAGCTTAATCCTTTCAGCCGGCCGCTGGTTAGTGTCCTTTCCATCAACTATCAGACCCCCAGGGTTCCGGGCGACGGCGCGGGCATGAAGGCCCTCGGCTGGGTGACGCGGGATTGGGTGATCAGTGCGTTGTTGCGCTATCAAAGCGGACAATTGATCCCCACGCCTGCTTCCAACAATAACTACTTCGCTCAGTTGCAGCGCAACCAAAACCCGGCCTCTTGGGGCGGCGGCACAACCTATCAGAATCTGGTTCCGGGCCAGCCGCTTTTCCTGGTGGACCCGAATTGCCACTGCTTCGATCCCACCACGCAACTGGTATTGAATCCGGCGGCGTGGCAGGATGTGCCCGCCGGCACGTTCGGCACGTCCCCGCCGTTCCTGAACAACTACCGCTGGCAGCGGCAACCGGCCGAATCGATGTCCTTCGGCCGCCAATTTCCGCTGGCCAAGGAAGGCAGGATCGGCCTGAATATCCGGATCGAGTTCCAGAACATCTTCAACCGGACGTTCTATGCGTCTCCGTCGACGAATGGGTTCCCAAATGCCGGTCTCAATCCCACTGCCGCCGTCCTGAAAACGAACGCGTTCGAGAACGGAACCATCGGCGCGCTTTCGAGCGGCTTTGGATTCGTCAACACAGTGAATGGCGGCCCGTTAGGCGGTCCCGAACTCCCGCGCAGCGGCCAAATCGTCGCGCGGTTCACCTTCTAGCCGGCAAAACGCAACAATCGCGCTCACAAGGCGCGTGATCTTCTTCCAGCATCCCGGCGATCATTTCGATGATCGCCGGATGTGTTTCTACAGTACGTGCGCGGGCCATGCGAATGCCCAATTCATCCGCGACTTGATGCGCTACGACATCCAGGTCGTAAATAACCTCCATGTGATCGGAGAGAAACCCGATCGGCGCGATCACGGTATCGCGGCGGGTTTCGCGCAAGTAGTCGCAGATATCCGGCTCGAGCCAGACCTGCGCCGGCGGCCCGCTGCGGCTCTGCCAGGCAAGCTTCCATCCGGACTGGCCTAGCGCTCCCGCGACCGCCGCGCAGGCGCGCGCCAATTCCGCGACGTAAGGGCTAGATCGCGCCATCGATAGAGGCACGCTGTGCGCGGTGAATACCAGATGCGCGCCGGGCAATTCCTTAAGCGCATCGCGCACGCGGTCCGTCATGGCTTCGAGAAATTTCGGGTTCTCCGAAAATGGCCGGATTTTATCGATGACCGGAGCGCGCTCGCCGACGGCAGCACGCGCCGCCTCAATATTTTCGATGTACTGCCGGCAACCGGAATAGGAGCCGAATGCCGAGGTGACGAACGCGAGCGCCCGCTGGACCCCATCGTCGCGCATCTGCCGCACGGTATCGGCGAGCAGCGGATCCCAGTTCCGGTTGCCCCAGTAGATCGGAAGCGAAATCCGGTCGCGCAAGGCCGCGATTAGCGCGCGATTCTGATCGTTAATCGGGCTGCGGCCGTCGAAGTGGTAATAATGCTCCGCCACTTCGAGCATCCGCTCGCGCGGAACGCTGCGCCCGCGCAGGACGTTTTCCAAGAACGGAATGACGTCTTCACGTTTTTCAGGGCCGCCGAAAGAGACGATCAGCAGCGCGTCGTAGCGGGGCACAGTTCGATGTTAGCAGCATCAAAAGACAAGATTGACATCGACGGATCATCCATAGCATCATGGTATCGAGATGCGCACCACCCTAAACTTGGACGAGGAAGCTCTGGAAGCGGTGAAGAGCTACGCCGGAAATTGCGAAATGTCAATGGGGAAGGCGGCCAGCGAACTGATCAAGCGAGGCCGCGCGTACCGCTGCCCCACGCGCTGGGAGAATGGGTTCCTTGTATTCGCTCCTCCTCCCGGTTCCGTGCCGAAGCTCACACACAAAATGGTCCGGCGCCTGCTTGAAGAGGAAGACGCTTGAGCGAGACGCTGCTCGACGCGAGCATGTTGATCGCTCACCTTTGGCAAGAGCATGAGTTTCACGCGGTAGCTCGGCGCTGGATGAACTTGAATGCCCACAAGGGATGGGCCACTTGCGCAGTCACTCAAGCGGCGTTCGTGCGGATTCTCTCGAACCCTTCGGTTTCGAAGAATGGAGTGTCTCTTGAAAACGCGTTGGAACTGCTCGAAGTAAACCTCGCGCATCCCCATCACCACTATTGGCGCGACGATCGGGGAGCGGTGGAAGCGATTCGCCGCGTCCAACTCGAAAGCCATCATCAGGTGACAGACGCCTACCTTCTGGGCTTGGCGCTCCGCCACAAAGGGCGGTTCGTGACGATGGATCGCCGCATCGCTAAACTTATGCCGAGAGGCGCCGATCCAGACGCGTTGGAGATCATCCGCGCCTGAGCCTCAGCGCGGATATGGATGCCCCCGCAACGTCGTGAGCGCGCGGTAGATCTGCTCTGCCAGCACCACTCGCGCGAGCTCGTGCGGCATCGTGAGAGGCGAAAGCGCGAGCAGAATATCCGCCCGGGAGCGCCATTCCGCCGGCAACCCGTCGGCGCCGCCGACCACGAATACAAGATCGCGATCGAACAGCGCCGCTAGCTTAGGGGAATCGAGCGCGCGGCCGGAAGGGTCCAGCAGAACTTTTAGCGCGCCAGGATGCGTAGCCCATGGATCGAAGCGGCGCGGATGGATTTCGCGCATTTCGCACTTGGCGAAGCGGCCGGAGCGCTTGATGTACTCTTCGGCCATCGCGTTGGCATGCGGATCGCGCGGCTTGCCGATGAAGTAGAGGAAGATTTTCAAGCCCTTGCTTGAAGGGAGGCTTATGCTTTCCTGAAGAACGCTATGCCGCTGCGATCCTCGGCGAACTCCACCGCGTCTCCGATACCTACGCGCTCGCCCAGGATGCGGACGGTGCGCCGCTCGCCGCCTTCCAGATCCACAATCGCAAGCTGGTAGGGCGCATCGGCCACGAACTGCGCGGGCGCTGCGTGGACCACGGTTTCGGTATAAACGATCCCTTTGTGACTCACGCCGCCCCCAGGATCGTCACAACGGCAGTCGCGCCGGAGCCGCCGAGGTTCTCCGCCAGGCCCAGCGAATGCCGCGCTACTTGCAGATCGCCTGCCTCGCCGCGAATTTGCATGACCACGTCGCAGATCTGCCCGACTCCGGTGGCGCCCACCGGGTGCCCCTTGGCCTTCAACCCGCCGCTTGCGTTCACGGGGCGCTCGCCATGCAGGCACGTGCGGCCTTCCAAGGCATACGGACCCCCTCCGCCCTTTCTCACCCAGCCTAGATCTTCCGTGGCGACGATTTCGGCTATGGTGAAGCAATCGTGCACCTCGGCGAACTCGATATCGGCGGGAGCGATGCCCGCCATTTTGTATGCTTTGGCGCCCGCGAGACTCACGGCGCGAAACGTAGTAATGTCGGCCTTCCGATCGAGAGCTACGGCATCCGAGGTTTGCGCAATCCCCAGCACCCTCGCCGGCTTCCCGGTAAATTCCGCCGCGCGATCCAAAGGCGCCACCATTACCGCCGCCGCGCCGTCGCTGATCAACGAGCAGTCGTAAACAGTCAGCGGTTCGGCGACGGGCTTGCCCGCGAGCGCCTGCTCCATCGTGACGACTTTGCGCATATGCGCTAAGGGATTTTTCGCGCCGTTGGAATGATTCTTCACGGCCACCGCGGCCAGATGCTCGCGCGTGGTCCCGTACTGGTGCATGTGCCGTCTCGCGATCATTCCGAACAACGCGGGAAAAGTCGCGCCCATGCGCACCTCGCCCGCCGTATCGCCCGCCCCTGCAAGAATCTCCGAAACGACCGGCGTGGGCTGCGAAGTCATTTTCTCGACTCCGCACACCAGAACCAGATCGTAAAGGCCCGCGCCCACCGCCGAAACGGCGTGAAAAAAGGCCGAGCCGCTGGAGGCGCAGGCCGCCTCAAACCGGGTGCAGGGGACGCTTTCGATACCCAGCCCGCCGGCGATATAAGGCGCCAGATGGTTTTGGCCCACAAAAGCGGGTCCCGCGAAGTTTCCAAGGTAAAAAGCCTCGATATTTGAGGCAGTTACGTGCGCGTCGGCAAGGCATTTTTGGCCCGCTTCCACGGCCAGTGACCGCAGATCCCGGTCCGCGAAAGCTCCAAAAGCCGTCTTTCCAATCCCCACGACCGCGACCGGTCTCATATATCATTTAGAATAGCGCCCGAAAAAATTGCACGGGACGCCCGCCGGCGTCGTCATTCTGGTGGAGGGAAGTAGCCGCCGGATGCCCGCCGCCGTCTTTAGAGTGCGTATGAGCGAAGCGCCGGGATCTACCCGCTATGACGCTGTTCCGCTTTCCTCGGAGCAGGAGAGCCGGTTCGTCGCGGAAAACATGCGGCGTATCTTCCTGCTGATCTACCGTAAAGTCGGAAACGTCGCCGATGCGCAGGACCTCACCCAGGAAGCGTTCATCAAGGCGCTGCAGCGGCAGGATCAGCTCAAAGACCTGGACAAAGCCGCGCACTGGCTCTCGCGCATCGCCAGCAACACGGCCATCGATTTTCTGCGGCGGAGCGGGCGCGTGGCGTTCACGGATCTGGAAGATATGCCCGAGCCGTTCGTGAGTTCGCCGGCGGAAAATCCGGAGCAGCGAGTGCTGCGCAACGAGCATCGCGAGCGCCTGGAGGCGGGTTTGGAGATCCT
This sequence comes from Bryobacteraceae bacterium, assembly GCA_036557165.1. GTDB lineage: Bacteria > Acidobacteriota > Terriglobia > Bryobacterales > Bryobacteraceae > Palsa-187. Next base: position 64,392 of record DATBIA010000103.1, read on the forward strand.
CACGGGACGTGAGCGGGCCGCGCTGCTCCTTCGCGATGTGGAGGAACTTCCGGCGGAGGAAGTCGCCGCGCGGCTTAGGTGTTCGAAAGCTACGGTGCGCTCGCACATAGCCAACGCGCGGGTGAAGCTGAGGCGGTATTTCGAAAAACGGAAAGCCACGCAAGAGAAACGAAGAGAAGAGCAGTAATGACAAGGCACGCGAAGGAAACCGATCTGGCGTTGTTCGCTTCAGGCGACGTGAGCCGATGGAACAAGCTGCGGATCAACCTGCACCTGAACCGCTGTACGCGGTGCCGCGAAATCGCCGAAGCCTACCAAACCGACCGCGAACGCTTGAGACGGGAAGCCTCGAAGATGCCTCCGGGCGTGGATTGGGAGCACTTGGCCGCCGAGATGACGGCGAATATCCGCGTAGGGCTGGAGGCGGGCGAGTGCGTCGCGCCTCGCCGCAAAAGGCGATTCCCGGTCCGCCGGACGCCAGTCAAAATGGGTTTCGGATGGGCCGTGGCGTCGGCGGCGGTTGGCGTCACTTTCCTGATCGGCGTAGCGCTGTGGCTGAATTTTCCCTCCTCCGATAGGGAGGTGCTTGGCAGAGCTTTCGGGCAACTGCTGCATGGAAAGGCCATCCCGCTGAGCGACGAGAGCGGGCCCGTGGTGGAGGCTTCCTCCGCCGGCATCGAGTTGCGCGAGAACGGCGGCGCGCTGAAAATTTCTCAGGGCGCGCTGCATCCAGTAGCCGTCTCGGTGAGCGCGCAAGGATCGGCCAGCGCGCGTTACGTGGATGCCGATACCGGCCAGATGACGATTACGAGCGTGTATGTGCAGTAAGTTGTTTACGCCACTCCTTGCGATCGCCGCCATGGCCGCCGGCCAAACTCCAAACGGCCACATCGATATTCCCAAAGACTCGCCGGTCTCAATGGTTTCGGTGGATTGGAGCGGCTCGCGCGCCACTCCACGCGGCGGCGCTTACCTGGTGGACGTCCACGCTTCGCTCACGCTGCTCAACGCCAGTCAGAAACACATTCGCGGCGTATCCCTGGAGGTCCTGGCGCAGGAAGTCACTCCGGGCGGTAAAGGCGCGGTGAAAGTTCCGAGTCTTGATGTAGCGCCTCGCGATTCTTTCTCCGTGCGCATCGACGAGACGTTGTTGCGTCCACTGGGCGGAGGAAATCCAGATACCGGCCCGATGGTCGAGGTCCGCCTGGACGGCGTGTTGTTCGACGATCTGAGTTTCTACGGTCCCGACAAGTTGAATTCGCAGCGGGAGATGACCGTCTGGGAAATGGAAGCCCGCCGCGACCGCAAATATTTCACGGCGCTGCTCCAGACCGGAGGACGGGATGGCTTGCGCGACGCGATGCTCGCCAGCTTGAACCGGCAGGCCGACGCGCGGCGTCCCGGCGTTCAAGTGGTGCGCGGGCGGGCCACCAATTCCGACCCGGAACACGAAGTCCAGTTCGCCTTTCTACATATGCCGGACGCGCCCGTCGAGCCGAGCGGGGGCATGGCTCGCGTGACCACCAACGAGGCATGGGCGCCGCGCTTCGAGGTGCGGAACCTTTCCAAGCGCCCGGTGAGTTACGTCGAGATCGGATGGATTGTGAAGGACCAAACGGGCAACGAGTTTCTGGCCGCTTCGCTTCCCGCGGATCTGAATCTCGCGCCTGGCCAGGGCGCGCGCGTCCTCCCGGACGCGACCATCAAATTTCCGGATCGCGTCGCGATCCAGGGCATGAGCGGCTTCGTCTCCAGCGTCCAGTTCAGCGATGGCTCGTATTGGATCCCGAGCCGCGGCACCATCGATCAACGCGATCTCCGTAACGTGGTGTCTCCGTCGCCCGAGGAGCAGCGTCTTTCGCAGATTTATATCAAGAAGGGTTTGGACGCGCTGATTCAGGAATTGAAGAAGTTCTGAGGCCGAAGCCTCTCAGCCACTCGGAATCACTTCCATCCAGATCTTTCTTCCCGGCGCGAGCGTAATCCCCGGCTTTACGCCCACGTGAGAGGCATCCGCCAGGCGGAGTTTCCATTGGCGGACCAAGATCGCTAAGACCGTCACTCCTTCCAGCTTGGCAAAGGAATCCCCGATACACATCTTGGCTCCGGCGCCAAACGGAAAATATGCAACCTTCGGCGGCTGAAGCGTGAGCCACCGATCGGGACAAAATTCTTCCGGGCGCTCGAAGTAGCGCTCGTTGCGCTGAGTGATGTATGGGCTAAGGACCACGCTCGCGCCCGCGGGAATTGTGTAGCCGCTCAGCTCGACCGGCTCGACAACCCTTCGGCCGAACATGGGCACGGGCGGATACAGGCGCAGCACCTCACTGAATACCATCGAAATGTATTCGAGTCCGCTCTCGCCTCGCTCCGCCTCCTCGCGGATCCGCCGTTCCAATTCCGGGTGCTGCGATATCAGATACCACGCCCAGGTGAGCGCCGTGGCCGTGGTTTCGTGGCCGGCAAGCACGAGCGTGACCAGCTCGTTGTAGACGTCTTCGCCGGACAAGCCGTGTTGGAGTAGCAAGGAGAGCACGTCGCCGCCGCTTCGGTTGCGCCTGGTATCTAAGATCGGCTGGATGAGCCGTTCCAGCTCGGCGCGCTCCCGAGCAAAGAGCAAGCTAGCCATATTCGGCCGGAGCTTCCGATACCCGACAAGAGCAGGGGCGAGCAACGGCAACAGGACGACCATCCAAGCCGACCGGCGGATAGCGCGCCGAAGGATTTCAGCGATGCGCGCTGCGCTCGCGCCGAAATCGACTCCGAACAATGCCCGGCCTACGATCTTGAGCGTGAGCCGCTTCATCTCCTCGCCGATATCGATACGATCGCCGGCGCGCCACCCGCTGGCGAACTGTTCGGCCTCCGTGGCCATCGCCCCGGCATAGGAGGCGATTTGAGCGCGGTGGAAGGTAAGCTTTCGGCAAAGGTGCGTAAAGTGCTGAGGAAGACGATTCAGGTCGCGCTGTTATCGGGCTGGTTTGACTCTCAGGACGAGCTTGTTCCAATTTGTGGCGTTTGCCTGAGGGCGTGGGGCGACTGCCGGCAAAGGTGTGGTCGAGCATCTGTGCATCATCGATCTGGTCGGTCACTTTGGCCTTCTCGCCACGGCTAGAAGGTGAGCGCTTGCCCCAAGGAGCGATGGCTCTCCTTCCAGTTCTTTTGCAAGTCTCAGGATGTGAGTGCGGCCTTCGTTGGTCTTCCAGATGTCGTCGAATTCCTTCAAGAGCCAGAACGGCCCCTCGAGCCCCAGTAGACCGTTTAGGGAGAACCCGGCTTTCAGGATCTCATCCTGAAACTCTTCCGGTCTGTGAAAGTAGGCCGTGGCGAAATAGTGCGACCCGGCGGCGGGGAGGTGCTGTCCCGTCTCTAGGTCGTGCGCCGCCAGCTTCACGAATTCCGGGTCCGCGAAGAGCGCTTTGAACACTCCCTCAAAACTGCTTACGAATCGGTTTATCGACGCCGCAAACAGAATGCCGCCTGCCTTCAGGACGCGCAGCGCCTCGCGCAAGCACTTGATCCGCTTGTCACGCTCGGCTAGATGGTACAGCGGGTCGAGCAGACCGGCAGCGTCCGCAAAGCCATCCGGCCAGGGCAACGACAGAGCATCTCCGGTCTGGGCCGTAAACTTCTGGTCATTGCCAGCGGCAGCGCGTGCCTGCTCGACGTGGATGGCTACTGGATCCAATAGATGTACCTCGTGACCGATCGCAGACAACCACGCGGCGTAGCGACCTGGTCCACCGCCCACATCAACGATCGTGGAACGACCCACGGGCAGATGGCGTTCGATGATATCCTTCGTCCGCACGAACTCGAGTTGGCTGGCTCCTCGATCGAGCCGCGTCACCTCTAGGCCCTCTCGTAGTGCAGGGCGACATCAGTGGGCAGACCCGACGCGGATGGCGTAGAATTGGGCTGTACGTTCATGTTCGTTCTGCCCGCAATTTCGTGATGAGTCCAAAGACGGAGATCGACCAGAGCCCGTCGATCACGCTCGTAACAGCAATTCCCGACGCCCCGGCGACGTAGTGGGGAGACGCAGAGAGCGATCCCGAACGACTAACTTTTGTATGCATTTCACATCCCCTCCCTCAATTGAAGGATCGACAGGAGGTCATACAGTTCCAGCAAGTCTTCCATCTTGGCGATGTAATCTTAATTGAAGTCCGCGACACACCACATTTTTCCCCCGCCATAAGCAGCGGAATTCGGATCGTCTCCCGGCCAACGTCTGACACCAGTTTCTCTTTTCACCCCTTCTTCGGCCACAAGCCGAATCGGCCAACGAGCGCGACCCTGCGGCGGGTCGCTGCACACCATGGCGATGATCCGCCGTTTCTTATTGTTGTCCAGCACTTCGGCGGCGCCTGGACGCTGCAATTCATAGAACGCCCCAACGAGGCCGGTCTGCTGGTAGCGATGGCCGAGCCCACGAATGGCCCGTGAGGTCAACGGGATCACCTTGGCAATTTGAGGGGCGCTAGCATTTTCGGCCAACTGCAACAGCGCCAAGGCCCGCAATTCCACTCGGAGCTCTTGCACCCCGCCCTTGACCAATTTACGCGGTTCTTGATGATCCTTCCTTGCGATGTGGATACTCAGAGCTGGACGACATCCGCAAGTATGCGCAAAACAATCCTCCATAATAATGGTTTCCGGCGTTTTCATGCGGTCGATAGTAGTCCGCCGGTTACCTTCACTTAAGGTAGGCCCGCAAAGCGCTCACCAGATCATCGGCTGCGCGTGCCTGTTCGTCAGTTGCGCTTCCGTTCTGGGCCAGGATGTGATAGCGGATATGCCCTTCGATGACCTCGGCCATAAGCGCGTCCATCGCGCCGCGGCAGGCCGAAATGTTGTGAAGCACATCGGAACATTCCGCCTCCTGGTCGAGCGCCTTCTCGATCGCCGCGACTTGGCCCATGATACGGCGGACCCGGTTCAGTAGCTTCTTCTTCTCTTCGATGGTGTGGGCCATAAACGAATATTCACCAAAAATAATTGCGTAAAGTCTTTACAAGGATACCCCGGGTATAGTCTGTCTATGGGGGCTGCTTCGGATGTCCCCAATTCCTAAGAGAAAGGAGGCCCATATTGTCTGACGGCGGTAATAGTCGCTTGCGCGAACAGTTGATCGATACCGACTCAGCGGAGCCTCCGTCTCTGACGGTTTCCTGCCTCTGATTCGATAAAGGCCGCTATCCGCGGCTCTTAACTCTCGACTGCCAGTATCGCTTTCGGCTTCTGGAGGCTGTGGGGCCAACCTTTGACTTCGCCGTAAGCCCAGGCGCTCGACAGCGAGATCGCTGTGGCGCCCGGCTTCTACGCGGTTTACGCACTGTGCGTGATGGCAGCCGCGGGCCTGGTGTTGATTCCGAGAGCGCCCCTGCAGCTTATCATTCTTGGCGTTCAGGTTCTTGCGGGGCTCGTGCTGCCGTCCGCAATTATTTTCTTGCAGCTCTTGCTGAATGACAAAGAGGTCTTGGGCGAACGATTCGCCAACAAGCGTTGGAACAACGTCGTGAACTGGACAATTGTGGTTCTGCTATTCGTGCTGTCGTTGCTGCTGGCGGCGCAAGTCGCAGTCCCGCAGGTCTTCCCAAGATCGGAATGGAGAACGTCGTGACTCTGACAACTGAATTCGATGATGTAACCAACGAGGAACCGACCGTCTTTACTGTCGTCCACCCCCTGGACGACCAACCTGAGGAAAAGATCGACACCGAGCATCTTCCTCCGATGCAAATGACGAAGACGGTACGCGTGTGCTTATTTGCGCCTCGCGGCTATTTGCTGCTGATTTTCGGACTGCTTATTTTTCGAGTTCTGCAGCTTGCGGAAGTCGTTCGCGGTTGAAGTTCTGGATGAATTCATTTCAACGAAAGGAGGGCAACCCAATGCGGATGAAAATGATGAAAACGCTGAGGACGACAGCCCGTTGGATTCAACGGCTTCTCGAAGTGCGTTTGCCGATGGACGCGCTGTATGGGCTCCGCACCCGATGAGATCGGAAGTCCGTAGTGATGCTGAATTCAGCAACAAATCAACGTGACTGGGCCTCCAGGTAAACCGGGCGAGCCCGTTCTGACGATAGCTTAAGGCTGACCTTCAATGGCCTGCAGTTCTCGTCAGGCCGGACTCCCCGTCAAGAGTTGACGAACGGAGCACCTGATCGGGTGCCTGCAGGAGAAGTGTGCCTAACGATGCAGGAGAGAAAATCATGACGTTTATCCAGCAAGTGACGGTAGAAATCGCGGTGCTGCTCGGGCTATTCGGGAGTGCGCGCGGGGCTGACACATCGGGCAAGATCCTTGGAACCGTAAAGGACCCCGCCGATAATCTTATTCCCCATGCAAGGGTAACTCTGACGAACCGGGCCACAGGGGTTAAACAGGCGACGGAGGCCGACAACGCGGGAGCGTTTGCATTCCCCGTAGTGCCCATCGGAACGTATGAACTCGTTGTCACGATGGAGAACTTCCGCCTCTATAAGCGGACAGACCTTGTAATCGATGTAGGCAGTGCAATCCAACTGGAGATTCCGCTCGATCTTGCCGGAGTCAACGAGAGCGTGACTGTCACCGAAGACGCAGCGCAGGTGGAAACCTCGGATACGAAACTCGGTCAGGCGATCGGCAACAGACAGGTGGCGGCGCTTCCCTTAAACGGCCGCAGCTACACTGATCTGCTGGCGATCCAGGGCGGCGTTACTCCCATCACTACCAGTGGCGCCGGCAACAGCACTTCCGGAGGGGGATTTGGAACCGTGCCTGTTGCGGGGAACGGCAATACCGGGCAGTTCTCGATTAACGGGCAGCGTGAATCGGCCAATGGGTTCTATCTGAACGGCGCAAGTGTTCAGGAGACGATCGGTCAACAGGCTGGCATCATCCCCAATCTCGACTCCATTGCCGAGTTCCGCATTCTCACCAGCAATGCCGACGCGGAATACGGCGGCTACAGTGGCGGGATAGTTAACGTGATTACGAAGGCCGGAGGTAACGATTTTCATGGTTCCGCGTTCGAATTCCTCCGCAACACGGCTCTCGACTCTCGTGGATTCTTTTCTCCCGAACGCTCAACGTTCCAGCAGAACCAGGTCGGCGGCACAATTGGCGGGCCGATCCGCAGGAACAAGATTTTCTTCTTCGGCGATTATCAGGGCCAGCGCACCATCCAGGGTCTTGAGACGGGCTTGGTCCCGGTGCCGTCGCTTGCAAACCGTGCCGGCGATTTCACCGATGCGGCCGACACGTTGGCCGGGCACGTGAATGGAGCGTTTCTGGCCCAGACACTTACAGGCCGCCTCGGCTACGCCGTGACGAACGGCGAGTCTTACTACAAGCCGAACTGCGCATCGACATCACCCTGCGTGTTTCCGAATGCGATTATCCCCCCGCGAGCGTTTTCCGCGCCAGCCACACGGCTTCTGCAATACATCCCGATTCCCAATATAGGCCGCGGTCTGTTCTCGTCGGGAACGGAAAAGAACCGGCTCAACGACGACAAGGGCGCATTGCGCATGGATTTCAACTCGGAAAGACGGGGCGCACTTTATCTCTATTATTTTGCGGATCGGTACGACCAGAATAATCCCTATCCGAGCGGCTTCGGCGGAGCGACCGTTCCAGGCTTCAACGCGCTCTCAAATGGGCTGACGCAATTGATCGTATTGAGCCACACTATGAGCTTCGGCCCAGCAGCCGTCAACGAAGCCCGCATCAGTTTTACGCGTCTGGATAATCAGCTCGGTACGCCGCAGGGCGGCGTGGGCGTCAGTCCCGCCGATCAGGGATTCGCGACGGGCGCTACTGGAATTCAACCCGGATTCCCCAAGTACGTCGGCGTCGAGACCTTGTACTTCAACACCTTCACCATTGGCACTAACCCGTTTTCGCTGGGCCAGGTGAATAACACGTACCAAGCCACCGACAGCTTCTCCAAGGTCCGTGGGAACCACACGCTGAAGTTCGGCGGCCAATACGCACGATTCAAAGTGAAGCAGCTCCCGAACCTCGTCGCGAATGGCACGTTCTCGTTCTTTGGCTCCGGCGCTCAGTCTACCGGAAATGGGTTCGCCGATTTCCTGCTGGGCCTACCAGATAACTACTCTCAACAGTCCTCGCCCGCATTCTATGAACTTTCGGTGAACGCCGGACTTTTCGTGGAGGATAGCTGGCGCATTCGCTCGAATCTCACCATCAACTACGGACTTCGGTGGGACTACATTCGGCCCTGGTCTGAAGAACACAATCAAATCTCGACATTGATCTATGGCGAGAATTCGGTCCAGTTTCCCGGTGCTCCGACGGGTTACGTTTTGCCGGGCGATACAAGAGTGCCTTCGACGATTGCGCCGACGCCGCTCAATGACTTCTCCCCGCGTCTCGGCATCGCGTATTCCCCCGGTTGGTCGGGCGGTCTGCTGAGCAAATTGACAGGTGGCCCTGGGAAAACAAGCGTTCGCTTGGGCGCGGGGCGCTTCTTCACGGCGATCGAAGGACTGACCGTTGCTTACCCGACCGGTAACCCTCCCTATGGTCTGACATACTTGAGCCCCGAGCCGCCTCAATTTGCGCAACCGTTTGTGGGAGCGCTAACGGGTACTCAATATCCTCAGCAATTCCCTGTCAACGTTCCGCCGTACAACGTGTCGCCGAAGAACCCGTTCTCCACCGATTGGAGCCGCTACGTACCCATTAACGGAGCGATCAGCTACTTCTACAAAAACCGCACGCCTTACGCGATGACCGCGAATGTGACAATCGAGCGTCAGATCGGCTCCAGCTATTTGGTTTCGGCGAGTTATGTCGGTTCCCTCGGCCGGCACCTTCTGACATCGCTCGGCGCGAATCCCGGAGTTCCATCCCTCTGCCTTGGTCTCAGTCAGCCCCAGGATGTCGCTCCGGGCACACCGACCTGTGGCCCATTCGGCGAAAACGGGATCTACACCAGAGCCAACGGAACCGTGGTGAAGGGTACGCGCGCGCCCTTCAGCAATGCGATCGGAAGCGACGGGTATTTCGCCAATATGGGAAATTCCAACTACAACGCGGCGCAGCTTACTGTAAAGCGGACCAAAGGCGCGCTTACCGTGCTCGCGAGCTACAGCTACAGCAAGTCTCTCGACTGGTCGTCGAATCTGCAGGAGCAGGTCAACCCATATAACTACCGGCAGGAGTACGGCGTTTCCGCGTTCGATATCAAGCACAACCTCGTATTCAGCTACAACTACGAGCTTCCCTTAGAAAGGCTCTTCCACACGAAGAACAGACTCGTCGAGGGCTGGGCGATTTCCGGCATCACCCGGTTTGCAACCGGCGTCCCAGTCACATTCGCAAGTCTCGGAGACAACGCCCTTATCAACGTCCAGAACAATGGCATTAACGGTGTCAGCATCGATCTTCCGGATGTCGTGCACGGGAACCTTCAAATCAATCATGATCCCCGCAACGGGAGCGCATATTTCAATAATTCACTGTTCAGCCCCAATGCGCTGGGGACTCCGGGCAACTCTGCGCGACGACCGTTCTACGGTCCGGGTATGGACAATTTCGACGCTGCGCTCCACAAAATCACCAGCTTGGGCGAGTCGAAAACGCTTGAAGTCCGTATCGAGACCTTTAACGCGTTCAATCATGCTCAGTTCTTTGGCGGTAGTGCGGTTGACGGTAACATCAACAGCGCAACGTTCGGATACGTAACCCACGCCGATCCTCCGCGGATTTCACAGATAGCCGCGAAGTTTACGTTCTGAAGTAGCATTTCGGCCTTCGGACGAATTGATAGGGTGACGCCCCCGCACAGTATTGGCGAGGCTTTTACATCGGACATCTGGCCTGATTGCACAAAAGGAACGAGAGCGCGCCGCCTTGCTCGATCTCGCGCGCGAGATGGTTCACGCTGGGGAGCAGCGAAATCGGCCGCTCACCCCGGGGGAAGACCATATGATTCCGGAGTTGTTGAAGAAAGCTCAGAAACTCGGACACGAAATCAGTCTCCTGCAGAATGACCGACGTGAGCTTTCGGCAAGGCTGCGAAGTGGCCAGTCATATCGCCTCCGACGCTGCTGAAGTAAGGGCTTTCCGGTCTGGAAACGGATAGGGATTGGGGTATTTCCCGGCGGGTTGCAAGACGCGCCGGCGTTCGCGGTGGCGCGGCTCGTCGCTGGTCAGCAGGCCGTCGCCCACTAGTTCTCGCAACAGAATCGCGCCCCGGTCGCGGGTAAATTTGTGCTGCTCTCTAACCAGCACTTGCTCGATCAATTCGGCATCGTCGATCAGGAACAGGCGCTGGTTGAACACTCGCCAGTGGGAGATCGGGCCATATGTCCGAGCCGTGCTTTGCAAAAAGGCCAACGCGCGCGCGGCCGAACCCCAGCCCAGAAAACCGTAGGCGCCGAGCCCTCGGGGTCCTGGGGGTGGGGATGAATGCATCGTCGAGCGGGCTTTCCGGCCCCGCTTTGAATGACGCCCAGCTATTGATCGCTCAGCGATTCGCTTCGGCCCGCGCGGGCTTGGGCGGCGGCTTCATGGCCTTGAGCTTCTCCCGATATTCCGGATACATCGTCTCGGCCCCGCCTAGCGTCGCTTCCACGGGTATCTGGTACCTCGCGCCGAATTCCGATAGGAACGGATTCTGGCCGGGCATGTAGCTGGGCACATCGCCGCGGGGTTTTCCCGGCAGCTCGTCGACGTACTCGCAGGGCCACAGCCAGTTGCCACCCGAGTCCGCGGATAAAACGTAGCTGTGCGTTCTGACCAACGGCTCGGAAAGATAAACCGGATCGTTGACGATGCTGATGTAGGTGAGATGGTTGTCGTGCCGGATGAAGTGCTCGGTCAGCGTGATCCGATCGCTTGAGGGGACGCCGTTGCGGCGGTACCAGCCCTGCTTGATGTGCGTGGTGTAAACGGTGAGAATATTGCCGTCCCATTTGCCCGTCGAGAACCCCATCCACGTGTGCGATGCGTAGTCGGGCGGGTGCGGGCGGCCATCCATCCAGATGGTCCGGTTCTGCTCATAGGTGCTGATGTAGTTGCGGATCGCGACGACGTTCTGGGTTTGCGCGTCCCTTTCCTCCCATATCCGAAGCTGCAAAGGCCCGCCGTAGATATAGGCCGCGGTGTGCACCTGGCACTGGTGCTCTTGCAGCCCCAGGCGGTCGGGGTCCCAACTGAGGGCCCACTGGCGGGCGGCATCGTTGATCGGAATTCCCAAATAATCGATGAGGTCCGGATTCCCGACCAGATCTTCAGCCGGCGCCGGACGCCAGGCCCCGGACAGATCGACTTGGGCGAACGCGGGGACGCTTACCAGCGCGGCTGCCGCCATCGTTACGGCTAAGCGGGTCCGATTCATCTTCATCTCAGGCTCCCTCCCAACGATTTTACGCGAACGCGGATGCTACGTGGGGTATGCTTTAGCTTGCCACAGCGCCTCAGAATCGCAGTTTTGCACCCGTCCTACGAAGGCTCCTCGTCTCCATTAAAGGATCTGGACCTCGATTGCGATCCGGCCCGATACCTGCCCGATCACGACTACACCAACTTCCAGATCGTCAAAGCATCCGCCACCCGGCAGGTCGCGGAGATCGCCCGCGCCGGTTTCGATCTCGCCATCAATCTCTGCGACGGCGCGTGGGAAGAGGACCGCGCGGGCATAGAAGTGGTCCAGGCTCTAGAGCGTCTTGGCGTGGCGTTTACCGGATCGGGCTCGGCGTTCTACGACCCGTCGCGCGAGGCGATGAAGATGGCGTCTCATTCCGTAAGCGTGGATTTTCCAGCGTACGTCACGGCGGCGGCTAATGCCGACGTCGATTGGGCGGCGCGCGAGTTGCGCTTTCCTCTGATCGTCAAGCCGCCTCGGGGCTATTCGAGCGTCGGCTTAACTCGCGAGTCCCGCGTGACCTCCGTCGCGGCACTGCGGCGAGAGGCCGCGCGCATGCGCGAGGCTTATGGGTCCGCCCTGGTGGAAGAATTCATAGAAGGCCGGGAATTCACGGTGCTGGTTGCAGAATCGCGCGTCGACGACGACGAAGCCTGGGCGCTTCAGCCGGTTGAGTTCCTGTTCCCCGAGGGCGAATCCTTCAAACATTTCGATTTGAAATGGAAGGACTACGAAAAATTGGGCACGCGAGCAGTCGAGGAGCCGCTGGCCGCGCGTCTCCGCGAAGCTTCCGCCCTGACGTTCGCGGCCCTGGGCGGGACCGGCTACGCACGGTGCGATCTGCGCATGGACGCCTCGGGACGCCTTTACATGCTCGAAATTAACCCATATTGCGGCGTGTTTTATCCGGAGGGACAATTCGGTAGCGCCGATTTCATTCTGGCGAGCGATCCCGCCGGCCACCGGGGATTCCTGGAGCATCTCATCCACCGCGCCTTCCGCCGCCGCGACCGCGCGCGCAAGGCCTGGACGCTTCGCTATCGCGCTGGCCGCGGGTTCGGTATGTTTGCCGCGCGCGAGATTGCGGCAGGCGAAATCGTGGAGGCTTACGAGGAGCGTCCGCAGGTGCTGGTGTCGCGGCAGCACGTGAAGCAATGCTGGAGTGGGTTGCGGAAGGAATGGTTCGAGCGTTATGCCTGGCCCGTTTCGAGCGGCGTCAGCGCCATGTGGAGCGAAAATCCCGAGGACTGGCGCCCCATCGATCACTCTTGCGATCCGAACGCTTGGCTAGACGGTTTGGATCTGGCGGCCCGGCGCGATATCTCATGCGGCGAGGAGATCGCGGTCGATTACGCAACCTTCTGCGGTCCGGAAATGGCCGCGTTCGAATGCCGCTGCGCATCTCCGCGCTGCCGGGGCACGATTCGCGGAACCGATTGCCTGCTGCCGGAGATTCGGGAGCGCTATCGCGATCACGTCTCGGATTTCATCCGCGATTGTTGGCGGCGGGAAGAGGTCCACGCGGCCAGCGCCGGCGCCGGAGGACTTCACGCGCCTGCTTGAACGCGCCGATTCTCCGTCCGCTCCCGCAATGACCGATACTCTTGCGGCGTCATGGTGAGGAACACGCAGTGCGAGAGCGTCGTGACCGTTTCTGCCAGCGGCCCAGAGGCCAACAGCACCGATTCGCCGAAGCAGTCGCCGTCCTGAAGCACAGACCGCTGCGTGGTCCGGTCCCCGGCGACGGATTTCCATTCCACGCTGCCCCGCACGATGACGTAAAGCCGATCGCCCGTCTCCCCGGCGCGAAGCACCGTATGGCCTTCCGCCATTTCCTCGGTCCGGAACAGAGAGGCCGCCTCCCGGAGCGAGTCTTCCCCCATGCCGTAAAACACAGGCACTTGGCGGACGCGCTCTACCGATATCTTGGCCTGCCGGCGCACCGGATCGAGGATGGCGCCCTGCTGTTTTTCCCAGAGTTGCCGGTACAGCCCGGATTGGCGCAGCAGTTCTTCGTGCGAGCCTTCCTGAGCGACGCGTCCGCGCTCTAGAACCACGATGCGATCGGCTGCGGTTACCGCTTGCAGCCGGTGGGTCACCGAAACGATCGTGCGCGCGCCGCGGAGACGCTCGAGCGTCGCCTGAATCGCGGATTCCGTGGCCGGGTCCAGGGCCGACGTGACTTCGTCGAGGATCAGAAGATCCGGCTTGCGCACCAGAGCGCGGGCCAGCGCGACGCGCTGCCGCTGCCCGCCGGAAAGCCGTCCGCCGCGCTCGCCCGCCGGCGTTTCATAGCCTTGTGGCAACTGCCGAATGAAATCGTGGATCTCCGCCGCGCGAGCCGCCGCTTCCACTTCTTCGTCCGACGCCTCGGGGCGCCCCAGCCGGATGTTCTCCCGCAGGCTCAGATCGAACAAAAAGCTCTCCTGAGGCACGTAGCCGATGCGGGACCGCAGCGAGCGCAGGCGAATCTTGCGAATATCGACCCCATCGAACTCGATCGCGCCCGCGGCTGGATCGTACAAACGCATCATTAGCGCCAAAATCGTGCTTTTTCCCGAACCGCTTAAACCGACCATGGCCAGCGATTGCCCCCGCGAAATGGAAAAGGTCAGATCGTTCAGATCGAATCCCTGGTTGGAGTAGCTGAAGCGCACGCCGCGAAACCGGATGTCGCTCCAGCGGCCGGAAGCGTCGGCGGCACCGGAATCCAGCACCCGCGGTTCACGCTCCAGAAGATTCTCAATCCGGCGCAGTCCTCCCAGCGCTTCCACCAGATTGGGAAAGTACTGCGCGATGTTCGCCACTGAATTGCTGACGCTCAGAAAAATCGCTTGAATGGAGGCTAACGCGCCCACGGTCAGTCTCCCGCGCACCGCCAGATAGACTCCCGCCGCAAGCAGCACCACTTGAAAAAACATCGTCCCCACATAGGACGAGCGTTCGATCAGGCCGGAAAGCGTTCCCACCCGCACCATGCTTTCGCGGACGCTATGCACTCGCCGCGCAAAAAACACCCGGGACGATTCCACCAAATCGAATGCCTTGACCAGCATCTGCGCGCCCGCGTTTTCCTGCACGAAGCTCAACATGCCGGCCTCGGCCTCTTTGCGGCGAAAACTTTCCTCGGCCATTCGCGGCGTAAAGATACGCGGTCCCACCACCGTGACCGGCCACACCAGCAGCGCGAGCAGTGCGAGCCGCCAGTCCAGAACGAAGAGCAGGGCCGTGCCGGCGAGCACGTCCAACCCCGGCAGCACGGCCCAGGAGAGCGCCGAACTCGCCGCCTTCTCCACCACGGCGAGATCGGTGGAGAAGCTGGCCAGGATATCGCCCGACTGACGGGTCGCGAAGAAGTCCATGGAAAGCCGCTGGAGATGATCGAACAGCTCCAGCCGCAAATCCGCCAGCATGCCGGCGGTCACCTTCGCGTAGAGCCGGTCGCGGAGCAATCCCAGAAGCGTCGCGACTACCGCGCCTCCCAGCAATGCCGCGATGAATATGCCCAAAAGGCGGTGGTTGCGGCCCAGCAGTCCGTAATCGACGATGTAGCGGAAGCTGAAGGGCAGCCCCGAATAAAATGCCGCCTCCACCAGCAGGCTCGCTCCGATGATGGGGCATAGACGGAGATGCGGCCTGAGGTGGCGCAGGCAGCGTCCAATCAGCCGCCTCGTGTCGCGCATTTTCGGAGCGAATCCGGTTGAGTGAAGCCGCGAAGGTTCACTCGGCACGAAGCGATTTCGCCGCCTGCCAGAGCCGCTTCAACCTCCCATTTTTCCTCGACCAGCTCCCACAGGGGTTGGGGCGCCTTGGCGATCAGTGGAAAGGCTTCGCGAACAGCATCGTCCCATTGGCCGGCGAGCGCATAGACGTCGTCCTGGCTAACCGTGCCGCGGCAGCCAAGCGCCCCGCAAAGGCACTGGAAGCTTTCGCTCAGGTTCAGCGTGGCGTAGTCGTCCGTCAGTTCCTCGCCGACGCCGATATCGCGCACGGCCAGCTCGAAGTTGTAGCCCCCGCTAAGGCAGGAAGGGGAGCAGGAGTGATTAATATACCTCGCTAAATCCCAACACAAGATGTACTCGCCGCGCCCGTTCAAATAGGAATATTTGGCAAGAATGGCTGCGTAGCTCGGCCCTAATTGTTGTAATTTCTCCGCGGTTAACACGCGGTCTAGCTCATCCTGAACCCAGGTAATTGAGCCGCGCGGAATCGGTCGCGTGGCGAACACGCCGAATCCGATCTTGGAATCGATGAACCGTAGTTCCGTATCCGGATGGAGCATTGAACTCTAGTCATTATTTCACCAAGCGGCCGGTGGCGACTGTGGCGTACACTTCAGCTCGCCGAATCTGGACCGTGGGCTGAAGCCCACGGCGGCACGCTAAAGCGTGCGCCACGGGAACCTCCTACCCGCCGGCGCTCACGCCAGCCATTTCCCGACGCAACCACGCTTGAGCCAAGCGAAGCTCGCGGCGCACCATGTGCACGGGCTTAGAGACGATCAGCGCCGTTTCGTCCGCCGTCATGCCGCCGAAGTAGCGCATTTCGATCAGCTCCGCTTTGAAGGGATCCGTTCTTTCAAGCTGGCGCAGCACGTCGTCGAGAACGGCTAGACACCGGTCCGGTTGGATTCCCTGATCGCGAACTTCCGCGAGCGCGACCTCCTGCCCCGGCCCGCGCTTTTCCGCGCCGCGCGCCCGGGCCGCGTCCACCAACACCTGCCGCATCAGCTTGGAAGCGATGCCGTAGAAGTGCGCTCGATTTTCGTAAGGAGGATGCCGCCCCCTCGCGAGCTTGAGAAACGCTTCATGCACCAGAGCGGTAGGCTCCAATGCGATGGCTTTGGTCTCGCGCCGCAAATGAGACCTCGCCAGGCGTTTCAATTCGTCGTAGACCAGCGGAATGACGCGAGCGATCGCCTCGCGGTCGGTTTCAAGACGTTGAAGTAATAGAGTTAGCTCCAAGAGTATGCCTCCGATTGCTATGGGGCGCTTCCAACAAGCGCCTCCGCGCGCCGGCGCGCTCGCGAAGCGCGATCGTCAAGCCGGTTGCAAGGCTTGCGACAGCGAACGCGGCCGCCATGGCCGGGAGCCGGTTTCGTCCGAGGAATTTCCGAGTTCGATACCAAACGTCGCGTTCCCGCGCGCGAATCGGACGCGATTGGAGAAAATTCTCCAAATCCTCGACCAGTTGTGCAATGGTTGCGTAGCGCTCTCGCGGCTCCGTGCGGAGCGCCTTTATCAAAATGGCTTCGAGATCGCCTCTAAGCCTTTCTAACAATGCAGACGGGGGAGAGATCCTGCCTCCGCAAATGGCGGAGACGATCGCTTCCGCCGGCTCGTTTTCAAACCGGTGGGGGGAAGATCCCGTCAGGAGTTTGTACAGCACCGCGCCCAGAGAGTAGATATCTGTCGCGGTGGTGACCGGGCCGCCCGCCACTTGCTCCGGGCTGGCGTATTCCGGCGTCAGCATGCGCATGCCCTCCGCCCCGGAACCGGCATCCGAATGAAGCGTTTTCGCGATACCGAAATCCAGTAATTTTGGTTCACCCGCCGCGTTCACAAGAATATTAGCGGGCTTCAGATCGCTATGCACCAGCAGGTTCGCATGCAGATATTCAACCGCATGGCACACTTTGAGAAACAACGCGATCTTCCGGCGCAAATCGAGTCCGGCGGCATAAGCGTCGATCGGTTTTCCTTCGACGTATTCCATCGCCAGATAAGGCTGCCCGTCTTCCCGATGGCCGGCGTCCAGCAGACGGGCGATGTTGGGATGCGAAAGCGCGGCGAGAATCTGGCGCTCCGCGAGAAAGCGCTGCCGCAATCGCGGATCGTTCGAGCCGGACGGTAACAGTTTCAAGGCCACTCGCTGGGCGATTTCGCCATCCACGCGCTCGGCTGTATAAACGGCGCCCATCCCACCCCACCCGATAACATCGCCCAGCCGGTAGGGGCCGCAGCGCAGGCTGCGCGGACCAAACCGTTCGAGCGCCCGTTCCGCGACCAGCCTGATCTCCCCTTCCAACGATGTAGTGGGCGGCGAGTCGTAGGCCAACAAGGCTTCCACTTCGCGTCGAGTGGCCGGATCGATCTCGCACTCATCTAGAAAGCGCGCGCGATCAGCCGGGGAAAGGTCGGCCGCGAAGTGAAACAGTTCTTCGACGTAAGCTTGCATGCCGATACAACTGGGGAAAACCGCCCGAGGAAAAGAGTTTTTCGCCACCCACAGCGCCCTTTCCCGGCGATCTAAAACAGGATTCGCGCACCACAGGTGCGACTACCGATGCTTATGAGACTGCGGAACAGCCCGTTGGGGAACACGAGCGCACCCTGATAAAAATCTTTATCGATTACGCAGGTTGGAAGTAGAGGGTGAATAATCGATGAAAACATCGTGGACGGTGCTGAAATCCGTCGTGTGTCGTTTTTGGACCACCTACGGTCTGAGCCTTTTTATTGCAAGCCAATGTTTTCTGGGATGAATTCAGCGGAATTTCCTTTGAATTCGTGATGAATTCCGACGTGAGCGAGAATCCGCGCGGCTTAACGATCCGCTGTCAGCCCGCACAGACGTTTCAATTCCGCGCCCGGATCGGGACCGTCGGGCGTTGCGGTCAGCGCGAACCGCTCGAATCGCATCTTCAAGTACTCGGAATCGTTGCAGACGCTCTTCTGTACTTCGGTCATCGATAGAGCGGACGGTCCTCCCAGATGTAGTACGGCATCGAAAAAGTATTCGAGCGGCGGCCCCTTGGCCGATGCATCGTCGCCAACCAGCCGGCCATATGGTTCGGCGCCTAGCGTCGTGCCCTCGACCAGGATCAGACTCGGAACCGGCCAAGCCGAGCCCGTCTGGAAGCGCGATAGATCCGCGTACCTGTTGGAAATCGTGAAGATGCGCGCTTGGGAATCGCGTTCCAGAATGGCTACCAACGTGTCGGCGCGCGTTCCACGCCCGATCAGGTGGCCCTCGCCGTACACGACCAGCGCACGATGGTTCTTCTTCAGCACCTCCCGCTGAATAACCGCTGCCGCGTGCGGACTTCGCTGCGGGTAATAAGCGTCGATCTGGCCGGCGCCGCGGATCGACGCCCAATCGATCGGCGGGTCGCCGGGCAAAACTCTAATGTGCGAACCGGTGGCGCGGTTAACGTCGCGAATCGCCGCGAAGAACTCGTAATAAACCGGCGAATCCCAGATGGGCCCGGGCATGGTCGTGTCTTCCCAGACGTGCCTCAGCTCCCGGTATGGGACGTCGGCTCCAGCGGTGAAGCGGTCCATCACCGGTTGATAGCGGGAGTTGCCGAATTCGACCACGACATCGTTGACCAGGCGGCCGAATCGAGGATCGCGCACCAGCGCGAGGCGGAAATCGTGTCCCTTCTGGTTATTGTGCGGCCCTTCGGACAAGGCCACGATGGAGTATCGCTCGAACTGATCGAGCACTGCAGAAACCGCTTCGAGAGGAACGGGGAGGACGCGCCTGGACTGCCCGTACGCCGCAGCCGAAAGAAGGACCGCGCCGATGCACGCGCGCGAAAGTCCGTCCATACGTTACTCGATTATGCCTTAAGTAGCCCCAACCTCTCCCCCATTTCGAAGCCCGGGAACACGTGCGCCAAATCCTTCTGCCCCAAATGCTCGCCTACAAGCTCCCCGAGCACGGTGCGGAAATCTGTGGTCACGGCGAGGTCGCGGCCCTCGTAAAGCTGTTCCTTTTCGAGCCCCGGCCACTTGCCGTAGACCTTGCCGCCGTGCACCGGTCCGCCGAGCACCATCATCACGTCGCCATGCCCGTGGTCGGTTCCCGAGTTGCCGTTCTCTTGCGCCGTACGGCCGAATTCCGACATGCTCACCAGAACGATGTCTTCCATTCTGTCGCCCATATCCGCGCAGAAGGCCGCTAGCGCCGCGCCGAACTGCCGCAGCAAATTGGAAAGCTGCGGATTTTCGTTGCCGTGATGATCCCATCCGCCAACTTCGGCGAACGCCGCCTCGACGCCGACGTCGGCTTTGATCAGCCGCGCGAGTTGCTGCAAGCTGCGGCCCAGCTCTCCTCCGGCTCCGTACTGCGCGTTGTTCGCGGGAGAATAACGCTGCTGGTTCAGCGCCTGAATCGTTTTCATCGCGGCAAAGGCGTCCCGACCGGTGCGCCCCAGCTTCGCGTCGGCGGTAGTGGCATACATATTTTCGATAATGCTCGCCGCATCCTGATTGCCGGTTTGAAATTGCTGCGTGTTGTTCACCGCGATCGCGGAGCGCTCGCCGCGCAGAGTGCGGGGCAACTGCGATCCCATCGCCACGGCGCGCACGGGCGAAGTGTCCGGCCCCACCGGCGGCAATGCGCGGTTCAGCCATCCATCGCTCGAAGGCTTTCCGGGAGTGCCCGATTCCATGTAGTCTTGCGCGTCGAAATGCGAACGGCTGGGATCGGGAGAACCGGTCGCTTCGATAATCGCCAGCTGCCCCTTATCCCACAGAGCCTTCAACGGCTGCAGCGCGGGATTCAGTCCAAAGCGGCCGTCGAGATCGATGGCGCTCTGCCCGCCCGGCCCCAGCACGATTCCCGGAGCAGCCACTTGCGTGATCGAACGCACATCGGAAGAGCCTCGATCCGATTCGGGCGCCGGAATGCCCAGGGTCGGCCGAAGTTCGTAGTAGCGTTTTTCCGCAAACGGCACGACCACGTTCAGCCCGTCGCAAGCGCCGCGCTGGAAGATCGCCACCAGGATTTTGCGCTTGCCTTCGACGGAAGCCGCCCGAGCAAGCCATTGCGGCGCCGAACCGACGCCTGCTATCGCAATCGCGGAACCACGCAGAAAAAACCGGCGAGTCAACATGGGGATTTACCTCCTTTGGAAATCGGGCGAGCTGATAATCAGGCCCAAAAGCAGCCGCGACGCCGGCTCTTTGCTTTCGAGACCGGCATCGATCGCCGCCTGCATTTGCGGCGACGCGTCCCGGCCAAGCACTTCCCTCACGACCGCGGCCGGCGGGTTGCCGTCCCACCGCGAAACATCGAGCTTCACGCCCGCGATCTGCCCGGAAGCCAGAGCCGTCCCGAAATTGACCCGCCCCAACAGCCCGCTGGTGTTCAGCCAACCGTCGCCAGTATTGGGATAGCCGTTTGGGTCCAGCTTGCCGTATAGAGGCTCGCCCAAATCGCCGATCTTTTGGGCCAGCGTCATGGTGTCGATCGTATCGCCTCCGGTGGCGCGCACCGCGCTCGCTACCATTTCAAGCGGCGATTTCACTTTCGCCAGCCACGCGCCTTCGGATAAAAATTCCGGCGAACCAAACATCGTCTCCATCACCGCGCGCAAATCGCCGCCGGTCTTGAGGAAGGTTTGCGACATGCGATCCACCAGCGATTGCGGCGGGTCGTCGGCCACAAAACGCTGAGCCAGTTCCTTTGAGATAAATTTTGCCGTGGACGGATGGTGGGCGAGGATATCGATGACTTGCAATCCGTCCTGCTCGCCGCCGCCCGCCGGAATTTTGTGCCCGAGCACGGTTTTTTCGCCGGTATCGTGCATGAAGCCGGCGAAAACGAACTGGGGATCGGTGAACGGGCGCTTGATGGTCCAGCCGGTGAAGCATCGCGCCACCGCGATCACATCCTGCTGCGTATAGCCGCCGTTGACCCCCAGCGTGTGCAATTCCATGATTTCGCGGCCGTAGTTTTCGTTGATTCCGTGCGCCTGCCGATTTTGCGGGACGGGAAAGCCGGGCGGCGGAGGCGCGGTGGCGAACGGCCCCACCTGCATCTCATCGAGACCATCGGGCGACATCGATTCCCAATTGTCGAGGTAGTACAGCATGGCCGGATGCCGCGCCGTTGCCAGCAGCAGATCTTTGAACGATCCGAACACGTGCGGCCGAATGGCGTCGCGCTCGTAGCTTGCAAGCAGCGGCCGCTCCGAGCCGTTCGTGATGTTCTTGCCGGCAAAAACGTTGAAGTGATTGAACCAGAAATCCACCAGCATTTCCTCAAGCTGCCGGTTGGAATAGATCGCGCGAAAAACCTTGCCTTCCCGCAGGTCCGCCTCCAGTACCTGCTGCGGCTGCCGATGGCGCATCCCCATGCGGCGCATCTCCGGGAATTCGGCCAGCGACTGAGGCGGCATTGCCGCCGCCAGCAATTCTCGCTTGCCGGGATCGAAATAGCTGAACAAGTCCGCAAGCTGTTCGCGGTTGCCGCGCTGCGCGGTCGCCATCTGGTCCGGATTCAACAGATCGCTGAGCTGCGGATTCAAGCGCCGCCGCTCCTTCATCTGCTCTTCCTGCTGCATCTTCCGCGCTTCCTCGGCCTCTTGCTTGAGATCGGGAAAGCTTTCGACCAGCGGCGGGTTGATTTGCGCCAGCACCTTCCTGCGCTTCTCGGGATCGAGCGCCATCAGCGTGGATTTCCGTTCCTCCGCCGTTCCGGTTTGGATTTTACGCATCTGGTCCCCGGAAACCAGTTGATTCAGCAAAGCCGGCCGGATCTGAATCGCGAAGTTTTGAGCAAAGAGCGGGTACTGTTTGATGATCTCCGCCGGCTCCATCCGCAGCGTCTCAAGAGGTTTTAGCTTGCCCTCGAGCGCAGGGGCTTCCGCGATTCGGTCCGGATGCAACTGCAGCTCGATCCATTTCTGGACGCCCATCCGGCGGACCTCTTCGACATCTCCTGGGCGCGGTCCAAAGGTCAAGCGATTGAGCGCTTGAAGAATCTGCCGGTCGGGAGAAAGCTTTTTATCGAAGCGGGCCTTGGAAGGCTCCTGGCCGCTCGCGATGAAGGAAACGGCCGTGGCGGCGATCGCCGCGGCCACGGTTAGAAGACGACGCTGAACGCTCACGCCGCACCTCCGTGATGATTAGCGAGACGCGCGAACCGGGATTTTGTTTCCGATTTCGTTAACTATTATATTTCTTCGAAATCGGGGTGTGCTTCACCGGCCGGACCTTTGAAACGGCTCGGCGCAAAACATATAATGTTTTCCAGCCCAAAGGAGACTTCAGCATGCATTCGCGGGATGCCGCTGTCCTGACTCGCCGCCGGACCTTGCAGTCGCTTGGGGCGATCGCGGGCGCAATCGCGGTCCCGGCGGTTCGCGCACTAGCCCAGCAAACGCAGTTGCCGCTGCGCACTAGCGGCCTGGAGCACATCGGCATGACCGTCCCCGATCAAGAGGCGACGGCCAAATTCTACGGGCGCATCTTCGATCCACAGTTGTTTCAGGAACGCGATCCACCGCCCCGGTTCTACGCGCGTCTGGGGATTTCTTACATCGCTTTTGGCGGTGGAAACGCCAATAACCCCGGACCCCCTCGAATCGATCATTTTTGCGCGCTAGTCGAAGATTACAAGGCGCAGGACATGCGCAAGGCCTTGGAGGAAGCGGGCATTCAGATGGGCACGGGACCCGGCGGTATGGCTCAGGATCCCGATGGCCTCCGGCTGCAACTGCTCGGTGTGCCCGGAGGACTCGCAAAGACGATCGTTCCGGCGTCGCGAATCAGTCAAGAAGCGCCCCTGGTTCAGGCCATTGGGTTCGATCATATAGTGCTCGCCGTATCGGATCTGGAAAGATCGGCGGCGTACTATCGGAAGTTTTTCGGCAGGGAGCTTTCGCGCACCAAAAAGCCCGAGCGAGTCCGGTTCGCCGCAGCGAAGACGCGTCTCGGCCTGCAGCCGGTTGCGGCGGGACAGATGCCGAGCGTCGATCATATTTGCATTCGCATCGCGAGTTTCGACCGGCGGGCGGTCGCGGATAGGCTGAAAATGCTCGGCGCCCAGATCGCGCCGTCGAATGACGAACATTTGCTGCGCTTCAAAGATCCGAACGGACTCGTAATGGAGTTGGAAGCGGGAGCCTAGCGCGGGCTGCGCTGCCGCCGCGCTGTATCTCGTGGCGTGGAGATTTGACCGATCACTCCTTCACGAACTGCTCCATCACCGCCTTCTTCAACAGATTCGGCGGAAGGAGTCCCTGGGCCAACACAAAATCGTGGAATTTCTGTACGTTGAATCTCGCTCCCATCGCCTTCTCCGCGGAGGAGCGAATATCGCGCAGCCGCGTGTAGCCGTCGAAGTACGACACGGCCTGGCCGGGCATGCGGAAGGTAAACCGCTCGACTTCTTCCGTCGCGAAAGCTTTCGAGCAAACGACGTCTTTCTCCAGAACCTGCATCGCCTGCTCTGGAGTTAGCTTGCCTTGCTGAAGCTCGGGATCGAGAAACGCGCGTGCCGCGCGCAACAGCCGGTAATCCAGCGACACCAGCTTGCCTTCGTCCGGCATGTAGGGCAGCATGAACCACTCGGCGTACAATCCCCAGCCCTCCACATTGGTGCTGTTGAAGGCGAACAAACCCCGGGCCAGCGACACGCCGCGCTCCACCATGGCGTCGAATTGCAGTTCGTGGCCGGGACGCGCTTCGTGGGCAGTCAGAGTCCACGACGCCGCGGCAAACGTGAAATCGTCGTACTTCATAGACTCACCGCCTTGTCCGGTCGTGCCCAGCGGCAGAACAAACGCGCCGCGCTCCCCGTGATTGTTCATCAGGGGCGGCGGAACCATGTGTGGGGCCGGCTGCTGTGCGGTCTCCGCCGCCGTGGCGAGATGAATAATCGCGGGCCGGTCCGGCAGCGTGATCAGATGTTCGCTGCGAACGATGGCCTCGATCTCCTCCAGCCGCTTCTTGTAGTGCGGCAAAATCTGATCGCCCGGCAATTGCTCCTTTTTGAGCGCCTGAATTACATCCCGGTAGTCGGACGATTTCAGATTCCGCGCCTTGGCGATCTTCGCCGCCAGCGGGCGCATTTCATCCTGGATTTCCGTAAACGCCCGATGCGCCAGACTCGTCAGCTCGTCCGGCGTGTAGTCCACGCCGTAATTCTCCAGCGAAAGCTTGTAGATCTCGGGCGGAAGGCGGAAATCCGTGCGCGTTTTCGGCAGCACTTCCGCGCGCACAAAGTTGTCGTAAGCCGCAAGCTGCGTCCGTAGTTTCGCGAAAGGTTCCTGGTAACCCGGCAGTTTGTATTTTTCGAGCAGTAGTCCGATTCCGTTGACGAACGCGGCGGAGTTCTGAAGATCGCTTTCTACTTCGGCGCGAGACGGGCCTACCCGGCCCGGAGTCTTAAGCGACTCGCGAAATCGTTCCTCGGCGAGCGTGGCGATCGGCGTGTACCCTTGCTCCAGGCCCGCGTATTTTCGAATGCGCGAGACCGCGGCTTGCCGCCGCGCCGGCGCCGTCTGATCGTCCAGCAGCGATTGCACGCCGGAAAATACGATGCCCGGAACGTTGTAAAAGCTCAGCAGATATTTTTCATTGGCCTCGGACGCGCGGATGCTCCGGTCCACCGCCCCCAGCAGGATTTCCAGATCCTGCCGGACTAGCGGGTCTGTTTCCGCAGCCAATCGAGCTTGCAATTTCTTCTGCGCGTCGGCCCAATCGCGGCGTTGGCGCTCCTGCCGGTCCGCGCTCAAGACGGTGGTTTTATCGTCCAGGCCCGCGACGCCATTACGAGAAGCGCCCTCCGGCGAATAGCGGGCCTGAATGTCGATTAGCAATTGCGCGCTCTGGTTGCTCTTCGCCACCCAGGCCGGGGTTTGAGCGAATACGCTGAGTGGTAGGAGCGATACAAAAATGACGACAAGCCGCATGGTTCCAGGGTAGCGCCGCAGTTTACCTGCCTGAAGCTTGTCCTACTTCAGCGAGGGCCGGCGGATACCAAGGACCCAGCCAGCAGCGCCGTCCCGGCGTCCAGGTCCGAAGCGATGGGGATAACCTCGTCTAACCGCGTAACTCGAAACGCTTCGCGGACACGGGGATTGAGCCCGGCCGCGACGAATCGACCGGATGGACGGTTCGTCACAACTTCGAAGACGCGAACCAAAAATCCGAGCCCCATCGAGCCAATCGAAGCCACCTCGCGGAGGTCCGCGAGCACGTTGAAAGGCTCGATCCGGCGAATCTCGTCGAGCTTGCGTCCCAGGTAGTCCGGGTCGACCCCGGATGCGATCCGGCCTTTGAACCGAATGATGCACAGCTCGCGTTGCTGGATTACTTCGATGAACATCCTCGTACCTCTATAGGTGTCTAGCGCGAATTTAGCAATCTGACCGCCACTCCCGGCAATCGGGCGGCTCCGGTCGTGACGCCGCTCGCCCCTATAATCAACCTTGGTACTCGACCATATCCGCAAGCTCCCGCATGGGCGCGCGACGCTACGGCAGCTCCAGCGCGAGCTTTCGCACCGCGGCCTCACGCGCGTTGAGCTTGAGGCTGAGCTGGCCCGGCTGGCCGCGCGCGGAGAAATCGTCGAAACGCGATCCGGCCAATATGTCGCCATGGGCGCTACCCGCGAATACGCCGCCGGGACTCTGAACGTCCATCGCGATGGCTATGCCTTCGTGACCCCGCGCGCTCCCATTCCCGGCCTTAAAGGCGATATCTACATTCCCAAGGAGGCAGCCGAACGTGCGATGCACGGCGACCGCGTGGTGGTGCGCATCGGCCGCATCGAGCCGGACGGACGCGCCCACGGCGAAATCGTGCGCGTGCTGCACCGCGCGCATCCGGAAGTGGTGGGTGAGTTTCGGATCCGGCGCTCTGGATTTTTTCTGGTCCCTCACGACGACCGGATCCGTCAGTGGATCGAGATTCCCGAAGACATGGCCCTCCCCCGCTCGGGGAAAAGCGTTCATCGCGTTGGCGGCCAAGCCATCGCCGCGCAATCGCCCGAAGATCTGGACGGCATGATCGTGACGGCCGAGATTCTCGATTTCGGCGAAGACGGCGACCGGCCGGTGGGCCGCGTCATCGAGATTCTCGGACGCCCCGGCGATTTCGGAATCGACGTCGAGACGCTCATCCGCGCGCATCACATTCCTCATCGCTTCCCGGAAGATGTGCTGGCGCAGGCGCGCTCGGCGCCCGGGCCGATTCCTCCCGAAGAGATCGCCGGCCGCGAGGATTTCCGCGCTCTGGACATCGTCACCATCGACGGCGAAACCGCGCGCGATTTCGACGACGCGGTGTGGGTGGACCGGCTTGCGGATGGAAATTTCGCACTGCAAGTCCACATTGCCGATGTCAGCCATTACGTCCGTCCCGGATCCCCCATAGATCGCGAAGCAAGGCTGCGTGGCACGAGCGTCTACTTCCCGGACCGGGCCGTCCCCATGCTGCCCGTCGAACTATCCACAGACCAATGCTCGCTTCGTCCCCACGAAGACCGGCTGGTGCTTTCGGCGCTACTGGAGATCGACGCCCAGGGAGACGTGACCGCGCAGAGCTTCGTCCAGGGCGTGATTCGCAGCGCCGAGCGCATGACCTACACGGCGGTTCACGGAGCGCTGGAAGGAGACACGGCCTTGCGCGAGCGCTACGCCTCCCTGATTCACCGCTTCGAGTTAATGCGCGAGCTGGCGCTGATCCTGAACCGCAAGCGCGTCCGGCGCGGCTCGATCGACTTCGACCTACCCGAGCCGCTGCTCGAATTCGACGAATTCGGTGAGATGACCGGCGTAACGCGCGCGCCCCGCAATATCGCTCATCGAATTATCGAGGAATTCATGCTCGCGGCGAACGAAGCCGTTGCGTCGCATTTAGAGGCCGCCGGCGTTCCCACCATCTTCCGCATTCACGAGCGCCCCGATCCCAAGCGGGTTCTGGAATTCGAGGATGTCGCGGCGCATTTCGGTTATTCGCTCGGCGCCGGCGCCACTCCCGTGAAACGTTTTCGCGATCGCGCGACGGGCAGAATCGAGGCAGTCGCGCTCGATAACCTCAATCTCACATCCCGCAACTATCAAAAACTCGTTCAAAAAATCGAGGGCAAGCCAGAGGAGCGCATCCTGAGTTACCTGATGCTTCGCTCGTTGAAGCAGGCTCGCTATAGCGACCGAAACGTAGGCCACTTCGCGCTGGCCGCGGTCAGCTATACGCATTTCACCTCTCCCATCCGCCGCTATCCCGATCTGATCGTACATCGCGTCCTAAAGGCTCACCTGGACGGGAAAACTTACGATGCTCCTCTGCGCGAAATCGCCGATTCGTCCTCGGAAACGGAGCGCCGCGCCGCCGAAGCCGAGCGCGAGCTGGTGGAATGGAAGAAAGTCAAATTCATGGTGAATCGCGTGGGGGACGACTTCAATTCGCTTATTATCTCCACGACGCGCTTCGGCTTCTTCGTCGAGTTAGAGGATCTATTTATCGAAGGATTGGTCCCCCTCGACATACTTCCGGGCGATCGCTTCAACTACTCCGAGAACACGCGCAAGATTATCGGCGAACGCACGCGCCGCCAGTTCTCCATCGGCGACCGCGTGAGGGTGCGTCTCGATTGCGTGGACGCGGTCGAAAACAAGCTTCAGTTTTCGCTCGTTGAGCCTGAGGGCCGGCGAGAGGCCCAACGTCCACGCGAACGCAAGCGCCGCCCGCGCCGATAGCTCGTTGTATACTGGGCTGACACCCGAGGATAGCTGTTCGGATGGCCGGCTCTTCCATGGAAGCCAGTTTCGGCACGGGCGGCGCAATCCGCCAACTCGTGGATGCGGTCCGGGACGCAATGATAGTGGTGGATCAGGCAGGCAGTATCGTTCTGGCGAATACGCAAGTTGAGCGACTATTTGGCTACCAGCGGCGGGAGTTGACAGGCCGGCCCATCGAAGTTCTCATTCCGGAGCCGTTTCGCGAGCGGCATCCAAATTATCGGGCCGAATTCATAAAATCGCCACGGCAGCGCCAAATGGGCGCGGGGATGGAAATCCTCGCTCTGCGCAAGGACGGAAATCGGTTTCCCGCCGAAATCGACTTGTGCCCGCTCGAAATCGAAGGCTCGACTTTCGTCTCGTGCGTCGTTCGGGAAGTTACCGAAGAAAAATCCGCCGCGGGGCTCCGCGGACGATTGCAGGAACAGGAAGCCCTGCTTGGCGAAGTCCATCATCGCGTCAAGAACAATCTGCAAGTCGTCTCCAGCCTGCTGAATCTGCAAGCTAATCAGCTTGGAGATCCGATCGCCCGCGAGATGTTCGAAGCCACACAGAGCCGCATTCGCTCCATGGCTCTGGTGCATGAGCAACTCTACAAATCGGGAAATTTCTCGGCGATCGATTTTCAAACCTATCTGCGCGTTCTCGCGGCCGATCTGTTGAATTCCTACCGCTCCGATACCGACTCCGTGAACGTGCGAGTAACCGCGGATCGCGTCCGCTTGAACCTCGAGACGGCGATCCCCTGCGGAATGATCGTCAATGAACTGGTCGCGAATTCTTTGAAGCATGCTTTCCCGGAGCGCTCTGAGGGAGAAATCCGGATCGGCTTCCGCGCCGGCGCCGGCGAATACACGTTGACCGTCGATGACGACGGAGTGCCGCTGCCGCCGGACATTCTGACACGCGAGTTCCGCTCCATGGGAATGCGTCTCGTGAAGCTGTTGGCCCGGCAGTTGGACGCCCAATTGCGGACCGGGGGCGCGGGAGAGCCGAAATTCATATTGGTTTTTCGTCGAGGGACCGGACAGACATGACGAACGGTCCGAAAATTCTGATTGTCGAGGACGACGGGATCGTTGCCGAGGACATCAGCGAGAGCTTGGCCCGCCTAGGCTATCCCCGGACCGCGGTTGCTTACAGCGGATATTCCGCCATCGATCTGGCGGCCGAGATGCAGCCCGATATCGTCCTTATGGACGTGAAGCTGAAAGGCGATCTCGACGGAATCGAGGCGGCGGAACAGATCCGGAATCGCATTCGAGTCCCCATTGTCTATCTCACCGCGAATGCCGACGCGGCAACTCTGCAACGGGCGAAGGTAACGGAGCCCTTTGGCTATCTTTTAAAGCCATACAAAGCGCAGGAGCTTCAAAGCACCATAGAAATGGCGCTCTTCAAAAGCCAGAGCGAGGAGCGCTTGCGTGAGAGCGAGCGTTGGTTCGCTTCCACGCTGCGCGATATCGGCGACGCGGTCATTGCGACCGACACCAAGGGAGCCATCACCTTTATGAATCCGGCCGCCGAGAAACTTACTGCCTGCGTTTCGGCCGAGGTTCTGGGCAAACAGGTCGGCGACGTTTTAAGCCTCTTCCACTCGCAAACCGGAGCTCGACTCCCTTGTCCGGTCCGCGAAGCGCTTCGCGGCGGCCATCGGGTGAATCTTGTGCACGACGTCCTGTTGAAGACGAATCGGGGCGGAGTAATGGCTGTCGGCGATAGCGTCACGCCGATTCGCGGCGAAGGCGGAAAAGTGACCGGCGCTGTGCTGGTTTTTCGCGACATGACCGGCCGTAAACAGATGGAAGAAAAGCTTCAGCACTCTCAAAAAATGGAGGCGGTCGGAAGACTTGCCGGCGGCGTCGCGCACGATTTCAGCAATCTGCTGAACGTAATTTTGGGTTACTCCGCCCGTATCCTCGCTGAGTCGCCCGCCGACAAGAACTTGCGCAAGCGGGTCAATGAAATCCGCAAAGCCGGTGAAAGGGCCATGGCGTTGACGCGTCAGTTGATGACCGTCAGCCGGAAACCTACGTTTAAGCCGAAGGTATTCGATCTGCGGAATTTGGCTTCCGAGATGTATGACCTGTTATCCAGCATGATGAGTTCTCGAATCGAGCTCAAGCTAAACGTGGGCGCCGAACCCGCGCTCATTCGCGCCGATCCAGGCCAGATCGAGCAGGTGCTGATGAATTTGGTTCTGAACGGACGCGATTCCATTTCCCAGGCTGGCGTCCTCACGGTCGAGGTCCACAACGTCCTCTTGCGCGAGGCTTTGATTTCCAGATCGATGACCGTGTTGCCGGGCGATTACGTGCTGCTGACGATCGCCGACACGGGCTCCGGGATGGATCCCGCCGTTTTGGAGCATATTTTCGAGCCTTTCTTCACGACGAAGGAGAAAGGGAAGGGAACCGGTCTGGGCTTGACCGCGGTGTACTCGATCGTAAACGAGTGCGACGCGGGAATTCTGGTGGAAAGCGAGGCCGGAGTTGGCTCGCAATTCATGATCTATTTTCAGCGCCAGATGCAGGGGGAACGGGTGGGCAGCGCCGGCGCTTAGTCCGCTCCGCGGTTGGATTTACGCGCAGAGTCGGGGCTCTCCCTTGCCGCGCGAAGCCCGCCGGATGGCTCGAAGCACTCGCCTTACGCCGTACTCCCAGTCTGGAAACATGTCGACATAGTGAACCTTATCCGAGATCGCCGGTGGAACGGCGCATCGGTCGAACCGCACCGGAATTAAGAAGATCGCCTCCAGCGGCAGCCGCCGCGCGCACTCCAGAGCGAGTTTCAGCTCGTTTTGAAATTGGCCCCGCTTCAATATTGACCGCGCGGAAAAGCAGGCCACGAACGCATCCGAGATCTCGATGGCTTGTTCGATGGCTCGCGGCCAATCCTGCCCTGGCAGAAGTTTGTCTTTGTCCAGCCATGGTGAGCATCCGCCCGCCCCCAGCGATTCGCACAGCCGCCGCGCGAGATTCAGGTCCTCGGCGGCGTAAGCGACAAACACCCGCGGCTGGTTTTGGGCCTCGAGCGCATAGCGGTCCTGGACTCGCCGGAAAGCGCCCAATCCTTCGATTTCCACGCGCAGCCCCCGATCCAGCGAGCGCCGCAGGATCTTCAAGATCCGGTCCTGCTTTGCCGGCCCGCTCGTACCGGCCGAACGCGGCGCGCACGGTTCGAGGCTTTGCTTTCTTGACCGGTTCATCTCATTCGCCGCGGCCGCTTGGTGGAAATCAGGCGGCCCACCCCCGGAAGCTCGACAGGCTTCCCCTCTTTAAGGGTTTTCAAAATCCGATAGACGAGAGCGTCGATTTCATCCCGAGCCGCCGCGCTCGATTTCCGCGTTTCCCTCGCCAGGCTCCTGGCTAAGTCCTCTCTTTTCATCGACTATAACTCAGCACGACGGCTGTGATCGGGTGGGGGTTGTTGCCTATAACTCGCTTAAATTAAAGAACTTGAAACATAGGAATCAGTCGTCACTCCCATCCGTCATGAACGGCTTTTAATTCGCCCTTAAGACACGCTTCATGTCAGGCTGCCATCATTGACACTGGAGGCGGCCCGGGGCCTCTAACATATATCTGAAGGAGATACATCTCACATGAAGAAGATCATGAGCCTGATGCTCGGCCTTTCGCTCCTCACTGGCGCTGCGACAATCGCGTTCTCTCAGACCGATACCGACAACACAGGTAAGGCGAAGGGGAAGAAGGGAAAGAAGGGCGGCAAGAAGGGCACGGACACCGAAAAGTCCGACAAGCGGTAGGCCGCTCGGTTTATTCCGCTTTGGTGCAAGCGCGGACGTAATCGTCCGGCGCTTTGAACAATGCCGCGTCGGCGTCCTGGAGGCGTCGCGCGGCATTGTCCTTTTGGGCGACCATCCCCGCGAGGTCCCTTACTGCCGCCCGCCTCTCCAGTCCCAGAAAACGTTGCAATCGCCGACTTCCGCCTTCTGCCGGTAAATTTCGGCGAGGTGCCGTTCAGCGATCCAATCGTCGTCGTCGCAAGTTTGCAGCGTAGCGTAGGCGCCGGCGCCGATCCTTTGATCGATCTCGGTCTGAGGCACGATGTGCACAACTTCCGAGAGAGCATGGGGGAGACGCAATTTATGCGACGAGATGTATTCGTTCCCGGAGGGTGGAGTCCGCCGCGTCAGAAAATAGATCTGTTCATCGGCGGAAAGCGGCGCGCCGGCGGGAGTCACCTCGTCCACCTTCCGTGCGACCGCTTCCATCTTGGTCCAGGAAAGTTCGTCGCGTCTGTCGTATACCTGTTTCGCCAACCCGAGGCATACCAGCATACTTACGCCAAAGGTCGGCCAAAACGCTCTTTTCACCCCGAGTTGTTCGCTTATGGCGAACAATCCCACCGATGAAAGAATGGCGAGAAATGGAAGCGTGAACAGGTAGTACTGAGTAAAGGTCGGGTGGGCCGTAGATACGTGCAGGGCCAGCCCCAGCGACAGCCATCCACAGAGATAGAACTCGCGGCGCCGCTCGAGCTGCCAACCGCTTTTTTTGCAAACGAACCACAGCCCGGCCGCGGCGAGAATCCCCAGAATAATGGCCTGGGGGGAATCGATCCACGCGGCGAACATTTCCAGATCGTGCTGCGTCGCTCCGGGCCAGTCGGAGCGGCGGTAAAACATGTGATAGCGGAAAACATCGAAAATCACCCGCACGGGCGATTGCGCGAACAGGGTGAACAGCGGAATGAGGGCGATTGCGGCGCCGGCAAGAAATCCGGAGGCGCGCGGCCACCTCTTCTCGCGCGGGCTATACGCAAGCATCCAGGCAAGCAGGACCGGCCCCGCCATGGCCGTCAATAACGTGGAGCCCGCCGCCGCTCCGGCAAAAAGTCCAGCCAGCGCCGCAAGAATTTGCCGCCGGCGTTCGACGGCCAAGACGGTCAGACGAAACGCCGCCACTACGAGTAGCAGACCCGCTGCGTAGGCCTGGCCAATCGTGCCGAAGATAACAGTCTTGTTATTTGCTCCAGCCAGAACCACCACGGTGGCCAGGCTCGCCGCGCCCCAATCCTTGAATCGCGTCCGTAGAAAATCCGCCGCCAGCACTATCGCCGCCGTGGTCATTAGAGCGTCGACGGCTTGGATCGCGCGCCAGTTCTCGCCTAAGATTCGCAGCCAGAATGCATTCCAGTATGCGTTCAACGGGGTTTGCGCGAAAGCGAAGTCGAGGTACGGTCTTTTACCGTGCGCGATCAGTTGCGCGGCCAGAAGATGAAAACCTTCGTCCCACGTAAAAGCGTAGGTCTGCGAATAGACAACCAGGACGGCGCCTAAAAGCGTCGAGCAGATCAGAAACAGCGCCACAAGTTATCATCTTCGCATCCGCGCAGATCCATCCTCGTCCTGGGGGCCGGCGGGTGGCCGCCCCTCCGGCAGGGTCATGTTGGCTTTTCTAACCAACAAATAACCAACGGTCAGACAAAGAATCACAGCTCCCAGGCCCAGCACCACGACGGCCGGCGTATGTTCAAAGTCCACCTGAATCAGATAGCGGCTGACGGCGATCGTGGCCAGCACCAAAATCACCTCGAGGCGCACCTGATGCCGGGCGAAATAAGCCTTCAGCGTTTCCGATAGCTCCAGGCCAAGCACCACGGCCAGAACTCCTCCCAACGCCGTTTGGATTAAGACGAACAAACCGCTGGCCGAGGAAATCTGCCCGATTTCCTGAGGGAGGCTTCTGATAAACAGAATGTAGAGAACGACGGTGGCGAGCGCGACCAGCAGCATGATCAAAACACGTAGCGCTGTAACAACGACGTGCTCGATGGTGCCGATGATCCTTTCTTTGATGGGTTCGCCGGGCGTGAACGCTCTCCCAAATCGGTGCGGTCTCTACGATGCCGGTGGTTTCCGGCCGGATTCACGATTTTGGGATCGCTCTTAGAACGCTTTTTCCGCGCCGGCGGGAGTTTCCGTCAGCAGGCTGTGGGCGCCCGACCGCCCGCAGTGGCGCATCATTCGCTGCCGCAACTTGAGCCGGGCGCGAAGCAGACGCGATTTCGCGGCTGCCACCGTGATCCCCAATTCCTCCGCCAAGTCGTTCATCGACAATTGCTGCACGTCCCGAAGCACGATAGCGTTGCGGAGCAGCGGAGGTATACGTCCGATCTCCGCACGCAGCACCTGATGCACTTCCCAAGCGCCGAGTTCGCCTTCCGGATCGGCGCCCACCGCGGTCAACTGCATTGGCTCAACCCGGTCATCGCGCCGGCGGTCGTCCAAGCGAACGAACCGCGCGCCCTGTCTGCGCCGGAGGCGCATCAGACACTGATTCTTCACGATTCGAAACAGCCAACTGGAAAATTCGGATTGTCCTTGAAAGCGATCCAGATGTTCGAACGCTTTCCAGCAGGCGTTTTGCGTTTCCTCCTCCGCCTCTCCGCGGTCGCGGAGGATGGAAGTAGCCAAATTCAAGCATCGCCGCTGATGGCGCAGCACCAGTTCCCCGAAAGCTTCCTGATCGCCGCCACGCGCTGCTTCGAGAAGTTCTGGATCGCTACGAGTCCCAGCGATCTCGGCAGGATTCGACATACCACCTCACTTTGATGGGTTTTTAATTCCTGAATTTAGGCTGGAGTACTGGCATGTACAGGACCATCGATTTACTGGCGGAGAAAGCCTTATTTTTCAATAGCATGCAGAACTAATCGCATTCCGGCGCGCGCAAAACTGCGCCGTTTGGGACATTTCAAGCTTGAAAAGCGTCCTGAATGGTGCATTCCCGCCGTTTAGCACCGAAAACTGTTCCGCTCAGAACAGCGCCCCGTTTGCAAACGCGAGGAGATAGCTCTTTGGCCTGAGTCGGAATCGCTTGCAAAATAAAATGAACCGCCATGCGGCACAAGCTCATCTTCGATGCAACGCCACATTTGGTCTTCGTCATGCACGCCGTTGTAGGACGAATGAAACGCCGTTCCGAGTGCGATCGGCGGCCAGCGGGAGATGACGATGAGTTCTACGTTCAGTGGGTCTTTTGCCGGCGACAATCCAGCCGATCTGAGACATCTGGTCTTGGAGATTTCACAGGAACTGAAGGAGCCGCTGCGCACGATCCGCTGCTGCGCCGAGGTTGCGGAGGAGAAATGGGGCGCCGCCGGCGCGGACGTGAATCAGCTCCTGAAATGCGTGACTGCGGCGGCCAAGCGGATGCAAATGCTGATCGACGACGGGCTGGCTCTCGCTTTAACCGGCGGCGCCACATCCGAAAAATCCCAAGTGGATCTGCGGCACGCGCTGCACTTTGCCATTTCCAATCTGCGTGAAGAGATCGTCGAAGGGGAAGCTATGATTCACAGCGGCGGCCTTCCCACCGTCGCCGCGAATTTCGGAGCTCTCGTCCAGGTCTTCCAAAACCTGATTGCGAACGCGATTAAATACCGCGCCGAGCGTCCGCCCAGGATCGAAGTGGACTGCGCCCGAAGCGGCGCGGATTGGATCGTTTCCGTCGCCGATAACGGAATCGGCATTAAGCCGGAATATCGCGAGCAGATCTTCCTCCCCCTCAAGCGCCTGCACGCCGAAGCCGAGTGCTCCGGAACGGGCCTCGGGCTGGCGATCTGCCGGCGCATCGTCGAGTTCCACCAGGGAAGAATCTGGGTGGAATCGCAGCCGGGCGCGGGATCAAAATTCTATTTCACGCTCCCCGCCGAATCGCGTGAATCGCTCTCCAATTTTCAGTGATTTGTCTTTTGGGGCCAGCGCCCGAGCGGCCTCAATCCCAGTACGCGATAAGTCTTCCCATCACAAACATGCCGGTCCAAAGGACCAACGAGAGAATGGCGGCGAGCTTCGCTTTCGTTGGAATAACCGGGGATTTGTCAAGCTCTTCCGTCTTGTTATAAACAATCGGGCGGAAAACCAGGGCGTGCACGCCAATCAAGCCCAGAATGATCATCTTGGTCCAGAAGAAGGGATTGGGCGCGTACTTCTCCGCCTCGGACGCCGCCAACGGCAAACCCATGGCGATCATGATGGTTCCCCCCACGCGTTTCCAGGGACGCAAGCTGGTCACCACCTCCGTGATCGTCAGGCTCTTGAACGTGAGCCCGAGCAGGCGCAGGTCCGTCGCGAGGATCATGCCTCCGAATAGCGCGATGCACGTCAGATGAGTCGACAGAACGATCGGGTACGCCAGCACCGATTCGCTGAAGTCCGAAAGAAATTGGATGCTCTGAATGGAATGAGCGATGGTCACGCCGAATAGCCCTCTATACTAAAAACCCTGTAAAAATTCCGCCGAATACAACGGCTACCCACAGCAGCAGGGATACGATCGCCACCAGCTTGCTGACGACGGGCGGCGGATCCTTCGTTGTCGCCACTTTTCTGTGAATCGTGAAATTGTAGATGAGCGCCGCGGCAAGCACATACATTTTAATCGGAAAGATCAAATTCTCCCGGTAAATGCTCACTTGCGACAAGAACAGAGCCAAACCGGAGAATATGACAAACACCAGCGCGAACACCGTCCACGGCTCGGTATACCTCAAAATCCGCGCAGGGGACTCATGCCGCAGCCCGAGGTTCAACAACCGCAAGTCCACGAGCGCTATCGATCCAACGCCTATCGCAAATCCGCCGATGTGAACGCACTCCGCCAGCGCAAACGCCCATTCGGTATTGTTGAGCGCGTCCGCTATGGCGTTCTGAAGAAACATCCTCTAGATCCTCGCCTTCCTTCCCTGTCCACAGGGCGATATCGCGAATCCTATGTGAAGGAACCCACCAGGCCAAATCATGACGGGAATGTGATCACCGCTCCCAATACGGTTCTGTCTCCGACCGCTTGTATTGCCTCGCGTGTCCGCTCGATCGGGTAAGTCGCCGAAATCATGGACTTCATGTCGATCGCGCCCTTCTCGATCAGTTTGACGTAGCGCGGGATGTCGCGCAACATATTCAATCCGCCCTGCTGGCCGGAGTAGAAGGTGCGCCCCCGGTTGGAGAAGCTCGCCGCGTTGAAGCTCACATCGCCGCGCCAGGCCACTCCCAGCATCACGATATGGCCGCCCGCGCGAGTGAAGTCAAAACACTGTTGGAGCGGAAGAATGGCGGTAGGGTCGGGTCCCACCTCCACCTTAGGCGGAAACCAATCGCTGCCCACGGCGTTGATGGTGAAGTCTGCTCCGTCCGGCACCGCCAGCCGGCCTTCGCCAGAAATGCGCCCGCCAGCGAAGCGGCGGTCGGTAACGCCTTTGCACAACGAGTGAATCTTGGCAATTAGTCCGTTGCCTTCCGCGTTGGGGTCAAGGGCGATCGTCCCACCCACTTTCATCGCAATCTCACGCCGTGATCGGATCGGCTCGATCACGATCACCTGGCCGGCATTGGCCAGCCGCGCGGCCTGAACGGCGCCCATTCCCACCGGGCCCGCGCCCTGCACCACCACGTTCCACCCCGGCTCGATTTGCACCAGGTCGCGTCCGGCAGCCAAACCGGTGCCGACTGTGTCACCGAGCAGAGTCAATTGCTCCGCGGGAAGATCGGTAAACACGGGGCAGCAATACTCCTCCGGCACCACCATCAGCTCGCTTAACCCGCCTAATCCCGCCTGCTCGAAGATCTGTGTCCCGTCGGACATGTCGGCCAGTGGATGAGCTGGGGCTGTGTCGAGGAATTGGCACCAGTCGGCCCGGCCGTGCAGACACTGATAGCACACGCCGCATTGCGGCGTTCCCGGAACCACCACGCGGTCGCCCTTCTGCACGCGCTTGACGAGCGAACCGGCCTCTTCGACAACGCCCATGCCGGAATGATTGGGAATCGACGCTTGGCGCACGTTCGCCGTGCTCAGGGCGCCTCCGACGATGGTGTAGCAGACCGCGGATGCCTGCGTTCGAACCAGCACCTCGCGCGGCTGTATCGGGCGCAGGCGAAGTTCTTCGACCGAGGCGCCAGTTCCGTGCCGGACAAATGCCTTGAATCGCCGTCCGGCATTGGTCCCCGTCAGTTGCGCGGGGGCTTGTCCTGTTACAACCTGCGGAACAAACGCCACGCTTCCGGCGGCGGCCGCCGCTCCCTTGGTAAGCATCTTCCTTCTTGAAATTGGCATTCGTGTATCCTCCAACGCCGGGGTAGGAGCGCTTTTATTTCATGCGCTGCGAAGACCTCTCATTCTCGATGCAGATCTCGTCCACGAGTTCCGTATTGATCGCAAGCCGCTGGTGCAGGGTGACTGTCCACGGCTTGGTGTAAGCCTTAGGGTCGTCCACTGTGACAGCTACATCGAGGTGGCCGTAATCGGGCCGCCGTATTCGCTCCACAACCAGGGCGTCCGCGGTGATCATGCTTCCGTTGACGTCGATCCACAGGTCGTCGCGGAAGCCGCTCGAATTCACGACGAGCGTATCGCCTTCCCATCTTGCGGAAGAATAGCCCTGCCATGATGGGTCGGGATCCTGGGGCAGGAGGCGGCCATCCAGGAAGACCTGCCGGTAGCCGGCGTTCAGCTCGTCCAGCATCACCAGCAAACCCGGCGTTTGGACAAGCTTGAGCAAATGAGGAAGGCTATAGGCGCGCAAAAACGTGTCCGGAAGACAGCGGACATGCGGGTCGTCCTTGGCCTGATTGGCGGTCCGCTCTTTCACCAGCTTGGCCAGCCAGGGTTGATAGGGCAATCCGCCAGGCAGGCTCACGCCCATGTTGATGCCTTCCCTTCCCATCGGAAGCTCCGGCCCGCAGAGCAGCGACTCGGGATCCTGAGACCGGCAGAAGCTGTTGTTCGTGAGCCAGATGCCTGAGAAGTCCGGTTTCCCATCGGGAGTCCGGGGAGCCGGCGCCGACATGTTGGGCTTTCCGTCGGCGGTTCGGGGAACCCCGGCCGTCGGGTATTTCAACCATTGCGCCCACGCCGTTTGAGGTAAAGCGCCGGCGGCCCCGAATGCGGCGGCAACCACTGCCGACCGAAGAATGAATCTATGCACGCTTTGCCGCCACGATGAAATCTTATTCTACGGGATTTCGGGCTGGCGGCGGAGAGTGGAGTCTTGACGCTTGCGGCGCACGATGAAGCGTGCGCCACTGCATCCAAGGTTGTTATTTCACTGCTGGTTTTGGTTCTGTCCTTGGGCGTCACCATCGCCATGAGTCTGGTCGAACAGGCTTGGCAGAACCGGGGTACCCTCCATCTGGACCGCTTGCAGGGCAGTGGGATCGAGGCCCAAAAGCTGGAGAATCGTGGGCGCCACTTGCGGTGTTTCCACCCAACTCGTCACAGTCCGGGGCGAGAAGTCAGGGTTCGATACCAGCAGCATCACGTTCGTATCGTCAAACGCAAACCCGCCGTG
Organism: Bryobacteraceae bacterium; assembly: GCA_036557165.1. Taxonomy (GTDB): domain Bacteria; phylum Acidobacteriota; class Terriglobia; order Bryobacterales; family Bryobacteraceae; genus Palsa-187. Next base: position 103,579 of record DATBIA010000103.1, read on the forward strand.
CTCGGCCGATCGAGCGCGGCTGCGCGGGCTGGATCTGAAAGTCCTCTCCTGAAAAAGGAGCCAGTAGCGGGAGTAGGACAAGCTGAGCTTGTGCAATTTTCATGCGTGTTTGGGCGCCGCCCGCGCTAGATCCGCAGAATGCCGCGCTTGATCGAGGTGACCACGGCTTCCGTTCGATCGCTCACGCCGAGCTTCTCATGGATGCTCACGTGTGTCTTCACCGTGCCTTCGCCGATGAACAGGATCGGCGATGCGGATCTCGTACCAACGGTCCGCGGCGTGAAGCGCGGTTCCGAAGCAGAGCAACTACAGGGTCTTCATGTGAAAGCCTCCAGTGCGAGAGTAAACGAAATTCGCGGCCAGAAACTATCGAGATTTAGGAGGGTTTTGGGGTCTGTCGAAAGGTGGATTTGCGGCTTTGGCTAGAAACTCCAGCGCCGCGTGTATGCAGGTTCCCGAGTTTGAATTTGAGCTCTTGGACGACTGGCTTTGCTGGCCTAATGGCTTATTTAACCAAGCAATGCCCTGGTTCGAAATATCTCGTCTATGCTCAGCATGAAGGCGATCCACACTGTTAGCTTGATGCTCTGCATCGCCGCAAGGATTCTGCCGGCTCAGATTTCGGTCTCGCTAACGCCTTCCCATCGGTCTCCGGTGGCCCTAGGCACGGTCATCACTTGGACTGCATCGGCATCCGGTCCAAATATCGGGATTCCCACGTATCGTTTCCGGGCCAGGGCGGCTGGCGAGGATTTCCACACCGTCGTCGATTATGGGCCGAATGCCTCGCTCGATTGGACCACCATCGATCGCGAGGGATCATATGAAATCGAGGTGACCGCGAGAAGCGGCGACGCCACCCAGGCCATGGCTGCGTCCGCAGTAATGGTCATGACGTCTCTGGCCGGTGGCAACGGGCCGGAAATCACTGCGACGGCGAACCCGCTAGTCTTTATCTATAGCGCCCCTCCTTGCCCCGCTGGGCAAAGCTTGAGCGTTCAGTTTACGTCTCCGGAAGGCTATGTTCAGTCCACGCCTTCCAAGCCTTGCAGCGGATTCAGCGTGAATTTCTATCTGGCGGGCATGCGCCCGGAAGCGCAGTACGGCGTGCAGGGCATATCCGCCGCTGAAGGCGCGGTTGCGGTGGGACCGTCGTTGACGCTAGCGACTCCGTCGATCTCACTGCCGCCCTCGCCGCCGGCATCTATAGTCTCGACGAATGCACCTGCGGTCGACGGCGTTTTGTTACAGAGTACTTTCTTTTCGCCCGCGGTCGCCACGGACCTCAGCGGGAACGTGGTCTGGTATTACGCCGGAAACATTTCGTATCTGACGCGTCCCGTAGAAGGCGGCTCTTTCCTGGGTCTCTTCGAGGACGGAACGCTGGACCCATCGCACCAGTTCATTCGCGAGTTCGATCTCGCGGGCATCACGTTGGCTGAAACCAACGCCGCGCGAATCAACGAGCAGCTTTCCGCGATGGGCGTGCATCCGATCGGTGGGTTTCATCACGAAGTAAGAAAACTTCCCAATGGAAACTACCTGGCGCTCGCGGATTGCGAGCGAATTCTTACGGATGTTCAAGGGCCCGGCGGCGTGGACGTCGTCGGCGACACGATTCTGGTTCTCGACCCCGATTTTCAGGTGCTCTGGGCGTGGGACGCGTTCGATCACCTGGATCCTCATCGCCCGGCGATTCTCGGGGAAACATGTACTTATCCAGCCGGCCTTAGCTGCGGCGCCTTTTATCTTGCGCCGCTCGCGAACGACTGGTTGCATGGCAACGCGCTCCAGCTTACGACGGATGGGGACATTCTCTATTCCATCCGGCACCAGGATTGGGTCGTCAAAATCGATTACAAGAACGGCGCGGGCAGCGGCAATATCCTTTGGAAATTGGGGGCGGAAGGAGATTTCAGGCTTGCTGGCGGCGACTTCGAGCTGAGGCGGCACGACGCGTATCCATGGTTTTCCCATCAGCACGATCCTAATTTTCAGGCGGACGGCGTCACGCTGATGCTCTACGATAACGGCAATACGCGAATCGCCGGCGATCCTGGCGGCCACAGCCGCGGCCAGGCTCTGAGAATCGACGAGGCGCGCCGCGAGGCGTGGCTGCTGCTGAATGCCGATCTGGGTGTGTATTCCTCAGCCGTCGGATCGGCGCAACTGCTTCCGAATGGTGATTATCACTTCGATAGCGGCGTCCTGAATATTCCGCCGGGAAGCGCAAATTTCGGGGCGCAGTCCGTGGAAGTGACGCCCCAAGGCCAAATCGCCTACAGCATTCAATTTGGGCAAGAGGAGTACCGTACGTTCCGCATGCCCGATCTTTATACGGCTCCGTGAGGCGAGGCGGTACTACAAGCCGGCTTCTGCCAGGAATCGCGCCGCCACTTCCGCGGGGTTGCGATGGTCTAGGTCTACAGCCGCTGTCAGTTTCCGGACGGTCTCCGTGCTCAGCTTTCCCGAGAGCGAGGCCAGCGCGGGACCCAGAGCGGGGTCGGCGCCCCGGCGAACCAACAGGCATGCCCGATACGCTGGGAACACGCCCCGATCGTCGGTCAGCACCGTGTATTCGGAGGATAGCAGCCGACCGTCCGCGGCGGTGCTCGCCACCATCGTCACCTCTCCGCGTTCAAGGGCGGGGAACAACTGCGAAGGCTCCATCGCGCGCGTCCCTTGCTCCATCGGAATAGCGTACGCGCTAAGAGCGGTGGCGCCGCCGGCGCGCTGCTCGAAGTTATAACTCACGCCCAGCTTCCAGCGGAATTCGGCCGTTTCGGCATCGCTCAACGTTTTAACCTTGGCGCGATGGGCGTCGGCGCTTTTCACCGCGACCACCGGTGTGCTCTCGTAACCGAGCGGGTCCAGCAGCTTAAGTTGCGCGGTGCGGAGCAGCTCGCTGCGCGCGCGGTCGAGTACGATGTCGGGATTGGGGTCGGGGTGCTCCCGGAGAATGACCGCCTCAATCGCAGCGGGGTAGTCGGGATACAGCGTCACATCTCCGCCCACGATCGCCTGGTACAGGATCGATTCGTCACCCAAGCCGAGCCTCCGCGCCACCTTTCGATGAAGCGCGTGCTCCAAATGTTGCGCGACGATTTCGCCCACCACGATCTGTTCGGTGGAATTCTCCGAACCCACGACAATCGGCTTCGGCGGCTTCGCGCAACCACCGGCAATGAGTGTGATCGTGGCCAATCCGGAAAAGGCCGCTTTCGAATGTATCTTCAAATACTCCTACCGGCCCATCAGCTCATCCACCAGCTTCTGTGCGCCATAGAGCTTGCTCATGGCCTCGGTCATAGCCGCCGTGTGTACCGCCACGGAGCGGTTTTTCTCGATGTCGTAAACGAAATCGCCCACCAAGGATTCGATATTTCCATCGAAGATCAGTCCCACGATCTCACCTTCGCGGTTAATCACCGGAGAGCCCGAATTTCCTCCGATGATGTCGTTGGTGGTGACGAAATTGAATGGCGTGGAAAGGTCCAGCTTGGCACGCCCTTCTTTATAGCGAGCGGGAAGATCGAAGGCTCCTTCGAAATTAAAGCTGTTGGCGCGATCGTACAGCCCGTAGAGCGTGGTCTTGTACGGGGCGATGGTCCCGTTCATTGGGTATCCCTTCATCTGCCCATAGCTCAGGCGCAGAGTGAACGTGGCGTCGGGATATATGGTCTTGCCATACACAGCGAAACGCGCTTTCCCGAGTTGCTCTCCCGCTTTCTGCTCGACGCTAGTGACGTTGGTCTCCTCCCACTTGATGATTTCCCGCCGCATCGGATCGAGCTTGCGAGCGAGCACAATCATCGTATCGTCGGAGGCCGCCACCGCAGCCTCGCCGCCGTCGATCAGCTTTTTGCGGACTTCGGGATCGGCGAGTTTGCTCCCATTCACGAGTTCCATCGCCGCTTCCTTCGGAGTTTTTCCGTTCAGCGCGATTTTCACGAAGGGATCGGTCGGCCCCGCTTCCTTCAAATCCAATTCCAGCGCGCCCGCGATGCGAGCGATTTCCATGTCGCTGTAGATCGGGGCCTTGGAGAAGAGCTGGAACTTGAGCGAGTCTAGCTGCGCGTCGTGAAAACCCGGAAGCCTGTCTCCATCCGGCTTCTTGATTTCGGCCACGTACTGCACGATTGTCATGCCGAGGTTCGCAAGCGAGGAATCGAGGCCATGGAAGTACTGATCTTTCGTGCGCGTCGCCGCCTTTTTCTCTGCGTCCGCGATCTCCTGCCATGCGGTTCCGTAGGCGGCTTTCCATTGCGGATTCGCCATCACCTTGGTTTTGAATTCGTCCTCTTCCTTTTGTTTCTTACCGAAGATCGCCGGGTCCTGCAGTCCTTCAAGACGTCCTTCGTAGGCCTTGCGCGAATTCTCGAGGCCGAAAATCCGCGATTCCGCCTGCAGGGCCTGCGCCGATCCGCGAGAGGCGAATTCTTTCAGCGTCGCGATGCGGTTCTTCAAAAGCTTCATCGTCGCGGGCTCGGCGATGTCGCGCTCATAGGCGAGCTGCGCCATGGTATATAAGCGCTCCGTGGTTCCAGGATTGCCGGAGACAAACACCAGATCGCCGTCGCCCGCTCCCTTGGGATTCCATTTCAAATAGTCTTTGGTCTCAATGGGCTTGCCGTTTTCGTATACGCGAAACAGAGCCAGATCCAGGTCGTATCGCGGGTAGGTGAAATTGTCCGGATCGCCGCCATAGAAGGCGATCTGCTGCTCCGGAGCGAAGACCAACCGCACGTCGGTGTACTTTTTGTAGCGGTACAGCCAATATTCGCCGCCTTGGTACAGCGCGATGACGTCGGAGCGCAAACCGGTCTGTTGCTGGCTTTCGCGCTCGATCGCCGCGATCACGGACTGCCGGGCCTTGTACTGCTCCGACGGCACTTTCGTTTTCGTCGCGGCGTCCTGCACGCGCGCCGTCACATTTTCCATCGACATCAAAACGTTCACTTCCAGATCAGGCGATTTCATCTCCTGCTCCGGCGTGGAAGCGTAGAAGCCGTCGCGAAGATAATCGTGCTCCGGCGTGGAATTCTTCTGTAGCTGCCCCAGGGCGACGTGATGATTGGTGAGGAGCAGCCCGTGCGGGCTCACAAACGAGCCGGAGCCTCCGTCGTTCAACCTCACGCTCGAAAGTCGCACGTGGTCCAGCCACTGCTGCGTCGGCGTGAAGTGATATTTTTCCTGGAGCTGCTTGACCGGAGGATTATCGAAGGTCCACATGCCCTCTTCGGCGTGGCAAAGAGCGGCCGCCAGCGCGCCGAAAACGGGAAGGAGGTAAGCCGTGCGGAGGTAATGCTTCATGGCGATGAGTCTCCTTTACCCATCCTACCCGCGCGGCGAACCGCTTGGGCTGCGCTAGACTAGATTGAGCGAACGCGCCGATGGAGTGGATGCGCGCTCGCCGCCATTCGGGCCGTGGCGCAGCCTGGCTAGCGCGCTTGCTTGGGGTGCAAGAGGTCCCGGGTTCAAATCCCGGCGGCCCGACCAAAAACGTCTATCACTGCGGTAATTTCAAAATCCGTCCGAAACTGGGTCCAATTCCTAACTCACTTGCTTGGTACTCGTGGTGTCCATGGCCTGCTTCCCACGGCGTACTCTCCATATCGCGAGACGGAGAGAATTTGATTTTCCCTATACGTGCGGATCGTCCCCCAAGCCCCATGAGGACCTTCTCCGCAGGTGTTTTTCAGTCTCTCTCTGATCGTATTCTGCAGTGTTGTAAGGGCTGGGGCCCGGACTTCCCGTGACTTAGGGCGAGAACTTGGAACGGACAACAATCGAGTCTCCGGCAGCGCTTTAAGGCAAGTTTCAGCATGCGTGTTCGCTTCCAGCAAAAGCGTTGGAGCCGCACCAAAGACTGGATGAATCGGCTCGAAGAGCCGAAGGAACGCGCAATGAAGTAGAGCCAGCTTCGTATCCGAAAACCGGGCCTCGCGCCTGCGAAACCGCGGGCGCCCGCGCTGTTCGGCTTAGTTGTCTACAGTGCTCACGCCCGTCACGGACACGGTGTCCACAGCGCCGTTTCCTTCCGTAACCCTTAGCGTGCTGGTGAAAGTGCCATACGCCACCGGCTTGAACGTCACCGTGATCGTGCAACTGGCGCCGGCGCCCAGGCTAGCGGTACAAGTGTTCCTTTGCGTGATGGAAGGATCGCCGCTCAAGCCGATCCCCGCGATGGCCGCTGAAGACGAACTGATGTTGGTGACGGTGACCGTTTGGCTGGGGTTGTCGCCGATCGTATAACCGTTGTTGAAAGTCACCGCAGACGGCGAAAAGCTCAACACTCCGGTGGCGGATGAGCTGGAACCGATTCCGGTCAGCGAGACGGTTTGCGCCCCAGTCGAAAGAGTAACGGTGAGCGAACCTATCCTCGTGCCAGCGGCTGACGGCGTGAAGGTGACCGAGACGCTGCAATTGCCGCCGCCGGCAATGGATGAACCGCAGGTAGTGGTCGTCTTGTAATCCCCCGTGGCTCCGATCGACGTTACCCCGACAGCGCCCCCGGTCGTGTTGGTTACGGTCACAGATTGGCTGGCGCTGGACGATCCGAGCGCCACGACGCCGAAATTCAACGTTGTGGCGGACAATGTGATGGCGGCGCTGCCGCTGCCGCTCAGGCTCACCTTCTGCGGGCTATTCGACGCGTTGTCGGTAAAGGTTAACGTACCGCTTGCGGCGCCCGTTGCCGTGGGAGTGAACGTCACCTGAACTGCGCAGTTGGCCCCGGTGGCGACACTGGTTCCGCAGCTATTGTTGGCTATGGCGAACGGCCCGCTGATTCCGACGCTCAAACTGCTTAGCGCCGTCGATTGGCGATTGGTCAGCGTAACGGTCACGGCCGCGCTAGTGCTGCCGACCGCCACCGTTCCCAAATTCAACGAGGTTGCGGAAAGCGTGACCGGCGAACTGGAACTACTCCCGGCGCCGCCGAGAGTCACGGTTTGAGGGCTGTTTCCAGCGCTATCGGTGAACGTCAGTGCGCCGGTGGCGGCGCCGGAAGCCGTAGGCGTGAACGTCACCCCAACGGTGCACGTGGCTCCGGCGGCGACGCTGGTTCCGCAGGTGTTGCTGGAGATGCCGAAGGGTCCGCTGGTGACGATGCCGGAAAGTGTTAGCAATCCGCTCTGGTTATTAGTCAAAGTGACGGACTTGGGCGAACTGGTGGAACCGACCGCCGTTGTGCCGAAGCTCAGGGATGAGGTTGACAGCGTGACTGGCGCGGCGCCCGTTCCGCTGAGAGTCACCATTTGTGGACTGGTGACCGCACTGTCGGTGAAGGTCAGTGTTCCCGTGGCCGCGCCGAGCCCCGTCGGCGTGAAAGCGACCCCTACGCTGCAGCTGCCGCTTGCCGCGATGCCGGCGCCGCAGGTGTTGCTCGCGATGGCGAATGGTCCGCTGGCAACAATGCTGCTGAAGCTTAGCGCAGTGCTCATCCGATTGGTTACGGTCACGGAACGAGCGGCGCCCGTGCTGCCTACGGCTAGATTCCCGAAGCTCAAACTGCTCGGCGAGAAGGTCACCGGCGCAACTCCGCTGCCGCTCAGCGCCGCGATTTGTTTTCCCGCGTTATCGGTAATCGTCACGCTCCCGGTGGCGCTACCGGCGGTTGTCGGCGAAAACGTAACCGAAATCGAGCAGGAGGAACCGGAGGCGATCGGAGCAGCCGTGCAATTGTCGGTCTTGCTAAATGGAGCGGAGGCCACAATCGTCGAGACTTTCAGCGGACCCGTGCCCGTGCTCCGCAACGTGATCGTCCGCGCCGCACTGGTCGCGCCGATTACCGTGAAAGAGAACGAAAGCGACGTAGGCGTAAAAGTCGCCGCAGGAGTCGTTCCAGTGCCATTAAGCACAACGGTTTGCGCCGTGCCGGCGTTTCCGGACTCATCGCTGATATTGAGGGTTCCCGTAACCGTGCCGGACGCCGATGGGGTGAAGGTGACCGATACCGTGCAGGACGCCCCGGCTTGCAGAGTAGAGGGGCAGTCATCGGTCTGCGCAAAGCCTCCTGCCGCCGAAACCGTGAGTCCGGTCAACGGACTTCCTCCGAAATTGCTGATGATGACGGTTTGCGGGGCGCTCGCGGCGCCGACATTCTGGGAAAACGTGAGCGTATTGGGAGTGAACCTAATTGCCGAAGGCCGCGAACTGGGCAGCGGGACGGGAACGGCGCCGTAGACCCACGCGTAAACTCCATTGACAATGATGACGCCGTCGATGGTTGAGGTTAGAACGGCCGCCTGGCTGTCGACAGCCTGCGCTTCGTAGCCGTTCCCCAACAGAACCATACCGCTCGAATCGACCGACACAGTCTTGGGCGGGAAGGTTCCGATACCGATCGAAGACCAGTTCGCGCCCGTCATGTCGTCGACGCGGATAATATTTGTGTCGCTGGCGACGTAAATCTTGCCGGCGGGATCGACAGCCACTCCGTAGATCTGACCAAATTGATAGATATACGGCCCGACCGGCTGAGACTGGCTCAATACCGTCCAGTTGGTGAACTTCAGGTCGTCGAAACGAACGATCCACCGGTTGGACGAGTCCGCGATATAAATTCGGCCGAGCGAGTCAAAAGCGGGAGCGCCCGCGATCGCCCCATATTGGCCAACACCCGAGCCGCCGGCGCCAACTACGGTCCAGTTGGCGCCGTTCATGTCGTCCATCCGAATCAGGCGGCCATTCCCGCCGTCGAGAACCCAGATGTGCCCCGTAGGATCGACACTGATGGCTTGCGGAAGGTCAAACTGACCGGCGCCCGAACCATAGGTCCCGAAAGACGTGAAATTGGTTCCATTCATGTCGTCGATTCGGGCGATCCGGTCATTGTAGGTGTCGGTGACATAAATACGTCCCAAGGAGTCGACGGCAATTCCGCTTGTTCCGTAAAATTGGCCCGATCCATATGCGATGGTGTTGGTTCCGCTGAGATCGTCGGATCTGAGAATGCGTCCACCGTTGTCGGTGTAATAGAACGGCGTGTAGGCCGAGTTATACCCGGTGATTCCGCTGAGGATATTCCCGGCCGTCCCGTAATATTGGGTCGTTGTGCCGTTGATGGCCTGCGCCGATCCGTTCACCGTCAACGTTCCGCTGAAGCTGCCGGTGAAAGTGTAGAAGCAAGTGATGTGTCCGCCCTTGCCTCCGCCGGAGCAGGATTCGACCGCATTGGACGCTGCAAAGGTGGCATTGATAAGCCTGCTGCCATCGGTTGACGTGAAAGTCAGGCTGGGTGGAGTGATGGCCAAAATACCCGGCTGGTTGGCTATCGAAATTGAGGCAAGCGAACCGCCAGCACTGCTGATGAGTCCGCCTTGGTCCGCATAGCTGATTGAACTAAAGATCGCAAAGCATCCGACAGCAAACAACCTTGTCATGATTTCCTCCTCTGCAGGGACGCTGAAATTTGCACCATCATAGGACAGCCGTGTCGCCGACATCGGCGGGGATTGGCTCACTTAGCCCACTCTGTCGTTGAATGCGGCCATCCAAATCCCGGTATTGCAAGGGACATGGGACGCGTTCTGGGTGTCGCGAACGAAACCGACGCAAGGAATCCAGAACCAAGATCGCGAACGTATTGCGCATTCACTCCTCTAAATCGAGTACAGCGGTGGGTTGAGCCGAATGAATCTCACGCCCGTTTCTCCCGGTGTCGCTGGAAGATCGCCAGAGTCCTGTCGAACGCGAACGGATGTCAGAGCGGAAAGAATGTCTCTGAGTCGGGCTTTGGAGATTGTACAACACGGGCCGAAATCGCGGGAATCTCCGGGGTATCGAAATCGCATCCGTCTTTTTTAGCGAACTGCCAGGGATCTGCAAAACCTTGCGTGCCCTTGAGGGTGTTCGTAGCTCGCGTCTCGCAATCCCGGAATCCTAGGATTGCTTCAGGACGAGTTCTACTCCATGGCCTTCCGCAAGACTCTCTACACTTCTCTGAAGCCATTGAAAGCCGATCTGGATTTGTGACTTGAGTTCGCACAGCACAATTACGCTCAGGTATTGTGGGGTGAACTCCTGCTGGCGTGCCGGGGCCTACGCCTAGCAAAATAGGAGTAATCCCGAATGATCTCGCTTGCCAATATCAACAAGCAATACGGCCGTCAACTCATATTCGTCGACGCGTCGTTCCAATTGAATCCCGGAGAAAAGGTGGGCCTGGTGGGTCCGAATGGCGCCGGCAAGACCACGCTCTTCCGCATCATCGTCGGGGAGGAAGCGCCAGACGAAGGCGAGGTGACCGTGCCGAAGCGGTTCACAATCGGCTACTTCCGCCAGGACGTGGAGGAGATGTCGGGCCGCTCTGTGCTCGACGAGGCCATCGCGGGCAGTGGACGCGTTGGCGACCTCCATCATGAGCTCGAAGCCCTGAACCATAAGATGGCATGCCCGGAGTACTCCAATTCGCTCGATGAAATTCTTGCGCGGTTCGGCGAAGTGCAGGAGGAATACGATCACCTGGGTGGCTATGGCCTCGAAGCGCAGGCGCGCGAGGTGTTGGAAGGACTCGGCTTCACGGCGGAGCAGATCGACAACGATGTCGGCAATCTGTCCGGTGGTTGGAAGATGCGGGTAGCGCTGGCGCGCGTGCTGCTGGGACGGCCGGACGTGCTGTTGATGGACGAGCCGACGAATCACCTGGACATCGAATCGATCATTTGGCTTGAGCGGTTCCTGAAAACTTTGCCGGCCGCGCTGCTGATGACTTCGCACGACCGTGAGTTCATGAACCGCGTGGTGACGGAGATCGCCGAAATCGATTCGGGTGAGATTGTCGTGTATTCGGGCAACTACGATTTCTACGAGCGCGAAAGAGCCATCCGGGAGGCGAATCAGCAGGCGGCGTACGCGCGCCAGCAGGCGATGCTCGCCAAGGAGCAACGCTTCATCGAACGCTTTCGCACGCACGCGGCTAAGGCGGCGCAGGTGCAGAGCCGCATCAAGGCGCTCGACAAGATCGAAAAGGTGGAGCTACCGCGCAAGCGCCACGTGGTAAAGTTCGAGTTCCGCGAGCCGCCGCGTTCGGGCGACCAAGTAGCGGTCATCGAGGACGTCCACAAACGATACGGCTCGCGCGTGATCTATGACGGGTTCAGTATGATCGTCCGCCGGGGCGAGCGTTGGGCCGTGATGGGCCGTAACGGCGCGGGCAAAACGACGCTGCTCAAGCTGATCGCCGGCGCAGTGCAGCCGGACAGCGGGACCATCCGGCTAGGGGCGAGCCTGAAGATGGGCTACTTCGCGCAGCAGTCGCTGGAATTATTGAACGGAGATCTGACCGTGATCGGGCAGCTCGAAAGGGATTTCCCGAACGACACGCTGGGATCGCTGAAAACCCTTGCAGGGGCGTTCCAGTTTTCGGGCGACGATGTGGACAAGCCGATCCGCGCGTTGTCGGGAGGCGAACGGTCGCGCCTGGTGATGGCGCGGATGCTGTACGATCCGCCGAATTTCCTGGTGCTTGACGAGCCCACGAATCACCTCGATCTGGCGACTAAAGAGATGCTTGTGGAAGCTCTTTCCCACTTCGATGGCACGATGATTTTCGTCTCGCACGACCGGGCGTTTCTACGCGGCCTGAGCACGCGGGTGCTGGAGCTAGGCCCGGACGACGGGGATCGCACACCACATATATACCCAGGATCATATGTAGAGTACGTCGCGCGGTCGGGCCACGAGGCTCCGGGAATTCGTGAATAAACCGACTCCCATGAACGTCCAAATTTTCGGAATCAAGAAATCCAACGAAACCCGCGCGGCTGAGCGATTTTTCAAAGAGCGGCGTGTTCCGATCCAGATGGTGGATCTGAGCCAGCGGCCGATGGCCCCGGGCGAAATTCGCAGGTTCACCGACCGCTTCGGCTTGGCCGCCCTCCTGGACACAGAAGGGAAATCGTATGTCGATGCCGGGCTCAAGTATCTCCGCATGTCGGACGCCGGCATTCTTTCCCGCATCGAAAAGGAGCCGCAGTTGTTGCGCCTGCCCCTGGTTCGCGCCGGCAATCGGTTGAGTATCGGCCGGGACGAAGAAGCGTGGAAGGCAATGGCCGACGCGTTTGTCCCGTAAGCGCAGTCATCTTCAGCGGAATTCTAACGGTGGCCGATGCGTACTAAAGAACTCCTCAGCAACTTTGTCGGCGACTCGGCAACTCAGCCGGTCTTCTCTTCAAGCTCCATCCAGCGCTCGTATAAGGAGTCGATTTCCTGCTGAGAGGCTTCAATCTCTCGATACATCTCTTCGAGCAGACGCGCGTCCTTCAGTGCAGCTTCTTGCAGGGCGAGGCGCTTACGATCGAGCTCTTCCTCCAGCGCCGGAATGCGTTGGCCGATCGACTCGTACTCGCGGCTTTCGAGATACGATAGCTTTCTCTTTGGAGCGGGCGCGTCGGGCGGCGTCCCGGCCGGGGGTCCCGCCGTTTTCGGTTTCGACTGCTTAGGCACGGTTCTCCGCTCGGCAGCCCACTGCGAGTAATCGGCGAAAACTTCGGCTTTCCCTCCGTCCAACCCCAGCACAACTGTGGCGACGCGATCCAGCAAATATCGATCGTGCGTAACCAGGACCAGCGCTCCCTCGAACTCAAGCAGGCTCTCTTCGAGAATTTCGAGGGTCGGAATGTCCAAATCGTTGGTGGGTTCGTCCAGCAGCAAGAGGTCGGCGGGCTCCAGCATCAGGTTCGCGATCAGAACGCGCGCGCGTTCTCCTCCCGACAGCTTGCTTACGGGCTGATCGAGCTGCTCATTGGTGAAAAGGAACCGGGCGGCCCAGGAGGCGATGTGAATCATGCGCTCTCGGTAAACAACCGAATCGCTATCCGGGGCGAGTGATCGCCGCAAGGTCAGATCCGGATTGAGCTGGCGGCGCTGATCGAAGTAAACAATCCGCAGCGCGTCTGCACGCTGGATCTCTCCTCGCTGCGGCGCCAGATCGCCGCGGAGGAGCTGCAGGAGGGTGGTCTTGCCGCTGCCGTTCGCCCCAACCAGGCCGACGCGCATTCCGGAGGTGATGGTAAAGTCCAGGCGTTCGAAGAGCGGTGCTTCCTCGAAGCCGAAAGAGACGTCTTTCAAATGGACAAGACGCTTGGTCTTCCGCCCGCTGGCGGTGAAGTCGATGTCGGCGCTGGCGGTTTGGCTGCGGGACTTGAGATCCGATAGTTCCGCGATGAGATCGCTCGCATTGTCGATCCGCGCTTTGGCTTTGGTGGTGCGCGCCTTCGGCCCGCGGCGCAACCACTCCATCTCGGTGCGGACGCGATTCTCCAGCGCGCTCCGGCGCTTTGACTGGGCGTGCAGGAACTCGGCTTTTTGTTCGAGAAACGCGCTGTAATTGCCCGGCGAAAAGAAGATGCCGTCGGGATAAATGCGGTTCAGCTCCGCCATGCTGGTGGGGACATTTTCGAGGAAGTAGCGGTCATGGCTGATCATGACGATGGCAAACGGAGCCGCTTGCAGGGCCTTTTCCAGCCACTCGATACCGGCCAGGTCCAGGTGATTGGTGGGCTCGTCCAGCAGCAGGATGGTTGGGTTCTGAATCAGCGCTTGCGCGATCGAGAGGCGCTTGCGCCACCCGCCGGACAGGGTCTCGGCTTCGGCATCGAAATTCCGAAAGCCGGCGCGGCCCATGGCTTCGGCCTCGCGTCCCTGCCATTCCGATTCCGGCACGCCCGCCAGTTCCATGGCTCGCCGCATCACGAATCGCGGGGTCTCTCCGGGTTCAAATTGGGAATCTTGCGGGACGTAGACGAGCCGCGCGCCATTGCGAACGATCACTTCGCCGGAATCGGGCGCAATGTGCCCAGCCAACACTTGCAAAAGGGTCGATTTCCCGGAACCGTTCGGGCCAATCAGTCCCAACCGGTCGCCTTCCCGAATGCTAAAGGAGACGTTGCGGAATAACGGCGCAACACCGAATGCCTTGGAGACCTCGTTGGTGTTCAGCAGGATCATTCAATTTGAGAGCGGCGGTTCAGAGAGCACGGAAGAGTATGCCGGGCAGAGGTCGGCGCGGACTTACGCGAAGTGGCGCTTGCTTAAGATTAACCGACTCGCGGCGAGCTTTTTTGACACGTCTCGTGCGAGTGGCCACGTTCAGACGGAGCGGCTTGGCTTCCCGCACTATACGCAGAGCTTCGTGACGCAGGTCACATCTCTCGGAACTCCCGGGTCGTGGTGGACACATCGACAGATATCGCCCGTGGGGCGAGTCGATCTCGTGTCATCAGCCAAGGTGACCGCGCCCGGGCGCCGGGCTCAGGGCAACGGCTCGGGGTAACGATCAGTCAAAATGGAAGAGGAAAGATGGAAGTCAAAGATCGCGTATTCATCGTCACCGGCGCTTCGTCGGGGATCGGGCTGTCCACAGCGGTCGCTCTGTCTGATCGCGGCGCGAAAGTCGCCCTGTTCGCTCGCAGCGCAGAAGCGCTGCAAAAATTGGCGCGTCAGCTTCCAGGCAGCCTCCCGGCCACGGTGGATATGACGAAGTTTGATCGCGTGCGGGAAGCCGTCTCGAGTGTGCACCAGCACTACGGTCGTGTCGACGGGCTCATAAATAATGCAGGGCGCGGCTATGCGGCCGCAATAGAAGAGATCGATCCCGCGCTCTTTGACGAGATCTTCCACCTCAACGTGTTGGGGCCGATCGTCGCGATGCAGGCTGTGATTCCACTGATGCGAGCCCAGGGCGGCGGGAGCATTGTGAACATCAATTCGGGGACTGCGTTCATGACTGTCCCGCAATACAGCGTTTACTCATCTTCGAAGCGTGCGCTCCTTGGGTTCAGTCTCACGGCCCGCGCCGAGCTGGAAAAAGATCGCATCGTCGTCAGTGAAATCTACCCATTCATCACGGCCACAAACTTCGGCAGGAATAGGATGGGGAATCCGGCCGGCGGCCCATCGGCCAATTACGGGGATGGTGACAAACCCGAGTTCGTCGCCAATCTGATTCTGCAAGCCATCGAAGAAGGGCACGCGCAGTATTTTGCGAATGATCGCATCCGAAAAATGGCCGGGGTCACAGGCTAGCGGCGCGGCGGGGGTGCGCGCGCCGGCCGCCGATATCACCACACCACAGGGCGAGCGATCATGAAACCGGGGCCTTGTTCCCGATGCAGCAAATCCACCCTTTGCTTGGTTCCGTAACGACGTGAATGTCTGAGTAACCGGCATCCGTGAACAGTTTGCGATGCTCCTCGACGGTGAGAAGCGCCATACCAGTTTTTTCAGAGTACCTCTCCACCGCTTTTGAAGTGAAAGCCTCCGCTCCCTTGTAGACTTCCGCGATGATGACCAGCCTGCCACCGGGCTTCAGGACTCTCAAAACTTCGCGCATATCCGTCGGCAAGGCAGGCCACCAGAAATGCGTTTCGACCGCCGTGATGACATCGAAGGCGCTGTCTGAAAATGGCAGCCGGGAGACGGACGCCTCCCGAACCTCAACGCGCGCAATATCGATCCATTGCTTGTTCGTTCGCATGGCCATAGCCACGCTCTCCGTCGAGTGATCGATGCCGTAGACCTTGCCTTGAGTGGCGATCGCAGCCAACTTGCTCACGGTTCTGCCTCCGCCGCAGCCTACATCCAGGATGATGTCCCGTTCTCCTATCGAAGTCTGCGATAAGCCCCAATCTGTAACCTTGGAGTGGCGCGAATTCATATTCCGCAGAACCAGTCGTCCCAGCCATCCAGTCGGGTTCTGGCATTGATTTACGCGGGAGTTTCTGCCGGTCATATCGATTCACCCAGCCAAAGCTTCAGCGCCATGCGCGTTACGCGTCGACTAACAGCCAGCATCCCGCGTCCAGCGTGACACGGCCGTAATCGGGCGCCATCTCGTCGTGCTTTGAGCTGAGGTGAGCGCGGTAGTGCCGCCCTACCCTGTCTCTCAGGTTTCCTTGTGGTCCGAGATAGATCGGAATTCCAGGAGCTCAATCGGCGCGCCGTCGTCTATGATCATCGCCACTGTCACCCCCGGCGAGGGACAGTTCGGTTCCACCAGGATCTCCTTACCTTCGAGGGCCCTGGCAAGGTCATCCACTTCAAAAGCAACGTGAGGCAAGGATTTGACGACGTCAGGGTAAGGGGCATCGTCGTCGAAACGCATCCATTGGACGCCATATGGACTCGATTCAAATCCCGAGACGTGCACTTTCAGCCATGGCAAATGCATTTCACCGGGCCGGGCGACGTTGGTAGGGATTCCGATATGGTGGAATCGCCAACCTTCCTTCGCTATTACGGGGGCCGGATCGGAGCCGCGCCTCTCGCCGCTCGCAGATGGCTTGTTCACCATGATTCTCCGTGAGCCGAAATCGAAACAGCTCACGATGAGAGTAGCAGGCTTACGCATTCGGTGCTTGAGCCGAGACAACGCCGCACTCTTGAATTGCAGTTCGGAGGGTCCGCCCGATCCCACCGCTGGCCAACCCCGATCTCTGCGTACCTCCAGTAGGGTTCCGGCTGCTATACTCTACGCGAATTGCTACCCCACTCCTCTGGAGGCATGGATGTTCAGAAATCGCGGAATCATACTGGCCGGAATCACCCCGATAGTGGCGCTTCTCGCGCCGATCGGACTCGCCCAGCAAACTTCTCCGAAGGCCCCTGCGAAAGCCGCCACGACCACGTCCACAACGGTGGTCCCGCCAGGCGACTGGCCGATGTATAGCCGCGACCTGACCAGTTCGCGTTACTCTCCGCTTACCCAGATCACCAGGGCAAACGTAAGCAAATTGGAAAAGGCATGGAGCTATCGCCCCACTCCCCCAGCCGTGGACGATGAAAAGGGCGGCGGAAAAGGCAAAGGAAAAGGCAAAGGCAGAGGGGCCGCAGGCGTCGTCGCGGAGTCGACTCCCATCGTGGTCAACGGCATCATGTACATTCCCGCTGGAAGTCAGGTGGTGGCGCTCGATGCCGACACGGGAAAGGAAGTCTGGTCGCACCGGACCGTCGGAGGAAACGTCCAAACGCGCGCCGTTGGCTACTGGCCGGGTGATCGCACAAATCCCGCCCGGGTGCTCTACACGGTCGGGACGAAGATGTTTGCGCTGAATGCCGCGACCGGCAACACCGATCCGGGCTTTGGCAAGGAGGGCGTGGTCGATATCGAAATCGGCTGGGGCGGCGCGCCCTACGTCTACAAGAACCTCATCATTATGGGCAATAACAACGGCGAGCGCACCGACGGCCCCGCAGGCGACACCAAGGTCTACGATGCCCGCACCGGCGCCGAGTTGTGGCGCTTCAAGACGATGGTGCAGCCGGTAGATAAGAACTACCCGGGCTCCTGGCTGAACAATTCGGACAAGCAGTCCCGCGCAGGTCTCAACGTCTGGGGATGGTACTTTACCGTGGACGAACAGCGCGACCTTATCTATATGCCCGTGGGCGGGGCTGCGGGCAATTATTACGGAGGCGACCGTCCCGGCAATAATCTGTACGGGAATTCGATCGTTGCGATCAATGCGGCCACGGGCAAATACGTGTGGCATTTTCAAGTCGTGCATCACGACCTCTGGGACACCGATCTGCCTGCCGCGCCCAGCCTGTTTGACGTGAAGAAGGATGGCAAGACCATTCCCGCTCTTGCGATCATCAGCAAGAATGCTCTGATGTTTATTCTGAACCGCGAGACCGGAGAACCCATCCATGGCGTCGAGGAGCGGCCGGTGCCCAAGGGCGACGTCCCAGGCGAATGGTATTCCCCCACGCAACCTTTCCCCGTGAAGCCGCCGCCCCTGGTGCGCATGAGCTTCAACAAAGCGGAGGATTTCGTCCGCGCCTCGGACACCACGCCTGAGCACGTAAAGGCCTGCGAAGAGTATTGGGATCGCGCGGGCGGTTTCATCAACCAGGGCCCGTTCACCCCGTTCGGATTCCACGAAGCGGGAACGCCGCCTAAAAGCTATGTGCAGTTCCCCGGAGTCGGCAGCCCCAACTGGGGCGGCACGGCGGCCGATCCCACGACCGGCTATGTCTACATAGGTACTTCCGACTCCGCGCTGACGGGCTGGATTGAAAAGAAGGTCCCTGGGGGCAACTACGGCGCCCTGACGGATGGCTCGCCGCTGCCGATGGATCGCGGTTCGGTCAACGGCCCCGGGCCCTATAACCAATTCAGCGCCGGAGGCATGCCCTGCGTGCGTCCGCCGTGGGCGCGTCTTTACGCCATTAACGCCAACACGGGCGACATTGCATGGAAAGTAACGCTCGGCATCAATGAACGGTTGCCGAAAGAAAAGCAAAACGTCGGCGCCATCGGCGGCGCCGGATCGACAGTCACCGCGGGCGGTCTGCTGTTTGTCCCGACCAACGATACGTACTTCCACGCGCTCGATTCGAAAACGGGCAGGGAACTCTGGTCCGTGAAACTGGACGCGAACATGAACGCGAACCCGATGACGTACGCCGGAAAATCCGGAAAACAGTATGTGGCCGGAGTCTCCGGTGGCGCCGTGGTCGCCTTCGCATTGCCGTAGCCAACGACGTCGGTCTGCCGAGCCCACGCTGGCGAGCCAATAGAGAACGAACAACCAGGTGGTGATCGAAGCGCGGAACGGCGGATTCTACTTCTTCACGAACTCCACCCGGCGGTTGGCAGCGCGTCCTTCGGGCGTATCGTTGGAGCCGATCGGCTGCGCCGGCCCGAATCCGTTGACGCTAAGCCTGGCGCTCTCGACGCCGAATTGCGAGGCGAGGACGGACGCGACTGCCTGGGCGCGGCGCTTGGAGAGGTCCAGATTGTGCGCGGCGTCACCGGCGGAATCGGTGAAGCCGTCGATTTCGAGTTTCAGATTGGGATTCTTCTGCAAGCCGGCTGCTACTTGCTTGAGGACGGCGCCGGACTCGGGCTTCAGGCGGTCGCTATCGGTATCGAAGTAAATGCCGTGGGTGACGTATTTTCCCGTGGAGTTGATGAGGGAGGAGAAGTCGGGCGCGGATTCGGCGATGCGAACGGAGCGGATGCCATTGGGGCGGTAGCGGGAAACTTCAGCTTCGAGGCGCGTGATAGGGTCGAACTCGACTTGATTGGCATCTACGAGGCGCTCGCCATTGACATAGGAGCGGACGCGCCCCTGTTGCGCCCACAGCGCGAACATCACGGGTTTGGAAGTGTCCGTCTGGAACGTCCCTTCGCCCAGCGACTGGCCCTTGGCTTCGATGGCGATATTCACGGTATTGCCGTCCTCTTCGCCGCGGACCGTGGCGGTGATCATCTCCTCATCGTCTTTGTTGCGGAAGCGCCAGACCATTTCGCCTGTTCCGGTCCAGGAGAGCTCGAACGTGAAGTTCTTCGGCACCGCGACCGGGGGAGAGGTGAGAGTGACGCCGTCCTGGGCATAGAGCTCACGGACCGCGCCGCCGACTTTGAGATCGACCTTACCGTCACGGACCTTCCAGTGGGGAGGGGGCTCGTCCTGGGCCATGTCGGAGAAATCGTCGAAGAAGACCATTTTTTCGCCGGGGACGAATTCGATTTTGGCGGATTTAAGGTCGGGTTGAGTCGCGCTGGACTGCGCCAGCGTAGAGGAGGCCAGGGCGGCGAGAAGGATACCTAAAAAGACAGTTGTTTTCATAAAGACAAGAGATAATTTTCGCGATTCGAGCATGCGGGGAATTTGGGCGAGGACTGTATCCCAATCGGTTAATCGCTCACCGGCGGCCTATCTCCGCCCCATCAGCTCTATGCGCTTTCGCTGATGGACAGGCACGTCAGGTTCCACGATCGCCCAAACGCGTTTCTGCTGCAGACGGCCGCGATCCATTCGATGGCTGCCATTCCATTTTCGGCTTATCACGGGCCGGGACCGCATTGACTATGCCCTAAACAGCGTCGGTTTGGGGCTCGGGAGTTACGAACCTATCATTCAACGGAATAGCCCAGCGCCATGGCATTCTCACGAACGTGAAGGTCGCGTGTCACGATTGCGACGAGTGCGGGGACGTCTCCTAGAGCTTCCGCGGTTGCCAGGTGCAGGGCGTAGAGAGTGGGGATCGGTTCCACGGGGAAAGGCCGTGCGGCGCGGGCCAGAATCGTCTCACCGATGCTCACGACATGACATCGCCGGGCGAAGCGCTGCACGCTCAGTAGCGCCGCTCGTTGCTGTCGATCGGTGATTCTCCCCGACCTATATGCGCGAAGAACTGCGCGGCTGGCTTCCGTGATGGTCAGAGCGGAGGTAACACATTGTCCCTGGCCACGAATTGACGCTTTCGCAGCAGCATCGGACTCGAGAATGGCCGCAACCAAAGCGCTTGATTCGATGTACTTCCTTACAATCACGCCCTCATCTGTAAACGAGGAGCGCCTCGCGCCCGAGATGGGGCCGCCTTACGCTTCGCCACGGTCGCTGTCGATCAGGGCTGCGGCAGTGCCCGAAGGGAGTCGAATCTCGGGGGCGTCCTCCAGAGGATCGCCGCTCTCGACCGGCGGAGTGATGATCCCGGACGCGATAAGGCGGTCAAACTCGCCGGTTCGACGCTGATGGGTTCCTACTGAAGGAACGAGTTCGGCGACAACGCGGCCGTGAGCGGTGACCTGGACGCGGTGTCCAGCCTCAACTCGCCGAATGTACCGGCTGAGATTGTTCTTCAGTTCGCGGATACCCGCTTCCATGTACCTATTATAGCTACATGTGGCTACGGCCAGCGAGTTCAGAGCCGCGTACGGGTCGGCTCGCTCGTTTACTCCACGACCTTATAAAGGCGTTCGTCCAGAGGGCTGCCGGCGATCGGCGCAAGGCTGTTCCGGTATTCCTTCGTATGAGCCGCAGCCGCATGCGTCTCGATGGCCTTCGTCGTCTGCCATTCTTCGATAAGGGTGAAATGATTCGCCCGCATTGCGTGTTGTAAGACATCGAACCGCAGATTGCCTTTTTCCTTCCGGCTGGCCTCGGCCAGGTTACGAAGGAGGTCCGCGGCATTTGTGCCCTGGCCGCCGATATCGACGTGTGTGATCACGAATGTCCCGCGGCCGCTTCCGTCATTGTGAGCGGCGCCCAACGACAGCGTTTTGTAAGGCCGCTGGTCGTAATCGCTCAGCCTCATCGAGTCGATCTTGGTTCGGAAGTCCTTGGTATTAGCCGATGCGGCATGGTTATCAAGGTCTTTGCTGTTGGCCCATGTTTCGATGATGCAGAAGTGTCCGGGCCGCCCCACCTGCTCGAAGAACTCGATCCGCTGGAATCCGCCGTCTTTGCGGCTTGCATCCCTGTACTGCTTGATGGCGGTGATCGCTGCGGTTCTGGATGCCGGTACGATATCGACGTAGGCGACAGAATAGGCGGTGCTATCCGGTGGCGCCTGCGCGCTGAGAAGAACCGTGCTTATCAGTAACGGGAGCGCTCGTTGCATTTGTCTAAGAAGAGCTATTGGAGGTTCTTGTATACCAATTCTTCGAAATCGCGCAGCGTCCGGATCGCGCCATCGTCATAGAACGGCAGCACCTGCATCATTTGGACCCCGCCAATATGCTTTACCGGATCGATCCAGAACTCAGTGTTGAAAATTCCGGCCCAGCTCATGCTCCCAGGACTTCGAAACTTTGCGTACTTGGGGTCACTAGACGCGATCTGAAAACCAAGGCCGAACTTATCGCGTCCGGCGCCGAGCGGGAACGGCTTCGTCCGCAGCTTGTCTGCGTCCGGCTGAAGCTCAACGAAGATCGGCCCGATGTTGTTTTTCCCCATCATTCTCACGGAACGCTCACTCAAAATTTTTGCAGATCCCAGCTGGCCTCCGTTCAACATCATCTGGACGAATTTCCCATAATCCTCAACGGTTGAGTAGAGGCCGCCATCGCCACGATACGGGGCGGTCGGCGTCGCTGGAATGGTAGCCATTGGCTGTGCCTCCAAAACCCCGTTTATTCGGCTATACTGCGTGGGCGCCCGCGACTGTTTCGGCGTCGGCACAGCGTACGAGGTATCCACCATGCCTAGCGGTTTGAAGATTCGCTCCTGGTAGTAGTCTTCCAATGGCGTGTTGGTGATCTTCTCGACGATCATACCGAGCACCCGTGTGCTGGCGCTGTAATTCCATTTGTCGCCAGGATCGCTCAGAAGCGGCAGTTCCCACTCGCCTTTTTTGGTGGCCTGCGTGAGCCGGTACTCAATCG
>DATBIA010000104.1:0-31216 GCA_036557165.1 Bryobacteraceae bacterium
ACCAAATCACGCTTCTTTTGCTCTAACTCCGCCAGAGTGGGGGACATGCGAGGCTCCTTTATACTGAGCGTAGCGCATACGCACAGAACCGCGCCACAAGAAAATCCGCCCTCGAATTGCCCACATTTATGTCGCGCACCCGCCGGCGCCGGAACGCTGGACAAACCCCGGCGGTTTCACGATCATAAGACTAATGGGCCGGATGCGATTCGTATTCACGGTTCTGCTGGCGGCGTGGGTGACCCTGGCCGGCGCCGAATGCGTGGCCGAATGCCTGAACGGCTTAGAAGCGCGATCGGGCACGCCTCCTTGCCATCGCCATTCTTCAAATCCCGCTGACAAGTCGAACTCCTGCCTTCATCCCAAGCTGGTGGGGCTCGCCGGCGAATCCTTCGCATCCATCGCTGCCTCGCCCGAGCCGGCTTCGATCGCGCTCTCTGCGTGTTCCGCCTCGGCGCCTCGGCGCTTCGGGCCTCCGACGATGATGGAAACCGATCCTGTCCCTCTTGTGCTCCGCATCTGAGCGGTTCCTGTTCTTTCCTACGCGATTTTTCAAATTGACAGGAGCGGTGTTTTTATGCGCGGCATATTGCTATGCCTATTGACCGGCGGGACTGCGTTCGCCCAAGCCTCTTTGCCTCCGCCGTCCACTTACCTGATGGACACGGCGTCGGGCACCGCAAGAAATCCTCTTTCGTGGCCCGCGCCTATGCTCATGGAGCGCTCGCAAGACTGGAACCTGATGTTTATGGGCCAGGGATTTCTTGTCGACACGCAGCAGAGCGGCCCGCGAGGCGGAGACAAACTCTATTCGACCAACTGGGGAATGATCTCCGCGGGTCATTCGCTCGGCGGGGGAAGCGTTCTCTTGAAAACCATGCTGAGTCTGGAGCCGTTGACGGTCACGGACCGCCGCTATCCTGAGCTGTTTCAGACCGGCGAGACCGCGTTCGGAGTCCCGCTCGCGGACGCGCAGCATCCGCACAATTTCCTGATGGAGCTCAGCGCGCAGTACGCCCATTCGCTGGGCGCGCAGGCGATGCTGCAGCTCTATTATGCGCCGGTGGGAGATCCCGCCCTTGGACCCGTGGCTTATCCGCATCGCGCTTCGGCGGCCGAAATTCCTCAAGCTCCGTTGGGGCATCATTGGCAGGATTCCACGCATATCGCAGGCAACGTGGCCACGGTTGCGATTCGATACAAGTGGGTGAGCTTGGAAGGCAGTGGCTTTTATGGAACCGAGCCGGACGAAAACCGCTGGCGCATCCCGTGGGGTCCCATGAACTCTTACGCGGCGCGACTATCGATTTTCCCGAACCGGAATTGGGTGGCGCAGGCGTCGTTCGGGCGCCTGGCTCGCCCGGAGCGACAGGAGCCGGGCGACATCATGCGCGCCACCGCCTCCATCGCCTACTCGCTGCGCATGGGCGATCATGCGTGGTCCACCAGTTTCATCTGGGGCCGGAATCACGACACCTCCACCGGACGGAATCTGAATTCCTATCTTCTCGAGAGCGTCTACCCGGTGAACGGAAAAAATTTCGTGACGGGACGGATCGAGGTCGTGGATAAAGACGAGCTGTTTGCGTCCGAGCCGGAGCTGGCGGAGGAGATCGATCGCGCGAGCGGCAGCACTTTTCGCATTCGCGAATACATTGCGGGATACACTCGCGACATTGCTACGTACAGAAATCTGGAGATTGGTTTGGGCTTCAATGTCAGCTTCTATGGCATTCCCGACGCGATTCAGCCCTACTATGGCGACCGTCCTGTGGGCGGGAATATCTTCTTACGGGTGCGCCTTCAATAGATAAAGTTTTCCCGATTCTAAGCGATATGGCTTATGAGAGCGAGAGCCCGGTTCGCGTGCGGCAACGGCGGAGGGCGCACCGGGCGCCCGCGTTCGGCCGCCCGCTCATAAGGTACAGTTGGAAAACGAGCGGGGTGAAAGAGACAACCGATGCGAATTCTGATCGCGGACGATAGCATCGTCTCGCGGCACATGCTTGACGCCACGCTGCGCAAATGGGGCTTTGAAGTCATGATGGCCTGCGACGGCGAGGAGGCATGGAGAGTGCTGCAAAGCGAGAACCCGCCGCGCATCGCGATCCTCGATTGGGTCATGCCCGGTCTCACCGGGCCCGAGGTCTGCAAACGGGTGCGGGAGCACTCGCGCGATTCCGAAAGCGCCTACACCTATCTGTTGCTACTGAGTTCCAAGAGTCAGAAAGAAGATCTTATCGAAGGAATGGAGTCCGGCGCCGACGATTATCTGACCAAACCTTTCGATCCGCACGAGCTCAAAGTCCGTTTACGCTCCGGCACGCGCATCATCGACCTTCAACGGGAATTGCTCGCCGCCCGCGAAGAGCTTCGCGAGCAGGCCACCAAGGACTTTCTGACGCGCCTCTGGAACCGATCTTCCATTCTGGATATTTTGCAGCGCGAGTTGACCCGGGCGGCCCGCGAAAGTCGCGGCTTGGGTGTGGTGCTCACCGACCTGGACGGCTTCAAGGCCGTCAACGACACGCATGGGCATTTCGCCGGCGACGCCGTGCTGCGCGAATTTTCGCGCCGGATGCTCAACTGTATGCGCCCTTATGACGCCATTGGCCGCTATGGTGGCGAGGAGTTCCTGATCGTACTGCCCGGCTGCGACGATCACTGCACCTCCGGTCAAGCCGAGCGCATGCGCGGCGCCTTGGCCAACGAGCCTATGCTGATCAACGAAATCCAGTATCTGTGCACCGCGAGCTTCGGAGGCACCAGTTGGCGTCCGGGCATGGCGTCGCAAGTGGAGAACCTCATTCGGATCGCCGACAATGCGCTTTACATGGCCAAGAATCAGGGCCGCAATCGCGTCGTGTTGCTGCCATCGTCCCCCGCCGCCCACGAATCGGCGGGCTAAGGATCTATCTCCCGCGGCAGTCCTCCGGTATGTCCGTACCTGCTACGACAACCCTATGACGCGTCCCGTCTCCGTATTCAAATCCACGTCGTAGTAGCCAGGGCGCGTCGACAAGCCCGGCATCGTGCTCATCGTGCCCAGCAGCGGATACAGGAATCCCGCACCCACGCTCGCGCGGATGTCGCGCACGGGCACCACAAACCCCACGGGCGCTCCCTTTAGGTTCGGGTCGTGGCTCAGGCTGAGATGCGTCTTGGCCATGCAGATGGGCAGCTTGTCGAAACCCAGGCGCGTGTAAAGCTCCACTTTCTTTTCCGCCTGCGGGGAGTATTCGACACCGGAGCCGCCATACATTTCGCGCACGATGGTCTCGATTTTGTCTTTGATGCTCATCTCCAGCGGATAGAGGAATCGAAACTGGCTTGGCTTCTGGCAGGCCGCGACCAGCGCCTTCGCCAGATCCACGGCGCCAGCGCCGCCGTGAGCCCAATGATCGGTCATCACCGCGTCCTCCGCGCCGGCCGCGAGCGAGACTCGGCGCACAAGCTCGACTTCCGCGGGGGTGTCGTCCTTGAACTTGTTGATCGCCACCACTACCGGCAAACCGAAAGACCGGGCATTGCCGATCAGCCGGAGCAAATTACTGCAGCCCTTTTCCAGCAGCTCGAGATTTTCCTGCGTATACGCATGGGCCAAGGGTTGGCCCGCGACCACCTTGGGACCACCGCCGTGCATCTTCAGCGCGCGGATGGTGGCCACCAGCACCACGGCGTCGGGTCTCAAGCCGCTATAGCGGCATTTGATGTTGCAGAATTTCTCCATGCCCATGTCGGCGCCGAACCCTGCCTCGGTAAGCACATAGCCATCCGGTCCGACAAGCTTCAGCGCGATTTGGTCCGCCACGATCGACGAATTGCCGTGAGCGATGTTGGCGAAAGGCCCGGCGTGAACGAAGGCGGGCGTGCCTTCGATGGTTTGCATGAGGTTGGGCATCAGCGTGTCCTTCATCAGGACCGTGAGCGCGCCTCCGGCGCCCAGATCGTCCGCAGTGACCGATTCGCCCGCTTTATTGGTGCCGATTACGATTCGTCCCAGCCGCTCGCGCATGTCGCGCATGCTGGTGGCGAGCGCCAAAATCGCCATGATTTCGCTGGCGACGGCCATATCGAACCCGGTGACGCGCGTGATGCCCTTTTCTTCGGGACCTTGACCGACAGTGATCTGGCGCAGCATGCGGTCGTTGGTGTCGACCACGCGCCGCCAGGTGATGCTGTCCGGATCGATATCCAACCGCGCAAAGCGGCTGCGCTCCTCTGGAGTCAAGTCGTTAGGGTTCGTTTTGGCGATACCCAGCTTCTTCAGCCGCCGCAGCATGACGGGCGCAAAGCGGCGGCTTCCATCTTTCGCAACGGGACAGAGCCGGTCGAAAAGGGCGTTATCGTCGGCGGTCGTTTTTTCGTGGAAAACCCGGGCGTCGATGGCGGCAGCCAGCAGGTTATTGGCAGCCACGATCGCGTGAATATCTCCGGTGAGGTGGAGATTAAACTCCTCCATCGGGATGATCTGGCTATAGCCGCCGCCCGCCGCGCCACCTTTGATGCCGAAAGTCGGGCCCTGGCTGGGTTGGCGGATACAAGTAAAAACTTTTTTGCCGAGGTGCGCTCCCAGCCCCTGGCTGAGGCCGACCGTCGTGGTGGTTTTGCCTTCGCCGAGCGGCGTGGGCGTGATAGCCGTCACCACCACATACTTACCGCTGGGCGCGTCTTTCAGCCGGTCGCGAATGGATAGATGGACCTTAGCCTTGGTTTTGCCGTAGAGTTCGAGCTCTTCCGGCAGAATTCCGGCTTCGGAGGCGATCTGCTGAATCGGAAGCGGCGTGGCGGCCTGTGCAATTTCGATGTCGCTGGGAACGGCGGCGAGGATGTTGGTTAATTTGTGGGGCAATTTCTTACTGTAAAACAGCAGCGGGGGAAATGTCTTGTTTCGAAACCGTGAAAGAGGCGATCAATGGGACTTATAGTCCTCGCTGGATGCGTCGTTCAGCCGCAGCCGAGGCTCAAGCCTGGCTGAAGCCCCGGTTGCAGGCTAAAGCCTGCTCCACCTCAAGGTCACGAGGCCTTCAGGAAGTTTTGGATCTCTTCCAGAGTCTCCTTCGGAGCGCTCTCTTGCAACGAGTGGTTGCCCGGCAGACCTTTGCCCGAGACGTTGACGCCTTCCTCTTTCCAGATGGAAAGCACGTCGTATATCCGGCCCATGGCGCCGTTAGCCGCCCATAGAGTGAGCAGCGGACATTGAATTTTCTTGCCGGCTTTGATATCGGCTTCGTCGTTCTTCAAATCGATGGAGGCCGAGGCGCGGTAATCTTCGCACATGGCGTGGATGTTTTCCATGGTGGCCGAGGTGCGGAGGTATTCGCGCTGGATGTCGTCGCGCGCGTTAGCGAGTTGGCGCTCGTTGGTGGCGAAGAGTTCGCTCTCCGGATCCCACGCCGGACGCAGGTAATTAAACCAGTGATAGTACGCACGCACGAAGTCGAGCGTGACATGGCTATAGAGATAATGCGCGGGGACGATGTCCAGAACCGCGAGCTTTGTGATTTTATCGGGATGATCGAGCGCCAGGCGCCGTCCCACGCGGCCTCCGCGATCGTGGCCCACAACCGGAAAGCGGTCATAGCCCAAGTGCTGCATCACCTCGACGCCGTCGAGCGCCATCGGACGCTTGGAGTGATTCGAGTGGTTTTCCCCATCCGGAGGTTTGCTGGAATCGCCGTAGCCGCGCAGATCGCACATGACCAGCGTAAAATCCTTGGCCAGATCCGGAGCGATCAGGCGCCAGGTGATCAGCGATTGGGGCGCGCCGTGCCACATCAAAACCGGGGGGCCGGAGCCGCCGATCACGGCATTGATCTCCGCGCCGGAGGTTTTGATGCGCTCGTTGCGGAACCCGGAGGGGAACAGGCGCTTCCAGGCAGGCTCGCCGGACGCGGCCGGGGCTGGGCCTGCCGGCGGGGCATTCCTCGGACCGCCCCTCCCGCGGCCGTTTTGCGCTAGGGCCTTCCCCGCGGCCAGTACCGCCGCGCCGGCAGCCAACACACCTCTGCGAGTGGTTTCCATAGAACTCCTGATTGAGTAGGACAAGCTTCAGCTTGTCCTACTCGCTTGTCCTACTTTTTGCCGGCTTTGCTTGCGCCTTTGGCTGCTCCGCCCGTGGACATCGGCTGGCTTTCGATCCAGACGATATAGGGAGCCTCCTTCCGCGAAGTTACTTGCGGATTGGCGACCGCGTCCCCGTGCAACTCGTAACGGAAGACGACGAGAACCTTCTTGCCGGCGCAATCAGACTTGATTTTCGCGGCGTGAACGGCCGCATCCGATGGCGGCTTCAATAGATTTTCGCCTTGGCTATAGGCGGATGTGACCTGCGTGTCGATTTTGCCGACGCCGCCCTGCGCGTCGACTTCGATGTTTTCCCATACAGAGCCATCCACTTTGGCCTGAAGAGCGGCTCTGGGAAACTCCGGCGTGGGGAGATTATCGAAGCATTCAAGTCCCGCCGGGGGAGGAGGCGGCGGCGGCGCGGGCGCGCCCTTGGCTCCGCCCCTTCCACCGCCTTTACCGCCACCACGTTGCGCTAGGCCGACCTGCACGCTCAGTGCGGCGGCGAGAGCGATCAGAAACAATTTCCGCATTTGGGTGTCTCCCTAGTTGCTCGATTTGGTCGTCAGCACAGGCCCAAAAGAATCCGGCCTGGCCGGGATGCTACATCTGTTCAATGTATACCCAGCGCGATCGAATCTCAATACCCTGTTTCCGGGTTCCCGCATACCCCGACGTGAAAGTCACCGGGCTGCGTCCGGAATCGGGTTACGCCGCTTTTTGAATTTTGCCGCTCTTGATGCAGCCGGTGCAGACGCGAATGCGCTTGCTGGCGCCGTTCACCATGGCGCGAACCTGCTGCAGGTTGACGTTCCAACGGCGCTTCGTCACGTTGTGGGCGTGGCTGATCCGGTTGCCGAACTGGGGACCGCGCCCGCAAATCTCACACACCTTGGCCATGAAAGAAAGTTTAGCACACCGTTGCGGCGCGCTAATCCAGCACTTTAAGCGAAATCACGACGAAAATCGAAGTTTCATCGTCAGTTCCGGACACTTTTCCCAGCACCGTCTTTTGACCCTCCATGAAATCGCCGGAGGTCGTTAGGCCCACCTCTACGTAGCTGTATTGGTAGCTGACAGTGGCCGGCGCCCCAAAGGAACCCGTCACTTGGGGGATGCGGAAACCGATTTGCACCGTCGAAAAGCGCACGTAGCGCCCTTGATCTTTGCGTGTTACTCCTTCCGGACGAATCTTGAGCGTGCCTGTGGCCTGCGGGGGAACGCCCTTGAAATCGGCGGGCAACGCAATAGGCAAACGCAGCGTCTCGGTGGTGTCCTTTCCCTCTTGAAGGCGCAACGGCAGCGTGTCCCACAATTCGACATCTTTGCACTGCGTCGCAGCGCGCAACTGCTTCGCTACGGGCTCCAGATCCGCCGGCAGCGCCGATGGCTGCGCGGGCGGCTTCGTGGAGCATCGCAAGAATGCAAGGTTCATATCGATATTTCGGCCGATGGCGGCTTCACTTCCCGGCTGGTCGAGTTGTTCCACCACCTCGCGCATCTTATCGACCACGTCCTTGGGAGCGTACACCACAATGGTGCGCAGCTTCTCGTCAGCGACGTAGTGGACGTTGAACACACCCAGAAGTCTCGAGAGCCGCTCGAACGAATCTCCGGTCAGGGTTTTGACCGGGATGATGGCCGCCTCAAGATTATCCTGTTTCGCGGCGGCACCGGCCGCGGCGGGGGCCTCCGGCTTGTCCTGAGCAGCCACGAGGCCCGCGGCGAACACAACAACGAATATCGAAAACCGTTTCATAACTTGGACTCCTTGTCTGCGAGCAGCAAAATCACCACGCCCGGATCGGACGTCTCAATTCGGATCAGACTTGCGCCAACCGCTTGCGGCGCGGACGCTGGTTTTGGCCGAACGTGCCGCGCCGTCCTCACTGTGGCGGCCGCATGGCTCTTTGGGACCGGCGACGACGGCGGCAGTACGGGAGTTGGCTCCTCCACCGCCGCCACGGTGTGAACCGGTGCGGGCACGGCGATATGCTTGCCAGGCGGCCGCAAGAGGACCACAGCGATAAATCCGGCGAATGCCACTGGCAAGGCGAGCTTCCAGAACATGCCAAACCCGCGCCGCGCGCCGCGCCCGGATGTCCGCGCCGCTACGGCCTGACGAACGCGCGCCAGCGAATCCGCCGGAACCGGATCGTCCCGCATCTCGCGAAGCAATTCCCCGATTTGGTCGTCGTTCATAGTTTCCCCCCGCCCAGAATTCGCCGCAGCTTCGCCATGGCCTTCATCACCTGGCTGCGCACCGTGCCTTCGGTAGTCCCCAGGGCGGCGGCCACTTCGGCCGTCGATAGTTGTTCGATCTCGCGCAGAACCAGAGCCGTTCGCTCCCTCACGGGCAAAGACGCCAGCGCCGACATGAGCCTCTCCTTCTGCTGGTCGCGGATCAGCGCCGCTTCCGCCGAAATCTCGCCGCTGGCCGCGTCCGGCATCTCCGCCGCCGGTTTCGCGGTGCGGGAGCGGTCGATACACAAGTTCACCGTGACGCGGTAAATCCAGGCGCCCAGCGCGGCGTCGTTTGCAAACCGCAGCCCGTAGCGATGCAACCTAAGAAACACCTCCTGCGCCACGTCTTCGGCGTCGGCCCAATTTCCGAGAATTCGAAATGCCGTCCGCATCACTTGGGCTTCGCGCTCCCGCAGCACCTGTCCGAACGAATCGCTCCGTTCGATTGAGACCTCGGCTGTCATCAAGGCCGCTTCCAGCATCCTTCTCAATCATGAAACGAACAAGGAGCCCGGCGCGTTGATCGGACTACGCGCAAACCTGGATTTTCAGTGAAGGCGTGACAAAACTGGGTTCGCCCTGCCGGACGAGGACTGCGCGGCCCGCCCATCGGCCGCCTAGGCGCTTCAGGAGAAGCTTGGATTGAACTGGATTCCGCAGCAGCGCCCGTCGAAATTCTGGTAGTCGATCGCATGGAGAAGCCTTCCGAGAACTAGGGACCGCCGTACTCCGCCAACATCCGCCCGCCCCGATTCTCTCGTATAGCTTACGTAGTTCAACTCACTAAGGAGGAGGAGCGATGCGCCAACGTCTACTTTTCGGCAGCGCCATAGCGGCTTGCCTGAGCGGCTCCCTATTCGCCGCCAGCCACCGCAATGGGCCCCTACTGCTCGAAGACCAAACGGCCAATCTGAACGATTTCTATATTTTCCGGAGCTATGAGACCGGCAAATTCGACCGGCTCGTGATGTCCATGAGCACTCAGGGCTTTCAGAACCCGGACAACGGCCCCAGCTACTACAAGTTTTCCGACAGCGTGCTGTACCGCTTCAGCATCAACAACTCGCGCGGCCTGGCAATCCCGATCTCAATATCGACGTCACTTTCCAAACCACGTTGCGCCAGAACAACACGTTTCTTTCCTACCTGGGACCGATTACGTCGATCGATAGCCAGGGAATCCTGATGTATCAAACCTATTCGGTGGTGGTCCGCAATATGAAGACCGGGCAGGTGGATTTCTACACCACCGATAAGAATGGCCATCCGCTGTCGGTGGCGCCGCCGAACCAGGGTCCGAAAGGCACTCCCAATTACGAAACGAACCTGGGGCAGCCGAGCGTGTTCACGCTGGCCAACGGGATGCGGGTGTTCGCCGGGCCGCGCGACGACGCGTTTTATTTCGACTCCGCAGCGACTTTCGATTTCCTGAATTTCCGCGCTCCGGCGCCGGTGCTTGCGGGCAGCGCAGACACGGGCCAGGGAGCGGCCTTCCCGAACGCGGTGGACGGTTTCGCGGGATACAACATCAGCCTGATCGCGGTCGAGATGCCGATCACGATGGCCACGGCGAACGGCTCCATGCCCACCGACACAAAGGACTCCAACGCGCATATCGCCGCCTGGGCATCCACGAATCGCCAGATTGTCACGGTGCGGCCGAGCCCGAACGATCCCGTCAATTTCGGCGAATACGTGCAGGTGGATCGTGTCGGAAATCCGCTCACCGTGGAAGCGCTGATTCCGCTTCCGATGAAGGACTACTGGAACCGCAGCTTGCCGGCCAACGACGCGCAGTTCGCCAGCTTCATCGGCAATCCGTTTTTCGTGGGCGGCATTTTGAACGGAGTCTTCGGGCTACCCGCGCCGCCCACGCCGCGAACCGATCTGCTCGGCGTCTTCGTGCCGGACACCACCAAGATCGATCTCAGTATTGCGCCCACGCCGCTCGCTTCGCAGCAGCGCCTGGGGCCTCTGGCGGGCGATAACGCCGGCTGGCCCTTCGGCGGACGCCGCATCGGAGACGACGTTGTGGATATCGGGCTGCGCGCGCTCGCGGGCGTGCTCGTCCCGGGCTTCAGCAACGTTCCGCCGCTCGGCGATGGCGTCAATTCCAACGACATCCCCAACCTGGATCATTTCCCCTTCAACGCCCCGCCGCACGCCGGCTATTCGCATAGCCAGCAGGAGGGGACAAATGGACGCGGCAAGGACACTAGCAAATAACATGCGCGCCGCCGTCCTCATCCTTATTGCCGCGGCGTCTGCCTTTGGCCAGAGCCAAAACCAGGCGCCCGGCGGCGCCAACCCACTCGCCATCCTCAAAACCGACGACCAGATCGCCGCGTACCAACTGCTGATTCGTTCTACGCCCGAGGATCTCCATTATCAAAACCGGCTGGCCGCCGCCTACATCCAAAAAGTTCGCGAGACCACCGATTTCAGCTATCTGGATCGCGCTTCGAAGATCGTCGATAACGTCGTCGCCGCGGACCGCCACGATTACGAGGCTCTGCGGCTGCGCAGCGAAATCGAGCTGGAGCGCCATAATTTCGCGCGAGTCGCGGAGGATTCGCGCGAACTGACGAAGATCGCGCCGGACGATCCCTGGAACTGGGGCACTCTGGGCGACGCGCTCATCGAGCTCGGCCAATACGACGCCGCGGCGGAGGCGTATCAGAAGATGGTCGTGCTACGCCCCGACATGGCCAGCTACAATCGCGCCGCTTGGTTCCGGTTTCTGGCGGGCGACATGCCGGGGGCCATCGAGATTATGCAGCGGGCCATCTCCTCCGGCAGCCCTTCTCCGGAGAACACGGCGTGGTGCTTTGTGGAGTTGGGCAAGCTGTATTTGAAGTCCGGCCGCAGCGCCGATGCCGAAAAGGCTTTCGGGTCCGCCGTCAAGGCGTTCCCCGGCTACCATCCCGGATACGGCGGTTTGGGACAGGCGCAGGCGATTCAAGGCAAAGCGACGGAGGCCATCGCCAACTACGAGCGCGCGCAAGCCTCCACTCCGCTGCCCGACTACGCCGCCGCGCTCTACGACCTGTATCGCGCCTCCGGCGACGAGAAGAAAGCGCAGCAGGAACACGATCTGATCGACGTCTACGACCATTTGAACCTCAGCAACGGCGAAAAAGCGAATCGCAACGTGGCCATGATTTTTTCCGATCACGGCTGGCGTCCGGAAAGGGCTCTGGAACTGGCCGAGGCTGAGATCCAGATGCGCAAGGACATCTACACCCAGGACGCGCTGGCCTGGGCGCTTTATCGCAATAAGCGGTATCCGGAAGCCAAAACAGCCATCGGCGAAGCGATGAAGATGGGCACGCCCGAGCCGATGTTCTACTACCACGCGCAGCAGATCGCGCTGGCAATGGGCGACGAGGCGAAGGCGGCCGAATATTCGCAGAAAATCAAAACCCTGAATCCGGAGTTCCGGCCATGAACGCTCTTGTTTTAGTCACGCTGCTTGCCAGAATGCACGATCCTGGGCTCACAGTCGCGCAGCGTAACGACGCTTGCTACGCTCTGCGAGGCGTGAATACGCCCGCCGTCGTTGAGGCGATGCGGAAGGCGCTGGACGAGCAGCCGGTCCGAGCGTGCGCGGGAATCAATCTTCGCGCGATCGCCGCGATTCCGGAGCTGACCGACGCCCTGGGCGATTCCGATCCGCAGGTCCGCGCGCTGGCCGTCCGGCAACTAGGGGCATTCGAGAAACCGGAACTGCTCGCGACTCTGGCCGCCGCGGCGCGAGACTCGCAGCTTATTGTGGCCGCGAACGCAGTGGAAGGATTGGCCGATTACCGCGATCCGGTCGTGATTCCCTATTTGCTGGATATCGCGAAAATGGGCGGCATCCCTGGCGCGGCGGCGCTGAATCGCGCGCTTGAATTTCGCGATTCCAGAGTGCCCGCCGTGGCTCGCGCGTTGCTCGACCGGCCCGATGTCTCCGATAAACTTGCGGGCATGCGCGCGCTGGCGCAAATGGGCGACGCGAGCGATCTGCCCCGGCTCAAGGAAATCGCCCGCACGGAAACGCAGGCGGTCGCCGCGCAGAATCGCGGCTTCGGCCTGATGCCCCCCATCAGCCTTTCGAAGGCCGCGCTAACCACCATTGACGCCATAGAAAAACACCGCCCCGCGATCCAGTAGGACAGGCTGAAGCTTCTCGCACTGCCGCGTCGAACGAGATCGAGACGCCCGCGGCGGCGCCTCAGTGTGAATTGCCGGTCGACCGGTTCGCGTTCTAAACTGAACGGAGTGGAGCGGGCTTGCTCCACCCGGAGAGTCCCATGCACAAATCGCTCGCGCTCTTTTTCCTCGCCGCCGTGGCGATCGCGCAAGAACCTCTTTATCGCACCGGCGCCCGGCTGGTCGCCGTAGATGTGACCGTCCGCAGTAATCAGGGTCCCATCAAAGGTCTTACTAAAGAAGATTTCACGATTCAGGACAAAGGCAAAACGCAGGCCATCGCCGTGTTCTCTGCGACGGACTCGAGCGCTCCGCCAACCAAGGGCGATCCGCTGCCCGCCGGCGTGGTCTCGAACCGGATCGACAGCGGTGGAGAGACGCCGCGAACGGCGATCGCGATCCTGTTCGACCGGCTGAATATCCCGAGGCCGCTGGATCAAGCCGCCGTGCGCACCAAGGTTCTGGAGTTTCTCGCTTCGCTGAAGCCCACGGATCACATCGGCTTCTATTCGCTGGGCACGAGCTTGACCATGGTTCAGGATTTCGACGAGGACGCCGGGCCGCTGGCTCAAGCCGCCAAGTCGTTATTAGGGCCTTCCGTGCAGCAGGCCGCTGGCGCCGCACGCGAGCAGCAGATCGAAGCGCGCCTGAAGGACGCGCTTACGCCCATACAGCAGCAGGATATGCGCGTGCGCACCGCCACGCTTTCAGTGGCCCTCCGCACTGTCGCGCGCCATTTGGCCGGCGTGCAAGGGCGCAAGAACCTGGTGTGGGTGCTTAGCGATTTCCCGTTGACTTATGGCGAAACGTCCGACCGTAGAGAGAACTACGAGAGCGAAGTGGCGGCCGCGGCCAACACTTTAGGCGAGGCCAATATCGCGGCCTATCCGATGGATCCGCGCGGCGTGACCACGTCTGGATCGTCCACCAGCGGCTCCGACGAATCCACGATCAATCCCAAGGAAGGCACGCTATTGAAAGGAGGCGGAGGACGCGGTGGACGAGGAGGCGGCAAGGGCGGCGACGACAGCCCGACCTCGGCAGTAGGACTCTCCGGCAGCGAGACCATGGACGCCATCGCGAAAGCCACCGGCGGCGTCTCTTATCATCAGACCAACGATGTCGGCGCGGACGTCCGCAAGGTGATGCAGGACGCCGAGGTGAGCTACACCCTCGGTTTCTATGTGGACGAAAAGGCGCTGGACGGCAAATCGCACGACGTGAACGTGAAGCTGGCGAAGAAACCGGAGACGAACGGCGCTTCTCTGCGATATCGCAAGAACTACCTGGCGCTGAATCCGAAATCGGCGGCGGCGCAGCAACAGCGGGCGGCGATGAATGAATTGGTGGATGACGCATTCGATTCCACTGGCATCGGCCTGATGGCCGCCACGGCGCCCGATCCCTCGAAGCCCGGCGTCCACGCCGTGCAAGTGCGCCTGGATTTGAGGGGATTACAGTTCGAGCGCCGGGCCGACAAATGGCTGGCCGCGTTCGATCTCGGACTGGCGATCGAAACGCCGGGTGGTCCGCCGCCCATGGTCAGCAACAAGGCGATGAGCCTTAGCCTCACCGACGATCAATTGAAACAGGGTATGTCGGCGGGGCTGATCGTCGATAACACGGTCCCGACGCCGCCCAAACCTGCGATATTGCGCGTGGTGGTGCAGGACAAGGGCAGCGGCATGGCGGGTTCGCTGCGGCTTCCGCTGAATCCGTAATAGCTAAAAGCCCCGCTGGCTGCGCTTCCGAAACATGAAGCCAGCAAGCACGATCACGGTGCCCACCAGCAGAGGCGCCGCGGGCTCGGGTGTGCTGCTGTTGGCGCCGAATAACACGGCAGAGACATTCATGACCGGGTCGGGAGTGCTTATGTCCACCGAGTTAATACCCGCGCCAGAAGTTGTCACGCCGAAAAATCCGAGAAAGGGCGCCATCACGGCCGTGGGCAACGCGATCGTGCCATCGGAAAGCGTAATCCTGGCTGTATCGCCTCCGAAATCGCCGAAGTAAAATCCGAGCGCAGCGACAGAGGTGGCGAGAGTGATCCGCAGGTCGTTAAATGCCGTGGTGCTCTGTTGCGAAGAGATCGCAGCCGTTCCCGGAAAGTAGAGATTATCGCCGATGAGAAAGAGGTCCCCATTGCTTGAGGGACCGACGCTGAAATTCACTCCCCCCAACGTGGTATTCGCGCCTGCGCCGGAGCCGAGAAAGCTGAACGTGCCAGGCGCAACCAGGCCTTCGAAGTTAACTGTGGCCACCGGGCCGCCAACGGCGCTCAGCCAGGTGAGCGGATCGTTGTAGATAATGTCGGCTCGGACGCCGAAGCTCGCGGCCAGTAGAACCGCCGGGATGTAGAATCGCCTTCGCATCGACCCGCCTCCTGAGGCCGCTCTTTAGATGGCGCGAGCCGCGCTGGCGAGCGGATTCGGCGCGGCAACCGTATGAGGTTACCGCAAAAGGAGCCCGTCCGCCTAGCGCGGCATGATTTACAGCCCTATTTGCCCAGGTAGCCGTTCGGACTGCCGCGGCCCGTGCAGAGATCCCAGCCGCTGGCTGCGACGTCTCCCTGGAATGGACCGCAGACGCCATACGTGATATCAGTGAAATCGGTGGCCGGATCGGTATACAGCTTCGATAGCTCCATCCGGGAGGAAGCATAGAAATTCCCGGCTGCATTGGTGATGCCAGCCATTACGGGTGACGCAACGCTGGTGCCGCCCACGATGAACCACGCCGGGAACCCAACAAAGGAGCTGTTGAACACCCAAACGCCCGTAAAAGGATTCGCAACCGCTGAGATGTCGGGGACCCCTCGTTGGGTCCCCACGAGAGCTGCGATGCTCGATTGATAGCCCGGCCTGGACTCATACAGACTGATGCCGCCGCCGCCGGATTGCCATGTATTTTCGAAACGGAAGTTACCGGTGGTGTGATTCCTGCTGAGTGTGGTGCCGCCCACCGCGACCACGTTGGGGGAAACGCTGGGATACTGAGTGCCGGGGCCATCACCCGTGGAAGCGAAATACACTACGTTAGGTTTGGTGAAAACCCCGTCGTTGGCGATCTCGGTCGGATCTTCCGGCCCGCCCCAGCTCATCGATACTTCCCCTCCTCCATTCGCGGCGACGATGGAGCTGGCAAGGGAGACCGCGCAATATAAATCGTTGTCGAGATTCGATTGCGCCTCCACCAGATACAGGTTCGCCAGAGGGGCCATGGCGTGCGCGTACTGGACATCCAACGACGCTTCGATATCCCAACCCGTCCCGGCCGCCGGCGGCGGCCGCGTGGCCGGGCCGCTGCAAGATCCGGGCGCCGTTCCGCCCGGGGGCGCGTACACAACGATGAAGCTGGTGGGATTTACCGCCGGGACGCCAAACTGCCCGATAAAAATCTGCATGTCAAAGACGATGTTCGGATTGTCGTACGCGTCCACGATCGCAATGGCTTTTCTGCCGCCGTTCGGGTTGGCGAACGCGCTATAAGGATTGCATCCCGCCACCGCAGGCTGAAGACCGTAAATACAGGCGATGGAAGCCGGGGTCTCGTAGAACAGCCCAGGGCCGAACGGAGGGCCATAAAAGTTCGGCTTGCCCGTGAATTCCGATCCGGACCCGAGAAATTGAAGATATGTGTGGGCTCGCACTCCGGCGTCTTGTGGACCGGAAACGCTGGACTTCGGCAAGGTTACCGACGTCGGCAGCGGCAGCGGCGTTTGGGCTGTCAAGGTAGCCGCGCAGCCCGCTAACAGGACCGCCAATACCCCGGTTGCTGTGATCGATTTTTCGATTCCCGATTTGGCTCCTGTACCAGGCAAATTGGGCATAAGTGTCGTGGAACGCATTCTGGTCATCTCTTTACTCCTCCTCCATAGGTAGTAGAAATGCGTGGGGATTGTCAGGCAGTATATAAAGCGATTAAGCTAGGGGAACCCTGCTAATCTGGCGCGCCTCCGAATACCTACACCTCTTTCTGCCGCGAGCCGAGTGGCTGCTCCGGCCAGGGTGCTAAATCTCTGCTGACACGGTCATAGTACTGCGATATTCCAGCAAAAGCAAGGCTTTTTTATCGAATTGTCAGCCCTCGCTAGAAATGTTCCCGCTTTAGCCCGTTTAGCAGTGTCCGCTTTTTCGCCTCGTCACCAGATGCGTTCGATCCCGGGCGTGGTAAAAACGAAAGGACACGCAAACTTAAACGCCGCAAACTGCTCACACCGGATGGCGCCTCAAGAGAAAGATCACGCCTATCGAATTTTCCGGGCCGCGCTCGAAGCGGCCGATCCCGAACAAGCTGTCTTGAGGCATTTGCGCATCGACGGCGACGCGCTCATCGCGGGGCGGAGGCGTTATCGACTCTCCCGGTTCGATCGTATTCACGTCGTTGGCGCCGGAAAAGCGAGCGCCTCGATGGCGCGCGCCGTAGAGCGAACCCTTGGACGGCGGGTTTCATCGGGCGTTATTAATGTGCCCGATGGCAGACGGCAGCCGCGTCTGAAGCGGATCGAGCTGCAGCCCTCTGGCCACCCTGTCCCGGACGACCGCGGCCTCAAGGGGGCGCGGCGCATTCTTGAAATCGCCCGGCGCGCGGGTGAAAAAGATCTCCTGATCTGCCTCATCTCCGGCGGCGCCTCGGCTCTGATGCCCACGCCAGCCCCGCCTGTCACGCTCGCCGCGGAACAGAGGGTCACGCGCCAACTTCTGAAGTGCGGCGCGACGATTCACGAGATCAATACCATTCGAAAACATATCTCATTCGCAAAAGGCGGCCAGTTGGCGGCGCTGGCCTGGCCGGCGACGGTTATTACGCTAATTCTTTCCGACGTGATCGGCGATGATCCGGGCGTGATCGGCTCCGGCCCCACCGCGCCGGATAGTTCAACCGCCGCCGATGCGGCGCGCGTCTTCGAGAAGTATTCGATACGACAAATTCCTCTGCGCGAGACGCCCAAACCCGGCGACCCTGAGTTCACGCGCGTGCAGAACCTTATCGTCGGGAGCAATCGTCAAGCGGTCGATGCCGCGGCGCGCAAGGCGCGCGCACTTGGTTACCGGACGATGGTGCTTTCCACATCCGTGGAAGGCGAGGCCCGGGAAGTCGCCCTGGTGCACGCCGCCATCATCAAAGAAATTCTCGATCGCGGACAACCACTTCGCGCGCCCGCCTGCGTGCTGTCGGGCGGAGAAACAACTGTGACAGTGCGCGGCAAAGGCGTAGGCGGTAGAAATCAGGAATTCGTACTGGCGGCCGCGCTTGCGCTGGACGGCCTGGGCCCGTTCATCGTCTTTAGCGCGGGCACGGATGGCGCCGACGGCCCCACCGACGCGGCGGGCGCCATCGCCGACGAGCAAACGCTCCACCGCGCGCGGGCGCTCATGCGGGAAGATTTGCGGCGATTTCTGGCGGACAACAATTCCTACCGATTCTTCGAAAAAATCAAGGGCTTGGTAAAAACGGGACCGACGGGAACCAACGTCATGGATATCCGGATTCTGCTCGTTCCGGCGAAATAAGACGATGTAGCCCGGTTATCGCTTCTCGCACATCAGCGCCAGCGCATTCCGATCCGGATCGCGGAAAAACGCCATCCACAGCTCGTGATCCGGCATGCGGGCAACGAAATGCGGCTCGCGCTCGAAGTTGAGCTCCAGCGATTTCAATCTCTCCGCCTCCTGCTCGATGTTATCTACTTTGAAATAGATGAGCGAACCCGAGCCGAACTCCTTCTGCCCGTCTTGGGGCAGCCCAAGCATCAGCCGAATCCCGGCGCAATCGAAAAACGCCATATTCGGGACTTCAAATAGGAGCTTCAAACCCAGCACATCGCGATAAAATCCAACCGCGCGGCCCAGGTCACGCACCGTCAGCGCGATTTGGCCAATTGTCACGGCTTGGCCCCTGGATTGACGACCGTCTTCGCCACCGCCTGATTATCGAAATCGTCCTGGATCCGCACCGCGACCGTGGTTTCTCCTTGCAGGCGCGGAAGAACGATGCTATATTCCTCCTCTTTGGAATCGGTCAAACGAGTCGTCGGTTCCACCACGGTCCATTCTCCGCCGTTGATCGAATATTCCGCCTTGCCGAGCGTGCTCAACGTGTCCTTCGCTCGAAACTGAACTGTCAGGCCTGTCACGGAGCAGCAGGAAATCTCAGGCGGCGTGTTGTCGATCAAAAACGGATCCGTCTCGCGCGACGACTGAAGCGCCTGGCCGGGCGGGTTCGACGGCGCATCCGAAGCAGTCACGCGCACGACGTATTTGCCGTCGGGAAACGCGGTCGAATCCCAACTGAAGTAGTGCTCGCGAATTCCGTCGCGGAGCGGCTTCCATTCGGTTTCGTTGACGCCTCGAATCTCGATCTTATATTGCAGGGTATCGCCGTTGTCATCGCTTGCAAGCCAGCGCGCGCCGATGTGGCCCTTCGCCCAAGTCAACGCCGGCGTCGCCCCGGCATTCGCGATGGCAACTCCGCTCGCCGGCGCCTTGCGGCCGAGCGGAGCTAGATTCAACGGCGGCGGATTTGCCGGTTCGGTCCCAGCCGTAAAGGGCGCGGGGAATTTGTAATTGGCCCGCGTGATTTCAATCTCATCGATCGCCGGAGGGACGTTCTTCATTTGGTATGCAAGATCCACTTCGTCCGTCGACGCTTTGGCGGCAAGAGTCAACCGGTATTGAAGGAATCTGGCGGCAGGCGACGCTACCCGGCCCGCGTTCAATGTTTGCCACGGGCTCCAGTTTTGCAGCGCACGATTCAGATTGCCGCTGCGTGTCTCGATGGTCAATCCCCTTTGCCCTTCCGGCTCGACGGTCAGGCGCCCCCAATAAGAAAATGCGCCCGCGTCGAACACATCGCTTTCAAACGTCCCCGAAGACTCGAATCCGGGTCCAATCGAAAATAGCTTCCCGATGTTGCCTGTCACGGCGTAGAGCGTTCCATCCGGGGCGGAGCACAGGCCGGTCACCTGGGTGGACGCGAGCTCGGACAGGCGCGTATAGGCGTGATCCGAATCCAGCCGGTAGAGATAGCCATGATTGCCCGTCCCAACGATTGGCTTCCCGGAGGCGTCGAAGGCGATCGCGTAGGCGAGCTCTTGCGGATGGCTCCAAATCTTGCGCGGATAGCCGTCCCGCTGAATCAAGTACACCTCGGAGCCTCCGGCCACGTTTTGCGAGGCGGACGCCTGCACAGGGGCGCCGCCGGGTCGCGGCGCGGCAGTCACCGTAATCGCGGAGGGAGCCGCTTGCCCGCCAGGCGGAGCGGCAGCCTGAGGGGCCGGGGGAACGGTTGCCGACGGCGCCGGACCGGCTTGCCTATTGCCGATTCCGGCGGCGTAAATCGCTCCGTCGGCGGCCACCGCCACGGCCGTTATTTCTCGCTTGGGCGCCTGATACAAAACGAATCCCTCGCCCGCGGGCGATACCCGCAGGATCAGCCCGCTCGGATCGGTGCCGACGATCAGGTTCCCACTCGAATCCACGGCTAGCGAGCGCGCGTGCGCTTCTTCAGTGCGGAAGAAAACCGAACCGGCCCCCGTCGGGGTCACGCGGTGAATCTCGCCTTGATCGCCCGTGGCGACGTAAAGATTTCCCGCGCGGTCGAAGGCGAGCGCCCAGATGTATTTCGACTTCGGATCGTAGAAAACCTCCGCTTTGCCGGCCTGATCCACCCGATATACCTTTCCGTCGGGCGATGTGGCCGCGTAAACCCGATCCGAGCGATCCACGGCAATCGCCTGGATCGCGATTCCGTCCAGCTCGGCCAGCGCCTTGGCTTTGCCCTGAGGGTCCACCATGAAGAGCTTGGATTTGGACGACCCCAGGCCACCGCCCCCGGCATAGATATTTCCTTTGGAATCGCGCGCCACCGACCAGAGGAAGGCGACCGAGGCGTC
This sequence comes from Bryobacteraceae bacterium, assembly GCA_036557165.1. Lineage (GTDB taxonomy): Bacteria > Acidobacteriota > Terriglobia > Bryobacterales > Bryobacteraceae > Palsa-187. The sequence continues at coordinate 20,399 of DATBIA010000104.1, forward strand.
GAAGGCTTCCTTAACCGTTGGCGCGAGGGTAAGCTTGCCATCGCTCGAAAGCGACAAATGCGTGAGGGAGCCTTTTTCGAAGTCGTCCCCCGATTGCTTCCACCATTTCGTTTCCACGGCATACGCCGCCACACAGAAGGATGCGAGCAGCGCACATTTAAGCAATCTCCCGCAAAACGGAGCGCTCCGGCGCGCCTTTTGCCGGCTCCCGACCCAGGTTTTCATCTAGACCCATCATCGCGCACGGCTCACGATGAGGCCAGTAGGACAGGTTTGAACTTCTGCTGGAGCGTCTTCTGATAGGCTTGATACCCGAGGAGCAATTATGAACCGGCTAGTACTATTCACCGCCGCTGTTGTCGCTTCCGCTCAGGTTCAGAATTTTAAGCCCGTCACGACGGACATGCTGGTGAATCCCAGCCCGAACGACTGGCTGATGTACAGCCGTACCTATGACGCGCAGCGTTACAGTCCGCTCAAACAGATCGATACGCGGAATGTAGGCCAGCTTCGCCTTGCGTGGACCAGAGGACTCGCGTCAGGGGAAACGGAATCGATTCCTCTGGTCTACAACGGTGTGATGTACGCCGTGATTCCGGGAGCGGCGGTGCAGGCCCTCGACGCCACCAGCGGCGACTTGCTTTGGGAGTACAAGCGCAAGGTCCCACCCAACGTCGCCGCCTCCGCGAGAACCAAAAACCTGGCCATCTACGACGACATCGTCGTCTACACCGCTCCCGACAGCTACGTTGTGGGACTGGACGCTCGCACTGGCGAACAGCGGTGGGAAACCAAGGCCGAGGAGAGCGGGCACACCTCCGGTCCTCTGGTGGTGGAAGGAAAGGCGATTACGGGACGGGCCTGCTCGGGCAAATGGGAAAACTGTTTTATCGCGGCACACGATGTAAAGACCGGGAAGGAATTGTGGAGATTCCACACCACTCCGAGGCCCGGCGAACCAGGCGATGAAACATGGGCCGGCGCCGACTTGCAGAAGAGGCTGGCGTCCGTTTGGGGGTTGCCGGGCAGCTACGACCCGGTGCGGAAGGTTCTTTATTGGGGCGTATCCAATCCCATGCCTAACACACGCGCGGATCGCCACAACGGCAATCCTGATGCGATTTCCCGATCCGCGCCCGCGGACCTGTACAGCAATTCGACTCTTGCTCTGAATCCGGATACCGGCAAACTTTTGTGGTACTACCAGCATCTGCCGGGCGACGATTGGGACGAAGACTACACCCATGAGCGCACGCTGCTCCGCACCCGCGTGAATCCCGATCCGAAGTACGTGAAGTGGATCAATCCCGACGTTCCCAAGGGCCAGGAGCGCGACATGGCCGTGATGGTCGGCGAGGGCGGCGGCGTTTTCGCGCTGGACCGGTCCAACGGCCAGTTCCTCTGGGCCACGCCGTTTCCATACGACACGAAGGAGTTTCTCATTTCCAACATTGATGTGAAGACCGGAAAAACCTATATCAATTGGGACGATGTGTTGAAGCAACCGGGTGAAAGGCACGTCATCTGTTTCTGGAACACGCGCAGCTACTGGCCGACGGCGTATTCACCCGTTACGAATTCTCTTTACGTCGCGTACAACGACAACTGTCTCGACATGACCCGAGCGAATCCGGCTACGAAACAGAACGAGCGAAGGGTCGGCATCCAACGTCCCGGAGGCAATCCGGATGAATTCGGGGGCATCGGGAAGATAAATCTGTCCACCGGCGAGATCCTTCGATTCGATTTGCAGCGCTCGCCCGGAACGGGCGCTGTGCTGGCCACGGCGGGCGGCCTGATCTTCCACGGGGATGTGAATCGAAGGCTGCGAGCCTTCGATTCCGCAAACGGCAAATTGCTTTGGGAGCAGATTCTGGGCGGTCCGATTTCGGTGAGCACCATCACTTATGCAGTGAACGGGAAACAATATGTGTCCGTAATTACCGGAGACAATCTGGCCAACGGCGGGCTCGCCCGTCAGGCGGGTATGAAGACCGTCACCGGCCATAACGCAATTTATACGTTCGCGCTGCCCTGATGTTTCATCTGCCGCGTCCCCCGGCGATGTCCGCTGACCGGCCCCCCGATTGCCGACCGCGTCAAACTAGGCAGCTTCGCCGCTGAGCGTTTCTACTTCGCGCGCGATCCGTTCGGCCAGTTCATCTTCGGCGGTTTCAAGATCATACTTAAACTGCAGATTTAGCCACATCTCGGCCGATGTTCCGAACAGCCGAGCGAGCCGCAGCGCCGTGTCCGGAGTAATTGCCCGCTGGCCGTTGAGAATGCCGCTCAGGCGGTTGTTGGGAATCCGCATCTTGAGCGCGGCGGCGTTCGCCGTCAGCCCGGCTTCGGCCAGCACCTCTCGCAGCATCTCACCGGGCTTGATTGGAGCGAGTCTCTTAGTCTCTTTCATAGCCTTTCGTTCCTTCCATTCAGTGGTAGTCGGTAAGTTCGACGCCGTGCGCTCGGTCGATCCACAAATATCCCCTACACGGTACAATAGCTCGGTGCTCCTGGCGTAGCACCAACTTGCGAAAGTCTGCATACCCAAACCGTTCCCTTGCGGTCGCGGTTCAGCAAGGACCTCAGAGCCGCGACCGCGAGGGAGCGGTATACGCTAAGTTCTGCAGGAGGCATCGCGCGATATGCGAATTCTTCTCACCCTAACCACCTTCGCGGGCGTTTGCGCCGCGCAGAAAGTCTCCACTCACGAGCTGCTACAAATGGCTCGAACGCGCTCCGCCGGATTGGAGCAGGCTCTGCGCGATACGCTGGGCGCCGACAATATCCAAAAGGGTACGGCGGCTGTCGGCGAAATGGGAGATTTCGTGTGGGCCGTGGCCTCGGAGAAAGGTCCGTCGCTCCAAGTAAATAACGATCCGCCGATCGCCGCGTTCAAGGCCGGCTCGCTTTGGGTCGTGCAAACCCGCCTGAATACGGGGACGGCCTACAAGTACACCTGGATCGCCGATGGCAAGCCGATCGGGGGCTCCAACAACCTCCCCGCGTTCGGGCCCGACAGCTACGCACAGCCCGGCGTGCCTCAGGGCAAGCTGACCGGACCGTTCGAAGTTCCCAGCAAAATCTATTCGGGGGTGAAGGCGAACGTTTGGTATTACGTGCCCGCGCAGTGGGATGGAACCACTCCGCTCGCCGTGCAGGTATGGGGAGACGGCCAGCAATTCACCGATCCCCGGCCCGGCCGCTGGAGGATCCTGGAGACGCTAGACAATTTGACCGCTCAGAAACGGATTCCGCTCATGGTCAGCATTTTCGTCCAGGCGGGCACGGGCCCCGAGCGTAACCAGCGATCCATCGAATACGACACGGTCAGCGATGCGTATCTTCATCGGCTGCTGGACGAGATTTTCCCAGTGGTGGCCAAGAGTGTGAAAATGCGCACCGACGGTTACAGCCGCGCAATCCAGGGCCTGAGCTCGGGTGGGATCATGGCGTTCAACGCGGCGTTCGACAAACCCGAGGAATTTTCGCGCGTGTTGAGTTGGATCGGCAGCTACACGGCGCTGCGAAGAACCGAAGGCCACCCGGAAGGCGGCGCCGAATACCCGACTATGGTCCGGCGCGAGGCGAAGCGCAACATCCGGGTGTGGCTTGAGGACGGCTCCGCCGATCTCGACAACACGGCCGGGAATTGGCCGGCGGCCAATATCGGCATGGCGGACGCTCTGAAATTCAAGGGCTACGACTATCATTTCTCGTTCGGCGTCGGCGAGCACAACGATGCCCAGGGCGCCGCTGAGCTCCCAGAATCGCTGACGTGGCTGTGGCGGGATTACGATCCGGCGAAAACGTCGCAGGAGTTCGTACAGGACCCCGCGGAAAAAGATCAGCCCGCCTGGCGCGTGGTCCAGTTGAATCGGAAGTAATTTCGATGATCGCGCTCAAAATCCCGGCGCTTCTGCTCGTGCTCGCTTTCAGTGGCGCCCTGTGGGCGCAAAATCCAACCACCTCCGGCGAGTTCACCGCCGAGCCGCCAACGTTGGTTTCGCTAGGCTTTGAATGGCGCATCGCAGGCGACGACAACCGCAACGCCAAGGTCGAAGCCTCTTACCGGAAAAAAGGCGAATCGAATTGGCGCCCCGCCCTGCCGCTGATGCGCGTGCAGCGCGAGGAAATCGGAACCGCTCCGCCGCCCGGCGCCGGAGCCGCCAACGCCCGATATCCTCTATTCCGCTACACCGCGGGGAACATGTTCGCTGGCAGCATTCTGAACCTCGATCCCGACACCGAATACGAATGCCGCTTCGTTCTATCGGACCCCGACGGCGTCACCGGCGCGACCGAAAAACTCGCCACTGTCCGCACCCGCAAGGAGCCGCAGGCGGCTGAAGGCGGACACGTGTATCACGTTTATCCCGTCGGCTGGACCGGACCCAAGCAGGAGCCCGCATTTACCGGATTGATGGCCGCCTACTACATGGGCCTGGCGCATTTCGACTACGAAAATGCGTTTCCGCCTCGGGTTCAGCCGGGCGATACGATTCTGGTTCACGCCGGCTTGTATGTAGGCGACCGCTTCCATTACATGAACGGCGCGCCGCGGCCGGGTTATCTGGCAATGGGCAACGTCTTCGACGGCACGTATTACCTTACTCAGAGCGGCACGCCCGACAAGCCCATCGTTATCAAAGGCGCGGGAGATGGCGAGGCGATTTTCGACGGCGCGGGCTGCCAAAACCTCTTCAATCTGATGGGCGGCAACTATCAATATTTTGAAAACATCACCGTCCGCAACACCAACGTGGCCTTTTTACTCGGCATCAAAGGCATCGCCGGATCGAGCGGCTTCACTCTGAAACATTCGAACGTCTACGACGTCGGCCGCGCGGTGCAGGACGACTGGTCCGGCTCGAAAAACTTCTATATCGCCGACAACACGCTCATCGGCCGCCACGATCCGAACAAAATGATGGGCTGGATCGGCTCGCCTTGGGACAAGTTCCCCGGCTTTCCGGAACTGCTGACATCCGAGTACGCGATTAAGGTGTATGGGCAAGGCCACGTAGTGGCGTACAACCACATCGCGAACTGGCACGACGGCGTGGATATCGCGACCTACGGCACGCCCGACGGCGCTCCGAACGACATTCCGGATCGCGTTCCCCTGGCGATCGATTTCTACGGGAACGACATCCTGAACATGGGCGACAACTGCTTCGAGACTGACGGCGGCGCGCGCAATATCCGCGTGTTTCGCAACCGCTGCTTCGATTCAGCCGCGGGCGCGCTCAGCGTGCAGCCAGTGTTCGGAGGCCCCGTCTACTTCTATCAGAACCTCGTCTACAACGCGCCCACCGGCTCGCTGAAATATATCGAAGGATCTTCGGGAATTCTGACCTATAACAACACCATCGTCGGCGAGGGGCGCGCCGGCCCTGCTTCTAATCAGCAGTACCGCAACAATCTGATCCTGGCGCAAGGCGCCTTTGATCCAGTGTTCGCCATCACGACCTACACGAACTATTCGAGCTCGGACTACAACGGCTTCCGCCCCAACCCCAACACCAAGGATTCGTTCGAGTGGAACTCTCCTCCGTTCGGAACGGCGGCTGCGTTCGGCCAAACCACCACCTCGCGCAGCTACGCAAGCCTACAGGAATATCGCGAGGCGACGGGTCAGGAACGGCACAGCGTTCTGGTCGATTACGACGCTTTCGTCCACGTCCCCAAGCCCGATCCGGCCGATCCGCAGCGCATCTATACTCCCGAGGGGCTCGATTTCAACCTGCGGGCCGGATCGGCGGCGGTTGACGCAGGCATCGAGTTGCCGACCATCACCGATGGATTCACCGGGAAGTCGCCCGATCTGGGAGCGCTCGAGCTCGGCCGTCCGGCGTTTCACTACGGCCCGCGGTAGGCCGATCGCTACCCAGCCTGCGGAACCTTTCCGAAAGCAACACGATCAGCCCCAACGCGGTCACGATAAGTGTCGAGACCGCGTTTAGCATCGGATTCACTCCGCGGCGTGCGAGCGCGTAGATCGTCATCGGCAGCGTCTGCGAATCTACTCCGGCCACCAGGCTGGTGATGACGTAGTCGTCGATCGAAACGGTGAAGGCGAGCATCGCGGCGGCCGCGATGGCGGGAGCCAAATAAGGAATTGTCACGCGGCGGAAAGCCTCCCATTCCGTCGCTCCCAAATCGAGCGCGGCTTCCTCCAGCGACGGATCGAAGCTGCGCAGGCGCGCCAGGATCACGACCACCACGTAGGCGAGCGAAAATCCCACATGAGCCAGAATTACGGTGTGCATTCCGAGCCGTAGATTCAAATAGCGGAATGTCCATTGAAAAAACGCGAGTAGGGAGACTCCGGTGACGATCTCCGGCGTCGCCAGCGAGAGGTACAGCGATCCCGAAATCCATGCCGAGCTGCGTTTCCAGAGCGCATAGGCGGTCAATGTTCCGATCGCGGTAGCCAAAGCTGTCGCCGTAATCGCGATAATCAGGCTGTTCACCGCCGACTGGATCAATTCGCGATCCTGCGCCAGCGCCGCGTACCATTGAAGCGAAAAGCCTTGCCACACAGTGAACCGCGACGCATTGAAGCTGAATGCCGCGAGAATCAGCAGCGGGAGATGCAAAAAGGCATAGGCGCCCACGGCGTAGAGGGCCAACCCGCGCCTCATAGCAGCTCCTCGCCGGAGCGACGGGCGGCGACGAGCAGCGCGATCGCGACGATCATCAGCGCCAGCGAAGCCGCCGCGCCAAAAGGCCAATCGCGCGCGGCCGTGAACTGGTTCTGCACCAGGTTGCCGATCAGGATGGTCTTGCTCCCGCCCAGGAGATCCGAAACCAAATACGTACCCAGACAGGGAACGAACACCAGAATCACGCCGGCGCGAATGCCAGGGGCGCAGAGAGGTAGCGTCACGCGGAACAGCGTTGTAAAAGGCCGCGCTCCCAGATCCGCGGAAGCTTCGATCAGGCTCGGGTCCAGGCGCTCAAGCGTTGCGTACAACGGCAGCACCATAAAGGGGAGAAATCCATAAACCAGGCCGAGAATCACCGCGCCATTGTTGTACAGCATTGGAAGCGGCTCGTGAATGATGCCGAGCCCCTGAAGCGCGGTATTGATGAGGCCGGTGTCACGAAGCAGAAACATCCACGCGTAGATGCGGATGAGAAAGCTGGTCCAGAAAGGGAGAATGACAAGGCTTAGATATAGGTTCTTCTTCTCGCCGCTGGCTGCGATAAACATGGCGAGAGGAAATCCGAGGACTAGGCAAATCGCCGTTGAGACGGCCGCGATCCAGAGCGATCGCCAAAAAATGGCGGCATACAGCGGGTCCCACAGGCGCTTGTAATTCTCGAGGGAAAAAGGCTCCTGTACGCCGCCATAGGCGCCGCGGCTCATGAAGCTATAGATGCACACGATCGCCAGCGGCGCGACGAGCGTGGCGGCGAGCACCCCAGCCCCGGGCGCCAGAAACAACGTGCGCAGCCGTTTCATTCCGGCAGGCGCAATTCGTCGGCCGCGTCCCAGGAGATGTGTACCGCTTCGCCCATATGAAACCCGGCGGCGGCGCCGTTCACCGCCTGGGCCGCGCATGTTTCGCCGTTTTCCATCCGCGCCTGGATGTACACCATCGGCCCGAGAAACGCCTTCCCCGTGACTACAGCGCAATGCGATCCCGGCTGAGGCTCGCGCGAAATCCGTAAAGCCTCCGGGCGCAACCCAATGCCGTCGATCCAGTTCATCGCGCCCAAAAACGACGCGACGAAACGCGTCGCGGGCCGGCAGTAAACTTCTTCGGGCGTACCCACCTGCTCCACCGCGCCGCAATTTAGAACCGCGATGAAATCGGACATGGAGAGCGCCTCTTCCTGATCGTGCGTAACGAACAAAAATGTCACGCCGACGCGCCGCTGCAAATCCTTCAGCTCGGCGCGAACCTGCTTGCGAAGCTGCGGATCGAGCGCCGAAAGAGGCTCGTCCAGCAGGAGCACGTCGGGCTCGAGCACCAGCGACCGAGCCAGAGCCACCCGCTGCCGCTCACCCCCGGAAAGCTGGGCGGTGGCGCGCGACTCCTTGCCCGTCAGGCGCACCTGATCGAGCACGGCGCGCACGCGCTTTTCGATCTCGGAGACTCGTTTACGGCGCAATCCGAATTCAACGTTCCCGCGCACGGTCAGATGCGGAAAAAGCGCATAGCTTTGGAAAACCGTATTGACATTGCGACGATAGGGAGGCAAACCGTCGAGCCGCGACCCGTTCAGCCAGATCTCGCCTTCATCAGGATATTCGAAGCCGGCCACTAGGCGCAGGGTAGTAGTCTTGCCGCAGCCTGATGGGCCAAGGAGCGAAAAAAAAGCCCCACGCGGAATGGAGAGCGAGACGGCCGCGACAGCCCGGTGCGGGCCGAACGCTTTGCTCACGCGCCGCAGTTCGAGGATGCAATCCTCAGCCATGAAACCATACTGTAGCGTATGATGAACCCGCGTCAGAACAAGCTGAGCTGCGCGTCGCGAGGCCACAGTTCCGGCTCGTCTAGCGCGGCTGCGGCCTGGTCGAACCCGTAGCGGCGGCGGATCTTCGCGACCCGTTCGCGGATGCGCTCCGGATAATCGCCGCGAATGTAGGCGCTCCGCTCGAAACGCTCGCGGTAGCGCCGGACCAGCAGAGGAAATTCCTTCTCTAGAAACGGAATGAAGACGTCGCGAGAGCAGGGCTTGAGGAAAACCACATTCCCGCCGAAGCCGCGAGCCCCTACCGCCGACGCCCTTTGAGCGATCGCATCCAGGCTCGTCTCGCCATCGTTCAGCAGCGGGAGAATGGGCGCGCAAAATACCGTTGCGCGGACGCCTGCGCGGATCAACTTTTCCACGGCTTTCAGACGCAGGTCGGGCCTCGGGGCCATCGGCTCGATTGCACGGGCGAGAGCCGCATCCACCGTGGTCACCGTCATGGAAACGGAGCAGTAATGCCGGCGCGAAATGTCTTGGAGAAGATCGATATCGCGCGCCACCAGATCGGATTTGGTGGTGATCCCGAGGCTTAGGCCGGCGGTTCCGGCGAATACTTCGAGCATCGCCCTGGTGATCCGGTAACGCCGCTCGGCCGGCTGGTACGGATCGGTCGCCGTGCCGAGCGCGACTTTCTCGCCGCGTGGGAGCCGGAGTAACTCCTCTTTGAATCGGGCCGGGTCGAAATGCTTGACAAAGATCCTGCGCTCGAAATCCAGGGGATTGCGAAGCTCCATGAACTCGTGAGCGTAGCGGGCGTAGCAGTATTTGCAGCCGAACTCACAGCCGCGGTAAGGGTTGATGGTCCAGCGGAACGGCACGCGCTCGCTGGAGCACTTGGTCAGGTAGCTTCGAGCGGCAATTTCCAGGTACTCGACCCGGCTCTTCGCATCCAGCCTCGGGCTTTCCGCAGCCATTCGCGCGATTCCTACTAGCGCGGCCACGGTCTATCTTCGCTCTATCTTCGCCTTTTGTCAAGTAACTGTGTCCGCCGCATGCTCGTCCCATCAATGTGCCCCGCCTCCTTTTGGGATTCGTGTGCCTGAGCGTGCTCGCGCAGGAACCTACCATTCGCACGAGCGTTCCGCTGGTCCTGGTTCCGGTCACCGTGACCGATTCCAAGGGCAAGTCCGTCGACGGTCTTCAGCAGAGCGATTTCGTCCTTTACGACGATGGCGTCGAGCAGAAGCAGATCCGGATGGATACTTCCGACACGGTGCTGGCGCCGGTGGCGATGGTGGTCGCGATACAATCGAGCGGCATCTCGGAACCGGCGCTGGCGAGGATTCACCGCGTCGGCGCCATGATCCAGCCACTGGTCGCCGGCGAGCGAGGAGAAGCGGCCGTGCTCACCTACGATGCCGAAGTCAGAACGCTTCAGGAATTCACGCGCGATTCGGCGTTTATCACGGGCGCGTTCGAGATCGTGGAGCCGCGCACCATCAAGAGCGCGAAGCTGTTGGACGCGGTGATGGAAGGCGTCCAGTTGCTTCAAACGCGCCCGGAAAATTACCGCCGCATCATGCTGATTCTGGGCGAGTCGCGCGATCGCGGGAGCAAGGCCAAGCTCGACAAAGCGGTGGAGGCGGCGCAGCGCGCTGGCGTGGCGTTGTATCCGATGACCTATTCGGCCCAGAAGATCGCGTGGGCCTCGAAGCCCTCGGATGCGCCGCCATTGCCGGAGGAGCCGGATTACGGAGGCGCCGTTGTCGAATTGGCTCGCTTGAGAAAAGCCAACGCGGCCGAGGCTTTCGCCAAATCCACCGGTGGGCGTCACCTTTCATTTACTACCTTGGATGGCCTCGAAAACGCGATCACGCAGCTCGGCGAAGAGGTGCACAGCCAATATCTACTGAGCTTTGTGCCGGCGGCGTCGAAAAACGAGGGGTATCATCGCGTCACTGTGGCTGTGAAATCACCGCGGGATGTGGTTGTCCGCGCCCGTCCCGGCTACTGGCCGGAGCGGTGAATCCCCGTCCCGACGACAACTTGCCACGTGACAAGCCGTTGCCATGCTCATTCGCGTAAGCGGTCTGTTTTCAATGGCGGCAAAAGGCTCGAAAGTTGCCGATAGAGGTGCATGAGCCTAAGTCCCCTTCTCAGCCTCTCAAGCAGCTATCTGCAACCTCTCGCTCCTGCGCTTGGCGCGGTTGGCTCGTTGCTCGGCGGTTCCACCGGCACGACGAGTCCCGGCGGCCTGCCTTTGCCAAGCGACAACGGCAACCTTTCTCCGTTCAGCCAATTGTTGAGCACTCTTCAACAGTTGGAGCAATCCAATCCCGCACAATACCGGCAGGTGACGCAGCAAATCGCTACGAATCTGCAAAGCGCGGC
>DATBIA010000105.1:0-124188 GCA_036557165.1 Bryobacteraceae bacterium
CGTAATCCGTCCGTAAGCTTGCCCCCGCCCTCACGGGCGGGGCTGAAAGTGGGCACGACGGTGTTCCAGCGTTCGCACCCAGCCCCGGCCGTAAGGCCGGGGATAAGCGCCGGCTGAATACCTATCGACGGATTACGGACGTTCCATCCGGTAATCAGCTTGTTCCAGAGCGCCGACTATTTGTTAAACTCTTCGCCATATGGCTCCGCAAGAAAGAATGGATTTGATTGAGGCTCTTGAGCAAAGCAGGCGGGAGTTGCACGAAGCCGCCTCCGATGTTCCCGAGGCGAAAGCCGGGGCAAAACCCGGCGACGGCCGCTGGTCGGTGCTGGATTGCGTGGAGCACGTGGCTATCGTCGAAGAACGGTTTTGGGGCAGATTGGACGCCGCGCCGCGGTTGGACTCCGTTACCATCGACAAACGGAAAGAGGCGGATCTTGCTTCTCGCGTTCCAGACCGGACGGCGCGGGCCGAAGCGCCCGAGGCGGTTCGTCCGACGGGCCGTTTCGCCAGTCTTGCGGAGGCGTTGGAGAAATTCGACTCCGCGCGGGCTCGGACGATCGAGTTCGCTCGAAATCGCGGCGGCGATGTGTATTGGCTGTCGCTGGAACACCCGCGGTTTGGACCGTTGAACGGGGGTGAGTACATAGTCCTGGTAGCCGGACATTCGCGGCGCCATGCGGCGCAGATCCGCGAAGTGAAATCCGCCTTGGGAATTGCATGAACTCTCGCCGAAAATTCGTCGCCGGAGCGGTGGCCGCCGCAAGCATCCAATCCACCGCACAACCGACGGGAGGCATTCGCGGCTACGATCACGTGGCGCTGCCGATGGAGAATACCGAGGCAATGCTGGCGTTTTATCGCGCCCTCGGCTTGGAAGTGCGGGAAAGCGCGAACGCCGTTTCGGTCTATGCCGGCGATCAGATGATCAATTTCCATCGGCCGACGTGGTGGCGGAACCCAACATTCACCTTGCGCGCTCCGGCGGCCAAGCCGCCGTGCGGCGACCTGTGCTTCGTATGGGACGGCACGCCCGCCGCCCTCAAAGCGACGCTCGAAAAAGCGGGCGCAAAGATCGAAGAAGGCCCGGTGGGGCGGCAGGGAGGGCGCAAAAAGGCTGCTTCGAGCGTCTACGTGCGCGACCCGGACGGCAATTTGCTCGAATTTATGATCTATTCCTGAGCGCGCTTATTTCGCCGCGAACGCCGCGAGTGTTGGACCAGACTTGCCGCGCGGCAAAAGGCTCGGACCCGAAGGCGTAAACACTTTCGAGACGTCCGTGTGAACGTCGAAGACCAAGCCGATGAAGCCGGACTGCATCTCGTCCCAGTTCTGATCGCCCCACCAGATGTCCTTGGTCGGATCGGGATTGAACTTGTTATTCGCGGAATTATCGTAGTGCGCGATGGTTCGGATGCGCGTGCCCTTGGGCAGCGGGATCGGCTTGGCGAGCTGATATCCCACCTGCCAATCGAAATTCCATTTGCCTTTGAATACGGTTTCCGATTCTCCGCTGGGATACAGGAGCCGAAGCTCGTAATCTTTGCCGCGCAGATGCATGTGAGGCTGAATGTAGACCATTTTGGCGCCGTCTACCCCGACGGTGACCTCGCTGACGACTTCGGCGTTGCTGTCGCCGGCTGGGATTACCAGATTAAAAGCGGCGGGCGTGCCGGGCGACATCCAGTAGCGCTGTTTGGGAGGATTCTTCGCGAACACCAGGCCGACTTTGGAACGATCCGTCTCCGGCGTGCCGACGGCAGTGTAGTGAATGTTGAAAACGATATCCGAGCCCTTGGGGATGAACTTCGCGGAACCGCCCACATCGAAGGTCTGGGCGCCCAATCCCGGATTGTATTTACCCAGAAGATCGGTTCCCTCTTTCGCTCCGGCCATGGCTTCGGAGCCTTCCTCGTAGGCTTCTCCAGGAACGGCATCCTTCATCCACGTGGAAGTGGGCGGCCGCACGTTGGCGCGCATGTGATGCACTACTTTCGCGTTTCCTGGACGCATCTCCGCGGCCACGACCCACTTGTCTTCGTCGAAATGAGCTTTCACCAGGATGTTCTGATAATTGATCGTGCCTTTGGCCGCGACGTGGAAATCCTTGGGCATTTCGATAATCATGTCGGGCTTGATGTTCCACCCGTCCTGGAACGTACGGGGCGCCGGCGCGTCTTTCTTGTCGCCCTCCGGCGCGCCGCCATCCACCCAGTTCACCAGCGTGGAGATTTCGGCCGCGCTGAGCCGGCGGTCGTTCGCGAAATGACCGTAGTTGGGATCGGCGAACCAAGGCGGCATCTTTTCGGTGACGATGGCGGTTTTGATCGCCTTGGCCCAGGGCCGCGCGGATTCGTAGGTGAGCAGCGAGAACGGCGCGATCTCGCCCGGGCGATGGCATTCCTGGCAGTGTTTTTGAAGAATCGGGAGAACATCCTTTTGGAAAGTAGGAGCCGCCAAGGCGGCAGTTCCCATCGATAAAAACGCAACTGATATGCGAAACATTCACCACCTCCTGAGGAAGCTGCTCCAGCCGGACGACACCCTCTAGACGCCGCCGCAACCTTACTGATGCAGTATACCGATTTGCCGCGAACCGCGCCATCGGTCCGGCATTTCTTGCATGCAGCGTGATGCCGTGAATTTTCGATGAAATTTTTAAAAATCCCCGACGCCGCTGCCTATCTTTGCGCATTGTGGGGATGAGGACAACAGGTCCTCAAAAAACTTCCCAAAGAGGAGAATGAACAATGTTTGCAAATAAACTGTCTCTGGCGGGTCCCGCTGTCCTGACCTTGCTCGTCTCCATTTTTCCGCTGCCGGCGCCGGCGCAAGGCACGTCTGGCCCCATCAGCTTCAGTATGGTCGTTTCGGGGGGCGCGGCAACATGCCTGCCCAATGCAAAAGGTCTAGTGGAACTGCGGTCTATCGGAAATGTAGAAGTCATGACTGTAACGGTGCTGGGACTGCCGCCTAACACCGATTTCGACTTCTTCGTCCTTCAGGTTCCAAAGTCGCCGTTCGGAATCGCATGGTATCAGGGCGACATTCAGACCGACAAAACCGGGCGAGGCCATCAGCAGTTCGTTGGCCGCTTCAGCATCGAGACCTTCGCTGTCGCGGTGGGATCCGCCCCCGCTCCGGTCACATTCAACGGGCCGTTTCCGGACGCCAGCATAAACCCGCCCTTCAGCCCGATACAGATGTATCATCTTGGCCTGTGGTTCAACTCGCCAACGGACGCATCGGCGGCGGGATGCGCCAGCACCGTCACACCCTTCAATGGCGAGCATGATGCCGGCATTCAAGTTTTAAATACCAGCAATTTCCCGGACAATTCCGGTCCGTTGCTGAGTATCCAATAGGTTCGCGTACCGGAACCGCTCCCTTGCGGTCGCGGCTCGGAAAGCCGCTGTAACTACCCAAGCCTCCATTCCGAGCCGCGACCGCAAGGGAGCGGTTTACGCTAGGCAGCGCCACAATTCTGACTCGCGATTTTTTCGAAGATGCCGCCTGGTACTCGTGTCTCTCCAAGAAGGGGAGAAAGCTCGGGGATTACGCGCAGGATCGGGGCGGCGAGCTCATAGATCTCGTGGTCCGATTCTATATCGAGACGCCGGTGGGCGCGGGCGAGCGCGCCGCGAGCGGCGTCGAATCCGTCGTCGGGAAACAAGTCGGCGGAAAGCCTCAAGAGCGCGTCCAAATCGGCGGGCTCCGCCACAGGGAGGCGCGTTGGCGTGTCGCGCGATTCTCCTCGGACCGCGCATACGGCGATCTCCATGAAGAAATAGATCAGCAATGCCAAATGCGTCTCCGCCATTTCGCCGGCGCATTCGACTTCGCGCAACGGAGGCAGGCGATCCGCCTCGAATAGCGCCTGGGAGAACAATGGTATCGGGGCAAACGCCGCGTGCGCCGATTCGTGGCCAATATCGGAATCGAAATCCCAATCCCCGCCCGGCTTTCTGGCCGTCGCCAGCCATAAATCGAGACGCCCCGCGGCGCGTTTCCACGCGACACCGTGGTTGCGCATGGTGGAGCAAGGAATCACGCCGGCGTCCGCCTCGGTATCGAAGCGGATGCCGTCCCCGATTCCCAAGCCGCATTCGCGGGAATAGTAGATGGCCCAGGGCTGGAGCGCGGTTCGCCCGGTTAGAAAACCGTCCATCCAATGCTCGTCGAAAAGGCCGAGTTCGACGAAGCGCCGGGCACGCGCTCGCCGCGCCTGCAATTCGCGCGCGAGAAAATCGGCCGCCGATTCCAGGAAATTGCAAACAGCGGCATCGCCGATTTCCAGATCCACGAACAGAGAAATGGAGCGCGGAAGATAACGAGCGCGTTCAAGCCCCAGCTTCGTCTCGAACCAGCCGAGCGCGTCGTGGACGGCTCGCACCGGCGCGCCGGTCCAGGGAAGCGTTTCCGGTTGGAGCGTCAGCTCAGACGGGGAATTCGCGCAGGATTTCATCATGGAGCGATATAAACTCGGGTTGCCGCAAGTGCTCGCGCGTGCGAGGCTTGGGAATCGGCGACACAAACTCTTTCAAAATGCGAGCCGGGCGAGCGCTGAATAACAGTATACGGTCGCCTAGCAGAATGGCCTCGTCGATATCGTGCGTGACAAACAGCGCGGTGCAGCCGGTATCCATCACGATGTTCAGCAGAAGCTGCTGCATATTGGCGCGCGTTTTTTCGTCCAGGGCGCCAAACGGTTCGTCGAGCAGCAGCAGCTTCGGCTCGACGATCAGCGTTCGCGCCAGCGCGAGGCGCTGACGCATCCCGCCCGAAAGCGCCTTGGGAAAGGAATCGGCGAATTCGGCGAGGCCCATCGTTTCGAGCCAT
Source organism: Bryobacteraceae bacterium (assembly GCA_036557165.1). Classification (GTDB taxonomy): domain Bacteria; phylum Acidobacteriota; class Terriglobia; order Bryobacterales; family Bryobacteraceae; genus Palsa-187. The sequence continues at coordinate 4,840 of DATBIA010000105.1, forward strand.
TTCTCCACTCGCGCGCCGCGATGGTTGGAAGGCTGCGCGTGCAAGCCGAAGGCGATGTTTTCGCGAACGGTGAGCCACGGGAAAGCGTTATATGCCTGGAAGACGAGGCCGCGCTCGGGGTCGGGCGCGACGACCGGCTGGCCGCGATAGGAGACGGTCCCCATCGTCGGCGTGGAAAGACCCGCGGCGAGCCGCAGCACGGTGGACTTGCCGCTCCCAGACGGCCCGATGACGCACACAATCTCGCGCTCCTGGATCGAGAAATCGACGTCGTTGAGCGCGTGCACCTCGCGCGACCCGCGATCGAGGAAGCTTTTCGAGACGCCGCGAAACTCCAATAAAGCGTCGCTCATCCGCTACGTCCAGCGAAACAATCTGGCGCCCACGGCGCGAAACACCAGGTCGGTCAGCACGCCGAGCAAGCCGACGAACAGAATGCCCGCGAAGACCTGGTCCGTTTGAAGATAGCGCTGCGCCTGCACGATAAAGTATCCGATTCCGCGATTGCCGGCGACCAGCTCGGAAAGCACCAGATAAGACCAGGCCCACCCGGCGGCGATGCGCAAGTGGTCCCAGATCGCGGGCATGGACCACGGCAGTACGATTCGCCGCAAGATGGCGAAACGCCCCAACCCGAAGGTGCGCCCGGCCTCGATCAGATCCGCGGGCACCGCGGCGGTGTCGGCCGCGAACAGCAGGATCAGTTGAAACACCACTCCCAGCGCGATGACGGCGATTTTCTGGCCGTCGTCGATGCCGAACCACAGGATGCACAGCGGCACTAAAGCCGCGACGGGGATGTAACGCGTGAATCCGCAGAGTGGATGAACCAGGCGCGCGATGGAGGGAATCTGTCCGCTCAGCACGCCGAGCGGAAACGCAATCGCTACGGACAACAGAAATCCGCCGCCGACCCGGATCAGACTCGGGACCAGATGGCCGAAGATAAAATCGCGCGAGAGAAGATCGAAGAAACCTGCGACCGCGCGCGCCGGGGCCGGGAGAAAGACGGGATCGATCGCGCCGCTTCGCGTAAGGACGTACCAAAGCAGAACGATGGCCGGAACCGGGACGATGCTGAGCAGCGCGTCGCGACGTCCGATTTTCAAGATGCCGCCACCTGGGAGGCTCCCGTCAAGAGAACCGGCTCCGCTTTCCCAAAGCAGACGGAGCACGCGACATCTTGAAGTTCTCCGGGAGGGAAACGATCGCGAATTTCTTGACGCAAGATTTCTTTGAAAAGCCAGTCTTTGAATTGCTTCGGCTGCTTCTCTTGGTCGTCCGGCTGGACGGCGTCGATATTGCAATCGCCGGTGGAATGAAACACGCGGCTGCGCAACACGATGGGGTTTTGCTCGATCCTCGATTTGCGTAGTTCGTCGGCGACGAATCTAGCCGAATCGCGCGTGTACCATTCCACAAAACCGGGCCCGACGTCGTATCGGAGATAGCATCGGGCGCTCAGCGTAATCGCATTGTGAATGCAAAAATGAAAAGGCGTTTGCCGCCGGAAATGAATCCGGACATGCCCCAGCAGCAACTCGGTAAGGTTCTTCTTCACATCGGGGGCGTATTCGTTCATCAGGCGAAGACATTCGAGAGGACTGGGCTTCAGTTTTTCCAGCTTGTTGGCCAGGCTGAGCGTTTGCACCAGGTTCGCGGCGGCGCCCGCGTTGGCTTCCTCGCTATCGAAAAAGTAATCGTACACCACTCCGCGTTCGATATTGGACAGCACGACTTTAGCCGCCTCCGGCGAATTCGCCTCCACCGGCTCGCGCGAGTTCACGATGATCAGCAACCCTTTCTGCATCGCATTGCCGCTATTTTTCTCTCGTTCCAGCAGCTCATCGGGGGTGATCATGGGTAGCTTCGCCAACGACGGCGGCGGCGGAACCGTAGCGACCCTCTTGGCAAGCTTCTCCCATCCATTCTCGAAACGCTGCGCCAGGATTCCATCCTTTAGGCGGACGTTCTTGGCAAGTTGCTGGTTCAAACTTTTCACCAGGGCCAGCATTTCGTCCTTGCCGAAGTTCGTCGCCTGATACTGGCCAAGGGGTCCTTTGCCCAGGTCGTCGATCATGGCCTTCTTCGCTTCGGGCTCATGCGGAACGAAAAGCAGGGGGAAAAGCTTGGCGTCCCCCATGAATTTGGAAAGCGCGCCGGCCTCGAAATACAACCATCGCGAGTACATATTCTCGGGCGTCACACAAAAAATCCCGATTTGCTTCTCCTTGAGCTCCTCGCCGACCACGTCGCTCCAGCGCTCGCCTTTTCTGATGTCCCTCTCCGACATCCAGGGATCCACGCCCGGCAGAACGGCCGGAAGCCATTCGGTGATATGACGCGCATAGAGCTTGCTTCTATCGCCCGACCAACTAACGAACACTCCGAGTTTCGCCACGACAGCCTCCGAGAACTACTCCTGTCCCTCCGACACAAACTTGGTTGAGATAATCGACTGCGCATTCACCGGCTGCGAGATCGCGCCCGCTTCCATCCAAAGCTGGGAAGCCCGCTCGGCCACGGAGAAAATCGGGCCGGGAGCGGAAACCGTGCCGAAGTACCTGCGATTGCGCTCCAGTCCGGTGAAGTTGAGGCCGGTGAGAATGTCCGCGTATTTGGCGGCGTCCACCTGAAAATGGGGCGCCATGATGCGGTTCGCATCCGCGGGCTGATTCTTCCAATACGCAATGGCCTTGAACACCGCGTTTACGATCGATTGCACGTCTTGAGGATTGCGGCTCACCACGTCGTTGTTGAACGCGACGCAATCGACGATCAGGTTGGGGAATTCCTTGGAGGAGGCGAGAATCCAGCCCTTGCCTTCCTGCTTGGCCTTGGTCAGCCATGGGTCCCAGATCACTGCGGCGTCTACTTTGCCGGCGATAAACGCGGCGCCGCCTTGCGCCGTTTCCATATCCACGGTCTGAAGGTCGCTCATGCGCATGCCCGATTGTTGGAGCAACGCGCGAAGAAAAAATTCGCTGGGGAGGCCGCGCTGCACGGCCACTCGTTTGCCATGGAGGTTCTTGATGGATTTAATGGAAGGCCGCGCGACGATGCCATCGGCGCCGGCCGATTCGTCGATGGACATGGCGATGGTGGTCGGCAGATTATTTCCCGCCGAGAGCACAAAATAATCGACCGGCGCCGCCAGCGCGTCGATTTTCCCGGCTTTCAAGGCGCTATTTCGTTCCGCCAGTCCGGTTAGAACGATCAGCTCGATATTCAGGCCGGCTTGCTGGAAATATCCTTTTTCCTGGGCTAAATAAAGCGGTCCAAATCCAACGAACGGCCCCAGACCGATCCGGTAAGAGTGGGTTTCGCGACGGGCGCATGAGGAAATGCAGAAGACTCCCAAGCCCACCGCCAAGGCCCCGGTAAACGCGCGACGGCCGGAAAAACTCGGGCTGAGGGAGCCAATTTGCATAATTTAGGTCCGATTTTACACTATTCACCTCGCGATGAAGCCGCACACCGCTCCCTGGCGGTCGCGGCTCGGAACCACTTTGCAAACACGCTCGATCTGTCGGGGGGGAACAAGTTACCGAGCCGCGACCGCAAGGGAGCGATTTCTAGTAGACATCCTCCTAACGCTCTGGTAGACTGTCTCCCAGTTATGGATCGCATTCAGCTCCTGCAAGGCACTCTCGATCTCTTGGTATTGCAAAGCCTCGTATTCGGCGCCCGCCACGGGCACGGCATCTCGACCGCGATCGAGCGTATGTCCGAGGACGTACTGCTGGTGGACCACGGCTCGCTCTATCCGGCGCTTCAGCGGCTGGAGCAGGCCGGGCTGATCTCGTCCGAGTGGGGCATATCGGAAAACAAACGGCGCGCGCGATTTTATAAGCTGACTCGCGCCGGGCGCAACCGCCTGGCGGCGGAGACCGGCAAATGGGAAAAAATGGTGCGCGCGGTGTCGCGGATTCTGAAGGCGAAGGAGGCTTTATGAAGCTGCGCTGGCGGAAACATTCTGAATTCGAAGAAGAGATTCAGGCGCATATCTCGCTCGAAATCCAGGCCAATCTCGACTGCGGGATGAAACCGGAGGACGCCCGCGCCGCCGCGCTTCGCAAGTTCGGCAATGCGACGCGCGTCAAGGAGCGGGCACGGGAGGCGAATCCGTTGTTCTGGCTCGAATCCTTCGGCCGCGATCTTCGCTATGCCGTTCGCAATTTGTCGCGTAGCCCAGGCTTCACGGCAGTCGCGGTGTTATCGCTCGCCCTCGGCATCGGCGCCAACAGCGCCGTCTTCAGCTTCGTGGATGCGATGCTTCTCCGGCCTCTCGACGTTCCGCGCCCGCGCGAAATGGTCGTGGCCTTCGCCGACGCGCCGCAATACCGCTTTGGCATGCTCTCCTACGCCGAATACTCCCTTTATCGCGATCAGACTCGGACTCTCTCGGGACTTCTCGCGGAAGAAGACAGCTCGTTCGCGATCCAGTCCGAGGGCAACGCGCAGGCGCGATACGTCTTTGGCAAGCTGGTCAGCGGAAATTTCTTCGACGTGTTGGGCATCCAACCCAAGCTCGGAAGATCGTTCCGGCCGGAGGAAGACTCGCCCTCCGCCAAGGAAATCGCCGCCGTAATCAGCGATGAATGCTGGCAAGATAAATTTCATTCCGACCCGCGCGCCATCGGCGCACGCATCAAGCTCAATGGCCAGCCCGCCGTCGTCGTCGGCGTCATGCCGCTCGGCTTCCGCGGCACGGAGGGCTTCACGATCCCCGAAATCTACGTGCCGTTGGCCGCAACCCCGCGCATCTCGCGCTCCAACACTCTGCTCACCGACCTCAGAGACCGCGATCTCCACGTATTCGGGCGCTTGAAGCCTGGGGCAAGCTTCCAAACCGCCCAGGCGGAATTCGCCACGCTCTCACGGCGCGCTCCGAAAGCTTTTCCCAGAGCCGATAGCCGGCGCGCTGCATCCGTGCTCCCCGAGCTAACGGGCCGCATTCAAATCGGACCCCGACGACCTGCGGTTCATCGTGATTATCCTGATCGTCGCGGCCATCGTTCTCGTGCTCGCCTGCGCCAACGTGGCGAACCTGCTTTTGGGCCGCGCGGGCGCGCGCATGAAGGAAATAACCATCCGCCAGTCGATGGGCGCCGGCCGTGGCCGCCTTATCGCGCAGTTGCTCGTGGAGGGCGCCTGGCTCGCGGCGCTTGGCGCCGGCTTGGGATTGGTGCTCGCGCTCGGAGCCATCCGCTATTTTGCTTCCATCCAGGTCGCCCCCGATTTCGCAAGCAATTTTGCGGCCCGCCTGGATCTTCGAGTGCTCGCCTACGCACTCGCGGCTTCCATCCTTGCCGTGATTCTCTCGAGCCTCTGGCCCGCTCTTCGCGCCACTCGCGTGGATCTGGTCTCGCCCACTAAAGAGGCCGCGCCGCGTCGCGCTCGCTTGTGGGGCCGCAACGCCCTCGTCGCCGTCCAAACCGCGCTCGCGGCCATGCTCTTGATTGCCGCTTCTTTGTTCGTCAAAAGTTTCGCGCTCGCCCGCGCGGCTAATCCCGGCTTTCGCGTCGACGATGTCCTCACGGCTTCCTTCGATCCTTCTCTCGTCGGCTATTCCGAACAACGCGCCCGCGCCTTTTATCGGGATCTGCTCGAACAAACTCGAAATCTCCCCGGCGTTCTCGACGCTACCCTCGGCAGTCATCTCCCCATGGGGTCCGATTCCCAGTGGGATCGAGTCGCGCCGATCGGCTCGGCCACAACCGAACCGATGTCCGTCAAGTACGATTCCGTCCAGCCGGGCTATTTCGCCGCCATGGCAACGGACATTCTGCAAGGCCGCGCGTTCGATAATCGCGACCGCTCCGGCGCGACCACCGTGGCGATTGTCAATGAAACTCTAGCCCGCCGTCTCTGGCCCGGCGATGCAATCGGCCGCCAGATCCGGTTCGGCGTCGGCAAGCGCGCCGTGGCGCTCGAAATCGTCGGCATCGCGCGCGACGTCAAGGATCACGAAACCGTCGATCCACCGGCGCCGTACGTCTATCTTCCTTTTCCCCAGCAGTTCCGCTCCACCATGACTCTGTTCGTGCACACAGCCGGCGATCCCATCGGCTTCGCGCCCACGCTCCGGCGCGAAGCCCAATCCCTCGCCGCGGACGTGCCCGTCTATGGCGTCCACACCATGCGGGAAACGTTCGACGCTCAAGGCTTGCTCGCTTCGCGTGTGATGGCGCAAATGGTCGGCGCCACCGGCGTCATCGGCCTTTTGCTCGGCGTGGCTGGACTCTACGCCGTGGGCGCCTTCGCGGTCGCTCGCGGAGCCAGGGAAATCGGCATCCGCATGGCCCTAGGCGCCACCGGTGCGTCGGTGCTCAGGAAGACGCTCGCGTCCGGACTGAAGCTCGCTTTTGCCGGAGGCGTTTTTGGGATCGCTGGCGCGCTCGCGCTTACGCGCTACCTGCGCGAATTTCTCGATCAAGTGAATCCGCAAGACCCCGCGGCGTTCCTCGGCGTATCCGTTTTGTTGCTGTGCTTGACGCTCGCGGCCTGCTGGATTCCCGCCCGCCGCGCCTCGCGAGTCGATCCGGCCATTACGCTACGCTATGAGTAGCATGAGCACGGTTGGAGCGGTCCTCACCACCTGGGAAGAATTCGCGGAAATGGACGCGGAGGACGGGACTCATCTTGAATTGCATGATGGCGAGGTCGTCGTAGTGCCCGCGCCGAAGCCCACCCACACGTTTCGCCAGGGCGAGCTAGTGGATTGGTTCACTGCCGCGTTAAAGGGCCGGGGAAAGATCCGAATGGAATTGCCGTACCGGCCGGCTGAGAATCTTCAATTTTGGTTTGCAGATGTCGCTTATCTCACCAATGAGGACTGGCGAGCCTTGGACAGTGACGACTACCTCGTCTACTCTCCGCCCCTGATTATAGAAGTCCTTTCTCCTTCCAACCGCCGCTCCAAGCTCGAACAGCAGCGGCGGGCCGCGTTCTCCGGTGGGACCCGCGAGTTCTGGGTCGTCGATTCCAAGAGCCGAGCGATCGAGGTGTTCGTTGTCGGCAAGCCAGCGCGCATATACCGCGTTGGCGAAAAAATTCCGGTGACTGCGCTTCCAGGCCTCCACTTCCCCGTGAAAGAGCTTTTCCGGAGCTGAGCCGCTCGCGCATGCCTTCCTGCTTCCGCAACGTCGCCATCATCGCGCACGTCGATCACGGCAAAACCACGCTAGTGGATGCCATGCTGCGACAGAGCGGCATCTTCCGCGCCAACGAAGAAGTCGCCGAGCGCGTCATGGATTCGAACGAACTGGAGCGCGAGCGCGGCATCACCATTCTCGCCAAAGCGACAGGCGTCCGGTATGGCGGCGTGAAGATCAACATTGTCGACACGCCCGGTCATAGCGATTTCGGCGGCGAGGTGGAGCGGGCCCTGAAGCTGGTGGACGGCGTCATGCTCCTGGTGGATGCGAGCGAAGGCCCTCTGCCGCAGACGCGCTACGTGCTGATGAAAGCGTTGGAGGCAGGGCTTCCGCCCATCGTGGTCATCAATAAAATCGACCGGCCGGATGCGCGCGTTCAGGAAGTGCTCAACGAGATCTACGATCTGTTCATCGATCTGGACGCCACCGAGGATCAGCTCGATTTTCCGGTGATCTACACCAACGCCAAGGCCGGCATCGCCAAGAAAGACATGGTGGATTCAAGCGCCGATCTCCGTCCCCTGTTCGACGCGATGATCGAGCACATTCCCGAGCCCGCGGGCGATCCCGATGGCGTGCTTCAGCTTCTGGTCGCTAACCTCGACTACAGCGACTATCTCGGCCGCCTGGCGATCGGCCGCGTGTTCAACGGAACGCTTAAATACGGCGACGAAGTCTCCATCGCCAAGCTCGACGGGAGTTTTCAGAAGACTAAGATCACGAAGCTCTATTCGTTCGAGGGGCTCAAACGCGTGGACGAAACCGTCGGCCGGCCCGGCGACGTTTTGGCGATCGCCGGAGTGGAAGGCATCACCATCGGCGAAACCGTCACCAGCGTGGAGAATCCGCAGCCTCTTCCGCCCATCCAGATCGACGAGCCCACCATCGCGATGACGTTCACCATTAATACCTCGCCCTTCGCCGGGCGCGAGGGGCAATACGTTACCTCGCGCAACCTGCGAGACCGCCTGGATAAGGAGCTGCTGACGAACGTCTCGCTGCGCGTGGAGGAATCGGGCGGCCCCGATTCGTTCAAAGTGATGGGCCGCGGCGAGCTGCAGCTTGCCATTCTGATCGAGATGATGCGCCGCGAAGGCTATGAGCTGGCGGCGGGGAAACCGGAGATCCTGACCAAGACGATTGAAGGCAAGCTTTCCGAGCCGCTGGAGCTGCTGGTGATCGATTGCCCGGAAGAATATATCGGGGTTGTGATTGAGAAGCTCGGCCGTCGCAAGGGCAAGATGGAGAAAATGATCAACCACGGTTCCGGCCGCGTGCGGCTGGAATTCTCGGTTCCCTCGCGGGGTCTGATCGGCCTGCGCAGCGAGATGCTCACCGATACCAAGGGCACCGCCATCATGAATTCCCTGTTCCATGGCCATATCGAATGGCAAGGCGAGATTCCAACGCGGCCCACAGGATCGTTGATCGCGGACCGGCCCGGCAAGGCGACCGGCTACGCGATTTTCAATTTGCAGGAGCGCGGCGAGATGTTCGTCGCCCCTGGTACCGAAGTCTATGAAGGCATGATCGTCGGCGAAAACGCGCGCGATTCCGACCTGAACGTCAACATCGTAAAAGAGAAAAAGCTCACTAATATGCGCGCCTCCACGGCGGACGAGGCGATCAGGCTCGTGCCGCCCAGGCTGTTGAACCTGGAGCAGGCGATCGAGTTCGTCCGCGACGACGAGCTGGTGGAAATTACGCCGGCGTCGATCCGATTGCGGAAAAAGATCTTAAGGGCCAACCAGCGCTAAGGATTTTTAGAGACGATTTCCTCTTTTATTGCATATATTTAGGGGATACATCCCCGTAGGTTTGACTTTCCAAAACCAGGCCCGGCGTGCGATACTGATCCTCATTACGGCACAATGACTCTGGTCGGCGAGGCGATTGCCCGTTATCACAAAACAATAGAAAGTGAACCGTACATAGATCTGGCGTGGGCGCATGCGCTGCAGGAGCGCAAAAAGGCGCTCAAGCTGGATACGGGACCTCTATCGCCCGTTCTGCGCCCGCATCTGATCGCCAGCCGCGATTATGTGGCGCTGTCGAAAACGGCCACGACACTGCTTTCGGCCATCCAGCGCGTGCAGGAACTGGCGCTTTCCAGCCCGGTGCTTCTGCAGCGCATCCCGTTGTTGCCGGCTGAGCGAATGCTGGCCGCGGCCGAACCCGGTTATTCGTCCTTCGACGTCCTTGGCGCGCTGCACGCCAACTTAAACAATGGAACCATGCGCTTTGGGAGCTACAGCGCGCAAATTCCGGCCGGCGTGGTGTATGGCGAAGCGCTTTCGGATCTCTACTACGAGGCGGGGCCGGTGAAAGACCTTCGGAAAAAATTCAAGCTGAAAAAACTGGGCGGTCCCAAACCGATGCTTGCCGCGATTCTGAAAACTTACAAGGCGTTTGGCGGCAAGCAGAAGCGGCCCAACATCGCCATTGTGGAGTTGCGTCAACCGCACGCTGCGGGGTCCATCGAGAACGTGCTCTTGTCGCAGATTTTTTCAAGCCAGGGGTGTCCCACCGAGATCGTTCCTCCCGACCAACTCGAATACCGGAGCGGCGTTCTTCGCCGCGGCGAGTTCAATATCGACGTCGTATACCGGAACGTGAAGCTTCAGGAATTCCTGATGCGCTTCGACCTGAATCATGCGCTTGTGCGGGCCTATCGCGACAAGGCTGTTTGCATGGTCAACAGTTTTCGCGCGGAAATGGGGTCGAAAAAGGCGGTCTTCGAATTGTTGACCGACGACTCCGTCACAGCTAATTTCCCGACACAGGAGCGCAAGGCAATTCGCGATTTTGTGCCCTGGACTCGCCTGGTGCAGGCGGCCAAGACGACGCACAAAGGCCATACGGTGGACTTGCCCGAGTTTGTGATGAAGCATCGCGCCAAGCTGGTTCTGCGGCCGAACGACGAATCGGCTGAAATCCAGGCGGTACGGGGCGCGGAGGTGGACGACCTGGGTTGGGAAAAAGCCCTCCGCCAGGCGATGCGCACGCCTTTCGTGGTGCAGGAAGTGACCGAGCCTGCCCGCGCCGTTTTCCCCATGTTGCAATACGGAAGCCTGATGATGAAGGAAATGTTGGTGGACGTGCAGCCACACGCTTTCCTGAGCGAGGTGCACGGCTGTTCGAGCTGGCTAGACGTCGCCAGTCCGGCGTCATTTTCGACGCTGACGGGCCTCGCCCCAACGTTTTTGCTCGAGGGCAAATAAGCTTTTCTTACTCTTGGTAAGCGCTCCCGATGAGCGCCGGTCAGAACCGGGCTGGGTTGGCGGCCGATTAGGCGCGCTCCGCAGCCACTTTCGCCCGCAGGTTGGCCACCCCAGCCGTGTAGCGATCGTCCACGACCGTGACAGCTACCGCATCGTCCAGCCAATCGTGCGCCGTGCCGTCCGCATCGTGCGAGGCAAGCGTCAGCGTGTACGGCCGGGGGCAGAGATCGCAGCAGAACGAGAACGTCACGTTCCAAATCTCACCCGCGGAGCAAGGTCCAAGCCGCACTCGTTCCAATTCGGTGTTGGTTCCGTAGACTTCGAATCCGATCTGAGTGCGAATCATCAGCCCGATCACTGGATCGCTCACGGGCTGATAGAAACGAATCGCCGCGCGGACGCCGACGTTTTCCCCGCTCTTCCATATGGTCGCGGGACCCCCATCGGCCCCGAGCGTTTCGACTGAGAGCACCTCGGCGCGCCCATCGCCGCGACGGAACGAGGGCGTCGGACCAGGCTGAGGGCCTTCGCCCCAAGCCCGGACTGCATCCGCGACGTGCCGCAGGTATTTGGCCAAGGTTTCCTTCGGATCGCCCTTTGCGGCTATTTTGCCATCCTCAATCCACCAGACCTCGTCGCACAGCGATTCCAGGAGCTGGATCTCATGCGAAGCAAGCAGGATTGTGGCGCCGGAGCGCCGGAGGCGATTCAACTCGATCGCCGAGCGCGCTCGCGTCACGGCGTCCTGGGTGGCGAGCGCGTGATCGAGCGCGACGACATTTGGCCGGTCTCCGGCGCTCTTCAACAAATCGGAGATGCCTGAATCCGGACCGCCGATCAGGCCAATAATGGCGCCGCCTGGAACCTCTTGAAATTCAATGGCCATCCGAGTCCCAGCAACGATTGTGTTCGATTTCGTTGGCGGCTCGGCTCACCGCGGGGCCGAAGGCGATGCAATGTTTTGCCATTCCGTGACCTGAAATTTGATTGTCCTGGATGATATTGCCGCGCGTGTCCTCCAGGCGCGCGACGCCCCGCCCCAAATAGATGCCCGATTCGAGCATCTCCGGCTCATCGGCTTTGTAAATGCAGCCGAAGCGCGCCGCGCTTTCGTTACAGCCGGCCGTATTCAGATTCAGAAATTGGTTGGCCATAATCCGATGGCCGCTGCCCATTAAGAACAGCCCTCCAAATTTCATGCCATCGACGACGTTTCCCGCGATCTCGATATTTTGCGATCGCGCGTTCGGATCAGTGTTGTTCATCACGATGCCGAAATGGCCGAAAGGGTAGTCTTCGGCGTGTTTACGGTTCACGCAGCGGTTGTCGCGGACGACGCTATCGTGGAGGCCGTCGAGGTCAAAGCATTTGCCATCGACTTCCTCAAACCGGTTGCGAGCGTACGAGCTGGAATCGACGTTTCCCGAGGTATCGATCGCCACGGGCGTGCCCCCATTCTCCACGTCCACGGCGCTCGCGGGATATCCGATGTTCGCGCCCCGGTTGTCTTTCACTTGGACGCGAGTGGCGTGGCCCACCTGGATCGAATCGCGGCCGATCGTGTCGAATTCGTTATTCGCGAATACGCCGTCTTGCAATCGAGGCGAGGTGAAGAGCGAATGCGTCCACAAGGCGTTGCCGGCGATTCGCCGGAAGACGCTATCGCGGACTCGGAAACGCGAAGATCCCTCTTCGATCAGAATGCCGCCGCTGAGATTATTGCGGCCGAGTTTGTTGAGCGACCCGGAATCCTCGATCTCGACGCGGGAGATTTCGATATCCGAAGATCGGCTTGCAAGGATCGGGAAGGCGACCACGTTCGACAGATGGACGTTTGCAATTTCCAAGCCCTGGATGCGATCGAAAAGCAATCCGTTACTGGGATACCAAATTCGGAACGCATTTTCGGGAGGCGCCATGGCCAAGGGCTTGGCGAGCGCGCCGCGATTACCGTCGACGCTGAAGTCATGGAGGCGAATCCGCTGCGCTCCTTCCGCGGCGAGGATGGCGCGGCCATGAAATCGGCTGCTCGCCTTGAGGACTGTTCCCGAGCCTACGATTTCCAGATCGTGGGCTTTCGGGGAGAGATCGAGTTCCGCCGAGATTTCGACGACGCCCTTCGGCAGATGAATTACGCCCGTGGTTTGGCGAGCCAAGTCGCGGCGAAGATGGGTTTCGGGGGACCCGCAGGCGGAAAGCAGAATGAACGGGAGCGCAACGCGGGCCAAGCGGGGGATAATGCCCCCGTCGCAGGCCGTAGCCTGCTCCACGACTATTTCGTCCACTCGCCGATCCAGTCGAGGACCTGCCGGTACCAGAGAAGGCTGTTTTGCGGCTTCAAAACCCAGTGGCCTTCATCGGGGAAAACCAAAAGCTTCGACGGCACTTTCTGCAACTGGAGCGCGGTGTACAATTGCAAACCCTGGGAAAGCGGCACGCGGTAATCCTCCTCGCCGTGGACCACCAACGTCGGGGTTTTGAAATCCTTCACGAAATAGCTGGGCGACCAGCGCTCATACATGTCGGGATTGTCCCAAGGCATGCCTCTGAATTCCCAGATTGGGAACCACAATTCTTCCGTCGATCCGGCCATGCTGCGGAGGTCGAAAACTCCGTCGTGAGAAACCATGGCTTTGAAGCGGGCGGTGTGGCCCAGCATCCAATCGATCATGTAGCCGCCATACGATGCGCCCGCCGCGGCCATGCGATTCGGGTCCACATACTTCAACGTGGAAACGTAATCCACCACCGACATGATGTCCGTGAAAGGCTTGCCGCCCCAATCGCCGTTGATGTCGTCGATGAACTGCTGCCCATAGCCGGTGGATCCGCGCGGATTGGGCATCACAACGACGTAACCGGCCCCGGCGAACACCTGCGCGTTCCAGCGGTAGGTCCACGATTCGCCCCATGAGCCTTGCGGTCCGCCGTGAATCAGAAACACGACGGGATACGTTCGCGATTCGGTGAAACCCGGCGGCTTCACGATGAAGGAGTGGATACGGGTTTTATCCGCGGCCTCTACCCACGTTTCCTCAAGCGGCGAGAACGAGTATTGCGAAAGCAGCGCGTCGTTCAGGTGCGTGAGCGCGACGCCGGTGCCGCCGGACGACGTGGCGCGAAAAAGTTCGGTGGGCCGCGATCCGCTCTGCTCGGAGTAGATCATCGTGCGGCCATCGGAGGTGAACTGTACGTCGTCGAGGCTCGAAGGACCCGTGATGATATTGCGCGATCCCCCTCCGGTAACCGGAATCATTTGCAGGCCTTCCCGGCCGCGGTCCTCCATGGTAAAGAAGATGCGGCTTGAATCCGGCGACCACGTGATGCCGCCCACCCAACGGTCCAGACCTTCGGTGAGATTCGTCGCGCGGCCGGTGGCGCGCTCGAAAACCATCAGGCGCCAACGATCGCTCTCATAACCCGCTCGCGTTTGCGAGCGGAAGGCGAGATACTTTCCATCGGGCGAGTAAAGCGGTGTGGCGTCCGCCCCAAGACCGGAAGTGATTTTCTTGGGCTCCCCTCCGTCGAGCGAAACCGTGTAGATATCCGAGTTGGTGCTGACGGCCGGTTCGGGATCGGAATTCGTCGTGAACGCCAGTTCCGTCGAGTCGGGGGAGATCGCATAATCGTCCTGGCCGCCGAGGGAAAATGGCGGCGCATCGCGCTGGCCCGGCGTAAGATCTTTCACGTCGGCTCCGTCCACGCCCATCACCAGAATGTGCTGCCTGCGCTGACTCTGCCATTCGGTCCAATGGCGGAACAGGAGCCCGGTGTAAATGCGAGCCTTGCTCTTGTTCTGCGCTTCCTCGTCGAGCTTTCGTTTATTGCACAGGTCATCTGCGCCGCATTCGGGGAAGACGTTGGAGAGGAACACCAGCCGCCTGCCGTCGGGCGAAACCATCGCGCCGGAAGCTTCGGTGGAAAGATGCGAAATCTGGCGGGCATTAGAGCCGTCGGCGTCCATCGCCCAAATTTGAGAAGAGCCGTTCCGGTTAGAGATGAAATAGATCCGGCGCGAATCGGGCGACCAGCGAGGACGTTCGTTCTGGCTGCCATCGCGAGTAATCTGGCGCGGCGTTCCGCCATCCGCCGGGACGAGGTAGATCTGCTGCGGCTTCGCGTTCTTATCGACGTCGGGTGTCTGAACCGTAAACGCGACCTGCCGTCCGTTGGGCGAAAGGGCGGGATCGCCGATGCGCGCGATCCTCATCATCGCCGGGGCATCGAAAGGCAGCTTTTGTGCGAACAACGTAGGAACGGCGCACAGAACGGCAGCCAGAGAGACGGGAACACGCATTAAACTACTATTCTAAACAACGCGAAGCCTCGAGGACGCTTTGCCGAGCTGCGGCGCCGCCCAAAAGCACAAATCTTGACAAAATTTCATATTAGATTTAATCTAAATATTTCATGAACGCTGGTGCGATCAGACAGTCCTTGGAGGGCTGCGGGTTGCGATGCACTCCACAGCGCTTCGCCGTCATGGCGTTCTTGATGGAACACCCCCGGCATCCCACCGCGGCGGAAATTTTCGAAGCCGTGAATCGCGTGGATCCGCGTTCTTCAAGGGCGACGACCTATAACAATCTCCGGGATTTGGTGCAGGCGGGTTTGGTTCGTGAAGTAGCCGTGGAAGGCCGCGCGGCGCGATTCGACATGAAAGGCATGCGGCATCATCACTTCATCTGCGACGGCTGCGGCAAGGTCGAAGACATGGAGTGGTACGAAGTCCCCAGGCCCGCCTCGCGCTCTCTTGGCAAACGGTTTCTTCGCGAATGCGAACTCATCTTCCGGGGGCTCTGCGCGAATTGCGCTCCACGGCGGCGTTCCGGATAGGATCGCGGGCGTGTGGATTTTTTTGGACTAACTCGAAGGAGATAAACAGATGGAAAAAGAAATCACAGCGACAGCGGCGGCTCTACCCAACAATCCAACCGAAGCCAAGTGCCCGGTAGCGACCACTCCTCGCAGACACACGGTGGCCGGCGCCCCAACGAATGCGGGCTGGTGGCCGGATCAGTTGAACCTGAAGATCCTGCATCAGAACTCAACTTTGTCCGATCCCATGGACAAGGAATTCAACTACGCAAAGGAATTCAAGAGCCTCGATCTCGATGCGGTGATCAAGGACCTCCATGCCGTGATGACGGACTCGCAGCCGTGGTGGCCCGCGGATTATGGCCACTATGGCCCGTTTTTCATTCGCATGGCTTGGCACAGCGCGGGCACCTACCGCATCGGCGACGGCCGCGGCGGGGCGGGCTATGGCACGCAGCGTTTTGCGCCGCTGAATAGCTGGCCGGACAACGCGAGCCTCGATAAGGCGCGCAGGCTGCTTTGGCCGGTCAAGCAGAAGTACGGCCGAAAAATCTCCTGGGCCGACCTCATGATTCTCGCCGGCAACGTTGCCTTGGAGTCGATGGGGTTCAAGACTTTCGGTTTCGGCGGCGGACGCGAAGACGTATGGGAGCCCCAAGACGACATTTTCTGGGGACCCGAGGGCAAATGGCTGGGGGACGAGCGCTACACCGGCGATCGTCAGCTCGACAATCCTCTCGCCGCCGTTCAGATGGGCCTGATTTATGTGAATCCGGAAGGACCCAATGGAAAGCCCGACCCACTCGCCGCGGCGCGCGATATCAGGGAAACCTTCGCTCGCATGGCGATGAACGACGAGGAAACCGTTGCGCTGATTGCCGGCGGCCATACCTTTGGAAAAACCCACGGGGCCGCCGATGCGGGCAAGTATGTCGGTCCCGAACCTGAGGGCGCTCCCCTTGAGGAGCAAGGCTTGGGGTGGAAAAACAGCTACGGCACGGGCAGCGGCGGAGACGCGATCACCAGCGGGATCGAAGTCACATGGACGACCACTCCCGTAAAGTGGAGCAATAACTACTTCAAAAATCTGTTCGGCTACGAGTGGGAGCTGACCAAGAGTCCCGCGGGCGCGTATCAGTGGACGCCTAAGAACGGCGCAGGCGCAGAGACGGTGCCGGGCGCACACAATGGATCGAAGCCGCACGCTCCTGGAATGCTCACCACCGACCTATCCCTGCGGATGGACCCGATTTATGCGCCGATTTCGAAGCGCTTCCACGAACATCCGGAGGAACTCGCGCAGGCCTTCGCCAAAGCTTGGTTCAAGCTCACCCACCGCGATATGGGGCCGATCGCACGGTATCTCGGCCCGCTCGTTCCTACGGAGCCTCAGATCTGGCAAGACCCCGTTCCCGCGGTGGATCACGAATTAATCGGCGAGAAAGACGTCGCCGCTCTGAAAGCCAAGATTCTCAAATCCGGAGTGCCGATCTCTCAACTGGTCTCGACGGCCTGGGCCTCAGCGGCGACGTTCCGCGGGTCCGACAAACGCGGTGGAGCGAATGGGGCCCGCATTCGCCTCGCGCCGCAGAAGGATTGGGAAGTCAATCAGCCGGCCCAACTGGCGAAGACGATCGCGACGCTTAAGGCGATCCAAAACGATTTCAACGCGCAATCCGGCGGCAAGAAAAAGGTCTCGCTTGCGGACTTAATTGTTCTCGGCGGCGATGCGGCGATCGAGGAGGCTGCGAAAAAGGCGGGGCACGAGGTGAAGATTCCTTTTTCGCCCGGCCGCACGGACGCCACCCAGGAGCAGACCGATGTGCACTCGTTCGCCGTACTGGAGCCGGTTGCGGATGGATTCCGAAACTACCTCCGGAGCGATCAACAAAGACCGGCGGAGGAACTGCTGGTGGATCGGGCTCAGTTGCTGAAGCTGAGCGCCCCCGAGATGACGGTTCTCGTCGGCGGTATGCGCGCGCTGAATGCGAACTTCGGGCAATCCAAACACGGCGTCTTCACCAACCGGCCCGAGACGCTAACGAACGATTTCTTCGTCAACCTGCTCGACATGAAGACGAAATGGCAGCCCTCCTCATCGGAAGACGTGTACGAGGGACGCGATCGCGCGACCGGCAAACTGAAGTGGACCGGCACGCGTGTCGATCTGGTCTTCGGCTCGAACTCCCAGCTCCGGGCGATCGCGGAAGTCTACGCATGTGACGACTCGAAGGAGGCTTTTGTGAAGGCCTTCGCGAGTGCGTGGAGCAAGGTGATGAACCTCGATCGCTACGACCTGGCGTGAGTACGGCAGAGGCGGCTTCGGCTGGCGCCGTACACTATCGTTTGCGCAACTTAACTTTGCTGTTCGCCTTTGGCGCGCTCGGCTGGGCCCAAAACCCAGCCGCGCCCGAGCGCACCGATACTGTAGTCGTGACCGGCGTCTACGAGCCCGCGCCGCTGGATGACGCCGACCGTGCGGTCCGCGCCATCGAACTCGACGATGCCGCCAAGGCGCTTTCTAACGTCTTTCTCGATTATCTGCGCCTCGATCCGTCGCTGGATGTGCAAGCGCGAGCGCCGAACGGCGTTCAGACCGATGTCTCCATCCGCGGCGGCGATTTCGGCCAAACCCTGGTCCTGCTGAACGGAGTCCGGATGAACGATTCGCAGACCGGTCATTTCAACTTCGATATTCCTCTTCCGCCCGATGCGTTCGCGCGCGTAGAAGTTCTGAAGGGCGCGGGTTCCGCGATTTACGGGGCCGATGCGCTGGGCGGCGTGGTGAACGTGCTGACCCGCGCGCCCGAGTCGAGCGAGCTTCGCCTGCGCACTTCCGTTGGCAATTTCGGCGTGAATCAGCAAAGCGCTTCGCTTTCGGCCGTATGGAAGCACATCACGGAGGAGCTGTCGTTCTCGCGCGATTTTTCCACAGGCTTCGAATTCGACCGCGACTATCGAAATCTCTCATTCTCCTCGTTGACGCATTTGCAATCGAGCCTGGGAACCACCGATCTGGTGTTGGCCTTGAACGACCGCCCGTATGGCGCAAACCAGTTCTACGGCGATTTTCCTTCCTGGGAGCGCACCAAGGAGTGGTTCGCGGCGCTGCGGCAAAGCCTCGGCAAGAATACCGAGGCGTCGTTTGCCTATCGCCGCCATACCGATCTGTTTGTGTTGTTTCGCGATCAGCCGCAGATTTACACCAACCACCACTACACCGAAAATTACGAAGCCGCGCTCCGAAGGCACGATTCGCTCGCTTCGAATGTGACGTTGAGTTACGGGGGCGAGGCGTACCGGGACGCGATCGATAGCAACAATCTGGGACATCGCCAGCGCAATCGGGGCTCGGCCTACGTGGCGCTGGAGGCTCGGGCGCTGCGGCGATATTCGTTCACTTTGGGAGCGCGGGAAGAAATCTTCCATGGAGGCGCTCGCCAATTCAATCCCACGGCAAGCGCCGGAATGTGGCTCACGTCGCGATGGAAGCTGCGGGCCTCGGCCGGCCGCGCGTTCCGGCTGCCCAGCTACACGGACCTGTACTACGCCGACCCGGCCAACGTCGGTTCCCCGTTCTTAAAGCCCGAGACCGCCTGGAGCTACGACGGCGCGATCGAGTGGAACGCCGGAGGCCGCGTTCGCTTCGAAGCCGGCGTGTTCAATCGCCGCCTGCGAAACGGCATCGATTATGTGCGATCGTCGCCAACCGGCATTTGGACCGCCGAAAATATCGACCGGCTGAATTTCACCGGCATGGAGGCGACAGTGGCGATCCGCGCCGCCAAAACGCAGTCGATCGAGATCGGCTACACCGGCTTGAAAGGCGCTCAGGATTCGCTCACCGGGCTTCAGACTAAATATACGTTCAATTACCCATCGAATAACGCGAGCGTTTCCTGGCAGGGGTCGCTGCCGCACGGTTTCCTCGCTCGTTCGCGTATCGGCGTGCTGCAACGCGTGGGGCGCGATTCCTACGCGCTGTGGGACGTCTACGTGGCAGAGCGCCACGGGCGCTGGACTCCGTTTGCGCAATTCACCAACCTGACCGATACCGTCTACCAGGAGATCGTCGGCGTGGACATGCCGGGCCGCGCGGCGGTGGTGGGATTGGAATGGCGGGCGCATCTGTGATTCGCAAACGTGAGGCCGCGCTGAAAAGTTAAAATCATAGAGTGCGGAGCGCGAGCGCCCTCCTGTTGCTCTCCTGTCTGTCCTTGGATGCCGCCGACCCCGTCGTGGGCGTCAGCGAGTCGCAGCTCGAAGGCATACACACCCAACGCATCGACTGGATGAAGCGGCGCGGGAATGTGCCTGCGTTCGGCGTCTACCGCGACTTTCGCGCCGTGCTGACGCATTCGCGGGCTCCTCAGGCGAAGCTGCGCCAAGCCGCCACAGACGCCTCCGTCGAGGCCGTTTTCGTCGATGCCGAGTCTCAACCCCCGCGCAATGAGGACGGCCCGCTCATCCTGCCGCTACCCGCCGCCGGGTTTAAGGGCATGGAGATCTCGCGTCCAATCGCAACAACCGAATGGCGCAAGCTGCGCGGCCGATTCCGGCAGTATCCCGGAGAGGCATTGGGGGCGGCGCTCGATTCAGCCGCCGTCGGGCTCGCCCGGTGGGACGATGAGATAGCGAAAGACGCCCTCCCGGGGATCGCCTTCAGCGACGCTCCCGAGGACAAGGCCGATATCCTCACGGCCGCGTTTCGCAGCACCAGCGTTCATATTTTGGCTCGCGAACTTACCGAAAACGATCTCCGGGCGTCGCTGGGCGCGGGTCATAGCTATATCGCGCACGACTGGCTCTGCGATCCCACCGGATTTATTTTCGCCGCGGCCAACAACTTCGGAGTGTTCGACATGGGCGATACGGTCGCCACGGGGCCGATGGCCGGCGAGACGCGGCTTGAGATTTTCCTGCCCGTGCCCGCGAAAATCAAGGTAATTCACAACGGCGAGGTCGTGGCGCAAGCCGAAGATTCGAAGTTCTCCTACGCGGTGAAAGAAGAAGGCTCCTATCGGGTGGAGGCTCGGCTTTCCGCGGGCGGCCCCAAAGAGAACAAAACGTGGCCCTGGATATTTTCCAACCCCATCTATGTGCGCGGCACCGCGAATATCCGCCTGCCATCCGCCGATACGCCCGCGAACGTCGAGCGGCGATCCGGCATTTCGTATGTGGACGGCGGCCAGGCGGACGCGGACAAGCACAAATTGGATCTGTATCTCCCCAAGGGCAAAACCAATTTTCCGATCCTCTTCTTCGTTCACGGAGGCTCCTGGCGCACGGGAGACCGCTCTCTGTACCCGGCTTTGGGAAACCGGTTCGCGCGTGAGGGAATCGCGGTCGCGATTCCCAGTTACCGCCTGATGCCCGCCAATCCGCATCCGGCGCAGATCGAAGATGTCGCGGCGGCCTTCGCCTGGGTTTACCGGAATGCGGCGCAAATTGGAGGCGACCGTAACCGCATCTACGTGAGCGGACATTCGGCGGGCGGACATCTGGCGTCGCTGCTGGCTCTGGACCCGCGATATTTGAAGAAGTACGGCATTCCGCCCAATGCCATCCGCGGCGCGATTAGCATGAGCGGAGTTTACGACGTGACCGAAACGCCCGCGTTCGTCTTCGACGGCGACAAGCGCGACGCCTCTCCGCTTTCGTTTGTTCAATCGTCCGCGCCGCCCTTCCTCATCGCCTATTGCCAGTGGGATTATTGGGGGCTTCCCAAGCAGGCTCGGGATTTCGAAGCCGCACTGAAGAGGAATTTCGATTCGGCGCGGCTAGTTTACATTCCCGGCGAAACCCACATCAGCGAGATTGTCAGCGCCGCCCGGGACGATAGTCCGCTGACGCGCGCCATTCTGAGCTTCATTCAGTGAGTCCACCACCGTTCGACGTGGTGGGCGTCGGATTGAACGCCACCGACACCCTGCTGCTGGTCCCTCATTTCCCAGCCTATGCCGGCAAGGCGCCGTTCGTGCGGGAAGTGCTGAGCCCCGGAGGCCAGGTAGCGAGCGCGATGGCCGTGTGTTCGCGCCTGGGCCTTCGCGCGAAGTACGTTGGCACTGTAGGCGACGACGAAGCCGGACGAGTCCAGATGGAGAGCCTCAAAGCGGCGAATCTGGATCTTGAAGACGTGGAAATCCGCGCGAATTGCCCAAATCAGCGGGCCTACATCGTCATCGATCAATCCACGGGAGAGCGCACGATTCTGTGGAGGCGTGACGACTGTCTGCGCATCGATCCCGAGCGCATTACTCCGGCGACGATCGCCGGGAGTCGTCTGCTGCATGTGGACGGTCACGACACCCCGGCCGTGGCGAAAGCGGCCAGGCTCGCGCGCGAGCGGGCCATTCCCGTCTCAGTGGACGTCGATACGATCTATCCCGGCTTCGGCGAAGTGCTCGCCCTAACCGATTACCTGGTTGCGAGCACGGAATTCCCCGAAAAATGGACCGGGGAGCGCGATCCGTTTCGCGCGCTCGAAAAGATTCAAAACGAGTACGGCATGCGCGTGGCGGCCATGACGCTGGGCTCGGAAGGAGCCCTGGCGCGCGCTGGCGGAAAGTTCCTCTATTCGCCCGGATTTGTCGTTCAATGCGAGGACACCACCGGCGCCGGCGACGTGTTCCACGGAGCGTTCTGTTATGCTGTGCTTGCGGGCATGCCGTTGCAGGAAGCGCTGGAGTTTTCCAATGCCATGGCCGCGCTTAACTGCACGCGCCTCGGCGCGCGAGGCGGCATTGCCTCGGAGCGGGAGGCTCGCGCGCTGATGACTCAAGCCCCAGTCGAAATCGCAGCCGCGAGGAAATCCAACCCGGATTTTGCCGGGGCCGCCAGCGCCGTATGATTCCGCTGAGATCCACCGAGCCGGTCTATTCCACCGCGAAGGTCACCGCATCGCTGATCGCGGTGAATATGGCCGTCTTCTTGTACCAGCTCACGTTGCCCAGCTACGCTCTGAACCAATTCGTGGAGGAGTGGGGCATCGTTCCCGACCGTCTGCATCTGGCGGCGCTGGTCACATCCATGTTCCTGCATGGGGGCTGGATGCACGTTCTAGGAAACATGCTCTTTTTGTGGGTGTTCGGGCGCAATGTGGAAGATCTGATCGGAAGTGCGCGGTTTCTGATGTTTTATATGGCTTGCGGATTGGCCGCGGCGCTGGTCCAGGTGGTGACGAACCTTTATTCGCCTGTGCCGACCATCGGCGCGAGCGGCGCGATTGCGGGAGTGATGGGCGCGTATCTACTCAAATTTCCCCGTGCCCGGATTATTACACTGTTGCCTATTTTTTTCTTTTTCACCACGATTGAGATTCCGGCTGCGCTGCTATTGCTGTTCTGGTTCGGAATGCAATTTCTGAGCGGGATCGGATCGCTTGCGCAAACGGACTACACGGGCGGAGGAGTGGCTTGGTTCGCGCACGTCGGCGGATTCGTTACCGGAATGCTCTTGATCCGCGCTTTCCCGGAGCGCCGGCGATGGCGGACGTGGAGCCGGTGGGATGAGGAATAGCCCCGGCGTAAGTTGAAGACCTCCCGCGTCCGAGTAGACGAACGCTACTTCTTCACTTCCGCTTCGATCGCTTCCAGTTCCTTCCCCGCTTCGGACCATTTGCCTTCTGCCGAAAGCTGGCGATAGCGGTCGATATGGGTTCGAATCGCGGCGATTCTGGGATCGGGGCTGGCGGACGTTGGGCGTACCGGCGTCGCGGCCGAGCTGATTTCTGGCGCCGGCGCGGCGGCGGCCGGAGCGGGCTGTCCGCTCTGAATCGTCTCCAGCGACTGGAGCGCCATTTCATAAGTGTTTTCGTAAACTAGCGTGTTTCCCATCGCCAGCGCGACCTTTTCCAATTGCGGCATGCGCGCTTGCGAGGCTTGAATATAAATCGGCGCAACGAACAAAAACGTCTGATCGATGGGCAGCGTGAGAATCTGCGCTCGCAACACTTGGGACCCCTGTTGGTTCCACAGGCTCAGGTCTTTTGAGATCACCTGGTTCTGATTGATGAGCGCTTCAATCTGTAAGGGCCCCGGAATGATTTCCTGCTTCGGCAACTGAAGGAACACGTTTTCGCCACGATGGGGCCCGTCGCAGCGGCTGACCATCAGTCCGATCAGGTTCTGTTTGGAGCGCGGGGTGAAGGGAATCATCAGCACAAACTCGGGCGATGTTTCCCCGGGCAGCGTCATAATCATGTAGGTCGGCGCGACAGTTTGAACCGTACCTCCCTGGGCCTGCGTAAAGGTAGCCAGATCCCAAAGGTCGGCGCGATTGTAAAAGGATTCCGGATCGCGCATATGATATGTGCGGTAGACCTCGGCCTGCACCTGAAATAAAGTTTCCGGCGCGCGCGTATGCGCCCGCAAGTCCGCCGGCATTTGCGAAGCCGGGGTAAACAAATCCGGGAACAGCCGCTGGTAGGCGCGGATCAGAGGGTCCTCCGGATCGAATACGTACAGCCGTGTCGTGCCGTCGTAAGCGTCGACTGTCGCTTTAATCGAGTTGCGCATGTAGTTGTACGATCCGCCGTCCGAGGTCTCTAGTGGCCGGGAGTAAGGGTGCGCGTCGCTGGTGAGATAGCCGTCCACAATCCACACCAAGTGTCCATCGCCCGCAATCACTAAATAAGGATCTTGGTCCCACTGAATGAATGCGGCGAGCGTCCCCAAGCGGTCCAGCACCCGGCGATGAATCATCATCCGGGTTTCGGGCGTGAAGGCGCTGGTAAGGGCGATATTCCAATCGCCTTCCGCGATGGAGGCGATCAGCCGCGATCCCGCGCCGCCGATTCCGAATCCTCCCGCGCCGCTGTAGCGGGTGGGGACGTCGCCGGATCCGGAAGGATAGTTGAACTCGGGGTAATTCGTGCCGACGAATACCGGCTCGTGCGCGGCCTCGCCGTAGTAGATCTCCGGGCGCGTGAGCTTGAGGCCCGGCGCTCTCACTTCCACCGGCGCGTTCCTGATCAGCAGATCGGGAAGGCCGGAAGGCGAAATCCGGCTCGCCTCAGCCAGCACGAGACCATAGCCGTGAGTGAACGTGAGGTTGGAATTGATCCAGCTATTCCGCGCCTCGCCGAGCTGGCTCAGATCCAGTTCCCTGGGCGCGAGCAGCGTTTGGCGCAATTGCCCGCCGATTTGATAGCGGTCGACATCGGTGTCCGCGTAGGCGTAGGGACGCAGAGGCTGCGTTTGGCTTAGCGTGTCGTGAAAAGCGCGCCAGTCCCAGAGCCGCACATTGTCGAGCATCGCGGCGTTACGCGTAAAATCGATGGCGCCTTCTTTGCGGGCGTTGAATTCCGCTTCGGTCGTGCGCCGGTCTAAGCCGAATGCCGCGCGCGTCGATTCGATGTGGCGCTGGATGAAAGGCTTTTCCAACGCTAACTCGTTAGGCTTCACGTACAACGAGCCGACTAGCGGCGGCACAATGAAATCGATGACCAGCACGATCGCGCACGCGATCGCTAGCTTCCGCCGGCCCGCTAGAACCAGGGCAGCGGCTAATATCGCCGCGGCCGCCTTTATGTATTGGAGCGGCAGATTCAGGTGCTGCTGAACGTAATCGATTCCGACCAGCAGATTGCCGTGATCGGAGTAGAGCATCTCATAGCGATCCAGTAGGAAATTCACGGCGAGCGCAACGAGAAATCCGGCGATCAGCCACCGCAACATGCCGGTTTCGAGCTTGCCCAGCGCGCGCAGATCCTGCCAGTCCAGGCGTCCGTAGCCCAGGCCCTCGCGGATCTCGGGGAACCTCTGCCGCACCTGCCAAAATCGGGCGGAAAGATAATAGACCAGCGCGCCGGCGATCGCGAGCGTTTCGATGAATCCCACGAGGCCGCGATAGAACGGCAATTCGAAAAAGTAGAATCCGAGGGGACGGCCAAATACCGGATCGCGCCACGCCGTCCCAATGCCTCGCCCGGCGGCATAGCGCGCCACCGTCCAGCCGTCCATCAATGCGGCGGCGATAATCAACGCGACCACGGCTAATCCGATCGTTGCGAGACGGCCATACCAGCGCTGCTCCCGAAAGCCCGTTCCGCCGTATCTCATCCCGCGCGCATGCGCTATCCACAGAACCGCGAACACGATCGCCCATTCCACGATCCCCGTGACGTAGCGATACGCGGACATGCGAATCCACGTCGCCACCTGCCCCATCTCGCGCCACCAGAAATAGTCGACGATGAGAGCGCAAATCGACCGGGCGAAGACCAGCAGCAGCACCAGAAGGACAATGAGAAAAATGAGTCGAGCGCGACGGGGCGCTTTATCGGGCGCGGGAAAATAACTGCGCGGTTGGTAGCTCACGCCATGTTTACTTCGGGATCCGCGGCACGACCAAATGGAACAGTTTGACGGGCGCGCCATCCGCGTGAACCGTGGCCGTTTCCGATGGACTTAGATAGACGCCGGCGCCTTGGCGAACGTCGTAGTCCTTGCCTTCGAGCCGGATGCGCCCCTGGCCTTCCATCAGGTAGATGAGCTGGTGTTTATCGAGTTTCTCCGCCTGGAATCGCTCTCCGGGAGCGAGCCACCGCAGCGTGCCGAGCACGTTTTTTGCGCCGGTCAGCTTACCATTCAAAATCTCGGCAAACTCGCCCCCGCCGGATTTCTGGCGTGGCAGGCTGTTGGTATCGATGAAAATAGTTCCCGCTGGCATTAGGTCTGCACCCACACGCGCCCGTCCACTCGATTCCAGCGAAGGTCGTCCGCGGTACCGTCGAGGATCGTGGTTTTGAATCTGTTCGGCGCCTGAAATTCGAAATAGAAGAGGCCCGCGTCGGAGGCGCGCAGCCGATGTTTCGCCTCCGCGGGAATGAAAACCATATCGCCGGGGCTCACGTCGCGAATTCCTTCGGGGGTCTCCACCGTACCCTTGCCTTCCATGATGAAGTAAAAATGCTCGCAGTTTTCGTGAAAATGATACGGCGAAGAGCCGTGCGGTTTGTAGTGCATCACTCCGGCGAGCATGTCGTCGATGTTCGCTAATTCCTGGTTGACGAAGAACGTGCGTTCGCGGCCGGGAACTACCGAGACCAGCTTAGGCAGCTCGTCCTCATGGAAGATGTACGCCATAAGTCTCCATTGGTCTTATCTTACATGGCGCTGCTGGGTCAGTTTTAGCTCCGTCCCTGGATTCAGCGTGCGCCACATCATCGACTCGCCGCCGATGCGGCCTGCGAGAGGTAACCCCGGCAGTGATTCTCACGCTGCTCGACTCGTTCTTCGGCAACGGGGGCGAGGCCAAAGTCGGCGCGTCTTTTGCGCAGCCATTCCCGGTATTTCTCCAAATGAACAAGGGCGTCCGCGTAACGTTCCTGAACAATGGCGATGTCAGCCTCGATGTTGTCGGTGCCCTGGTTCTTTTGCGGCGCAGCTTCTGAGCGCGCTCGAGCCACACTCGCGATTGCGCGGGATTCTTGCGCCCCGAGATTGTCCCTCAGTGCGGCCTGTATGCCACTCGCGCAACTTCTCCATAAGGCACGGACGCGACGGTGGCGCGGATTTCAACTTGTGTGTGCCGCTCCACGGTCGGCTTCGAGGAGCCACGCGCCTCTTCGCCCCAAACAACGCTGACATTTACACCGGGCTCGCTGTGTTCCACATCCATGACGCCGAGCGAGAGCATCGCGCGCTCGTTGTAACTATAGCCGGTATAGGTAGATAGACCCGCCGTCTTTCCGTCAACCAGAACCTTATCGAACGGCAGCGTCGAGTAGTTCGCCAGCGGCAGGTCGATATACTTGGCAATGTCTCCACGCCCGTGGAATAAAGAACCGCACACGCGCTCGACATCGTCTCCATTCCAGACCAGCGTCACTTTCTTCCGCCTCTGGTTATTGGCCATTTTTTCCAAAGCTGTTCGTCCGATAAAATCGTGATCGAATTTGACGAACGGTCCGTAGCCCAAATCGTAAGGCGTCAGATAATAATCCGCGATGCTGCGGGAATAGAAGCTGCCGCCCAGCGACGCCATCGCCTCATAACTACTCGCGCTCGACCATTTCCTGAATCCCAGCGTCTCCGCGCCTGTATAAACCGCCGGGAGCGGTGATGGAATCCATCCCGATTCGAGAGTGGTCGTCGGATAAGCGCGCGCGCCCACTTGTTTGATGCCGTATTCCTCGCCGGCTCTGAGTATTGCGTCGCGAACTTCTTCTCCGCGCTCCCATTCGCCGAATAATTCCCAACCCGGCTGGCCGACCATCCCGTGCCGCAATGCCCTGACATCACAGCCCGCGATTTTGAACGTGTCCATATGAAAGAACCGAATATCCGGCGCGGGCTTTCCGGTCGCTTTCTCTATCGTCTTAACGGCGTTCGGTCCTTGCACTTGGTATCGGAAAACCTTGCGCCGGCCTCGATTCACGGCCGATCTTTCATCCCGTTCGGCCGTAGCGTTGTATTTGCCGGTCTCGACGTTATATTGAAGCCAATTCGCGGCGGGCGGGCGGCCAACCAGGTTGAATTCGTTTTGGCCCAGATAAAAAAGGATGGCGTCGCCGATGACATATCCTTCGTGGTTGCACGCCACGAATTGTTTGGCCTGATTCACTTTGAAATTGGCGAAGCTGTTGACTCCGAGATCGGAAAACGCTTTGAGCGCATCGGGGCCTTTCACGTATAAATCCGTCATGTGGTGCGATTGATCGAACAAAGCGCAGGTCTCGCGCCAGGCGCGCTGCTCGTCTCGCCAGTTGGAAAATTCGGCCCGCACCACGGGAAACGCGTACGGCCCTATCTGTGAGTTCCGCAATAGATCCACTGGATTTCCAGCCGCTCGTATCGCGTCCTCCAGGCTTCGATCGCTCATTGATGAATAGTCGCTCCTTTATTGGGACAAGCTGAAGCTTGTCTGCCGGATTAGATTCCGCTCGTACGAATCCAAAAACTCTCCGTCCACTTCCCGCCGGGAGGCACGCTCTGCAATTCGGGGTACTTGCCGGCGTGATTCAGATTAATCGCGTTGGTGATGCCGGCCATGGGCTCGAAACATATGAACTCGCGCGGTGAGCCATCGGGATTGTTTGGCTCCCACACCACCGCGACTCGATACTTTGGACCGAAAATCGCCTCCACTTTCTTGCTACCCGACTGAATCCAAAAATGCGCGCGCTCTTGCGAATCGCGTTCCAGATCGACGAAGCCGTCGTCGAGCGTGCGGCCTTTCAAAGGAAACGGATCGGG
Source organism: Bryobacteraceae bacterium (assembly GCA_036557165.1). Lineage (GTDB taxonomy): Bacteria > Acidobacteriota > Terriglobia > Bryobacterales > Bryobacteraceae > Palsa-187. The sequence continues at coordinate 33,238 of DATBIA010000105.1, forward strand.
AAGATCCATTGGCTTGAACTCGCCCGTCGGAATCAGGCGAGAATCGGTAGTTACGCGACGGCGCGCCGGAATATGGCCTTGCCACTCATCGCGAGCCACACCGGGGATTCTGTAGTAGGGATGAAAGCCGATCGACACGGGCATCGATTCGGCGCTAAGATTTGTCAGCGTCGCTTTCACTTCAAGTTCACCGTCCGCGAGCCGGTACGTCATCTCGTATTCGTGGGCGAACGGCCACTGTTTCATCAGCTCGGGATATTTCCAGAATTCGAGCTTGCTGGTGACGTGGGCGGAGTTCTTGTCCGCGGAAGCTTCCGTCACCCGCCAGAAAGAGGATTGGGAAATCAGCCCGTGAATGGGCGTCGCGCCGCTGACGTTTCCCAATTCCATATCGAATCGGTACGCTTTTCCATTTGCCCAGAACGCTTGCGGATCGAGCCGGTTCGCCCACGGAGCCAGAAAGGGAATCGCGCTCATTTGCGGCGCTTTTTGAAATTCGGCGGCGCTGGCGAACGGAAACCACAAAATATTCTGGCCGTGCACCTTCATTTCATAAGCCGTATTTCCGACGGAAGGAATCACCGAAACTTCCACCCCATGCGTCGTATCCGTTAGGCGGACTACCTGCATGCCATGATCGGCTACTTTTTCGGCCCTATAATTCTGAGCTTGCGCCATAGTGCAAACCGCGATCAGCGGAAGCAATCGTTTCATTGTTCCACGCTAATACAGAAGGAACGGCTTGCGGCGTTCGACATACCGGGTAAGATCGTCCGCCCACTGCTCCTCGATAATCTTTGGATCGGTCACAGCCTTCATCGCATCGATCGTTTTTCGGCTACCGATCAGCAGCCGGTCTTTCTCCAGATCGATCTTGCCGGGATAGAGACGATTCAGGGCGAAGGTCAATTCCAGCCCCAGCCGGACGGCATCCAGCGATTCGCGATTTACGATCGCGAAGCGAACGCCCTCGATAGTCTTGCCTTTGAAGACCGAGTCGGTCGGCTGAAATCTCGCGGCTTCGAATCGCAAGCCGGGGATCGAACGAGCGTTTAGAAATTCGGCCAGCTCGGTTCCGTGAATCCAGTCCGCGCCGATTTGTTCAAACGGCGCATCTGTGCCGCGTCCCACCGAAAAATTCGGGGACGATTCGAGCATGGCCACGCCCGGATATAACGCCGCCGCGTTCAGGCTGCGCATATTCGGAGATGGATCGATCCACTTTAGCCCCGTCGAATCGAACCATTCGCCGCGCGACCAGTTGCTCATCTTCGCTACATGCAGATCCGCGCCGAGTTTCTTCTCCGCGTTCGCCATAGTGGCAAGTTCTCCCAGCGTCAGCCCATGCCGGATAGGCAGCGTATAGCATCCTACCGGACTCGTCAGATCGGCGTCCAGCATCGGACCTTCGACACGCGTTCCCGTAATTGGATTGGGACGATCCAGCACATAGAACGGAAGCTTCGCGCCTGCCGCCCTCTCGAGAGCGCTGAGCATCGTGCAGCCGTAGGTGTAAAACCGCGCGCCCACATCCTGAATGTCGAATACAAGCAGATCCACCCCGCTCAGCATCGCCGGGGTCATGCGGAAGCGGCTGTTTTGATACAGGCTCCAGATGGGCAGCCCTGTGGAATCGTCTTTCGAGTCGGCGATATTTGGCTGATCTAGTTTGCCATTGATCCCATGCTCGGGGGAAAAAAGCGCGACCAGATTCACTCCCGCTTGGCGCATTGCATCGATATTGCGGCGGCCCGCGCGGTCGATCCCCGTCTGATTTGTAATTAAACCTACGCGCTTACCTTGAAGCGGCTCGAAGTTCCCGTCTTCCAGAACGTCGAGTCCCGATTCGACTCTGCTTACGGCAGCGGCGACTATGGTCCCGATGCTTCGCCGGAGCGGCGACAGATTTTTTCCGCTTTTGGGATGCACGGCATTGGTCAGGAGGATGACGTACGTGTCCGAAGACGGATCGATCCAGAGCGAAGTGCCGGTAAAACCTGTGTGTCCATAGGAGCCGATGGGGAATCCGCCGCGCGGCGATGAATATGGCGAATCGATATCCCAGCCGAGCGAGCGCACCGCGGTCTGATTCGGCGGCGAAGCGCGTTCGGTAAACCGCGCCACGGTCGCTGGAAGAAAAACAGACCTGCCGCGATCCAGCATCGTCTGCGCAAATCGAGCCAAGTCCGCCGCCGTGGTGAAGACGCCCGCATGGCCTGCCACACCGCCCATGTAGCGCGCTGTCGGATCGTGAACCACCCCCCGGAATGGTTGTCCGGTCGCGGGATCGATCTCGGTCGGAGCGATTCGCGCGCGCAGCGCGGCCGGAGGCCGGAACATCGTCTCGTTCATGCCCAATGGCTCCCAGATCTGCGCGCGCGCGAATTCGTCCAGAGGCTGACCGCTTACGCGCCGCACGATTTCGCCCAACAGCTCGAAATTGATGTCGCTATAGACGAATTTCTCGCCGGGCGGATTCGTGGGCTTTACGCGCATGGCCTTGGCGATGCCCGTCTCGTAACCGCGCCACGGCGGATCGAGGACGAGATCCGGCGGCAATCCCGAATAGTGCGTCATCAAATCGCGCACGGTGATGTTGCTGTTGCCGCCCTGGAATTCGGGCAGGTAGGTAGTTACGGGAGCGGTCAACCGGATCTTGCCTTGCTCGTAAAGCTTCATGATCGCGGGCGTCGTGGCGACCACTTTCGTGAGCGAGGCGATGTCGAAGATTGTGTCAAGGGTCATCGGCTCGCGCGAGGGGACAATCGCGCGGTTGCCGTACGCTTTCAGATAGGCGATCTTTTCGCCATGCCCAATGAGCAGGACCGCCCCGGGAATCAATCCATCGCGGACCGCTTGATCCATCTGCGCGTCGAGCGCCTTGGAAGCGGGAAAGGAATCTTGCGCAAAAGCCGCCGCGATTGCGACAATTCCTACCAGCAGCGGCTTCACTCCGCCATTTTAACAACGGCGCGGCTCAACTCGATTCGTCCGGCCGTGGTTCGGCTGTCGCCGCATCGACGCCATGCGCTTTGATGCCTCCAAATGCCCGGCGATTGTTCGCTGCTCATACCGCTTTGACTTCGTGGCTCAATCGTGATAATTTTCTTGGCCCAGGGGATCTTATGAAAACTGTAGTGCTAGCCGTAACGGGTTTATTTGCAAGCATCGGTCTTTACGCCCAGGCGCAAGCCTCGTCGCAGATTCAGGGGAGCATCGTGGATGCGACGGGGGCGGCTGTTCCTGGCGCGGACGTGAAAGCGATTCAAACCGATACCGGTGCGATCCGCACAGTGGCTACGGGTACCGACGGAGCCTACGTGCTCGCCAATCTTCCGATCGGTCCGTACCGGATGGAGGTGAGCAAGCAGGGTTTCACCACTTACATTCAGACTGGCATCGTCCTGCAAGTCGCCACTAATCCGACCATCGATATTTCGTTGAAGGTGGGCAACGTGAGCGAACAGGTGCAGGTGGAAGCCAACGCCGCGCTCGTGGAGACGCAAGCCACCGGCGTGGGAACGGTGATGGAAAACCGGCGCATTTTGGAGCTGCCCCTCAATGGCCGCGTGGCGACGGACTTGATCCAATACACGCCGGCGGTGATCCCGCAGGGAGTCGCGGGGAACGGCGGATTTCCCGGCACGCAGCAGTTCGTGATCGCGGGCGGACAGGCGTTCGGAGTCGCGTTCTGGCTGGATGGCAGCGTATACAACAATCCTTGGGACCTGGCGAATATCCCTTATCCTTTCCCCGATGCGCTTCAGGAGTACAAGGTGGAAACGAGCTCGTTGACGGCTCAAAATGGCGTTCATTCCGGGGGGACCGTCACCGGCGTAACGAAATCGGGAACCAACGGCTTCCACGGCGACTTGTTCGAATTTTTCCGTAACGGCGACATGAACGCGCGCAACTTCTTCACGCCCCGGCGAGACACGCTCAAGCGCAATCAGTTCGGCGGCACTATCGGCGGTCCCGTAAAAAAAGACAAACTGTTCTTCTTTTTCGGCTATCAGAACACCATCATCCGTCAGGATCCCGTGCTCAACCCCGCCAGCATTTTTGTTCCGACCGCCTCGATGCTTGCGGGTGATTGGAGCCAGTGCCCCCAGGATCTGGCCAATCTTCCCGCGCCGGTCAAAAGCCTTTTCACGAACAATAAAATCAGCCCCACGCAGTATGATCCGGCATCGCTCAAGCTGGCGGCTTTGCTGCCTCAATCCAGCGCCCCTTGCGGCAATACATCCTTCGGCCTGATTACCCGGATCAACAACGGCGAATATGTCGGCCGGGCGGACTACCAGACCAGCCAGAAAAACACGCTTTTTGCACGCTACTACCGGAACCACTATTTCCGCCCGCCGTCGATGAACTTTACGCCGGACAACATTCTCACCAGCACGCAAGGAGCGTTGGACGACACGGATCAGTCCTGGGCTTTCGGCGACACCTATTTGTTCAGTCCGACGCTGGTAAATCAGGCGCGCGCCACTGTAGACCGGCTGGGCGTCCATCGTTTCGCTCACGATTACGTATCCGCGTGCGATTTGGGCGCGGCCTTGGTTTACTGCGGCTACACGCCGCATCAAAGCGGTTTTGCGGTCACAGGCGGCTTTAACGTCGGCCCTGGAACGGGCGGCCAGGCGGTCGCCCACACAACGCCGATTCAGCTTAACGACGACGTGAGCTGGGTCAAGGGCGCTCATCAGATCAACTTCGGCGCGGGCGGCGAAGTTTCCAAGATGCTGTTCGATGGCAACGTCTACGCGCAAACCAATTGGACCTTTCCCAGCTTGCCCCAATTCCTGCTGGGATCGTTTAGCACGAACTCGCTTTCCACGCCCAATACACTCGATCTCCAAAAATGGTTCGTGAACGCGTATGTGCAGGATACGTGGAAAGTGACGCCCCATTTCACGGTCAACGCCGGGGTGCGATGGGAGCCGTTTCTTCCGCCCTCTGAACTCCGAAGCTACGTCTATAACTTCAGCCTCGCGAATCTGATTAACAATGTGAAGACCACACAATACCTGAACGCGCCTCCTGGTCTCACTTTTCCCGGCGACCCCGGTTTTCAAGGCAAGCAGGGCATGAACTCGTACTGGCATCTATTTGCGCCGCGCCTCGCGGTCGCGTGGGATCCCAAAGGCGACGGCAAAACGGTGGTTCGCGCGTCTTTTGGACGGGCCTACGATTTCGTCGCCGGCGAACTACTGGTGAACTCAACAGACGCGCCGCCATTTGGCGGCACGGAAATGTGGGCTGGCCAGTTCAGCAATCCTTACGCGACCAATCCCGGGGGAAACATTTTCCCTTATTCCGTCGACAAGAATGCGCCGTTTGCAACGTCGGGAACCTATATCTACCTCCCGACCGATTTAAAACCCACTTCCGTGAATCAATGGAATTTTGTGGTTGAGCGGCAGTTGGGCCAGGACTGGCTGGTTAAGGCGAGCTACATCGGCAGCGAGAGCGAGCATCTCTGGGATTCCTATCAGGTGAATCCGGCGGTCTTCATTCCGGGGAATTGCGCCGCCGGGGAGTATGGGCAAGCTGCGGCCGGACCTTGCTCCCCCGCTGGCGACTCCAACCAGCAGGCGCGAAGGCTCTTCACGCTGGCCGGTTATCCGGGCGCCGCCAAATACTACGGCTACGTGGAATCGCTGGATTCGGGCGGGACGGCAAGCTACAACGGTTTGGTTCTCGAAACGAGAAAGCGCTTGAGCCATGGCCTTCTGATCGACGTCAACTACACCTGGTCGCACTGCATCGGCGACTTGTCCATCGGCGATAGCACCGGCAACGCGGGAGCGGGCTTGGCCATTCCGAACGACCGTCGACACGATCGGAGCAACTGTCAGTCGAACGAAATCGGTGGAACGTTTTCCTCCGACCGCCGGCACATTTTCAACACGACGGTGGTGTACGAGATCCCCAGGTTCTCGAACGCCCGCCTCAGCATGTTCGCCTCCGGCTGGAAATTCGCTGAGATCTTCCGCGCGACCTCGGCGTATTGGGTAACGGCGAGCCTTTCGAGCGATATCGCGCTCAACGAAGACTCGGCCGCCAACCAGCGGCCCCTGCAAGTGATGCAAAATCCGCTTGTGGATCACCCTGGGTCTCCCTGCGCGATCGCCCCGTGCGAACAGTGGATCAACCCCAAGGCGTTCGCGTCGCCCGCGCTCGGCACGCTTAGCACCCTTGGCCGCATGAACATTCCGGGTCCGTCGTTCTTCCAGTTCGACACGGCGGTCTCGCGCGAATTTCGAATGCAGGAGCGTGGAACGCTCGAATTCCGAGCCGAAGCCTTCAACGTGACAAACAGCATGCGTCCGGGCGTTTCGCTTCCGAGCCTCGCGGCCGGCGGTTCGGGGCTCGGACTCACCTTCGGAACGCCGACCTTCGGACAGGTCACCAGCGCGCTCGACCCGCGCATTTTGCAACTCGCGCTGAAGTTTACGTTCTAGTTGGAGCAGCCCGGAGCGATCGTCTGGAGAGAAGTGACGTTAAGCCGGCTTTCTCCAGGCTCTCGGTAAAGCAGCCCCTTTACCGCGACCGTCTGCCCTTTGTGCGACTCCGGTTGAAATCCGCCGGCGCTCACCAGCAGGAAGGTCCCGATTCCGAGCTTGGCGGCCGGTGGAGGCGTATCTTCCTTGGCCGAACTCGGCTCGCTCGCATTGGTCAGGCTCCAGTTCTTGTTCGGAGCTTGCGTCAGGCAGCCAACCGCCTGGACAAGAACAAAATTCGGTAACTCCGTGTTTCCCTTTTTCACGATCTGAATCGCATCAAGTTGCTCCGCGTCCATCTTAAGCTCCGCCGATCCGGCGGGGAAGCCGTTCTGCTGCAGCAGATAGGCAACGATGTCCAGCTTGACTTCGTCGCTTACGGTTTCCGGATAGGTCGCAGGCATTGAAAATCGGATTTTGCTGAACAGGGCGTTCACGCTTCCGTTCTGCCAGTCCAACATGAACTTATCCCCGCGCAGAGCCGGGGCGCGCACGCTCCCGGCAAGGTCGTGATTATGGCAGTTGACGCAACTGGTCTCGTATGCGCTCTTGCCGCGGTCGGCTTGCGCGGCGGTGTAGACGCCGTCCCAGATGTTTTGCCCGCAAAGGCTCATCGCAGACATGAGGAACAGGAGTCTCATCAGCGTCCGGACCGTCAGCTTCACCGTGCCCATAGTACCAGCAAACGAGTACCTGGTAAGGGACAATCGAGGGTATGGAATCTGTAGTCGCCACCGATCCGGAGATCATGTCTGGCGAGCCGACCTTTCGAGGCACGCGAGTTCTGGTGCGTACCTTGTTCGAATACATCGAGGCCGGATACAGCTTGGAGCGGTTCTTGGATGGATTTCCGACGGTTACCCACGAGATGGCCCTGCAGGCATTGGAGGAAGCCAAGGAATCGCTGCTGGCCAAGCGTTGATGCGAATTCTGCTCGACGAATGCGTCGATGAATCTCTCCGCCATCATTTCGGCTCTCACGACTGTCAGACCTGCCGCTACGCCGGCCTCTGCGGTGTGAGCAATGGAAAACTCCTCGCAGCCGCCGAGCGCGACGGATTCGAGGTCCTCGTCACTGTGGATCAAAACATGCCGTACCAGCAGAGACTTTCCGGCAGAGCCATAAAGCTAGTGGTTTTGAGCGCTCGCACAACCATTCTTGAAGATCTCGTAGCGCTAATACCTGAAGTGCTCGATGCCCTCAAAGATTCGTCTCAAGGCGCCACGATTAGAGTGGGAATGCGGTGATTGGTTCCACTAGTTGGCTTGCATCAACTGACGCAACAGCGCGACCGTGGTCGCGTGTCCCGGACCGGGAGCCGCGCCCGGATTGCGCGTCGGCTCGCCCGCGAGGCTCACAGGCATCCTGCCTTGCTTGTCTTTCATATTGAGCTTGGCCCCGTGGTCCGCAAGAAACCGCACCACCTGATCCGCCCCGCGCTGGGCCGCCCTGTGAAGCGCCGTCTGGCCATTGGCGTTGAAAGAATTCACGTCGGCGCCGTAGTCGAGCAGCAGCTTCATCGCCTGGATGGTCCCCGCTTCAGTGACGGAGAAGGCCGCCGCATACGAGCCCGCTCTCGCGCCGCCCGCGGCGGCGATCATAAGCGGCGTCGTGTAATCCTTCTGCGTCAGGAAGGGACTTGCGCCGGCGTCGAGCAGCAGCTTCATCGCCGCGACATCGTTCGTCTTGGTCGCCCGCATCAGCGGCGTTGTTCCCTCGCCCAGCGAAGCGTCGCCGCCATCGTGATGTCTGCCGATCACCGGTCTCGTGAGCCTTGCATTCGGATTGGCGCCGTGGGCCAGCAGCCGCTTCACCAGATCCGCGGCGTCGAGTTCGTCAACCAGCTTCGGCGCCGGGCGGCTGATCATCGGCCCCAAGGTATGCATGTCCACCGCGGCGTAGAGCGCGGCCATGCCGCTTTCATCGGCGATGTTGGGATCGGCGCCCTTGTCGAGCAGCATCGCCGCGAGGTCGAAATGCCCGTTGATGATCGCGTAGACCAGGGCCGTCGTTCCGTCGGGATCGGTGACGTTAATGTCCGCGCCCCTTTCGACCAGGGCCCGTGCCGCGCTCATTGAATTCTGACGCGCCGCGTACATAAGCGCCGTCCAGTCCCCCCGCGGAAGAGTCGTCGAAACCATGCCGCTGGTCACCCATTTGAAAGGAGAGAGGTGCAGCAGTGTGGAACGGGCGTTTACTTCGGCGCCTCCCGCGACCAGCGCATCAATCGCGTCCGCATGGTTTTCCGCCGCCGCCCACATCAGGGCCGTCTCGCCGAAGGTGTGCTCTTTCGCGTTTGGGCTTGCCCCGTGCGCCAGCAGCGCTTTCACGGCGGCTGGGTTGCCCGTGTGTGACGCCGTCATCAGGACGGTTTCGCCCTCCGGCAGCGCGGCATTCGGGTTGGCTCCGGCCTTGATAAGCGCCTCAATCATTGGCGCGCTCCCATTCATGGCCGCCAGGTAGAGCGGCGTGATGCCGTAGCGGTCCGTAGCGTTCACATTCGCGCCGGCGGCGAGCAGCAGCCGCGCCATCCCGGCGTCGTCCGCCCGCGCGGCGAGATGAAGTGCGGTGAGGCCGTCGGATTCGGGAGCGTTCAGATCGGCATGCTGCTCAATCAAAGTCCGAACGGCCTCGATGTTGCCGTCTTTTGCGGCTTCGACGACGCGTAGATCCGCCGCGCCGGCCGCGCCAGCCGCCGCGAGCAGGCAGGCCGAGAGCCCGCCCCACCTCATGCTTCGAACCTGCTTGTGCTGATGCCGAATTTGTCGATTTCGACACCGAACCGGGTGGCAAGGCCCAGAAGGAAATTCGCAAACGGAGTCTCTTTCGGCGCTTTGATGTGATTGTTGCCTTTGCCGCCGCCCACCAAAATCGTAGGGATGTCGAGACGCGAGTGAACGTTGCTTTCGCTCATGCCGCTGCCATACAGAAGCACCGAATGGTCCAGCAACGAACCATCGCCGTCGCGCGTCTCGCTCAGCTTTTTCACGAACTTCGAGAAGAGGCCGACGTGATAATTGTTGAGCTTCACCAGGTTCGCGATCTTTTCCGGATCGTTGCCATGGTGCGACATGGAATGGTGCGGCTCCGTGATGCCGAGATTCGGATATACCCGCTGCGTGGCGTCGCGGCTCATCATGAAGGTGAAAACGCGCGTGATATCGGCCTGATAAGCGAGGGCCAGCAGATCGAACTGCAGATTGACGTGATCCTCAAACGAATCGGGAATGCCTACGGGCGCATCGGGAACCTGCACATCGGTTTTGGCTTGCCTCTCCGCTCTTTGAATCCGCTGCTCCACCTCGCGGACGTTGTCGAGATAATCGCCGATGCGCGTGCGGTCCTGCGCGCCCAGTCCGCGGCTGATATCGCTGAAATCTTCTTTGATCGAATCCAGAATGCTACGGTCGCCTTGCATGCGCTGGAGCCGCTGCGCCGCCGAGCCCGGCCTGCCGAACATGCGCTCGAAAACCACTCTCGGGTTGATCTCCATGGGGAGCGGTTCGGTTGGCGTGCGCCAGGACAGCGTGTTCATATAAGCGCACGCGTAGGACGGATCGCAGCCGCCGATATAGCCGGTAAAATCCTCGGTCGCGAGCTCCATCGAGGGATAAACGGTATCGCCGCCGATCTGCCTCGCGACCATTTGATCGACGGTGGTTCCGGCGCGTACGTCTTCCGCGATGGTGCGTTTGGGAATGCTGCCGCTGAGCCATGCCGCGACTGTCACGGCGTGGCCGTCCAGCGGATCGCATAGTTCCGAAACAACCGTGAGTGAGCTGCGAAACGGTTCCAAAGGCTTGAGAATAGGCGACAACTCGAAATTCGCGCCGGTCTGCTGGGGCGTCCAATAGCCAGGCCGCTCTCCCAGCGGAACGAAGACGATGCCCAGCCGTTTCGGAACGTTCGCCGCGGCAGTGGCGCCCGGCGACATGGAATCGAGCAGCGGCAATGCGACAGCGGCGCCCACGCCGCGCAAAAGCGTCCGGCGGGAGAGCGATCGTTTCGTGATGAACATGTCGGCCTCGCTCATTAAATACTACTCTTATTTAGCTTTGCGTGTTAGGGCCTCCTCGCGCTTACGGGCCGTAATCCGTCGATACGTATTCACCCGGCGCGGGTGCGAACGCTGGAACACCGTCGTGCCCACTCTCAGCCCCGCCCGTGAGGGCGGGGGCAAGCTTACGGACGGATTACGGGCTGGCCGCTGCCGTCCAGCCATTTGAGGTCCTTTCCTGTAGAATGATGAGAATCTACGGAAAAGGGAGGCGCCCAAACATGCTTAGATTTTCCTTCTTGCTTCTGACCGCCACGGCCGGCTTCGCTCAATCGACGCTTTCGCCCTCGGCCGAGTGGGCCGTCCACGCCGCGAATCAGTATCAGGTCACGCCGAACGTCACTTATCTGACCGCCGGAAACGTCGAGCTGAAGCTGGATATCTACGCGCGCCGGGGCGTCACCACGCCGCAGCCGACTGCGATCTACATGCACGGCGGATTCTGGGTGGCCGGAACGAAAGAAGGCTCGCTCATGTCTCTGATGCCGTGGATGGAGATGGGCTGGAACGTGGTGAACGTGGAATATCGCCTGGGACGCGTCGCGCTCGCGCCGGCCGCCGTCGAGGATTGCATGTGCGCCCTAAAATGGGTGGCGTCCCAGGCGAAGACGTATCATTTCGACGTGAACCGCCTGGTGGTCACGGGCGAGTCGGCGGGCGGACATTTGGCCCTCGCGCTGGGGATGATTCCCGCGAGCGCCGGTCTGGATGGCGAGTGCGCAAGCGCCACGCCGCTGCCCAAGGTGGCCGCTGTGGTGAATTGGTTTGGCATCGCCGATGTCAACGATGTGATCGAAGGACCCCACCGCGCCAACGCGGCCGCCCAGTGGTTCGGCGCGCTGCCCAACAAAGACGAAATCGCCCGCCGCGTTTCGCCGCTCACCTACGTGCGGCCCGGTCTTCCGCCGATCATGACCGTTCACGGCGATGCGGACACGACGGTGCCTTATCAGCACGCCGTCAGATTGCACGACGCGTTGAAAGGAGCGGGCGTGGAGAATCTATTGATCACGGTTCCCGGCGGCAAGCACGGCAATTTCACGCCCGAGGAACGGACCAGAATTTTCGCCGCGCTGCGCGAATTTCTTACGAAGAACGGTTTGCCCGCGAGCAATTGAGCCGGGGCTACTTCAGCCAGCTCAACATCGCGTCGATCTCATCCGGCGCGATGTAAAAATGCGGCGACGCTCGCACCCAGCCGGCGCGGGAGGCGGTGACAATTTTCTTTTCCCTCAGCCGCGCTACCAAAGCATCCGAATCCACGCCCGGTTTCCGGAAGCTGACGATTCCCGCGCCGTTTTCCGCCGTCCGCGTCCCAAGCAGCTCGTATCCTCGCTCGCGCGCGCCGTCCGCGATCCTATCGCCTAGGGCCTGGACGGCCGGCCCGATTCGGTCCACGCCGATTTGAAGAATAAACTCGATGGAAGCGCGCAGACCGTAGCAGCCGATCGTGTTGAGCGTTCCGCATTCGTAGCGGCCCGCGTCGCACCGCAAACTCATATCGCGGTTTGCATAATCCTCGTAACCGGCGACGTTGGTCCAGCCGAACTCCGCCGGCGCCACACGCTGCTGAAGCTCGCGCGAAATATACAGAATCGCGCAACCCTCCGGGCCCAGCAGCCATTTATGGCCGTCGGCGGCGAGCGCGTCGATCTTGGCGGTTCCCACGTCGAGCGGAAACGCACCCAGCCCCTGAATTGCGTCGACCAAAAATATGGCGCCGCGTCGTCTGCAGATTTCGCCCACCGCGTGCAGGTCGGAGCGAAAGCCGGTCAAATATTGAACGAAGCTCAGAGCCAGCAATTTAGCGCCGCGCGCGGCCTGGTCGATGCAGTCCAGCGGATCGTCCGCCCGGAGCCATTCGATCTCCACGCCTTTCGCCTCAAGCCGCCGCCAAGGATACTGGTTGGCCGGAAACTCCTCTTTGAATGCAACGATTCGATCCCCCGCGCGCCAATCCAGCCCCAGCGCGACGGTCGCAATTCCCTCGGAAGTGTTCTTCAGAAGCGCGATCTCGCCGGGGTCGGCATGGATGAGCCGCGCCGCTGCTCCGCGCAGGCCACTATATACGCCCTCCCAACTCCTCGAATGGAAAGAGCCAAACTGCAGGACTTCATCCGCCAGCCGCGTCATCGCGTCCGCGGCCGGTTTTGACAGCGGGGCGACCGCCGCGTGATTCAGATAAATCAGATTCCCGGTCACCGGAAATTCGGAACGATAGGCCAGCAGATCGGGACGCGCGTCGGAGTCGCCCATTTACGATTCGCATGGTACCATCGGTCTCAGCGCTGGCGGTCTCAGCACCCCCTGAAAAGAGTAGCGTCGAATCAATGTACAACGCGTTTTTTGGGTTTTCGGAGAGCCCATTCAACCTTAGTCCAGACCCCTCCTTTCTGTATCGCAGCAGACAGCACGAAGAGGCTCTCGCGAACCTGATTTACGGCGTTCAGGGGCGAAAAGGATTCATCGTTCTCTCGGGCGAGGTCGGCACGGGAAAGACGACCATGATCGAGTGCCTGGTCGACTATCTCGACACGCAACGAACCGAGTACGCCTTCGTTTTCAATTCACGCATAAACAGCGAGCAATTCTTCGAAATGATCGCGTACGATCTGGATCTGCCTTGCAACCGGACATCGAAGACGGAGGTGCTTTTCGCCCTCAACCGCTTTCTGATGGAGCAGGCGCAAGCGGGCCGGACGGCGGTATTGATCGTCGATGAAGCGCACAATCTGGAATGGGACGTTCTCGAAGAAATCCGGCTGCTCGGCAACCTGGAAAATCGCCAGGGTAAGCTGCTCCAGATTATCCTTGCCGGCCAGCCGGAATTGGACCGGAAACTCGACGCTCCGAACATGCGCCAGCTCAAACAGCGCGTTCTGCTGCGTTGCAACCTGGAGCCGCTTACATTCCGGGACGCCCAGGATTATATGGCGGCGAGGTTGGAGCGCGCCGGTATGCCCGGCCAAAAAGTTTTCTCCGAAGAGGTGATGGCCGAGATTCATCTGCGCACCCAGGGTATCCCGCGGTTGATCAATGGCGTCTGCGACAACTTGTTGCTCATCGCCTTCGCCCTGGAGCGCAAGACCTGCGACGTAGAGATGCTCGACGAGGTCTGCCGCGACCTGCGCCTGGAATGGTCCGGAAGCCGGCGCGCGCGGCGAATGGCGGAAGTGTAGCGGCTCCCACCGCCGGGCGTCACTTTGTCGCCCCCAGCGCCATCGTGACGCCTCACAGACGCCGACCCGTTACGATTTCTCCTGAAAATTCAGCCAATTAAACTCTGGCGCCAGCGCTGCTAGAACCGGGGTCATGAAACGTTTTCTCAAGATCGTCACCCTTTGGTGCTGCCTCGCTCTTAGTACTACGCTCTCGTTCGGCCAGAGCAATCCCAAGCTCGCCTCCGATGTGGAGGGTTTGCTGAACAGCATTCTCGGGCCGTTGAATTTGGTGATCCAGTACAACTCGACGCCCGGGCTCCTGCAACGGCTGGAACTGACGGCTCTCGGTGGCGTGATCACCAATCAGTACTCTTCGATTCCCGCAATCTCCGTGAGGTTGCCCGTGGGCGGCATCCTAGGCGTTTTGTTGGACCCGCTGGTCTCGTATGTTTCGCTGGACCGGCAAGTCACCGGCACGCTGGACTTGACCACCGCCACATCCAATGCGGACTATGCGTTCCAGTCCGGCTACACAGGCGCGGGCGTTGGGATCGCGATCCTGGATAGCGGCATCTACACTCATCCGGACGTCGCCTCCCGCATCGTCTACCGTCAAAGCTTCGTTCCTTCCAAGAACCTCGACGACTACGGCCATGGAACGCATGTGGCGGGCATCGCGGCCGGCAATGGCGCCGCATCCGGCGGTTTGTACCGCGGGGTCGCGCCAGGCGCGAAGCTGATCGATCTGCGCATTCTGGACGCCAACGGAAACTCGAGCGACAGCGTCGTGATCGCCGCCATCGATCGTGCGATCGCTTTGAGGAACCAATACAACATCCGCGTGATCAATCTCTCGATCGGGCGGCCGATCCGGGAAAGCTATACCCGCGATCCACTCTGCGCGGCCGTGACGGCGGCATGGAAAAAGGGGATTGTCGTCGTAGTCGCCGCCGGCAATCTGGGACGCAACGGTTACGCAACGATCACTTCGCCCGGCAACGACCCTTACGCCATCACCGTGGGCGCCATGAAAGACGAAGGCACGCCGCAGCGCAGCGACGATCTTATCGCCAGCTACAGCTCAAAAGGCCCGACTTGGATCGACTTCACGGTAAAGCCCGACATCGTGGCGCCTGGCAACCTCGTCACCTCGCTGCTGGTGCCCGGCTCTACACTCGCGACGGAATTTCCTGGCAATATCTCATCGCCCTCTTACATACAATTGAGTGGCACCAGCATGGCCACGCCGGTGGTGAGCGGCGCTGCGGCCATTTTGCTGCAAAAGGACCCGACCCTCACCCCCGACACCATTAAGGCCCGCCTGATGAAGACCGCGGGCAAGACCTTTCCGCTCACCAGCATCGCCGTGGATTCCACTACGGGTGCAGTGTATCCCAGCACCTACGACATCTTTACGGTCGGCGCTGGCTACTTGGATATCGAAGGCGCATTAAATAACCACGACGGAGCCGCGGGAGTCGCGCTTTCTCCCACGGTGTACTGGAATGCGCTGGCATCCACGGCGATGCTGCTCAAATCTTCCTCCTCCACGTGGGACAACAACACGTGGAGCCTGGAAAACGTCTGGGGGCCTCGGGTCGCGCAGTCTACGATTGGAGGAACATCCGCGGCTTGGGGAACGGCGGCCGCGTGGGGCAGTTCGGCCGCTTGGGGAACCTCCGCGGCCTGGGGCACGTCGGCGGCGTGGGGAACATCTGCAGCTTGGGGTTCGAACACGACCGGGACGGGAGAACGCTAAGACCAACTTGCGAAGTCGGCGTACGGAAACCGCTCCCTTGCGGTCGTGGCTCAGCTAGATGTTCAGAGCCGCGACCACGAGGGAGCGGTCAACGCCGATCTAGCTGAAGCTGCGGACCGCTGTGGTCTCGTCGTCAAAGACGTCGAATACTGTGTACAGCTTGGTGATCTGCAGCAAATCCTTCACACGCTTGGTGAGATTCAAGAGCTTAACCTGGCCGCCCTGATTGGTGATCGTTGTGAAGCCCGATACCATTTCTCCGATGCCAGAACTGTCGATGTAGGAGACCTCGGCGAGATTAAGCAGCAACTTCTTGTGTCCGCTGCCGGCCAAGTCGCGAATCGTGTCCCGGAACGTGCTCGCTCCATCGCCCAGGGTGATCCGCCCTACCGCATCGACTACCGTAACGTCACCCACCTGACGGGGGGTCAATTTCACACTCACGCTCGCCTCCTAATCGGTCTTTGCCGTATATTTAACCAATTTCACTTCCGTGCCGTTCGGCTCGCGGGGCCGGACTTGGAACTCATCCATGAATGACTGCATCAGCAGCAGCCCGCGTCCCGAATGGCGGAGGAGATTTTCGTCCGCCAGCGGATCGGGCAACTGCGACATATCGAAATGTTCGCCCTCGTCTCCAATGCGGACCTCAAGCCGCCCTGGGCTACGTGAAACGGTCAGATGAACCTTTTTCCGGAGGTTGTAGCGATTCCCATGAATCACCGCGTTCACCAAACACTCGCGCACGGCGATGCCGATCTTGTGTTGGTCGTCCTCTCCGAAACCAAGATCCTGCGCCTCCCTCAGCACCATTTCCTCGGCGATGTCCACGCTCTCCAGCGTCGAATCGAAGACGTGCTCCATTGTCCTGGTTTCCACGTTTTGACGATCCACGGTAGAAATGGGAGCCGCTCCTCTTTAGCTTCGCCCTGAAACGAAGACTTCGTCGCCACTTCAGCGCCGCAAGAAAAATAGGCGACGCGATTAAACTGAACCGCTCGAGCTGAAGTGCTGTAAATCGTTAAAGATAATCCAGCGGATCGGATAAAGTCAAGCGGATCTCGCAATTCCGCGCGATTCCGGGAAGGCGGCTGCTCGTTCGGGCCAAGCCGAAAAGCATAGCGCCGCTGACCTTCCCAAGAGCGGAGTACTCCCGCACTCTCTCGCAGAAGCGCTCAGTGGGAATCCGCCCTTAGATCGTCCATTGTGATTAGCCGAAGCTCCGTCGTCGCGGAAACGCCCTCACCCAGGCGAACCACCTTGCTATGTTTCTCCAGAAGCTCGGGAGCCAAATAAGCGGGACCCGTGCCTGTGTCCATGGCAGTCAGGATGTACTCTCCCGGGGGCAGGCCGGTAAATGAGAACCGGCCGCTCTCATCGGTCTGTTTGATCCGGGTCGGCCCTGAGGTTGTACGATGTGCCGTCACAAGGACCCCCGGCCCGACCGGACCGTCGGAATCGTTAACCACGCCGGTGAGGGACGATGCCTTATCGGAGACCACAATCTCCAGAAATCCCTTTTGTTCGGAGGCAAGATTGATCGCTGCATCGTCGATTTCGCGTCCATTAAAGCGAATTTCCTTAATGAACATCGGCGGCGATATTGAACCGGCATTCACGCGATAAGGCGCCGGCTCCAGGCCCGTCACGGTAAAGCGGCCGTTCACATCGACTGCCACGAAGTCCTCCGGGTAATCCACGCCCTCGGTCGGCGTCAGCGTTATTTGCGGCCAAGCCGGTGGCGGCGAGCCTTCCACGATTACACTTCCGGTCAATTGGATGCCTGGTTGTAGTTCCACAACCACGCCGTCGACATCTCTCCCGCCTACTGAAATAGTCTGTCGTCCGACCAAAGCGGAGCGATCCTCAGCGTCACCGGCCGATCTCGTCTCAAGGATGTAGGCGCCCGGCAAGACCCCATCAAAAGAGAAGTTCCCAGTACTTACGCCCGTCGATCGAGCCGATATTCCCGGCGCGCCGCCCTGGCGAAACAGGTTGACTACAATTCCGGATCCCGCCTCTCCCGTGACTGCGCTAACGACCTTCCCGCTCACCCTGAATACGGAGACTTTGTGGAGCCGGACCTCCAATCCGCGAACCTGGGCACCCGCGCTCAGTTCGACGGGAGTAGCCGTAGCGAGGTCTACCGCGTCGGGATAATACGCGGTGACGTAAACCTCCGGCCGGCCCTGCGATGGCGATGCGACTTGAGGTTCTGCGTCCGGCGGCGCCGTCGCCGACACGACGTATCGGGCTGGTGGCAGTCCTCCGATCGCGAATGCTCCGTCCGCATCCGTTTTCCCTTGGGCCATCGAAACCGTGGGAATCGCCGTTTGATCTTTTGAGAGCAAATAGGGTTGGATGTCGACGGTCGCCCCTGGAAGCGGCTCGTTCTGGTCGTCAACGACCCTGCCTCCGATAATTCCTTGCGGAGTCATCTTGATGACGATGCCGGTCGCTCTTTCACCTGGCTGAACCGTCAGCACTCCGCCGCGTGCGTTATAGTAAGACGCATTTAGGTATCCACGCCGTTGCGCCGCAAGCAAGTAGCGGCCCGGAGCAACATCGTCGAACGTGAAGTTTCCCTGTGAGTCGCTCTCGCTCGCGGAGTTTACGGCAGGCGAATCGGGCGCAGATCCCAAACGAGCAAGCGGGGTAAGTTGCAGCATGGCCTCGCGGACCGGCGCACCCGCGGTATTGATGACCGTGCCGGAAACCGTGCCTTTTTGGGCGGGAACGGGCAGTTGCGCCAGACTGCACGCGGCGAGAATCATTCCGAGGCATACTGGCTTGGAAAAGTTGCGCGCGTTCATAGCCGGTACGCTATTCCCTTAACGCGATTCTACTCCGCTCGCGATGGCGCCCGAAACCCCGGACAGTATTGAGCCGTTCGCGGCGGAGAGTACGATCGATAGGTATTCAACCGGCGCTTATCCTCGGCCGTGCGGCCGGGGCTAAGTGCGAACGCTGGAACACCGTCGTGCCCACTTTCAGCCCCGCCCGTGAGGGCGGGGTCAAGCTTACGGATTACGATTTGTCTCGGTCCAGCGGACGAGCCGGCTTAAGCAAGAATTCTCGGTTTCAAAGGTGTATACTTGCTCCACCGGAGGCGAAGGCCCCCGAAATTTCATCCGCGAGGAGAACCCATGGACCCGAAAAGATCTAATCGAAGGGGATTCCTGAAAGGCGGCGCGGCATTGGCCGGTCTGGCCGCGGGCGGCGAGCGGCTTGTGAAAGGCCAGACGCAGGGGCAGCCCGCCAAGAAAATCGACGAGTTGATAGCCTATGGCGAGCGCTCCCGTTTCGTGACCTCCGTGCGCATCCCCGTGGCTGAGCGGCATTCTCCCGACGAGTTCGGGCTCACATTTCACGTCCTGACTCCGCTTCAGGATTCGTTCGGAATTATCACGCCGTCTTCGCTCCACTACACCGCGACGCACCGCGGAGCCTTTGTTCCCGACATTAATCCGCGGGAGCATCGGCTCATGATCCACGGGATGGTGGATCGGCCGCTGGTTTTCACCATGGATGAGCTGAAGCGCTTTCCGTACGTCTCCCGCATTCACTTCATCGAATGCCTGGGAAATCGCGCCCGGCCGACTCACAAAACCGTTCAGGAAACGCACGGTTTGACTAGTTGCGCCGAATGGACCGGCGTGCCGCTGTCGCTGCTGCTGAAGGAAGCGGGCGTCCAAAATTCGGCATCCTGGATCGTCGCGGAAGGCGCCGAAGAGGTAAAGGGCGACTCAAGCATTCCGCTGGCCAAGGCGATGGACGATTGCATCGTGTGCTATGCACAGAACGGCGAGCCGCTCCGTCCGCAGCAAGGCTTTCCTCTGCGGCTCATGGTCCCCGGCTTTGAGGGCATTTATCAGATCAAATATCTGCGGCGAATCAAGGTCGTGGACCGCTATTACATGACTTATGACGACTACGGCCATATCAATCCAGACCCGAAAGTCGCCGCTCTGACTCACATCATCGGACCGAAATCGGTCATCACGTTTCCTTCCGGCGGGCAGCAGCTTGAAGGACCCGGCTTTTATCAGATCTCAGGGCTGGCGTGGTCCGGCGCGGGCGCGATCCGCGGTGTAGAAATTTCCATGGATGGCGGCCGTAGCTGGAAAGCCGCCGAGCTTCGATCGCCGGCGTACCGGATGGCTCACACTCGATTCGGTTACAACTGGAAATGGGACGGGAAAGAATGCACGGTCATGTCGCGTTGCACGGATGAGCTAGGCACGGTTCAACCTACGCGCGCCGACGCCGCGAAGTATTGGAACAAACCGCTGGACGAGAATTTCCGGGTTCCGGGAGCGGACAACACGGTTCAACCTTGGAAAGTGGCCGGCGACGGGAGTGTTCACAATGGACTCGCGTAAGTTTCTTTTCATCGCCGCGGTTTTCGGAATTTCTCAAATTGCCTGGACGCAGTCGCCCACGTACAGCCTCGGCAGGGCCCCGACCGCCGAAGAGATCCGCGCGTGGGATATCGCCATCAGCCCGACGGGAAAGGAGTTGCCACCCGGACAGGGAACGGCCAAGGAAGGCGCCGCCCTTTATACCGCCAAGGGGTGCGCGGGGTGCCACGGCGCCACGGGATCCGGAGGTCATGCGCCCACGCTGATCGCCAGGAAGGGCGTTCAGGCCTCGCCTTCCGATCACTGCCTCGCGCCTTGCGTAAACGACTCGAACGCTATGGGTATTCACTCGCCGTTCGCGACGACGATGTGGGATTACATCAATCGCGGCATGCCTCTTGGGAGGGAAGGATCGCTCAAACCGAATGAGGTGTACTCCCTGACTGCGTTCCTGCTGTTTAAGAATGGCGTCATCAAAGAAGACGAGGTGATGGACGCGCAGAGCCTGCCGAAGGTCAAGATGCCGAATGCCGCGGGGTACGGTCTGCCTCCGGCGTGGAAGCATGGGACGCCGAGGCTGCAGGGCTATCCATAATCGGCGGCGGAATGGAGGGCGGACTTCAGTCCGCGCGGCGCTTTAGCGCCGCTCCACTCGGGCGGGGCTGAAGCCTCGCGCAGGCCAAAGCCGGCCTTCCAAGCGGGCGCCTGAGGAGCTTTTAATATAGTTCTCAGTGCCCCGCCTGTTCCTGATCGATTCGTTCGGATTCATTTTCCGCGCCTATCATGCCCGCGCGCGATCCGGAGCGCCGCCCATGCGGACCTCTTCGGGCATCTCGACCGAAGCCGTCTACATTTTCCACAACATGGTGCGGAAACTGAAGGCGCAGCACAAACCCGACTACTTGACAGCGATCTTCGAAAGCACCGGCCCGACGTTTCGCGACGAAGTCTTCGCCAGCTACAAAGCCAATCGCACGGAAACTCCCCAGGATCTGCTGGATCAGATCCCCTGGATCAGAAAAACGCTCGAAGCGATGAGCATCCCGATTCTGGAATACTACCGCTTCGAAGCCGACGACGTGATTGGGACGTTGGCGCGGCGCGCCGAAAGTCAGCATCTCGATGTGGTGATCGTCTCCAGCGACAAGGACATGCTTCAACTGGTGAACGGCCGTACCAGCATGCTGAATCCGATGAAGGACGACGCCTGGTATGACTCTGCCGCTACCGAGCAGTTCATGGGCGTGAAGCCCACCCAAGTCGCTGATCTGCTCGCGTTAATGGGCGATACCGTCGACAATATTCCCGGCGCTCCCGGCATTGGCGAAAAAGGCGCCCGCGACCTGATTTCGCGCTTCGGATCGGTGGAGAATGCGCTGGAGCACGCCGCTGAGGTCGAGCGCAAGACCTATCGCGAAAGTCTTCAAAAGAACCGCGATCAGATTCTGCTTAGCAAGCGGTTGGCGACCATCCATACCGACGTTCCCATTCCGCTCGAGCTGGAGGTGCTGGCCGCGCGCGACCCTGACGACGCGGCGCTACGGCAGCTCTATCGAACGCTGGAATTCACATCGCTGCTGCGCGATCTCGTGCCGGCCAAGCCGACCGGACCGAAAGACTATATCGCTTTCGATTCCCAAGCGGAATTAGAGGCGTGGCTCGCGGGCATTCCCCAGGACCGTCCTGTCGCCGTCGCTGTGGGCGACATGATGGAGCAAACTGTGGTCGCGTGCTGCACAGAGCCAGGTACCGCGCGGTTCGCTCCGGTTGGCGTCGATGGAGCGCTGCCCGCCCGCGTGTCCGTGGGCCACGATCTGAAATCGCTGATCCGCCGTTTCGGCGAAGCTCCCAATCTTCAGCACGACGTGATGTTATATGGCTTCCTCCTGTGCGCCGACCCTGGCGCTTGCGACCTGTCCGCGCTAGCGGAGCGCTACCTGGAAGAATCGCTCGGCGCCGGACCCGCCGCACAGGCCGACGCCACACTGAAACTCTTCTGTAAGCTCCACCCGGATATCGAGGCGGCCAAACTCGGCGAAGTTTATGGCGCCATCGATCTTCCACTGGTGCGGGTCCTCGCGGACATGGAGGAAACCGGAATCCTGATCGACCCGCAACAGCTCTCCGTGCTTAGCCGCCGCATGGAAGAGGAAATCGCGCGCCTCTCCGCCGAAATCTACAAATTGGCGGACAAGACTTTCAATATCAATTCGCCTCAACAATTAGGAAAGGTTCTGTTCGAGGATCTCAAGTTGCCGGCTCCCGTCAAATACGGGAAAGGAAAAACGATTTCTACGGCCGCGGGCGTGCTGGAGGAGCTCGCGGAACAATATCCCATCGCGCGGTGCGTTCTCGATTTTCGCCAATTGGCGAAGTTGAAGGGAACCTATTCGGATGCCCTCCCGGTTCTGATCGATCCCGCGACCGGACGGCTACACACGACGTTCAATCAAGCCGGAGCGGCGACCGGACGGCTCGCGTCCTCCGATCCTAACTTGCAAAACATCCCTATTCGCACGGCGTTGGGGCGCGAGATTCGGGCCGCATTCATTCCACAGCCCGGCTGGAAGCTGCTGATCGCCGACTATTCGCAGATCGAGCTACGGCTGTTGGCCCATTTCTCGCGCGATCCGGTGCTGGTGGAAGCTTTCCGCAACGGCGAAGACATTCACACACGGACGGCGGCGGAGGTTTTCAGTGTGCCGCCGCTGATGGTGACGGCCGACCACCGCAGGCGCGCGAAAGCCGTGAATTTCGGCATCGTATACGGGCAATCGCCGTTCGGATTGGCGCAATCGTTGGGGATCGAGCGCAAGGAGGCGGAAATCTACATCCGCGCCTACTTCGAGCGTTACGCGGGCGTGCGCAAATTTATCGACGCTACTATCGCCGAGGTCCGCCGTACCGGGTTTGCCTATAATCTGTTCGGCCGGCGGCGTCCGATTCCGGACATGAACAGCCGAAACTTCACGGCGAGGGGTTTTGCGGAGCGAACCGCGGTAAACACGCCTTTGCAGGGCACCGCTGCGGATCTAATCAAACTCGCAATGATCCGCATTCACGAAAAGCTCGGCTCAATGCGCGCCAAACTGCTGCTCCAGGTTCATGACGAGCTGGTCTTGGAGGCGCCGCCCGAAGAGGTCTCCGAGGTTCGGGCGATGGTGAAAGCGGAAATGGAGAACGTTCGCAAGCTGGCCGTTCCGTTGGTGGTCGACGTCGGAGTCGGGGACAATTGGCGGGATGCGAAATAGCGGATTCGGAGCCGCGCTCGTCGCAACCATCGCGCTGTGCGGTTGCTCGAAGCCGCAGCCGAAGCCGGTGGTCGTGCCGCAGGTCTACCGGGCGAAATTCGAGACATCGAAGGGCGACTTCGTCGTGGAAGTGACGCGCGCATGGGCCCCGCGCGGCGCGGACCGCTTTCACGAGCTTCTGCGGATGCGCTACTTCGACGAGGGCCGTTTCTTCCGCGTTTTACCGGGATTCATCGCGCAATTCGGGATCAACAAAGATTTTGATGTTCATACCACGTGGCGCGAATTGGTGATCGCCGATGATCCGCCGAAAGAAAAGAATCTACGTGGAACGCTCGCGTTCGCTCAGTCCGGCCCAAACACGCGCGCCACCGAGGTGTTCATCAATCTGAAGGACAATCCCGAGCTCGATGACGAACGATTCGTGCCTTTCGGCAAGATCGTAGAAGGCGAGCCGGTGATCGACATGCTGTATTCGGGCTACGGAGAACTGGGGCCGCAAGGAAAAGGCCCGGATGCCGCGCGCGCCGAAAGCGAGGCCAACGAATACATCGTGCCGCGTTTTCCTATGCTCGACTACATTAAGCGGGCGCGGCTGGAGTAACCTCTATTTTTCCTCGCGTGGCTTAACCTGGATCCTTACAACTGTCGCCTCCGCCGGAGGAGCGGTTGAGGGACTCGGTTGCGGCGTCAGAAACACAGTCAGCATATTTGCGCCGGCCGGGACCGTAAACTCGGCGGCCACTCCCGGTTCTGCCGCCTGATTGAGCGCCAACGTCTGCGGGGTGTTTGTGATCACCGTTATAAAGCCCCTTACCGATGGCGTGATCCGCAGTTTGCCGTCGTCCGACAGAATGTAGTCGAACGGCGGTCCAAGCGGCGCGGCCAACGAACGCACCGCGCTTTGAGGCAATGCCCGGAACCCCGCGATCGTCGGGGCGGCGAACTGCGGCGGCTGCGGTGCGCGCTCCGGTTCGGCCGCGGGCGCCGGTTGGGGCTTGGGCGCGGGCGCGAAATTAGGCGCGGTCCGCGCAATTTCCGGGGGCACGACGGACTGGATCCGAAGTTGCGGCGGCTCGGGCAGCGGCGAAGGCACGGGCGCTATGACCGGCGGCGGCGTAAACACCCGCGCCACCTGCTTCGGGGTCGCCGGCCGGTAGGGTATAAGCGAGATGGCGACGCCGGCGGCAATGGCCGCCGCCGCAGCGGCCCACGGCCAGGCGCGAAGCCACCATGGCCGCGCGGCTTGCGGAGGCCGTAACGCGGCGATCAGCCGCCCCCTTGCGCCTGGCTCGTCCAACAACTCCTTCAGAGCTTGTTCTCCGGCGAGCTCGTCGAACAATTCCTGGTCTTCCAGCGCGGCCTCGAACAGCAACTTTCGCTCAGCGTCGCTCAGCGAGCCGGTGGCGTATCCGCCGATCAGTTTGCGAATCTCCAGCGGCGTCATCTTCGGCTTGCCTCCACCTTGGGAGCCGGAGCTTCCCAGCCGCCCAGCCGCTCCATAAGCTGCTTGCGGCAGCGAAAATCCCAAGTATAGAGCGTATTCAGCGATTCCACATCCAGCCGCTTGCGAATCTCCGGGAAGGTATAGCCTTCCAATTTCAGCCGGAACAATTCGCGGCAGCGCTCGCCTAACTCCAGCAGCGCGGCCTCCAGGTGCTCCAAACGTTCGCGTCGCTCGGCCTGACGATAGGGATCGGGGGCGCCGTCGGAGAGCGGCAGATCGTCCACGGAAATCCGCGTGTCCTCGCCCCGGCGGCGTATTTTGCGGCGGGCGGCCCAAATCTTAAGACGCGCGATCTCCAATGCAACGGGTAACAAGTCCTCCACACGATCGAGCGCCGAATATTTCTCGTGCAATACCAACAGAACTTCCTGAGCCAGATCCTCCGCGGACTCGTCCTGTAATTGTGATGCCGCGAAACGCACGATCCTTTCGCGCAGCCGCGCCAATATCAGGGCTCGTTCCATGTTCCTATACGAGGGACCGTCCTTATTATGAGACGCGCGTCCGCTAAAATCGGATTAGACTCGCCCGATGATTCAGCTCCAAAACGCCGGAAAACGTTTCGGCCACAAGCTTCTCTTCGAAAACTTCGACTGGCTGATTACGCCCAGGGAGCGTACGGGACTGGTCGGCGCTAACGGGACCGGCAAGACGACGCTACTCAAGGTTCTATGTGGCGTTGAATCACTCGATTACGGCGCGATCTCGTTTCCCAAGGGCATCCGCATCGGCTACCTGCCCCAGGACGGCCTTTCGCTCTCCGGCCGGACGGTGTTCGAAGAGTGCATGAATGTCTTTTCCGGACTGCGCGAAATGGAGCGCGAACTGGACATTTTGCACCAAAAACTAGGCGAATTGGACCCAAACGGGGCCGAATATGGGGCTGTAGCGGACCGTTTGCACGAGATCGACAGCGAATTCCGCAACCGCGACGGCTACGCGATCGAAGCGCAGGTGGGGAGCGTCTTGGACGGCCTGGGGTTCCACAAGGAAGACTGGACGCGGCGAACCGAAGAGTTTTCCGGCGGTTGGCAGATGCGCATCGCGCTCGCGAAACTGCTGCTGGAGAAGCCGAATCTTCTGCTGCT
Source organism: Bryobacteraceae bacterium (assembly GCA_036557165.1). Taxonomy (GTDB): domain Bacteria; phylum Acidobacteriota; class Terriglobia; order Bryobacterales; family Bryobacteraceae; genus Palsa-187. Next base: position 58,929 of record DATBIA010000105.1, read on the forward strand.
CGACGAGCCTACCAATCACCTCGATCTGGAAGCGCGCAACTGGCTGGAGTCGTATCTTGCAAATTATCCCTTCGCCTACGTTCTTATTTCTCACGACCGCTATTTTCTGGACATCACCGTCAACCGTATCGTCGAGTTATGGAACAAGAAAGCGAATTTTTATAGCGGCAATTACGAAAAATATTTGACCCAAAAGACCGAGCGTAAGGCGCAGATCGAGGCCGCTTACCGCAACCAGCGCGATCGCATCGAGCAGCTCGAAGCGTTTATCAACCGCTTCCGTTACCAGGCGACCAAGGCCAAGCAGGTGCAATCCCGGATCAAGGAACTCGAAAAGATCGAGCGCATCGAGATCCCGCCGGAAGAGCATGCCATTCATTTCTCTTTTCCGCAGCCTAAACCGAGCGGGCGCATCGTGGCCGAGTTTAAAGATGTTTCCAAAAGCTACGGCGAAAAACATGTGTTCAGCGGCGCGAATTTCGTTATCGAGCGCGGTGACCGCATTGCGCTCGTCGGGGTCAACGGCGCAGGAAAATCGACCACGATCAAATTGCTGGCGGGGACGGAGCGGCCGACCTCGGGCAGCTACACGCTCGGGCACAACGTGCTGGCCGATTACTTCGCGCAGGATCAATACAAGGAGCTCGATCCCAACGGTCAACTGCTGTACGACCTCAGCGGGGCTTCTCCGCGCTCCACTCTGACAGAGCTGCGCACCCTGCTCGGCTGCTTTTTGTTCAGCGACGAGGACGTATTCAAGCGCATCGGCGTTTTAAGCGGCGGCGAGCGCAACCGCTACGCTCTGGCCCGGATGCTGGTGGCGCCTTCGAATTTTCTTCTGCTCGACGAGCCGACCAATCACCTCGATATGCGCGCCAAAGACGTGCTGCTCGAAGCCTTGCGAAGCTACACCGGGACCGTGGTTTTCGTCTCACACGACCGGTATTTCATCGACAATTTGGCCACTCGCGTAATCGAAATCGAAGACGGCCACGTCCATGTTTATCCAGGCAATTACGAGGATTATTTGTGGCGCAAACAAGGAGGTCCGGAAGCTTTGGCGCAAGCGCAGGCAGAACCGCCCGCGCCCGAGCCGGCTCCGGCGCCCGAGCGTCACGAAGCCGCGAAGCGCGTCAATCCGATGAAGATTAACAAGCTTCGGGGTCAATTGAAGGAAGTGGAGCAAGAGGTGGCCGCGCTCGAATCCGAGATCGCGCAGCACGAGGCCGCCCTGTCGGATTTCAAAAGCGTGGACGAGACCATGCGGCTCACCACGCTGGTGGATGAACGGCGCAAGGATCTGGACGCGAGGGTGGCGGAATGGGAGCGGCTTTCGGCTCAAATAGAGGGGATGATCGAAGCCACGGCGTAGACATCGTCCGCCGCCTGGAGGAAGCGGACGCGCCCGAAATGTGGCGGCTCCGGCGCGAAGCTCTGGAGCGCGAGCCGGCGAGTTTTGGGGAAGCTGTCGAGGAGCATCTGAAGAGCACGCCCGCGGCGTCCGCGGAGCGCCTCGCCTCGGGCGGGAGCGAAAGCTTCGTTTACGGCGCATTCGATGGTCGAGAACTGGTTGCAATGGCCGGATTTTATCGCGAAAAGCGCATAAAACGGCGCCATAAAGGCGTAATTTGGGGCGTTTATGTCGCTCCGGCGCACCGAGGCCGAGGCCTGGCGCGCGCTGTCATGACATCGCTGTTGGATTCCGCCCGCGCGCTGCCGGGCTTGAAGTGTATCTATCTTTCGGTAACCGCGGAGCAGCCCGGCGCGCGGAATCTTTATACCAGCCTCGGATTCCGATCCTTCGGCCTAGAACCGCGCGCGTTGGCGGTAAACGGACAATATCTCGACGAAGAGCACATGCTCCTGCAGTTGTGACTCGCGGGGCGCTTACTTCGGAATCGACATCACATAGTTCGTGATGAGATCGAGATCCTGCGGTTTGAAATTAAACGGCGGCATTTCGGACCCGGGCGACAGTTTGTCTGGCGCGGCGAAGTGAGCCTTCACCCAGTCCCGGTCGTGCCTCAGTCTCAATCCGTTCAGAACAGGCCCCACTTGTCCCCCTACGCCGTTGATCGTGTGGCAAGAAAAGCACTGGTTTTCGTAATAAATCATCGCGCCCTTTGTTGCGTCGTCGGGAGCATTTCGCCACGCGTCCACCGTATCGTCGGTGCGTTTGGTGATCAACTGAACTAAGGCTCCCACTTCCGCGGAGGAAAGATTTTTGAAGTGATTCTTCAGCCAGTCGGCGTCTTTATCCACCGGAATGGCGGTCAAGTCCGGCGCGCCTTTGGAGTTGCCGGCGACGTGGCAATTTGTACAATTCGCGCGGCGAAACACTCCGATTCCGGCCAATTGAGCCGCCGGAATGGTCTGCCACGCTTGAATGTCAATGGTCGCATCCTCGTCGGGCTGGCGTGGCGTAGTGGCGACAGCGGTGGCCGTGAGGGCCGTCCAGGCGATTACGGCGAGCCCGGCAGCCGAAATCGCAGCGGTGCGGCGCTGAATTTTCACCATGCGGCTGCGATCGATGAACGGCAAAAGAGCCAGCATCGCCACGGCGATTCCCGGGAGCACCACCGCGCCGACAACCTCCAGCGGGCCCTGGAAAAACTTCAGGAATTGGAACAAAAACAGGAAATACCATTCGGGGCGGGGAATATAGCTCGTGTCGGTGGGATCGGCGATGCGCCCCAATGGGACCTTCACCAGCGCCACCATCACGCCGAGCGCCACGCACCAGACGAAGATCGCGACAGTGTCGCGAAAAACTTGCTGCGGAAAGAATTTCTTTTTCGGAAGCAGTTCGTCGCCGGGCGCGGGCGTTACTCCATGCTTTCGCACCAGATAGAGATGGAAGACGACCAATCCCAGCGTGAGAAGCGGCAATAATATCACGTGAGCCGCGTAGAATCGGGCGAATGCGACCCGGCCGATAACCCCACCTTCGGCGCCGAGAACGCGGAGCAGCACCGATCCTCCCGGCGCGAGCCCCATGATCCGCGTAGTGACGATGGTGCCCCAGTAGGCGCGGTTATCCCAAGTGAGAAGATATCCGCTGAGGCCGAAGGCAAGCGTTAGCAGCAACAGCAGGACGCCTACAATCCAGGTCGTCTCGCGTGGTTTCTTATACGCGCCCCACAAAAAGGTCTGCGCCATGTGCACTACGACGACGATTATCATCAGGCTCGCGCCCCAATGATGCATGGCGCGCATGACGCTTCCGGCCGCGACTTGAGTGACGATATAACGCAAGCTGTCCCACGCTTCGCCGGGCGTAGGCGCGTAATTCAACGCCAGCAGAAAGCCGGTGAAAATCTGCAATAGAAACGCGAATAAAGCCACGCTTCCCAGCACCTGATGCCAGCCCGCGGAGGCTGGAATATCTTCGTCCAGGAAATGATGAACCGCGGAGACAAGACCTGTCCGGTCTTCGATGAAATTCAGAACTGCCCGAAACATCGCTAAGCGCTTTCCTTGGAGGTTTCCGGATTAATCAGGACCTTTCCGTCTTCAACTCTTGCAAGAAACCGGTCCAGGGGGCGCGGAGCGGGTCCGGCGAGTACTTTTCCATCGATGGCGAAGACCGAGCCGTGGCAGGGGCATTGAAACTGCTGCGCGCCCGCCTCCCAGTGATAGGCGCAGCCGAGGTGAGTGCAAGCCGGACTGTAGGCGACCACGGTCTCGGAGGACGTCCTCACCATCCATGTGCTCGTCTTCTCGTCGACGCGCTGCCATCCATCCATCCGCTTGCGGTTGTAGACGATTTCTTCAGGTTGCCCGATTTGGAGTTGAGATAAATCGGCAACTCCAATCCATTCAGCGGATTCCCTCGTCTTGGGCCGCCCCAGAAGGTAAGCTATCGCCGGTATAGCCGCTGCCGCCGCAACAAGGCTTCCGAGCAGATTGATCGCATGAACATAGAACGAGCGGCGAGTGATTTGGGGATTGAGCATACTTCCAATAAGTTGGGACCAAACTGATAGTATACTCGGGAACAGGGTGGCCTTCATCTCTCCTCTCCTTCTATTCGCCATAGCGGTTTGCAGCGCGGCTGTAGGAGTGTGGCTGGATAGCGCTGCTCGGGCGTCGGGCGTCAATGCGCCTGATTCGCTCTCGGGCACACTGGCGCCGTTCGGCGGCGGCGTGCTGATGGGCGTCGCAGTGTTCTGGGTCTTGCCCGAGATGGCGGCTTTCTTCCGCTGGCCCGCCGCGCTGGCTTGGATCGGGGGCGGCGCCGCGGCGTTGGCGCTGATCGATCGGTATGTATATTCCGTTTGTCCAGCTTGCGCTCCCGCTCACGACCACGACCATTGCGCCGCGAGGCTGCATGGTTTTGCCACGCCTCTGCTCGCGGCGGCGGCGCTGCATAGCGCGCTGGACGGATGGAGCGTCGTGGCGGGACAACACGTCGAGCCCGGGCTTGGGGCCGCGTTCGGCCTAGGAATCGCGGCGCATAAGGTCCCGGAAGGATTGGCATTGGGTGTGATCGCCCGCGCGGCGATGCCGACGCGCTCCGCCGCTTTGATCTGGTGCGCGGCAGCCCAGGCCGCGACGCTGGTAGGCGCGGGACTGGAAACAATAATGGCGCCCTATGTCGGCGCCCAGGCCCTTCATGCCCTATTAGCGGTCGCCGGGGGAAGCTTCCTGTATCTCGGCGGTCACGCGATCCATGGAGAACTCCGCAGAAGCGGTCCCAGGCCGGCGTTTGTGCCCGCGCTAACGGGCGTGGCGGGGTCGAGCGTGCTGCGGCTGTTTTTGCGGTAGCTCAGTTGCAGAAGGTAGCGCACGCCGCTCCGTTGAAGCCCGCCCTCCCCAACGCTCTTCATCCCATTTAGTAGAACGAAGGGTCATGGGGCACTCCCTCGGGGTCGCGGCTCGGGACTTTTGCTGAGCCGCGACGGCAACGGAGCGGTTTCGTTTTAAAACTGGAACCGCGCGACCAATTGTCCTTGCCGAGGTGGGCTGAAGACGGTGCCGACGTTGACGTAGCCGTAGCCCGCCGTGGTCTGGCCGGCGCCGTTTCGCGTCGGCGTCTGCAGAGGATTCGTCGCGGAGGGGTTGTTCATTTCGGTTCGATTGAACATGTTGGTGAACTCCGCGCGGATCTGAAGGCTCGCTCGTTCCTTGATCCGGAATACGCGGCCGAGGCTGATGTTTTCCACGGGACGGCGCTGATAGCGGAAATCGGTGTAATACGCCGCCGCGGTTCCCCATTGGCCCGCCGCCGGATTGGACCATGCCGCGGGATTCAACACAAAGGTCGTATTGGGATCGAAACAGTGGCAGTTGAGATCCTTCGTGAACAGCGGCACGCCCGGCACGCGATTGAACAGCGTGCTTTGGTTGCCGCCGGCGCCGGTCTGGAAGAGGTAGGTCGCCAGGGCATTCGTGGAGGCCGGAGAAGCGATCGGCAACCCGCTCGCATACCGCAGCAGCGTCCCGATCTGCCAATCCCGCGTTACCCAAGAGAGCGCTTTCATGCCGGCGCTATCGGCGCTCCACTTGGGCGTCGTGTAGGAACCGGAGATGACGAACTGGAACGGTTGGTCGTAGGACGACAACGCCTTTTGGTTAGCGCGATTGAAAGCGTCGTTGATGATGACGCCGCCGCCGCGCCCGAAGTCGTCTTCCACGCCGCTGGTGAGCTGCTTTGCCCACGTGAAGGCGGAACTGAATTCCAGGCCTTGCGAGAAACGCTTCGTCAGTTTGGTCTGAAGCGATTCATACCAAGTGTCCCCGTCCGGCACCCAGTGCCAATTGGTGATGTTCGGATATTGCGGAAACGGCCGGAGCGATTGCGCCACTGTGGATAGCACCGGAAATCCCGGATAGGGGAACCCGAAGCCGCGCTGCATGGCGAGGCTGGAACTCACCGAACTAGCCAGAAGCGTGCGGTCCTGGGGGTTATTCAGATTCAGCCCGTAGGAGGCCAGATGGTCCGGCGTGATGCAATTGGTGCAAAGCAGCCCGGCCGCGTTCCACCACGCTCCGCGATTGCCCACATAGGTCGCTTCCACGATCATATTTCGGGCGATTTCGCGCTGAATTCCCAGGCTCCATTGAATCTGGCGCGCCGGACGCCCGGCGTTCTGATCCTGCTCTTGCGGCGCCGATCCTATAAGGCCGGGATGCAAGCCCTGGCCCGGATCGAAGTTCGGAAATACCAGATTGTAAGGCAGCCCGTTGCGCGTCAGATATGCGGGATCGCCAAAGGAAGCCGTCTGGTATTGGAATTGGGAAACCGACGACAGACCGAGATTATTGTTATCAGTCTTGTAATAAGACACGCCCGCGCCCACGCGTAAAACCGTCTTGGATGTGACCTGGTACGCCAATCCGAGGCGCGGCCCGAAAGCGAACGGATAATTCTTGGAGTACATGCAATTGCAGCGTCCCCCTCCGTAACCTTCGCCGATGATCGCGCCCGGCCTTCCACCCGCGTTCGGATTCGCCGTGGAGGGAGAAAAAATCAGATAGTAACCGTGGCCGTCCTGCAAATAGCTGGAGTAGTCGTAACGAAGGCCGTAGTCGAGGGTGAGCTTGCGAGTGACTTTCCATGAATCCTGAGCGAAAGCCGAGATTGCGTGAGCGCCCATGTGGTTGGTTACCGGAACCGCGTTGAATCCGTTGTCCACCGCTCCCAGCAGGAAGCTGGCATAGGGATAGCCGGCCGTGCCGCCGTTCAGGTTGATTCCATTCAGAGCCGGCACCGACGTTTCGTTGGCGCTATAGGTGAGCCAGCCATCGGTGTAAGTTTCCTGGAACATTTGATAGCCATCCACCATGGTTTCGCCGCCGAACTTGAACGTGTGATTATTGTGGACCCAGGTCAGGCTGGTATTGCCCGTGGGTTTGCGGTAGATCAAATGGATTTGGTTGCCGGGCCCCATTCCCGCGGACATTCCGCCCTGAGCTCCGGTCAAGCCTCCGATTACGGGAAACAGCGTCGAATACGTTCCGGTCAGACCAAGTTGGGTGACGGAATTAAAACGGTCGCTGTGATCGTTGATTCTGGTGCTCACCAGCCCCGCGCCGAAATGCAGCAGCAGCGTCGGCGTCAGCGTTTGATCGAAGTTCAGCCGGTAAGTGTTCGAATTGATCAACCGCGGCTGGCTGCTTCGGATCGGAGGAGGCATCAGGCCGTTGTTGGGATTGTCCTGCCGGTTGAGAGACCAGAATCCTGTGATCTTAGATTTCGGCCCGAGCTGATAATCGCCTTTTACCGACGGAATCAACGTATATTTCGGATTTAGATAAGTCGGCAGGTAATTGTTGATCTGTTGATTCGCGTTGGGACCGAGCGGCTGCGGGATGAGGTTCTGAATGGCGACCGCCACCGGATCGAGCCGGTTCGGCGGAATGACATTATTTAGAAACGGAGTCCGATAGCGCAGTCCGCCGACAGTGTAATCCGTCGTAGGATCGTAAATCGCGTTTTCTTTCACGGCGCCCATGACCGGATCGGTAATGAGAGTGCGCCCAGTAAGGGCGTTGAAGAAATCACCGCTCCGAAAAGCCGGAGTAGGTACCGTCGTAGAGACGTTGTTGGTCACCGTGGTTTCGCCGAAGTGTTCGAAGTTGAAAAAGAAAAACGCTTTGTCGTGGCCGTTGAATTTAGGAAGCACGACGGGACCTCCCACGGAAAACCCCCAATCGTTGCGTCGCTGCCGCGGCCGGAGTAGATGGCCCTGGCCGTCGCTGGTGAAAGGCGTACCGGCATTGAGCGCGTCGTTGACGAAATATTCGTATGCGTCGCCGTGGAACTGATTGGTGCCGGATCGCATCGTTACGTTGAAAAGGCCGCCTCCGGCTTGGCCAAGCTCCGCCGCGTAATTGCTGGTTTGCACCGCGAACTCCTGCATGGCGTCCACGCTTCCTTGCGTCTGCGATTGCGCGGAGTACCATCCATTGGTGGCGTCCTGTCCCTCGATCCGCATAGCCTGCGTGTTCGCGGGCAAACCATTGACGCGGATCGCCACATCGGGCGAATACGTCGTGCCCGGGAGCAACTGCACGACTGCGTACGGATTGCGAATGCCCGAAGAGCCGGCGCTGGCGCCGATCGACATCACCGGCAGGTTATTCATCGTGCTGGTGGTGACGGTATGGCTCAATTCGCCGCTTTCGGTGTTGAGCAACGGAGCGGCCTCGGTAACGGTCACCGATTCCGTGGCCGATCCCACTTCCAGCATGACGTCGACGCGATAGGTTTCCGCCACGTTGACAGTGACGCTCTTCCGCACAAACTTCTTAAATCCAGGCACCGTCACGCTCAACTCATACTGACCGGCCGGCAACTGCGTAAGCGTATAGTTTCCAGTGGCGGAGCTTCCCGCCTGATATATGGCCCCCGTCTCGACGTTCTTGATTTCAATGGGCGCGCCCGCGACCACGGCGCCCGCGGGATCCGAAACAGTTCCGGTGATCGTGCCCCGGTCTGTTTGCGCCAAAATGATTGCCGCGCATGCGAAGGAATATATTGCAACTGCAGATGTTCTCATCTAAACCCCCCCTTTTGGCTTAGGCCAACTCGACCGACTCTATACCATGACCGGTTGATCGTCAAGGGGGGAATTTGCATGCAATGCATGCAGGCGGACCTCGCGTGAAAAGATCTTGAGGGAGTTTCCATTGCAGGTCCTCTATGCTCGCGCACATGTCCTCCTGGCGAAGGCTCACCGCAAGATCATCCAGCCACCGTAATCCGTCGATAGGTATTCAACCGGCGCTTATCCCCCGGCCTTACGGCCGGGGCTGGGTGCGAACGCTGGAACACCGTCGTGCCCACTTTCAGCCCCACCCGTGAGGGCGGGGGCAAGCTTACGGACGGATTACGGAGCCACTCCGCCGATGCCGCATTTTTCTTGTGCACTAAAGTGAAGTTATGTCCGCCACGCCTTCCACCATGCTCGAACTGGGGACCAAAGCCCCCGATTTTTCGCTTCCGGACGTGAGCTCCGGAAAAGCCATCACTCTCGATACCTTCGCGGGCTCAAAGGCGCTATTGGTTATGTTCATCTGCCAGCACTGCCCATTCGTCAAGCACGTGAAATCGGAATTAGCGCGGCTTGGGCGGGACTATTCCGGCAAAAACGCCGGAATTGTTGGCATCAGTTCGAATGATCCGGCGGTTTCTTTCGAGGATTCGCCGGAAGGGCTCAAACAGATGGTTGCGGATTGGGGCCTCAATTTCCCGGTCTGCTATGACGAGACACAGGAGGCAGCCAAGAGTTACGCCGCGGCGTGTACGCCCGATTTGTTCCTCTTCGACGAGAATAGACGGCTTGTGTATCGCGGGCAACTCGACGATAGCCGGCCGCGAAACAACAAGCCGGTAACCGGAGCCGATATACGCGCTGCGCTGGAGGCTGTGCTGGCAGGACGCGAAGTCAGCTCGCGGCAGATGCCAAGCATCGGATGCAACATCAAATGGCGCCCGGGCAACGCGCCGACCTACTATTACGGCGCGGCCAAGCGAGTCCTATAACTGGTCCGCCGCGGTTCCTGCCGTAATCCGTCCGTAAGCTTGCCCCCGCCCTCACGGGCGGGGCTGAAAGTGGGCACGACGGTGTTCCAGCGTTCGCACCCAGCCCCGGCCGTAAGGGGATAGGCGCCGGTTGAATACCTATCGACGGATTACGGTCCTATCAACGCCGAAAGCAAATCGGCAAAATTGGAGCGCCACGCGACGTAACCATGATTGCCGTTGATTTCCGAGTAATGCACTTTGTAGCCTTTGGCGATCAGCACATCGCGAAGATGCCGATTAGTGTCCAGCTGCTCGGGAATCTCCATCAGGCCTATGCTCATCGAGACCTTCACTTTCCGCAGGGGAGATCGAGCGAACTGCCTGGTCAGCCAGGATCTCTCCAACTCTTGCGGAGGCGACCACCAATAAGAACCCGATTGCGACAAAACATTGCCGAATATTTCGGGATGCTCGAAGGCGGCAAACGCCGAAGCTAGACCGCCCAAACTGGAGCCGCCCACAATCGTTTGGGAAGGATCGCCGGTAGCGTTGTAATTCTTGCGCATCCGGGGAACAAGTTCGCTCGCTAGAAAATTTGTGAAATCCCGATCGCAGGCCAGTTCCTGGTTTCTTTTGCCCGCGGCGCTCCCTACAAGAACCGCAATCATGGCGGGAAGTCGCCGTTGCGCGATCAAATTGTCCAGAATCGCCGGCGTGGTTACTTGATCCAGATACGCCGAGCCGTCGAATAGCACAAGCAGTGGATAACGAGCACCCGAAGCTTGATAGCCCGGCGGAGTGTACACCCAAAGATCGCGGTCGTTTTTGAGGATTTCGCTGTGGAATTTGGTCCGCTCAATCTTGCCGCGCGCGAGCGAGGACGAAGCCGTAAGCAGGGAAAGCCCCGGTGCTTCGGGAAGATCGATATAGGAAACCGGTCCCAATCGGCGCGGGTTCAGCGGATCGGGCTGCGGCTTCGAACTGCGCGGTTCGGTGGTCGCCAGCGATTCAAGGCTATCGTTCGGCGAAATCCAGTAGTGAAACGCCGCGTCATTGCGGACTTTGTAGGTTCGGTACCACACGTCCGTATGGGCCAGATGAGTCATCAGCGCCTTGGCCGGATCGGCGCCTCCGATTCCAGCCGCGACGCCATCGATAATTGCGACGTTGATGGTGTTTTCTTTGGCCCGCCAAAGGAAAGTCACCCAGGAATACCGCGGATCGCCCGCGACCGGTTCCTCGAGAGGCGTGCCCGCGCGAGCCATCTCTTCCCAGAAGGCCGCGGTCGCGGAACGATCTCCCGCTTCGATAGACTTCGCGAGCGCGGCCATGCGCGGGCTGGCCAAGGCTTCCGCGGAATAGAACGGGCGCGGGGGCTGAGCGCTTAGACACTGTGCCGCGATGGCAAGGAAACCGATCGCGATTGCGGTCCTAAGCGTTACTTCAACTCCTTCATCATGCCCGGCAAGCTCCACTGCATATAGAGGCTTCCGGGCATCCAGTTGTATTCCGCCATCATGACTTTACCCACGTCGTCCTGGCTCTTCCCCTGCCGGATTAATCCTTGCGCCCGATTCCGCATCTTCATGGCATTGTTGCGGAAAACGAGGATGTCGGCCTTCTTCGAGACGGGCCCGTGGCCGGGAATGACCGTATCGAAATCGAGCTTCATCACGTCGTCCAACGTCTTGGTCCAATCAACGAGGCTGCCGCCGCCGGGATAGTCGATCAGCGGCGTGGTGGGCGGCGCGCCCTTCTGCGCGACGGTCACCAAATCGCCGGTGTGGACCACTCGAAGGGCGGGGAAATAAATCACGGCATCGCCGTTAGTGTGCCCGCGCCCGTAGTAACGGGCCTGCACGTGCTTCCCGCCCAGGAACACGTCCGTCTCCTGCGTGAACGTCACCCGCGCGGGCACCATATCCGGCGGCGCGTTCGACTGCACCTTGTTCACGATATTGTTATGCGCGTTTAGAGTCGAAATAATTTCGGCGGCGCCCGCGAATTTCGTGTTGCCGCCACTGTGATCCGCATGGTAATGCGTGCTGAGGATATAGCGGATCGGCTGATTGGTGACGCTCTTCACTTTCGACATGATCTGGTCGTAGTCTTGTTCGTACTTGTCGTCGACCATGATCACGCCCTCATTGGTGATGTAAACGGCGACGTTCCCGCCGTCGCCTTCAATCTCATAGAGATCGTTGGTGATTTTATTCAACGTCAACTGCGGAGGCTGCTTGCCCTGATTTTGCGTATAGGCGACCCAGGCGCCCAGCAAGAACAGGCCTCCCGCGGCGCAGCGCACGGCTATCGTTCGACCAATGGCGGCTCGGCTCATTTGTGGAAATATACCAAATTTTAGCGGTCCATAGAAAGGGCGGATGCAGTAGAATCGGGGCATGATATTTCGCGCCGGACTGACGGCGTTGGTGGGGCTGTCGTGCGCCGGGCTCTTCTGCGCTGCGCAGGCGCCGCCCGACACGGCCGAAGTGAGCACTCGCGACGCTCCGGCCATCTTCACCGCGCGCGTGAATCTGGTGCTGGTTCCCGTCGTCGTCCGCGACAAGAGCGGAAAAGCCGTGGGATCGCTGAAACAGGAGGATTTTCAGCTTAGCGATAAAGGCAAACCGCAGATCGTCACGCGTTTCTCGGTTGAGAAAACCGGAACTCCCGTGACGCCGGCCGTCGTGGCGCTAGACGAGACGCAGCCCGATAAGCCCGGTCCGGCCCCGGAGCCGATTCCGGAGCATTTCGTCGCCTATTTGTTCGACGATATCCATCTGGACGTTCAGAATTTGACGTGGGCGCGCCTGGCGGCGGACAAGCACTTGGCCGAATTTCTGGAACCCAGCACGCGGGCCGCGATTTTCACAACGTCGAGTTTGGTGAACGTCGATTTCACGGACGACCACGCAAAGCTGCACGACGCTCTCCAACGCATCCAGCCGCACGCCGATCGCACGTCTTCGGCCGCCGATTGTCCGCCGATGACCTACTACATGGCGGACGCGATCCAGAGCCGGCAGGACACGCAAGCGCTCGCGGCCGCGACAACCGATGCGTGGGCCTGCTCCGGCATGTCGCCCAACGATCCTAATGCGGCGCAGGAACTTCAGATAATTCAGGCGATGGTGCAGTCCGCGGTTGGGCGCGAGTACAACATGGGCAGCGCGGAATCGCAGCGCTCGCTCCAGATCATGAAGGACGCGGTTCGCCGCCTTGCCGCGGCGCCTGGAAGCCGCAGCTTGATTTTGATTTCGCCAGGGTTTTATATGACCCAGGAGCATCGCTTGGACGAGGCGGATTTGATGGACCGCGCCATCCGCGCCAACGTGACGGTCAACTCGCTGGATACGCGTGGTCTCTATACAATCGGGGCGGATGCGAGCCAGCCCTTCACCGCGAGTTCGGCAGCCTCGGGTGGAATCCGTCAAATGTTCGAGATCTCGAACGCTTCCGCCGACTCGGACGTGATGGCCGAGCTCGCTAGCGCGACGGGGGGAACGTTCTTTCATAACGACAACGGTCTTCAGGAAGGCCTGAAGCAACTGGCCGCCCAGCCCGAATACATCTATGTGCTCGGATTCGCGCCGCAGAATTTGAAGATGGACGGTTCTTATCACGCGTTGAAGGTGACACTTAAGAATCCGAGCGGCTTCGATCTGCAAGCCCGCCGCGGTTATTACGCACCCCGGCACATCGCCGACCCGGAGGAAGAGGCGAGACAGGAAATCCAGGAGGCGGTCTTTTCGCGAGACGAAATCGGCGACATTCCGGTGAATTTGAATCTTCAGTTCTTCAAATCGAGCGCCACCAGCGCGAAGGTGACGGTAGTGGCGAAGGTCGATATCCGGAATCTGCGCTACCAGAAAGCGGACGGGCGGAATAGAAACACGCTGACGATCGTGTCGGGAGTGTTCGATAGAAACGGAAACTTCGTGGCCGGTATCCAGAAGACCGTTGAAATGCGATTGAAGGACGAGACGCTCGCGTCCGTGCCCGCTTCCGGAATCAGTGTAAGATCGGTGCTAGACGTGATACCGGGCAATTATATGGTCCGCCTGGTGGTGAGGGATTCGGAAGGGCAGACGATGGCGGCGCGCAACGGCGCCGTTCAAATTCCGTAAAGACGAAAGAAGTGGAGGCGCTCATGAATCACCGTCGCGCAATCATTCTCTCCGCGTTCGCCCTGACGGGCGGCTTGGCGCTCGCGCAAAACAAAAGCGACGCTCCCGCGGACTCAGGCCTCGTCATCAAGACCGAGACACGGCTGGTTCTGGTGGACGCCATCGTGACCGATAAGAAGGGCGAATACGTCAAGAACCTGGAAGCTAAGGACTTCAAGGTTTCCGAGGACGGCAAGGACCAGGCCATCAAGAGCTTTTCCTTCGAGGCCGACCCGCAGTCGCCCAATCATTCTCAAGCGCATTACCTGGTGTTGTTTTTCGACAATCCGAGCATGAATGCGGCCGATCAAATCCGGGCCCGGCAGGCCGCCGGAAAGTTTATCGACGCCAATGCCGGCCCTGACCGCATGATCGCGATCGTGAACTACGGCGGCGGGCCGCAGTTGAACTTCACAGCCAACGTCGAGCGGTTGAAGAGCGTCGCGAGCGGTGTTGCTCTTTCGGCAACCGCGTCCGCCGAAAGCAGCTCCGGACCGAGAATCAACATGGCGGGCGGCTGCGGGCGCGACGTAGTCATGGAACTGCGCTGCCTCGCGAAGAATCTGGGGACCGTTCCAGGGCGCAAGTCTCTGATCTGGATCACGGCGGGATTCAAGCTAACCTCGGAGATTACATCCGAAGCCACGGCCGCAATCGACGCCTGCAATAAATCCAACGTGGCCGTTTATGCCATCGACGTGCGCGGTTTGGTTACCGGCGCGCCTGTCGCCACGAACTTCGGCGGCGGTTTTGGCAAACTTCCGATTCCATCCTGGTTTGCACCCGCGCTGGCGTTGTCATTCGAGCCACAGCGCGGCGGCGGGACGCCAGGTGGCGGCGGCGCCCCCGCGCCCGGAGGCGGCGGACGAGGCGGCGCGCCAAGCGGCGGCCCAGCGCCATCGCCGGGAGGCCCAGGCGGAGCGCGCGGCGGTGGCGCCTCACCGGGCGGGACTGGAACGAGAGGCGCAGGTCCGGCAACCAACCCAGGCGGATTTAATAATGGCCGCGGCGGATTTAATAACGGCCGCGGCGGCGGCCAACCTCAGAATGCCGTGAACCGGCCACTTCCCCCCGGCCTGAACCCCTACAATCAATCGCGCAGTCTCATTCCGAAGATCCCCGAAAGCACTGTGGAAAACCAGAACATTATGTACATGCTGGCCGATGGAACGGGAGGCTTCGTCATCCACGACAGCAACGACTTGCTTGCGGGCTTGCAGAAAATCGGCAAAGAGCAGAACGAATACTATCTGCTTGGCTACACGCCTCCCATGTCGCCGGAAGGAAGCTGCCACACGTTGCATGTGAAGGTCGACCGCGGAGGGATCAACGTCCGCTACCGCACCGGCTATTGCAATGCGAAGCCGCTGGATCTGCTGTCCGGAAGCCCGGTGGAGAAGCAACTGGAGACGCGGGCGGCGGCTTCTCAAGCAGGCGGCGTCGCCGCGCAAATGCAGCTTCCGTTCTTCTATACAGGCGCCAACGTGGCGCGAGTAAACGTCGCGATGGAGATTGCGCCCGAGCCTGTGAAGTTCGAAAAACAAAAGGGCAAGCTGCACGCCGAAATCAACGTGCTCGGCATCGCGACCACCGCCAATGGGAGCGTGGGCGGCCGCTTCAGCGACACCGTCAAGCTGGACTTTCCCGATACGGGCGATGGCAAGAAAGAGGCGGAGGCATTCCAAAAGAAGCCTTTCCATTACGAAAACCAGTTCGATCTCGCCTCCGGCAAATACAATCTGAAGGTAGTATTCAGCTCCGGCGGATCGAGCTTCGGTAAAGTCGAGATGCCCCTCCAGGTGGACCCTTACGATCCCGGACAGTTTGCCATGAGCGCATTGGCCTTGAGCCACGAGGCTCATAAGACCTCCGATTTAGGAACGGCGTTCGACGCTTCCCTGCTGGACGACAAGATACCGCTGGTCACCCAAGGCCTGCAGATCGTTCCTTCGGGCACAAACGAATTCAAGAAAGGCGATTTGACGGTGTTTTATGCCGAGATTTACGAGCCCTTGCTGGCCACACCGGATCCGAATAGCCCAACCGCGATCGCCATCGAGATGCGAGTGCTGGATCGCAAGACGGGCCAGGAAAAAGTAGACACGGGATTAATGAGGCTCGAGCTCGGCAATCAGGGCACAAATCCCATCGTGCCTATAGGTGAGCGCATGCCGGTGGACAAACTGGAGCCCGGATCGTACACGTTGGAGCTGTCGGCGCTGGACACCGGAAATAATCAGTTCAAGCGGACGGTGGACTTTGAGTTGAGATAAGGCCGGCTTACTCGGGCCACCGATTCACAGACAGACTCAGCAGTTGATTACTGTTCTCGTCCACCCGAATGCGGGTCGCCATCGTGAGCAGATTGGATACGTAGGCGGGCTCGGAAAGCTTGGTTCCGTCCACGCGATCGAAACCCACGGCGAAATAGTCGCCGGGCCGGAGACCGCCAAATTCGTAAACTCCTTTGGGATCGCAAGGAATCGATCGCGGATAACCGCCCTCCGCGCCGGCGGGAATCAGGACGAAGACGCCCGACGTCTGCTTCTCAAATTCTGCGCGCACCGCGCCCGCACCGGTCTTGTACACGATTTGCATGGGTGGAGGATTCGGCATTAGATCGATCGCTTGTCCCAGCACGTCGCGCCCGCCGAATTGGACCGCGGCAACATAAGTATTCGAGATTCCATTCGCGACGGGAGCCACTGTATAGCGTCCAGGATAGACTCGATCGAACTGGATCGAGCCGTCCGCCCTGATCATTCCTACCGACGGCTCCACTACGCCCGCTGTCTCGGGCAGTAAAGTAATCATCGCCCATCGCGCCGCTGAAGGAGCATCCGTGGGCCAGATCACGGAAGCGGAGAATTCGAAATTGGGCGAGAGATGGATCTCCACGCCATCCACATCGCTTTTTGCAAGGAATACGCCTGCTTGTCCGGTTTGCTGGATATCGCGCCGCGTCTTCTCTTCGTATTGCCATTCCGAATTCGCGACGACGCTCCAATCGCCTTGAGGAACGGATGGAAATTCGAATGCGCCGTCAGCCGCTGTGGTCACGCTTGCGATGAGCGGCGCTGAGACGAATCCGGGAAGGTAGTATTCGGTCTTTCCCAGCGATGTCGTAAAGCGGCCAGTCGGAGTGGGGTGAGCGAGCCGAATCTTTACCGCGATTCCTAGCGCGGGCTTGTTCGCCTCGTCCAAAACGATTCCGCGAACCCGATAAACCGGGACGCGACGCAACCGGATCTCGAATCCGCTCTCTTCACCGGTTCCGCGAACGTTTATCGGTTGGGCTTGCGAAGCGTCGGCGGAGGAGGGGTAGTAAGTCGCCACCGTTTCCATGCGAACGCCGTCGACAGGCCCGGCTTTTTGCGGTTCCGGCCGCGCCACCAGCGTGTAAGCGCCGGGCGGGAGCCGATGGAATTCAAACGCGCCGTCGGCCGCGCTCCGGGTTTCATTTTCCTCGGTTGGAGACCTGGGTCCACTGATCTGCACCGGCACGCTCGCGGCAGGCTTGCCGTCGGCGTCCACCACGCGACCTCGAAGCGTGGTCAAAGCGGACATTTCAAACTCGATTCGGACTGGATCTTTTCCGTGTATCTTCGTAGCGGACTCCCGCGCGAGAGGATCGGGCGATGGGGGCGGCTCAAACCCGTCCTTTTCGATGGAGTGCCGGTACTCGCCCTGCTCCACGCCTGCGATGTGGAAGGTCCCATCGCTCAGAGTCATGGCTTCATAGCGAACGCCTTTCTGCGTATAAAACCTGACGGAAACGCCCTCGATGCCCGCGTGAGTAACGCTGTTTACGATGACGCCATCGATCGTGGACTGAGCGGAGAGGATGCGAGCCAGGAAAAGAGCTACACAAGCCAGGCGCATGGCTATGGCTACTATATCAGCGATTTATACAGATTTTGTTGCTCCTCGGCAATTACGTCCCATCCGAACAGCCGCTCCGCCGTGTGGCGCGCCTGGCGCTCCAGCGCTTCGCGTTCCTCCGTACAATCGAATAGCCGCGAGATCGCGCGCGCGATCTCATTGGGCGTCTCCGCAACGATCAAGTCCGCTCCCGCTTGAAGATCCAGTCCATGCACGCCGGATTTAGTCGAGAGGATCGCTTTCCCCATAGCCATGGCTTCCATGATTTTGATATTTGTCCCGGCGGAAACCACCAGCGGCGCGATGACTACCGCCGCTCTTTCATAAGCTGGCCGGACGTCGGCAACGAATCCTTCCACTTCGACGCCTTGCTCGTTTAAATCCCAGAATCGCTCGGGGCGCTGACCGGCGATCACGTGCAGCGTGGCGCCAGGCAGACGCGGGAAAACTTCCCGCAAAAAGAATTCCACGGCGAGAACGTTAGGCCGGTGCGCGAAGGAGCCGATGAACAGAAGCCGGCGCGGCTCGGGCGGTCGGCCAGATGGACGGAAATGCTCGAGATCGACGCCGTTCGGAATGGCGACCGAGCCGGGGACCAGCGCCCGATCTTGTTCCGACATCGTTACCACCCGATCCACCGCGCGCCAAGCCGCTGTTTCGAATTTCAGCCAGCGTTCGTACTGCCGGCGGTTCTCCCAATCTTCTTCGCGCGCGAGCATCTGCGCGTAGAGATCGTAGGTGATATCGTGCTCTACCAAGATGGTACGCGCGGGCTTGCAATCGGAGGCGTACTGGACCATTTGAGTGAATTCGAGCTGCGCGATCGCGGGCCGCCATTTCGCAAGGGTTAGCTTTAGCGCCTCATGGAATGCGACCGAATCGAATTCCTCCACTGTGTCCGGGCGCGGAGTAGAAGGCAGCGCGTGCGTGCCGCGCCGCCGCACCACGACGATTTCCGAGCAGATCCGGGTCAGCTCCTCCGGCATGGGCCTCAGATCTTCGGTGAAGCAGACCAGGACCTGATCCACATGGGCCGCGGCTCGGCGCATCAGGTTGTACATGCGAACGGCCGCGCCGTGGGATAGAGGAAAGGGGAGGTAAGGACTCACAATCAAGACCACCGGCTTGCCGGAAGCCGGCCTTCCGGGAAATATGGCCACATCTCCGCGTACTAAATGAAGAAACCGGTTGTCGGCGCCGGCGTTCCAAAGCGGAAGCTTTCCGGCAACTTCCAATGCATCGATCTTGTTCCCAACTCGAAGCCGGCGCAGATTATCGCGCCACAACATGGGAAGGACGCGCGCGAGAAAACGGATGAAATTGCGCTCGAGAATTCGATCGAGCTGCGCCGGGGTGAAGTAGCGCGACGTGGTAGCGCGGTGCCGGTGCAGCACGCGCGCGCCGGCGCAGTACACGCTGGGCCATCCACGCTGCCAGGCTCGCACGCCTATATCCAAATCCTCCACATAGGCGGTTTCGTAAACCGTGTCGAAGCCTCCTAGCGCTCGGAGCTTTGCGGCGTCGTATAAAGTGCATCCGCCGCTGCCGTATAAAACCCAGCTTGCGTCCTCGCCGCTCAACGGCTCGATACAGCGGACCGGAAAATCGGCGGCGGCCAGCGAGGGATCAAGAACTGTCTTGCCGGTTTCTTCCCTCCGCTGCCCTTCAGGAAGGAAAATCTGGGCCGTCGCCGAAAAGAGATTGGGGACACGATCGAACGGGCGGCGAAGCGCTTTGAGAAAGCCCGGATCCACGAGCATGTCGTTGTTCAACAGGCAAACATGAGAAAAACGCGCCCGCGCAATCCCGCGATTAACGGCAGCGGCGAAAGAGAGCGGTTCTCCGCTTCGTTCAGTCACTACACATGGATACTCGTCTCGCAAAAAGCCGCTCGTTTCGTCGTTGGAGCCGTTATCGACGACTACGATTTCATCCGCGTCCTCGATACAGGGCAAGCAAGCGGCGAGCAGATCGCGGCCGTTGCGCGAAGGAATGATAACGGAGATCCCCGGCGACAATATCGGGTAAACGACTCCTTGAAGCTCACGTGCTCGCGGCGGAGCAATGGGCCGGAAGCGAGCCAGGACCAAGCGAAGGGCAAGCCTCCAATCCCCGCGTCCGCGCACGATCGGCCACTGCTCTCGCGCGAGATTGGCTATGCGCCACCGGAGATGCCGCAACATCACCGGAATATTCGACGCAGTCACCCGGAAGTGCTGACCGGTTTCGTTGAAAGCAAGCAGGCGAAATGGCGCGAGCGACAATCCGAGAAGGCGCATGCGCCGATGCGGCGTGCGAGGCTCCAGGATCACCGCCGCCAGGCGGATGCTCCGCCTACCCAGCCGGGAGCGGATCAGAGCGCGATTGTCATTCCAACTCCGTCGAATGTGATAGGGAATCCATTCGCCTTCGAGTGGGGCGAATTCCGACACTACGACCAATGGCAGCTCCGGGAAAAGTCCTTTAAACTTTTCCAGAGTCTGCGCGATGACCGCGTCCGACCCCGAAGCAAACAGTACCTTGATCGCGCTCAAATCAGTTGGTGAAGATCGAAGCTCCAGCGGCGCGAGACGTGCTGCTCCCATAGCTCCAGCGCCTGAAGACAAAATGCGGTGGAGACCGGATTCACGAACGGAAGCATCTCCCCCCCTCTTTTGCCGAAGCAGAAGCCGCCGCTCATCTTAGGACCGTCCCCATTCACAATGCGGAACGAGCGCGCGCGGCCAGCTTCTTCCTCCGCGGCCGCTTCATCCAGCGGGACGACGTCCAAATGATGAGCGATCAGCCGGACCCGAAGCAATTGCGCGGAAACGTCCGATCTCTCGAATTCCGGCGCGATTTCGCGAAACAGGCGCGAAGCGCATGCGATTCCGGTTCTCAACGCGGTGCGCGCTTGATCCCGATCGGCGGCGGCCAGCAAACCTTCCAGAAAGTAACAGTACGCGTGCAGCCGGTCCATCTGCTTTTCGCGGCTTGCTTCGGCGCGAACGAAAGACTCGTGGGTGGCAAGCGAATAGGCCAGTACGGAGTCGTACAGTTTGCTCGCGTGTTCCTCGCCCAAATCCAGCCAAACCATGGCCGGCTTCAACTGGTAACAACCGGTGTTGCGCGACCATCGCGCTTCTCGCGGAAGTGGTTGCTTGTCGGGAAGCGAAATCACGGGATGGAACCCGTCCTCGCTCATGAAATCGAACGCCATTGAAAGAGCCGCGTCTCGCGCCCGGTCCAGGAACTCTCGCTCGCCTGTGAGACGCGAGACAGCCAAGAGCCCGCGCACGATAATTCCACTATCGAAAAAATATGCCAGAGGCGAAGCGGGCTCGAACGGAAACGTGGGCGCGGCTGGATCCCAGATCTCGCGCGTCAGATAACGAGCAGCGCGCACGGCCGCATCCAAATACGCCTCTCGGCCGGTCAGAGAATGCAAGTAGACGAGAGCGCTCGCGGCATAGCCGGTGATCTCCGCCGAAACACGCGCGTTCTTCCCGGTATCAGATAGGTAGTAACGCGCTACTCCGCCATCCGGTTCTTGAATGCCGGAGTGGAGGAACCAGCAGCCTGCGTTTTCAACTAAGGGAAGCAACTCCAAATTGTATAATGGGCGCCAAATGACTCGCCAGATCGCTGTGCTGTGCGCGTCGTTCACAATCTCCCTTGTTGCGCAGACGGCCCCGCCCGTCGCGCCTCCAGGAGTTCCAGCGAAGGAAATGCCCGCCGGGATCTTTCGGGGAACTTTCATCGCGTCGCGAGGCACAGCCTCGGCGGGCGATCTGACCATCCGCGCCACCGAGCCTCCCGGCGCCGGCATGGATTTGGTCTGCCACTATAACGCGCACAGCTATGTGGCTCGCGATCATCACCGGATTCCGGTTTCATCGCTAAAGACCGGCGAGCCGCTGGAGATCCTGGCCGATCACCAGCCCGGCTCCTACGCTTGTTACGCGAGCATGGTGCGGGTGATCGATCCCGAATTGGAGAAATTGGCAGAGGAGCGGGCCCGGCATTCCAAAGACCAGAACGCCGGTTATCGCACGCTATTCTTCACGCCTCGTGGAGATCGCGCTGTGGCCGGGTTGGTCGTGCGCTTGACCGAGCGTTTCCTCACGCTGCGAAATACAACCGGTGAAACCACGATTGCGCTACGCCCGGACACCCGCTATGTAGACGATGGAAAACGCGCTGCCCAAGCCGATCTGCGCGTAAACACGCACGTCTATGTACGGGCCGGCAAGAGGATTGACGGCGTGGTGGAGGCGTACCAAGTGATGTGGGGCGAAATCCTGAACGTGCGGTAATGGCCTCTCACCGCTCGGAAGGAGCTGGACCGGAGGATTGCGAATCCGCCGGCGCCCCGAACGTCACGACGGATTGGCCCGTGAATTCCCGGCAACCCTCTAAAGCAATGGTGTTCAGGTAGTAGAAGCCGACCTGCTCAATTGCGACGTGCTCCGATTTTGACGGCAACAAAAAGTCTGTATCCCTGATCCGCATCTGCTTATAATGCATTACCTCCTCGATGCGGCTGAGGCCCAGATAGGAGGGCATGTGGTCGGCCTTCAATTCCAGCACCACCAAGTCGAGGGTGTCAGCATCCACCCAAAACGATCCCCTATACCCGACGATTCCTTCCGCGGAATTGTGCCTGACCAGAAATCGGCTTTTTTCCTGAGGAACGTTGAAATCGTATCGGAACGTTTTGTGGCCGTCTTTCTTCGAGGAGCCCACATATTTATAAGAAGCTGCATCGCCGGTAAAGACCGCCTCGGCATGGATGCCGAATACTCCGTTGCCGATCGTGCCGGTAGTGACGAGCTTGCTAATCGACTGGTCCTCGAACTTCGCCGCCCCCGAGCGAGCGAAGAGTTCCCGATGGCCTACAAACGCGACCTCAAGCTCCACGGTGTCCTGACGATCCAAACTGCCGGAAGAGACCGGTCTAATGAATCGGTCGATCACTTCATGGCAGGTGTAGTTGGGCAACTGCGACAGATGCTCGGCCATTCTGGCTCGAATGCGGCCCAGCAGCGCGTCTGGATCTTCGGGGGGCGGCAATTCCGCTCCCACCAGGTTGCACGAAAACACCAATAGTCCGAATCCGATTGCTTGTCTCATGAGCACGCATCCCCCGCGCACGTACTCTGAGATTCCCGGCTTTCGGGCCGGAGCTAAAAGTTTGGGTTTGCGAAGCCGCGAGGTGGCGAAGAAATAGCCCTACGGGCGTTCCGTCAATAGTCCTGCGATGACGTGTACCGCATGGCCGCTGTGATTCAAATCCAGCACGAGCTTTCCGTCGGATTGCGAGATACCGGAGCCGGTGTATAGATCGCCGCCCTGCACAGCCTCCATGCTGCCCAGTTTCCAAATGGGACCATCCGCGGAACCGGACATCTCGAAGCAAGCCGTGACCGTTCGGAACTCGGCTTCGGGAGCGAAGCTCACGGAGCGTCCGCGCAAGCGTCCCTCCGCGCGCGCGAATTCAAGAATCTGACTGCCCCAGCCGTCGGTTTCAAGAGTGCCCTCGAAATCGAGCTCGCCGCCTCTATAGGGCACGCCGGCGATCTTGCCGTCGAACTTGAAATGCGGCACGCGGCCATCGAGGCCGATCTCCACGTCGCCGGCAATGGCCGCTTGATCGGAGTCCACGGAAAGCGTGTGAGCATCCACGTCTATCAGGCGCGCCGTCTCTCCATCCCACAGCAATCGTGCGTTATCGATCCGCGCGTTCACGCCGGCGACGGACAACGCTCCTATCGAGACGGCGCCATCGGCCCGCCTGCTCTTGAGCCACCCCGGCGCCGGGGCGGGGCTGAGACCGAGCGTGCGCGCCAAAAATCCGCGGTCCCGGGTCAGGCTCGGCGCGAGCAAACGGGCAAGCTCGCCGGCATCCGCCTCCGGAATGACAATATTGAACCGGTGGGGACGGACGGCATTTGGCTCCCATTGGTAATCGCCCGTGAAAGCGATCTTGCCGGCGCGGGCGCGCAAGCGGCTCACTACGACGCGTTTGCCGTTCAGGCGGATGGACGCCGATTGAATCCGCAGCGGATCGGCGAGTCCATCCACCGCAACCCGCGCGTTCTGAAGGTCGTATTCGCCCGACCATTCACCTCCGCGATATCGCGCCCAGCCGCGCCAAGAGCCTTGCGGCGTTTGCTCCAGCAGAGGAATGGCGGCCAGGCCGAACGCGCGCATCGCCGCTACACTCAAGCCGCGAGTCTCGATTCGCAGATCCAGATCCCGCGGTGCATTCCAGGTATATGCGCCATCCAGTTCGGCGCTTTCCTTTTGGCCGATGTCCACGTTCGATTCGAAATGGACCGCGCCATCGCCGATGGCGACCACGGCCGATGGCGAGCTCAGCGGCGCTGAGTCCGGCAGGTTCAACGATGCATCCTGTAGCTCGACACGCCCGGCCAGCCCCAGAGCCTGCGTATACCGCACGTCTCCCGACACGCCTCCTTCGGCGTCGGCTTTGTCCGGGATCGCCGCGCCCATATGGCGTGCGATCTCCACCAGCGCGGATAGCGGGACTTGATTCAAATGGGCTGTCGCTTCCCATTGAGGCGAAGATAGGAAATTCGATCCGTGGAATTCCAGCTCGAACGGGGCTGCGGAGGATTCGGCGGCGCTCGCCAGGTCCAATCGCTGTGTGGCCAGGTCCAGCGTGCCCTTTAACGGCAGCGTCCAGCCGCCCCGCTGCGGCAAGAGATCCCAACGATGAACGTCCTCGATTTTCAGCCCGCCGCTCACCTGCAATTCCGATGGCGCGCCGCCTAGCTGCGCCTGAAAGGAAACGATTCCGTGCAAGCCGAAGCCGCGCGGATCGATCAGGCGGGAGACTTCGTCCAAGCCGCTGCGTTCCAACTCCACTTGGAGATCTAAGCGAGGCTCACGACTGGCGGCCGAGGGCGCGGCCCAATTCCCGCGGACGAAAAGATGCCCGAAATCCCGCGCGGGGCGATCTGTCCGCGATGGCGCGCCCCAAAAGCGCAGCTCCACCGAGCCGTTCCCATACGGCGATACGTCGAGATCCGCATCGTCGAAAAAGAACGCCGATTTTGTGTCCACAAACTTGAAATTTACCCGGCCACCGCGCATTTTGATCGCCGGCAACATGGTCTGGTGCTTGGAGGCGTCTCCCAGCAGAAATTGAAAATTCCAAGTGCCGGAGCCGCTCTTCACCAGATTCACGGTTGCGTCTCCGAGGCTGAGGCTAGAGAAATCGAGGCGTCTGCGGAAAAGACTTACCAGTCGAATGCCGGCGCTTAGCGAGGGAACATAAGCAAAGGGCTCGATTCCCGCGCGCGGATCTTCGTGAATGACGGCATTTTCGAACGTGAATCCGGGAACGCCGAAGAGGTTCACATAAACGTGATCGACTTCCACCTTGCGCCCCAGGCTTCTTTCCATCGCGCGCTCCACCTGGGGCCGCAGGAAATCGAGCGGCACATACAGGATGAGCAGAGCGAACGCCGTCAGCAGGGCGAAAGCGGTCAGGATTCTGCGCGTCATCGATTTACGATCATCCGGATGGCAAATTGCATCGGCTCTCGCACCGGATGGGGCGGCGGCGCAATGCGCATACCCGATTTTACTCCGTATGAGAAAATCGACTTTCCATGGGCCGCATCCACATTCTCTCCGACACCGTTGCAAATAAGATAGCGGCGGGAGAAGTGGTTGAGCGTCCGGCCAGCGTCGTTAAAGAGCTGCTGGAGAACTCGCTGGACGCGGGAGCATCGGAATTCCGGGTCGAGATCGAAGCCGGAGGGCGCAGGCTCATCCGCCTTGCCGACAACGGTTGCGGAATGATGCGGGACGACGCGCTGTTGGCTTTTGAACGCCACGCCACCAGCAAGCTTTCGGACGTGAAGGACCTGCTATCAATCGCGACTTTGGGTTTTCGCGGCGAAGCGTTGCCTTCGATTGCGTCCGTGTCGCGGCTGTTGCTGGAAACTCGCGCGCGCGAAGAGCAATCGGGAACTGCCGTGGAGATCGCGGGCGGAAAGATTTTGCGCTGCGACGAGGCCGCGTTCGCTCCCGGCACAACCGTCACGATTCGCGATCTCTTTTTCAACGTCCCGGCGCGCAAGAAGTTCTTACGCACCGAACAAACCGAGACCGCGCACGTCGCATCGCTGGTGACGCATTACAGCCTGGCGCATCCGGCGAAAACGTTTTTGCTGCGCCACAACAACGGGGAATTGCTTGACGTAGCGCCCGCCGCCTCGCTCAAAGAGCGC
Source organism: Bryobacteraceae bacterium (assembly GCA_036557165.1). Lineage (GTDB taxonomy): Bacteria > Acidobacteriota > Terriglobia > Bryobacterales > Bryobacteraceae > Palsa-187. The sequence goes on from DATBIA010000105.1 coordinate 84,692, forward strand.
GTGTTCCAAATTTTTGGTAGCCAGGTTTTGGAGGATCTGATCGATCTAGGCGAACGCTGGCGCGAAATCGCGCTCCCGCCGGAGCCGGAGGAAACTCCCGGCACGCATCGATTCCGGCTGCGAGGATTCGTCAGTGGCCCGCAAGTGCAGAAGCTCAACCGCAACTCGATTTATCTGTTCGTCAACGGCCGCCTGATTCGCGACCGGCTGCTGCTGCATGCCATCTCCTCCGCTTATCACAATCTGATGCCGCCCGCGTGCTGGCCCTTCGCCTTGTTATTTCTCGATTGCGACGCCGAGGAAGTGGACGTGAACGTCCATCCTTCCAAAACCGAGGTGCGTTTCCGGCACAGCTCGGTGGTGCACGATCTGGTCCGCGATGCGATTCGCGAGATTCTGATTGCGGAGCGCCCCGTGTCGCGTATCCCTTCCGCGGCGCCACCGCAGGCCGGCGCTGGCCTTCCGTTTTCGGAGTTCAGCCAGAGTCTGGAAAACATGGCCACGCCGCAGCAATTATCCGCGCTTCCTCGGCAGCAAACCGATCCCGCGTTCCTCCCGGATTTTCGGCTGCATCAACTCCCGCCGGCTACGCCGCGGTTCGAGTTTAAAGACGCTCCCGATGTGAGCGCCGAAGCTACGCCCGCAAGGTCTCCGGTTCCCGATACTCACGGCCCGCTATTTCCCGGCGCATCCTTGCCGGAGCCCGATAGCCTCGACGCGCTCGGCGATCTGCGCTCGCTCGGGCAGATTCACGACAGTTTTATCGTCGCGGCCGGCCGCGACGGCTTGTGGATCATCGACCAGCACGTGGCGCACGAGCGAATCCTGTTTGAGCAGGTTTTGGCAGCGCGCGGCAACGGCCATTTGGAAAGTCAGCACCTGCTTATTCCCGCGGTGATCTCTCTGACGCCTCCTCAACTGATCGAATATGCCCGCATCGCCGATGAGTTGGAAGGCGTGGGTTTCGAGACCGAGCCCTTCGGCAACCGCACGATCGCGGTGAAAGCCGCGCCGGCCGGACTTCCCTCAGGCGACATAGAAAAGGCGATTTTCGAAATCTTGGAAATATCGGAGCGGGAGCTGCGCAAAACTTCTATCGACGACCTCCGCAGAAGCATGGCGGCGTCGATTGCGTGCCGCGCGGCGATCAAGATCAACACGCGGCTGGAGCCCGCGAAAATCGACTGGCTGTTACAAGCGCTGGCGGCTACTTCATGCCCCATGAGCTGTCCGCACGGACGCCCGATCGCGCTGCGCTATTCGACGCGGGATATTTTAAGGAGTTTTCACAGAATCTAAAAGCGAGAAGGGGAGCATAGCTCCCCTTCGCCGCGTCGTTCAGAGTTGACTCTGGAATCGTGACTTCTTGGTCCCCTTCGCATCGGGGAACTCCATCATACCGCGCGGCCCGCTTCGCTCGCGTGGCTCCGGCGTCACCGTTTTTTAACGCCGGCGTAATCCCTCTGTAACCACCCCCAGCCAACCTGATTTCAAAATCCTTTCATTTCGCTCAGGAGATATTTGTGAGTGATTCCTCAAATCGCTGGGGAAGTGTTGCTTTGGCCGCCGTACTCGCGCTCTCTTGCGCCACCGCTACGGGCGCAGGCTCCCGGCTCTGCGACGCTCGGCGGGACCGTATTCGATCCAACCGGCCGGGTGCTCCCCAACGCGTCGGTCGTAGTGAGAAATGAATCGAGTAGCGGCCGTTGGAAGGACAGTCACGAACGCCGAAGGGGCGGCGTCGCACTGGCCGACTGGCTGCCCACAGCGGCGAATGTGTTGACGATCCCAAGTCCACTAGAATAAATTCCGCAGTCTTGGCCGGCTGATTCTGCGGGTTTGCCGTAGCCGGGTTGGGCATGATAGTCCGGCTAAAGATATTCACCAACTCGATCCGAATAGACAAATTCATTCTTTCTTTAACCCGGAACTTGCGTTCTCGACGGGAGCACGCGGACCGCGGAAATCGGGATCGTATACTGTCGCCGCCGTTGAACTCGCCGCCGCCGCGCATGCCGAATTAGTGGAATATGGCGCCTATGCGGCCGGATTCAATACTTGCTGCGTCCCCGGATTGTAGCTGCGGATGTTGGACAGGAAATTCGCAGTTGGGCTGCTGGGAGGTGCGAGAAAAGCGCCGCTCTGGTAGAGCGCATAACGGGACGTTGACAGTGCAATTCTGTGCCTTGACGCTCGGACCTTTTCCGTGTTAGCTTAATCAGGATTACGTTCGCGGGAGGGCCGCCTCGTCGGAGGGGGGCATGCTTCCAGTTCAATCGTACAAACAGATTCGATCTGCGCGCGCACTTTCGGGACTTGTCTGTGTCCCGCTTCTGATGGTGTTGGCGGCGTCGGGCTTGCTTGCCCAGGCGCCTCCATCCGTCGTGAGCAGCCTCGGCTATATTAATGGCACGCCGCTGACCGCTCACACCACGGCGGCCTTTAACTCGACCGGCGCAACGACGCTTGTCGCCTTTGTATCCACGCATCCAAATTGGCCTCAACCCGCAGGACCGCCGGTCAGCATCGCGGGCCTTACCGATAATCTGGGAAACACCTGGAGCCTGTTAGCGGGACCCACTACCTGGGCCGGCAGTACGTACACGATGGTTTCGGCAATCTACTATGTGAACCTGCCCGCGACCAGCGCCGCTCACATGCTTACCGTGAATTTCACGAATCCGGCGCCGCTGGTGCTGGACATGTTTGCGATCTCGGGCGCGGACGTAACCGGACCGCCGATCGTATCGGCTATCGGCGATCCGGGTACGGGCGGAATTTCATCCAGCGTGACAACAGCGCCGATTGCCGTACCGGCTAACAGTTTATTGTTGGCTTGGGCTAAGAACGAGACGACCGCGACAGCCACCGCGGCGGGCGGCTTTAATCTGGATTCGCAATCCACCAGCTTCTTATGGGCCGAATCGCAAACGACCCTTTCCGCGGGCTCCTATACGGGCCAGTTCCAGTACAGCGCGCCCATCGGGTGGCAGGCGGCCGTGGTCGGACTGAAGCCATCGATTGCGCCCTTGGCTTTCAACCAGTCTGTTACCGCTAATTTCAATTCGCCGGCGAACGTCACCCTAATGGCGGCATCGCCGCTGGGTTATCCGCTCACCTATAGCGTCTTAACAGCGCCGTCGCATGGAGCCCTCGGGGGCACAGCCCCCAACCTGACCTACACTCCGAACGCGGGCTATGTGGGCGGCGATGCGTTCACATTCCGGGCGAGCGATGGAACGCTTAGTAGCAATGTGGCCACGGTCGGAATCACTGTGCTCGGCCCCAGTCCGCCCACATCGAGCGTCGGCTACATCAACGGAGCGGCTTTGACCTCCCACACGACCGGGGTATTCAATACGGCCGGCGCGTCCACCATCGTGGCGTTCGTATCGACCTATTCCACCTGGCCGCAACCCGGCGCCGGACAATCGGTGAGCATCAACAGTCTTACCGATAATTTGGGCAACTCCTGGAAGCTTTTGGTTGGCCCCACCACTTGGTCCGGCAGTGCCTACACGCAGCTTTCGGCTATCTACTATTCGAATGCCCCGATCACGAGCGCCAACCACACGCTTACCGTCACCTTAACCAATCCGGCGCCGCTGGTGCTCCATGCTTTTGCCGTATCGGGCTCCGATGTCACGAGCCCGCCCATCGTCTCGGCGATCGCCAATCCAGGCGTGGGCGGAACCTCCGCCAATGTGACGACGGCCCCGATCGCCGTATCCGCTAACAGTGTGTTGCTGGCCTGGGCGAAAAACGAAACAGCGGCGGCCGCCTCCGCGGCGGGCGGCTATACGCTGGATTCTCAATCGACCGGTTACTTATGGGCCGAGTCGCAGACGGCCCTTGCCGCCGGATCGTACACCGGACAGTTCCAATACAGCGCGCCCATTGGGTGGCAGACGGCGGTTGTCGCCGTAACGGCATCGAATGGACCAGTGGCTTCCAACCAGGCGATTACAACCAATTTCAACACGCCGGCGAGCATTACTTTGGCGGCGAGTTCGCGAAGCGGTCTCACTCTCAGTTATGGCGTTGTGAGTGGACCCGCCAACGGCACACTCTCTGGAAGCGCACCGAATCTCACCTATACGCCGAACGCGGGTTATGCGGGGACCGACTCGTTCACTTTCCAGGCAAGCGATGGAACGGTCAATAGCAACCTCGCGACAGTCGCTATTACAGTGCGGAGTCCTAGCGCGTCGACGGCCAGCATCGGCTATTTAAACGGCGCCGCGCTAACGTCGCATACGACAGCGCCGTTCAATTCGGTTGGCGCATCAACCATCGTGGCTTTTGTTTCCACCTATTCCACTTGGCCGCAGCCCGGGCAGGGACAGCCGGTGAGCATCACCGGAATTACCGATAACTTGGGAAACACATGGAATCTGTTGGCTGGTCCAACCATATGGTCCGGCAGCTCGTACACACAGCTTTCGGCTATCTATTACGTTCACGCTCCGCTCACTAGCGCGAACCATACGATCACTGCGACGTTAAGCAACGGCGCGCCGCTGGTGCTGCATGCGTTCGCGGTGTCGGGATCGGACGTGACGGGTCCCCCCATCGTATCCGCGATCACCAACCCGGGCGCGGGCGGCGCTTCAGCCACTGTGATCACCACGCCCATCTCCGTACCCGCGAACGCCGCGGTGCTGGCCTGGGCAAAGAATGAGGCGGGGGCTGGCGCTACGGCGCTTGGAAGCTATACGCTGGATTCGCAATCCACCGGATATTTGTGGGCCGAATCTCAGACTGCCCTAGCCGCCGGCTCTGTTACGGGCCAATTCCAGTACAGCGCCACCATTGGATGGCAGGCGGCAATTGTCGGCCTGAAGACCTCGAACGGACCTTTGGCATTCAATCAGGCGATCGCCACCAACTTCAACACGCCCGCGAACATCGCTTTGACGGCGACTTCGCGCAAGGGCCTGAAGCTAAAATACAGCATAATCGCTGGCCCAACCAATGGCGCGTTATCGGGGATCTTTCCGAACATTACCTATATACCGAACGCCGGCTATGCCGGCAGCGATGCATTCACCTTCCTGGCAAACGATGGAAGCAATAGCAATGTGGCTACGGTCGGCGTCACTGTGCGAGGTCCGTACCCGTCCACATCAAGCCTCGGCTATGACAGCAGCACGCCGCTAAGCACCCACACAACGGCGGCATTCAACTCATCGGGCGCCACGACGCTTGTGGCTTTCGTGGGCACTCATCCGACATGGCCGCAACCGGGCGCGGGGCAGCCAGTCGGGATCACTAGCGTTACCGACAACTTGGGGAACACATGGCGGCTGCTGGCGGGCCCCACCTCTTGGGCGGGCAGCTCGTTCTCCCTGCTTGCCTCTATCTACTATGTGAACGCGCCGGTTACCGGCTCGAACCACACGCTCTCAGTGACCTTGAGCAATCCCGCGCCGTTGGTGCTCCACGCATTCGCGGTCTCGGGAACGGATGTAACGGGACCTCCCATCGTCTCGGCGATCACCAACCCACCAGTAGGCGGAGCTTCCAACGTGACCACGGCGCCGATCGCCGTGCCCGCCAACTCCGCCCTGCTCGCGTGGGCGAAGAACGAGACCAGCACGACAGCCACGGCGGCAGGCGGCTTCACCTTGGATCCGCAATCGGTCAGTTTCTTGTCGGCGGAGTCCCAGACGGCGCTGGCCGCGGGCTCCTATATGGGTCAATTCCAATACAGCACGCCAATTGGGTGGCAGACGGCCATTGTGGGCCTGAAACCGTCGAGCACAGCCGTGCCCGTGCCGGCGATCACATCGACTCCACTCAACCCGACCAATCAGACCGGCGCTGCGTTCAGTTTCACCGATACGCTGCCGGGCACGAGCTTTCAGTGCCAATTCGATGGGTCCGCATTCAGCTCCTGTTCCAGTCCCATCTCTTATCCCGGCCTAAGCCAAGGCAGCCATGCATTTTCCGTCAGGGCGCAGGACACGGCGGGTAATCTCAGCACAGCCGCCAGTTTCATGTGGGCGATCGACCTTACGCCGCCGCCCGCCCCCAGCATCACTTCGGCTCCCGCCAACCCGAGCAATCAAACGAACCCCAGTTTCAGTTTTTCCGATACCGAAGCGGGGGCAAGCTTCCTGTGTCAACTCGACGGCGGGGTTTTCAGCGTTTGCTCCAGCCCAGCTCCTTACGCCAGTCTGGCGCCGGGCAGCCATACGTTCGCCGTCATAGCGCAGGATGCGGCGGGTAATCAAAGCCCCGTGACTAGCTCAACGTGGAGTATCGTCGCCATAACGTATGTGCAAGGTAACTACGCAGTGCCGCAATCGCCTCAGACAGCGGTGAGCGTTACGTTTAATGCGGCCCAAGCCGTGGGCGATCTCAATGTAATCGTGGTGGGATGGAATAACAGCACGTCCACTGTGACCGGGGTCACGGACACTAGCGGGAATATCTATACGCTCGCGGTGGGGCCCACGGTCGTCAGCGGCTTTGCGTCGCAATCCATCTACTACGCGCAGAACATCGCCGCGGCTTCCGCCGGCGCCAACACCGCCATGGTAACGTTCTCAAGCGCCGCGGTATTTCCAGATATCCGGATCCTGGAATATAGCGGTTTGGATCCGAACAATCCTGTCGATGTCACTGCCGCCGCCACGGGCAATAGCGGGACCAGCGGCAGCGGATCTGCGACTACGACTACCGCAAGCGATCTGATTTTCGGCGCAAACCTGGTTCAAACCAGCACCACCGGCGCTGGATCGGGATTCACGAAGCGTTTGTTGACAAGTCCGGATGGCGACATTGCGGAGGATCGTCTAGTTGCGTCGGCGGGAAGCTACGGCGCCACTGCCCCTGTCAGTTCCGGGCAATGGATTATGCAGATGGTCGCCTTCCGCACGCCCGTGGGAACGCTAACCACCGTGAATGCCGTCAATCCAAACACTGGATTGGCCACCGGCGGAACCGCGGTAACCATCACCGGCGCCGATTTTGCTCCTGGCGACACGGTGACTTTCGGAGGCGCGGCCGCAACCGGAGTTGCCGTGGTGAATAGCTCGACAATTACGGCCATTACTCCGGCGGGTACGGGTGTGGTGAATGTGGCCGTAACCAATGCCGCCGGACTGAGTGGAGTCCTGACCGGCGGGTTCAGCTACATTCCCCCGCCGGCGGTGAGCGGCGTCTCACCCAATAGCGGCGCTCTTGCCGGAGGCACGCCGGTAACAATCACCGGGACGAATTTTGCCGCGGGAGCCACTGTGACATTCGGGGCGGCGACGGCCGCAAACGTGACGATTGTGAATAGCACAACCATTACGGCTACGACTCCGGCGGGGAGCGCGGGCGCAGTGACTGTGGCCGTAACCAATAGCAACGGTTTGAGCGGCAGCCTGGCTGGCGCATTCACCTACGCCGCTGCGCCGACCATAACCGGCGTCTCGCCAAATAGCGGCTCCACGGCGGGAGGCACGGCCGTAACCATTACCGGTACAAACTTTGTCGCGGGGGCCACTGTCATGTTCGGAGGCGCCGCCGCGACTGGAATAACCGTGGTGAACCGCACCACAATTCGCGCCACGACGCCCCCCGGAGCTGTGGGCCCCGCGATTGTCGCTGTCACTTCCAGTAACCAGACTGCGAGCCTGGCCAATGGATTCACTTACGCGGCGATCATAAGTTATGTACAAGGCAACTATGCGACACCACAAACGCCGCAAACGTCCGTGAGCGTCGCTTTCACCAGCGCCCAAGCGGTTGGCGATTTGAATGTCGTTGTGGTTGGATGGAACGACAGTACAGCTACGGTGACCGGTGTCACCGACGGTTCGGGCAACGCCTATACGCTGGCGGTGGGCCCGACCGTTGTTAGCGGATTAGCATCGCAATCTATTTATTACGCAAAAAATATTTTGGCCGCGGGCGCCGGCGCGAACGCTGTTACCGTGACGTTTTCCGCCCCGGCGAAATTTCCGGACATTCGGGTTCTGGAGTATAACGGAGCCAACCCAACCAACCCTGTGGACGTGACCGCCTCCGCGAGCGGCACGAGCACAAACAGCAACAGCGGATCTGTGAATACAACCAACCCGGCCGATCTGATTTTCGGCGCGAATCTGGTGCAAACGACTACTTCGGGCGCCGGGTCTGGCTTTACCAGACGATTATTGACGATCCCCGACGGAGACATTGCGGAAGATCGAATGGTCACCGCGACCGGGACCTACAGCGCCACGGCGCCTCTCAGTTCGGGGCCGTGGATCATGCAGATGGTCGCCTTCCGCGCGCCTTGACAGACGCTACTGGCTGAGCGCTTTCGGCCCCGGTCAGGCCGCCGGGGCGAAAAATAGCTGGTCCACTTTCGCGGCGAGGATAAAATCGCTTTCCGAAAGCCCACCGATTTTGTGCGTGTAGCTGGTCACCTTCGCATAGCCCCAGCCCAATCCTATATCCGGATGATGGCCCTCCTGTTCGGCCATGGCACCCACGCGGTTGACGAATTCGAGCGCCGCCTTGAAGTCCGGGAACGTGAAGCTTTTCTCCAAGTGATGCTCGTCCACCACTCGCCAATCCGGCAGCTGCCGGCGGAATTTGTCGAGATCCTCTCCTTTTAGCGGCGGCGTGCCTCCGCGGCAGGGCACGCAATGCTTCGCGGCTAGCCCGGTTTTCGCGTCGTTCACGGCGTTTCCAGATCCACCCATATGTCACCGTCCTCCACCTTCACAGGATAGACGCGTAACGGTCGTACTTGTTCCTTGAGCCAGGGAAGGTCGGCTGGATACACATTGCTGGGGAACCAGTTCTCTCCCGTTCGCACGTCGTATTGGAAATGATGCCAAGGACAATCGAGCAGATTGTCCCATAAAGTCGCCCCTTCCAGCGGCTTCTGCCGATGGCTGCATCGCCCGCACAGCGCGTGAACCTCGCCGCGGTAGTTCGCCAGAATTACCGGTCGTCCATCCACGCAAACGAATTTCGTATGCCCTGCCGGGATCTCTTCCACCCGGGCGAGTTTTTGGAACGCCATCCACCTCCATTGTGCAGCGGGGTAGGACTGCTCTATCGGATGAGGACTACAGCATCATCCCTTCTCTTGGTTTTCGCCTATCCACCCGATAGTCACGGTGAAACCAGTTGGCCCACCGGCCAACCGAGAAAGGACGTGACGATTATGGGTGGACCTATCATCATCTGGCCTCCGGACGTATGCGATGGATTTCCAGGCTGCTACGCGCCGATCCGCGACCGGAGGGGTTTGGGCTCTCTATTGGACATTCTCCTCAGCTTTTTCTGGCTTTAGGGAGGACCGTTCTCCTGAACGGTGAATACGATGCGGCGATGTTCCGCCTCTCTCGAAATGGTGACTACACAGCTCCAGGGACCTTCTGGGCACTGAAGAGGGCAAGTCGCGGAGATTCCTACGCCTGATTACATCCATTACTGTCGGCTGCCGCTTAAGTGTGCTCGGTCGGAGGATGGACCAAAACACCGCATGAAATACATCGCTAAGACGCCTGCAAGAAGACGGCGGCGTTTTTAAATCTTTTTTTTAAGCTTTACATCATACAGTCGCCCGAGCAGGAGTCTGAGATGTCGCAGGCGCCGGTAAGGAAAATACCGGCTCCTTTTTGGCGTCTGGAGGCGAATGTGAAAGATCTGTGGCGACACGGGAAGTGTGTGTTTGGACTCTGTTTCAGAAACGTCCTGACCGCCGCTGTCTTGTATTTCGCGGGTGTCTTCGCCGGCCATGCTCAATTTATCAACTACGATTTGACGGCGAACACAGCGCAACAACTTCCGTCCGCCCCGGCGCCTTCTACTGCGCAGCCTGCGAAGGGCAAGGAGCCTCCAGCCACCCAACAGGCGCCTCTCGGCACCGAAGATTCCGCGGGCGCGCAGCAGCAGCCCACCGGCACTCAGCCCTCGCCGCCACCGGATCCCCAGGACGTTCGCCTGGATATCTATGGTTTCGCAATGTTGGACACCGGTTATAACTTCGGGACCATCGACCCCAACTGGTTCGATGTGGTCCGGCCTTCCAAACTACCGGCCTTTACGGACGAATTCGGGAGGAATGGGAATTGGTTCGCCGGAGTCAGGCAGAGCCGTTTCGGTGTAAAAGGATTCATTCCGACCAGCCACGGTGAAATCCGAACGATCTTCGAGTTCGAGCTTTTTGGTACGGGTGTCGACGCCGGTCAAACAACATTCCGGCTGCGGCACGCCTGGGGCGAGTATCGCAAGATCGGCGGCGGCCAGACCTGGAGCGTGTTCATGGACCCCGATGTATTTCCGAATTCCATCGAATATTGGGGACCGAACGGAATGGTGTTCTTCCGGAACGTTCAATTGCGTTATACGCCATGGTCCAGCGGCGATTCGAACTTCGCGGTCGCTCTCGAGCGCCCCGGCGCGTCAGCGGACCAAGGCATCTACGCAAACCGTATCGAACTACAGAACGTCTTGCCGCGCTTCCGCTGGGCCGATCTTACCGGTCATCTTCGCCTAGCGGGGAAGCGGGGACACGTCCAGATCGCCGGAATCGTGCGAGACATGAGGTGGGACGACGTCCTGCCGTCGGATCCCCTCAACCTGGACGGAGGCGCAGTGGGTTGGGGCGTCAACGTCAGCTCGAACCTCAAATTCGGCAGCGATGTTCTTCGGCTCGAGGGGACATACGGACGGGGGATTGAGAATTACATGAACGATGCCCCCGTGGATGTCGGTATTGTGAATCAGTTTTCAAATCCGATTACGCCGATCATCGGCAAGGCGCTGCCCGTTTGGGCCGGCGTGGCATTCTACGATCACACCTGGAGCGACAAGTTCACCAGTTCGATCGGCTATTCAATCCTCGACATAGACAATACAGACGGCCAGACGCGAGACGCTTTCAAGCGGGGGCAATACGCGCTCACTAACCTGCTTTATTACCCCGTGAAGGGCGTGATGATGGGCGGGGAACTGCAATGGGGCCGCCGGGCTAATCACTCTGACGGATTCCACTATAACGACTATAGGATTCAATTCTCGTTTAAATACGACTTTGCATTCACGCTCGGACGGCGCTAGTGGAGCGCCCTCGCTGAGCAGAACAAAAGGAGGAATACAAATGTTTTCCTATACGCGTTTTACGAAATTTGCTCTCGCCGGCCTGCTGCTCGCCGCGAGCATGGTCACTCTTCTGCTGCATGGTCAGTCTGCGAAGAGACACACTCCCGCCACCGCGCTCCGCCGAAGTGTTGTTGCGCCGCGGCAGGAACTCGTCAGGAAGGTTATCGACGAAGCGTATGCAAAGTTCAGAAGCGAAACTGCGGGAAAGAACGCGGACTACATACCCTACCTGGCGCAAGTCGATTCCAGATTATTCGGAATAGCGGCAGTCACCACGGATAACCAGAGCTACTCAGTCGGCGACACCGATTACGCATTCTCAGTACAGTCGATTTCGAAAGTATTCACGCTGGCGCTTGCCATGCAAGAATTGGGCCCGGATAGAGTGTTCGAGCGCATCGGATCCGAACCTACCGGCAGACCATTTAACTCGGTAGACGCAGTGGTGAATATGCCCACGCATACCGGAAACCCAATGGTCAACGCAGGCGCGATCGCGACTACGAGCCTCATTTCCGGAGCGAACCCTACCGAGAAATGGAACAAGCTGCTCGACTTTTATAGTAAAGCGGCCGGGGAAAAACTGTCGCTGATCGATGCGGTGTACAAGTCGGAGGCAGCGACAAATCAGGGCAATCGCGCGTTAGCGGCGCTCCTGTTAAAGTATCAGCGCATTTATTCCGACCCGCTGGAAGCCGTCGATATTTATACGAAGGCTTGTTCGGTGGGCGCCAACGTCAAACAGCTTGCGCAAATGGGGGCAGTGCTGGCGAACAATGGATCCAACCCCGTGACGGGAGAGCAAGTCATCCGGGCGGAGTACATTCCGTACATCCTATCTGCGATGACAATGGCTGGTCTCTATGATGCCTCTGGCGGATGGGCTTGGCATGTTGGGCTACCGGCGAAGAGCGGCGTAGGGGGAGCCATTCTGGCGATCGCTCCGGGTAAGGGCGCCATCGCCGTCTTCGCGCCGCGACTGGATGAAGCAGGCAACAGTGTCAAGGCGCAGGAGGTAATCACGTATGTGGCGGACAAGCTGGATTACAACCTGTTCTCTCCGAAGTCGGTGGGGTTGAAGTAACCGCGCCTGGCCAGGTGGGCTATGATCCTTCGGCGTAACAGGAGGCGTGGCCCAGTGGGACTTTGCGGACGATTGATTTTGGCCTTTTCGCTCGCCGCAATGCTGCTGCTTCCGGAGAGAGTCTGCGGTCAATCGCATCCGGGCGGCGACGAACCTCCGTTGACGGAGCGGGAGCGCAGCCTCCTGAACCGAATTGAGAAGCTGGAGAAGGAACTGGCGGAGTTGCGCGACGTACAGGCCCGCCTCGCAGCCGTCGAGGCCAAGCTGGGCGAAAGCCAGGCTAAGGAGCCGTCTAAAGGCCTGGCGGATGCGCCGACCGCTCCCTCGGTCCAAAACGCGGCGTTAGCGGGCCAAGGACCGCTCCCTTACAGTCTCGGCTCGAATAGCAATGTCCCTCTGGCTCCGCGAGCCGCCGCGCCCGCATCGCCTTCATCTTCGGATCCTGCTCGACAGGCTGCTGCCGCATCCCAGCCACCGCAACCAGCGGGGAGCCAACTTGCAAACCAATCTTCCGCTGTGACCCCGACCACCTCTGACGACAAGACCCGGTTCCCGGAGGCCTCCGACGGCAACCCGGGGATTTTCGGTGAGTTTAATCCAGGCCGGGGATTCGTCGTAGGGAGGGGCCCATACGGAGAATTGGATCTTAGCGGCTATATGGCGGTTCGATACCTGAACCAATTGCCACCCGATCAGTCAGCCACAGACCACTTGGGCCGTCCCATCCCGATAGAACCCCGCAATGACTTCCAGTTCCATAGGGTGATGTTATTTTCGCAAGGATGGTTGTTTAGCCCGAAATTTCAATACTCCACCTTTGTCTGGACAGTCCAGGACACGAACCAAGTAGCGGTGGGCGGCGCCCTATATTACAACTTTGGTAAATACATGACGCTTGGCGGAGGCTGGAACGCCTACCCTGGAACGCTGTCTTTGCAGGGTTCGCATCCATATTGGGAATCGTACGACCGTGTAATGGCGGATGAGTTCTTCCGGCCGTACTTCTCCCAAGGGGTGTTCGCTCAAGGGAACCTCCTTCGGACTCTTCAGTATCGGTGGATGGTGGGGAATAATAACAGCAACCTGGACGTACCCGCGGTCAAGCTCGATCGCGATCTTTCCGCCGGGTTCGCCATAACATGGCTGCCAACAACCGGTGAGTTCGGCCCCCGAGGCGCCTTCGGAGACTATGAACGCCACAAAAAGCTCGCCACCCGGTTCAACCTCGCTTATACCTTTAGTCCTGAGGAACGTCAGTCGCCCATCGGCACCCCTCCGGGCAACACTACGCTTCGGCTTGCGGATAGCCTCAATGTATTCGATACGGGGGCCCTTGCAAACGGGGTAACAGTGGACAGAGTGCACTATCAACTGGTCTCCGCGGCCGCGGGAATGAAGTACCGGGGTTTTTGGCTCCAGGGCGAAGGGTATTTCCGGAAGCTGGACCATTTCATCGCGAACGGCCCGCTGCCTGTCAGCCAGATTCGGAATACCGGCTTTTACGTTCAGGCGGCGCAAATGATTGTACCGGACAGATTCGAGCTTTACGGTTCCACGTCTTTTGTTTTCGGCCAATTTGGTCAACATCCACATGAATACATTGCAGGTGTCAATTATTATCCGTGGAACACCCGGAACGTGCGGCTCAACCTTCAATTAATCAACGTTTCTCACTCCCCGGTCAGCAGTACTTTCGGCTTCTACATAGGGCAAATCACGGGTCAAGTCGTTAGCCTCGGCGTCACGGCGTTCTACTGACATTCACGCATGAGACGAGTATTGTGGATTTCGGTTCTTGGTTTCTCACTGGCGGCCCTGATCGCGGTGTGGGCGTTTCGGCAGCCCGTTTCGGCGCGCGTACAGGCCTCTGGGTTCGAGTTTAACGATGCTCATTTCCATCTGACTAACTACATTCAGGAAGGGACAAACATCCGTGATTTTGTAAAGCTAATGGACGGCAAGGTGGGCAGAGCCACCTTGTTTGGCATTCCGCTACAGCAGGAGTGGTCTTATCGCGTCGACGGAAATCGCGCCCCCAAGTATTACCTGGATTCGGATGCGCCGCTGTACTACTACTCCTTCACTGATGCCTGGATCGCCATGGCATATAAGTCCCTTCCTAAAGATCAGCAAGACCGACTCGACCCCATGATCACGGGCTTCAATCCTACGGATATGTACGGCGTGGATCATATTCGCCGCGTGCTCCAGACCTTTCCCGGCGTGTTCAGTGGTATTGGCGAGTTCAGCATTCACAAGGAGTTTGTATCGAGCAAGGTCGCCGGTACGGTCGCGAGCCTGACCGACCCGGCGCTGGACCGCATCCTCGACTTCGCCGGCGAAGTTGGACTGGTTGTATTGCTTCACGAGGACATGGATCGGCCATTTGCGAAAGAATCGGACACGAATCAGCCTCCGGAAGAAGGAAACGCGCCCATGTATCTCGATGACGCGAAGGCTCTCTTCAAGCGCCATCCGAAAACGACAATCATCTGGGCCCACACGGGCATGGGCCGCGTCGTCCGTCCGATCCGGAACCACGCTGCTACGCTTGCGAAGATACTAGCAGATCCGCAATTCAGCAATGTGTATTTCGATATTTCCTGGGACGAAGTTGCCAAATACATCGTGGCGACGCCGGAATCCATTAAGATTACGGCTGATCTGTTGAACCTCTACCCGGATCGCTTCCTGTTTGGCACCGACGAAGTTGCCCCGGCGACAGAATCCGCCTACCTGAAGGTCTTCCAAATGTACCAGCCGCTGTGGAGGTCGCTGTCTCCTCAGGCGAGTGAAAAGGTGCGGAAGGCGAACTATGAGCGGATCTTTGACGAAGCGCGCCGAAAGGTGCGTGGTTGGGAAGGAACTCACACGGGCCGCGTGCAGTGAGGCAGGTTGTAGTGATCACCAAGGCCGGATCAGGCAATGTCGGCGGTCATGAACCGGCGGACATAAGGCGATGCTCCGGGCGCGCCGCGGCGGAAGTGCCCCGACGGTCCTTCGCCCAGATATTCGGAAAACCAGGCTTCGTGCTCCACTTCCTCGTGAAGAATCGCGAGCGCGATCTCGTGCGTCCGATGATCTTTGCCGAAAGTCATGTTGCAGATTTCGGTGTAGGTCCGAATGGCGCATCGCTCCGCCTCTACCAGCACGTTGAGCATCTGATGGATATCCCTCGGGTTGGTGGGCAGATAAGCGTCTGGGCAGCCGGCGATATCGGCGAACTGCCGGATATCGCGCGGCAGCGCGCCGCCTAGTTCGTAAATTCGGGGCGTGAGCGCCTCGAAATGATTCCGATCTTCGATCCTCGCGTCTTCGATGATCTCCTTCAACCCTTCACCATCGAACCCGATCGCATTGACGCGGAGAATGGTGTAGTAATAGAACGTCGTGAATTCGGCGCCCGCGGCTCGCAACAATTTATCGAGGAGCACGTCTACATTGACGCCCGCTTGTTCGACTACTTGTCTGGCGACTTTTCCCATGCTTTTCCTCTCTTTTCGGCTCAGATTCGACTTCCACGCTCATTATAGTGGTGCGGCCAGCGCCTGCGGGAAGCATTGTTGCGATGCGCCGGCTTAGAACAGTAGGACGTCTAATGTAATCCCCAAAACGGAGATCCTACAGGGCACGCTGGACCTCAGGGTGCTGCAAACGTTGGCCGCGATGGGAGCGCAGCACGGCTATGCGGTCGCCGGGCGCCTCGACCAGGTTTCGGCTGGGGCGATCCGGCTCAATACGCGCACTCTCTACCCCGGTCTGATGCGACTGGAGCAGCGTGGGATGGTGCGCGCGCAGTGGCGCCTTACCGATACGAATCGTAGGGCTCGCGTCTATAGCATCACGCGCTCCGGCCGCCGGTCGCTGGAGACCGAAAGGGCGGATTGGGATCGCATGGCCGGCATCATGCACGCACTCCTTCATACGCATGACTGAGCGGGAGGAGTTATGGCAACTCTTCGCGAATGGATACGCTGGCTGTGGGGAACGCTCCGGCGGAACGCGAGATCGCGAAATCGAAGAAGAACCTTGCGCTCTCTGGAATCGATGCGGGACCGGCGCGGCTTTCGCTGGCTTGCCGATCTAGCATCCGACCCGATCGCCGAGGGGTTTTGCAGCACCGGATCTATACTGGCGGCATCCAAGAGGGCGGATCTTGCAGAGAGTCAGGCGGCCTTTTTTGGCTCAGCGCCCACGGTGAGGGCCGACTGGAGCCGAGTCTCCGCTTCCTGCGTAAGGGAACTGTGCGTGACGGTTCCGCCAAACTGAGAAAGATGGGGCAGAACCTTATCCCAGGTGACCTTTCGGAACAGAATGAATAACATCGATGTCCCCGGCTGCAGTTTCCCGGCAAGGTCCTTCATGAACGGGTCGGAGATTCCGTAATCGGCCATTTTTCCGGTGAGCGCCCCGCTCGCCGCTCCAAGCACGGCGCCGGCGGCCATGCCCAAAAGAGGCTGCAGAAATAAGAGACCGATCAGCGCGCCCCATAATGTGCCTCGGGACGCGCCAAGCCCCGTCGCCAGACCGACCACGGGCTGGGTTTGATGAAGCTTGATCTTGCCGTCCTTTTCTCGTGTGACGTAGGCGGCATCTTCCATCTCAATCAGAAATTGCTGTTGCAGGCGCTGCATTGCCGCACATACTTCGCCGGCACGATAAACATCCGGGTAAGAGATCGCCACTAACTCGCTCATAGCCGTTCTGGGTCCTTCCTGGATACTGTTCCCGCAGTTGAAGCCGGACCGGCATCCAACATTGCTGATGCGAGCGAGAAGGTTGTGGGTTCTTACTATTTGGGATGGCTGAAATCGTGCGCGCCCAACAGCAAGCCGGCCTCGTCCGACGAATCGCGCCCTGCAAGTCTGATCGAGAACGCCGCTCAGCCTTACTCGCCCGAGCGGCCAGGCTATAGAGTTCCCTCGCGGGTGGATGTCCATGGCGAGGATATAATACTCGATCCTCCTTGCGACGGTTTTATCTGCCGGAGCGGTTCTCTGGACCCGCGGCGCGAGTAGCCAGCGCCAATCTCAAGGGCCGGCATTTCGAATCGTGTAATTCCGATAGCACAATATGAATATGCATCGAGCCAAGCTCTCTGTCGAAGACCGTCGCCTCACGCGAGTCTCAGCAATCTGCCTCGCGCTGCCGGAAGCGATGCGCCGCGACCAGGGAAGCCATGCTTCCTTCCTGATCCGCAAGAAGCCGTTCGCATACTTCCTAAACGATCATCACGGCGACGGCATCATATCGATAACCTGCAAGGTGCTGCCGGGTGACAATTCCGTGCTCGTCGCGGCTCAACCGATCCGGTTTTATCTTCCTGCTTACATCGGACCGAGAGGCTGGGTCGCCCTGCGTCTCGATGTCGGGGATATCGACTGGGAGGAGGTAGACGAACTGATCGCGGGCAGCTATCGGCTCCTCGCGCCCCGGCGGCTCGCGCTCTCCATAAAGCTGCGCGGGTAGATCTTCGGGCTGTGCACGCCCGGGCCCGGCCCATTTTCGGGCGATTGACTGTTTGAGGCGAGAGAAAACCACGTGGGAAACGGGATCTCGAGCGGAAGTCGAGTGGTGGGCCCGAGAGAACTCGAATCTCTGACCTCTACCGTGTCAAGGTAGCGCTCTAACCAACTGAGCTACGGGCCCGAAAAGACGCTGTTCGGAAACAGAACTTCAATATAGCATCTCCCCTTTTCGAACGGGTCGTTTGCGTGGGCACGCTACACTGGATTTTATGCCCTCGCTCGCTCCTCCTCGCCGGTTTCTGTTCGGACCCGGCCCCACACAGGTTGAACAACGCGTCTACGCCGCGATGGCGAAGCCGGTGGTCGGCTATCTCGACCCGTTTTTCTTTCAAGTGAACGAAGACGTTCGCGCGGGTTTGCGGGAAGTCTTCGGAACGCGCAATCCCGTGACCTTTGCGCTCTCGGGCACCGGCAGCGCAGGAATGGAAACCGCGGTTTCGAATTTTGTCGATCCTGGCGCGAAGCTCCTGGTATTCTCCGCAGGCTACTTTGCCGACCGGATCGGCGAAATGGGACGCCGGCATGGCGCTCAAGTCGTGTTTTGCCGCAAGCCTTGGGGCGAAACGTTCTCGGAAGCAGAAGCGCGCGAAGCGGTGGGGCGCGAGCAGCCAGCCGTGGTCGCGTTCGTTCACGCGGAAACTTCCACGGGCGCGTTGCAGGCGCCGCTTGCCATCACACGTCCCGCGCGCGAGGCAGGCGCGCTGACGATCGCCGATTGCGTGACATCGCTGGGGGCCGTGCCCATCGACGTCGATGCTTCCGGCATCGATATTGCCTATAGCTGCACGCAGAAAGGCCTGAGCTGTCCTCCCGGATTGGCGCCGTTTACGGCTTCGCCGCGCGCTTGCGAGCGGCTCGCCCAGCGCAAGCTCGACAATCCGATCTGGTACCTGGATCTGAAACTGCTCGGCGAGTATTACGATGGCCGCAAGTATCACCACACGCCGCCCGTTTCGAGCCTGTACGCGCTTCGGGAGGGCCTCGCGGCGATTCTCGACGAGGGCGCCGGGAAACGCTTCGAGCGGCACGCGCGGTCGCACGCCGAATTTGTTCGCCGAATCGAAGCGATGGGGCTCCGCATGCACGTCGCGCCCGGGCTTCGAATCCCCAACTTGAATACGGTGCGGGTGCCCGAGGGAATCGACGACGCGCAGGTTCGCCGTACGCTGCTCGACGACCACGAAATCGAGGTCGGCGCGGGCTTCGGCCCCCTCGCGGGTAAAATCTTTCGCATCGGCCTAATGGGGCCGTTGGCCACGCAAGAGGGGTTGGATCTATTCTTCCCCGCTTTCGAAAAATGCATGGCCCATGCAACCGTGGCTGCGTGAGACCGGCGATTCGCGACCTTCGATAGCCGAGATTTCGTGAGAGTGCGGCGGCGGCCGGGACACTAATGTCTTCGAGGTGATTTTAGTGAAGGCATGGGAGCCGCCGGAGAGCCCGCTGCGAATCGAGTTCCCCGACGATTTATTGACGCGATTGGAGCCGGATCCGGCTCGCATGGAAACCACCGGGCTACTCTATGGCAGCCGGCAGGGAACGAACGTCTACCTGACGCTTCCAGGGAGAGATACGGACCAGCCCGGTGAAGTTGTAGGGATATATGTGCTTCGCAAGCGCGGGGAAGTTTTTCTCACCGAGGCGAACGTCGCCCTGTTCGAGCGCATCGATGTGCCGGTTGCGCTCGTGATCGCCGGAGCAAAAGGCGGATTCTTCGTGCGCGACCGCGACGGCGCATTGCAGTCCGTTCGTAGCCTTGAAGAGATCCCGATCTCGCGCCCACGCCCCGGCGGCATCGGCTCGGCGGTGCGAAACAAATGGAAGTTGGCTGCGGCCTTCTTTCCCCTTGCCGCTCTCCTCGATGCGGCGCCCGCCTCTCGGCGCAAATAGTGCCAGAGCAATCCGCAGCCAATTATTTCCGCCGCTATGGCGACGTTAAAGTCACTATCACGCTCATAGACGGCTGAGGGTTCCGCAGGCGCCACGGCTCAAGCCGCATAATGCGGTTAGGAGACCTGTTACGGCTCGCCAGCGAAACTTTGGCGAAAACACTTGGCGATTGATCAGAATCGCCGGCGAAAACGTTTACAAGGATAACTGTTTTGAAACGGCCAAGGGAGTAGCCTATTCCGCGTTATTTTCGTTCTTCCCCGTTCTGACCACGCTGGCCGCGCTGTTGGTGCAGGTCCGCGCGGAAGCGGTTGAAAGCACGATCTTGCACGTTCTATATAGAGTGGCCCCGCCCGGCACGGAAGAGGTGGTGCGGAATCTCTTCGTTGTGCGCGGCGGCCGGCCGGAATACTTGCTGATCGTCGCGGTGATGGCGGCTACCTGGGCGGCTTCGGGCGCGATCACCAGTTTAATGGGCGGCTTCCGCATCGCTTATCGCATCCCCACAGGCAGGCCATTTCTGCGGGAGCGCGCTATCGCGATTATGCTCGTGTTCACCTCGGTTGTGCCGGTGTGCATCGCTTCGGCGCTGATTGTATTCGGCACCTGGCTGCAAGGAAAACTGTTCTCCTGGCTGCCGTTCATAGATCACACGTCCGAACTGAATGGATGGGTGCTATTGGCTGGGCGGACCGCGGCATACGCGATCGCTTTTGGCGCTTTCGTACTGGTGACGGCTGTGCTGTATTACCTGGGACCGAAGCGCAAGCAATCGTTCAAGGCAGTTTTTCCAGGCGCGGTTCTGGCGACAGTGCTCTGGCTGGTTGCGACTGTGGCGGTTGGCTGGTATTTGCGGCACGTAGCGAATTACAACCTGCTCTACGGAGGCGTAGGCGCCAGTCTCGCGCTGCTGGTTTGGATGTACGTGCTTGCGGTGATCACGCTGTTTGGCTGCGAGTTCAACGCGGCCCGCGAACGCGCTTTGGCGATTGCTCACGCGCCTCATCCGCTGGAGCCACCGGTTCCGGCCGGACGCTACTGACGGCTATTGAGCCGAGACGGGACACGTCCCGCCCGCGCATTTGAAATTCAGATGTTGAAGCGTGGTGCTTCCTGCCGAATTGGTCAATTGCACATCCACAGCTAATATCTGGCTGGAATCGCCCTGAACCGGGAAACTCACGCGCATCTGAAAGGCGCTGCCGGCCTGCGACGAGGTGAAGAAGCTATGGAACTGCGGAGTAAAATCCGCCTGAATGGCTCCAGGCTGGATCGCATTGCCATTTAAGTCGTAAAACGTGAACGACATCTGGCCGGTCGAATACGTGTTGTCGTAGCCCCACACCTGGACGTCAAGGTCGCCCGCGCGGCTAGTGGCGATGGAAGGCAATGGATCGTTGACCACAATCGGCGCGGCGGGAATCGCCATTGATGCGGATGCAACGCCCGTAACGGGAACGTTGATATAAGAGATGCTGAAGCTGATCGTGCCCCACGTGCTGCCGGTCTGGAAAATCGCGGGGTGATTTTCCAGCAGGAACTGTGTCTCTCCGGCGTTGATCGTGAAGTGCATATGCCGGGTACCGTTGGCGAGAAATTTGATGGCCGGATCGTCCGTCACGGAGTTCAAACCGGACTGGAAGGAGAGCAGCAGATCCCCCTCCGCCGAAACCGGCGCCGGCGCCGGCAGGCTCATGCTGACGGTGCGCTGCTGACCGCTGGCGGGAGCCGGGGCGTCGAACTCAATCACCGGAGTGGGAAGCGTGGGAACAAAAGCCGTCCCGGAAAGAAGATAGGTGTGCGCATCCACAGTGAGGCTTCCCGAATAGACCATCGGGGGGGGCGCGACAAAATCGACGGTAAAGGGAAAGCTGCCACCCGGTGGCAACAGCACTGGAGCATGCACAATCTGCGAAAATTGGAATCCCTGGCCAGCGAGCGAAATCGTGGAAACCGTCAGCGATTGCGCTCCCTTGTTTTGGAGCGTGAAGATGCAGGCGACGGTCTGGCCGCTCTGGATTCTTCCGAAATCAATCGCACTCGTGACCGGGTCGGGACCAACACAAGGGCTTTGGACGCTCAGAATGGCCGCATTCACCACAGTGGCGACCAAAATTACGGAGATGCCGTTGATCTGGAAATTCGCGCTGTAGGACGCTGGCGAGGCTCCCGCGAAATGCACGTACACATCCTGAAAGTTGCCGGGCGCGATCACAAAGGGAATGGAGGGCGTTTGCACGATGGTAAACCCGATTCCGGCGACGGCCAGTTTGCTGACGGTGACCGAGGCCGTGCCTTGGTTTCGGGCTCGCAGCCGGATATCTTCGGAATCGCCGGCCGCCACGGTGGGCGATTGATAAGTTGCTCCGACGGGTGCCTCCGTGGTTCCGTTCACCGAAAACAAGGCAAGCTGCGCATTTGCCGCTAGAGGCGCAAGCAGCATAAGCCAGACGGCTCGCATCATCTCGGTGCTCCCGAAGATGGCTGCGGCAATTGGTATAGGCGCTCATGTCCGGCATCTGTGCGTAGGGAAAACGCGCCCGAGTTCGAACGAGCTTCCACCCAGCCGCCGCTCATCGCAAAGAGTTCTCTTATGCCCGCGCAGGGGAAGCGCACTTCGCTTGCATCGGAGCGCCGCAGCACCAGTTCGGTCACTGTGGAGTACACCACCGCATCGGACAGCAAAAGCACCGCTTCCGCCGAAGGAAGCGAATCGAGCACCGATCCGTCGCTCGCCGTGATCCAAACCGCGCTCTCGCGCCGGATGGCGAATCTGATTCCGTTCGATGCCGAGATGGACAGGAGTTCTCCATCCACGCTCCAGTCGAGCGGAGTCAACGCGCCATTCTGCAATTGAGCGAACCGGCCCGGCTCTCGGAAATAGAATATTGTCCCGGCATCGCCGGTCGCGATAACGGCTGGCCCTTCAGGCGCCGGGATGGCGGCGCCGCCCGCGAGGATGGAATCCTTCGTCTTCGCGACGCACGCAGTTTGCGAGCAGGCAAACGAAAGCGCTCGGGCCGCCTGTGGATCTCCCACCAGAAAGCTTCCCGCAGCCCCGGACACCGGCCGGAGAAAACCGTGACGGTCGATCATCACGCCGAGATTGGGCCGCTCGAGCCCCGACTGCGCGAGCAGGCAAACGGGAATAAGAGCGAGCAGGAGCTT
The DNA here is from genome assembly GCA_036557165.1 of Bryobacteraceae bacterium. Taxonomy (GTDB): domain Bacteria; phylum Acidobacteriota; class Terriglobia; order Bryobacterales; family Bryobacteraceae; genus Palsa-187. Next base: position 107,459 of record DATBIA010000105.1, read on the forward strand.
CATTGAGGCGGTCCGATCGCGATCGTGGGCGTGCCGATGCGCGTGGTGTTCACAACCGCGGGAGGCGAACTCCCGGCGGCTCCTCGCACGGCCACTCCCGCTCCGGCTGCCGCGCCTACGCCCAGAGCGATCCAAAGCCACTTGTGTCCAAAGTGTCCGGACGAAACGGATTTTGTAGGTTGAGTATCGGCGGCGCCGCCCAAGTTAAGCGGACAGATGGTTCCCGCATGCGCGTCGCCCTTGGCGGCCGTGATGCGAAGCTCGAACGGGCCAGCCGTGCGATTCCATTGCATACCCCACACCAGCACGCGGCCATCGGCGTGTGTGGTGGCGATTTCCGTTTTGGAGCCGTTGGTAAAAACGCCGCTGGGTCCCTGATCCGGCAGCCGGAACGTCACCGTCACGCCATCGACCGGTTTGCCCAAGTCGTCCGTGATTTCGACTGTGACTCCGCGCGTGGCCCGCGAGCCCAGGGCATACTTCTGCCCTTCGCCGTCTACGATTCGAATGTTTAAACCGATGGGCTCGCCCGCGGCATGCAGCGACGCGGCGGCCAGGACTAAGGCCAAAAACCGGAGCACATCAGTTAAGTGGGTAAAGCGGAGAAATACTCTCAGGCAGAATGCTCTCCGCGCCGGTTTCAGCCGGGCGGCTTACAGTCTCGGAAGGCCGCAGGCGAAATTCTCGGCCCGATCCGTGCTGCCGGAGCCTTTCCACTCCGCATCTTGCGGATACGGGCAGAGCGGGCGCGTCCGATCCACGGCGCCGTTGGTGGAATGCGAGGCGACGATCCGGTCCGGCGCCGCGCCGCGCTCCACCCAATCTTCCAAGGCTTTAACCGAATCGAAGGTATCCGGTCCCGGACCGCCCCTGCAGTGGTACATACCGGGGACCATAAAGAGCCGGTAGAAACTTTTGGTGTCCGCAAGTCCGCGGGCGGCGCCGCGATTGTCGAGTCGCACCACGCTTTCGTAGTAATTAATGCTGTTGAGCGGGGAAATATCGGGATCGCTGTAGCCGTGATATTGAATCAGCTTGCCGCCGTGTGCGCGGAACGCCGACAAATCCGGGTTCATGTTGTTGAAGATGGGGCCGAGGGTCTGGTCTATATAGTCCACGTCGCTATCGAATCCGTCGGCGCGCGTCCAGCGAAAAGAATGAAAATCCCAATCCGGATTTTCAAACGCGACGAAGCGAAGAAAGGGCATACCTAAAACGCTGTGCGAACCGCGTCCGGGATTCGCGCCGGTGATCCATGTGCTCCAACCGCCGGCGCCCGCTTCGCCGCCGGGTAGGATGCCGGGAAAGATCTGATCGCCATCGGGCGTTCGCGGGCCCTGATAAATCTTGCGCACGGATTCAACTTGCGTTTGGGTGAGGCAATCGGCGGCATCGCCGGCTTTGCATAAAAGAGAGGACGGATCGAAGTGGCACCGGCGCGGGTCGTTGAGAATTCCGTCTTTTATTCCGTCGAGCGCGTCGCAGGCTTTGTACACCGCGTCTCCAATGAGTTGAGCCTTGGCGGCGGGAATGTAGCCGTCTTGCATGATTTGAGTGATCCACAAATGTCCACCCATATATAAATGCGTCCAGAAATTCGCCGGATCGCCCGCGATGATGCCGTCGAAATCGTCCGGATAGCGCTGCGCTTCCGTCAGCGCCTCCTGTCCGCCTTGCGAGCAGCCGCTGAAATAGGAATGCTCCGGCGCAGCGCCATAGAAGGCGCGAATGATAGCTTTATCCGTTTGCGCGGTCACATGAACGGCGCGATGGGCAAAGTCGATGACGCGTTCCATGTGCCCCTGCGCCCAGTGCCCATCGTTATCCGCGGTGTGGCCGGTATCCGTGCTGCTCGAAGCATAGCCGCGGCGGAGCGGATCGAGCATCGCATTGTAATTAATCGTTCCTGCAAGGCCGCCGTTACCCACCTCCATGAATTTGCGATTCCACCCGCTTGAACCCGCGGCGGCCGCGGGCAGCCAGAGCTCGAACTTTACTTCCGGAGCGATCATGCCTGCAACGCGGCAAAACGCGGGAACGTTCGCAGGCGCGGCCCCGCCTCTGCCTCCCGGCAAGTTGAAAGCTCCGGCGGATATGGAAGTGGCGAGGGTGATGGTGGTATTCGGCAGCTTGAGCTGGGAGAGGTTTTCGCAGGGCTGCTGAGCAAACGAAAGCGCCGAGGAGAACGCCAGCGCGATAAGGACTGGACGGACCATTGTGGCCTCCAAACTCAGGCAGTATACAACGAATATGTCTTTGCCGTTTTCTATTCTTGTGGGTGGGATGGCATTCCACGCTCAACTCGCAATCTGTGCTGGAAAATTTTCACTCAACGGCGTGTGAAGTATTTCTTCAATGACCGGACCGGCCGGACATTGCCGCCGGTTCCGGCGTCCTTCCAGAGGGCTCGCGGGTCAGCACGCCGGTCTGAACTTCCGAGCGGCGTGTTATCCGCCCTCGGCATCTCAATTGCCACCCGTCGATCGGCGCGCCGGAGTCGGACCGCCTACCGTAGGGATACCGCGTGCCGAGAGCCATCGAACTGGTATAGCAAGCGCTCTACATCGGCGAGGCGGCGCAGTGACGCGAGGAGTCCCGAGCCCGTGGTCGAGATCCACCACGAGGAGCCCGGCGCCAGGGCGCGCGTTGGTGTAGGATGTCATCAGGTCATCGAAAAGGAGCAATCGCATGAATGTCCGCCACCTCGTTCCGTCCGTGAGCCGCGGGCTCCTGTCCATGGGATCCCTCATGTTAGTGGCCGGCCTGCAGCAGCCGATTCACGCGGCAGACCTCTCGAAGTTCAAGGTGCTCCTTGAGCCGCAGTACATCGCGGCGCTGGGAGACGCCGGGGCCACCTCCGGCAACAGCGCGCAATCATGGGGCCTCTGGAGCCAGGATCCGGGCCCGCGCGGTTGCAAGCTGGACCGCTACCCTGAATTGAAGGCGGCCGGCGGCGTGGCGCCGGCGCAGTGGAAATTCGACGCCGCGGACTGGTGGTTGGAGGAACACGGCTTAATCATGGAGAAGCCGACCTTTCCGCTGGCTCCTGGGAAATACCTCGTCACGGGCGACCGCAACGTGACGACGGTGCTGACGATTCATCCCAAGGACAAGGACGGCAATCAGCGGTGGGAACTCGCCGACGGCGCGACCCTCTACGATGTCACCCATCTCGGATGCCGCTCCGGACGCTACACGCCGGCGACGGCTAACAGCTCGTGCTCGCCTACGAACGTTCGGACCACGGGTTTTCCGGTGAAGCCAGGAGCGGCCATGCCCGACGTGAACGGCTGCCACAAGCAGGACTACGCGGTTCTCATCGTCGTTGGGCTGCCCGCCACTCACTGAGTGGCCGCACGCAGACGTGACCACGCCGACACCCCGACGCTACTTCTCCACCGAGTGGCCGGAGCGCCTCTCTAGAACAGATTCATAGCGGAAGGATCAGACTATTGCTCCCGAGTAACGCCGTACATTCTCCGTGTGGCCCGTGGCAACCGGGGGCCTATTACGACGCCAGCGCTCATTCAGAAGTCCCGCTTTTCAGTCACCCGCACCGCTAGGGCCATAAGAATTGCTGCCTGCAGACTAATTTGCAGAAGAATCCTCCACGGCAGGGCCCCTGTAAGCAAATCGGTTTGGGGATCCAGATAAGACATCTTGAACCCACTCATCACATAATTGCCGCTGGGGAGGTACGCGCCCAGCGACGATAGCTGCGATGCCACGCCCAACAGAAAACCGGAGGCAACGCAGACTGTGACTGCAGTAAAGTCGCTGCCAAATAGAGTCGACGCCAGGAACCACGCGGCGAACCCTGCAATTCCACAAACGAACCACAGCAGACTGAACTGGAGCGCCTGCGAAAGCGGATAGACCTGGTGTGTTACGCGCGACAACGCCGGAATGATCGCCGCGGGCAGCAGGGAAATTGCCCCGATCTGGACTATCCCCATACCCACCCGAACCAAAATCAACCGGAATCGGGTAACGGGAAGAATTAGCGTAAACGCGGCCGTGCCGAGTCCGCGTTCCCTTTGTAAACCTCCCAGGCCCAGAACGCTCGCGAACAAAGAAAACAGGCCGCGCACCGTTCCCGCGTACGTCAGGCGATAGACATAGCCGACGTAGGAATTCGGGACCAGCCTCGATCCGAGTTGCTCCCGCGCGGGCCCTTCTAACAGGACCCCGAGAATACAGATCGCGGCCACGATGCCCGCACAAATCAGGAATCGCGGACGACTCTCACGCCACGCCTTGAACCAGAGCATGAGTTCGGCTCCTCTCATGAGAAATCGCGACTCTCTGTCACCGCGCCGGCGGCCCAGATAAAGAACGCGGCGGCCAGCCCCATGACGGCAATCGGGAGTATCGGCGCCGGCCCAACCAGAGCATATTTTGCTTCGCGGAACCACGGCATCCCCACACCGTTCATTACCTGCAGAAAATTCAGCGAAGGCAGGAGTGAAAGCGGCCACAGACTGACTAAGAGCATATACGCAACCAGCGAGGCTGTGCACACGATCCATGGCGTATACTCGCCGGCAAGCACCGCGGACAACAGAAAGGTTGCGGCGAACAGGATGGATCCGCCGGCGGTCCACAGCACTCCAAAAGTGAGCGCCGCACCCAAAGGATACGACTCGTTCACGAGCGGAGATAGCAGCGGCAGCAGTATGGCCGGAATAAACGAGAGGAAGGCGACCTCGGCTAGTCCGACAACCGCCCGGGCCGCCACCATTCTCTTCCGGCTCACCGGCAGCGCCAGTGTGAATCCCGCCGTACCCTTCGCCTGCTCCTGCAGCAGGCCGCCGAGGCCGAGCAGCATCGCCAGGATGGTAAACAGGTCCCGCACGGCGCCCCTATAGACCGCCTTCCAGATGAACTGCGCGTAGCTCATCGATTCATCCGAGCGAGCGCTGGCGATTCGCTGCAGGAGCACAATCGCGGCGCAGATCCACGCCAGCGCCAGAACCATAATGGCGAAACGCACGCGGCTTTCCTTCCAGGCTTTCTGGCACAAGGCCAGATCGCAAAGCGTCATTTCGGTTCCTGCACCATCTCAAGGAAGACCTCACGCAGACTGACCGCCGCGACATCCACCGATACAGCCCCCAACCCGCGCCCTATATCGACAAGAGCCTCCGCGTTGGCGCTGGTCAGGAGGCTGAGTTGGCGGCCCGCTGCCCGGATCCGCGCCACGCCGGGCAGGCGAAAATCTTCCTCGCGCGGCTGCCCGTCGAACCCCAGCGTGACGCGACGGTAATTCTCACGCAGGTCCTCGAGAGAAATGTCCAGCAGGAGGCGACCTTGATCGATCAGGAGAATATCGTCGGCAATCCGCTCGACTTCGTTCAGCTGATGCGAGGAAAAGAAGACAGCCGTGCCTTCCGCGGCCCTGCCCGCCAGCGTCTGCAGCAACTCTTCGATGGAGACGGGATCAAGACCTTCGGTCGGCTCGTCTAAAATCAGCAGATCCGGATTACGGGCCAAGGCAAGGAGCAACGCCAGCTTGGTCCGCATTCCCTTGGAGAGCGCTTTAACCCTGCGGTTCGCCGGTAGTTGAAAACCGCGCAGCAGACGCCGCTCCACTTCCGGCCGCCAATCGCCGTAGAACGATCGTGTGAAGCGGATCAGTTCGGCTACCGTCATATAGGCGTACAGGCCCTTATCCTCGCCCACATACGCCACGCGCCTGCGAAGCAGGAGATTCTCTCGCGGATCGGTCACTGGATGACCCAGGATGGAACCGGTCCCGCTGGTGGGCCGGACCATGCCCAGCAGGATCTTGATGGTCGTGCTCTTGCCGGCGCCGTTGCGGCCGAGGAAGCCTGTAATTCGCGATGGGCCGACTTCGAAGCTGACATCCCGAACAGCTTCCACCTGGCCGTAAATCTTGGTAAGGTGGCTGACTTGAATCACAGCGCCTTTCAACGCTTCCTCCCTGCGCCGGCTCTTTCGGTTACCGGCCTCTCGTAAAGCAGCTCAGCCTCGCAGAGAAGCCGGATTTCCTCGTCTGCGAGCCCCTCCTCACGCAGCCTGGCAATGAACTCGCGAACCTGTTCCTGCGCCCATCGGACTGTATCGGTCCGAGACAGGACCTTGCGTTTGACGCTGATGTAGGCGCCGGAGCCGTGGCGCAGATCGAGCAAGCCCTGATGCTCCAGCTCCGTGTAAGCCTTGGCAACGGTGTTATGGCTGACAGTAAGTTCTTCGGCTAGGGTACGGATCCCAGGCATCACGTCGCCATCTTTCAGCACACCCGTCTCCACCGCGTGCTGGATCTGACGCATGAGTTGGAGGTAAATGGGCTGGCCCCCGGACGGATTGAGCCTGAAGATCATCGGGATTCTGCTGGATCAAGTGTACCACTGTCAATGTACAGTAAGACGATCTGATGCGTCAAGGATACTGAATAAGGCACGCCGATTCCGGGAGGTCGCGACCGTCGATGCCTCCATGAACGCCGAGGGCGGCGAGGTGGCGTCTTCGACCTTCGAGCGGTTGGTTGGCATTTCCAGACAAAGTACAGTTACCGAGCCTGCATTCTCCTTATAGCGCGTGATCCATAGCGCGTGATCCTGAGCAAGCCCTGCGAATGCCGTGGCTGACCCACGGCGAGGCATGCAAGGTCTATCAGATTAACGCGAGTCCCAGACCTGCCCTTTAGGTCATCGTAAATCGCTTAGACCATAAAATCATGCTATTAATGAGAGCACCGGGAGGGGCTATGGGAAGCGTTGCTTCTCGAACCCAACATACGAGACGAACGGATGACGAACACCAAAAAGCTTCTCGGGTTAGGGCTGGCAATCGCGGCCACAATCGTTCTTCTGCCCGTCCGAGACGCGCTGGCACAACCGTCGCCCGTTCCGCCCTCGAAACCAACCTTCGAGGTCGCCACCATCAAATTAGCGGCGCCGAATGCCGTTCCCCAGAACCAAGCGGTGCGAGTGAGCCCTACCCGGCTCTCGATCGCGAGTATGTCGCTGTCATGGCTAATCTATACCGCCTACGGTGACGGTGGGTTCAATACCTCGATGCGCGTCACGGGAGGTCCGGACTGGGTCAATCGGACGGCGTTTGCCATAGAGGGTCTTTCATCGGGGCCAGTGACGCAACGGCAACAACGCCTCATGCTTCAGACCCTTCTCGAGGAACGGTTCGGATTGAAACTCCTCCACAATGAAGAGACGCATGACGTCTTGGGACTCGTGGTGGACCGGAGCGATGGAAGGCTCGGTCCCAAGGTCAAAAAGTGGGACGGTACCTGTCCGAAGGTCATGCCCGTTCTGTATTTCCAAGCCCCGCGACGCCCACTTGAAAGGGCGGGAGACAAGTTCGTGGCCGGGTCGGCTTCGGAGGCCGATGATCCGGGTGTGACGTACTGTCCTACGGGCTATCTCGCCGGTGGGGGTATGAGAATCGACGGCGCCACAATGTTCACCGTCGCAGAGATGCTTTCGCTGCCCCCGGGGCGGGCATTGCTGGGCAGTGTCACGACAGATCGCACAGGGCTGACAGACCGCTACACGCTGGAACTAGACTATGGGTTCCCGCCGGCGCCTGCCGCTGCCGGTGCGCCGTCGGACTTTGCGGGGCCGTCCTTGTCCGGCGCGATTCGGGACCAATGGGGGCTGCGACTGGTGGGGACCAAGGGGACGCTGAAGGTCATCGTGGTCGAGTATGCGCACTTGCCCGCAGATAACTAAGCCTTCGTAGGACTACTGCCCGCTACACGCCGGCGACGGCTGACAATTCGTGCTCGCCCGCGAACGTTCGGACCACGGGTTTTCCGGTGAAGCCAGGGGCGGCCATGCCCGTGGTGAACGGCTGCCACAAGCAGGACTACGCGGTTCTCATCGTCGTTGGGTTGCCCGCCACTCACTGAGTGGCCGCACGCGGGGCGCGGCCACGTGACCACGCCGACAGCCGAACGCTACTTCTCACCGAGTGGCCCGAGCGCCTCTAGAACAGATTCGTAGCGGAGGATCAGACTAGCCCGTAAAGGGTGCGCGGCACCCTCGTTTCTGAAAAATACCGATGCCGCCGCACTTCGTTTTGCGGGAGTTACTTAGGAGTGCTCCCGAGTGACGCCGTAGTGTTTACCGGGACCGGGTTGTCGGCCACTCTTACAGAGCGCCGATTTGCGAAGCGGCGACTGGGCGGCGAAGCCTGCGGAGGGCCGGAGCGCAGTAGGTGCTCGCTTCTCTTCCCGATTTGAAGTGGCGGTTCACAGCAGCTCGTTAAAATGAAGCTACCGCAGAAGATTTATGGACGACTGGGAACTCCATCTCGACGAGAGCTACAACGACGCGCATACACTCTGCATTGGCGGCTTTCTAGCTCCCCGCAGCATGTGGGACGCGATTGTAAAGCCTTGGCGAGAGCGCCTTGATTACGAAAACCGGCGAAACGCGAAGAAACAGCTACCCGAAATCCGGCGCTATCATGCAACCGATGTCGAGAGTGGAAACAAGGAATTTGCCATTAAAAAGGGTTGGCCGCGTGATCGGCGAAAACTGCTGAACCGTCGGATGTGCGAGATTATCGGACAGATCGGGCCGTGCGGCATCGTAGTCGGCGGACGCATCGACGAGATCGAAAAGCATACAGATAAGGGCAACAAAGACGCGAAGGAAACGCTTTACGACATCTGCTTCAGGATGGTCCTTGCAGATGCCGAACAGGTGATGCGGCTTCGGTTTCCTGACCGGAAGGTAAGAGTTATTTACGACGACAGCAACTATGGCAAGTATATCCGCCGCGCTTTTGAACGGATGCAAACCGACCCCGGCGCGGTGGCGATGCGCGCCCTATTTCTTGAATGCATCCCAGGCGATAGCGTCACGTGTTTGGAATTGCAGGTGTCTGACTTACTCGCTTATGAAGGCTTCAAGCTACTGAACGATGCGGGCAAGGGCGGTAGCGAAATGCGGGCTGCGCTGAGGAAGCTCTTGGGCAGCAAGACACCGATTCAGATCACACGTTTTACCGATCAGAATTTTCAGGATCTTCGCCAGATGATCGACAACATCAAAGCGGGCCTCCCAACGGATCAGGGTGTCATCTCGAAGCTGGAAGTCAGTGTTGCCGGGCTAACGTCGATGGGTCTCATGATGAATAACGGGTAGTTACGACACGTTCGCGTCTGAGGACCCCAAACAGGGGCGGCAGCCGAGTAGAAGGTGGAGCCCCCGTGGCGAAGTAGCCGCCGCGCTTTCTACTCTGCGCATGAACACGGAAAAGGTCTGCGCCAACTAACCGGAGTTCGTCGGTACCGCTCCCCCGCGGTCGCGGCTCAGAATGGGCACATCTATTTACAGGTACTTGCCGAGCCGCGACCGCCACGGTCCAGGCTCTCAGCTGCAGAAACTGGACGAACAACTGTTGTGGCATCGGCCCGTCATTTCCGGCCGTGTCGGCTTGGATCGCGGGGCTCTCAAGCGGGGCTTATCTCCGAACGACGTCCCAGTTGCCCGAAAGCGATCGGATGGAAAGCCCCCGGCCTGCCGAGGGCTCTTCCTTGTATGGCAGGTCAGCTTACCTGCTGACTTGGATACTGCTTGGGGCCAAGCCGCCACGACCGGCAGCGCCGGGACGAGCGCCGCCACCATTAGAGACAAGCTTCACCCAAAGTGTGCCGTCTCCGTGGTAGTACGCGGTGCTGCTGGCGCTGCGCAGTGCATCCATGCTCGTTTCTGCCGTGCCCGTAGCAGCGCTGGAATATCCCGGTAATTCGAACATAACCCATGAGCCGGGATCCATCTCCCGTAAGCTAATGTTCAGGGTCGGCGCTTCGCTCTCCGCCCGGATCTCGGTACCGGCGAGTACCGTGGTGTCCGCGTTGACGGTAAGTTTCCGACCATTGCGGCTGAGAACGACCTGTGGGGCGGCTCCTCTACCGAAACCTCCTCTACCGCCAGGGCCACCACGACCTCCAGCAGCGCCACGTCCGCCCGCTACGGCAGGACCGCCGGGCACGCCAGGACCGGCGGCAGCGCCAGCACTGGCCGCTGCGCCAGGTCCACCACGACCTCCCGCAGCGCCGGCGCCGAAACCTCCGCCTCTAGCGCCGCCTCCCGCGCCGCCGGCGTTAATCCCCAGGCGCCCCATATCGCCCTTACACACGGCGGCGTTCCAATCCGGCTTGATTTGACAGTGTTGAGGATCGTCCGCGATCCCATTGTCAATCACAATGTAGGAATTGGGGACGCCGCCGACCGACCCGTCGATATCGTGGAACACCGCGCCATTCCAGCCTCCAAACCTTCCGAATTCACCGGAGAAGGACCATCGGCGATCCTCTGTCGGTGGGAAATACACCGGCTTAGCATTTTCAAATTTCAGCCCTTGGACATCGTTGTTGGTGCTGATGGGAAAGCTGGTGTACAGCAGGTACGAGATCGCTCCGCTCTTGCGAGTGGCATTGTCCACAAAATTGACGAACTTGGTATTGATCACATGGTGCGTGAAGTCGTAGTATTCGAAGCCGCGGATCGGATAATCCGCGTCCTTGCGAGGCATGCTCCGGCCGTAAGCGATCTCTGCTTCCGTCTTGGGGGTGCCCTTATTGTCGGTTTCGCCCACGAACAGGGAGTCCTCGACTTTCGAGGTAAAGTCGCCGTGGTAGGGGGCCACACCAGGGTACGCATGTGTGTAGCCGATACCGCTGTCGGCCAGAAGCAGGCCCTTGAACACATGATTCTCGCCACGAGCCCAGATGGCAGCGCCACTGTTCTTGTAGCTGGTAAAGTCTTGGATCACCGTTTCCAGCCTGGTGCTGTTGGTGTCGCTGGGATTCGCATAGGGCAGCTGCGTGTTCCCGCCAAGGTTGAATTTACCCTGCGCATTGGGTCCGCGGTCGAACATCAGCCCGTCGACGTCGGAATGGGCGACATTGTCGGAAAACTCCCGCAGTTGCATACGACGGGGCCAGGTCTTCGCACTGATCTCCGTGCCTTCAAACTTACCCGTTGGGTGTTCCGGCAAAGCGATCCAGAAGCCTGTTGCCTCAGAACCCGCGGACACATTCCCGCGGTACGTATTGTCGGGGTTCGTGATCCAGAAGGTGGATGCCGTGTTGTCGGAAGGAATCAACTGATCCTTGTCATTCTGACCGGCCCCGGAGCCGTTAAGAGCGTTGGTCGAATTACAGGGCCGGGTGGGATTGCACCTAGTCAGGATTCCCAGGTTGTTCACATACTGGTTCCCGTGTTCCACGCCATCTTCGAGGAAGTAGCAGTGGCCGACGTTGTTGTACGCCACATTGTTCTCAACCCGCACATCGTTGGTGCCATGCACGGTCACACAGCGGCTGTAGGTGTCGTGAATCGCGGAGTTCTCGATGTATTGCCCCGGCGCATCGCCAACCAGATGCCAATGGATCGGGTACCTCGCAAGGTTCTCATGCTGACCCATTCGATAGAGCTCGACGCCGGAGACTTGCATTGTGGAGCCGGCCATCGCCATCACATGCCCGCCGCTGAACGACTTCTCTGCGTCGGCGGAAGCCTGGATTTTGACATTGCGCGTCAGCATGCCGACTTCACCACGCTCATCCACGCCGAAGGTGACTTGACCGTAGTGCATATATTCAAGTTTCCGGTCCAGCGTAATCACGTTTCCAGAGACGCCGGAGATGGTTCGCGGCTCTGCCTGGTGGGGATCGAAATCCGTTGACGCGACGACAATCAGGTCGCCTTTTTTCCAGTCGCCGGCATCCAGGACTTCGATGGCGTCGCTACCCGCGGCGGCTGTTTTTGCCAGCCTGGTCCAGGAGTGTTTCCGATCGCCGTGCAGGCTCAGGGTTCCGCCCATGAGCATGATCCCCCGGTCGCCCATACCCTGTATGTCTTCGTTCGGGACATTATTGGTCAGCGTAATGGTCGCATTGCGGGTGTGGGGGTGGGCTTGGGTGCCGATCTCCAACTCCCCGTGCAACATGATCCACTCGGTGGTCAGCTCAAGATCTTTATTGTCTGCAAAGCTCAGTTTGCCGTCGATGGTTAAACTGCGCAGCGGCGGCGGACTGACATCGAGGACAACGTCCATGTCCTTCCCAATGGTGACAACGGCGTCTTTGCTCGGCACCTTCTTGTCGGGCCAGGTGGCCGCATCGGACCAGCGTTTCGCGCGGACCGTCGAAGAAGTTTTTTGCTGATCCTTGACGACGGCATCTCCGCCGAGCGCGAAAAAGGCTGGAACCAGCAACGAGAGGAACAAGAGAGAGCGTTTTCGCATCGTTAGACCTCCGTGGTCGAGACATCGCGGACAGACTGCGACACCTAAGGGCGCAGTCGGCAGTATCGCACATTCAAAGCATTGTCCACAAGGGACTTGGCGGACAGAAAATTATCCACAAGATGAGCGGATCGTTCCACTTTTCATGCTCATCTCGCGTTGGAAACGTCGTTGCCGGTCCTGGAGTTTCATGCTCCTCTTTCGTTGGATAATCCTCAACCAGCCGATATGGTTACGTCTGCTCGTGCAATCGTCTACAATCGGGGTTTCATCCATGGCAACCGCGGCATCCAATAGCCAAAACATTTTGGCTCCGGATTGTGTTTGGGAGGGTGACGCCTTTGATCTGTTCGGGCACGTGCCCGCCGAGTCGGTTGACCTTCTGATTACCAGTCCTCCGTATTGGGGACACCGCGAGTACGGCTTGTCGCACAATTGGGAGTTGTTCAATGACATCCCGAAAGTTCGTGTGTTTGGCGATTCCACACAGGGGTACGAGTGGTATCGCTCGAACGGCGGCATATTGGGCCTTGAACCGTACCCGGAGTGGTACGTTTCGCATCTCGTTGAAATCCTGCTTAGAGCCGAGCCCGTCCTGAAGGCGAGCGGTAGCATGTGGATGAATCTCGGAGATACCTATTTCGCACGCTGGAGCAGCATCAGAGAAAGTGGCAGGCAAGGGCTGTCGGATCTGGACCGGCAGCGGCGAAAGACGCCTATGGGCGGTTTCAGGCAGGAAAAGCAATTGCTCTTGGTCCCTGCCCGCTTCGCCGTTGAAATGCAGAACGCAGGCTGGATTCTACGGAACGATTTGATCTGGTACAAACCGAACGTCACGCCGAGACCTGAAGGGGATAGGCTGAAGCTCTCACATGAGCACTTCTTCCACTTTGTAAAGAAGCCGAAGGAAGGTCGCCCCACATACTACTACGAACCCGCGTACGCAGAAACGCGAAGTAACGACGTCGTGAGCGTGCCCGTCGCACCGGGAGAAGATGGTCACACCGCGACGTTTCCGAGGGCGCTTATTCTCCCTCGGATACTCACGTCTTCACCACCAGATGGAACGGTGCTTGATCCGTTCTGCGGTACGGGGCGAGCGCTGGAAGTAGCAAAGGAACTCGGGCGCAACGTTCTTGGATTCGAGCTTCAGGCCAACTATGCAGACGCAGCACGGCGAAAGATTCTCTCAATGGCAAAGAAGAAGAACAGCGGAGGCAGTGGGCAACTTGCCGACAAGGGCAATTCGATAAGCGAGTGGTTCGGGCAACGCATCTACCCCGTTGTGCGGCTGGATGTGAATGCCGTGACCGGCAAGAAATCGGAGCAATGCCCGTTTTTGACGGCCACCCTGCGCCAGCAAACGAGGTGCGTAAAGAACGAGAACTCGCTTGGCGTTTGCACTATCAGCAGTAGTAGCAACGGTGTGCGGCAGGATTGGCTGGCGTGCCCATACCGTGTCATTGATTCTCGCATTGTTCGGCGTAGCTGCCAGTTGATCTTCAACCTCACCGATGCCGAGATCAACCCACTTCCCGCGTCGATTCTGAGAGATGTCACCGTACGTGCCGATCTTGAACAGCAACTCCGAAGCGGTCACACCGCATACGTGTTTTTTCAGGACAAACTCGGCGGTGAAATCTCAGTCCTAGGCACACAACAATCGCCGGAAATCTCGTTTGATGTAACGATGGTTGAACTCAGGTTTCAGGACGGCGAATTCCGCGTAACGCGGTACGGCGCCCTCGAACTACAGACAATGGACTTCCACGGCTCGTACGCACATGCCGTGGGTAATCTCCGGGACGCCTTGAGGCTCCATCGTGAGGGATTTCCAGAAGCACTGGCCACAAATCTGCAATGGGCAGCCGAGAAGATCGAAGGGCCTAACATCGCGAACGTGTTCAAGCGGACCTTCTACCAAATCATGGTGAAGTTTCAGCTTTCCGGACAGGGCGTGGCGGCAGGCACCGTTTTGGCGTTACCGAAAGCGGTATGGGACAGTTGGCAACCGTTTTTGGGACGCCCGGAAATCACCCCAGGCACTGGTGACGTTGACGTGATGAAGACTTACGGCGGTGAACCCCCATCGGAGCACAATGCCTACATTTGCATTTTTGATCTTGACGCGCACCACAAGGACGCGATTTCCCCTGTAAGGGTGGAGCGGTTCATCAAGCTCTCCACAGACACGCTTGCGCACTACGCCTTCAAGGTTGTGCCCCAAGCAATGCTCACCTCGATTCAAAGCAGCGATAGCATTCTGGCACGCATCCGGGCGCGGCTCGTGGAATTCTGGCCCGGATTTCTTGCCGTTCCAAACACTGGCGGACGTCCGCCGAAAGCGTACACTCCTTAGTTTTCGGTTGAATCTGCCCGATAAATGCCGGACGGAAGCCCCTCATTTCCAGGCTTGCTGAGTTTTATATTTTCAAAATTGCGGGGCGAGGCGATTTGAACGCCCGACCTCTGCGCCCAAGCTATTGGAATCGCATCAGTTGACGAATTCAATAAGGTACAACGTACGCAACTGTGACCCGGGCTTCCCCACCTACAAGTGTGAGGCGGGCCTGCCAAGAGTCGAACCACCGGTTGAGCGGCATTTGCGGTACGAAACAAAAGCCCCGGAGTGCGCCGGCTCAAACAGCAGGATTCAGCTTACCGGCTGACCTGGAGGCTGGTTCCACCACCAGGGCCGCCGCCATCAGCACCGTTACCGTTGGAGACAACCTTGACCCAGAGTGCATCCTTGTCCTTGTAATACGAGGTGGCGTTGGCCTTGCGCAGCGCATCCAGGCTGTCCTGCGGCGCACCCGAGGCTGCGGTGGTGAATCCCGGCAGATCAAAGATCACCCACGAGCCCTTATCCAGCTCCGTCAGCGAGAGGGACACGGACGGCCTTTCGGTGGTCACCTTGATCTCGGTACCGGCTCGGACGTTGGTGCCCGTTACGTTGTACTCCTTGCCATCACGGCTGAGAACGACTGGCGGTTGAGCAGGTCCACGCGCGCCTCCGAATCCTCCTCTGCCGCCGGCGGCAGCGCCAGGACCGCCGGCTATCGCAGCGCCTTGACCGCCGCCAGGGCCTCTACCAGCGCCAGGCGCGGCGCCTGCGCCCGGACCTCCCGCTAAAGCCCCGCCTCTGCCACGACCGAAACCGGCGCCTGCGCCACGACCACCGCCGCCGGGGCCGCCAACATTCAGGCGCCCAACATCGCCCTTGCACACGGCAGCGTTCCAGGTGGGCTTGATCTCACAGTCTCCTGCGTCGGCTGCGATGCTGTCGTTGACGCCGTCATTGATGAGAACGTAGGAATTGGGACCACCGCCGAATGAGCCATCCTTGTCGCGGATCACCGCGGTCTTATAGGCCGTACTGCCTCCGTTATCGCTGGCCCACTTACGCTCCATCGGCGGGAAATACACCGGCTTGGCGTTGACGAATTTCACGTTCTCGACGGAGTTGTTGGAGCTGACCCCGAAGCTGGTATAGAACAGATAAGTCATCGCTCCCGACTTGCGGGTGGCGTTGTCCTGGAAATTCACGAAGGTGGTATTCTCCACGTCATGACGGTAGTCGTAGAACTCGTAGCCGTGGATCGGGTAATCCGGCATTTCGGGCTTCGGCAAGCTGCGGCCGTAAGCCTTTTCCGCCGGCGTCCTGGGGTTGCCGATATTCTCGGTTTCGCCCACGAACAGCGAGTCAACAACCTTTGACGTAAAGGGGTAACGGCCGAATTCGCCGGACGCGTGCGTAAAGCCGTTAGCGTTGTCGGCCAGCTTCACGTTCTTGAATACGTGCATCTCACCGCGGCCCCAGATGGCGCCGTTCCGGTTCTTGTAGCTGGTGAGATCCTGGAAGACCGATTCCACCGCCGGGCTGTTTGCGTCGGCCGGATTTTCATGACCGGTATGCGAGCTGCCGGTAACGCTGAAATGGCCATTGGGCGATTCATTTCGGTCGAACATGAACGAATCGTAGTTGGAGTGGGCGACGTTGCCCTTGAACTCGCGGAATGGCGTTCGGCGCGGCCAGGTGTTGGCACTGATCTCCGTGCCTTCGAACTTACCCGTCGGGTGCTCCGGCAATGACATCCAGAAGCCGGTCGCGTCGGAACCCGCGGCCACGTTATCCCGGTAGATGTTGTCGGGGTTGGTGATCCAGAAAGTCGCCGCCGTGTTGTCCGATGGAATCAGGACGTCCTTGGCATTCTGGCCATTTCCTCCCGGCGGCCGGCTCTCTCCGGCTGCGGCGAGGTTTGTCGCGACGCACGGCGCGTCCGGGTGACACTTGGTCTGAATCCCCAGGTTATGCACGAACTGGTTGCCGTGCTCGACGGCGTCTTCCAGGAAGAAGCAGTGACCGATGTTGTTGTAGGTCACGTTGTTTCCAATGTCCAGGTAATTTGTGCCGTGCACGGTGACGCAGCGGCTGTAGGTATCGTGAATCGCCGAGTTCTTGATGTACTGCCCCTGCGCATCGCCGA
>DATBIA010000106.1:0-32823 GCA_036557165.1 Bryobacteraceae bacterium
GGCAATCTCCCTTCCACCCTGTTTCCGGAGAGCTTAGCTGGCCACCCGGACGTTGAAAGCGAAGGCGGCAGCGCCCTCCGTGACGCCGCCGCGATTGGCTAGAGCACTTCGACCCGGTAAAATCACGCCAGGGCGAACTAAAATGTTAAACGTTAAGATTTCCGCCGCTGACCTGCATGATATGAGGGATCGAAGAAAAGCGCTGCATGATTTGACTGAAGAGGCCCGGGACGAGGACCTCCCTTTGTTGTCCGAACTGGTTGCGCGATTTCAACGTCCGCTCGACTTCCCCTTGCAACCGGTAAGCATTGCTTCACGACAACCCGGACCGGCACGAATGCGGCAGGAGCTGATTCTGGAGGTGCACATGCACTCCAGAACGACTCATTTAAACCGGCAGCATAATGCCAACATGGCGAAACGACTCGGCATTGAACCAGCATGGATCGAGTTTGCCGCAGGCGGCAGTTCGATTGGAGAGAGTGATTTCGTGGAGATGACCCGTCACTGGTCCGAGGGGTCTGCTGTATTTCATCTACACACCTTTCATGTGGAAAATCACGAGATCATCGCATTTGATAAAGCTAGCGTTTCGAACTCCGGGCCGAAGGTAATTTACAAGCTGCGCGTACTTACCCCCAATGCCGAGTCGGAGACAGACTTGAATGTACCTCTTTGAGCAGAGCCGCTCGTGTCACGCAGGGCTGTGTCCTGCGGCAGCCTCTCAGGCCGCCTGTCGTGCCCGGCGCGGCGGCTGTCATATCCTTCCACTTTGACTGACCCCATGACTGAACAAAAGACGAGCGCTGCATGATCAGGTCGAGCAAGTTCGCGAAGAGGAAATAGATCGGCTTGTCGGCTTAATAAACCGCTTCCTGCATCCATTGGCATCGCCTGCACCTCCGCGGATCGTCTTTAAGCCGGTGCCGCCTGGGTCCAAAGCGGCAGCCGAGATCGAGGAACAGAGGCAGCAGGCGCTGGCTCGGCTTAGGGCGGAGCGATCGGAGATGATTACACGCTCCATCGGCGAGAAAGTGGCACGTCTGGGGATCGATCTGAGTAAGATCGGGGAAGGTCCCTGCGGTTGGCAAGCTTCCGGCGCTAAACCAGAATACTTTACCTGCAATTGGTTCGAGGGACGAGTCTTTAATCGCGTAAGTACGTTCCATCTGAAGGAACAACAGGTTGTTACCTTCGAACGATGTCGCCGAGTTCGCCGGTGGGAAGGAAAGTCGCTCGGCCATCCGTGCTGCGCTACCGTCGGCGTATAGCGTGGACACCAAGGTTCCTAATTCGACCATTGCAGACTGCGACCCCGTTCGACCCAATCGGAATCTACAATAGAAAAGAGAAGACGGCGACTATGTTTAAAAACCGGCACACGATCCGAATCGAATGGGGAGACTGTGATCCAGCAGGTATCGTATTCTACCCGCAGTATTTTAAGTGGTTCGACGCATGCGCTGCGGCTCTTTTCGCGGCTGCAGGTTTTCCGAGGAGAGACTTGGCGGGGACGCAGGGTATCGTCATCCCGATAGTGGATACGCGCTGCAAGTTTTTGATTCCATCCCGCTTCGACGACGAACTGACTGTGGAGACGACAATCACGCGATTCGGCCGGAGCAGCTTCGATCTTCATCATAGGGCATTGAAAGGCGCGGATCTCGCCGTGGAATGCTCGGAGACCAGGATCTGGACCCGAATTGATCCTACTGGCCGCGAAAAGCTGAAGTCGGAGTCGATCCCGGAGACCGTAATTCGGGCCCTATCGCGAGATGGCGAGTGAGGTAAGCCTCGGACCGACGGGCCGCTTGCCGGCCCGCGGTCAATCTTACCGAGGTGACCGCAAGTATTTGCCCACTGGATAAAGATCACGGCGGAAGGCAGCCCAGTTCATCATGATCGATTCCAGCATCGCGATGCGCGCGAGTCCCCGGTGTCTGCCACTTTCTGCTTGAGCACCACATTTCCGTTGATTGTGGGAGCCGGTGAATCGATCGAAATCCCAATCCGGTTCAAGCCAGCCAGGTTCGGCCCAAATCCGCGGCGATCACCCTCAACAGCGACGACCTGACCGGACGGCACATGGTGGCCGTCTCGGGCGTCGAACGGGCGCCCAAGCTCACCTTGATGATTGCGGACTCCGGCAGTTTCGGCGACGCGTGCGTCGGCTCTTTCGCGGATGAGACGGTGACTATCGGCAACAGCGGCCGTTGCACGCTCTAAATAACCAGTATCACGTCTTCCTCCGGCGACTTCATCGTGCCCAACATGTTCTCATACCCGCTTACCACTGAGGCCGGAGGCTACTTGCACGTGCCGATCCGCTTCCGACCGGCGAGCTTTGGCTCCAAGTCTGCAACGATCACGGTGAACAGCGACGATCCGATCGGCCCGGTAAGCATGAGCGTCTCGGGCAATGCGCCTCCCGGGAAGCTTACAATCACCGGTTCGACTACTTTTGGCGGTGTGAACGCGTGCCGTTGGGCGGATCGCACGCTCTCCATATGCAATACCGGCGAGTCACAAGGGTTCACTTCAAACGCAGAAGCCGTCGTTGGAAGTAGCCGCACAATACGTTCCCGGAGAAACTGCGCCCAGGCTCCTGTCTTCCGGTGGTGATTCAATACCACGCCACGGAGCGGTGCTCTCGCATTTGCGAGCTGGTGATCGAGAGCGACGACCCGGTTACCCCTGTGAAATGTATCGAGCTGCAGCCGTACACGATTTGGGATTACTGTTGCAAAAACGATCGCGACGGCTGCCGCAAGGGTTGATGCGACAAGCACCACCGGGAGCACTCGTGCCGGCAGGGTTATCCGTGCTGCTGTGAAGACGGCGAAGAAAACGAGGATGGCAAATAGACCGCCGGGCAGGTGGGTGGCCTTTGCGAAAGGCTTGAAGGATAACTACCGGTTTGCCGACCATCCATTCCCAATCCAGGGCGACCCGTTCCCGGGCGCTAAGATGATTGGCGATGACCAGCAAGGTGATCGTTGTGATCGAGCGGGATGAGCACGGATTTTAGGTGTGGTGCCGGAGTTGAACGAATGCCAAACGCACGGGGCAACACTCGAAGAGGCCTTGACCAACATTCGCGAAGCCATCGAGCGTTTCCTCGAAACCCTCCCCGAGGAGCGCGCGGCGGCGCTTAGTCGGGAGACCCTTATCACTGCGATTGAGGTTCAAGTCTACTCTCTTGATCGAGTTGGCTGAGGGCCGACTCTGGCAGACCGGATCGAAAGGGCCGATTCCGGTGAGGAGATGACAAACGCGGGGGAAGTATTAGAATGATCCCGATGGCTGGAGCTCCAAGCGCGGCGCCGGCTCGCACGAGCCAGATCGCTGCCCGGCTGGACCGGCTACCGATGACGCGATCGCTGTGGCGACTCGTGGTTCTGATTTCGCTGGCTGGCGTCTTTGAGTTTTACGACATTTTTCTGAGTACCTATATTGCGCCGGGACTGGTTGGGAGCGGCATATTCGCCAGCAGCACCACAGGACCCTTCGCGACCAATAGCGTCGGCTTCTTCATATTTTCGACATTTGCTGGAATGTTCGCCGGCTGCATGGGATTCGGATCGATCGCCGACCGCTTGGGACGGAGAGCCATCCTCATATCGTCGATGCTGTGGTATTCCCTCGCGACTGCCACGATGGCCTTCCAGAACACAGCGGTGGGCGTGGATCTATGGCGTTTCGTGGCCAGCGTGGGAATCGGCGTGGAGTTGGTGACCATCGACACGTTTCTGGCCGAGCTCGTTCCTCCGGATGCGCGCGGCAAGGCATTCGCGTTTGGCCAGTTCATCGAGTTCAGTGTGGTTCCCGTGGTCGCGCTGCTCGGGTGGCTCCTGGTTCCGAAGCAGACCCTGGGCTTACAGGGTTGGCGCTGGGTGACCCTGATCGGATCGGCGGGCGCATTGCTGGCATGGCAGCTGCAACGCCGGCTCCCCGAAAGTCCTCGCTGGCTGGCGGTTCATAATCGCGAAGCAGAAGCCGAGCGTGTGATGGCAGACTTGGAAGCGCGTGTTTCCCGCGACGTTTGCGGGCCACTTCAACCGCCGGGCCCGCCGCTTGTGTCTGTTGCAGGAGCGAACGGGTTGCGCGAAATCTTCCGTCCGCCCTATGGAAAGCGCACGCTGGTGATGTCGGTGTTTAATCTGATGCAGACCGTCGCGTTTTATGGCTTCGGGGCCTGGGTGCCCACGCTGCTAATCGCAAAAGGCATCCACATTAGCACGAGCTTGGAATACGCGTTTATCATCGCCATCGCGAACCCGGTGGGTCCGCTGCTTGGTATGTTGATCGCGGACCGAATGGAAAGGAAATGGCAACTTGTTTTGGCTGGAGTAAGCATCGGGGCGTTCATTTACCTTTTTGCAAATCAGTCCAACCCGTTGCTTGTAATCCTTTTCGGAGTGATGGTGACGCTTTCCAATAATTGGATGTCGGTGGCGCTCCACAATTATCAAGGCGAGCTTTTCCCGACTCGGATTCGCGGTCGCGCCGTGGGGTTCGTCTATGCCTGGAGCCGCGCCACCGCTGCGTTCGCGGGCTTGTTGATCGGCCTCCTTTTGCGCCAAGGAGGCACCCCGGCGGTGGCATTATTCATCTCCGCAGCGATGCTGATTATGGTGCTTACTATCGGCGCATTCGGTCCGCGGACCAAAGGTTTGACGCTCGAAGACATTTCGAAGTAGAGCGGCTTTAAACTGCGCGTAGACAGCAGAAGGCGATTTTCAGGCGACGGATCGCAGTAGTCGGAGAGCCTCTTGCGCCAAGCCGGGCTAGCCGGGCCTCAAACAGCACCGGGAGTCATGCCGGAGGCGATCCTCGGCAAAACCATCGATCAGGTCCGTCTGTTGCGTTCGAGGGGCGCTACCGTCCGAAATACGCCGAGTTGCGCTGGGCGAAATCAGCCCACTTGTCCGGCAGATCGTCCAACGCGAAGATGGCGGAAACTGGGCAAACCGGCACACACGCCCCGCAGTCGATGCATTCTACTGGATCGATGTAGATCATCTCGTGTTCGGCGAATTTGGGGTCATCTTTTTTGGGGTGGATGCAATCGACAGGGCAGGCGTCGATGCACGTCGTGTCTTTGGTGCCGATGCAGGGTTCCGCAATTACGTATGCCATTAGAATCAGTACTCCGGCTCGCGATTCCGATTTGATTGCATTGTGTTGGACGAAAACGCTGCGGAAGCGACTTCTATATCAATACCACAGCGCTGCGGCGCGACCACGCATGGCCGGGGCGCAGAAGAAGAGGTGGGCTGCGATAAAGTCGCATCGGTGACCGTTTCTCAAATCCGCCGGAACGACCGAAGTGGTGCATTAGCGTGACGCCGGGTTCGCTCTATCGGGGCGAACGTCGCGGGATTGGCGCGACTATGGCGGGATTTGCTGTGTTTTCCGCGTTCGGCCCCTACGCAGCGATACACGCGACCGCCCTCGGAAACTGGCGCAAACAGAGAAACGGCCGGAATGTCTCCTCACTCTCCGCCGCCATCTTTTGCCAGTGCGGCGGTCGCCCATACTGCTGTCACCCTATTGACAGCCCCTACCTCGCTCATTAGAATGGGGAGTTCCGTCGCCCAAACGGGCGTCTTCTAATAGTAACCTCCCCCGATGGAGTTTTGAAAAGTGCCAGATAAAGTCAAGAGCGTTGCCGAAGTCGTGCGAAGCATTCCGGACGGTTCGCATATCGCATTAGGCGGGTTCGCCATTGCCCGCAATGCGATCGTCTTCGCTCATGAGGTCATCCGTCAGCAGAAAAAAACCCTCACCCTGTCGCAGGGCGTGATGGGCATGGAAACGGATCTGCTCGTCGGCGCTGGATTAGTATCGAAGATCATCGTAGGGGGCGGGTCGCTGGATCGCTTCGGACCAGTGCGTTGCATCAATCGCGCTCGCGACAACGGCGCCATCGTTCACATCGATTCGAGCAGTCTTTCGCTCGCCTTTGGGTATTTGGCGGGAGCCTTGGGTATCTCCTTCATTCCGATCAAGTCCCTACTGGCTTCGGAGATGATGGAGCGGCTGGAGACGGCCGCGCCGGATTATCTTCGCCGCGGAAAGTGTCCCTTTACCGGAGAGGATTTTGTTTTCCTGCGGGGCATAACGCCGGACGTATCCGTCGTTCATGTGCCGATCGCCGATTCGAACGGTAATTGCTGGATCCATGGGCCTCGTTGGGAAAATGAGGAACAGGCGAAGGCTGGCAAGCGGCTAATCGTCGTCACCGAAGAGTTGGTTCCCACCGAATATATTCAGCGGGAGCCGGAGCGCACCGTCATTCCCGGCCACCGCGTGGAGGCGGTGATTCATCAGCCGTTCGGAGCCCACCCCACATCGGTGTTCGGGTGCTACGACTACGACGCGGAGCACTTAAAGTTGTACGCCGAGTGTCACAAGACCCCCGAGAGAATGAACCAATATTTGCAGGATTATGTGTTTGGCCCCCGCGACCATTGGGAGTATTTGGAAAAAGTCGGGGGCCTGCGCCGCATGAACGAGATTAAGGCCGAAGCGATTTTCGGCTATTAGGGAGTATATATATGGCATCCATTTCGGCCGAGCTTCAGGAACAAGCGGCCTCCGGCATCACAGCCAGCGAGATCATGGTGACCGCGGCGGCTCATGAAGTGCGCGATGGTGAAACCGCCGTCGTGGGAATCGGTCTCCCCCAAGTCGCGTGCGTGCTGGCGCGGCAAACTCACGCACCTCGGTTGAGCATGCTGCTGGAGATCGGCGTAGCCGACATGAGCCCAGTCGACATTGCGGTCGGCTTGGCCGATTCCCGGATCTTCTATCGCGCGACCTGCTGGAGCGGATTTCTAGATACTCTCGGAATGAACCTGCATCGCGGCGTGGTGGATGTCGGTTTCATCGGGGGCTTGGAGGTCGATCGCTTCGGCAACGTAAATACCACGCTGACGAAGGACGCGGACGGGAAGGAGCACTATTTCAACGGCAGCGCCGGAGGTAACGATGTGGCCTCGCTGGCCAACCGCGTCGTCGTCATCGTGCGGCATGGAAAACGCAAGCTGCCGGACGCTGTCGCGTATCTCACCAGCCCGGGGTTCGTAAACGGCCGCAGCCGCCGAGATCTCGGATTGCGGGGAGGCGGACCTCATCGGGTCATCACCGACATGGCTGTTCTGGGGTTCGATAATCCTTCCCGGACGGCGTCGCTGGTTTCCATGCATCCGGGAATCACAGTGGAACAACTATTGGACAACACGGGTTTCCCGCTGGAAATTCCAAATCCGGTACCGATGACGCCATTACCTTCGAAAGAGGAACTGCGGCTGCTGCGCGAAGAGATCGACCCAGGGAAGATGTATTTGAGATAAGTTTTTACTCAATCACCTTCTCGGCGCGTAACAGCTGAATTGCATCCTCCGAGTACCCCAATTCGTTGAGAATGGATTTTGTGTTTTCCCCTAACGCGGGAATCGGATCGAATCTGGCGGCGCTATCGGAGAGGCGCAGCGGACTCGCCGTCACGGGAATGCGTCCCACCGGGGAATCAACTTCGCGCACCATTTGACGGGCAGCTACTTGCGGATGAGCGACTACTTGTCCGATGTTTCTCACTTCGCCGTAAGGCAGACGGCTCTTCTCGAGTCGAGCCAGCCATTCTTCGTGCCCACGTTGAAGAAAGATTTCCTCGACCATCTTCTCGAGAGCGGCTCTATTCCTGCGGCGTAATTCGGATGTTTCGAAGCGAGAGTCTTCCAGCAACTCGGGCCGATCGATAACTTCGCGGCAAAATACTTCCCAATCCTGACGGGTTGCGACGGCGAAACTCACATACACTCCGTCGCCAGCCAGGAAGGGTCCGTATGGAGTCACATAGTGATGCCGGAACCCCACACGGGGAGGCTCTTCGCCCTGATGCCAGTAATGCTGCAAAAAATATCCTTGCCAAGCCAAAATCGACTCAAACATCGAGATATCGATATACTGGCCCCGCCCGGTTCTTTCTCGCTGATACAGAGCTGTGAGTATGCCCGTCACAGCATACATGGAACACGCTAAGTCCGCGATTGGCACACTTACTTTTGCGGGTTGACTTTCTGATCCCGTGGTGGCGATGATGCCGGCCTCGCCCTGAATCAGCAGGTCGTAGGCCTTCACGTCCTTATAAGGACCGCCTTGACCATATCCGGAGATCGAACAATAAATCAGTCGAGGGTTGATGGCACGGAGATCCTCGTACCCCAAACCTAGTCTTGCGGCCACTCCCGGAGCGAAGTTTTCGACAAATACGTCGATGGTCTTGGCCAGGCGCTTGAGGATTTCCAGCCCGGCTGGCTTTTTGACATCCAGGGCCAAGCTGCGCTTGTTATAGTTCAGCCAGACGTAGCCCGACGATAACCCACGGACGGCGCTATCCCAGTGACGGATCAGGTCTCCTTCCTTTGGTTTTTCGATCTTGACGACCTCGGCGCCCATGTCTCCCAGGATGCGCGTGCAGTGCGGACCCGATACGGACACCTCCAGCGCCAAAACCTTGACGCCGGATAAAGCGGGTTGACCGTTGCTACTTGGATTCATTAATAGTGGGGAAAAGATCGTGGGAAGGAGCAAAAGCGCGTTTCCAAACCATCACCGAGCGAGCGTAATCGATCACGACCTTACCTTCCTGTTGTACGCCCCGCGTGCGCACCTTGATGATGCCCCATTGGGGGCGCGACTTGGATTCGCGCTTTTCCAAAACTTCCGATTCGGAATACAGCGTGTCACCGGCAAATAGGGGGTTCGGCAATTTGATTTCGTCCCAACCGAGGGCAAAACCATTTTCGCTGACATCCGCAACGCCCATCCCGGCAACGATCGCGAGCGTCAGCGCGCTGTTGATCAAAGGCCGCTTATATTCGGTCCGCTTGGCGTATTCGGAGTTGAAATGGATTTGATTGGTGTTATTGGTCAAAAGTGTAAACCAAATGTTGTCGGCTTCGGTTAGAGTCCGGCCCAAACGGCAGCGATAAATGTCGCCGGCTTCGAAATCCTCGAAATAGCGTCCTTCCCAGCCTTGTTTGACTGCCATTTTACGAATCCTCCTCGGAAAACTTCGCTCACAGCCCGAATCGGGTGAACCCGCGGGCCGCGATTGTTTATTCACCTTGGCGAGCGCGTCCCGCGCTGTTCGCTCCTCAAGAACTCGCTGCCACGCCGAGTTTTTCCGCGAATGCAACGGTGCGCTTGGCCCGCTCGACGATCGGAAGATCGATGAGTTGACCGCCGAAAGCGATGGATCCGTCTCCGCGCCCAATCGCCGCGTCGAAAGCCGCGATGACTTTTTGGCAATAGGCCACTTCTTCCGCGGTCGGCCCGAAAATGCGATTAATCGTATCGACCTGACCGGGATGAATCGAAGACATCCCGCTGAATCCGAGCCTCCGCGATTGCAATGCGAAGCGTTCCAACCCAGTGGGATCTGAAAGATCGGGCCAGACGCCGTCCACGGCTTGAATGTTCACGGCCGCAGCCGCGACCACCAGCGCCGATCGATGAAACAGCATTTCCGAAGCTTCGCCTTCTCTCCGAAACGGCAGCCCTAGCTCCTTGCCGTAATCTTCCGCTCCGAACATTAATCCGGTCACGCGAGGTGAGGCGGTGGCTATCGCATGGGCGTTCATCAGCCCTCGAGGACTTTCGATGGCGACAAGCAACGCGACCTTGCCTTGCGCGAGGCCCGCCTGACGCTCGCGATCGCGCAGAATCGCATCTGCGAGCTGGATTTGCGACGGCGTTTCGATCTTGGGTAGAACCAGTCCATCCAGCTCCGGCTGGACGATGTGCGCCAGATCCGCCGAAAGGTGTTCGTAGCTCGCGGCGCTGACTCTCACGAAGCGCGCGGGAGTGGTTCCGGCCGCCCTCGCTTGAGTTAACGAAGCTCCGATTTGCTCCCGAGCGGTTTGCTTCTCCTGTTGAGGGACGCCGTCTTCAATATCCAGCATTAACGCATCGATGTGGCTGAGGCCGAGAGCCTTATCAATCATCTTCTGCCGGTGGCCCGGCACAAACATCCAGGAACGGCGCAGTTCATTGGCCATATACGTTCAGTTACTCCAAAGTCTAGGTCAGTATGATTTCGGCAGTCCCAGGACTTTATTTCCGAGGAACGCCAAAATCAGATTATTACTAACCGGCGCGACCGTCAGCAATCGTGTCTCCCGGAACTTTCTCTCGACGTCGTATTCGCGAGCGAATCCGTAACCGCCATGGGTAGTGAGGCAGATATTGGCCGCTTCCCACGCCGCCTCGGATGCGAGCAACTTCGCCATGTTCGCTTCGGCGCCGCACTTTTCGCGGCGGTCGAATTTTCCAGCCGCTTGGAACCGCATCAGATCGGCGGCTTCGATACGGGCGTAAGCTTGCGCGATCGGAAATTGAAGCCCCTGATTGGCTCCGATGGGCTTGCCGAATAGAACACGCTCGCTCCCGTATTTGACCGAGCGATCGATGAACCAGCGCCCGTCGCCGATTGCTTCGGAGGCGACCAGAATCCGCTCGGCATTCCAGCCGTCGATGATGTAGCTGAAGCCGCGGCCCTCCTCTCCGATGAGATTTTCCACCGGAACCTCCACATTTTCGAAAAAGACCGAATTGGTATGGTGGTTCACCATCATGTCGAGGGGCTGCACGTCCAGTTTGCCGCGAACGTTGCGCATGTCAACGATGAAAACCGAAATGCCCTGCGTCTTGTCCTTGACCTGGTCGTAGGGAGTGGTGCGGGCGAGCAGGAGCATTAAATCGGACTGCTTGACTCGCGAGATGAAGATTTTCTGTCCGTTGACGATGTAGCGGTCGCCTTTGCGGACCGCGGTGGTCTGAATCCGCGTGGCCTCGGAACCGGAGTTGGGTTCTGTTACCGCGAAAGCTTGTAACCGCAGTTCGCCGCGCGCGATTTGCGGAAGGTAGCGGCTCTTCTGATCTTCGCTTCCGTGCCGCAGAAGAGTGCCCATAGTGTACATCTGGGCATGGCAGGCGCCGGAATTCGCGCCGCAACGGTTGATTTCCTCCAGGATAATGCTGGCTTCGGTGATGCCCATCCCCGCGCCGCCGTACTCTTCGGGAATCAGGGCGGCCAGGTATCCGGATTTAGTAAGAACTTTTACAAATTCTTCCGGGTATTCCTCGGCCTTGTCCACCTTGCGCCAATAGAGGTCCGGGAAATCTTTGCAAAGCTCGCGAACGCTTTGGCGGATCGCTTGCCTGTCTTGTTCGGTTGTTTCAGTGATTAACTCCGGTACGGGCATGATACTTCTGCTGCCTAGCTTGTCAGTCCAGCCACATCGACTTGGCGGGGTTGTCCACGAGCATCGTCATTTCCGGGTTGTCTTTGAGCATCTGGTAGAAATAGTCCTTGGCATTGAGCTGGCGGACTCTTCCCAGCGTTACCACTCGGCCTACTAACAGATCTCTTACTTTTTCCGGATCATCGGCAAAATCGCGCATAAGTGTGGTTATTGTCCTCTATTTGTCTTTTTTCCAAGCTTCGATAAAACGCTTCGCGTCTCCGAGGACGTCTTCGGTGGAGGGCACGTACGGAATAATCAGGCGATCCACGCCCGCGTCAACGAAAGGCTTCAGGCGTTCCTTAATTTCCCCAGCGGACGTCGCCGGCACAACCGGCAGCCGGTCCATGTAATCGTCGGTGATCAACTCCTGCGCGGCCTTGAACCCCCCCCGGCGGAAGGCTTCTTGCACGGCGTTGACTTCCGACTCGAAGCCGGAGGCTTTCAGCATGTCGCGGTAGTGGTCGGCGATGTTGTAAAAAGTGAGCACTTGACGGAGTTTGGCGCGTGCTTTGGCGCGATCGGGATTCAACGAGACGCGCACTTTGGTGACGATCTGAATATCGCTCGCCGGGCGGCCCGCTTCGGCCGCGCCCGCGCGAACGCGGTCGGCGATTTGGCGCACAGTAGCCGGAATCGCCATATTGATCATTACGCCGTCGCTAATTTTGCCGACCAAGTGTGTCATCTGCGGGCCTAGGCCGGCAACGTAGATCGGGAATCCGGGATGAGCGGGTTTCCAGGAAAGCTGGAACCGTTTTCCGGTCTTATAAATTTCGCCCTCGTATTCGACACGCTCGCCGGCGGCGGTTTGGCGGACGATGTCCACAAACTCGCGAATGCGGCGAAGCGGACGGTCGAACGTTCCCCCATGCCATGAAGCGATGGTTGTGTTGGCGACTCCCAATCCCAAAAGCAGGCGCCCCCCAGAAAGGTCCTGCAAAGTCGCAGACTGGACGCCGAGCGTCACTGGGCTGCGGCCATAGATGTGATAAATAGCAGTGCCTAATTTGAGGCTCTTGGTCCGCGCCGCAACCGCGGAGAGCAACACCAACGGATCGGTGCTGTTCGATTCGCCCTTCCAGATCGCGCCGAATCCTGCTTCTTCCACCAACGGGGACAACTCGACAATTCCGCCGACGGGGTAGTGCGCGGCTGAGTTCAACTCGATGTCATAGATGGTCATAGTTCATCCTGGGACCAAAACCGCGAGTCCGTTTAGCCGCGGAGACACAGGAAGAATGTCGCGGCGACGAGTAGTCATAATAGCTTTCGCACGTCGCGCCTGTCAAGCTGTAGCAAGCGCGTCCCTGCAAGGCCTGTCAAGCCGCACAGCGTCGCGCGTACAGGGGTTGAAAGGCATAACCCTCACCGGAACAAGTCGAGATCCCGGCTGCGAATCAGCGGCGCGGAGGCGCCTTCGGCGCCCTGCCATTCGAAACCTTGGACCACCGCAACCGGTACGCCAGCGGCTTTCTTCATCACTAATCCCGCTGCGGAGGCGAGTTCGTCGGCGACCGCCACGATGGTGGCGGTGAGAATGCGGCCGTCGCGATCGAACGAGCCACGCCGGTCTTCGAGGGGCTCCATTCCGGCGACACCGATGGCGACATTCACCAACCCCTCCCGCCAGGGCCGGCCGAAGCTATCGGTGATCAGCACGGCTCCGCAACCAAGCCGGACTCGAAATGCACGGGCTGAAGCGTCGGGATCAACGGGGAGAACTGTGGCGAAGTCTTCACCGGGGACATTTGACTGATCCACTCCCGCGTTGGCCGCCACGAATCCTTGGTGAGTTTCCGCGATCATGATGCCGCGATCCATGCGAACGATGCGGCGGGACTGGCGCAGAATCAATTCGACCAAACGCGCGTCCTTGCTCCAAAGCTTCGCCCATTGCTTGGCAAAATCGGAGGGTTCAATTTGGCGAAGATCCACTATCGCGCCCTCCGCCTTCGAGACAATCTTTTGCGCCACCACTATGATGGTCTTTGGCGCGATAGTCTCACCAGCGCGAACGGCAGCATTCCGAATCAGATTTGCAAGATCGCCCCCCGGACGGACCTCGGGCAGACCCTCGAGCCCTACGATGCGGATGGCCATTGGGTTCGTAGCCACTGGGCGATGCGCGAATCGGGGGCACGCCGAAACAACTCGTCCACATCTTCCGGCGTGTCGATATCGAAAAGCAGACCGGGGGGACGCTTCACCATAGCTGGAACGCCGCGTTCTCGCGCCCGATCCAGGTGCGCGCGAAAGCTTCCGGGGCCGAAGCAACTGGGTATGGCCTCCGGCGGAGTGCGGACCAACGCGTTAGTGCCCGTTCCGTCCAAGGAGGGAACTACGATCACGCCTGGTTGGGCTTCCTCGAGACGGGCTGCCTCGATGAGCTCTTCGATCTCGATTCTGGTGACGAGCGGAACATCGATGGGCAAAAGAAGAACGGTCGCCGCTCCATTGGTTTTAGCGCGACGCGAGGCTAGGTCGGCGGAATGGCTGTGTCCGCGTTGTTCGCTTTCCTCGAACACGATCGCGCCGGAGCGGGCAGCGCGGTCTCCGACCGCTTGATCGCTGGTCGCCACGATAATCCGGTCCAGGCCGCGAACCGCGCAAAGCGTCGTAAGGACTTCCTCAAACATCAGCCGTGCCAGACTCTCTCTTTGAGAGGGAGACAAAAAGCCATTCAGCCTCTGCTTTGCATTCATCGGAGCTTTGACGGGCAAGAGAGCGCAGACCATTTAATCGAGAGCTTTCATCACTGCGCGAGCGAGCGCCTTTTTCTTAGACAAACTGCTCATAATTGTGTCCGTGACCACTGTTTTCATTCCAAGAGACTCAATCTTAGACGCCATGGCTTGGTCCTCATTATCTAAGACAAATACATTCACGATTCCCTGATAGAGGCGAGCAACACCGAGCGCCGATGCGCTCAATTTCAATTCGCGCATCATTTTTGCGGCCGGTCCCTTCAAAGCGCGTCCGCCCACAATCGGAGAAATCGCAACGGTTGGCCCCCGGCGACGTAGCAGGGCTTGCCGAATTCCGTGGACTTCGAGAATCGGCCCAATGCTAATGATGGGATTTGAGGGACAGAAGACAACCGCGTCGGCGTTCCTGATGGCGCCGAGGACGCCGGGAGCCGGTTTTGCTTTCTCCGAGCCGTGAAAATGAACCGCTCGGACCGCATCCCTGGCGCGACGGCGGACGAAGTAGTCTTGGAACTCCAATAATCCGGCGCGAGTTTCCACCATCGTGCGAATGGGGTCGTCACTCATCGGCGTGATGAAGGATCGCACTCCTAGCTTTCTGCGTACCGCGGAGGTCACGGCGCTCAGCTTCAGCCCCAACCGCAAGAGCTCGGTTCGGAAAATGTGAGTCGCAAGATCTCGGTCGCCGATTTGGAACCAATTCTCGACACCGAGCCTCCGGCGAGCTTCGAGGTTATGAAATGTATCGCCCTTCAGGCCCCAGCCGCGAATCGGATCCGCAAGGCCCGCCAACGTGTATGTGACGGTGTCGAGATCGGGCGATACGTGCAGGCCATAGACTTCTGTATCGTCCCCCGTGTTCCCGATCACGAAGATATCCTTCGGCGGAATCACGCGCGCCAAGCCGTCCAAAAAACGCGCGGCGCCCACACCGCCGGCCAGCGCGGCGATCATAAACCCGTGATCCGGACTCCAGAATGTTTCACTTTATTGCGGCGGTTGATGGCGATCAGTAACGACACAAGATTCTCGATCAGCCGCGCGTTGCGCAGGGGCCCGGCATCCACGGCACGAGCGCCACCCAGCATCCCCACCAGTTCGACGGTTACACGCCTCGCTTCGGGGTCGTCGGCGCAGACCAGCACATCGCTATCGACTTCGTGATCGAGCTGCATCAGCAGATCGGCGCCCAACGTATGAAACGCCGCCGCCACGCGAGTTCCTTCCGGCAAACTCCGCGCGGCCTGCTGAGCCGAAGCTTCGGTGGAATCGGATTTGAGCCGCACGGTGGCATCCACCACCACCGCGCCCGGCGAAAGATGAGCGCCGATGCCGGCCAGGGTATCGGTTTGGCTTTCGGCTGGCACCGTGACTACGATTGCGTCGGCGCCGCGAACGGCATCTTGATTCAAGCAACCCTCGACCTGAGTGGATCGAGCACCTTCGCTAATCCGCGCGGCCGCAGCTTGCGCTCGCGTCAGATCGCGCGATCCGATGCGTACGCGAGCGCCCGCTCGCGCAAATCGTAGAGCCAAGCCCGTTCCCTCCGCCCCCGTTCCTCCAACGATGGCGATAGTCACGCGAGCGAGGCCTTTCGGAAACGAAACCGCTCCGACGAAATCAAGCTCGTATACGAGCCGAAGCACGCGCCCGCCGGCTCGACCAGATCTAGCTTGTCGGGCTGCTCCGGTTCGCTCTCGAATAGGCGGCGCACACGGTACGTGGTCGATCGTTCCGCCGGCACGCGGCCCATTTCGAAAATCAGCGCGCGAAGATCAATAGGACGCAGGAACTGACCGTGAGGAGCGCCCGCCGCAGTGGAGATGCTTTCGTTCATTAACGTTCCACCCAAGTCATCGGCGCCGGCGTCCAGGTTGGCTTGCACCAATCGCGCGCCCTGCTTCACCCAACTCGCCTGGATGTGGTCGATCCAGCCGTTCAACATGATTCGGGAGACCGCACACATTCGGAGAACCTCATCGGGCGAAGCGCCTGGACGAATTCCGGGAACCAGGGATTTCCGGAACATGGGAGCTTCCGTGTGAATAAAATTCAAAGGCACGAATTCCGTGATCCCGCCGGTTTCCTTTTGGATTTCACGGAGCAGGCAGATGTGCTCCGCGCAATCACGAGCCGTTTCGATATGTCCGAACATGATGGTCGACGTGGTGGGAATTCCTAGGCGATGCGCGGTGGAAATCACTCGAATCCACTCCGCCGTAGAAATTCGGCCAGGCGAAATCAAATTGCGAACGCGGTCGTTGAGAATTTCCGCCGACGTTCCCGGTAAAGATCCCACGCCCGCGTCTTTCAAAGCCGCAAGATAGTCATTCACGCTCCAACCCGAACATTCCGAGCCGTAAAGGACCTCCTCCGGCGAGAAGCCGTGGACGTGAATGTCAGGGACCGACGTCTTGATCGCCCGGCAGAGATCGATGTAGAACGATCCCTTCATTCGCGGTGGCAGGCCGGCTTGCACACACACTTCCGTCGCGCCGAGATCCCAAGCCTCCTGGGCGCGCCGCACCACTTCCTCTACCGGCAAGAAATAGCCTTCCTCGGCGCGATGGCCTCGGCTGAACGCGCAAAAGCCGCAGCGCTTCACGCAGACGTTGGTGAAGTTGATGTTCCGGTTTACTACGTAAGTGACTCGCTCGCCAACCTTCCGGCGTCGGAGATCATCAGCCGCCGCGATGATAGCGCGTAGATCTTCGCCCGCCGCAATGAATAGACGCTCGCCTTGCGCGACGTCGAGTTCACCACCGCTGAGTGCTTTATCGAGAATGGAGGCAACGGCGGGATCTACCATCGCTGCTCCTCGGCGCGCACCAAGCCCGCATCGTCCGCCAGCTCCAAAACTCGCGCGCGAACGGCTTCGGGCGCGCGGTGCGCGAACTCCGGGTACACGGCTAGCCGTTCCCGGAGCTCGAATCCAGCTCGAGCGGTGACCTCTCTCAGTTTCGGGACCGCGGGCCACGCTCTTTCCGGATTGATGAAATCCAGGGTCACGGGCGAGATGCCGCCCCAATCGTTGATGCCGGACTGGAGAAGAAATCCGAAATCGTCGTCCGTCAAATTTGGCGGGATTTGGAGGTTCACTTCCGATCCCCTCCCGTATCCGGAAAAGATGAGCCGGGCGACTGCCGCTGTGCGGACCAGATCGAGCGCGCCGGGCTCGGGCCATTGAGCGAAGCGCGTATCCGGCTTGGCCCGGAAGTTTTGAATAATCACTTCCTGAATGTTGCCGTATCGCTCATGGATTTCGCGAATGGCCAGCAGTGAATCCACTCGCTCCTCGGCGGTCTCACCAATGCCGATCAAGATTCCGGTCGTAAATGGGATCCCGAGTTCGCCCGCGGCTTTCAAAGTCGCAAGCCGCGTCGAGGGCGCTTTATCGGGGCAGGCGTGATGCGCTTCGCCGGCCCGGAGCAGCCGCTCGCTGACCGATTCCAACATCATGCCCATGCTGGCGTTGAAGGGGAGAAGTTTCTCCATCTCATCGCGCGTCATTGAGCCCGGATTTGCGTGCGGGAGAAGACCCGTTTGCTCGAAAACCAACCGGCACATCGCGGCGAGATAGTCGATGGTGGACGCATATCCCCTCCCGTTGAGCATCCGCCGATATGCGGGATAGCGGATTTCCGGCCGTTCCCCAAGGCTAAAAAGGGCTTCTTTGCACCCCGCCCTTCGGCCAGCCTCCGCGACAGCGAGCACCTCTTCGGGCGTCATGGTGTGCGCGCACGGATCCGCGGCCTCGCGCGCAAAGGTGCAATACCCGCAGCGATCGCGGCACAGGTTTGTCAGAGGGATGAAGACTTTGCGCGAGTAAGTGACGATCGCTGCGGTGCGCCGCTCGCGCAACTCCGCAGCGGCTTGGAGAAGATCCTGGAGATCCGGTCCAGTCGCGGCTATGAGACGGAGAGCGCTGGCGCGAGAGATCCCACAAGAAATGGGTTCGAGCGTGGCTGCATTCATCGGCAAGCGAACTTCCGATTATACTGCGGAGGCGCCTTCGCCCCCACGCGCTAGCTCAACAACCTTGGCGGAGAAAAGCTCCGGAGCGCTAAGCATGGCTGAGTGCCCTTGGCCTTCCAGTATCACAAGCCGGCAGCCGGGAATCGAGCGGCAGATGAACGTGGCGCTGTCCCTTACCTCATCGGGACTTTCGCCGCCCAACAGCATGGTTGTCGGAACTCTCCAAGACCCAAGCAGATTGAGGTCTACGCGAAAGGTATTGACAACCCGCGCCTCCCGCGGCAAAGTATCCGCCATCTTACTGAATACGTCCCAAATCGGCGACAATCGCAAGCGCGCGAGACTAGATTCGTCCGTGCCAACCTGGTCTCGCAGGAAAATCGTCAACACCTCTTCGTGATTGCCGGATGCGAGCGCGCGTTCCAGCCATTGGACAATTTCCTGGTAGCGCGGAGATCTGGGGAACTCAAACACGGGCGGCTCGTAGAGAATAAGGCGGATTACATTCTTCAGGCGGTCCAAAGCCGCTAGGGTGATCAGCGCTCCGAAAGAATGCGCAAGAAGCGTGAAAGGCTCAGGCATCGAATCGACGACCGCCGCCAAGTCCTCTACTTCGGCTGACAATGCATGGGCATTCCCATCCCCGCTCGGTGGGCGCCCACGTCTGTTCATTGCATAGATCGTAAAATGACCGGTCAATATAGGCAGGACCCGCGACCAAGCAGCAGAACTGTCCACAGCGGCGCCGTGAAGCAATAAGAGGGGCGGTCCCGAGCCGCTTCGCTGAACTGAAATGGCGACGCCGTCTCTGGGGTGAACCGCGAAGCGTTCGCTCATCGAAGTGGGTGGCTGCTTAACGTGCCGCCATGTAGGATCGCTTCTCGGGCCGCGCGGGGACTAGTGGCCGGGTGGTCGAGACGCGGTGCAGAGCGACGTAGCCGGCCGCGCCAACCACATTCAGAATCGCCAGAAATAAAAAGCCTCCCCAATACTGCCCGCCGAGGTAACCGATGAGAGCGCCAAAGAGCGCGGGTCCCATAGCCGAG
Source organism: Bryobacteraceae bacterium (assembly GCA_036557165.1). Classification (GTDB taxonomy): domain Bacteria; phylum Acidobacteriota; class Terriglobia; order Bryobacterales; family Bryobacteraceae; genus Palsa-187. The sequence continues at coordinate 19,042 of DATBIA010000106.1, forward strand.
CTGAACATGCCGATACCCGCGTAAATGCCGGTGCCCCGAGCAATGGCCTCCGGTTTCACAAGCGTTTGCATGAGTGCCCCATTAAGGGCGGCCGTGGAACTCGCTACTCCAATCAGCGAGGCGAGGATGACGGCGCTGGCGATGGCCGGCGCTATCTGGGCTGGAAGGATAGCGATCACGAAGGCCGCCGAAACCCAAGCTCCGGCCAGAGGCCTCTCCATCGTGCGATCGGCGATGTAGCCGACGATGAGCGTCAGAATGGTGGCGATGATGTAGCCCAGTGTAATCCACCCTCCCATACTCTTGAACGACAGGTGACGGAGGCCCGTGACATAGCTCGGAATCCATTGAACCAGCGTGTAGATGGTCGTGGCCGATGCAAACTGACAGACAGTGATCAACCAGAATGGGCGGCTCTTAAGCAGTTCTTGCAAGCTCAGTGGCTCCGCTTGCGCCCGCTCGCGATCTCCCTTTATCTCTTGCGCATCGTCAAGCCGCTGCTCGCGCGGTCTGTCCTTCACGAAACAAAACAGCGCCAGGGGTAAAAGAGATGCCAGAGCTAAAGCGGTCAAGGCGCCGCGCCACCCGCTCGACAGTATGAGGGCGGCAACGATGGGGACGCCAACCGCTGTTCCCAAAGTCGAGCCGGTGATCCAGAAGGCCTGCACCCGGGAGTGTTCGCGTACGGGGAACCATCGATTCGTCAGCGCGTTGGAGACCGGCCACAGATTTCCTTCCGCGGCCCCCAGCAAAAGGCGAATAAGAAGAAGCTGCCTAATGTCGCCTACCAGGGACGACAGAAACAGCATGACGGCCCAAATCAGAGTCCCCGCGATCACACACTTCCGCGGCCCGAAACGATCCACCAGGAAACCCCAAATGAATATGGAAATTCCATACCCAACGAAAAAGGAGGACATGAGCCCGCCTAATTCGGTGTTATGGCCGGCAACGTTCAGTTCCTTTAGAAATGCGGGGTCGGCGATAATGAGCGAGACGTTGGTCTTGTCAATCTGCGCGACGATCCACAGGAACAAGAGAGCCGGAGCCACCAGCAGCCAGCGCCGGCTCTTGAGCGCAGAGTTAATGTCCAGCCAGTTCCGCGAACCCGCGTTCATTCTCCCCGCCACATCGTGAAGGCGCGGTCCGGCTCGATTTTGTAAATGACGCGCACCTCGCCCGGCTGCCGGTTTGGGTAGCTGTCCACACCCAGATATTTCTTGGCAAGCTTGTCGATGTTCTCGTCGGCGCCTTTTTCGTCGATGCTCACGACACGCCCCCGGATTGAAAGATGGCGATAGGGATTGTCGGGGTCCTGGATGTCAAGTCCGACGCGGGGATCGCGCCGCATGTTGCGATCCTTCACGCGCCCCTTGGCCGAATTGATGACCACGTGTTTTCCGTCGTAATCGCACCAGACAGGCGACACGTGCGGGCTCCCGTCCGGCATCAACGTAGCCAGTTGCGCAAAAGCCTTTTTCTGAAACAGGTCGAGATATTTTGCCGCAATTTCTGCCATGGCATCTCCTCCTGCGAATCCACCTTCGAGAATATATCAAAATCGATGCCAACTTGAACTTCACCCGGCCTGCGTGGCCAACTCGCGCCGCACGCCCAATTGCCTCAAACAGCGGTCGATCCAGAGACGCGTCAGCTTCTCCTGCACACCATTGAGGGAAAGCCGCGCACGAAGTACGTCGAAATCGACGCGATCCAAAGCTTGATCCTGATTGAAGCATGAAAACACCACCGTTTCTTCTCCGGTCGCGGGATCTACGTGGCGCTGCAAGCACTGCGCACAAATCTCCTTCATCATGCACTGCATAGGCGAGTTGACGCTGGCGATGCCGTGATGGTCAGGATCCAGGTATGGTTTGAGAACCGTGTGACGGGCGCGCTGCACGGCGCGCATCATTCCATCGGAGCCGATCACGATCATCCGCCGCGCGGAAGACAGCGGAATCTCGACATCGCCCAAATTGCCTCTCCCGTAGGCCGCCATCGCCTCCACGATGTTCCCGGTGAAAGTGAAATCGCCCGAGCGGTCCGGATGGAATCCGGGCGGGTCGTCGCAGCACCATACCACGACGTCGGAGGCGCGCTCGATTTCCTCGATTTTGAACCGGTCCGCCATCTTCTTGTACCCGGCAAAATACAGGACGCGGCTACCCAATTCGCGTAGCCTTTGGCCGATCGAGAACAGTACCGCGTTCCCTAATCCGCCCCCCGCCAGCAGAACGGTCTCGCGCGCGGGCGTGTGCGTCGGCGTGCCTGTGGGGCCCATCAACACCACCGGCTCGCCCGGCTTCAACAACACGCACAGATCGGAAGAACCGCCCATTTCCAGAACGATGGTCGAAAGCAACCCTTGCTGGCGGTTTACCCAGGCTCCGGTGAGCGCCAGGCCCTCCATGGCGAGCTTCGTCCCGTTGGCGCGGGGCGCGAAAGCTTCGTAATTCTGGAGGCGGTAGAATTGGCCCGGCTCGAACGCACGAGCGGCCATGGGCGCCTTCACCACCACCTCAACTGTATTCGGCGTAAGCCGGCTCACTTCGTGAACGGCTGCCCTGAGATCGCGGTTTAGCCGTGCGATCAATTCCTCCGCAGGAGGCGCGGTCGGCGCGCGCCGCGCCAGCAAGCGCGACACCACCGGATAACCTTGCTTCGCGCTGGCCATCGCCTTCACCACGTTGCCCGCGAATGACGGATGCAGATCACCGAAAAAGCTGATAGCCCGCCCATCGGTCATGAAGGAAGTCAGCACGCGAACGGCTTGCGGCTTCGCGGTCTTTTCCGGTCTAACTGGCCGGCCCTCTTCATCCACGGCTTCGTAATACCGGCCATCCAAACGAAGATGATCGGGGTCTTCGCGGCCCAGCACGGTATTCGGCTGAGTGCCCGCCGCCACGAGAATCGATTTCGCGGGAAGCAGGAGGCTCTCGCCACTGGCGTTGTTTACTCGCAATCCGCAGGCGTGGCCGAAGCGGTCCACTTCCACGGCCAGCGGCGTCAATTCTTCAGCGAATTTGACGCCCTCTTCCATCGCTTTCGCCACTTCCTCGTGATTCAGCGTGTAGCTGGGCGCGTCCATCAAACGGCGGCGATAAGCGATTGTCGCGCCGCCCCAGGAGTTCAGCAGAGGAGTCAGCTTTTCGGGTCCCGCCGCGCGAATCGCACGCGCGTGAGCCAGGAATTCTTCGGCGGTTTCCTCTTCCTCTTCGCTCCAGCTTTCGCGAACTTCGCGCTCGCCTCGCTCGGCGACGAGCTTCTCGTACCGCAACAGAAATTTCTCCACCTGCACGACGTAATAGGCCAGCGACTCGGTTGCGGTATCGATGGCCGTAAGTCCGCCGCCGATCACCACAATGGGCATGCGAATCTGAAGATTTGCCACCGAATCCCGCTTGGCCGCTCCGGTGAGCTGTAGCGCCATGAGAAAATCCGAGGCTTGCCGCACGCCGCGAGCCAAGCCGTTGGCCATCGGCACGATGGTGGGACGGCCGGCGCCCGCGCACAGGGCCACATGATCGAATCCCATTTCGAAAGCCCCCTCGATGGTGAGGGCTCCGCCGAATCGCACCCCTCCGTACATAGCGAATTCGCGTCTCCGCTCCACCAGAAGGCGCGCGATCTTCAAGAAATTCTTGTTCCACCGGACGGTGATGCCGTATTCCGCCACGCCTCCGAAGCCCGCCATCACGCGGTCGTCCAGCGATTCGTAAATTTCGCGAACGTCCCGGATGGGGTGGAACGCGACGCGCTCACCGGCAGCTTCCACGCCTGAAATTTCCGGTGGCAGAGGCTCGATTTTCAAGCCGTCGATGCCCGCCACGGCGTGGCCCTCGTTCATCAAATGATGCGCCAGCGTAAATCCCGCCGGCCCCAGCCCCACCACCAGAACCTTGTAGCCACTCGCCGGGAGAGGAATCGGGCGATCGAGATTCAGTGGATTCCATCGCGTCAGTAGGCTATAGATCTCGAATCCCCAGGTCAGATTTAGCACTTCCTTTAGCGTTTGGGTTTCGATTTGCGGTATATCCACCGGGTCCTGCTTCTGGAACACGCAGGCCTTCATGCAATCGTTGCAGATGCGGTGGCCAGTGGCGGCGGCCATAGGATTATCCACGGCCACGATGGCCAAGGCACCCACCGGGTTGCCACGCTGTCGCACCACGTTCATCTCCGAAATCTTTTCGGAAAGCGGGCAACCGGCCAAGGTGACGCCGAGCGGGCTTTTCCGAAACTCGGTGGTTTTTTCCCGGAGCCCCGTCGAGCAACTATCCTTAGCTTGATGGTGGCACTTGATGCAATAATGGGCCTGATCTAGCGCGTCAGCCAAGTCCATGCCCGCGTCCGTGAGTTTGAACCCGCGGCGCTCGCGCCAACGATCGGGCGGAAGGCGCAGCATCGCAGCGCCGCTCTCCGTCAGAGTTTCCACCGGAACCAGCCGCGCGAAATCCAGCTTATGCGGCGTTTTAAACAAAATGCCTTTTTTATGTTTGGCGCGCCCATCGGGCGTGAGCGCGGCCCAGGCGGCATAGCGCGCCGCGAGGCCAATCTTGGCTGCGAATTCCGGTTCGCGCTCCAGCCATTGTGAAACGCGTTCGGCGAAAACACGTTCGGTGAGGGGAGCGTCGAAGCGCTTCTCTAATTCCCGCGCGAGGAGGTCGCCGTCGATTTCCGCCGCCTGCTCCGACGCAACACCGCTGATCGCCTTGCGCTGGACGAATTTTCGCTTAATCGCGTATAGCGGCGCGAGCTCGTGATGCCGCGCCTGAAGTTCGGCCACTTCTTGCGCGATACCGAATTGTTCCGCCAGAAAATCTTCTAGATAGCGCGCAAGCTCGATCATCAGTTCGGATCGAGCTTTTTCCGTCAGCGACGATGGGTCGCCTCGAGCCACCACTAAGCGCTGATGCAGTTCCGCGCTGGCGTGCCTCAAATGCGCTAGAAAAACCCGGTCCAGACGCACTAATCCCTCGCGCAGGTATAGGTCCTCTAGAGGGATGCCGCTGGCGAGAGTGGGTTTGGACACAAAGCGATCCTTCGTACAGAATAGCAATCGTTCTGAAGTTACCGTGATAGAATGGCCACGGCGTACAGCCATGAAAGCCGTCAAGGTTACGAAAGAAGCAAGGTCGGAGAAGGCGCACATCCGGTTCCGTGTGAATGGGGAGCCGGTAGAAGTTGCATTTTCCCCACATAAGACGCTGCTCGAGGTGCTTCGCGAAGACTTGGGACTCACTGGCACCAAGCATGGCTGCGAATTGGGCGAGTGCGGATGCTGCGCCGTGCTGGTGGACGGCCGGCCGGTGTTGTCGTGTCTGGTTTTGGGAGCCGCGATGGAAGGACACGAAATCGCTACGGTGGAGGGGATGGCGGACGGGACCAAGCTTCATCCCTTGCAGGCTGCCTTCGCGGATCTTGGCGCCGCGCAATGCGGGTATTGTACCCCTGGAATGCTATTGACCGCGAAAGCGTTGCTGGAGCGGGTTTCGCGGCCTTCGCGCGATCAGATCAAGGCGGCCTTATCGGGAAATATTTGCCGCTGCACGGGCTATATCAAGATTTACGAAGCCGTGGAACTGGCCGCCGCCTGGATGGCCGGCGAACAAGCGGAAGCTCCAAAGGAGAGCGTTTATGGCCGACAATAACGGCAAGGGCCCCTCGGGATTGCGCGTCATTGGAAAGCCCTTCCGCAAAGTGGACGCGACGGCGAAATGCACGGGCGAGACGAAATACGCCGACGATATCGTGTTCCCGCGAATGCTTCACGCGAAGCTGTTTCGCAGCAGCGTGCCGCACGCGCGCATCCTTTCGCTCGACACTTCCCAAGCGGAAAATTATCCCGGCGTGAAGGCGGTACTCACCGGCAAGGATCTGCCGAAGGCATATGGGGCCATGCCCGTCAGCGAAGACGAACACGCTTTGGCGATCGATAAAGTTCGGATGGTGGGCGAGCCGGTGGCTGCCGTCGCCGCCGTGGACGAGGACGTCGCCACCGAAGCCTTGGATCTGATCAAAGTCGAATACGAGCTTCTTCCCACCATTACGTCGATCCAGAGCGCGATCGAGCATCCCGAACCTCGCGTGCACGATCATGGCGAGGTCGGCAACATTCACCGCAGGCAGGTATATGAATTCGGCGACGTGGAAGCGGGCTTCGCCGAAGCCGATTTCATCCGGGAAGACCTGACCTTCTATGAGGGCAGCACGCATCTTGCGCTGGAGCAACACGCGAGCGTGGCCCAGTTTAGCCACGACGGCAAGCTGACTCTCTATACGTGCACTCAGGATTTGCACTACTTGCACAAAGCATTAGTCAAGGTGCTGGGACTCCCGGCGAGTCATATCCACGTGATTGCTACTCCGAACGGAGGAGGTTTTGGAGGTAAGTGCGATCCCTTCCAGCACGAGATGGCCGTCTCGAAACTGGCGATGATCACGGGACGGCCCGTCAAGATTTGTCTGACGCGCGAAGAGGTCTTCTATTGTCACCGCGGCCGCCATCCGGCGTTGATGTCCACGAAGACGGGGTTCAAGAGGGACGGCTCCATCACCGCGATGCACCATCGCACGATTTTGGATGGTGGCGCCTACGGTGGCTTGGGCGTCGCAACCGGATTTTACACGGGAACTTTTCAAACCACCACTTATCAGATTCCGCGCTTCAAGTGCGAAGCCGTGCGGGTGTTCACCAACAAAGCTCCGTGCGGACCCAAACGCGGCAACGGCACTCCTCAACCGCGCTTCGCTCAAGAAGTCCAGATGGACAAGATCGCCGACCAACTGGGACTCGATCCGGCGGAAATGCGAAAGCGCCATCTGGTGCCTCCCGCTTCCTTGGTGGCGAATTGGGTTCGCGTGGGCAGCATGGGCTTGGGCAAATGCATCGATAAGGCGGTGGAAGGTTCCGGGTGGAAGGAGAAGTTCCGCAAGCTGCCTTACGGCAAAGGAATCGGACTAGCGTGCAGCGGCTACATGACCGGCGCGCAGACCCCCATCTATTGGAACAACATGCCGCACTCGGGTGTGCAGTTGAAACTGGACCGTGGCGGAGGCGTGACCGTCTATTGCGGCTCCGCGGAGATCGGCCAGGGTTCGGATTCGATTCTGGCTTATATCGTCGCCGAGGTGTTGGGCATCGATCCTTTCGACATTCGAGTGGTCACGTCGGATACCGATCTTACTCCCGTCGATCTTGGAAGTTACTCAAGCCGCGTGACCCTCATGACCGGCAACGCCGCTATTCAGGCTGCTGAGCGAGCGAAAGACTTATTGAAACAAGCCGTTGCCGAGAAACTGGAAGTTCCCGCCGATAGGCTGGTTTTTGCGGATCGCCGTGTTTTTGATGCGGAAAATCCGGAAAAGAGTCAGACCTTCATCGAAGCGGTGTGGCTGGCCGAGACCAAATTCGGGACGCTGGGGACGGTTGGTTCCTACAAACCCCCGGCCGGAAAGGCCAAATTCAAAGGCTCGGGAATTGGTCCTTCGCCAGCGTTCAGTTTTACAGCGGCAATCGCCGAAGTCGAGGTGAATCCGGAAACAGGCATCGTAGTGGTGCCGCGCATGTGGGTCGCGCACGATGTAGGTCAGTGCATCAATCCCGTGTTGGTCATGGGGCAGGTGGAAGGCAGCATCTACATGGGATTGGGCGAAGCCTTGATGGAAGAGATGACCTATCGCGGCAACCGGAATGTGGTGCATAAGTTCCCTTCATTTCTGGAATATAAGAGCCCGACCACGCTGGAGATGTGCGATATCGTCACCTATTTGATTGAAGACCACGACTCCAACGGACCCTTCGGTGCGAAGGAGGCTGGACAAGGACCTCAATTGCCCGTTCCGCCCGCCATCGCCAATGCGATTTTCGACGCCGTAGGAGTGCGCATTGACGAAGTCCCGATCACGCCCGACAAGGTGCTGAAGGCGATTCGGGACAAGGCGAAAGGATTGGAAGGCCGCTACGGCCCAACTAAGTTCACGTATCCTTCCGAGATGCCCGCGCCCATTTTCGTCCCAACGCCATTTGAAGGCGGAGACGGAAAGCCGGTAGAGCGTCAGCCGGTTGTCGCGCACGCCTAACTTCTGAAATGTTTACGACTGCCAGATGTTAAGACTTCCCAAGTTCCGCTATCTTGAGCCGGCTTCTTTGTCCGAGGCGGTGCGCATGATGTCCGATGCGGGGCCGGATGCGATGTACGTCGCCGGCGGCACCGATCTCTATCCGAACATGAAGCGCCGCCAGCAAGTGCCGAAAACTGTGATCGGCTTGTCGCGCGTACGGAAGCTTCGGGTGTTAAAGGGCAAGCCGAACGAGGGGATGGTGCTGGGCGCGGGCTTGACCTTAACCGAGGTTAATGACGACCGTCGTGTTCAAAGCTCGCATCCAGCGATTGCAAAAGCCGCCGAATCGATCTCCACGCCGCTGCTCCGCAACATGGGCACCATCGGCGGCAACCTTCTGCTCGACACCCGGTGCAACTATTACGACCAGAATTACGAGTGGCGCAAGGCCATCCATTTCTGCATGAAGAAGGACGGCGATATCTGCTGGGTGGCTCCGTCCAGCCCGCGTTGTTGGGCTGTGCAGTCGAGCGATTGCGCCCCGGTAATTGTGGCCATCGGAGCGAAAGTGAAGTTGGTTTCAAGCGCTGGCGAGAGAATGATCGGGGCGGCGGACCTTTATCTCGACGATGGAATCCAGCATCTTAATAAGAAGCCCGACGAACTGCTGACGGAAATCCATTTGCCGCCCGTCGTTAACAACAATAAGACGGGCTGGCGCGCGACCTATTGGAAGCTGCGCCGCCGGGGAGCGTTCGACTTCCCCGTATTGGGCGTCGCCGCTTGCCTGCGGCAAGCGTCCGATGGGACCGTGGAAGACGCCAAGATCATTCTGGGAGGCGTTGGTTCACATCCTATCGAGGCCGTTCATTCGCAAAATGCACTGATGGGCAAGAAGCTGACCGAGGAAACCGTTCGGGAAGCCTCCGCCGCTGCATACCCGATTGCCAAGCCGCTCGACAACACCGATTTCGCGATGCACTGGCGCAAAGACATGGCGCGGTATTACGTTGCAGGCGCGCTGCGGGAGTTGGCGGGATTGCCTCCGAGCTTTCCCACACCGGATGCTGGCAACGGCTCGCTGGCGCTTCCTGTAATTTAAAGCCGTCATTCTGGCTCAGTTTGCGCGGATTCCACGGGGTCGTGGTAGTCGAGATCCTAGGCCGCTTAACGGTCCCGGTGATTCCTTCGACGGTCGCGATCGGACCGCGATGCTGATGTAAACTGAAGGGTTATGCTGAACGAACCGAATTACGATGTGGCTCATCTTGGCCATTTAGAGATCCTCACTCCCAAGCCCGAGGAGAGTCTTCGGTTCTTCAGGGACGTATTGGGATTGACGGAAAGTGGACGAAAAGGCGAGTCGGTCTATTTGCGCGGCTGGGACGATTACGAGCGCCACACCTTAAAGCTGACCGCTTCGAAAACCTCGGGCATGGGACACATGGCCTTCCGCGCGAGGAGTCCGCAGGCGCTGGAGCGGCGAGTTGCAGCGTTGAAAGATTCTGGGTATGGCATCGGGTGGACGGATGGCGACCTGGGACACGGTCCGGCCTACCTCTTCGAAGATCCCGACGGTCACAAAATCGAGGTGTACTACGAAACGGAATGGTATGTGGCGCCGCCCGATTTATACCCCAGTCTTAAGAACCAGGCTCAACGTTTCCCGGCGCGCGGGGCGAGCGTCCGGAGGCTCGAACACGTAGAGTGTCTCGCTTTCGACGTCAAGGCAAACCGAGAATTTTTCGAGCGGTACCTCGGCTGCCGTCTGACGGAACAGATTGTCATGAACGACGGTACGGAGACGGGAATGTGGATGACCTGCACGAACAAGGGCCACGACTTCTCCTATATTCTCGACGATACGGGAAGCAGGGGCCGCTTCCACCATCTCACCTACACTGTGGATAGCCGCGAGGAGGTTTTGCGGGCCGCCGATATCTTCTTGGAAAACGGCATATTCATCGAAAGCGGCCCGCACAAGCACGCCGTCCAGCAAACGTTCTTTCTGTGGGTATACGAACCGGGCGGGAACCGCGTGGAAATCGATAGCGCCGGCGCGCGTCTGGTCCTGGCTCCCGACTGGAAGCCGATCCGCTGGACGGAAGCGGAACGCATGAGGGGCCAGGCGTGGGGTCTGAAGACTGTGGAAACACTGCATTCCTACGGCACCCCGCCGGTTGAAGATCCCTTTTGAGGAACTCGCGCACAGCACACTCGCCGACTGCCGCCAAATCCGCCGAATTCCTCTTTCTTTGGAACTGCGGTCGGCGGCGTGTGGGCTTCTAAAGATTTGATCCTACCGTTTCGTGGTGTAAGTTCAGCGCCTCTGAAAGCAACTGACGGATCTCCTTCACTGTGTCTCTTCTCCATTGATCGGAATGCGGCTTAATTATGGAGATTACTTCGCGGAGCAATGTTTGGCGCTCCGGTTCTGGGAGATCTTCCAACAAGGTGGAGGCGGCTAAATTCAACTTCGCTCTGGCTTGTTGCATGGCGGCGGCCAGCCCTGCCTGTGCGCTCGACGGACGCTCCGTGAAATGCGCGATATATCGCATATCCGCCGTGTAGAAAACGAATACCGGAATGGCGCGCGACTTCCCACCGTTGCTGAGGAACTCCTCCATGATGTCCAGGTTTTCGTCCCGGGGAAAAATGCGCAGATCAATGCCGCAAGCCTCGGCAATGCGAACCGCTGTCGGAAGCTCGCGATAAACGTCGCCGCACCATGGTTCCGCAATCGCAAGAAGCTTTCGGGGACCCTCTGGAAGCTCAGCTGCCTTTTGAAAGAATGACAAGTCTTCCTCTGTGAGCACGGGCCTATTGTAGTTGCGCTCGAACTTGTCGCGATTCACCGCCGCTTTGGCCAGAAACTCGGCGATGCTGAGCCCTTGCTCGAAGCGGCCGCAGGTGACAGTTCTGGATTGCGCCGACATCGGATCTTCCTTTCGATCGTACCGCTGGTGCGCAAGACCCTTCCGATTGGGTGGTACATTGCAAATTACCTATGCGATTCGCCCCAGCCGAAGAGTCGATCTTCGCCCTGCTGCTTGCTGCGTCGCTCGCGGAATTCCTCCGCCCTTTCATCGTTATGGTCCGGCGAGTTCTCCGTGCTAAGCCCGACGCAGATTTCCAGCTTCGTCCAGTCGGCACGCGGATACGGGATTTCGTTTGGGAGGTTCTGCTCCAGGGCAAAGTGATTCGCCAACGCCCGTTGCCGGGCCTGGCTCACGCGTTCGTCTTTTGGGGATTCTGCGCCTTCGCTCTGGTGACGTTGAACCACCTCGCCACCGGCTTCAACGCCGCTTTTCTCTCCCGGGAAAACGGCCTCGGGCGCGCCTATTTCGCGACAGCAGCGATCTTCGCTGTATTGGTCGCCGTCTCGATCGCCGGACTATTCATCCGCCGCTTCTTCGTCCGGCCGCGATGGCTGGGGCAGTTGTCGCCCGAGTCCGGCGCGATCGCGATATTGATCTTCGCCCTGATGGCCACGTATCTGGCGAGCTTCCTCACCGCCGAAAACACCCCGGAAGAGAAGCTTCTGTGGGCGTTGCATTCGGCGGCACTGTTGATTTTTCTTCCGCTGATTCCCCACACCAAGCATCTGCACCTGCTATTGAGTCCCGTGAGCGTGTTTTTGTCGCGCGGCGAATTTGCGAAGATTCCGCTACTCCACGGCGATGAGGACTTCGGGCTAGAGAGCGGCAAGGATATAACTCGCATCCTTGCGCTGCAAGCGTATTCCTGCGTCGAATGCGGACGCTGCACCGAACACTGCCCAGCAGTCAACACCGGCAAGGTCCTGGATCCCAAGAAAATCGCGCTGGGAGTCCGCGGATATTTGAACGAGCTCGGTCCTACCGGGTCGGCGCCCCTCCTTGGCGGGCACGTCGCGCAGGAAGCAGCGTTTCAATGCACCACCTGTGGCGCGTGCGAATTTCAATGTCCCGTGGGCGTCGAGCACGTACCCGTCATCGTTGGTCTGCGGCGCGGAGCGGTGAACACCGGCAAATGGGAGGACGATTACGGAACCAAACTGTTTCTGGCGCTGGAGCGGAACGGCAACGCGCTGGGCATGAGCTCCCCCGAGCGGGACAAATTCATAGAGAAGCTCGGGCTTCCCATATTCGACGGAAGCCAGGAATATTGCTTGTGGTTGGGCTGCATGGGGGCCTACGATCCGGGAGGGCGCGAGATTATCGCCTCCCTAGCGCGCTTGATGAACCGCGCCGGAACGAGTTTCGGGGTCTTGCGCCAGGAGCGCTGCACCGGCGACCCCGCGCGGCGCTTGGGCAACGATCTGCTATTCGAGCAGCTCGCGCAGAAGAACTTGGCGACGCTGGAGCAAGCGCGCGTTCCGAGGATAATTTCAATCTGTCCGCACTGCGTGCGCACCATCGGCGTAGATTGGAAAGAGCACGGCGACGCTCCGCCCATCGAGCATCACAGCGAATTTCTCGCGCGCCATCGCGAAAGACTCCCCGCGGGCCAAAACGGACGATCGGTCGTGTATCACGATCCCTGCTATTTGGGGCGCTATCGCGGCGTCTATGACGAGCCGCGCACAGTGATCTCCGCATCCGGTCAGATGGTCGATCCACCCCGTTCCCGCGAGCGCGGCTTTTGCTGTGGAGCTGGCGGCGGACTCGCGTTTTTGGGCGAGGAAAATGGCGAGCGAGTCAGCCACAACCGAGCCCGTGAGCTGGCCGCCACCGGCGCCGAGGTCGTGGCCGCCGCATGCCCCTTTTGCAACAGCATGTTCCGCGACGCGCTGACGGCGGTTTCGCCGAATCCCCCGAAGCTGCTGGACATTGCTCAGATTTTGGAAGGCGGACTCCCGCACGACTAGTTAACCGATGCTAAACGAATGCTCCGAGACACTGTTGCTGCGCGGGGGAGAAGGTCTGCGGATTCTTCGCTTACCTCGGGCAATCCCTATGATGTACCCGTCCTTGTCCGCCTTCACCGAGCGCGTGCACGACTTCCCAGGAGCCAAATTGGGTCGGTTCAGTCATCGTCTGGAGTGCCGATGTCAAGGATAATACAGGAGTCGTTTTCGGGGCGCTCACGGAATACCTGCCGAGGTTTCGCAGTTGCGGGCACACCGGTCCGCGCGATGGCGACGTATCGATCTGCCTAAACCCGCGCGCGCGGTGTTGGCACGCCCTCGTCACCCGGAAGTGCTATCCACTCCCCGCACCGTCGTGACGCCGGCATTGCACGCACGCGTTATTTCCCGCCATGATCGTCTCTCCGTCCGAAGGTCAGCGATTTTCGGCCGGTCGAAGATCAGCTTGGGCCTACCAATGGGCTTCGCCGACCGGGTTCCTCGCTCTATCGCCCGACTTAACGCCACCCGAACCCGTTCTGAGATTCTTGTCCGCTCCTGTTTGGCGATCCACGCCGCAACTGCGATCATCAACTCCCCCGCGTCCCGGCTCCGCATGGCCAGAAGTGTTAGCTTGCTTTCTTCGCGCAGATCCTTATATCATCAATCAATGAAGAAGAGAATAAGCTATTACAGCGACGGCCTAAAACTGTCCGGAATACTTTCTACGCCTGACGATTCCCTAGAAGGAAGACGTTTTCCTGGTGTCGTGCTTGTGCCAGGTTTCATGAGCACGGCGGACGCTTTCTATCCTGGGTTCGCTGAAGAGTTGAACGCAGGTGGCTTTGTATCCCTAACTATGGATTTCAGAGGATTCGGAGAGAGCG
>DATBIA010000107.1:0-55331 GCA_036557165.1 Bryobacteraceae bacterium
CGTCGTCTTATAGAGCGCTCCGGTCGCTGCATTCTTGGCCTGAATCGCGGCGCCGGAAACGGGCTCGGCGAACGTGTCTGAGATTTTCCCCGTAATTGAGCCGCTGTCTTGCCCGAACGCGGCGAGGCTGAGCAAACACGCTAGAGCCAATCGAGTCATCTCAGTCCTCCTGGTTATTTATCCGGCAGGTGCTTCAGGTCCTTTTCGTTTTCGGTGCAAATGTACTCCATAATTTCGTCCGTCGGGTCGAGATTCGCAGTTCGTTTCACGACCCATGGCTTCTTGAACGTACCCGGATCTTCCATCGTCATCTCCAGGTCCAGGTGGCCCAGGTCCGGACGGCGGTAACGTTCGACGACATGGAGCATTTCGGTGTGCGGATAAGGGTTGGCGACGGTGCTCAGCCACGATTTGTCGTTGAAGCCAACCGTATCGATCACCAGCGTGTCTCCTTCCCATTGGCCGATCGCGTGGCCGATCCACGTGGGATCAACGTCCTTGGGATGGGATCGGCCATCCAGAAATACCTGGCGTGTTCCGCCGAGGAACTCCTGGAGAATCACTAGAAGCGTGGGAGTTTGAACAAACTTTCCTTGCGCCGCGGTCTGCAACGGGCCGCTCGGAAGGCAGCGCGCGTTTGGCGAATCCCTGCGGTCGTTTTCGATCCGCTCTTTGACTACGGCTTCAGCCCAGTCCAGCAATTGGGCCGATTCTGCCTCAGTAGAAGGATCGACTGGCGCCCGCACCCAGAATCCCGAAAGGTCGGGTTTGCCATCCGCCATCCGCGGTGTTGGTCCAGCGGGCGGCTCCGGCCTTCTTCCTTGCACGAATCCGTCGTTTCCCAAAGTGCCTAACGAAGCCCCGTCATCCTGAAGCGTGACGTCCATGCGCATGCGTTGCGCTGAACCAACCGCAACGTCTGGCCGAAGGTAGTTCTTCATCCGAGCCGCTCGGACGGACAGGTCATAGGCGCCCTGTGGCAATCCGTCGAGCGTGTACTCGCCCGTTCCTTTGCTCGTCGTCTTATATACCGCTCCGGTCGCCGCGTTCTTGGCCTGAATCGCAGCGCCGGAAACTGGATCGGCGAATGTGTCTGAGATTTTCCCTGTAATCGAGCCGCTGTCTTCCCCGAACGCGGCGGCGCTGAGCAAACACGCTAGAGCCAATCGAGTCATCTCAGTCCTCCTGGTTATTTATCCGGCAGGTGCTTCAGGTCCTTTTCGTTTTCGGTGCAAATGTTCTCCCGAATCTCGTCGGCCGGATCGAGATTCGCGGTTCGTTTCACGACCCATGGCTTCTGAAATGCGCCCGTATCTTCGACCGTCATCTCCAGTTCCAAGTGACCCAGGTCCGGGCGCCGGTAACGTTCGACGACGTGCATCATCTCGGTGTGGGGGTAAGGATTGCGAATCATCGTGAGCCACGATTTATCATTGAAGCCCACGGTATCCACTACGAGCGTGTCCCCGTCCCAGCGTCCGATCGAATGACCAAGCCAGGTGGGTTCGAGTTCTTTCGGATGCGCCCGGCCATCCAGAAATACCTGGCGTGTGTCGCCGGGGAACTCGATCAGCATCACCAACAGAGTCGGGGTCTGGACGAACTTCCCTCGTCCGGCGGTCGCGGCGACGCCGTTGGGAAGGCAGCGCGCGGTTGGCATATCGCGGAGGTCGTTCGCGATCCGCTCTTTGACCACGGCTTCTACCCAAGGCAGCCCTTGCGGCGGCTCGGATTCGGAGGGATCGGCGGGCGCCGGCGCCCAGAAACCAGAAAGGTCGGGTTTACCGCCCGGCATTCTTGGCGTGGGTCCCACGGGCGGCGCCGGCCTTCTCCGCTGTGCGAATCGATCACCGTCGCCCAATGTGCCCAACTGCACATTGTCCTGAAGCGTGACGTCCACGCGCACGGGCTGACCTGCTCGAACCGCAACGCTTGACCGGACGTAGTTCTTCATACGGGGCATCCTGATGGACAGCTCGTATGCGCCGGCTGGCAATCCATCGACGGCGTATGCGCCCGTCGCCCTGCTGGTCGCTTTGAAAACGGCTCCCGCCGCGTTCCTGGCCTGAATGGAAGCGCCGGAAACCGGCTCGCCGAAAGTATCTGAAATCTTCCCCGTGATCGCGCCGCTATCTTGCGCGAACGCGGCGAGACTTAACAGGCACGCTAGAGCCAGTCGCATCATCCCAGTCCTCCTGATTACTTATCCGGAAGGTGTTTAGGTCCTTTTCGTTTTTGTCGCAGGTCACTCCATTTGGAATTCCTGGGTTAGTCCGGCGCAAGCACAGTAGCGAGCCGGAACCCGCCCCGCGCGCCAGACGGGTCCTCCTGCGTGACATCGAATATATGCACTATCCCAATCGGCTCGTTGCCGACGAAGTCTGCCTTTAATAGCAGGGGATGAACCTCATTAGGTACCACTCGGACCTCTCGGACGGCTTGTGGCGATGGATCGTCGGTTTCATCGTCCTCAAAGCCGAGATTGCCGCGCAGGTGTTCAAAGCCTTCGCGGATTTCATCGCCCAACTCTTCGAAAACATGTCGTATCCTTTCGGCCACGCCACGGAACTCCGCGACGCCTGCAACTTTCGCCGGCGCCGTAGCCGGCGCGATCGGCAACCCTCCCAGGCCCGCCAAGCGGATTTTTTCCAGGATCAGGGGATCGATTCCGCCAGTCTGCGGGACCTCGGCGACCGTCAATTTCAGAGGGATGAGTCTTCCCTCGCCGGTCGCGCCGGCATAGAACGGCACTATCAGTCCTAGCTGATTGGCCAGCCGATGGAGCGTAGTGTTGTGCTGCGCGTGGTGGGTATCGCCGCAGAAGGCGTTTGAGATGGAGTTCCAGTTGAAGAATTGGCCATCATCGTTGACCTGGCCTCCGGACTGCGGCGGCCAGGAGCCAAAGCAATTGGCGAATACGCAGGCGTGTAAAGTGAGCTTTTGGGGAAGGTCGAACTGGGCGCCGGGCACGTTGTCAAAGTGATGAATGTCGTTCGAGGCCGGCGTCCATTGAGGCAAACTAATTATCTGCTGCCCGTTCGGCGGGATCACAACATCGCCGGGAAATGGGAACACATTATCGAACTCCAGAAGGTTTAGATTAGGGCCGCTCAGGGAAGGCAAAATCGACGCGGAGTTGAACCCGGTCAGAGTATTGAGCGCGCAAACGCTGGCCTGCACGCCATTCACGCGGACGGTCTCCGTGCTGCTGTTGTTGGTCACCCTGACGCTGATCGTGGTGGGTTGCGCCACGTTCAGATTGCCGGTTGAAATGCCGATGTTGGAGTTGTTCCAGTATGTGCCTCCGCAACCTGGTCCAATTTGTAAGAAAGCGGTCATGTTTTGTTCTCCTTTTTTCTCATTTGCCGGGCAAGTGCTTCAAATCCTCTTCGTTTTCGTTGCCGATGTCCTGCGCGAAGGCCGGAGAAGTTATCAGGAACGATAGAATCAAACGCACATCCCACCTCCTTCTTGGCGTCTCAACTCTGTCCGCCTTGAAGAACGTCGATCCGCGGCAGGGAACGTTTCTCGGGAATCGTTACCCGATCGAAACGCGATCCCGCAATATCCTTTCGTTTGGCCACGACTCGATAGCTGAATCTTCCGGCAGCGGCCTTTGACGATTTCGCGCGCACCCGAAAGCCCGCACTTGTCCGCTCGGTCACATACAGTGCGTTGTTGTCATCGTACTCAGTCAAAAAGACGTGGTAGCTATTGCTATTTACGACGGAAGCAAAGCCGGAGTCAAGCCGAATCTCGGCCTGGCCATTCTCGAAACGGCCCTCGCCGAAATCCTCGAACCAGCTTTCAGGGCTCTCCATGCAGTAGAGCCTCCGATTTGACCCATCGGGGAAAGCAACCACGGCCGACTTAGCGCCGGTGACGGTGGCGTTTCCATTGATGGTGACGTCCCCATCGACGTGGACCGGCCCGCTAAAAAAGCCGGCGAAAGCGGCGGACAAGGCTGCGGCGCCAAACACGCCAATACCATGGGTGGAATTCGCAAACCCGAAAACGCCTGTGCCGCTTACGCCCGTAGCCGACCCCTCGACGCCGATTCCGGCTCCTTGCGCGCCGCCGTCGCCCATAACGCCAACGCCGCCGATCCGGGCTCGCCCAAAGACGCCGGCAGCGACACTTGGGGCTCCTTGTGGAGCGCCGGCTCCGAAGCCGACTACCCCAGGGCCAAAGTTTGCGCCGCCGAAGCCGACGACGCCGGGGCCGTTACTACCGCTGCCGTCGGTGCGGGCCGGCCCTCCCGTGCCGACAATTCCGGCGCTTCCCGGGCCGCCCTGCCCAAAAACTCCAGCAGCCTGGCCCGCGCCGATGTTTGGACCGCCGGAACCAATACCTCGTATGCCTTGGCCCTGAGTGCCTCCGCCGCGGCCAAACACGCCCGTGCCGCCCGCGCCGATGGAGTCTCCGAAACCTGCCACTCCGGAGAATTCTCCAGTGCCGAACCCTCGGACTCCGTCGGCGTTACCAAAACCTCCGCGACCGACCACACCGGTGCTCCCCGAGCCGCCGGCCCCAAAAACTCCCGTAGCCTCGTCCGCAACACCTGGGATCTCGCCCCCAAAACCGACGCCTACCATGCCGCGGCCGCCGGGACTTGAGCCAACCACGCCACCTCCCAAGCCAAGCACGCCACTCCCAATGACATTGGACCCGACGCCTGTAACGCCGTTGCAGAATGCGCCATCACCCGGCCCCCCTTCGCCGAAAACGCCACTTCTTCCCGGGCCGCCCTGCCCAAAAACTCCGACCGCCCCAGGAGCAGGCGTGTCTGGTATCCCGGCGCCAATGCCTCGGACCCCCGGCCCCTGACCGCCTCCTCCGAAGCCGATCACGCCGGTACCGTCATTGCCACCCGCGAAGCCCGCTACACCCGAAAAGTTCCCGCTTCCAAATCCTTGCACGCCATCGCCGACCGGCCCCTGGCAGGCGCCTCTGACCCCTATCTGATTTCCTTGGACATCCACGCCGATGCTGATGCTGGTGCTGTGCGTGAAGAAACCGGTCGGAGTTTGTCCACCGAGCGCTTCAAAAAAGCTCTCTTGTGATCCCATGAGTGACCTCCTGATTTGCTGTAGTCTTAGTCCATCCCGTCGACCTCGATGTGCCAGTCACGCACTCACGCGTTGACCAGGTATCCGCTGACGCTCACGAAGACGGATGCGGTGGGTCCAATCACTCCCGTAAAGCCGACGTTTGCCACTAATGCCTGTCCCGCTTCAACGTACATACGGATTGGCTGGGTGGCGACAATCGCGCATGTGCCGCAGGGCGGAGCAGAAGCGGGAATAAAGTGGCTAAAGCTCGCCGTTCCCGGATCTTGCGGATTGTTAGCAACGTTTAGAGCGTATCGGTCGAGCGTAGTACCAGACGCCACGACCGCCTCCGACGAAAAGTGCTCGACAATCAAGCGTTTTCCTGCTGGAACGACGTACAGCACCAAATTAATTCCTGGCGCGTTTGTTTGTCCGAATCGCGTGATTTGGATCGGCTGGGTTGCAGTCGTGGTGACGGGTAGCGGAAGCGGACCCTCGACGGTTACGCTTGGGCCGCCGTTTGCGGCATGGACGACCGCTCCACTCGGGCCCCGGCCACAAATCCATCCGAACGCGCCCAGACCGAACAGAACTAACGTGGCGGTCACTGATCCAGTGAACAGTTTCATGGAGTCCTCCTTCTGAACTGCGGAAAATCTCGCTGACGTCCGCCCACGAAGACCATTCGCGCCTGCCCTCCCCACCTGTGCTCAAGGCGAACGATCCGTGCAATCGGCGGCTCAGCCGACAGCGACAGACCACCCTGACGCCGCCCTCGTTGGCCAATAGTATTGAAACCAGCCCTTGCGAGCAAGGTCCTAAAAGCACTAAATTCATACCAGGTCTGGGGATTGTGGATCTTATCATCCGCCCTCTCGAAGAACGCGACTTTCCCGCCTGTCTTGAGTTGCTGGAGGGTCATCTCGCCTATCCGGTGTCCATACTGCCCGATCTGCCAGGCGTCTGGCGGAAGCTGCTTCGTGAGGATTCGCTCGTCGCGATGGTTGTCGAAGGCGAGGGTTTGGATCGCAAGCACAACGCGATCCTCGCTTTCGGCATTGTCGTCTTTATCGCCGACGCTTGGGCGGCGGCGGCGCAAACCGGCGAGGAGCCATACCTGTCCGTCAGGACCATCCGTCAGGAACTGGCCGGCTCGTCGCCGATCCTGCGCCCGGCGTCCATCCGCCGCGCCGACTCCGAAAGCGGCCTTAATGCGCTGCATCTCCACTATGCCGAGGCGGCCTTGTCCGAAGAGTCGCGAGCAGAGTTGCGGCAGAGGGTACTGTTCGCGTTCATCGAATATATGCGTGGATATCGCCTTAAGCTCGTCCTTCAGGAACTCTGGGATGAAGTCCCTCCACAAGCCATCATTCGTGGCCCGGCCCCGGTATTGACGGACTACGCCACGTTTTTTCAGCGGCGCGGCGAGCCTTTGCCTCCGCTCGGCCAGCGCCCTTTTCTCTTTAGCTTGAGACGGCAAGATGTTGTCGGGAACTTTGGCCATATCTCCACGTCCCTATTCATCCACACGCCTCCGCGGCTCGGATTCACACAGGCAGAGCAACGGATGCTGCGCCAGGCGGTTTTCGGCTACACCGATGTCGAACTCGCCGGGCGGCTCCACCTCGCGCTGCCCACGATAAAGAACCGGTGGCGTGCTTTGTATGATCGCCTCGGACAGATCGCTCCGGAGTTGGTGCAGGAGATCGGTTGCGCCTCCAACCAGGCCGTCCGCGGACAAGAAAAGCGCCGGCGCCTGCTCGAGTATTTGCGCCGCCATCCCGAAGAGTTGCGTCCGGGGCTGTGGCAAACACGCTCCATTCGAAAGGGAAGCGCGGCGGGTTGAGACTCTTTGGACGCCGTATGTTCTGGGCAGGTTCAGGCCGCCAGCGAAACCCATTTGTCCCTTTTTTTCACCCGAGCCGTCTGGACCGCCTCTTATCGGGCGGTTTGGAGGACGCCGGTCCAAAGTACCTCTCGGCAGCATAAACAAAGCCCTTTGGAGCGAGAAGGCCGCCGGATGGTGGTCCAGGCAACTTTGTGGAAGGCTTGGATTAAAATATCTTTCAGTTCCGCGGCGGGACTACTACATGAAACTTTCCGTCCGTCCCTTGGAGCCGGAAGATTTCGATCGATGCTGGGCTATTTCGACCGTCAGGGAGAAGTTCTCCCCGGAAGACGCCTCCCGTCTTCGAGCGGCGTGGACCTATCTGCTTCCGCGGGATGAAATGTTCGCCTCTGTCATTGAAGATGTGAGCGCAGGCGGCCGGAGGCTCCTGGCATTCGGCGGCCACCTCTTCGTATCCGACGAACGGATGACGAAGCTGCGATCCGCGCCTACGCCTCTGGCTTTGACGCGAGTTCTTCTTGAGGCTGGAAAGCCCGGTTCGAGCATTCTCAGCCAAGGTCAGATCGGTCTGTACAACGCTCAGGGAGGGCTGAATATGGTTGTCGTGCATCGTGGTGAGTTCTCGTCCAAACCGCTTCCGGGCGTCTCCTGGGAGGAATTCATTCGTGGATCTGAAGAGTACTCGTTGGCCATGGAGCGCATGATCTGGGCCTTCCAGGAAGTGAGCCGCGGGTTCCATGTGCGGGAAATGCTGGCCGAATGCTACGGTCCGTTTGAGATGCAGTGGGGTCTCTCCGGCGGCAACTGGAAAGTGAGAAGCGATTATTCCGACTATTACGTTTCCTCGGCTGAGCCGTTTCCTGCGGAGCACGAGCATCCCTACCTGTTCGGCGCCACGAAACAGGAGGTAACCGCTAACTCGGCGCTTTGGGCCGTATTCCAGGCCTCGAAGCCGGCACTTGGTTTTTCGGCCCTGCAACAGCGCGTCTTTGTGCAGGCGTTGCGGGGCTACTCCAACGAATCCATAGCCGCTCGTCTGCGCATCGGCCAAGAATCTGTCCATAGTTGCTTTCGCGCGGGATATGAGAAGGTCCGCGCACACCCGGTTTTGAGCGTTGGAATGGAGGACGAGGCTGAAGAGGAAACCGGCAAAGCTCGATTGCGGAAGCGAGAAACGTTCCTCGAGATCTTACGCAGGCATCCCGAGGAACTGCGGCCGTGGAGCACCAAACCCGTTCTGCATCGCGAGCCGGCGCCGGTATTTTCGACCGCGGCGGGATGAGGGCTCACGCAACCGCCGGTCCGTGACGAGCAGTGTTCACAGACTCGTCAGCCGGCGATCGATTTCCAATTCTTGACCAGATGCTCGGCCGTCCGCCAAGCGAGAGCTTGAATCGTTTCGGTCGGATTGCGCGCTCCGTGTGTGCCCATCACGGAGCCTCCTAGAATTCCCAGATTGGGCGCTTCGTGAGAAAATCCCCACCGGTCCACAACGTTCGTTTCGGCATTGTCGCCCATACGCGTCCCGCCCACGGCGTGCCAGGAGAGATTGGGCCCTTCGGGCGAAGCCGGAATAATGGCGACGTCGATGGCGCCCGCGGACCGGAACCACTCCACGGCCTTGGCGGCGGCGTAGGCGCTGGCGCGCGGCTCGTTTTCCTTCGCGCCGCTGGTGATCCGGCACACGGGATCTCCCAGCGGGTCCTTTACTTCGGGATCGAGATCCAGGTAAGTATGCTCGTAAGGCAAAGAGGTGCATTGGGCATACGCGCCTTTCCAGCGGCCGGCGTTCTGGTGGATAAATGCTTTCCATTTGGATCCCCAGCCAGGCCCGCGGCCGAATAGGGGCATATCGGCGGAGGCAATCGGGTGGACCTCATGACCCACCGTCAGGCTTGCGCCGCCGATGAACCCAAGGCCCGAGTGATCGAAGTTATCGTCTGCCCAATTGTTCACCACCACGGCCTGAGCGTCCGCGCCGTACCAGACGTTCAAGTCGAACGGGAACAGAGCGTAGCACTCGCGCCCGTTCCAATGGCCGATATAGTGCTTGCCGACCTGTCCACGATTGTTGGACAGCCCACTGGGCCAGGCTTTGGATTTGGACAAAAGCAGCAGCCGCACGTTCTCGTAGGTGTACGACGCGAGCAGCACGACTTTAGCGGGCTGAAAATAGGCTTGGCCGTCGCGCAGATATTCGACGCCCGTCACTTTGGCGTCGCCGGGGCGAATGCGGGTGACATGAGAGCGCTCGAAAATGGCGAGGTTCTTGGTCTTCAGAGCTGCCGGGATGGTGGTCACGGCGGTCGAGTTTTTGGCGTTAACGTGGCAGCCGTTCTCCTCGCAGAAGCCGTGATACGCGCACACCGCGCGGCCTCTGTAAGGCTGAGAGTTGATCGCGGCGGGCGAGCGGTGCGGGTTCCACCCGAGCTTTCGGGCAGCGGACGACATCAGCTCCGTGAAGTCGGTATCGCGCAGCGGAGGCATCGGGTATTCGCGCCGCCGCGCGCCTTCAAAAACGTTGCCCGCCGGATCGAGCCTTCCTTGAATATTGCCGGCCTTGCCGGAGACGCCGACCTCATATTCGATCATGTCGTAGTAGGATTCGACATCCTCGTAGGCGATCGGCCAATCCTCAACCGTGGTCCCTTTGGGAAGCGCGGCGGCGCCATAGCGGCGAATCGTCTCCGAGCGGACTTTGAAATCCCATGGATGAAACCGCCAGCTATTGCCGTAGTAGTGAATCGACGTGCCGCCCACCGCGTTCATCATGGTCATCCCGCTGGTCGCGCGGCGGGCCGGCCGCTCCGGGCCGGTGCGAAAGGTGGGTGTCTCCGCGCGAGCCTTATTCCCGGTGGTGACCAGCCCGCGGACATTGTTGTATAGCTCGTCGGGGCGGAAGTCCGAGGGTTGCATCCGGTTGCCCGCTTCAATCGCGGCGATCTTCAAACCGGCGCGAGCCAATGGCAGGACGGCGACTCCTCCAGCGGCACCCAATCCAATCACAACGATATCGACGGGCTTGAGATTGGTCATGCGGGTACATCCAATCTACTCCACTCCAATCGCGAATCTACAGCCCTCGCGCGGACCGTAATCCGTCCGTAGGCTTGCCCCCGCCCTCACGGGCGGGGCTGAAAGTGGGCACGAAGGTGTTCCAGCGTTCGCACCCAGCCCCGGCCGTGAGGCCGGGGACAAACGCCGGTTGAATACCTATCGACGGATTACGGGCGGAGGGCGGGAGTGAAGCGTCGATTCTCGTGGATTGCTTCGGCCCCGGCCATCGCGGCATAATGTTGTTCCATTGACTAAGTTGGATCTCGCAAAGCGCGCCGGTTTATTTGTCCTTTTAGGATTCCTGGGCCTTGTATCGTTCCCCGCGCTCACGCAAGCCGTGGGAGCGGGTTTGCTGGTGACATCCGCGCTTTCCAGCTTCGCGGCCGGTGCGATCGCGAACGCGATCACCGTAAGAGCATTCGAGCGCGGGCGGTTGAGCGACTTCGGCCTGGGATGGTCACCCGCTTCGGGCCTGCGGATTCTTTTGGGCATCGGCTTGGGCGCGGCGGCGGCCTTCGCGGTGCTCGGCTCTTCTCTGCTCTTCCACGCAGCGAGCCTCGACACGATCCCGAACGCGGCGCGGCATCCCTGGGCCGCCTTCGCCTTGGTTGCCTTGGCGCTCCTCTTCGGCGCCGCGGGCGAAGAAATGCTGTTTCGCGGCTACGCGTTCCAGCTTCTGGTCCGGTCGATCGGGCCCTTCGCGACCATCCTTCCCGTGGGCGTCATTTTTGGTCTGGCGCACGCGAGCAATCAGAACGCCACCCTACTTGGCGTGGTCAATACATCGGCATGGGGAATTCTGTTCGGATATGCCTATTGGAAAAGCGAAACATTGTGGCTTCCGATCGGTCTTCACTTTGGCTGGAATGTCACGCTTCCACTGTTCGGAGCGAACCTTAGCGGGTATACAATGGGTCTAACTGGCTACGCGCTCCATTGGAGCGTGGGCAATCTTTGGAGCGGCGGCGATTACGGACCAGAAGGGAGTCTTTCTACAACTTTGGCCGTGATTGTGTTGTTCTGGGTTGTATCACGGGTGGGCGATCATCCGCGTGTTCCCGCGAACGTGGAATCCAGTTGAAAGTGAGGGATCGTGTTTGGAGTAAGTCCTCGCTTAATCGCCTGCGGCGCGATCGCCGGCTTTGCCGCCGCCGGGTGGCTGCACGCCGATTCTAAAAAAGCGGCCGAAGATCAGCACATCGAGCTTTTGCGCGGCTTAAGCGCCGAGTGGGCCAAGGCGAAGAGTATTCTGCCTCGCTCCAAGAAGCCTCTCGAGTTCAATTCCAGCGGCGCCTGGGATAAACAAAAATGGGAGGACATGACGCGAGAGCTGGGCGTTGCCGCAAAACCAGGCGAGCTTGTGCAGGTGACGCGCGTCAGTATAGAAAAAGACGCGATCGAGTTGGAGCTGAACCACGGGACGAAGAGACAGGGCCATTGGTACGACCGCGTGCAAGTGGGCACGGGCGGTCCGATGACGCCCGTGGGCGACCCCACGGCGGCCGTGGCCGCCAACGGCACAAACATCGTCATCCGCTTCCCCGACGGAATCGGCAACGTGACTTCCGCGGATATCAAGAAGTTGCTCGCGCCCGTGCTGGATTTCGATAAGCGCTCCGCCACCGACCAATATGCCGAAACCTTGCCTCCGGAAATCAAGAAAGCGGTACAGGAAAAGAAGGCCATTGTGGGCATGGATCGCGATCAGGTTCTGCTAGCGCTTGGCCGTCCTGTGCGGAAGAGCCGCGAAACCACCGACGGCGAGGAACAGGAAGATTGGATTTACGGCGAGCCTCCCGGCCGGATGACTTTCGTCACGTTTGTCGCCAACAAGGTGATCCGGGTTAAAGAAACCTACGCCGGCCTCGGCGGCAGCATCGCGGAGGCTCCCAAAGCGCAGTAACACCGGGTTTTACTTTGCGCGCGGCTTGCTGAAACGCTTTCCCGCTTTGGTCAATCGCCAAAGTGGGAGGGTTTGAGGCATGAAAGCCACTACATCGTTTCTAGCTATTATTTGCACAGCGGGCATGCTTGCCCCAGCGCTATTTGCCGACTCAGTCGCCGATAACGATAAGCGAATCAGCGCGTCGGTCGACGTTCTGCAAGATATTATGGGCGCGGGAGACCGCGGAATTCCGCGCGATTTGATCCAAAAAGCGGAATGCATCGGCGTTATTCCCAGCTTGAAGCGCGCTGGCTTCATCGTGGGAGGCCAGTATGGCAAGGGAATTGTGACCTGCCGCGTGAACGGCGCCACGGGTTGGAGCGCGCCTGAAATCGTGCGCATCGAAGGCGGAAATATCGGACTTCAGATCGGCGCCGGAGAAACCGAGCTGGTTTTCGCCGTAATGAACAAGCGTGGAATGGACCGCCTGATGAGCGATAAATTCACCGTCGGCGCGGATGCCGCCGTGATGGCGGGCCCGGTGGGACGCGAAACCACCGCCCAAACCGACGCGGTCGCGAAGGCCGAGATTCTTTCCTGGTCGCGCGCGCATGGCGTATTCGCCGGCATTACGTTGAACGGCGCCACTTTGCGTCCAGACAAGGACGATAACCGCGCCTTGTACGGCCGCGACGTTAGTGCTTCGGAGATTTTGACTGGCCAGGTGAAGGCTCCCGCCGCCGCAGCGCCTCTCTACACCGAATTACGCTCATTTCCAGCCAGGGGCTAATCAATCCGCGCGAACCGACAACTGGGGCGGAAATTCCGCCCCGCCCCCGCGCCATGAGCCACGCTCAGCCGATCTCATGAAACACTGATTACATGGGCGCCTCGAAGCCCAACGGTTCGCACACCTCCGAATCCGCCCGCGGCCTGCTGGGTGTAGAACTCCGAAAATGGGAAGACGACTTCCGCTTCCTGCGGGAATGCTTCCAAAAATCCCTGAAGTCGATTGGAGAGGACCAGCTTGCGCGGCTGGTCGAGTGCGCGTTCTCCTATTCGCAAAACGCCGCTGAACCGCTTCCGCAGCGAGGCTCGCAGGCGCTCTCGATGGCGTTTCAGCTCCTCAACATGGCGGAGGAAAACACGGCAAACCAGGTTCGCCGCATGCGCGAGATCGCCGAGGGGCCGGCGAGCGAACCCGGCACATGGCCTTACCAACTGCAGCGCCTGCGTGAAGCATCCTTCAGTGACTTCGAAATACTCGGCGCCCTCCCTCGCATCCACGTTCAACCGGTACTGACGGCGCATCCCACGGAGGCGAAGCGACCCGCTGTGCTGGAACGGCATCGTGAGATCTATCTCATGCTGGTGGAGCGTGAAAACCCAACGCGCACGCCACTGGAGCAAAACGCCTTGCGCCGACGCCTTGAATCCGCGATCGAGCGCCTGTGGCGAACGGGCGAGATTCTCCTTGAACGTCCCGACGTAGAATCGGAGATCGGCAACACGCTGCACTACATCTCGAACGTCTTTCCAGGCGTAATCCAAGCGGTTTCGGAGCGCTTTCGCGAGTCGTGGGAATGGGCCTTTCCAGGCACGCCGGCGCCCGACGGGCCGAGATTGACATTCGGAAGCTGGGTGGGAGGCGATCGCGACGGTCATCCGTTCGTGACCAAGGCGATGACTCGCCTTGCGCTGGAGTCGCTGCGCGAGCGAGCGTTATCGGTGCTCCGGGATCGCCTTCACAGATTGGCCGGGGCGCTGAGTCTTTCCGGGACGATGCGGGGAGGGGAATCGTGGCGGCGCTTTGTCGAGATGATGCGGGACCGGATTCCGCAATATCGCCGACCGGAGGATCTCCAGCGCGATCTGCAAGAGCTTGCCGATTCGCTGCGGGAGATTGGAGCAGGCGCGGTGGCCGAGGCGGAGATCGAGCCGGTGCAGCGGCTGGTCGCATGTTATGGATTTCATGGCGCCGCGTTGGACATTCGCCAGAACAGCGCGATGTACAGCATGGCCGTGGAGCAACTGCTTTCTGTGGGGCAAGCTGAGTCGTGTGCTCCTTACTCCCGGTGCAGTGAAGAACGTAAGCGCGAGTTGCTGGACCGCGAGCTCGATTCGCCCCGGCCGTTCGCAGTGGCTTCAGCGGCCCTCCCGGCCGAGGCTGCGGAAACCGTCGGAGTCCTGCGGTTGATCCGCGATTGGACGGAGCGGCATGGGTTTGGCGGCGTCGGTCCGCTGATCGTAAGCATGACTCATGCGCCGTCCGATCTTCTCAATGTCTACCTGCTGGCGCGGGAGGCGGGCCTGGTGCGCCACACGGCGGAAGGGCTGGCCTGCGAGATGCCACTGGTTCCGCTCTTTGAGACGATTGAGGACCTGGGCAACTGCGGCCCCGTGATGGCCGGCTTTTTGGCGCATCCGATGACCGCCCGAACTCTTCGCCACTTGCAAGCGCGCGAATCGCGGCCGCGTCCTCTGCAAGAGGCGATGATCGGCTACAGCGATAGCAACAAAGACGGCGGCATCCTCGCCAGCCATTGGTATTTGCGCAGAGCGCAGATCCAGCTTGCCCGCGCGGCTCGCGACGCTGGAGTGGAGCTGCGAATTTTCCATGGCCGAGGCGGCACCATCGGCCGAGGCGCCGGGCCGACCCATATCTTTCTCGAATCGCTTCCGCCCGGAACGCTGCAAGGTGAAGTGCGCGTGACCGAACAGGGAGAAGTGATCGCGCAGAAATACGCAAACCGGCTCACGGCGGCGACCCATCTGGAGCGCTTGCTCGCCGGCGTCACCCGCTGGACGCTGACGCAGGAGCGTCGCCATGAACCCGCTATCGGTCTTGACGAGAACTCCTTTGAGCCTGTCGCGAACGCGAGCCGCGAAGTTTACCGGGATCTAATCGAAAGCGAAGGATTCGTAGAGTTCTTCTCCCAGGCTACTCCGGTGGACGCGATCGAATCGAGCCACATCGGCTCGCGGCCCGCGCGGCGCACGGGGCAAAGAACGTTTGAGGATCTTCGGGCTATTCCGTGGGTTTTCAGTTGGAGCCAATCGCGCTTCAACTTGCCGGGGTGGTACGGCGTCGGCAGCGCCTTTCAGCGGATGCGCCAGGGCGAGCCGCGAGCATGGAGCGCTTTGGCGAAATCCGCCCGGACGTGGCCGTTCCTCTCCTATCTGCTGCACAATATCGAGTTCAGCGTGGCTGCCGCGGATCCCGTCCTCATGGCCGAATACTCCGGACTTGTGGAGAACGAAAGCCTTCGCGAACGCGTTCTGGCCGCGATCCTCGCCGAATACGAGCGGACCCGGCAGGTTTTGGATGAACTGCTGGGTCCCGATCGCGAGCGCCGGCGCCCACGAATGCTCAAGGCGATCGCGATCCGAAAAAGCGCGCTGGACCGCCTTCATCGCGAGCAAATCTCCCTCTTGCGGTCCTGGCGGGCTGGCGGCGACGACCAAGCCTTAGAAGCGCTACTGGTGACGGTGAACGCGATCGCCGGGGGTCTCAAGGCGACTGGATAAAACGTCCTTTCTTCTCAACCCTTTGGCTTGAAGCGTGATTGACACCCCTAAAACGGGGATGTAATATGAAATGTTCACCTCACGGAGAACATTCTCGCTCGTCCTGAGTAATGTATATATGATCAAAGTTGAAGGTCTGACTAAGCGATACGCCCGCAATGTCGCGGTCGATCATATTTCTTTTCAAGTTGAAAAAGGGCAGATCGTCGGTTTTTTGGGGCCTAACGGCGCCGGAAAGACCACGACGATGCGCATGCTCACCTGCTTCCTCCCTCCCACCGATGGCACGGCGGAAGTAGCCGGATTTGAAGTTTCCGAACACCCGATGGAGGTCAAGAAACGGATCGGGTATCTTCCCGAATCGCCGCCGGTTTATCCGGAAATGGAAGTGATTGAGTACCTTAATTTCGTTGGACGAATTAAGGGCGTGGAAAAATCCGGATTGCTCCGGCGAGTCGACGACGTCATGGAAAAATGCGCCATCGGCGACGTTCGTAACCGCGAAATCGGTAAGCTTTCGAAAGGCTACCGGCAGCGCGTCGGATTGGCGCAGGCCATCATCCACAACCCCGAGGTCCTGATTCTGGACGAGCCGACCGCCGGCCTCGATCCGCATCAGATTATCGAGACGCGCGATCTCATCAAGAGCCTGGCCGGCAATCACACTATCATTCTTTCCACCCACATCCTGCCTGAAGTGGAGCAGACCTGCGAACAGGTCATCATCATCGCCAAAGGCAAGCTGGTGGCAACGGATACGGTGGAAAACCTGACCAGCCGATTGCGCGGCTCCGAAACGGTGGACGTGGAAGTGGGGCCTTCGGGCGATTACGCCGATCTGGCTCAATTCGGCCAAACCGTGCGGCGTAAGCTCGAACAGGTTTCGGGCGTCAGCCGCGTCATGACGAAAGACAACAAGAACGGCAGAACGCACTTTACAGTGGAAAGTCTGCAGGGACGCCAGATCCGGCCGGAGCTGGCGCGCGCCGTCATCGAATCCGGCTGGAATTTGAACGAGCTCCACGCCGTCGGCCTGAGCCTGGAAGAGATCTTCCTGCAGTTGACCGCGACTCCGAAGGAGTTGGAGCCGGCGCATGACCAAGCGGTCGCCGCCGGGGTCGCCGAACCCGTGGGAGAAGCACAATGAACACATTTACCATCTGCCGGAGAGAGCTAATCAGCTATTTCCGCTCTCCGATCGCCTATGGCGTGATGGCTTTCTATGCCATCATCGCTGGATATTTTTATTGGGCCGCGGTCACGATTTTCATTCGCCAGAGCCTGCAGTCCACATTGACGGGCCAATCGGTTCCGATGAGTGTGGACGACTGGGTCATTCGCAGCGTGTTCTCCAACGTGGCGGTGATCGGCCTGTTCGTCGTGCCGATGATCGCCATGCGGTTGTTCGCCGAGGAAAAGCGAAGCGGCACAATCGAGCTGCTGGTCACTTCGCCATTACGGGATTTGGAAATCATCGTCGGCAAGTGGCTGGCCGCCGTTGTTCTTTACGCCGCGATGCTGGCCGTCTCGCTTGTGAGCATCGGTCTGCTGTATATGTATGGAAAGCCCTCCTGGAAGGGAATCCTCATCGGGTATCTGGGACTGCTCCTGCAGGGATGCGCGATGCTCGCAGTGGCCGCGTTTATTTCCTCCTGCACGAAGAATCAGATTATCGCCGCCGCCGGCGCCTTCGGAGTGCTGCTGCTGTTGTGGACAATCGACTGGACAACCACGCTAAGCGATACCCCGCTTATGCACGCCGTCGGGTATCTATCGCTTTCCTCGCACAACGAGAACTTTTCGAAAGGTCTGCTAGACGCCAAGGACGCCGTGTTCTATGTGACGATGAGCCTGTTCGGGCTTTTTCTAACGGCCCGGTCCATGGAATCAATGAGGTGGAGGGCGTAATATGGCAACCGATCGAAGCCGAAAACGAGCCGTAACGTTCGGTACAATTCTGTTCTATTCCGTGATCGTCGTGGCTATCCTGGGCGCCGTCAATTTTCTCGCCAACCGCTACGACAAGAGCTACGATTCCACCTCCAACAAGAAATTCACGCTGTCCGATCAGTCGCAGAAAATCGTAAAGAACCTGAAGCAAGACTTGACCATCACTTACTGGGGCCAGCCGAGCCAGTTTCCCAACGCTCGCGATCTGATGGATCGCTACAAGTCGCTTTCTCCGAAAGTCAACGCCGAATATCTGGACGCCGACAAGAAGCGTACTCAGGCAATTGCGGCGGGTGTGAAAGCGCTGCCGACGATCTACGTCCAGGTCGGCAACAAAAAAGAAGAAGCCAAAACCCTGACCGAAGAAGATGTCACCGGCGCCATGGTCCGCGCGCTTAAGGGAGGCGATCGCGAAGTTTGCTTCGTGCTCGGCTCGGGTGAGCACTCGGCCGACAGCACGGACAAAGACGGGTTCTCTCAAGCGAAAGACGCGGCCGAAAAAGCCAACTATAAGACCCAAACCGTCAAGATGCTGCCCAAGGCGGAGATTCCCAAGGAGTGCACCATCGTCGTCGTTCCCGGACCCAAGCACGATTACGTGCAGCCGGAGGTGGACGCGCTGAAGGCTTACGTCGAAAACGGAGGCCGGGCGCTATTCATGCTCGATCCGCCGCTCAAGTTCGGCGGCTTGGAAACCGACGATAATGCCGCCCTCAACAACGTTCTCGAAAGCTGGGGCGTGACGGTCCAGAAGGACCTGGTGCTCGATCTGAGCGGCGTCGGCCAGCTTTTCGGTCTCGGCCCGCAGTACGCGTTAGTGACCAGTTACGAAAGCCAGCCAATCGTTCGCGACATGAAGGATATCCCCACGGGATTCCCGATCGCGCGTTCGCTGGAAGTGAAAAACGGCGATAAAACCACCGTCGAAAAGATGTTCTCGAGCCCCGACGACAGCATCGCCACCAAGAATCTGTCATCGCCGGAAATCCGGCAAAGCAAGGACGATCTGAAGGGTCCGCTGCTGTTGGGCGCCGCGGGCACCTATAACACCGGCAAAGATACCGGCAACGGGCGCTTCGTGGTGGTGGGATCCTCCAGTTGGGCCGCGAACGGATTCCTGAAATTCAACGGCAACAAGGACCTGTTCGACAACATGCTGAACTGGCTCTCCTCGGACGAAGATCTGATTTCGATCCGCCCCAAGGAACCGAGCGACAACCCGCTTAACATGAACGCTCGTCAGGTGTCGATGCTGTTCTATGAGAGCGTGCTCTTCCTGCCGCTGGCGATCGTGCTTATCGGCGGAGCCGTGTGGTGGCGCCGGAGGTAGCCAGCCATGAAGCTCACTCGCTTGCTGATCGCCGCCGTGGTCATGGCCGGGCTCGGCGGCGCTGTCATGTGGTCGAATCGGGCCGAAAAGGCGAAAGCGGATAAACCCGCACCCGACGCCGGCCCGAAGATCCTCACGCTCAAAGACTCAGATATCCGGCAAATCGAAATCTCGAAGAAAGATTCCGATACGACGGTGGTGAAGAAGAACGACTCGGGCCAGTGGGCCATCACCGCGCCCAAGCCGCTGGCCGCCGATCAGAACGCCGTATCGGGCGTTGCCAGCGCCGCGACGAGCCTCGGCTCAGATCGCGTTGTCGATGAGCACGTCAGCGACGCCGACCTGCAGTCCTACGGCCTCGCTCCAGCCGACATCAAAGTCAAATTCACTATGGCCGATGGCAAAGCCACGACGCTGCTTCTCGGCGAAAAAACGCCGGGGGGCAACGACGTGTATGCCAAGCTGGAAGGCGATCCGCGGCTGTTCACCGCCGCCAGCTATAGCTCCGACAGCTTCAACAAGGGTTACAAGGATCTGCGCGACAAGCGCATGATGACGTTCGACAAAGACAAAACCAGCCGCGTGGAGCTGGCCGAGGCCGGTCAGGCGGCGATCGAATTCGGGCGGATCGACATGAACACCTGGCAAATCCTGAAGCCCAAGCCGACTCGCGCGGATAGTTTTCAGGTGGAGGATCTGCTGAGCAGCGCGAAATCTTCCGAGATGAGCGCGACGCTTTCCGACGAAGACGAGAAGAAATATGTGGCGTCGTTCGGTTCGGCGCCGCCCTTGACGACGCTGACCGTGACCGATCCAAGCGGCTCTCAGAAGCTGGAGGTGCGGAAATCGAAGGACGATTACTACGCCAAATCCAGCGCCGTGGAGGGCGTCCAGAAGCTCCAGGCGGATTTCGGAAAGGCGCTCGAAAAGAAGCTGGACGATTTCCGCAATAAGAAACTGTTCGATTTCGGCTTCAACGATCCGAACCGCGTGGAAGTGAAGGACAACGGGAAGGACGTTGCGGTCGACAAGACCGGCGATAATTGGAACGCGGCAGGCAAGACCATGGACTCGGTTTCGGTGCAGGCGATGATTGACAAAATCCGCGACCTGCAAGCGACGAAGTTCGCTGAAAGCGGGTTTACGACGCCGCAGGTGGAGCTGACGGTGGTGTCCGACAGCGGTAAGCGCACCGAAAAGGTTCAGATTGCGCCGCTGGGAACGAATTTCCTGGCGCGGCGCGACGGGGACGCCACGCTGTACCAACTGGACGCTTCGGCCGTCTCCGATTTACGAAAAGCCGCCAATGACGTAAAACCGGCCTCACCGGCAAACAACAAGAAGTGACTTAGTGACGGGTCTCCTCACAGACCTCTACGAACTCACCATGGCCGCCGGCTTCTTCGAAGCCGGAAAAGCGAACGACCGGGCGACCTTCGAGTTGTTCGTCCGCAAGCTTCCGGCCAATCGCAATTACATTTTGAGCGCGGGCCTGCCGCAGGCGGTCGAGTACCTTCAAAAGTTGCGGTTCACAAGCGAAGAGATTACCTATCTTCGGTCGCTGCCGCAGTTCGCGCGCACCCACGCCGATTTTTTCCAGATGCTGGCCGGCTTGCGCTTCACCGGTGATCTATTCGCGATCCCGGAAGGCACGCCCGTCTTTGCCGGCGAGCCTTTTTTGACGCTGCGCGCCCCGCTGATCGAAGCCCAAATTGCGGAGACGTACCTGCTTTCTACCATCGGATTCCAGTCCATGATCGCGACGAAGGCGGCGCGGGTGGTGAAGGCCGCGACGGGGCGCGATGTGGTGGAATTTGGCACGCGGCGCGCGCACTCGCCCGAAGCGGGCGTGCTCGCCGGGCGGGCTGCTTACATCGGCGGCTGCGCCGGAACCAGCAACGCAGAAACAGGGCTGCGCTACGGCGTGCCGGTGTTTGGAACCGCAGCGCACTCCTGGGTGATGGCTTTCGATACCGAGCGCGCCTCTTTCGAACAATTACAGCGGCTCCTGGGCGAAAGCGCGGTATATCTGATCGACAGTTACGACACGATCGAAGGCGCGCGGCGCGCCGCCACGCTGGGAAAGCCGCTGTGGGGCGTGCGGCTGGATAGCGGAAACCTGGTGGAGCTGGCGCCCGCGGTGCGAAAAATCCTGGACGATGCCGGGCTTCAGGACGCTAAAATCATGGCCACCGGCGATCTGAATGAATACAAGATCCATGAGCTGATCGCGGCGCGCGCGCCGATCGACAACTTCGGCGTCGGCACGGAGCTGGCCACGTCCGCCGACGCGCCGTCGCTGGGCGTAGTGTACAAACTGGTGGAGCTCGAAAGCGCGCAATCGGGCCGCCGCTACACTTTCAAGCTCAGCGAGGACAAAACAACGCTTCCGGGAGCCAAGCAGGTGTTTCGCTTCGGCGATCATGACGTAGTCGGGCGAAGCTGCGAATGCTTGGGGTGTGCGCCAGAGGACCACGCCGGGGAGGCCGAGGCGCTGCTGCGTCCCGTGATGCTGCGCGGCGAGCTGGTGGAGCCTCTTGCTTCCGCCGCGGACGCGCGCCGCCATGCTTCTGAATCCCTGGCGATTCTTCCCGGGCCGTGCCATAGCTTGTTCGAATCGCACGCTTGGCGGGTGGAGCTAAGCCGCGAACTGTTGCGCCTGGACGAACGGGTGCGGCACGGAGCCGGCTTGTGAAAACCGTATTTTTCGATATCGATACTCAGATCGATTTTCTTTACCCGGCCGGCGCATTGTACGTTCCGGGAGCGGAAAAAATCGTTGAAAAAATCGCCGGCCTGAATCGTTTTGCGGCCGCGCATGGCATCGCCGTGGTGTCCACTATGGACGCACATTCCGAGAACGATCCGGAATTTCGGGATTGGCCGCCGCATTGCGTAGTGGGCACGGCGGGACAGGCTAAGCCCGCGTCTACGCTGCTCGAACGGCGCGTGAGCATTCCGAACGTTCCGGACGTTCCCGCGCTCGAAGGCGTTCAGCAGATCCTCCTGGAGAAGCAAGAGCTTGATTGCTTCACGCATGTGAACCTGGATGAAGTGCTCCGCCGGCTGGCGGCCGATCGCTACGTGGTGTATGGCGTGGTTACGGAAATCTGCGTGAGGTGCGCCGCGATGGGATTGGCGCAAACCGGCGCCAGGGTGGAAGTGCTCACGGACGCCGTTTGCAGCTTGAGCGACGATCAGCGAGACGACTTCTTCGCGGCATTCGCCACGGCAGGCGGCGTTCTCACGGAATCGGCCTTCCTTGTCTGACGGGCAATCACGGCGCCGCGGTGTATCATGCGATTTATGCGCCGCAGCTTCCAAGCGCTGAAAAACCCGCAAATTCAGCTCGCCATTGCGGCCTTGGCGGTTGGCATCGGCGCCACCACGGCCATCTACACCGTGATCCATGCGGTGCTGCTGGAGCCGCTGCCCTGGAGCGACGCCAGCCGCTGGTTCTATGTGTTCGGCCATTATCGCGCGGCGCCGCCGGATACGGGCGTCGCATTCACGTATAAGAATGAGCAAAACCTGGAGGCGCGGCTCCAATCCACCAGCGCTTTCGGCTGCTACGACGGAGTGCGGTTAGTCGGAGGGAACTACAATGCGGTGTTCAACGGGCAAGCCGTGCATCTGGCCGGGCTGTCGGCCGACCCAGCGCTGATTCGCTCCCTTGGAGTTCAGCCCTCTCTTGGCCGTTGGTTCGACGAAGAGAGAACCGCGGTCATTTCGAATTCGCTCTGGCGCAGATTTGGATCCGATCCGCAGATCCTCGGGAAGACTATCGCGATGAATGGAGCGCCCTACCGGATTGTCGGCGTTGCGCCGCCGTCGTTCCGCTTCCCGGTGGAAGAACCCGGCAACGGGATTTGGACTCCGCTGGTTGCCGACCAGGGTCCGGGAGAGTCGAACTATCTCTACTGCCTGGCGAAATTGAAGCCCGGAATCCCAAAACCGCAATTTGAAAACGAGCTGAATACGCTCCAAACCGAGTGGTCGCGCGATCATAAGGACCACCCCGACGGAGCGATGGTCCTGCCCCTGCTGGACTTCGTTAATAGAGGAATTCGGCCTACACTTTTGCTGCTGCTGGGAGCCTCGGGAGCGCTGTTGCTGATCGCTTGTGCGAGCGTGGCGAGCCTGCTGTTGGCGCGCGCCGTCGGACGGGCGCGGGAGACGGCTGTTCGCGTCGCGCTCGGCGCGACATCCTGGCAGCTTGGCCGGCAGTATTTCGGCGAAGGATTGATGGTGGCGCTCCCCGCTGCCGCGCTCGGAACGCTCGCCAGCATCTGGGCCGTTCGGCAGGTGCTGGCGCTCGCCGCCGACGACATCCCGCGCGCCGACCATATCTCGCTGAACTGGCAAGTGCTCGCGGCCACGCTGGGGATCGCGGCCGGCTGCGCGATCTTCTTCAGCCTCGCGCCGTCATGGCAGGCGCGGCGCACCTCTCCCAATGAAGCCCTCGGTGAGGGAGCGCGCGCCTCGGCCGGGGCCCGCAGCCGCGGCCTGCTAAGAGCGTTCGTCGTTGTCGAGATGGCGCTGGCGTTCGGCTTGGCGGCCATCGCCGGCCTGTTGCTGGTTCAGCTTTGGAAACTGCATCGCGTGCAACCCGGCTTCGACCCGAATCATGTCCTGACTCTGACGATGATCATACCAGCGGAAAAACATCCGAATGCGCAATCGCGCGTCGATTACGATGCCAAGTTGGTGGAGGCGATGCGCGCCGTTCCGGGAGTGGAAGCCGCCGGCTTCGGTTGGAGAATGCCACTGTTGCTGAGTGCGTCCACCACGATGTGGCATGACGGCGAGCTTGAGCCGGATTTCCGCAAGGCGCCGCCCGTGGCCCAGGATTTCATCAGCCCCGATTACTTCCGCGCCATGGGCATTCCTCTACTGGAGGGCCGGTTCTTCACGGATAGCGACGGCGAACCTGAACCCAAGAAGGAAAAGATTCTGCCGCTGATCGTCAACCAATCCGCCGCGCGCTTCTATTGGGGCGGGCGGGATCCGCTCGGCTCGCTAGTGCGGCTACATTCGTTTTCGGAGCCGCGGTTTCAAGTCGTCGGCGTGGTGGGCGACATTCGCAATCTATCGCTCGGTGAGCCGGTCCGCCCGGAGGTTTACTTCAGCTTCCGCGAGGTTCCGCTCGATCAAATGGCGTGGGCGATTCGGTCTCCGCTCTCACAGGAGTCCCTGGTGCGCGGGGTCCGGCAAGCGGTTGCGACCGTCGACCCCGACCAAGCTATCTTCGACGTTCGGCCTCTGACGGAGATAGTCGCGAACTCAATCGCGCGTCAGCGGCTGGGCTCGTTCATGGTCTCATTTTTCGCGGTATCGGCCTTGATTCTGGCGATCCTTGGCGTATACGGCGTGGTGGCTTATTCGGTGCGGCAGCGGACTACCGAGATGGGGACGCGGATGGCATTGGGCGCGGACTCGAGGGATTTGCTGCGGCTCGTAATCGGCGACGGACTGAAAATGTCCGCGATCGGAATCGGAGTAGGGCTTATTGCCGTGCTCGCTCTGGCGCGGTGGCTTTCGTCTACGGATCTGCACTTACAATTCGACAGCCCCTGGCCGTTCCTGGCTGCCTGCGCGATTACCGCCGGATCGAGCGGCTTGGCCTGTTTCGTTCCAGGATGGCGAACGTCGCGGCTTTCCCCGCTGATCGCGATCCGCAACGATGTGCGCGGGAGCGCGGCAGAAGCCCCGCGCAGTCTGAAACCTCCTCCGCCAGACAATCTCGATCTTCTTGCTGGGCTGGTCGACGCTGGCCGCGAAGCCGAATCGTTCAGCGACGCGATCCAATCCGCGCTCGACACGCTGCGCACGGACGCCAACGCGGAATTTGCGCTGCTGCTCCTGCATTCCGCGCCCGGCGAGCCGTATCGCGCCATCGGCGCCAGTGGGACAAGCCCGAGCTTGTCCTACCCGGCCGACAACCTTCTGCTGCCGCGTTTGCGTCATTACTCGACCGCGCTCGCGGTCACGAAGGGCGATCTGGATTCGGCCCTTCGCTGGGCCGAAGAGACGGCGCCGGGGCGGGTGGACGAAATCCGGATGCTCAAGGAAATGGGCGCGGCTCTGGCCGCTCCCGTGACTTCCAAATCCGAGGAGTTCGGCCTGCTGCTTTTGGGCGCTCCGCTCAACCGAGCTGAGTTCTCTTCCGGCGAGCGTCGCGCCATTTATCGCGCGGGCTCTCATTTCGCGCTGCTGATCTCCAACGCGAGGCTCGCGGATCGCGTGGTGGAGCAAGAAAAACTTAAGCGCGAGGTGCAGGTCGCTTCCGAAGTGCAAAAGCGGCTATTTCCCGAGAAATTGCCCGAAACGGCTGCGATTCATTACGCCGCACTATGCATTCCCGCGCGAGGCGTCGGCGGCGATTACTACGATTTTCTCGATTTGGGCGCCGGACGGACAGGGATCGCGCTGGCCGACGTCGCGGGCAAGGGCATCGCGGCGGCGCTGGTGATGTCGGTGGTCCAAGCTTCCCTGCGGAGCTTGGCGGAGACCAACGGCGCGTCGCTGGCGGATTTGGCCGCGAAGATGAATCGCCTGCTGTACCGTTCCACCGGAACCAGCAGTTATGCGACTTTTTTCTACGGCCAAGTCGACGAGGACAGGCGCGAGCTCCGGTATGTGAACGCCGGCCACAATCCTCCCTACGTTTTACGCCGGGATGGCGCGCTCGAGGAATTGCCCGCGGGAGGCTTGATTATCGGAATGTTCCCCGTGGCTCGCTATGAGGAAGCAGCAGTCGCGCTTCATCCCGGCGACGTGTTGCTAGCGTTCACGGACGGCGTTTCCGAGGCGCACGATCCTGCGGAAGAAGAATTCGGCGAGGACCGTTTGAAAGATCTGTTGCAGAGGACGGGTCACCTGCCGGTAAACGAAATGGCGTCGCAAATCTTGGGTGAGTTAAAAGGCTGGATGCGCGACGCTCCGCAATTCGACGATCTGACGTTTATTTTGATGCAGGTTCGCTAGGGGCTCTGTGTTGCATTCTGTGTTATAGTGGAGACGTGGCCTCCTCCACCTCCAGTTTTCGGATTACCGACGAACTCAAGGCTCAACTCGAAGCCACCGCGCATCGCATGAACAAGGGAAAGAACCGAATTATCAACGAGGCCCTGAAAGAATATCTCGACCGCCATAATCCGGAATGGCTGCGCGCAGAAGCCCGCCG
This sequence comes from Bryobacteraceae bacterium, assembly GCA_036557165.1. Classification (GTDB taxonomy): domain Bacteria; phylum Acidobacteriota; class Terriglobia; order Bryobacterales; family Bryobacteraceae; genus Palsa-187. The sequence goes on from DATBIA010000107.1 coordinate 25,837, forward strand.
CCAGTCGCTTTTGGCGAGCAAGCACAAGTGGAAAGACGAAGAGTTTTGGGAAAAGCTAGGGGCCGAAACCTGGGATGAATGAGATTTTGTTCCAGCGCGGCGATGTTGTTCTTGCCGTGCTCACCGGCGATTACGGGAAGCCCCGCCCCGCCATCGTGGTCCAATCCAATCTGTTCAACAGCGGACATGCAAGCATCGTCCTCTGTCCCGCTTCCTCAGACTTGACGGGCCTGTTATTGTTCCGCATCCCGATTGTCGCATCCGAGGCGACCGGACTCGTTAAAGATTCGGAGGTTATGGTGGACAAGATCCTCGCCGCAAAACGCGAGCGGATTCGCCGAAAGATCGGGCGTCTTTCACCTCTTCAGATGGCATCGGTCGACCGTGCCCTCCGGATTTGGCTGGAATTGCCAGATGAATCTACAGAAAATAATCCTTGACCTTATCCAAAATTCGCTTTTCGTGCGGCTCATTGGCGGTGGGAAGATGTTCGTTCAGTTCTTCAAATAGCCGCCGCTGCTCGCGCGTCAACTTGGAGGGGATATGCACGTCCAAGTGCACATAGAGATCGCCGCGGCCGCTGCCCTGAACGCGCGGAACGCCTAGTCCGCGAATCCGCAGGCGCGTGCCGGGCTGCGAGCCCTCCGGGATCTTCACGGTTTGAACGCCATCGAATGTGTCCAGTTTGACCGAGGAGCCGAGCGCCGCTTGTGCGATATTGATCGGAATCGTGCAGTGCAGGTCGTATTCGTGACGCTCGAAAATGGGGTGCTCTACGACCTTAATCGCGACATAAAGATCTCCCGGCGGCCCGCCATTTGCTCCCGGTTGCCCTTCCTGGGAAAGGCGAAGCTGCGTTCCGTTATCTACGCCGGCGGGAATGTTCACCTTGAGCTTACGCTCGTGCCGTAAGTAGCCTTCGCCGCGGCACTCCTTGCAGGGGCGACGAACGATCTGTCCGCGCCCGCCGCATTGCGAGCAGGTCCGGCGCACGGAAAGAAACGACTGCTGATAGATCACCTCGCCCCGGCCGCGGCACATCGGACAGGTGACCAAACCGTCCTCGGGTTCCGCGCCTTTGCCCCGGCAACGGTCGCATTCCTCCATGCGGGGCACTTGAATATCCGCCGCCAAGCCGCGCATCGAATCCTCGAACGAGATTTCGAGATCGTAGCGGACGTCCTCGCCACGCTGCGCCCGGTTGCGCCGCTGCCCGCGTCCACCGCCGAAAACGTCGCCGAACCCAAACATGTCGTTCAGTATGTCGCCGAGATCGGGAAAGCCGCCGCCGTCGAAACCGCCTCCGGCAGCGGTGGGGACGCCCTGGTGGCCGAAGCGGTCGTAGGCGGCCCGCTTTTGCGAATCGGACAGCACGCTGTACGCTTCGGCCGCTTCTTTGAACCTTTCTTCGGCTTCCCTGCTCCCTGGATTACGGTCGGGGTGATGCTGCAGGGCGAGTTTGCGGTAGGCGCTCTTGATGGCCTGATCGTCGGCTCCCCGGGAGACCCCTAGGACCTCGTAGTAGTCGCGCTTGCTCACGTTTCTTCAAGTTTATCGCGGCCGGAGAGCTTACTCCGGCGATGCGGGCGGAACCGCTACGCTCACCATGGCGGGGCGCAGCAGACGCCCTTTGAAATTGTAGCCGCGCTGGTGTTCTTCGATCACGGTGTCTTCCGGCGCTTGATCGGTCGGCCGCTTTTCCACGGCGTGATGGACGTGCGGATCGAACGGCTTCCCCGCCGAAACGATCGGCTCCAGCCCGAGCTTCTTGAGAGAGTCGAAGAGTCGCTGATAGATAAGATGCATGCCGCGGCTGTAATCCTTGTCCGCGGACTCGACCTTCAGCGCCCTTTCAAAGTCATCCAGGATGGGGAGGATCGCTCGCACGGCTTCAGTGGCGGCGTATTCGTGCCATTCCACCTTTTCCTTCTCGATGCGGCGGCGGAAATTTTGAAATTCGGCCTGCTGGCGGAGATAGCGGTCTTCCAGGCCGGTCTTCTCGGCCGCAAGCATATCTCGCTCGGCGGTCAGCGTGGCCAAAGTCTCGCTTAACTTGCCAATCTCAGCCTCGTCCTGCCCGCCGGCGCCGTCGGGCGACTCCGCCATCTGCGGAGCTTGGTTCTCCAGTTCCTCTCTCATCAATTTCAGATTAACGCAGAGAGGTGTTCCGTAACCACGCACATCCGGCGCGCCGGGTCAGCTCAGCTTGGTCGCGTCCACTGCGCCGGACGCATAACGCCAACGCCGAGAACGGGCGCTATTTCGCGATGCGGATGTGCTTTTCCAGCATCTGCCGGCGGACCACGCCGCCGTACACGTTACCTTCCGCGTCCACTCCCACGCCTTCGGCGCCGCTATGTTCGTTGGTGGTCGATTCCATATCTTCAATGAAATATTTCACCGATCCATCTTTGGCGCTGCCAATCCGAATTCCCTTCTTCCATCCCGGCTCATCCGAGCCCCATGACTCCGAGTCGGCGACGTACATCGTGTCGTCCTTCGCGATGAAGATTCCGCTGGGCCGAGCGAACTGCCGCCACTCTTCGAGGAATTTTCCATCCTGATCGAAAATCTGAATACGATTATTCGACCGGTCGCCGACGAACAAACGCCCACGGGAATCTATGGCGATGGTATGAGGATTGTTGAACTCGCCGGGTCCCGTGCCCTCGTGTCCCCACGCTTTGATGAACTTCCCATCCTTGGAGAATTTTGAGACGCGCTGATTGCCTTTCGTGCCGCCCACGTGGCCTTCGGTAACGAAAATGTCGCCATTAGCGGCGATGGCGACGTCAGTGGGTTCATCGAAGAGACCCGGATCGGCGCCGGTGACTCCCGCCTTCCCAAGCGTCATTAGGATCTTGCCTTGAGGCGAGAATTTGTAAACGACCTGGCCTTTTCCGTTGTTCTGAAACTGCGAATCCGTCACCCACAGGTTGCCCTGGCGGTCCACCGTCGCGCCATGTGGAAAATTGAAAACTCCCGCGCCCCAGCTTGCCAGGAGCTTGCCGTTCTTGTCGAATTTGAGGATGGGAGGCTCGTTGCGGCCGACACACGAATTGTCGTGGCAGCGGTGAATCACATAGATGCTGCCGTCCGGCCCGACTTCCACCGCGGTGACCGCGGCCCAGGGCGCTCCGCCGGGAGGCTGCGCCCAGTCCCGCACCGTGCGGAACGGATTGGGGAGATCGTTGATGGGCTGAAGGTCTGCCGCGGCTAATGAGGACGTCAGCAGGGCGGCCGCGAGCGATAGTCTCGATATGCGCATTCAGTCTCCTATATGTCGTCGCGGCCGATGTTCACGATGAAGTATTCGGCGCGCGTCGTGCCGACGTTCTTCGCGTTGTGGATTTCGTTCGACCCAATGACGCCGACATCGCCGGGACCGAGTCGGTACGGCTTTCCGGAAATCGTCAGTTCCATGGTTCCAAGCCGCACCAGCATCATTTCTTCGCGGAGATGTTGATGAGGCGGATGATTCACTTCGCCTGGAGCGATATCGCTCTGGTGCGACTCAATTTTGAATCCGGTGTGCGTCTTCGCCGTGAACATCCGGCGCGATTTGTTCTTGCCGTTCACGGTAACCGGAATTTCGTTGTAGAGAAACGACTGGGTTCTTATAACCGGCAGTTTCTCCAGCGAATTATCGGCCGCCGGCGCCGCTCCTTTTTGAGCACCGCTCTGCGCCGAGGCTGTGGCGGCTGCCGCCAGCGCGGGAAAGAATAAGCCTAAATCTCTGCGGGAAATGTTTTTTGAATTCTTCATTGCGACGCCTCCTTTGGGTCGATTCGCCGAACGTCACAAAGTATACACCTCGGGGATGCGAGGAAAAAGGCCCAGATGGTGCGCCGGGCGGGGCCAAGAGGTCATGCCCGGGGCCGGCTTGCGCGCGCTTTGAAACCGCTATTCCGGTGGATGCCGTTATGGTATGTTGATCTTGTTGTGAGACGTCCGTCAGTGTTCCGGCGGAGGTCGTGTCACAACCGAAGAACGGAACGCGGGAGTAATTCAGTGGTAGAATGCCAGCTTCCCAAAATGACATTCGACTGCAAACAAAGACCATAGCGTCTTTGTAGGCCTCTTTCTGGCGATAGAGAACATACAGTTTTCATCCTGTTCACCCCTCGAAAAGCTTAACGGTGTTCAAATGGTGTTCATGGAAAAGCCCGAATCCGAAATGACCGCTGCGGAGTTGCGCGTCAAGGCGAGCGGAATCGCCCAGGAAGCGAGCAAGCTGCCGACGGGGGCAGTTACGCGATGGATCGAGACAATGGATGAAGCGAAGCGTCTCTATGCGCTCGCGAAGCAGCGCGAGGCTGAGTCTCAGACGACGGAATGATTCAACCGATCGCGCGAAGAACCTCGAATAGATAATAAGGGCCGGGCTCCGGCTCCTCGGATGCGCATCGCTTTGCCAATGCGACCGCCTCTTCAAAGGTCGCGACCAGGCAGAATTCGTTGACCGGGACTTTTTGGGCGAGATAGTTGCAGGAAAGCGGAGAACACTCGAAGCAGAACGAGACGCTCTTGCTGACGGCATCAAATCCAATCGGAACGAAAGAACCATGAAGGGGCTCAACGTCAAGCGTTGGCAGTGAGATTGGCTTCGCTCCGTCTTTGTCGAAACGCGTGGGCAGCATCCTATATGCGAAAAGAGACCAGGGAAGTTTCGAAGTTGTTGTGGCAACCACACGCTTTGCTTTCGCGGGTGAATCGTAGAAGGCGAGTTCGTTGTGTAGCCAATGATCAATCCAGCCTTCCGGCGCGTTGATACAGCCGCTAACAGTGCATATCTCTTTTACATGCGCGGGTAGTTCGTAACCCTCGGGAATAGCCGTAGTTTTAGGGAAGTAACCGACCAAGGTCAACTGACTGGCGTCGAGATTGAGCGCATCGGCCATGACGGATATAGCCTATGGTGCGGTTTTCGCGCTCGCGCGTCAAGATTGGCACGGACGCGCACTCGGAGGCTGGGAATGACTTGGCAGTATGATCCCCTGATTCAACCGCGCGCGCGAAGCGCGGCGGTTAGCGCCTCGCAGAGGCGCGGCACCAACCTAACGCAACGCGTTAGGGATGGTGTCATTTCCTAATTCCGCTTCCGCTTCCCCAGGCCTTTTCTTCCTGCCTTCGGTTTCCGGCTGTTCAATCGGCCCACATTTATACCTGCGTATAATTCTGTCCTTGCCTTCGCCGGCCATCCACTCTAAGAAATGTTCTCCCGCAAAATGTGGATGAGCCTTCAAACCATCGCGAAATTCCAACCGGGCCGGGTCCTCGACGGTCACGTTCATGATGTTCTCGGATGGCCCGAGCCGATCTGGCCCTATTCGACGCATCCGAACGCGAAGGGACGCCTAAGAGAATGGCTGAAGGAACGGAGGGCGACGGTTTCGCTGCCGGGTCAGGGGCGGGCGTCGGACGATTGCGTCGTGCTGGTCGCCGGGTTTCGCCACGCGTTTGAGGCCGTGACGGAGAGCCATGCGCTTTGCCTCGGCGTGCTGTTCGTCCGCTACTTGCTGGAGGATGGCCGGAAAATCAAGATGGGCCACTGGTGAGCGGCTCGGCGCGACCATCGGGAGCGGTGTGCGTTTGCATTCATCCCCCTTTCCCTCATATGAGGACATGGGGTTTCGGTGCGGACGCCCGGAGCGGTCAAGCCCGAGCGAAGCGAGCCGTTAGGGCAGGCTTGAAGGCGAGGACGGACGCGTAAGCTGGCAGGCGAGGGAAAGGGGGATTCGGGAAGATCAATCCGGTAATGTGACCTCAAAATCGTGCGTTGCTTCACTAACCGAAACGAGTTGCGCAATGTCCGCAGCGGGAACTGTAAACCTCGTCATTGTTCCAGACCAAGTCGTGGCCCAAGCGCGTGGGGGAAGATTTTGCGGGGCATCTTCGACCCGAGTGAACGTTGAGTGGTTAATCCAGTCGAATTGAACTAAGAAGCGTCGGTGATCTGGAGGAATAGGCGTAATCAGGAGGTCGCTAATTTGAAACGCGTTAGGGCGATTTATCCGGATCCTCTTTCCAGTCAGCTGTGAGAGGGCTGTGGAAGCCTCGTGATGATACATTGGATCGTTCTCATGTTCACCATTCATAACCGGCCATAGTTTCGTTCGCGTAACGCGGCTGTCAAATGAAATGGAACGTTGTGAAATCACGGGGCGGCAGTATCGCACTATCCGAAGTTGCGAAGAAAACCCCGGCTCCTTTCGGAGCCGGGGCGTCCGCGAAGGCTCAGGCGGCCTTCTTCATCGGCGGCTTGACCTTGGGCTTTGCCTCGGCCTTGGCTTTCGCTGCGGGAGCTTTGCGCTCCAGCTTGCGCACGGAGCGGACGCGGATTTCCCACGCCCGCATCGGGACGATCGTCGTTCCGCCTCCGACGACCGGCAATTCCTTGTCGTAGGAACTGCTCCTGATCTCGCCGTCGACCACGATGTGGTCGCCCTTGGCGAGGGGCCGGATGGCCTTGGCCAGGTCGCCCCACGCGACGCAGCGGTGCCATTCGGTGTGATGCTCCCACTGCTGCGAGTCCTTCGCCTGCCATGAGGTCTTCGTGGCGAGTGAGAAGAGTGCTCGGTTCTCGTACTGCACGGGTTTGTCGCCGAGAAAGCCGACCAGCCGCACTTGGTTTTGATACATCGGAGCCGCCGTCGGCTCCTTCGGGTTGTTGTTCTTCGTGTTGTTCATGTTATTTTCCTTTCTTTTGTTTTTCGGGGAGTTGCCCCTCGCAAAGCGATGGGCGGCAAGTCAGGAGAAAAACGGAAAGGAAAGAGCGAGAGGCCGGACGGAGGCGTGAACGCGCATAGCAACGGCCATGACAGGGACGCCGTTCCCCTGGCGTGGGCCGTTTGCTGAGACATCGCAGCGATGCCCGCGTTCAGTCGCAGTCCGAAGACGCGACGCGAAACATGAACGGCGAAAACAAGCCCAAGGGGCCACCGGCGCGGAATGTCAAAACAGTGCGGAGAGGCGCGGCGAAAATGCAGGGGGAGAACCAGACCGGCTCGTCGCTGAAGACCGCGGCGAGGCTCGAAGGGAGCGTCAGGTTCGCCGGTAAGCCGCGTGGCGCGTGATGCCGGGCATTACATCCGGCCCTTGCCTCCAACGGCCTCGACGGCGAGGGAGGAGATTCCGGGCATCTTGTCGGAGAGTCGGAGGCGATCGGCCCGCGTGGGGACGAACAGCTCCGCGATGCGCTGCGTAACGACCTTGCGAAGCAGCGTCTCAAGGCCGAAGCCCGCGACGCGTACGACGCAGGTGGAGAAGTAGATTGAGACTTCGCGGTCGTTCCCCTCGGCGGTGATGTAGTGCGCCCATGACGGCGCGTGCCAGCGCTCGGGCGTGCGGATAAGCACGGCGCGAACCATTTCGTTGCCGAGATATTCCTTCCATCCGAGGGTCGTCGATTCATCGCGGGGGCTCATAGTGCAAATCCTCTCTCGTTCGCGCGGTCGTGGTGCCGCTCCTGCTGGACGCGGCTCGGCTGGCCTTGCGTGGCTCCGGGCTGGGCGCGGTTCGGGTCGATGGTGGGCGCGCCGGTTTCATAGTCGGTCCACCACATTTGATGGCGGGCGGTTTCCAGTCCCGCCTCCATTGCCCGCGCAGCAAGCTCGGTGGCCGACTGGCGCGCGCCGGAGACCCCGATGGAGTCGCGCAATGCTTCGGCGTTGGCCGTGAAGATTTGAACCGATTCCTCGCCTCGGGACGCGGAGACGTAGAACAGTTCGCGGCTCATGAAATTTCCTGAGATCAAAACATTCCGGACTGTCTTCCCTTGGGATTTGTGACTCGTCGTGGCGTACCCGTGCGTGAAGGAAAGATAGTTTTCGGGGAGAATTCGTCCGTCTTGCAACTCAATGCGTCCATCCGCGTCGATGGCCTTCACGTCGACGAATTCGCCGTTAGTCGCCCGGAAGTCGGGGTTGCGGCGGTTCTGCTGGAGCATGAGTCGGTCGCCGGGGGCGACTTCGATATCACGGGCAGCGAATACGCCGAAGCTCTTTGCCTGTTTCTGGGTGAACTCGGCCTCTGTTCCGTCCTGATTCCGGGCCAGGACGGCGTTGTCCCTCACGCTGAGGATTTCGAAAACCTCGTGACGGTCGGCGTCCTTCGTCGGTCGATGAAACACAAGCATTTGACCGGGTGAATAGTTCCGCATGTCCGACTTTTCGGCGAGCGTCCAGTTCAACGGCTCCAAACGCGTCAGTTTGTGATCCTCCCCGAGTTCGTGGTGGGCGTGGCGGGCGGCGCGAATCGCCTCGGTGACGGAAGCGATTTCGGCATGGGTCGGTGCGACGACGATCATCTTGCCGTTCGGATCTTTTTCCAGAAGCTCCCGGCAGGCCTTGGCGACGGCGCGGGGCCGCTCCAGATCGGATACTTCCTTGACGGCTCCCTGCGCCTCCAGCATCTCGAAGCCGAGATCCGGGTTGTCGCGCAGCGTCTTCACGGCCTGGCTGTACTGCTCGTTCTTTTGCCGCTGGGGTTCGGTCAATTCCGCGCTGCCGAGTGTCGATTCCTTCTCAAGCACGCGGAGGGCGTCGCCGGCCACGACAGGCTGTATCTGGTGCGTATCGCCGCTGAAAATGACACGGGAGCCGCACCGGGCGGCGAGTGAAAGCAGTTGGAACATCGATTCCGCGCCCACCATTCCCGCCTCGTCGATGATGATGACGGAATTGAACACGCGCGATTGGACGTCTTTGTCCTGCAACAGACCTTCAATGGTCATCGAGTGCTCGAATCCGACGCGGCGAAGCTCTTCCTCGGCGCTCTTCGTCGGCGCAATCGCGACAATCGGACGCTCGGCCTGTTCCAGGCCCCGTTTGATTTCCTGAAGCGTGAAGGTTTTACCCGTTCCCGGCGCGCCGCGAAGATTGATCGCAAGGTCGCGCGAGCTGAGGATGTATTCGACGGCGTCGCGCTGCTGGTCGGTAAGACGCTCGTTGACGGCGAAGTCGCGGTAACGGTGAAGCGGCTCGTACATTCCGCGGCCCTGATCGACGAGGCCGATCATGGCTTTCTCGCGGCTGAGACTCTCCTCGGTGGCGATTTCACCGTCGTTACTGAATATCCTGCCGGTCTTCTCCAGTTCGCGGATGTTGGCTTTGATCTGGTCGAGGGTTGCGCGTCCGCGATTATGACGGAGGGCTTCTTCAAGAATCTCGAAGTCCTGGGCGACCGAGACGCGCTCGAAGATGTGGTTAAGAGCGTACCGGACGGATTCCTCGACTCCGGGTTCACGCTGCGGGCGAACGTAATGGTACGAATTGCGCCACGCCTCGCTCACCATCGCCAGTTCATCCGGGCTGCACCGGGACATCTGGATATCGTGAACTTCCTCCGGCGTTAGGCTGTTGTCCTTGTCGGGCCGGACGCGACGCAGGAGCATCGTTTCCTCGTTGTGCGTTGGCCTGCGTCCGAACTCGGCGACGAAAATTCGGATCGCTTCGTCGCGCCGTTGGCTCATCCGGCTCTGGTTTTCGCAAAAGTCCTGCGAGATGGCTTTGATCTCGACGTTGCGGTCGGTCATCTTGCTGTTGAGGCGGTATTCGGTTTCGAAGCCGATTTCCTCAAGGCCGCGGGCCAGGACGTTCCGGTAAACCTCGGTGATGTACGATTGCCGCTCGAAGATCGCGCCCATCTGGAGGGCCTTAAACCGTTCTTCAACGTGGTCGTAAGTGAGATTCAGAGTCGCGTTGTGGGTATGAATCTGCGGGTCGAGATCGCGGCTCGCGTCGTGGAGATAGGAGGCGGTGACGAAATTTCGTGTATAGCGGTCGGTCGATTGTCCCAAAACGCGCACGCGCGTCTGGGCGCATCGTTCGGCTTCTTCTAGGGCTTCGCGCATGGCACGGGTGTGAACGTCGAGGATGCGCTTGTCGCCGCCGATGCACGCCATGATCGAAACGGACTTTGGCGCACTGAACGTCATGTCGTAGAGATCGCGGCCCTTGCTTTGGACGTTGCCGTCCTTGTCGATGCGGTCGGCGCTGAGGCGCGGGCGCAACTTTTCGCCGGTGACGGGATGAATGCATTCCCGGACGGCTTCAAAGTCTATCGGATCGACCGTGCCACTCAGCCCGAGCCGTTGGGCGGCTTTGCCGAGCCACTGTCCGCTGATCTTGTGATCTTCGGAGTAATAGTCGCTTTGCTCAAGGTAGTCGGCGGAATAGCTCTCGCCGTTGCTCATGGGGCGGATCGTGAACATGATCGGGATTGTAAGGGAGGAAGGCCGGAACCCGGAAAAAGTGGAGTCCCACGCAAATGGGGACTACTGCGGGCGAAAGACGACGCGGCGGATTCCGCGCCGTCTCCAGCGTCGCCTCATTGAACCTCTTTTACCTCGAATCGCTTCACGGCGACGAGAACGGCGTCGGGATCGAAACGGACGCATCGGCGGCCCAGGCGGATTACGGGAATGGCCTTGGATTTGACGAGGCTCTGGACGAACCGCTTGCTGACGCCCAACCGCTTCGCGACGCCTTTCAAGTCGGTGAGCTGTTCGCTCTCGTCGAGCGTCACGCTCTGTTTCGGGCGCATCGGCACTGGCTTGGTGATGGGCGGCCGCGAGTCGTCGAGCTGGTTAACGGGTTTGAAAAATTTCATGCTGTCCTCCTTTCGCTCCGGTGGGTGAGATCGCCGGAATTGGTCGTCTTGAAACGGAACTGCTCACTTGTTCCGTGCCGTTCGCAATCAAACGGAAGACCAGCGTTTATACGCCTGTGCAAAGAAGCGCGGCAAGGCGAAAACGCGAAGAGAAGAACGATTGTTTGCAGGACGCTGCGCGTGAGTAGGATCGAATGATAAACCCAAACGGCAGCCCGAGACGCGTCCTCCTCACAGTAAAAAGCCGGTGCTATCCTCTCTAGGGGCGAACAGACGGCGAATGTGGCAGTTGCGTTTTGTTCACCGATGTGGTGATATGTGGTGAATGCGAGGTGCGCTGATGAGACGTAAGAGGAACGACGCAGGCAAGACGAAAACTCAAAGCACCTCGACCGTCCGCGCGACGATTAGTTTCCCGCCAGACGTTTATGAAACCCTAGACAACATTGCAAAGGAAAAGAAAGTGTCTCTCGCTTGGGTAGTGAGGGAGGCGACCGAGAAGTACATAGCAGACCGATGGCCGTTGTTTCAAGGGAAGGTATAGCGATGACGTCCTCTTTCATCGTGAGCCTAAATGGCGGTGGTGACGTTATCTCTCACGTGTGTTCATCAGATGACGACCGGCTGAGTTCACGTGAAAGGTTCGCGCCGAGTGGGGGCGTTGATTCTGATGAAACTCGCCTCGCCGTTCCACGCCGTGGGCACGTTCTTTCAACGGTTGTTCAGAACTTCAGCGAGCCGATTCGGGGGGCCGTGGCTGCTCTCACTGAATCACTCGCAAAAGGCGATTCAATCAATCTATCGGCGAATCTCTTCGCGCCCGCTGATTACGGGACTCACGTTCGGTCGGCAGCCGAAGGCGTCGCATGGAATATTGTGTCCCGATGGGTTGTCGGGGTGGCGGTCGGAGCCCTGCCTCCAACAGCTCTCCTTTCAGAGGCTGAGAACTGGTTCTACGGTGGTAACACCCGAGACACGCCGACGGCCATACTCTCTCCCAATGCAATCGTCGAGGCCGAGACGCTGTTACGGGGAAGGGTCGACAAAACAGCATATCTTGAACTTCTCCCATATATTCTTGATCCGCATGGCCCAGGAAGCAGGCTGAGCGTAAAACGTGACCCGACAACACGTGTTGCTCGGAAGCAAAAGAGAGCGACCGGTGTTTTTTACACTCCCACAGACGTTGCTGAGTACATGGCTAGTAACTGTCTTCGGAAAGAGCCACGCGAAACTCTCACGGTTTTTGATCCAGCCTGTGGAACAGGGGTCTTTCTTCGCGCCGCATTGAAAGAGATCAGAAGTCTAGACTGGGCCAAAGATGCAATCACAATCATCTTAGAGTGTCTGTACGGAGCGGACATTGATCCATGGGCCCTTGACGCATCCGCTTTCGTGCTCCTGAGTGACTGCTTCATATCGGGGATGAGATCCGCACCAATCGAAGTTTGGCGGCAAATACGCAGGAATCTCGTCTGTTTTGATACCCTCCGTATCGATCCCGCCACTTCCAGTGTTCCCGTAGTTGGCGACGGCGAGATGAATACTGAGCGACTATCGATCTCCCAGCTGTTCCCGCGTTTGAGTCGGGGTCCAACGGTATTCATTGGAAACCCGCCGTATGCGGATCTTGGCCAGCGTCCCGACATGCCCGAGTTGGCGCGGGCTTTCGAGACACTCGCAGTTAAGCCAGATCCAAATGCGGAAATCTACTTAGTCTTCATTGAGCAAATGATTCGTCTATGTCGTGCGGGTAGTTCCAGCGGAGCCTTAGTTTTGCCTCTCTCGGTTGCCTGCAACATTGGGAAACAGTATTCGAAAGTGCGCGAGCTTATTTCGGGTACAAGAGGCTGCTGGCGATTTGCCTTTTTTGACAGGGAGCCGCATGCCTTGTTCGGCGAAGACGTTAAGACACGAAATGCAATAGTGCTTTGGTCGAGAGCGGCGGAGGATAGGGTCGCCACTCTGTATACGGGGCCTCTCCGGAAATGGCGAAGTGACAGCCGCGCTGCGATGTTCAAAAGCATAACCTTTACTGCCATTCAAAACGACATTCGCAGTGGAATCCCAAAGATTGAGGGCTCAGCTCAAGCGGCGGCATTTGCAGCCTTTCAGGGTCGCTGGGGCCGCCTTAAGCAGGTGGTGCATTCTATTACGCGCGTTGGCTTAACTGACATCGAAGAGGCAGACAACCAAACAGTGTTTGTGGGGCCCACCGCTTACAACTTTCTTAATGTGTTTCTGAAGCCCCACCCTAATCCAATGCCTTTTGGGCATGCGCCTTCGGAGCACGAGTTGCACGCCATCCAATGCGCTTCTCGAAAAGATGCCCTGGCCGTGTTTGGCATCCTCTCTAGCCATCTTGTGTTCTGGTTGTGGCACTCGAGCGGGGATGGATTTCACGTATCTGGTCGATTTCTAGCAGAGTTGCCATTCGGTACCGAGCCGCTAACACCCGAAGTCATTCAGACGCTGGCGGAGATCGGTGACGAGCTTTGGTCGGTTATAGTGGAACGCCCGGTGATCAGTTTAAACCGAGGAAAAACGTCGCTCGCGTACACGCCCAATGGGCACGACGATATTAGGCGGAAGATCGACGAGACGCTTGCCGAAATTGCCGGACTCGACGACACTTTCGTCAACAACATTCAGCAGTTTACAGCGCGGACTGTGGCAGCAACGCTGCCGGAGTGTAACAGCACGGAACCTGAAGAGGATCAAGAAATATGAAGAAACACATAGGGACATCGATTAAGGAAAAGAGTAAGGTTACTAAGGAAGAATGGAGAGAGTATACGAAGACCGTCTGGAGCATCGCGAACACGAGTCATGACGATCATCCAGCTGTTTTCCCTGAAGAGATCCCTCTTCGCCTCGCCAAACTGTTTAGCTTTTACGGAGAAACTGTTCTTGATCCATTTGCCGGTACGGGAACGACGGCTCGCGCCGTTATTCCGATCGGACGGCGAGCTGTTTGCGTAGACCAGAACGCAGATTACGTACGCACGATCAAGAAGGAATGCGGCAACCTGCAAAATGGACATGGGCCGGAGTTTGAGCCGTTGGTTGCCGTGCGTGGGGACAGTCGCAAATTGTCCTTCATCGAGGATTCCAGCGTCGGTCTTATAGTAACCAGTCCCCCCTATTGGAATAAGGCGGATTATGGTGCTTCGAAGAGTAATCTCGGTAGAATCGAGAGCTACGGTTCATTCTTGAATGAAATTCGTCCCGTGTTTGAGGAATGCTATCGCACCCTCATGCCCGGTCGAAAAATGTGCGTGGTTACAGCAAATGTCAATCAACATACAGACCACGGACTGTTGACGTTTCCACTCGCAACAGACTTTGCATTTATTTTGCGTGATATCGGGTTCGTCATGGTGAATGAGATCATTTGGTCGAAGGATGGCACCGGGGGCAAATGGGGTTCATATGGGGCGCAGCGGCCTATATTTGGAAGCTATCCGTACCCGCCCAACTTCCTGTTCAAGAACGTTCATGAATATGTCCTTATTTTTGCGAAACCCGCACTGACAAGGACGAAGGGCCCCAAGGTGAAGCGCTACAGTGAACTCGGGATGGAGCGACTGATAAATTCGAATGGCGAGGCTCAACGTGCAGGCTCTGCGCCCGCGCAAAGGCAAAAAGAATGAAAGGCGCGGGTTCGATTTCAAAAGCTCGAAGACGACAGGCTACCCATCTCCGGCATGAGACCGGCGCACCGCATCACCCCGAGAGGGTGAACGGTTTCCTGTTACCACGACGACCCTCAACAACATAAGAAAAGGGAGATGTTTTACAACCAGCCGTTATCAATTCGATTTGGCACTGAGCTAATTCGCCATTTGGATCAGCGCATGCGCGTCGATCCGTATTGGGACAACTTGGACATTGCAGTCGCATGGGTTCGGGCGTCTGGGATGGCACATCTGTCAAATTGTTTCGCGAACTTTTTGCGATTGGGTGGTCATTTGTCAGTTGTAGTGGGGATTGATATTCAGAACACCACGCGTGAAGGCTTAGAGTCGTTACTGGAATTGGAACAGCATGGACATGCCGAGACGTTCGTTTATCACAACGAAGCCGGAAGCGTCTTCCATCCAAAATTGTACCTCTTTAGGAATGAAGAGGAAGCTCGCCTGATTGTGGGTTCCAACAATATTACGCAATCGGGCTTGTACGTGAACGTCGAAGCCGGCCTCCAAGTTGATACCGACATCGACGCCGATGTTATCACCCAAGCCCTAGATGCACTTGCGTCTTGGAAGGACACTGCGAGCAGGCTCGCTATTCGATTGGACCGGAATGTTCTGACCAGACTGAGGGACGAGGGATATATAAAAGACGAGGCCGTAAGCCGCGATGAATTGCGGCGGGAACGAACAAGAAGGCCCACTGTGGCAGCACCTCCATTATTCGCGTCTCGGCGATTTGTTCCTCCTCCACAACCCAGTTCTGCGGCTCTTCCCAGGGGTGCCGCAGCTCGTGTTCGCCCGCAGCCCCAGCAGCCTGCTTCGCAAGGCACAGGGGCAACGAGAGCACCTGCTGGAACGGTTCTCTTGATGCGGCTGAGGAAGGCATCCATAACGGATCGGCCCACTCAAACGCAGATTCCGTTCCGAGTCGTAGACACGTTCTTTGGGAATGCCACTGAAGTTCGGAGTGTATCTTCCAATGAAGCACGTGGCATTATTCAGGCGTCGGCACGAGGAAATCGAAACACAATAAAACTGGAGATTCCCGAGATGCGCAATTTTGATCAGCCGGTGGCGCGTTTCGAACGCACACCGGACGGTATTACATATGAGGCGTATGATGTCGGTTCGGCCCAAGGGAATCAGATAATAACCAGCCTGGAAGAAGGACGGCGTGACGGCTCCACCCAGCTTTCAATCAGCGATGCGGATCGGGCTACCTGGTGGCGCTTCATTTGATTTGTGAAGGAACTTCAGGCCGAAGTCGGATATGTGAGGCCGGTTTATGGTGAAGACATTTGCGGTACGACGTTCCAATATTGTTCAGCATCCGTGAATGTGACTACTTCCCTGTAGTGCGCGAACAGCATCGCTGTCGTGGTATGGCCCATCTGTAACGCTAGTCCTGCGGCGTCTTGGAACTTTGCTAGGTGGTAGCTGGCGAAGCTGTGACGGAGCGCGTTGGGAGGCCAGTCTGCAAGTCCAGCGCTCAGACGCGCCTTGTCTGTTAGTTTGCGTCCGTTAGTCGGGTACAGCGGGCCACTCTGGGGCGCACCCTGGAGCCACGACTTCAAGTTTGGAAGGATTGTCACGAGCCGACGAGTCGCCGTCTTCGACTTCTCCGCCGTGACCTCGATGAAGTTTCGGTCGAGGTGCACTTCGCTCCAATCCAGACGCAGAATCTCTGCTTGCCGAAGACCCGCGAAGGCCCCTATCGCGAGGGCTGGGCGTAGGCACTCGGGAGCGATTTCGAGCAACTGGCGCGTCTGTTCCGGCGTGAGAATTCCAACCGGTTTCGCCAACACCTTCGCCTTCGGGACACGTACCATGGGATTGGCTGAACAGTAATCGCGCAATACGCCGTAGGTGAACAGCATTGATACAACGCGGCGGTGATTGTTCCGCGTCAATGGTTCCAATGGGATCGCTCGCAGCCAATCGTCGATCTCCGCGGCTGTGATCTCGGCAATCAGGCGTCCCCTGAACGTGGTGCAGAAACGTTTGAAGATCGAGCGCATTGCGGTGATATATCCGGCGTTCTTTCCCTCGGCCTTCTTTGTGGCGAGGAGCATTTCCGTAAGTTGCTCGACGCTGCAACTGCGTTTCGCGGTCTCCGTGTGCCGGATGTAGAACTCGACCGCCCCAGCGATGGTTTGCCCGTAGGGCTTAAGACGGTCGGTGGCGTCAACGGCCATCACATGAAGCCTTTGGTCAATCGCCGTTGCGCGGTTCCCGAGATTCTCGCGCTTCACGCGTAGCTGATTCAGAAAGGTCTCCGCTTCGCCCTTCGTCGGGAAGAAGCGGCGAACCCGCTTGCCGTTCACATAATGGCCGGTTATCGTCCATCGGTAATGGTGATGGCGATACGGAACGATCTTCAGCTTTGTGCTTCGATGACGTGTGAATGCGACCATGCACCTTATTGCCAGAGCGGGAACGATGGGTCAAGCTTAAATGGCAACAAACTGGCAACTGAGTACACGATTGAACCTTATCCGTTCAACGTAAGCTGTTCACTGAAAGAATTTTGGTCCCGTAGCTCAGATGGATAGAGCAGGAGTTTCCTAATCCATACAAGTTACTCAAAGAAAATAACTTACAGAGAAGATAGACGCACGGAAAGACGCATAGACGCACCTAAATCCCTGCTAACTGGCAACCATCTGGCAACGAATTCAGATGAAAAAGTGCGCGTTTGACTGACTCCGTAATGCAAGTTGCTTGCGCATCAATTTTGTTGCAGAAAACTTCACAATGTCCAGCAGCCCGTTGCATGCTCGGACAAGCAGTGATTGTCATAATAATCACAGTTGCAGCCGATATTCGATTCCTCACACTGCAGGCTGGGTTGCGGAACCCTTTGGAACACGTCATTGGTTTAATGGGACGGGTCAAAAGAGAAAACTGTTTATCCCTCAGCCAATGGTGCGACCAGATACCTTCGCAGCTCAATTCGTGATAATATCGCCCGTGACGCCGCTGCCGAAATCGACATTGAACGAGACCCCACCGTTGGTCAACTCACGCCACCACCATTCGTGCGGAGGCGTGCCACTGAGCAACCAGTTCCCCGCGCCATTGGTCGATCCCGTTGCCAAACATGCGTCTGGGAAAGTCGCGGAACCAAAGCCAAGCATCGTGCCAGGGCTGCTCACATAAGCGGCGTCGATTGCAGCAAGATTCAACAACGGCACAGCCATCCAAACCTGCACAACATAGGTGCCGGATTGATTGAATAGACCACCGATATACCCGTTGTATTTCTTACTGAAATCGAACGTAAAGCCCTGGACCCCGGGCGACCAGGCGCTTGTACCACCCGCTGGCATCGAGACTCCGGCGACGCCATCCGCATAAATACCCGTACCGACTCTCGCGACGTACGACGCGGCTGGAGCCGAAGTCTGCTTAACGATAACGACCACACGACGGCTCGGGTACAGATTCGAAATGTTAAATGACAACGTCGGCCATGTTCCAGGAGCCCCTTTCAGCGGGATCGGGCCTGCCGGAAATGTTAAATTCGTCACCGGCCCCGGCGGGCCCAACGTGGCGGTCATTTGCTCGAGGCCAAAGGGATAGATCCCTTTGGGCGCGGATGCCTTGAGGTTTCCCGAGCCGTCATAGATGGACCAGGTTTCCTGCCAGCCAGTCACCACGCCAGCCGGTTTCGGTCCGACTAATACCGAGGTCGCAGAAGTTTGAACGCTTGCCGGGGCCCATGAAACTCCTGAGCTCGCCGTGGGAGGAGAAGGCTGGGTCGCTGTCACTTTTGGGAGGCCAGACAATCCAACTGTGGGAAATGGATAGTAGTAATCCTGAGGAACGTTGGGAGGTCCGATTGGCGGGCTTGTCGAACCAGCCCAATAGGTATTCGCCAGAAAGATATATCCGTATCCACCGTCGCTTCCCGGCAGCGTTCCATTAATGGAATTGGTCACCGAATTTCCCGAGCCGTCAGTGCCGGTCCGCGTTCGCATCGCGTAGCGGATGAAATCCGTTTGAAACGGAGGTCCTGTATGCGTCGGAGACGTGACGGTCGGTACCTGTTGGCCGTTGGGCAAGCCGGTCATGTCATATCCAACGAGGTACGGCAGGTCCGTGCGCGTTCGATTCGGGTCGACCAGGTCATTTGGCTGAAGGCAATAGATATTGCAGTAAACGTTCGGATCAACAAAGGTAAGTGCCAGCAATTTGAACGGCATCGACGGGTCCGCGTAATAAAGTGAGAACAGCGCGCCACCAGCATCAATCGGCAACGGCGATACAGGCGCACCGCCGTCGATGGTTTGATCAAACGTCGCTCCCCCCTGGGTCAGCAAATCGGCGGGTACGCCAATGGGCGTGCACGGCAATCCAGGTGGCGTAGGTGTTGAGGTTGAACTGGAAACAAAACCAAATGCTCCCGTACTTCCGTCCGCTTGCACATTGTCCTGTCGAATGATCCGGTAAGCGCTTGCCGGGGCCGCCGGCTGAGAGTGCAGGTAGACAGTAGGGCCAGCCCAAACCATCAGCACGATGGCCATTCCAAGGGGCCGGAGCGATGCAGTGGCCCTTGTCTTCATAGCATCTATTTCAAGTCGACCTTGCATGCTGGAGTGCCGGTTTGATCAACCGCAATCGCTGTTTTCACTTCATTCTTCTCGAAAGAACCGTCGATTGAGACATGGCCAATGTTTGCCGTTGCGGCCCCCGTGACCAACATGATTTCGTTGGGGTTGGCCGTGAAAAACTCGTGCGGATTTAAATATTTCTTCTGGCGGGGCAGGACCTTCTCAACGTTCACCGAGCTGCGGCTTCCGTGGTAGAGGACCGATTCAGCCGGTACGATGGTGAACATCCCATTTCGCTCCAGGATCACGCATCCGTCGAGAAGTCCCGGGGCCGGTCTTGATTGTACGGGATCTTTCGGGGCCGGCAGTTTGCTGAGCGTTGTCGCATATTCTTTCGCGCAGCGCAACGCTTGGTCGGGAGGCAGCGGTTTGTCGGGAGCCGCCATCATTTGCGGCAGCCTGGAAAGAACAAGCAGGACAATAAACCACGGCGATAAACAAGTGAGAGCCGACTTCTTTACAAAGCGCGACGAACAAGCAACGTTCCGGTCATTTGCACATCGAGGCTCTGCGAGATCTTGCCACATCGTTCTGAGGTGGAATATAGGAAGCACCCTGATTGGATGGCAATCACAAGTGCATGCCATAATCGAGCGCTATTTCAGTTAAACAGCACCGACCAGTTGAGATGAACAGTCTGCCCGGGAGTGATAACGGCAACCGGGTGGCCTTCGCCGTTAACGCATTGAATCGCTCCGGTGATCGTCGGGCTTGCGCTCAGCGGAGGGCCTATCGAAATCCAGAGAGGGTTGGTCAGGCCGCTTGCGAAGACGCTCACCGTTCCATCCGGCGCAATCTGGTTGATCGATCCCGACCCGGAATCGACTTCAAAGAGATTACCCTCCGCATCAAATGCAATGCCAGCCGGGCCATTGAGTCCCGACACGAACGTCGTCATATTGCCTAAAGGACTGATCATCTTAATCGAATTGGACCCGGGGTCGGCAACATAAAGATTATCGCTGCCGTCAAACGCGAGACCCATTGGACTGCCGAAAGCAACATTAGTAGTATCGTTGATGATCAATACACTGGGTGTTGGCGCGCTATTTGCCGTTCCTTGAGGAGGGATGACGAATATGGCCCCTGTATTGTCATCAGCCACATACACAAATCCTTTGCTATTGACCGCCATTCCGCTCGGTGAGGCCCATGAATCTGGATAAGTGTAGGTGGAGTCCATAGCGTTCACAGCCGTGGTAAGATCCACACCCCCTACATCGTTACCAAACGACTCATACAGGGCACCGGTCAGGGCGCTGTACGCCAGCGTTTGATTTCTGATGGAACCTGCAAACCCTGCGTTATCGGTGCCCATATTATTGCCCGTATATTGTGCTGACGAGGTAGTGGTGACTAGCCCGTTGCGATTGAATTGTGACAACGTTGGAGTGAAACCCTGCGAGGAAACATACAAACTTCCGTTCACCGCAACCAACCCGCCAGGCAACAGACCCGCGCCAATGGTTCCCGGCACCGGAGTGACCGCCCCTCCCGAAGCTACCTGCACAACTGTGGTGCTTGCTGGGTAGGTTTGTGGACCTGCTATTCCCCCTGTGACCGTAGTCGTTCCGCCGGTTAAGAACGGCCCACCGGTAATATAGACGGCTTCGTTGTCGTTCAGCGCGGCGACGGGACGGATTGAAAGGAACAAGGCAAATCCAACACTGAATACGAGGCCCAGGGACCCGTAACCGCCCATGATATAAAGTACCGAATCAGAGGTGTCTTGGCCAGTTGGGTTCAAGCTTCGCTTCATTCAAATCGACGGCGGTTAATTTCAATTAGAATGACAAGTCCAATGATCACCGAAACACAAGTCGCAGGTTCTGGCGCGATGAGGAGAAACGCTTGAGTATTACCGCCAAACGTCCCATAACCGACAATCCAGCCGTAATCGTTTATGGCGGTTGCGTTGAGCAATGTCCATCCCGCCCCGGACGAGTCCAGCAACGTATTCAGGTCGATCATCGATCCGCCCGAATTGATAAACGCATCCGTGCCCGCGCCCGTGTCAGCGTTTCCAACAATGACTCCGTAAGAATTGATCGACAAGGCATCGCTGTTCGTTCCACCCAAGGTGCCGAGGTCGGTCAGTGTTCCGCCCGAGTAGCTGAAAGCATGAGTAGCTGTTGCGGTGTCGGCATTCCCAACAATCGTTCCCAAGGAATTAATGCTGTTGGCGGTGCTGTTCGTTCCGCCGAGCGTGCCAAGGTCGGACATTGTTCCGCCCGAGTAACTGAAGGCGTGCATTGCACTGCTGCTGCCATTAGAACTTCCAACAATAACACCGGAACCATTGATACCGTTGGCGAAGCTATAGTTTCCACCTGGTAGCGTACCCAAATCAGTCACGACACCGCCTGAGTAACTGAAAGCGTGAGTGGCTGGTCCAAAAGATCCGTTTCCAACGATGACGCCGGCATTGTTGATTCCCACGGCATTGGCGGCTCCTCCGCCAAGGTCGGTCATGACTCCACCTGAACAGCTGAAAGCGTCAGCAGTCAGATCTCCGGTGATATCGGCGGTTCCAACGCTAATCCCCGAGTCATTGATACCACGGGCGTTGCTAGTGCTTCCTCCCAGGGTGCCCAAGTCGGTCATTACGCCACCTGAATAGCTGAAGGCGTGTGTGGTGCTTCCAGTGTCCGCCACGCCCACTACGACGCCGGAGGAATTAATGCCCCAAGCTGTACTATTGGCTCCGCCTAAAGTGCCCAAATTGTAAACGTGATAAACCTGAGCATGGGCGCGAAGACTACTCAGTGCAAATAAGCCACATAAGATGAGTGCCGTTCGGCTCATTATCTTAATGTCGCCTAACAATATATCTTGTCAAATCGACAGTGGGGCGTGCTTCATATGTGTCTTTATAGCAGTAAGATAGAAGAGTGACTGTCGTGAACGATCCAATTCAACTGGCTTGCAACTGCACTGAACGTTGGCGAGAGCCTTCTCCACAGCCGATTTCATTCGCGAGTTCTGAAGAGCGGAACCAATTGACGGGCCTGGCTCGCAAAGTAGATATTACTCTCTCCATCCTTTTGGAGCTGGCGTAAAGCCTGTTCCCGCACTGCAGGGGTTACATGTAACGAAAATTTCGTCGTCCCGATGCCAAAGAAAAGCGAATCGAGGGTTTGAACGGCCTCAGAGCGCAACTCGGTCTCGGGATACGTGAGTACCAGGGCAAGGGAAGCAATCGCCGCTTGATCCGCCGGATCATTGGGCCTGGAGCCGGTGATGACCGAATGGGCGATATTGCTAACCGCCCATGTCCGATCCGTGAGTTTCCGATGCGTGTCACCGGCTACGGAAACCAGTTGTTGAAGCACTTTCATCCGACCCTCGTTGTCGTTGGCGCAGACGCGGGTCAACAGAAGCTCACATGCCAGGCTCCGGATCACTCGATCATCCCCGCCCAGAGCTTGAAACAACGGAGCTTTTTCGCCTCGCGCAGCGTCAGCCTCCAGCGAAAGCATCTTTCGGATCACCGGCACCCACGCTTTGTCCTCGTCCCGCTGGAGATCCAAAATCTCAACCGCCTCCCAATGCGGCGTGGGGCCGGTAAGGAATAAAAGGACGTTCATTCCTTCAACTGGAGGAACACGAGACCAGCCAAAAGGAGGATATTTTGAATTTGGCGCGTTGACGATATAGCTGATTGTTATTTCGGGACTCGACACATCTCCGCGCAGCCGGTTGGTTATGGACACAGTTACCATTCCCTGTGAGCTCTGGGAGCCCCGCTTTCCCATTAGAGTCTCAATTGGCCTGACGCTGGTGATTCGACCTGTAACAATGGAGCTATTTGTCAGAAATGCCCGGTAAACGTCTGGAGACCCGTGGATAAGATTGGAAGAATCCTGTCCTCCAGCCGCAAAACCGCCATTGCAACCAACAACGGCAATCAATGCCCCTAAAAGAACCTTAATGATATGCTGACGCATCTCGACCATTCGTCTCATTTCTCTCGTACTGGCGAGAATAAGGTAGGCTGTACGGCATGCCCGTTCATTAACACCACCACATTGGACAACTCAACAGGTCCATTGGCAGGGCCGTGCACGAATCCAACGATATAAATCCATTTCCCAGGAAACGATTCCTTCAGAGTCACCCCCGTCACTCGTCCGCCAGCGCCAAAACTGTTGGCGACAGGTATCGCTGCTGCAATGGCTTTGCGCGGCGACAACGGTGGAAATTCTTCCGTGTCCGGCCATGAAGGCGATTGCTGAATCTCCTCAGGCGTGACGATGGCATCGTAACGTTTCCCGCCAACATTACATGTTGCCAGGGAAAGCTCATTGCGCTTCGCCAAGAGAGCCGCGGGCGAACCCAATACAGCCACGATTGCGAGCACACCGAGGAAATGTTTTAAGATTATGCCCTTTGTCATGTTCGCTCTACTGCCGCAGCCAATTTATGCTGCCACGCTCATCGCGAGAGTCAACAATGGCACTTCTTGCCGTGTTAGCAATGAATCATATTGTCGAAGATATCGTTAGGATGAACGTGAAAGAAATGCTATCTGTGTAGTGTTTACACAGGGCAGGAGTTTTGTGAACTTCTGTCCTATGCACAATGGCGAACAAGAACGAAAAGCAGAACAATGCGGTAGAGGACAATAGGAGGGGGAGTTGGCAATAAAGTGGCAACACTTTATTCTGTTCTTTCATGTGCGAAGTGATTCAAATCATTGCTAGTCAATTCTTGGTCCCGTAGCTCAGATGGATAGAGCAGGAGTTTCCTAATCCACCCATGCCCCTCTGAAGATTTCCGCTACAGAGAACAGAGGCGCACATGAGCGCGGCAGAATGCACGAAAACCGCTGTTATCTGGCAACTAGCTGGCAACGGAAAGACCGGAGTTCGTGGATCTCGTGTTCCTACAGATTGCGGAGTTTCAAGGCCGCTTGCGCAGTCGAAAGGTCGCCTTGTCCAATGTAGATCTTGTTTGTGATCGCGTCCCTGACGAGCCGTATACGCATTTTCGCCGGGCCTCGTTCCTCTGCGCACCACTGCTTGAAGGTCTCGCAGCCCTGGTCTCCGAACTGCTTGTGAAACGCCAGCACGGCTTCGTCAAGCGGGAACAATCTCG
This sequence comes from Bryobacteraceae bacterium, assembly GCA_036557165.1. Taxonomy (GTDB): domain Bacteria; phylum Acidobacteriota; class Terriglobia; order Bryobacterales; family Bryobacteraceae; genus Palsa-187. Next base: position 49,853 of record DATBIA010000107.1, read on the forward strand.
CGTTATCACCTCTGTAATGCTTCCGGGGATAGAGAGGTGGGTAGGCGGTAAAGCTACGGGGGCCAGCGGATTTTCCAGAGGTGGCGTAGACGAATCGATTCTCCAGTTTCTGTACTGATTCCTCGGAGACCATTAGATTGCTCGGCGAATCTCCCGCTTTCACCGTCAACGCCCAGCCATTCGGTGTACGACCTTTTGATAGCCATCTGTGCAAAGTGACAGGGAGCAGTGAAGCACGCTTCGCGGCCACTGCCTCCGTTACGAAGTCCGATTCACCCGGCTCGTCCGTGCCTTCTGGCGGACTGGATTTCATGTGAGTGAATCAACATAAACCCGGTTCTGGCAGGCGTCAAATCTCCTCAAGCTCGGCCATGGGCAAGATTGGATTAACACCTCTGCCGACGGGTGGAAAAAATGATCAAAGTACGGTTTGAAAACAAGATCGGTTCATGTTAGGAACGAACCATGGCCGAAACAGAAGCGTCCTGTTTAATGTGCCAACGAATGCATGGAGTAAAAGTGGACAAGGGAACGTCCTCTTCTTGGTGTGAAGGGTGTGGATGCCATGTTCTGGACAGCTATTTGCACAACTGCCGTGGAAGAATAGAATGTCAGCAATGTCACATGGGTAATGGCGTGCCCGTTACCACTATTGATCCAGATTGGAAACCTCTCGGCTCGTGAAGAGAATTAAGAAGGGCGATGGCGAACTTAGCTGGTTACAGTCGCTCCTCTTAGCGACAGTGTGTTTTGCTGTTTTCTGCGGCCTCATTCCTTGGGCCATTATCTCGATAGGTAGGCTGTTAGGATTCAAATAGCTCACATACGACCAAACTCGTGGCTTACCGCTCGGGTGAGCACAATCTCCAACGACGATGCTGATTCTTACGTCAATGAATATGGGTGGTCGATCGAGGTATCTGCAATTTTGTCGAGATAGTGAAATTCCGCGAGCACCCTCGGTGACAAGTGCAGCCGTCCCTCTTTTGTCGGTTCCTTTGCAAGGTATCCGAATTCGTACGCAGTTCGAAGTTTTCGGAGAACCATCTCAGCGATCTGATCACGGATTGGCGACATGCCGCGCTCCACACTTTCAATAAAGGTGTTTACTATGACCGAGTATTCGGCAATGAAGGGCTTTTCCTCGTCCGGAGTGAGTCGATAGATTTCTACCAACTCATTCATTACAAGAATGTCGAAATCGCTTTTCTGCCACACCAATCGATCTTTCGGTAGAGATCGTTGCATCTCTACGAGGTAATGGGCTGCATCGGCGTCGGTGAAGGCATTTTGCGGATGGAGCCTAAAAATTTCGGGTCTGCGTCCCTTCTGGTGAATGGTCAGATAGTCGGTGTATGAGTCGACCAGGGGTTTTGAACGGTCTCGCAGTTGGCGAATGGTCTTCTTTGCCATCGGCAGGGTCAGCCCTTCCGTACCCGTGTGACCCAACATCTCGACGTAGGTCAGTCCGCCTTCCGGGTCGTCCCACTGCCTGAGAAAAAGAGCGTAGAGCACAGAAGCTTGGATGCGCGTGAGCTGCGGATCAGGCCAATCCATGAAATCTCAAGCATACCAAGCGGCGGGTATCGAAATGGTATCGAAATAGAACAATATTGGTAACTCATTGATTAAAAATAGGTTTACCCATTTATTTAGCGGCCCGCTTGCCCAAGACTGGGTGACAGGAGGTGAGTCACTCATGACCACACAAGTTGATCTGAAAAGCCAAATCGCCAACGGGCTACCGGAGGCAAAACGGCAATATCCACTCGACGAAAAACTAATTCGACTCTCCCGCAAGGGCGACTGGCTGAGATTGCGAGACTTCGTTCGCAACTTCGGCGTGTCCGGGTCGATCGGCTCTGGCAAAACGACGGGGCCGATTCACGTGCTGCAACGCTCGGCCTGGGCGGCGGGTCACTGCGGCTTGATTCTGTGCGCCAAGCCCGACAGCGCGGCTCAGGCAATCGAGCTTGCGAAGCACGCAGGTCGGGAAAAGGACATCGTTCACATTTATCCCGGCAGCGGATACTGCATCAATCCGATCAAGGTCATGATGTCGATGGCCGACGAGATGGGGTTTGGCATTCCGCTGGACGAGGCTCTCGACGAAGTCTGGACGATGATCGAGATTCTCAACCGCGGTGAGGTTGCCCAGCAGGGAGACAACTTCTTCCTGCCCGCCCAACGGGAACTGATTCACAAAGTGATGAAGGTTCTTTGGGCGTCGACGCGGGACATCGACATACGGGAAGTCGTCAAGTGTTGCCGGTTCGCCCCGGACGACTTGGAGAAATGGAGCGACCCGAAGAAGAACCCGATCCTCGGACACCTTCAAAACATCAAGTCGCGCGGCGGATGGAATCATGAGATCGCGGAATTGGAAGACTATTTCGTCCAGTTGGCGTTGCTCGCGGACAAAACCCGGAGCAGCATTCAGATTTCGGCGACGGTGCGACTCGCGCCGATGCTGGATGAGCCGATCTACTCGCTCTGCTTCAAGAGTCCGACCAATATCACGCCGAAGGAAATCGCCGATCGTGGGCTTCTGGTCGTGCTGGACTACCCGTACGCGCAGTATCGGGGCTCGGCCCGTGCATTGGGGGCAACGCTCAAGAGCCTCTGCCAGAAGTTCTGCATGAACCGTCCCGACAACGACGAACAGGTGCCGTTCGGCATTTGGGCGGACGAGGCCGCCTGCTGGCTCACGCAAATGGATATCGAGGCGACCGAGCGCGGACGCAGCGCGAGAATGTACCACTGTTTCTCGTGGCAGGCCGACAGCACGTTGACCAACGGCTACGGCGGCGGCTCGGTCGGCGAATCTCGGGCGGCGGCTCTCCGGGCGAATCTGATCGTCCAGATCATCTGCGGCCAGGTCGACTATCCCACGCGCAAGAACCGACAGGACGCGGCGGGCCTGACGAAGCAATGGATGAAGCAACTCACTCCGCAACCACAGGGAGAGGATCGTATCAGTCATTCGGAACAGTATCTTCCCGCGTTGCCGGAGGAGTGGATGCTTGGGCTGGAAAACGGGTTTCGAGGATTCGTCGAAGCGTTCGTTTTCAAGGGGGACTTGTGCAAGTGGAACAAGCAAAAGCGAATGCTGGTGCGGTGGTATCGGCCTCTGGGCAAAGGCTGGTTCTTCTGGTCGCCGATATTCGAGCGGCATGCGACGGCGAGGCCGTGGGCCTGTAGCGTGAGCTGGCGCGATTTCTGGCGGCTGCTGAACCGCCACGGACTCCGGCGAGCATGTCTCGCCTGGGCCGACTTCCGAGTCTTTTCGATGGTGCGCCCGAATTTCAATCGCAACCGGAGGAGCCATGTCTGATCACGACAATCGCTGGAAGCAACTCGCTCAGATGATCGCCGCGTTCATCATCGCGGAGATTCGGGAGCAACTGAAGAACGAAGGCGCGGCGACGCGAAGGATCGAACGCCGCTATATGACGATCGAGGAAATCGCGGAGTACATCGGTCGAAGCAAGACGGCGGTCTATCGGCTGGTGGCGAAGCGTGAGATTCCGTTCATTCGCATTGGGCGGACGCTGAGATTCGACCGTATGGCAATCGAGGGATGGCAAGAAAGGGGCACAGCATGAGGATCATTACAGTTGGCGATTTGAAGAAGTTTCTGGCTTCTCTACCTCCAGAGATGAACGGAATGGAAGTGACGTTTGTCATGAAGTATTCGTTCAAAGACTGGATCGAGAGCATAAAAAGTGGACACGCGTTTCAAAGCAATCCGATTGGAGGACTATTCGCGATGTGGGCGGCTCGGAAGTTACTCAATCACATGCAGCACAATTCGAAGTGGCGCGCGGATTTTCAGACGGCGAAAGTCGTCGTGAGGAAGGATGGGGTTAAGGAACTGCGGTTCGGGAATATTTGGGAGCCTCTGGGTCTGTGGTTTGAAGGCGAGCGTCTTGAGGAAACGCAGATCGACCTGGCTCAACATTTCACTCCCGAGTTGAGGCAGCCGCCGACAGTAAGGGAATCGATTTGGCAAATTCCCGATCCTCCTAAGCCTAAACCGGTCCCACCGGAGCGGCAGATTTCCAATGGAAAGGGGATTGTGCCGCGAGACGGAGATCGGAGCCGATGAATGTCTGCATCACCTGGCTTCGATTTCCTATCGGTGGCCGAGGTCGCCGAGATCCTTGGGTGCAGTAAGGCCCATATCTCGAATGCCGTTGCGGGTCGCGTGCGGGGATGCCAACCCATCCCCGCTGTCCGTCTCGGTCGGCGCACGCTCATTCGGCGGCAAACACTTTTGTCATGGATCGAGCAAAACGATAAGATAGCTGCATCGCCAGAGAGAGGCCGCAAAGGCGCATAGGAGAAATCACATGCGTACACGGCACTCCGCAGGAGGTGTCAGAAAGCAACGCGGTCGGTGGCTGGGAGTTTGGCGCAGCGACGGCGTGAAGAGAAGCAAAGTCCTTGGGTTCGTTTTCGAGATGACCAAGGGCGAAGCGCGGGAGGCGGTCGGCAAGATTGTCGCGGCTGAAAGGGCCAAAAACAGTCCGGCTGCCTTCGGCCAATTCGTCGAGCAGGTCTATTTTCGGTTCAAGTCGCGTCGATGGAAGGAATCGACGAGGCAGGAAAACGTACAGCGCGTGAATCATCATCTGGTGTCCAAGTTCGGGGAGCGGGAGCTCGCAAGCTTCCAGAGGGACGAGCTTCAGGACTTCCTCGACTCGAAGGGGCCGGGACTATCGTTCTCGGTCGTCGATCACCTCAGATGGGACATTCGGGCCATCTTTGAAATGGCAGTCGCGGAAGGGCTGATCGCCCGCAATCCGGCCCTGATGCTATTCACGCCGAAGGAGGCAAAGAAGCCCGTTCGTCGGGCCATGACGATTGACGAAGTTCAGAAGTGTTTCCGGGTCCTCGGCGAGCGGGAACGGTTGATCGCGAAGCTCGCAGTTCTCACGGGAATGCGTCCCGGCGAAATCTTCGGGCTGAAATGGGAACAGTTGGGCGCGACCTATGCCGACATCCGTCAACGGGTATACCGGGGCTTGGTCGACACTCCGAAGACGGAGCAATCGTTTCGGAAGGCCGCGCTGTCGGAAGGGTTGATCGCCGATGTGCAAAGTTGGCGGTTGAAATCTTTAACTGCCGAGTCGGGTTCGTGGGTGTTTCCTTCGGAGCGGCTGACGCCGATGTCGAAGGACAATTGTTGGAGGCGAAACATTCAGCCCCGCCTGGCCGAGGCCGGTTTAGGCTGGGTGAACTTTCAAGTCATGCGGCGCACACACGCGACCTTAATGAAGGCGTTGGGAGCGGACGGCAAGCTGGTCGCCGATCAGCTCGGTCACAGTCTGGACGTGAACCAGAACGTCTATACGCAATCGACGGTGGAGAGCCGGTTGGGGATCGTAAACTGCAGTAGCCATTACTTGATCTGACATTTTCGATAGACTGGTCCGGATAGTCCGGACAGGAGAATTTCAGATGAACACGCAACAGA
>DATBIA010000108.1:0-21228 GCA_036557165.1 Bryobacteraceae bacterium
GGTCGTGCTCCTGAATCGGCCGGAAGTCGGATATTACGGCGGTGGATCGGAGGCGGCGAATGCCCTCGCGGCTCCGGCCATCGCCGCGGCGCTGATGGACGCGACCGGGAAGGTCGCCCGGCGGCTTCCTCTGAAGCCCGACTATGTGCAGGCTCTTCTGAAGGCGTAACAACCGCCGGTTTGGCCGGATGCTTGCACGTTCTAAGCGTGAAGGCTCCGCCCGAAGCGAGCCTTGCTAGCGATCTCCTGGCGGCGGAGGTGTTTATATGCCGCGATGGCCGGCTTATTTTATTTTTGCCACAGTCGTTGTGGCCAAACCGTTCGATACGGGATGCGTGCAGGGCACGATAACGAACGAATCCGGTCCTGTAGTAAAGGCATCTGTCGAAATCCGCAATATTATGACTGGTTTCCTGATCCACACCGAGTCCGATGCCCACGGCGCTTACACGTTCTCCAGTCTTCGCGCGGGAAGATACTCGCTTTGGGTCCAGGCGCCGGGCAACGATTCGGTCTGGATACCTGACGTTTTCGTGGAAAACGGGCATATCACGCACGAAGCGGTGCGATTAGACCGGCAAAGATTGTCGCGCGTAGTTCAGGCCGACGCGCCCACCTCCTTAGCGTTTGCCAATGCTTGCGCCGCCGCCAGGACTTTCGTGACGCCTTCGCGATAAAGCCGCCCTCGGATCTGGGGATCGCCGACTCCGGCGGCCCCGTGCACCATCACCAGCCCCTCCATGATTGCGGCGCTGAGCCTCTTCCACGGATCGGGTATGGGGCCCTGTTGTTGCAAAATGCCGCTCCAAAACTCGATTTCGGCCGGGAAAACGTATTTCCACCACCATTTGGGCTCGCCTTCGACCCAATCGCCATCTCCCAACATTGTCGTTGCTCCTTGTTGTGTTCAAAGTTGTGTAAGTCAAAATTCGTCGGGACGGATCGAACCAGTTGCCCCGGATGATCCCGCCTTTCCGATGGCTCATAACTCCATGCGATCGGGGTTGCGGGAAACGGCGGCTATAGGCCCTAGGGGGTCCTCGCGGCTCAAGATTTCGCCTTCAAGCAGAAGCCGACCGCGGCGGAACTCGAGTTCCCGATGAAGCCGCTGTTCACGATCGTCCGGTCGGACGCCGTCAGGACGACGACATAGCCGCACGGCGGCAACCCCGAGGTATCCAGAGTCCAAGTGCCGGCGTCGCCGAACGTGGACGCGCCGGGATCGGTCCAGAATCGCGGCAACGGCACGGGCGCGGTGAACGCCCCTCCGCCGGAAGGAAGCAGTCCAAGCGACAAGTCGAAGAAATGCAAGTCGCTAACGGAATACGAGCCGCTGATCGGGTCGCCGACGCGGAAATCGCCGCAGGAGCCGCCGCCGCTCGTGATGTTGATGAACGGCTTTGTAGCGTCGTTTGGCAGCCCGGCGGGAGCGGTATTGTCTAGCAGGATCGTCGCGCTGTTGACAGCCAGGAAGAAAGTGCTGGTGGATGGATCGTAGACGTCCATCGTGATCGTGTACAGGCCGTCGGGCTTGCCCGCGGTCTGCCATTTCGCAAGCACGTTGTTAGCGACGACGATGAGCGCGTCGCCCGGACCGGTGATCCAGTCCGCCTGGTAAGTGTAATAGTTCGTGGTGGGTCCGCTGGTGTCGACTTTCTGAGTCACGTCCGGCAACGCAACTGGGACTCCGCCCCAGGGAATGAGTTGCCGCGAGACCGGGAACGTATCCGTAACAGGGATGCCATTTACGGAGATCCTATACTTGAAGGGCGCCGCGGCCGCGCTCAAATTTGAGGCCGGATAGATGTACCCGGTAATGGTCACCTCGCCGCCGAACGGGCTTTGCACCGCCGTGAAGCCGACTGTGGAAGCGCCGTCGGCCAAGCCGCTTAGTTGGTTGATCTTGGTCACCGACATCGATCCGACGGTGTCGAAGAATGCGGTTTGCTGTCCCGGTTGAGTCGATGGGCCGGGTGGCAGACAAATCAGCGTTTCGAGGCGGTTGCCCCAAACCGGAACGTAGTTCGGGTTGGCGCAAGGCGGCGCGACGTCCCAGGAAAGGATGGCGCGGATCGGGATCAACTTCGGTCCCTTCGAGCAAGGCTGACGGTAGGCGAAGAGGGACGTCGGAAGCTGAACGGCGTACTCGATTCCGCCTCTGGGGATCTTGGCGGTGTCGTGAACGTTGACCGAAGCGGTGCCCAAACAGTGTTCAAACGTACCGTTATGGTCCAAATCTGCCCAAAAAGTGACGTATTCCTGGCTTCCAGAGCTGTTACAGGAGCCTCCGCCGTAGCCCAACGGCAGCTTGACGCGGATGACGCCCTCCATCGCGAAAGTATTCTCGTTAAAGCCGATACACTCCAACTGTTCATAGCTGGTGTCGCCGTTGGTCTTCACTAGCGCGGCGAGGGCGGCGGCGACGTCGATGTCCACGCCCAACACGCTTTTCGGCCCTGCGAAGTTGGCCGACATCAATCGGGCGTCCAGCGGCGCGTCTATCGCCTGCTGGATCGCGGCCAATCCATAGCGGTGCGCTGGAACGTCCGACTTGGCGTACAACTCGTGGAGTTCCGCCAGGCTCAATTGCTTCGGCGCGGCGGTCTTGATCTCCTGGTTCAGGTCGATTGCCTGCGCGAGCGAACCGGTTGCCTTGACTTCCAGCTCTTTCAAAGCCTCCGCCAGGATAATTATTAAGCGCGGATCGATTCTGATCGTGGTGTCGTGGACATTGCCCCATACGGGCTGGAAACCGGGATCGTTGGGAGGAGGGGGCACGCTCCAGGAAAGAATCCCGCGCACGATCGCGAAATTCTCGACGAAGCAGAACCTCCTGGGCGGTGAAAACGGCAATGTCACCGCGTATTCAAGCCTTTGAAAGGGCTTATTCGGCGGCTCGGGAACATCGAACGCGGCAAAAGCCGTGAGACCCAAGTCTACCCACGTATTGCCGCCATCGTAGGAGACGAAAAAGCGAACATACTCTTCGGAGCCGAGCGTACACAGGCCACCGAACCCGTAAGGGAGTTTGATGTAGACAACGCCGTTCAGCAGGTTGAGCTGTGGTTGGAAGCCGATGCAGCCCAGTTCTTCGAATTTCGTGCTGCCCTGCAGTTGCTTGACGGCTTTGAAAGGACTTTGCTTAATGTTTCCGAAGTAGTTGGGGTTCTGAATGACAAGCTGCTTGAAATTAAGACGCTCAGCTTCGATTTTCACGTTTTCCCGGTCGGCCATGTGGTTCCTCCGATTCGAATCCTCCCTTCCCGTTACTGGGGGGTTCGCGAGGTCAGAATAGCCGAACGGAGGGGGCCCGGATAGGTGCGCACGGTGCGCACGGGGTTGTAAACGGTTTATTTTCAGCGGAAGTTTTCGATCAACATCAGATCGGATTCGCGGCCGTCAACCTGGTTCGTGAGCGCCCAACGACCATCGCGGGAGAAGGTCATGCCAGGGAACTCCTTTGAGACCGTGAAGGGGAGCCTCCCGATTCGCGCAACCGCTCCGCCCGGCGTGGCAAGGAGATCGATTGCTTCAAAATCAGGCTCGGTCGCCAGAAAAAGAATTCCTCGTTCCGTGACTCCCCATAAGCCGTGGCGCACGGAGCGCAAAACCACAGTTTCGTCTCCGCCATCCGCCGGCGCCATCTTGAGGGTCGCCGTCCAGGCCGCAACGCTCGGATCAGGAGGAGTTTCCGGATCGAGATAGAAGAGAAACTTACCGTCCATGCCCAGGGCCGGGTCGACGCCCCCGCGCCGTGTGATCTGAAGAGGGGCACCGCCCTGCGGAGACGATCTCCAGATCTCGTATTTCCCACTCCGATTCGAAGCGTAATAGATCCAATTCCCATCCGGAGACCAGCAGGGGCCGACATCGGTCGCTTTATCGTTCGTCACCCGCACGACCTCGCCGCCGTTCCTGGACGCCGTGTAAATATCGGAATCGCCGCCTACAGCCGCTTCGAAAGCGAATCGCCGGCCGTCCGGAGACCAGGAGCCGGTTTTCAACCGCGACGCTTGCATTGGCTTGATCTGGGAAGCGCCCGAGCCATCTCGTTTCGCCACCCAAACCTGTACCGGCGCTCCGGCGAGATAGGAATTGTAAAGGACCGTTTCTCCGTCCGGTGAGAACGCTCCCGCGATATCGACGCGAGCGGCATCCAGGAAGGGCGTGACTCGAAGAGTGTCGCGCGACGTGGCCAGATCGATCATCCGCAGGCTCACATCGATCTTTTGAACTTGAAAGGCAAGCCGCGGCGGTCCCTTTGCGGGTCGAGATATAGACGGGTTGACCGCAGTGGCGGCGGCTGTGCTCAGGCTCTCCAATCCTGGAACGGGGGCGCCCTTTCCGGGTCTCCTGCCGCTGGGGGAGATTCGCCACAACGATTGGCCGCCGACGTCGTAGACGATGTCGCGACCGTCCGCCGTCCACGTCAAGCCCGTCATCGACGCTCCCCAGGATGTCAACTGCCTGGCGGAACCTCCGGAAATGGGAGCGAGATAGATGTCGGCCACGCCCGAGCGCTTCGAACGTATGAACGCCAGGGTTGCTCCATCGGGGGAAATGTCGAACCTACCATCGGCATCGCCCGACGGCGGATTCGTGACTCGACGGCGTGCGAGAGTCGTCAGATCGATTTGAAGAATCGCCGAAGGATCCCCGTCGCGGATCAAGATGGATTTTCCATCGGGAGCCCATTTCGGATCTCTTCCCGAATCCGCGACTTTCCGCTCCGGGCCGCCTAATACGGACACAATGAAAATGCCCTGCTCTGGAATATAGGGCCGGCCGAAGCCCACACGCTCGAATACGATTTCGGTGCCATCCGGCGACCATGCGGGACTGTGCTCGGCGATGGGAGGCGGAGTATCGGTAAGACGCCGCCGGGATTCGCTATTGACCGCTTTTATCCAGATATCCTGGGCGGCGGGCCCCGGCGGCTCCCAATGCTGGAAAGCGACGAAATTGCCATCCGGCGAAAGGCTGGGCACACCCTCTCCGCCGGGATATTGCGTCAGTGGAACGATGCGCGGCGACGGGGCCGGAGACCGCGCCAGAACCAGCAGAACCGCAATCGCGGCGAGTGCAAGAGCGAACACCCCGGACGCGACAAGCAAGCCAGACCGGGTAATGCGGTTCGATCGGGGTTCGGGATCGGCGGGTGCCGGCGGCGGATCCAACGCGGAATTATGAGTGAAAACGGGCGTATAGCTGCCCTTTTGAAGCGCGATAACGATGCGATCGAGAGGAAATTCGGCGTAATACTCGCGCAATTTATCGCGCAGGCGGCGAGCGTCGGCGCGAACGGCGGCGCCGTCCCCGAGTCGCAGCTCGGGGCGATCCACATAAAGCGTGGCGGCGATCACCTGCTCTTTCAGCGTAGTTCCCCGCCCGGCAAGCGTCTCGGTGACGGTGAATCGGAGGAAGGCCATCAGCCTTTCCGAGCGTGAGAACAGCTCGCTCGCGAGAATTCTTTCCAACTGTTCGCGCACGGCCAACTCCGATAAACCATCGGCTTTCGATCGAGCTGGCTCGAATGCGAATCCCATGTTCCGGCGGAAACAACAATAATAGAACTTTTATCGTTCGGCAATTCGGGGTGCGTGCGTCATGCCCAACACGAAGGAATTGGGGCCATCAGCTTGGCCAGAAATATCGCCTAGGCTGGCTTGTTCAACCCTATTCCGAGCCGCTCCCGCACCGCCCCGATCGGCAGATCCTTCCAGTGCCTGCCCAGGTTCTCCACGGTCATGAACGAGCGCGGCTCCATCCGGTCGATGTAAAGCACGCCGTTCAGATGATCGATTTCGTGCTGGAGAATGCGCGCAAACCAGCCCCGCGCTTCGATCCTCCGCGGTTCGGCCTCGCGGTCAAGATACTCTACCGTCACGCTGCGCGAGCGCTTCACCAGGGCGCTAAAGCCGTGCAGGCTCAGGCAGCCTTCGAAAAATTCCGCCTGCTCGCCGGAGTGGGACACGACCGATGGATTAATTAAAACCACAAACGGAACCGGCCGCCGTTCGCGCGAAGTCAAAGTTTCGTCGGGAAGATCTTTGAGATACTCCGCGCGATCTTCAATTACGGCGAGTTGAAGCGGCAACCCGATCTGCGGGGCGGCCAAGCCAACTCCGGGCGCCTCGTACATCGTTTCTTTCATCGACTCGATCAATTCTCCAGTGGCCGCCGCCAGAATATCCTCTCGCGTCAACGTCCGAGCTTGCTGCCGCAGAACCGGTTCTCCGGCCTGCACGATTTTGAATCCCATGTTGGATCGATTTTAGCCCGAACTCGCGCGCGCTCCTGGAATCAATAATTTAGCTCGCGGGCGCACCAGTCAGCGAACCCCGTGCGAACGGTTGAATCGCCTTTGCCGCCTGTTTTTGCCGGCTTACTGCATTAATCTGCCGCCGGCCGCGATTGCGCCGTTCGAAAATCGAATAGTGGAACCTATCACAAGAGTGGCGCCGGAGCTTCGGTTCGTGTTCGAGGTCCGCGCAGACGTGGGCGCGCCGCTCGAAATAGGCGTTCTCCCTTCCGGCAGCGAACGCCGCGTGATTCCTATCTTGGGCGGTACGTTCGAGGGTCCTTCTGTCCGGGGGCGCGTGCTGCCGGGCGGAGCGGATTCGCAAATCGTGCATCCCAACGGTTCGGCTGAGCTCGATGCGCGGTATACATTGCAGACGGACACAGGCGCGCTCATTTCCGTCTTCAACCGAGGCGTGCGCAATGGCCCGCCCGAAGTCCTGGCCAAATTGCGCGCGGGCGAACGGGTTCCCGCCGCAAGCTATTACTTTCGGGCCGTACCGAAATTCGAGACGGGCGACCCCGGCTTGCAATGGCTATGCGAGAAGATTTTTGTTTGCTCCGGAGAACGCCTGGCCGCACAAGTCATTCTTCGTTTCTTCGAGGTTTGCTAGTCCGCAACCGCCAGTTTGGTCTTTTCTATACTTGGTCCATGTATACAGGAGCGAAAGATGAATGAAGCGTTGTGGCAGCCCATTAAGGCTGGGGAACTTCAGTTGAAGCATCGCCTAGCCATGGCGCCGATGACGAGGAACCGGTCGACTCCGGAGGGCGTGCCGACCGATATGAACGCCGAGTATTACGCGCAGCGTGCGTCCATGGCATTGGTCATCAGCGAGGGAACACAGCCGTCGGAAGACGGCCAGGGATATTTGTTGACTCCCGGACTCTATACCGGCGCGCAGATCGCCGGTTGGCGCAAGGTGACGGACGCGGTTCATGCGGCCGGCGGGCAGATGGTGGTCCAGTTCATGCATTGCGGACGAATCGGGCATCCCGATAACACCCCGCATCACCGTTTGCCGGTGGGCCCTTCCACGGTTCAAGCCAACGTTAAGATGATGACGTCGACCGGATTGCAGGACGTTCCGACGCCGCACGCTCTCAGCGCCGAGGAGACCGCCCAAACCGTACGCGAATTCCGTCACGCCGCCGCGTCCGCCATCAAAGCCGGCGCGGACGGCGTTGAGATCCACGGAGCTAACGGCTACATCGTCCACCAATTTCTTTCCGATAACGCAAACCAACGAACCGACCGTTATGGCGGTTCGGTCGAGAACCGCATCCGTTTCGCGATTGAAGTGGCGGCGGCCGTAGCGGATGAAATCGGTCCGGGCCGGACAGGCATTCGCATTGCGCCCGGCAACAAGTTCAACGATATCGTTGAAACCCAGGTCCTGAGCGTGTATGAGCCGCTGGTGCGCGAGCTTGGCCGCCTCAAGCTCGCCTACCTTCATGTGAATCACATGGGCGACGACGCCGTCCTGCGCATGATCCGCGCCACGTGGCCCGGCGTGCTTTTCCTGACGCGCGGCGGGTCCGACCTCCCTACCCGGGTGGCCGACATCGAAAACGGCTTGGCGGATGTGATTACAGTCGCCAAGCTGTCGCTGGCCAACCCCGATCTTGTCGAGCGCGTCAAATCGGGCGCGCCGCTGAACACGCCCGATCCAACCACGTTCTATGGCGGGAGCGTGAAGGGCTACACGGATTATCCGACTTTGGCGATCGGCGCGCGGGCCTGAGTGGCCGAAGGAGGCTTACCGAGGAGACAGTTCATCCTTCGCCGGCATGCGCCTCCGCGACGAAACCTTCGATTTCCAAATCCCCGAGCACGTCTTTCCTGGTAAACATCCGGATTTCAGACAAGCGGCCATTCTTAACCTTGTTCACCCACGTGGCGTCGCCGATCAGGCTGCGTCCCACCGAAATCAAATCGAATTCATGATTGTTGAAGCGGCGCAGTAGCTCGCCTAATCCTGCTTCGCCTGTCGATTTCGCTTCCTTGCCGAAGAAGTTATCCATCACGTCCGTGTCGAGCCCGACGCTTCCAACGGCGATCACTGGAACGCTAGCGGTGGATTTGGTCCACCCCGCAAGTCCGAGATCGGAATCCGGCCATTCGGGAACCCAGAAATACCGCGCCGATGCGTGGAACACGTCAACGCCCGCTGCCCGCAGGACTTCGACCATGATTTCGAGGTCCTGGGCCGTTGGAGCGACCCGAGCCTTGTAGTCCACTTCCTTCCACTGCGAGAAGCGAAACGAGATGGGAAACGCTTCGCCGACGGCTTCGCGTATGGCGTGGACAATTTCTGCGGGAAATCGCACACGCGCGCGAATATCGTCGCCGCCGTAGCCGTCCGTGCGCCGGTTCGTATCGGCCCATAGAAACTGGTCCAGAAGATAGCCGTGGCAAGCGTGAACCTCCACCCCCGCGGCTCCGATTTTCTTGGCCGCGACCGCGCCGCGGACAAAGGCGTCCCGAATCGCCTCCATATCTTTCGCCGTGACGGCTCGCCCGTTGGGTTTACCTCCGTGCACCAACCCAGAGGGGCTGAGCGTGGGGAACCGGGAATACGGTCCATCGCCGCCTTCCTTCCGGACCGCGCCCTCATGCCATAGCTGCAGGAACATGCGGCCGCCGGCGCGGTTCACGGCGTCGAAGCATCGCTCCCACGCGCTCAACGAACGATCGTCGATCCGGCAGAAAATGGGTGTTTGCGTGGACGAAGGATGATCCACCGCGCAGGATTCCGTAATGATGAGCCCGACGCCGCCCTCCACACGCTGGCGATAGTATTCGGCCATGCGCGGATGCGGGACGCCGTTGTCACACCACTGCCGCTGCATCCCCGGCATCACGAACCGGTTAGGCAACGTGACGGACTTGATCGTAAACGGCGTGAATAACGGGGTCAGATCGAGATGAGCCATCGCGTGTTGTGGCCGGGAATCCTCCGGTGTGCCATCAGGCCCGCGCGGCGACTCACTCACGGACAGCAATCCACCTGTTTAGCGGCCGTAGAGACGCATCTCCTTGCCATCGGCCAGGACCACGCGCTCAAGCCTAACGATCTTCTCGCCGTCGGCGAACTGATAGCCGATGCCCGTGATCACATCGCCGGGCTTTATCGTGGTCTTGGTCCATCCGTTGGCCTCCATCCGGTTGATCGCCGGACCCCCAGCCTCCCATTTCTCCGTCCGCCCGTCGGCGGTCTGAACTTCAAGCGTCATCATGGGGTGCGGATTGGCCCACTTGAAGTCGATAACGGTGCCTTTCACGGTCACCAGCCGGTCATAGCTTATCGGCCATGAGTGATGCGCCGATAGCGGCGCTACAGCAGAGACCAGCGCAAGGATAACAAATGCTGGAATGCATTGTGCCTTCATCGTGGCTCTCCTCCTGTGGGGATTCTAGCAGTTTGTCGCCTCGACGGGATTGGCCGAAGTCACCACGCCGGGTTCTTGCTACCCTTATAAGCCCACTCGTCGCGGCCTTCGTTATAAATTTTCCGCTTGGTGAAGAGCCATTTGCCATCGACCTTCACCAACTGGTCCTCGTAGTGGCCGAACCCGTCGAAGACGCCACGCCGCTCGGGATTGTCGTTGGAGTAGTGGAACCAATAGGAACGGTTTGCCGCCGTATTGCCGTCGACTCGAATTACGTCATTGGAAATATTGTGGCGAGCCGCGCCGGCCCGTTTTCCCGCAACCTGCTTGGGATTCGGCATGCGGGCGATTACCTCTTTAATCGCTTGGCGGCCTTTAACTTCGCCGCTGCCATAATCGAGCACGCCATCCTCGGTGAAGGTGGAGACGTAAAGATCCGGATCGTGAAAGTCGAGCGCGAAGAGATAACGCGCCTGAAGGTCCTCGATTGCAGCCCGGTCCTCGGCATAGCTGGATCGGCCCTGCGCCAGAACGTTGGCCGGGTTGGTTGCAATCCAACCGATCGCCCCGGCGACAACTACGGCCGCGGCCGCCAATGGAAGTGG
This sequence comes from Bryobacteraceae bacterium, assembly GCA_036557165.1. Classification (GTDB taxonomy): domain Bacteria; phylum Acidobacteriota; class Terriglobia; order Bryobacterales; family Bryobacteraceae; genus Palsa-187. The sequence continues at coordinate 10,299 of DATBIA010000108.1, forward strand.
AACGGTCATGTTTTTCATAGGCACTCCTTCCAGAGCGAGTATACCCGCTTACGGTTTTAAATGGGCTGGCGCTTGCTATCGAAAATGATCGACCATCATCACGTCCGAGTTGATGCCCGCGACGTTCGAGTAGAGAAGCCAGCGGCCGTCGGGGCTGACCGATATGCCCGGATAATCGCCCGATACCGTCGGTTCGACCGCACCGATCTGGGCGATTTTGCCCGTTTTGAAGCTATAGAACTTAACCGGTTTCGGCGCGCCGGGCTTTACGTTGAAATCGAAGTAGTAAATCCCGCGGGCGGCGACGGTCCAGTTGAAATTCAGTGGCGCGATGGAATCCAAAACCTTGTGTTCTTCACCGCCCGATAAGGGGATGCTCCAGAGTCCATCCGCATCGCGCTTTCCATAGTAGAGCAGTTTTTCATTGGGCGATTCCTCGGGGCGAAATGCCGTGTGTTGAGTGATCTGGACGGCGTCTCCGCCCCCGGCCGGCATGCGGAAAACGTCCACCGGTCCGTCATGCGCTCCTGGAATGAAGTAAATCCATTGGCCATCGTGGGAGAACACCGGATGCGCTATCGACCGATGCCCAGGAGCGCCGATTCGCCGAGGCGCTCCGCCCTCTGCGCCGATAACGTAGCTTTCAAAATTTCCGCCTGGCCCGGTGAGCGCACTAAAGACGAGACGCTGGCTATCGCGTGACCAACGAGGATAGATTACGTGCGGCCCGTTAAATGAAGTGAGCTTGAGAGGGTTTGATCCGTCCGCGTCGCTAATCCACAGTTCTTCGGCGCCGGAGCGATTAGACTTAAATGCGATCTTTTGTCCATCCGGCGACCACGACGGCGTTACGTCCAGCCGCGTGGAAGCAATCAGTGGCGTTCCAGATTTGAGTCGATGGGACGGCGCGCCCTCAACGCCGGCGATTTCCGCGCGCTGGATGTCGAAGTTCCGCCAGTATTGCTGGTAGACGAGCCTTCCGTTTTTGGAAATCGACGGATTCCGCGCGTCGTCGCCGGCAGCTTCGACCAGCTCCGGTTCGGGATAGGCCGCGCCGGGTTTGGGCGTCCGCGCCGTTACCCTCCAGAGACGAAAGCTACCCTGGCGGTTCGATGCGAATACAATTTCGCGCCCTTCCGCAGTCCACGCCAAGCCCATGATTCCGCTTGCGTCGTCTGTCAACTTGCGCGCCTCACCGCCCGAAGCGGGAACGAGGAAGAGGTCGCAGCCTTCGCGAAGAGGGCTGCGGCAGAATGCGAGCGTACTGCGATCCGGCGACATCGCCATCTGGATGTCACCGAAGCTGGGCTCATCCGGCGACGTCAGGCGCGTTTCCCGGCCGTCCTCAAGCGAGACTCGAAATACGCTTTGCGCAAAGGGCGGGATTCTTTTCAGAACCAGAAGCGCCGATCCGTCGGGAGTCCAGGCCACTCGCCCGGAGGATTCTGCGACCTTGTGCTCAGGGCCTCCCAACGGGGGGACCAGGAAGACCTCCCCGTTGCGGACAAAAGCGATCTGACTCCCATCCGGCGACCATGCCGGGAAGGACTCGACGCCTGGGTTGTGGGTAATCGGAATTTCGCCGCCCTCGGTGCCGATCTGCTTCACGTAAATTTCGCCCTTCCATCGAAAGGCTACTCGCGTTCCGTCAGGCGAGATGCTGGGCTGCTCTTCTAGCTCGGGATAAGACGTGATCGGGACTAGCCGCGGGGGTGGCAAGGGCGATGTGCGGGAGCGCCAGATGAAGCCGCCCGCCACAGCCAGCACGGCTGCTATCAAAATGGTGGAGCGGGCTTTAGCCTTGGGCGCCCGCTGGGCGCGAGGCTTTAGCGTCGGCGAGCGGGGACTGCGCTCTTCAAATTGCGCCACATACGACCCCTTAGGGATCGTGATGATAATCAGGTCCTCGCGGCCGTCCGTCGCGTAGTACCGGCTCAGCCTGGCTCGTAACTTGCCCGCTTCCGTGCGAACCGTCGAGTCCGCCTTTGAATCGTAATCGTCGGCTTTATCGAAAACCTCAATTGCGATTACATATTCTTTAATTTGCTCCCCTTCCCCGTTTAAAGTTTTCTCCGCCACGAACCGCAGGAACCGGCTCATGCGGGGCGACCTCGCAAAAGCGGCGCTGGCCAGGACCTTTTCCAATTCCCGCCGCGCGGCGGATGTCTCGAGTTCCGGCGTCAAAACCACTCCTATTGCAATCAATTGGATCAGTTGTACAACGTCAAGTCAAACCTCGATCTGACTTCCCGAATCGCGCGCGGCGGGAACAAAATGCCCATATGAGGAATCGCACCATCCGAAAGACACCTCTGGTTTGCATCTTTTGCGCCCTTGTAAGCTCGGGCGCCGCGGCCAGTAATCTTTCGAACACAGGCATGGCCGATCCGGCCGCGCTGATGAACGCGTTCGATAACTATGTGGCAAAGCTGCCCCCTAACGGAACCCAAACTCTGGTAATGCCTTTGGTGGCTCTGCGGGGCATCACCAGCGAATCCGTGAACGCCGGCGGGAAAGTGACGATCGACTTGGCCGCCGGAACGGCGAAGTCCACGGTACGCGGACTGCCGGCGGGAGGTTGGTTCGATTTGTGGTTATTGAAAAACAGCCCCGGCGGCACGACGATGGCCGAGCCGCGGGAGGCGCCGGATCTAAAGGTGATCGGGACGTATCAGCCGCAAGGCACCGCGTACACGGTCTCGGCCAATTTCGCGGCATTCCTCCCGGATCGGGCCTTTGTGACGCGGTCCGGGCAGAGTCCCCTTAACGCATTCGTGTTGACGGGATCGAACATAATCTTCGACCGCCTTATGCGCCGGCAAGTCCGGTTCGTGGACGATCCCGGCGCCGCGCTCGGCTTCGATCCATTCGCTCCCGCGACTCGGGCTGCGAATTTTGGGCGGCTCATTGCTCAAGGCCGCCAGCTCTTCGTCAATGAACAGTTCAACGGAAACGGCCGCCGGTGCGGGACATGCCATATCGAAAGCCACAACTTCACAATCGATCCGGATTTCATCGCCAAGTTGCCGCCCAACGATCCTCTGTTTGTGGCCGAGACCAATCCCGCTCTCGCGATCAATTTCGAAAAGCCAGCCTTGATGCGAAAGCTGGGCGTCTTTGTCGAAAACGCCGACGGCTATGACGATCTGGCAAACAAGTTCACGCTTCGTTCAGCGCAAAACGTACAGGCATTGGTCAACTCCACGTCTCGTCCAGACCCGACTCTGGGAATGGATTTCAGCAGCAACGGCCTCAACGCGGACCCGCCGGAACGCCTCGGCTGGGGCAACGACGGCGCGCCGCTGCGCGAGTTTGCGAGCGTCGCCATCGGCCAGCACGCCACCAGAACGCTCGACCGCGAGGCCGGAGCGGACTTTCGCGTGCCAACGGATGCGGAACTCGACGCACTGGCGGCCTATCAGCTCGCGCTTGGCCGGCAGGAAGATTTCACCTTATCGATTCTTAAATTAAAGAGTCAAGCAGCCACGAAAGGACAGACGCTGTATCAGGACACCGGCAACATCGGAGAGGCGGGTCACAAGAATTGCAACGCGTGCCACTTCAATGCCGGCGGGACATCCGCGGTGTCGTTCAACTCGAGTTCGCCGGGCTTCCCGCGGCTGGACAGCACTCCGCTCGGCTTCAATATGGGCGCCCCGACGAATGTCAACGATCTGCCGCTCGCGCAGGAGCTTGGCCTGCCGCGGGATGGAGGCTTCGGGGTTCTGCCCCTGCCCGGCGGCGGATTCGGAAATTTTTGCCCTGTAGCCATTTGCGGCGTACAGGTTCCTTTCGAAGAGTTCAACACGCCGCCGCTGGTCGAGTCGGCTGACACGGGGCCTTTCTTCCACAATCACACAGTGAAGGATCTCGAATCCGCCATCGCCTTTTATGGCAGTGACGAGTTTAAAAGTCCGAAAAGCATCGGCAATCCCAATGCGATACCGATCCAGATCAGCCCAAATCCGAACGATCCGGAAGTTCAGGAGATCGCCGCGTTTCTTCGGGTATTGAACGCGCTGGAGAATATCCGGTCGTCCATCAATGTCGCCGAGCGGGGACGAACCATGACGACCGATGCGGACGCGCACGATCTTGCCAGGCTCGCTGTGGCTGAAGCCGGAGACGCGATTAAAGTTCTATCGGAAGGGGCGCTGGCGAAGAATATCGAGCCCGGCATTTTGTCGGCTCGGGTAAACGTGATTGCCGCCGGAGTGTTGTTACAGATTTCCCAGTTCGCGCCCCACGTCGCGATCGACAGTGTGCTGGCACAGGCGACCGATAGGCTGCGGGCCGCGCGGTCGGCGCTGGCCGATCAGGGTACGCTCCCGCCGTCGTTCCGAAATTAAACGCTGTGGAGGAGATCTGGAGGACTATGAAATTTAAAACTGGCATTGTCATCGCCCTAATTGCGGCCACCGCCGCGCACGCTCAGGAGGTTTTCTACGCTCGCGATTTTTTGTATACGCGCGAATTCAAGATGGGAACGGATCTATTCCCTGAAGGGTTCGCGAACGCATCGGGCCCCGGCGGGATTTACATGGCCGCGGCGTTTTTTACTCCAACTCCTCCTCTTCCTCTTCCTGGCGCTCAAGCCTACGTGCGCCACTACGATGCTTCGGGCGCCGAAATATGGACACAGCCGGTCTCGTTCGCGGACTCGTTTCCATCCCAAATCGTCGCGGACAGCGGCTCGGTTTACGTCGCCGGCTCGGTCGGGTTTGGCCGCACCGATTTCTTCTTGAGCAAATTCGACACGGACGGGAATGAGCTTTGGTCCCGCAAGACGCGTATCTCGGATGGGGACTATTACTTCGTGACTGGCCTGGCATCGGACGCATCGGGAATTTACATCGCCGTTTGGATCGGCTTTAGCCGGTCGCAGGCGCTGTTGCGCAAATACTCCCCGACCGGCGACGAGCTTTGGTCGCGCTCCCTCCCGGTGTTCACGTCGGGAGGCGTGGCGGCGGACCCGAGCGGAATCTACTTGCTTAACTGGACAGACAGCACCAGCGCATTTCTCCGCAAGTACACCTCCGGTGGGGATGAACTATGGACTCGTACGGTGGACTCGGGCAAAGTTTGCCAATGCACCTTTCTGCAAGGGCCGCTGGCGGCGGATTCGACGGGAGTCTACGTGACCGGCGCGGTCGTCTCCAAGCTGGATCCGGGCGGCAACATATTGTGGAAGCGGCCATTTGCCGCCGCCGATGCATCCTTTTCCGTCACAGCGGCCGCCGTGGACGCCACTGGGCTCTATATATCGGGCGGAACCGAGCGTGCGTTGCTGGGACAGTGCAAGGCCGGCTACGGCGATGTCTATGTGCGAAAGTACGACGCCGCGAGCGGCGCCGAGCAGTGGACGCGGCAATTCGGCACGTGGGGACGCGAATCTCCTGGGGGCGTGGCGCTGGACGCCAGCGGAGTCTACGTCAGCGGGGGAATACGAGGCGGCCCGGCTCACGGGAATGCCTTCCTGGTGAAGCTCGCGAAGAATCCTCCGGCATCCGTTTCGGGCCGTCCCCAAATTTACTATGAGTGTGTGGTAAACGGGGCCAGCTACGCGGGCGGTGGCGTGGCGCCCGGCGAATTTGTGAGCATCTTCGGCCAGGGAATCGGACCGGCAACGCCCGCCAATTTCGTCGTCAGCGCCGAAGGGACGCTGACGACCACGCTGTCCGATACGCGCGTGTTATTCGACGGCATTCCCGCGCCGCTTATTTATGTTTCGGCCCGGCAAATCAATGCGATCGTACCTCAGGCCGTGGCTGGGAAATCGACGACAGCGGTAGAAATCGAATACCAGGGCGCTCGATCGGACCCACTGACGGTCCCGGTGGGGGCGGCACGCCCGGGGGTCTTTACCGCGGACGGATCGGGCTACGGACAGGGCGCAATCTTGAACGAAGACGGCAGCCTAAATTCGGCTGCCAATCCGGCGACGCGCGGCTCTGTCATCGTGCTGTACTTGACCGGAGAAGGATTGTCCGATCCGCCGGGCACGGATGGCGCCATAAACGGCGGCTCCCCGCCTAAGCCGCGATTGCCGGTTTCAGTGATATTTCCGGACGACCCGCTCACCTGCGAAGGCGCGGTGGGCGAGGTCTCGTACGCGGGCGGCGTCTCAGGCTCGGTGGCGGGCTTACTTCAAATCAACGTGCGCGTGCCGGCGGCGGCGCAGACTGGGAGCGCGGTTCCACTCTCGGTCCAGATCGGAGCGGAATCGGCCGAGGCAGGGTTCACAGTGGCATTGCGATAGCGTCCTGCGTAATACTCGGGAACATAGGCGCGTGAGCAGACACTGGAGAAAACCCGGACCGATGGGGCTCGAGAAGCTGACTCTGCCGCACGCGGATATCCGGTTTCGAAGAGTTTTCGATAACGAGTACAGCCTTCCCAGAACGCACCTCCTTCGAATAGCCGCGCCGCGTGTGGTGCAAATCGTGCTGCGCGCGAGCTCTCTCGACGATCCAGGACCGGGCTTTGAACGGCTTCCCGACGATCAGGCCGAAGCGGTTTGCAACAAGATCGACGAGATCCGCGAGCAACGGGGCCAACCCAAGAAAGGTTTGCGCCACGTCTACATGCATTTCGCGTTGGGGCCGCAGGTGGTTTATCATCAGCCGTTCAAACGGTCGGACCCGCGCGATCCACAGAACAGCGCCGAAGTGGATGAGACCGTCCAGGTGGACATCAATCTCGTTTTTAGAGATGACGACGATCGGGGGTTCGAATTTACGGCGACGCTCCAGGGTTCGGCCAACTTCTTTGTGCTGGACCCGAATCGCGATAACCCCGACATCACGGATCCAAATGAACTTACCAGGTCCGACCACGCCCAGCAGGGACAGTTGCAGTTGCAGCTTGCGTACTACTTTCGAAGCTTCACGGTTCTCGACACTAAGCTGTCGCTTTCGCTTCTGATTCAAGCCGCCGGGGCGGCCACTTATCAATATGATCCGACGCAGAAGAAGGCCGGACTGTCGTGGTCCGCAGCCGGCGCCGCCGGCGTGGGGCTTGATGTGGAGCTATCGGACGATACCAGCCTAGGCTTTCAGATCACCGCGGGTCCCAACAGCGGGGGAACGGTCGATTTTGCAGCCTCGGCGGTTATCAAAGGGCAATTCGACCTCGGGCCCAAGCCAAAGCCGAAACCGAAAAAAAAGTGAGATTGGACAGAACGCCGTTCCCGGCTATTTCGCATAAGCGATGGGCAGGTTCTCTTCGAGCATTTTATCCGAGCGTTCCAGCTTGCCCGAATTCGACAGTTTGATTCCGATCTCGACGAGGTCCTGCCCAACGAGCGCGAAAACGGTGGCGCGAGATGGATCGAGGTCGTCGAATTTCGGCGGCTTGATTATAGATCGGTACTTTTCGACCAACGCGTCGTAGCGCGCTTTCTCCTCATCGGTTGCCTGGTTGATGATTTGGATATCCGAAGCGCCGTTCAGGATCTGAAACCGCTTGCGTGTGTCTTGCGTGGCTTCGAGGAAGGCGATCACATAGGCCAACCGGTTCGGCTCTCCCCGAAGGTCAAGACCCGCTTTGGTGGCCAGCTCCATGAAGCCTTTCTGGTTCATCGGCAGCATGACCGTGTAGTCCTGCCCGGCGCAGCCGACTGTGAACCAGATGGGATGGCGCGGCGCGCGGTTGGTCACACGGTATATCGCTCCGCTTGAGAAGAACGGCGTGGGATATTGCTCGACGGAGGTGTTGGCGTCGCGAACGAGGTCCGCCGTCTCCTTCGCATGCGGCTCAATCCGTTTTGCGAGAGCTTCCTTGTCAGGCATCTTGGGACTCCCCGGCCCCGGGCGAGTTTGGGCGGCATCCGCGCCGTGCCACAACGTAAACACGAGAGCGCCTGCGAGCAGCGAGACTGCGTTGCGATAAATCACCTGTATTCATTGTGAATCGAGTCCGCACCGGTTGCTCACGGGCCGGCTCCGCCGCCACCCGCCGGGGCGGGATGAGCCGCGTCCCAAATTCCTCCATAGTAATTCGGATACGGCTGATTATTAGGTGGAGGCAGTGAAGTCGTCACGCGGCCAGCGCGATAGTCGTCCAGAACCGCTTTTTCCCCCGCCGCCTTGCCGGCGTCGTCGACTTGCTCAGGCGTCGCATCGGGATGGGCGGCGCTATAATCCGCCGCGCCCTGATTGTAACCCCGGTGATATGTCGCGGAACTGGGGGCCGCATTTGTCTGCGGCTGGCCGTTCGCCGCCAGCTGGTCGTTCGATTGATTGGCGACTGCATCTCCGTGCGCTTCGTCTTGAAGCATTTGGTCGACATAATCGGCCCGATTTCTATTTTGGGGGGTCGGCGCGTTGGGCTCATGGTCGCGTTCGGCATGGTTCATCTCGTGCACGAACGCGGAGTTGTTGTAATCGCCCCAATTCGGGTCGAGATTCATGGTGTTAGTGTCGAGAGTGTAGCCCCCGCCCTGTCCCGGATTGAACGTGGAGTTGACGCCGTAGCGGTCGTAAACCTCCAAAGCATGCCTGCCCGCCGCCGAATTCTGCAACGTATTTCGAATCGCGCGCATGTTCGCGCTTTCCCCCGCGCGCGGAACCGAAGGTGCATGCTCCGAGTGAAGCGTCCGCTTTCTGCGGCGGGCTTTCGCGCCCCCACCCGACGCGGTGTAGAGCCGGTTGCACGGCTTTCCAGTATCGGCGGGCGTCGCATCGAGAGGGTCTTCGATTTCGGGATCGCCGGTTTCCACGCCAAAGCCTCCCGAGTTTATCTTCACCAGCGGGCCGTAAATCGTTACCCCGGCGGGCTCGATCAGAATAAAACTGCCTCCCACTTTTAGACTTATCTTTTGCTTCGCTTCGATGATGATCTGCTGGGCGTTGAGCTCGTCCTTGCCGGTGACCAGCGTCGCGCGGTCGGCTTCAAAATCGTGGACGACATTGCCGACCACCGTGACATTCAGCTTCTTCTCGATACGGTCGTAGCGCCCGCCCTGGATGTGGAAATTGACGTCGTTGCCGACGGTGATATTGAAGTCGCCGCCCTGACCTTTGTCGTCCTTGTAGCCGATGACGGCGTGGCGGTCGGCGCCATTCGTTTCGTAAAACGACGTCAGCGCGCGGAAATCCATTCGCCGCTGCGAGCGCAGGAATACTTGCTCCTTGTCGGTTTTGTCGTCGAACCGCAACATGTGATATTTCTCGGCCGAGCTGTCCGGATCGAAAGGCGTGCTGTGAGTACGAATTCCGCTCTGCGTCTTGCAGTCGGTCGTGGAGAACGGCAAATCGTTGTTGCCGTTATACACCGAACCGGTGATCAGCGGCTGGTCCGGATCGCCTTCCAGGAACGTGACCACAACTTCATGACCCACGCGCGGTATCCATTGATGCCCCCATCCCGGCCCCGCCCACGGCTGCGCCACGCGAATCCAGGCCGTGGTGTCGCCGTTCTTGGTTGAGCGGTCCCAATGAAACTTGACTTTCACCCGGCCGAATTTGTCGGTGTAGATATCGTCCACAATCGTGTGGGGCGCCGGCGGAGGGGGCGGCGTGCCGTCCGGCTTGGTCGTATTAGGACCAACCACGATCGCCGTCTGCGTGCTCGGAATGATAGGTACCTTGGTTGTTCGCGGAGGTCGAAAGCGCGTAGGATGCGGGATTGTCTGAAACGTGTTTACGTAGCGGAAACTCGCGGCGTCGGCGGCTTGTGTGGTGCTGAAGACGTTGCCCTGCCGGAAGCAATGAAAAATCGACGTGAGCACATACGGCTTGTCATTGAGGTCCTTCCGAAAATGACCTGAAAGATTGAAGCGAAAACCGGAGATAAATCCTCGATAGCTGCCGCTTCCGCTAATCACCCGCTTGGCTGTCTCGATCTCCTCCATGCGCACATCCACGAGCTTTTGACCGCGATCCTTGTCGATGTAGCCGCCGGGGAACTCGTAGATTTCAAGCGTCGCATCCTGGCCGGTTTGCGACTGGGAGGTGAGGTCCAGTTTGGGCTGCTCGAAATTGAAGTCGCGTAACTCGTACATGTCCGGGCGGACCTCCTCGGCCACATTCCAGGACGCAATCGCCTCGTCACTAGGGCCGGTCGAGCCGCCGCCCCGAAAATCGGCGGTCGCCCCCGCGGAGAGACCGGCCGGGACAGGCTTGAATTCATTGGGATCGTCCGCAAGCACCATCAGATGCTTGCCTTGGCCGCTTTCCACCGAGTGCTCAAAGAAGTAGAAGATGCCCTCGTCCTCCATAAGGCGCGAGATGAAGTGAAAATCGGTCTCGCTGTATTGCACGCAGTACGGGCGCGGCTTGTAGCGGCCAGGGGTGAGGCGCTCCTTGTTGAACTGGACCTGGTTCTCATCCAGGATGACCTTGATGATGTCGGGCACGCTCTGGTTCTGAAAGATTCGGCAATCGGCGTTGCGGGTGAGCATCCAGAGGCGTGGAACAAGCGTCGCCTGGTAATCGGCGAACTCCGTACCCGACTTATCGGTTTGGGTGAATGAACTGAAAATGCCGTTGATGAACCGTTCTTGCTTATCGGGAAGCTCGACGCGAATGGTTGCGGGTTTGCCCACGACATCTTCGAACTTGATGGAGTCATCCAGCGAGAGCAGCACGAGGTCGTAGTGAAACGGAATGGAAATGCCTTCCTGCCCGGTAAAGCTCTGCAGCAGGAGTTTATCCTTTCCAAGCGGCCCGATCAGTTGAATGGGCCGGCCATCTTGAGTCGGAGAACCCATGGGGACAAGATTAGAGTGACCGCTAAAGGGTAGCATTTCGAGGGGGTGAAAAGTAAAGCGAGCTTCAACTTGCCCACACCGTAATCCGTCCGTAGGCTTGCCCCCGCCCTCACGGGCGGGGCTGAAAGTGGGCACGAAGGTGTTCCAGCGTTCGCACCCAGCCCCGGCCGTAAGGCCGGGGACAAGCGCCGGTTGAATGCCTATCGACGGATTACGGCC
>DATBIA010000109.1:0-52593 GCA_036557165.1 Bryobacteraceae bacterium
TGCAATTCCAGCGCGAGTAGCTCCTCATCCCAGTCGGCCCACGTCACGGAGCGGTTGACCAGGAGGCGAAAGGCTTTCACCTGCGCAGGCGTCCACTCGTCACACAGGATCACCGGGACTTCCACCAAGCCGAGTTGCCGCGCCGCTTTTAGCCGCAGATGACCATCAACGATTTCGCCGTCACTACGGACTAGGCAAGGGATTTTGAATCCGAATTCGCGGATCGAGCCGCACATGCGATCCACAACGGCGTCATTCTTGCGCGGGTTGCGCGGGTAGGGGATCAGCCGATCAATGGGCCACGTTTCGATCTGATTTGTAGGAGCCTGAGTAATCATTGAGGTCCGTTTCTCATCCAGCCACCCTCGCGAGCGGCACGTATTCGGGGTAGTCACCTGCGGCGGAGTCCCTGGCGCATGAGCCAAGACTCCCTGCGGACGGGCACGGCAGCTCGTCCTCCGCACGATCTTGGTTGAACCATGTGCTGGCCATCGGAATCACGCGCTGACCGTTTTCGTGCTTACGGCGAGCGTATTCCGGGAGTTGCTTTTTAAGCTGCTCGATGTAGAAGCTTCGCCTCTCCGGCGTCGTCGCTTTGGCGCCAGCGGCCTCCAGCGCCTTCGACTTGCCTTCATGGCGCGGATAGAGCGGCCAGAACTTCCCGTCGAACCATTCCCGGACGTCTGGATCAACTGAAAATCTCCGAGATGCGGCGCGTTGGGGTTTCGATGGAGTGGTTGCCGCGGAGGCGTCCAACTCAGCAGAGTTGGACTTATATTTCTTATCTAAATTCTTTACTTCTTTAGACGGTGTCGCGGCGTGTGGTGTTTGGTGTGGTGTGCCGCGTGTTGCGGATTCGATTTCGCTGTGGTGTTCGGCGAGGTGTTCCGTGTGGTGTGCGTTATCTTCTGATTGCTGATAAGCAGCCCAATTCACGACGGTTATCATCGTCCAGTGGTGTGTTCTCTGGAGTGTCACCGAGCGTGCTCGCTCCAAGTAATCCAAGCATCGCCGCGCGTGTTCTTTTGAAAGCGCGGCGTGTGTTCCCAATTTTTCCAGGGACGTGACAAAAGATCCGGCAGGAACGGTGATCGCCTCGCCTTGCCGGGGACGGAACACAGATTCTCGCCAATTGGCCCGCAGGAGAATGAAAATCCAGATCTTAAACCAGCCGGCAGGCTTGTTCTTGAAGAGAGGGTTATCCAGAATCTTGCGATGGAGCCGCACGTAGCCTTTTGAGCCGCCGTCAATGGGGATTGTTGAACTCATTGTGGGTCCTCAACTAGGGCGGAGGCTTCGAATACCTGAAACGCCGATAGAAATCTCATTGAAAGCTTTCCCGTCGGGCCGTTTCTTTGCTTCGCGACGATTAGCTCCGCTTGGCCATGCAGGCTCGGATCGTCGCGGCGGTACATTTCTGGCCGGTGGACAAACACTACAACGTCGGCGTCTTCTTCGATCGATCCCGATTCCTTCAGATCCGACAAAACCGGCAAGCGCCGTTCCTGCTCGCAGGCCCGATTCAGCTGACTTAGCAACATCACCACGCATCCCATCTGGCCGGCGAGCCGCTTAAATCCGTGGCAAATCTCGGAGAGTTCCTGATGGCGCGATTCGGCACGACCCGTTGTTTTCATTAATTGCAGGTGATCGATAATGATGACTCCGACCGGATGCTTAGCCTTAAGCCTTCGGAGGGCTGTGGTAATCGCTGCAGGAGTGTGGGCCCGCGAATCGTCTATGAACAGCGGGAGGCCGTCGAGATCCGCGGCTGCTTCCAGCATCCGCTGGCGCTCATCCATGGTCAGAAAACCGGACCGGGCGCGGTGCGCGTCGACTCGGCTGATGCCGGCTACTAGGCGCCGCACCAACGATTCTTTGGACATCTCCAACGAGAAATATGCGACGCCAGTGCCTTTTCTCGCGCTGGTGTGTGCCTGTTGCATCCCGATGACGGACTTGCCCATGCCGGGCCGTCCGGCCACAATGATCAAGTCGCACGGGCTCCAACCCGATGTCATTTCCGTCAAGCGGGGCCACGGCGTCTCAATTCCCCCGGCGCCCCGCGCCGGAAACAAGACCGAGTCGACCCGGCCGCACAGCACATCCTCGGGAGTGACCCACTGATTGCCGCTACGATCGGTTTGGCCGCGGATCTTCTCCAGAAGGGCTGCGCCGGCTTCGAGGATTTCCATCGATGGCTCAGTAGCGAGCGCACATTGCTGTATCACCTTCTCGCAAGCAAACATCGTCTGCCGCAGAAGCGACTTATCTGTGACAATCCGAACGTAGCTATCCAGATTGGCGATTTCCGGAAGGCCGTCGTCGAGCGACAGTAGATAGGTCAGGCCATCCACCGACTCAAGCTGCCCGTGTTTATTCAGTTCGTCAGCGACGGTCACGCGGTCGATGTTTTCGCCGCGTTCGTACAGATCCTTCATCCGCGCGAAAATGCGGCGATGTTTTTCGAGCGCGAAATCCCCTGGCGCGAGCACGGCCGCAATGTCTGGATACCGTTCGCCGTTTAGGAGGATGGAGCCCAGTACTAACCGCTCGGCATGGGCGTTTGCTGGGAGACCTCGCTCAAGAACCGAGGTCAAGAGGCCCTCCCGACCGACCGCTCTGAGACGCCAAAAACATCCGTGTGACTGAGAGTGTGACTTGATTTGGTTTTTGTGGCGCTTTTGGTGTTTCTGGCTCTTCGTGACGTGTATAACTTACGTGCTTTCAATGGGGTACAAGAGAACAAGTCCCCCTCTCCGCACCAGATAACCGGCTGCTGTATCAATAAGATAGAGCAGCCATTTTCGTTTGTGCCCAAAACTGGAGGCAAGACGCGCCGCACCGGTTCGTCGCCAGCGTATGCTCTCTCCGGCCAGCACGTCATCCACCGGCAGTCCACTTCTGCCGCTCGGAGATTCCTTCCTGATGCCCACCGTAATTGGACCTGCCATAAATCGAACCGCCAATGCTGCCTCCGAGTCCCCTTCTAATCCGGAGATTAGTCAGTTTCTAGTTCACTATTCTTCGCAACCCTAATCAGGGGCGAGCCATCAAAGTTGCCGAGGGGGTTCCAATGCTGCTCTCGCGACGCGGTGCCATTGCCGCACTAGCCGGTACAGGTTTCGTCCCCGCGCTTCTCGCTGGGGATGTTGATGAAGTGGACACGCCAAGTTGGTTAACCTACGCACCGAATCCTCCGCTGATCTCGAGCGAGGGTGACCACTTCGGTCTTCTCAAGAAGCAAGGATTTAACTTGGAGGATGACTTTGGACTCCGAGGATCGGTCCTTCGTGGCGACGACGGAAATCAACCGTTGGTATACCGATCTGACCGTGTCAACCTGGACTTTCGAGGCCCGGCCCGCTTGGCAATTAAGAAATTCGGGTACGACACGAAGAAAGGGTCCACGATTTTCTTCGGCCCTCCCTGCTTCTTCAGCACAACGGGGAAGAAAGAATATTGGAAGTTTTTCAATGATTATGCCGCGTGGACCAAGTACGACACAGCGGCTTGGGTGGACATGGGGCTGTTCCTGGCGACGAAACTTGCGAAGGATCAGCTTTTTACACCGTGGGTTGCCATGGCGGCAGACGCTCTAGCTGTGTATGCGATCGTCATGAAGATGGTTCGCGACCACCTGCAAACGGAGACAGCCAAGATGATCCGGGACAGCATCCGAGAGAATCAGAGCTTCTTGGTCAGCTCAATCCAGATCGACAATTCGAACGACACGTACATTCACGAATCCGTACACTATCAAGCTTACGAAGTGGAGCCTGGCGAGAATGCTCCGCATGCAGTGCTTTGGAATCGTACCTATAGGAATACCAACTATACCAACTTCTTCTTCCACTAACGCGAAAATGGCGGCATAATGCCATGACTCGAGATATGGTCCAGCGACGGGCAAAGAGCGCTGGCAGTTTTGAACGGCACCTCTCCCTGGAGAGCGGATCGTCGGTCGCTCGCAGAAGGCCGGCGAGGCTTCCCCGTCGCTGGTTCCGCAAAATTGGCTGCCCGGCGAATTCGCGCTCGACGGTCGAAATGATGCAGGTGTGTTCAAAGTCCCCCTCTCCGCACCAATAACTTAGACATACCGCTTCAGTTCGGCCTCCCACGGACCACGGGCGGACCAAAAGGCTCTGAATTTGGACATTACCCCGCGTGGCGCGCACATCAAGCAATTCGACTACGAATTCGTCGCGTCGCGAACCTGAAGGGGACCTATGGCGCCTCGTTGACGGCCCAATGAATTACCGGCAGCGGAATGTTCACCGACGCTTTGCAGGCGAACCGAACCCGGAGCGAGACGGCGGCCCACGCCCCGTTCTGATAGCATCTGCAAGGGGCGTTTCAACGCAGATGCGAACTACAACGATTGCGGTGCTCTCGATTATTCTCGCGGCAACCAGTTTCGGGCAATGGCTCCGGTACAAAACGCCCGGAATCCCAAGGACAGCCGACGGAAAGCCGAATTTGTCCGCACCCGCCCCGCGAACGCCAGAGGGAAAACCAGACTTTAGCGGAATCTGGCAGATTGTCCAGCGGCGTCCCGCCAGGCCTTCGCCGGCAGTGCCGTCGGGAACTGGAAACGGTGGCTTGCGAAATTATTTGCCGGATGGCGAGACCGTCCCGTTTCAGCCATGGGCGGAAGAGCTATACAAGCAGAGGGTTGCGAACAACGGCGTTGGCCTGCCTTCGGAGCACTGCCTGCCGCATGGCCTTCCTGGTGGAATGATGATCCCGATCGGGTTTCAAATTATGCAGACGCCGGGGCAGATCGCAGTCTTATTCGAGGAGTTCAATTATTACCGCCGCATCATGATGGACGGACGCGGTCTGCCGGAAGTAATGTTCCCGACATGGTTTGGATACTCGGTGGGCCGCTGGGATAAAGACACGCTGGTGGTGGACACAATCGGCTTCAATGATCGTACCTGGATTGACATCAGCGGTTATCCGCACACCGAGGCACTGCATACAACTGAGCGCTTTACGCGGCCGGACTTTGGCCACATGGATCTTACGGTTAAGATCGACGATCCGAAGGCGTACACAAAGCCATGGACCCCGACGCTTCACTTTCAGCTACTCGCCGACCATGAAATGATCGAAGAAATCTGCGATAACGAACGGGATGCTGTTCATATGGTGGGGAAGTAACGCGGCCATTTTTCTGTCCTTGTAATGTCTGCCGAAGCGCGGCGCCGAAAAACAGATCGCTTGGGCGAGGTGTAGCCGAGGCGCGCCGTCCCTCATGGCGTTCAGGAAGCGCGCTGCAGCGTCTCCCTCTCCACATCCACAGAAGCTTCCACACGATCACCAACTCCCTGAATCGCGCGGGCGCGGGGCAGAGCATCGCCTTTCATTCGGCAACGCTCATAGGCTTCGCGATAGGACATCGCGGACGTGGCGCTCGGAAAGCATCGAGAGGTCGCGCCGCCGCTTGGGACGAATCGTCCTGGTCATCGGCATATCGAACTCGGCGGGATCGTGGGCTTTCGACCGCCGAAATTGACGCCGACCTGGCGCATGTCTAAGCTAGACACCCGGAGCCCGATATGCCACGGGCTCGGAGAGCGCTTTGTCCGCCTCTTCTACAGTTAGCAGCGCAGTAGTCTTCGTGCGAGCCATTCCGCTGGCGCACGCGGAGGAACAGAGTGCCGCCGCGCTAATGTGATCCGGCAGGTCGACGATTAGGACCACATCGTTCTCGCCGAGGCAGAAGTAAAGGGCATCGACTTTTCCGCCAAGCTTCTTAACCGCCTGGCTGATGGCGGCCTTCCGGCCAGAGGGCTTATCCTTCGCTAGCCCTTTGAACCCATCGGGCGTATAGGTCGCTTCTACTAAGAACTTCGGCATCCAATGATTCCTTTCGATTTGTGTTTGTGGGAGACCCCTCGACGGCTCTCAACCGAGCAAGTATATCTTCTGGGGTTGTGAAACGCATCTGTGCTCGGGAAGCGATTCATGTATCAGACCGAGATTTGGAACAGCTTCGCGGGCGTCGCGGAAGCGGGGGTTCCGTCCGGATTGCCGGCGATTCCCGGAGAGAGCTCGATCCGCATCCCAACCAAGCGCGCATCTGGCTGATCTGGCGCGGCAAATCACACCACAAGCTCGGTCTGCGTCGAATGAACGAGCCGCCCTACGCGCTTCCAGGGAAGAAAAGCGGTCTTTTCCGAATCGGATGCAAGGACCAGATCGAGCTTTCTATCGCGTAGCCACTATGAATAATCGTGGAAAGCGCAGCAACTCCTGCCCGTCGGCGCGTGTGTATTGTCGGGCATTTGAACCGCCAGCACGCCTCCCCTGGACCACAACCCAGGTCGATCGCCTGTCTCACCTCCGTGAGCGGTACCTGGGCCAGTAAATCTCGCGCCGGTCGAGTCCGTTCGTCTTCAAATTTCAGATATTGCTGCGCATTCCATTCGCTCACAGCTCTCACCTTACTGATATTCTTGGTTCCAAATGATCGGCAGCCGCCTGATGCGCCACACCGCGGTAGCCCAAGTCGGATGGGAACAGCATTTCTGCGCCGCTTCGAATCGCGAGCCGCCAATGACTGCCGCCCTTCCGCGTGGGAGCCGGGTTCGGATCAAGCAACAGAGTGCATCAGGAATAAACGATTGCCGTTGATGCGGGTTTGTGGTCGAATAGGGGCTGTAGATGACTTCGATGCTTAAATTCGCTTTCGTAACCTTTCCTTTGGCTGTGACGCTGTTTGGCGCAGATGGGCCCGTAACGTTTGACAAAGATGTTCTGCCCATTCTCCAGAGAAACTGCCAGACCTGCCATCGCCCCGGAGAGATCGGACCTATGTCGTTCCTCACCTACGAATCGACTCGTCCGTGGGCCAAATCGATCCGCACTGCAGTCCTCACAAAAAAGATGCCGCCGTGGTTTGCCGACCCTCGCTACGGTCACTTTCTCAACGACCGACGGTTGAGCGAAGCCGATATCGCCAAGCTGGCCGCATGGGCGGACCAAGGCTCTCCCGAAGGCGACCCAAAAGACAAACCCGCGCCGCTTGAATGGCGCGAAGGCTGGAACATCAAGCCCGACGTGGTTTTCTCCATGTCCAAGCCGTACAAGGTTCCCGCCAGAGGCACAATCGAGTACACCTACTTCGTGGTTCCCACCAATTTCAAGCAAGACACCTGGGTTCTGGACGGTGAGATTCGCGCCGGGAACCGCAAGATCGTCCATCACGCTAGCGTTCACGTGCGCCCGCCGGGATCGCTCTGGATGAAAGACGCCAAGCCCGGTGAGCCCTATGTCCCTCCCAGGCAGGACGGGAAGGAAACGCTACCGGCGCCGGTGGACCCGCGCTTCACCGTCAATGAATGGCTAGTCGGCTATGTGCCTGGAGTTCACGCCGAATATTTCGATCTGAATCATCAGGCAGCGAAGCTCATCCCCGCCGGCTCGGACTTGGTTTTCGAGATGCACTACACGGCCAACGGGACGGAGCAGGAGGACCAGACGCAGGTGGGATTCGTTCTCGCGAAGGAACCGCCGAAGGAAAGGCTGGTGACTCTTCCCCTGGCGCGGATGGATTTCGCGATTCCCCCGGGAGACCCGAATTACGGCGCTACAACGATGGGCCGTTTCGATGAACCGGTAAAGTTGGTTTACTCGCAGCCGCACATGCACCTGCGCGGCAAGGACATGGATATCGAACTCCACTATCCGACGGGCGAGTCGGAAATGCTCGTGAGCGTTCCGCACTACGATTTCAATTGGCAGATGATTTACTACGAACAGAAGCCGCGCGAAATCCCTAAGGGCACGCGCATCGAGCTAATCGCACACTGGGATAACTCGGCGAATAACAAATACAATCCCGATCCCACGGCCAAGGTTATTTGGGGGGATCAAAGCTGGGACGAGATGCTGTTTGCCTGGGTGGGCGTCGTAGTTCCCAAGACCGTGGATACGAACAAAGTGCTGGCAATGGGCGTCCAATAGCTTTCCGTATGCAGCGAGCCGGACGCTCGCACCAAAGGCCGAACCGCCGAGACTCAACAGGGCGAGAACGTAGGATGTTGAACGCTCGACGACGTGAAAGGCGGTCGTCATTCCAAAACGTTCGACGTCCATTGCTACCTCTTGCGCGCGGCGATCTCATCCGCTCTTGTCTGCAATCCCGCGCTTTGCTTGCTTCGCGGTCCAACTCTTCGGCGCGCGCAATTCCTCCGGCAGTTTGGTGAAGATGTCGCCGTGGGTCTCGCGAAGCTGTTCGTCGGTTAGATCCTCCGCTGTCGAAAGGTCCGTGCCGCAAACATTCGCCTGTGCCAGATCGACCCCCACCAGCCGCGCGCCTACCAAATTTGCACCGCTCAGATCCGCATGACGCAGATCCGCGCCACGCAGATTGGCCAACACCAAGTCGGCTTCACATAATTGCGCCCACGACAGGTTGGCCAGCGGCAAATTCGCGGCGCGCATCACTGCATAAGAGAGGTCTGGCTTCACGCTAGGATTATCCGCACGCCATCTATTCCAGGCGTCCACATCGCGCATGAGGAGTTCGAATTGTTCACTGTCCGCCACGTTCGCTTATTTTAGCCTCCCTCAAGGATAGATGCACTGGTCGAAACGGAACCGTCGAATTGCGCTTCGCCCGGTTCCGGCTATTGGCTCACCTTGATGAGGCCCTCGCGCGGCCGGTCGAGGTCCACGATGATCGCCAACACCAGCGTGATCGCGAGCGACAGCACGTAGACGGAGAAAGGCTGCCTGAGTTCCGAAAGACCAAAAGTGTAGCCCACAACCATAGTCGCCAGCAGCCCGACGATGCCGGGTCACGTAGATGACGGCGCCCGGAACGTGGTCCTGGAAGACCGCCCAGCGCTCCGCGTCTAGCTGGATCACTTCCTTCAGCGACTGCAACAGTAACCCCGCTCGGACCGGGTTGGGATCCGCATCATTTATTCGAGCTGCTGGAGTTGCGCTTTCAATTGCTCCAGATCTGTACTTTGTGTCTGCGCGTGCGCGGAAGGCGACAAATCGTGCACAAAAATATAATGCACCCGATTTGCTTCAAGAATTCCTCTTTCGAGATGATGCAGCCTTCGAAGAACGGGCGTAAGAAACGCCGTTTCGCCGTCACTAAATTCTATGGAGCCGTGCCGGTGAGCCTGCGTCGAAATAACTAGAGGTTCAAGAAAGGCAAATATGGCAACAGAACGTTATTCTCCCGAGGCCGGCGGATTGTTCGTTCGGAGCTGGGGAGCCCTTTACTTGCGCGGCCTCTTGGCAATCGTTCTCGGCCTTTTGATATTGAGGCGGCCCACAGTGACGCTGCGTCTCTTCGTGCTCTGGTTCGCCTTTTACGCAATCTTCGAAGGGCTTTTCTCCCTTTTTGCGGCGGTCAGCGGCTGGAGGCATCGCCAAGACCGATGGCTGCTTTTGCTGGAGACTGTCATCGGATTCGGCATTGGCATTGTAACGCTTCGTAGTCCCGGAATCACAGGGTTGGTGCTGCTCTTCTTCATTGCGGCATGGGCTCTTGCGACTGGCGTTCTAAGAATTTTCGAGGCGGTTCGTTTCCCGCGAGAAGTCTCAGGCGGACCATGGCTAGCGATCGGTGGAGTGGCGTCGATCGTTTTTGCCCTGATGGTCATGCTGCGGCCGCTGGCTGGGGCTCTCGCATTGGCAAAACTGATCGGAATATACGCGCTCTTCCTGGGCGTCACGGAGTTGATCGCGGCGTTCAGACTGCATAGGTCGGCGCAGTACATTGGAAGCCCCAGAGCAGGAGGACGGCCTCCTCTTCCGCGTGCAGCCTGATACGGCGCAGGGCATCACGAACCACGTGGGTGAACGAGATGACAAGGCCTGCGGAGCACCGGCTGGCTGGGCGGGCGAAGGCTTAGCGAGCATTGTGGCGTTACAGATTGTCCGCGATTCCTGCATGCCGCTGGAATCCTCAGGAACGTTGCAGCCGTGGCTTCAGGAACTTCCCGGTATACGAAGCCTTGCAGGCGGCGATTTCTTCCGGCGTTCCTTTCGCCACGACTTCTCCTCCTCGATGCCCGCCCTCCGGCCCTAGATCGATGACGTAATCCGCTGTCTTGATTACATCCACGTGATGCTCGATCAATAGGACCGTGTGCCCGGCATCCACCAGCCGGTTCAGCGCCTCCAGCAGCCGTTCGATATCGGCCAGATGCAGCCCCGTGGTCGGCTCGTCCAAGATGTAGACGGTGTGCTTAGCGCGTTGCAGTTTGCTCAATTCCGTCGCGATCTTGATGCGCTGCGCCTCGCCGCCCGAAAGAGTCGTCGCCGACTGCCCCAGCGTGAGATAGCCGAGTCCTAGCTCCGCCAACACTTCGATCTTCTTTCCTATCGAAGGCTCCGCGGCGAAGAACGACATGCCTTCCTCAATCGACATATTCAGGATGTCGTCGATGGTTTTGCCCCGTAGCGTCACCTCCAGCGTTTCGCTATTGAAGCGCGCTCCTTTGCATGCGCCGCAGGTGACCTCAACATCGGGCATGAAATAGAGCTGCGTGGTGATCACGCCTTCGCCCTGGCACTCCTCGCACCGGCCTCCCTTCACGTTGAAGCTGAAGCGCCCGGCCTTGTAGCCGCGCTCCATTGCCAACGGCGCGCGAGTGAACAGATCGCGAACGTTGTCGTAGAAGCCCACGTAGGTCGCGGGATTGGAGCGGCTGTTGCGTCCAATCGGGGACTGATCGATGTTGACCACCTTGTGAACATGTTCCGCGCCGTCGAGGCGGTCGTGCTCACCGGGAAGCGTCCGCGTATCCACTAGCCGCTTCCACAGCGCCTTATAAAGAATTTCGTTGACCAGCGTGCTTTTGCCCGAGCCCGAGGCCCCCGTAATCGCCACCATCGATCCAAGAGGGAACGCCACGTCAACCGATTTGAGATTGTTCTCTCTTGCGCCCCGCACGGTCAGCATCTTGCCGTCCGTTTTGCGGCGCCGCGGGGGCGTCGCAATCGACCGCTTCCCTGAAAGGAACTGGCCCGTGGGCGACGCCTTGCACGTCAGCAGATCGCTTAGCGAGCCTTGCGCCACGACGTTGCCCCCGTGAACGCCGGGACCGGGTCCCATCTCCACCAGGTGGTCGGCCGCGCGGATCGTATCTTCATCGTGCTCGACCACGATGACCGTATTACCGATGTCGCGCAATCGTTCGAGCGTGGCGATCATCTTCACGTTGTCCTTCGGATGCAAGCCGATGCTAGGCTCGTCGAGCACGTAAAGCATCCCCATCAAACCCGATCCGATCTGCGTCGAAAGCCGGATGCGCTGCGATTCTCCGCCGGAGAGCGTGCCGGAGCGGCGATTGAAATTCAAGTAATCGAGCCCAATGCCCAGGAGCAATTCCAGCCGCCCGCGAATTTCCTTGAGCACCTGCCGGCCGGCATCCGCCCCCCGGCCGGCGGGTTTGATCGCGCCCAGGAATTCGTGTAATTCGTCGAAGTTCAGCTGGCCGAACTCGTGAACGTTTTTTCCGGCCACCGTGAAAAACAGGCGCGTGGCCCGCACCCGAGCGCCATTGCAATCCGGACAAGTGCGCTCGATCATCACCTTGTCGAGCCAGGCCTCCATGCCGGAACTGGCCTCGCCGCGCTGGCGGTAGCGGCGGTAATGCCGTTCGATGCGGCGCGCGATTCCGCCGAAGCCGATTTCCTTGCCCTCCTGGTCTTCCCGGCCACCCTTCGCCTCCGGAGGACGGAGGAGCTTGAACTTGGTTTCTACGCCGTTCAGAATTGCCTGCCGCGCAGGTTCCGGCAGATTGTCCCACGGCGTGTCGAGCGAGAAGCTCAAATTCTTCGCCAGGCTGTACATCATCCGCCCATCCCAGGTATCGGGATTGTACTTGAACGCTTCGCGCACGAAGCAGCCGCCTCGAATGCTTCGCCTCGGATCAGGCACCAATAGGTCGGGGTGCGTCAATTTGTGGACCCCAAGTCCGCCGCAGGTTCGGCAAGCGCTCTCGGGGTTATTGAACATGAAGTAGTCGGGCAGGATGTCCCCGTAGATGAAGTGGTGGGTTTTGCTGCACGCGGCATTATAAAACCGGTCGCATTCGGCTTTGCTCCCGGCTTTTACAACGTGGAGCTGGATCAGCCCATCCCCGACCAGCAAAGCGGCCGTTATCGCGGCTTTGATCGCTTTTTCGCGGTTGCGGCCAACCGCCAAACGGTCGACGACGGCGTCCATGTGCCGCACTTTCGCCTCATCGAAATCGACTTGGTCGGAGATATCGACGCGCTTGCCATCGGCGACCAGCCAGCGGCAGCCTTTCTTGCGCACTTCGGTGAGAACGAAATCCAGATCCTCGCCATATTGCTTGAACACAGGGGCTCTCAATTCGATCTCGGCGCCTTCTGGAAGCGAGAGGATCGCTTCCAGAATCTGGCTGGAGGTTCGGATGGGCGTCGGCTCCCCCGTGCGCGGACAGCGGGCCTCGCCAACCGTGGCGAACAACAGATTCAGGTAGCTGGCGATGTCGGTCATGGTGCCGACAGTGGAGCGCGGATTGTTAACCGTGGTCTTTTGCTCGATTGAAATCACCGGCGAAAGGCCGAAGACGAAGTCCACGTCGGGCTTGGCGACTTGAGATACGAACCGCTTCGCGAAGCTCGACAGCGATTCCATGTAACGGCGCTGGCCTTCGGCGTAAATTGTGTCGAAAGCCAGGCTGCTTTTACCCGAGCCGGAGAGTCCGGTCACCACCACCAGTTTGTCGCGCGGGATCTCGACGGAAATGTCTTGCAAGTTATGGACGCGCGCCCCCCGGACGGAGATGGTTGTGCGCGCTTTGGCCGCCGCGCGCGAGGGAGGCTTAGGGTTAGAACTCACTAGACGTTTCCTCGAGGTAAAAGAACGCCAGCTCCTGCACTGAGACGTTGCTCCGCCTGGTGAGTTGCGCCGGCGTGGACGCTTTTCCAATCAGTTGCCGGTCGGCGAGATATTCGCATGCGGCCGTCACCCCTTCGATATCGAAATTCCGCTTGAAGTGTCCCTCGATTTCGGTCGCCGACCGCGCTTCGCCGGCTTCGCGCAGATACTCAATCGCGGCGCCGAACAGGGACAAAGCCCGCTCCGCCACGTAACCGTCGATAGCGTCCAGCGCCGCCTGGATATTTTTGCGCGTTTTGGTGTTGTTGAGAAGATCGGCGTAGACGATCTTGAAGAATCTCGGGTTCAATTGCATCGCCTGCGGGATCGCTTCGCGGTCGGCGAGCAGGCGGCGGGCGACGATTTCGATCCGGGCGAGCGGCGCGGCGGCGTGAAGAATCCACAGCGCCGTGTATTCCAGATCGCTGCGGGTCACGAAGAACTTGTGAGCCTTGTAAATAAGCGCCAGGGCATGCGTTCCGGCGCGCAGCAGTTGCAGTTGCGTGTCGCGCTCGCCGATGGCCTGAAGGTTCTTGCACAGCTCGGGGATCGATTCGTCGTGAGTGTACAATACTCGCCCTTTCGCGAGAAACGAATGCATGAACGAGTTGCGAAGAGACCCCTCGGCGATCTTGCGGAATTCGGCGCGCGGCATCAGCAGAGCGTGAACGTTAACGCCGTCGGCGTACAGCGCAATGCCGCGCGCGTCGGCCTTCTTATCGTCGATTGCGACCAGCACCAGGTCGACGTCCGATTTGTCCCAGACCTTGTCGTGCGACAGGCTGCCACAGAGAATCGCCGCCAGGATGGAGCGGTCCTCTTTGATCTGAGCGATCAGCCGATCCACCGCCCGCGAAAATTTAGCCTGAACCGCATCGGCCGCCATATTCCTTAAGAGTAGGACAAGCTTCAGCTTGTCCCTGGTGGAGCGGGCTTTCCGGTTTGCGGACCCCCGGGGTGCGGGTCCGTTCCGGACGTTCCGGATAGCCTGCACCCGAGGCTTTAGCCGGCTTTAGCCTCGCCTCTGCTAAACGACACGTCAATACGGGGACTGAAGTCCCCGTTGCAGGCTGAAGCCCGCTCCACCTTCGCTGCGAGCTATGGCCGCCGATGCCTTATGCTGGATAGTCGAATGAGAATCGCCGGACGCATCCTCTGGGCCGCCGTTTCCATCGCGGCGGCTTTTGCCATGGGCACCATCGCCCAGACCCGCGGCGAGCCGGTCAACAGCATCTGGCTGGTGATCGCGGCCGCTTGCACATATCTGGTCGGATACCGCTTCTACGCGGCGTTCATCGCGGCGCGCGCGATGGCGCTCGACGACCGCCGCGCCACCCCCGCCGAACGTCTCCGCGACGGCCATGATTTCGAGCCGACAAACAAATGGATCCTCTTCGGCCACCATTTCGCCGCCATCGCCGGACCAGGTCCGCTAGTAGGTCCAACGCTCGCCGCTCAGTTCGGTTATTTGCCGGGCGCTCTCTGGATCGTCATCGGCGCGGTGCTGGGCGGGGCGGTGCAGGATTTCGTGGTGCTGTTCTGCTCGCTCCGGCGCGACGGCAAATCGCTCGGCCAGATGGCGCGCGAGGAAATCGGAAAGGTCGGCGGCTTCATCTCGTTAATTACCGTTCTGCTGATCATGATCATTCTGCTCGCCGTTATCGGCCTGGTGGTGGTCAACGCGCTGAAAGACAGCCCCTGGGGAGTCTTCACCATCGCCGCCACGATGCCGATCGCGATCGTCATGGGCATTTACCTGCGTTACATCCGTCCGGGCAAGGTGCTCGAATGCTCGCTGATCGGATTCGTGCTGCTGATGGGCGGAATCTTCGGCGGCCAGGCGGTGGCGAATTCCGCAGTCATCGCACCCTGGTTCACTTACGGAGGAGTCGCGCTCGCGGTGGCGCTGATCGTTTACGGCTATTTATCGAGCGCCCTTCCGGTTTGGCTGCTGCTGGCCCCTCGCGGATATTTGTCGACCTTCGTCAAACTCGGCGTCATCGTGCTTTTGGCCGTGGGCATCGTATTCTTGCACCCGGAGCTGAGGCTTCCCCCGTTCACGCGTTTCGTGGACGGCACGGGCCCGATTTTCGCGGGAAAAATCTTTCCGTTCTGCTTCATCACCATCGCGTGCGGCGCGGTGAGTGGGTTTCATTCGCTGATCTCCTCGGGCACCACGCCGAAGATGCTGATTAAGGAGCGGCATGCCGTCAGCGTAGGCTACGGCTCCATGCTGCTCGAAAGCTTCGTAGCGATCATGGCCCTGATCGCCGCCGCTTCGCTCGATCCGGGCGTCTACTTCGCGGTGAACTCTCCCGCAGCCGCTGTCGGCAGCACGGCCCAAGCCGCCACCGCGACCATTACAAGCTGGGGCTTTCCCGTCACCGCCGATCAGATGACCCAACTGGCGCGCGACGCGGGCGAGCGCACTTTGTTCTATCGCACCGGCGGAGCGCCCTCGCTCGCGCTGGGCATGGCCAAAATTTTTTCCGGCGCATGGTTTTTCGCCAGCCCTGCTTTCATTGCGTTCTGGTATCACTTCGCGATCATGTTCGAAGCGCTGTTCATATTGACGACGCTCGACTCCGGCACGCGCGTGGGCAGGTTCATGCTTCAGGATTTATTAGGCCAAGTCTGGCCCAAGTGGGGCGAAACCGGTTGGAAGCCTGGAATGTTGATCACCAGCGGCGGCATCGTCGCCGCGTGGGGGTATTTTCTCTATCAAGGCGTGCTCGACCCGAACGGCGGCGTGAACTCACTATGGCCGTTGTTCGGGATTTCGAATCAGCTTTTGGCGACGGTCGCGCTATGCGTTGGCACCACTGTGCTGGTGAAGAAACACGGCATTAAGTTCATGTGGGTCACTTGCGGACCGTTAGTTTGGCTGGTGGTGGTATGTTTCACCGCGGGCTGGCAAAAGATCTTTTCGGATTCTCCGGCGCTCGGATTTTTGGCTCAGGCCGCGGCGCTGGAGGCTGGGCCGCATACCGCAATCACCGGCGAACTGGTCTTCAACGCGCGGCTGGACGCGGCGGTGACCGGCGTGTTTTTGGTGCTGGTGGCCGCCATCCTGATCGACTCGATCCGCGTGTGGGTCCGCACGCTTGTGGGAGAGAGGACGACCGCAACTACGGAAACGCCGTTCGTTCTTTCGAGCTTCGCGGAGGGAGCATGAAGAGGTTCCTCCGCATCATCGCCGGAATTTTCCAGGAGATCTCCGACCAGCGCGCCTATCGAACGCACCTGGAATGGCACGGCGTCGAACATTCACCCGCCGAGTGGCGCCGCTTCTGCGACGAACGCTGGGCCCGGCAATCGCGTCGCGGGCGCTGCTGCTGATTCCGCTCACCCGCCCAGCCCGCTGAGCGCGCTACACTGCGCCTGAATGCGGGTTCTTCGCGGCAAGGTGATGGGCGGCCTAGGTAATTTTGGCCTCTGGATCGCCCGGCTCGGCGACCTCTATGAAAAGAAAACGGGAATGCGCCTTTATCCGGGCACTCTCAACCTGGAATTGCCGGAGCCGTACTCACTTTCCTCCAACGCGATCCGCCTTGAGGCGGCCGAGTACTCGGGGCGAGTATCGGTCAGCCTGGTACCGTGCCGGATTTTCGACCGTCCCGCGTTCTTGCTCAGGACCGATGAGAATGAACGGGGAACCGGGCATCATCCGAAAAATGTAATTGAGATCGCTACCGATATCTGTCTGCGAGATGCTTTCTCTCTTCGCGATGGAGACTGGATCCAGGTTGAGGTGGATTAAAGGAACCGGTCGGGTTCCTTGCACTCGCCTGGGGGTTGCAAACCGTGGCGGCGCGCGCCGCCGCGTCGTACGATGAAAGCAGATGGGACATCATTCCCACGGCCATGGGACCGGCAGAGTCCTGGTGGTTTCCCTGATACTGACCCTCGCGTTCGTGATCGGCGAAACCGTCGCTGGTTTCCGCTCGCATAGTCTGGCGCTGCTCTCCGATGCCGGGCACAATTTCACGGACGCGATCGGATTGGTCCTGGCGGGCATCGGCTACTATTGGCAATCGCGTCCCGGTAATCAGTTCAAAACGTTCGGTTATCACCGCATGGGAGTCCTGGCGGCCTTCTTCAATGCTCTGCTGCTGGCGGCTCTCGCAGCGGCGTTGTTCTACGAAAGTTACCTGCGGATTCGCAACCCTCGGCCCGTCGCTGAAGGCGTCATGATTTGGGTGGCGGGGATTGGCTTGGCGCTTAACCTCGGGATCGCATGGAGTCTGGACGGCAACCGCGGGGATCTCAATCTGCGCGCGGCTTGGGTCCATATGTTGGGCGATGCGGCGAGTTGCCTCGGCATTATCCTGGGCGCGGTGTTGATCTATTTCACCGGCTGGCTCGCGATCGACCCGCTCCTGTCGTTGTTGATCGGAGCGGCGATCGTCTGGACGGCTTGGGACATCTTTAAGGACTCCATCAACATCCTCCTGGAGGGGCTGCCTAAGGGTTTAAAGCTTTCCGAAGTCACGCGCGAGATCCGCCAGGTATCGGGCGTGATCGACGTCCACGATCTTCACATCTGGAGCCTGGGATCGGAGGCGCACGCCTTAAGCTGCCACGTGCTCATCGCGGACATGCCGCCATCGGAGAGCGACTCCATTCTGCGCGATGTGAACGGCGTGCTGGGCAGGCGTTTTCATATCCATCACACGACGGTTCAATTCGAGCACTCCCGGTGCCTGCTCGCGAATGAATCGTGTAACTTGATCCGGCACACGCACTAGGCCGCCGTGTCCTACTGCCAATTGATCCGCGAAGGCATCGGAGAGCCGCACCGGCTCTATCACGACACCGAGTACGGCTTTCCGCTGGCGTCCGATGCCGAACTGTTCGGCCGCCTGTTGCTGGAAATCAACCAGGCCGGACTGAGCTGGACCACGATTCTAAACCGGAAGGACAACTTTCGCCGGGCCTACGCCGGCTACGATATCGAGCGCGTGGCGCGCTTCGACGATCGCGACCGCGCCCGGCTAATGGCCGACGCAGGCATCATCCGCAACCGGCTGAAGATCGAAGCGGCCATCGACAATGCGCGCCGTCTGCGCGAGATACGCCGTTCTCACGGCTCGTTCGCCCAGTGGCTCGACGATCACTATCCGCGGGATCGAGCCCAGTGGACGAAGCTCTTCAAGAAGACATTCCGTTTCACCGGCGGCGAAATCGTCAATGAGTTTCTTGTCTCGACTGGCTATCTCGCCGGCGCGCACGACGCCGATTGCCCCATCCTCAAAAAGGTTCAAAAGTTGAAACCGGCTTGGATGCGGGGCTAGCCCGCCCGGCCTAGGCTCCGTTCAAGAGACCATTACCATACTCAGCGGCTGACGGATCGTCCTCCGCCGGAGCCCAGGGAGCGAATTCTTTGTCGCTAGCGGGCCGCCATGGTCCCGGCTTCACCTCGAAACACACTGCGCGCGCGGTTCGCGGAAGAATCGTGTGCCACACGCCGGGCGCGATATCGATTCCCCAGAGGCGGCCCTCCGGCGATTCGGCGCCCAGGCTGTAGCGGGCGGTCACCGCTCCATCGTCGTCGAAAAGGATCACGTCGGCGGCGCCTTCCAGAACCACGAACGATTCCGATTTGGGGGGATCGGCGTGACGATGCGGCCGTATATAGGTCCCCTTCAGCAGCACGTTGAGAAAGCGGTGGGGATTATCCTCTGCGCTCGAATGAAAATTGTAGTTCATGCGGCGGCGAGGCGACTGGAGCGCTCGCGCCTCGACCGAATCGAACAGCGCGCCCGAAATCAAACTCACGCCCCGAGGCGTTTCTTTACCCATTTTCCGATTATCGCCGCCCTTGACACAGACCGCTCTCTTGGCGATTCTAATGATGCCCATGGCAGAAGACGCAACTAACGTATCCCGGCGCGCGTTCGTGGGGGCCGCCGCGGCCCTTACGCAAACCGCGAGTACTCGAGCCGCCATCGTGCAAACCGATTTTTCCAGGCTTCCGCCTTACGGCGCCGCCACGCTGCCATCCGGCATTCGGTCCCGCCACGTCGCCAACGTGAACGGCATGACGGTGCATATTCTGGAGGCGGGATACGAAACGCCCGGCCGGCCCGCGGTTCTTCTGCTGCACGGCTTCCCCGAACTCGCCTATAGCTGGCGCAAGGTGATGCCATCGCTAGCCGCCGCCGGTTACCATGTCATCGCCCCCGATCAGCGTGGCTACGGCCGCACCACCGGTTGGAACGACTCCTACGACGCCGATCCCGATCCGTTCCGCATCCTGAACATGACGCGCGACGCCATCGGACTGATCTACGCGCTGGGTCATCGCTCGGTGGCGATGGTGGTGGGGCACGACGCCGGCGCGCCGGTGGCCTGCTGGTCCGCGCTCATCCGGCCCGATATTTTCCGTTCGATCACGATCATGAGCTCCCCGTTTGAAGGCCCTCCAGCATTGCCCTTCAACACGGCAAACGGCGCGCCTCTCCCGCGCGCGGCGATGACCGACGATAAACTGGATGCCGAGCTCGCCAAGCTGAATCCGCCGAGGAAGTACTACCAGAACTACCAGCGCACCCCCGGCGCCGGCGACGACATGCTGCATGCGCCACAAGGCCTGCACGCCTTCTTCCGCGCTTACTATTTCTACAAGAGCGCCGATTACAAAGGAAACCATCCCCACCCATTGAAAGCCCGAACGGCCGAGGAGATGGCGCAAATTCCGACCTACTACGTGATGGAAAAGGACAAGGGCATGGCCGCGACCGTCGCGCCGTTTATGCCGCCGCCGGATTACGTTGCGAGTTGCAAATGGCTTACCGAGGCTGAAGTCGATGTGTACGCGACCGAATACGGCCGGACTGGCTTCACCGGCGCCTTGCAGGGCTATCGCGTGCGGCGCGGCTCCGACCCCAAGAGCATCGCGGAGATGCAGACGTTCTCCGGCCGCTCCATCGACGTGCCCTGTCAGTTCATTGCAGGGAAAAGCGATTGGGGTGTTTATCAAACCCCGGGCGCGGTCGATAAAATGCGTGCGAGCGCTTGCACGAAGATGGTCGGGTTCCATCTTCTCGACGGGGCCGGTCATTGGGTTCAACAAGAACAATCCGAGATGGTGAGCGGATTGCTCGTTCAATTCATGCACGGATACGCAAACGCTTGATAGCACAGGCGCGGTTTGCGCACACCCTTGCCGAGCGCCAGACCATGGGCCGTAATCCGTCGTTAGGTATTCAACCGGCGCTTATCCCCGGCCTTACGGCCGGGGCTGGGTGCGAACGCTGGAACACCGTCGTGCCCACTTTCAGCCCCGCCCGTGAGGGCGGGGGCAAGCTTACGGACAGATTACGGCATGGGTAATTTATATAAGATTTAGACCCAGTCTGGTGCGCTATTCTGGTTGAAATGCATGCCCGTCACCGAACTTCAGCCTAAAACCGAGCCTGCGCAACACCAGGGCCGGGCCATGCTGGCAGTGTTGCTCTGTACCTTTATCAACGCGGCTTCGCAAGCCTTCATCAAGCTAGGCACAGCCTCGCTTGGAGAGCATCCCACGATGGTCGAGACCGCTGTGGGCATTTTCACCAAGCCGCTGCTGTTCACCGGTTACGCTCTGTTGGGCGCGAGCACGGTGTTGTTTGTTCTGGCTCTGCGCAAAGGCGAGCTTTCCCTGCTTTATCCGGTTCTAACTCTGGGCTACGTCTGGGTAACGGTGCTCTCCGCAGTCGCGTTTCACGAGTCCATGAATCCCCTGAAGCTCGCCGGAGTTACAGTGATCATAGCCGGAGTAGCGGTACTGGGAAGGGCTTCGAAAGCATGAAGACGCCTCTCGTCTCCATCGCATGGGTGATCGTGGGCACTGTCATCGGCAGCTTCGGCGCCGTGTTCCTCAAAATCGGGGCCGGCCATCTGAGCCGCAGCCTTAAATCCCTGCTGACCAATTGGCGATTAGCGCTAGGTATCGGCCTTTACCTGCTCTCCTCGGTTTTTTACGTGATCGGCGTCCGAAACGGAGAGCTGAGCGTGCTCTATCCCATGGTTTCGCTGGGATCGGTTTGGACCCTGCTTTGGTCCAAACTGCTCCTGGAGGAATCGCTGACCAAGCCGAAATTCACGGCCGTCGGCATGATCTTAGCGGGTTGCGTGCTGCTGGGATTAGGCAGCCAGTAGTTTTACCTTTCCCGCGCGTCCTTTTCCAGCGATAATCTCTGTATATCGTTTCGCGACTTTGCCCGTTCCTAATGAAGCCCCGTCCGCGTCCGATCTGACTAAAATAAGGGATTTGTGTCGAATGACAGAGCGCATTTCAGCATTTTCCAGTGTTTTCTTTGCCGCGGCGACGACTTTATTTCTCGTTTCCGCGGCCGGCGCCCAACCGCTGCCCGGGCGCTATATCATCGAGTTCGATACTGAGCCCGCCGTAGCCATCCCGGCTGCGGCGCGGGCGCGTTTAGCCGATGCGGCGCCGCAAATGGCCGCACGCAGGGCGCAAATCCGGGCCGAGCAGGCCGGGAGGGAACCGGGCATCCGGGCCCTCGGCGGCATCGTGCTGCGCCGCTACGATACGGTTTTCAACGGCATGGCGGTTCAGATTCCGGATCAGGCCGCGGCTCAACTGCGCGCTTTGCCGGGCGTCCGCGCGGTTTATCCCGATAAGCGATTCCACACGGTTCTCGACCAGGCGGTGATTGCGCATCGCGTCACCGACACGTGGGCGAGCCTGCCTGGGGGCGTGTCGTCGGCCGGGGCGGGCGCCATGATCGCGGTGCTGGATACGGGCATCGATGTTAATCATCCGGGCTTCCAGGGCTTTGCCACTTCAATGCCTTCGGGATTCCCATTGGTGTCGAGCGGCGCCGAAACCGCGAACACCAATAGCAAGATCATCGTCTCGCGCGATTACATCGGCGCCGGGGGGATGGACCAGGTCGGCCATGGAACCGGCGTGGCGATGATCGCGGCCGGTCTCAACAACAGCGCCGTTTTGGATTGCGCCGATCCCGGCGTCGCGTTCTGCTCTACCTCCGTCGCGTATCCTCAAAACCCGATCACCGGCGTCGCCTCGGGCGCATGGCTCGCCAATTACAAGGTCTGCGACGATAGCGGAGCCTGCGATCTGTCGGCCCTTCTTGCCGCGCTTGGCGATGTCATCAATGACGCGGCGGCGCTTCAGGCCGCCACGGGGAACGCCAACATTAGCGTGGTCGCCAACTATAGCGCCGGCGGACCGGCCCTGTTTCTGGCGGATGAATCCGGCCCTGAAGCTCGCGCCATCCATAACGCGACAGCCGCGGGCGTGCTGGTGGCGGTCGCCGCCGGAAACGACGGAGAAAATCCGAATGGCGGCCAGGCGCCTAATACGATCGGAGATCCGGGCCTGGTTCCCGACGCCATCACTACCGGCGCGGTGCTCAATCAGCGCTATTTCGATTACGCCGTGAACGTCGCGGGCCTGGCGCCCCTGGAAGCGGCCATCCCCGATACCTCGCAGGATATAAACGATCCCGATTTGCTCGATCCTGTAACCGCCGCCATCGCCGATGTCGCGCAAATGGACAGTGACGGCTTAGCCTGTAACCCGTTCGCCGGCGGAAGCTTAGCGGGCCAGATCGCACTGATCCAGCGGGGAACGTGCTCGTTTAACGCCAAGCTCGACAATGTCGCGCTTGGCGGGGCCATCGCGGCAGTGGTCTACAACAATCAGGGCGACACGCTCCTGAACATGGCGGGACTCACCGACGCTTCGATTCCGGCGCTCTTCCTGGGGCAAACCGATGGACAAAACCTCAAGGCTGCTATCGGCGGAGGCTCGGGGGTCACAGCCACGCTCGATTTCGCTGGCCTCACCCCCTTCCCGTTGGGCACTTCCGATATCCTCACCACGTATTCGGCCGCGGGTCCCACTTCGGGCGGGAACATCAAACCGGATATGCTCGCGATAGGCGGCGATTACGTGCCTCTCGATAGCAGCGGCTTGAATTGGCTGGACGCGCAACTCCTCACCGCCAACAGCACCGCGAACGATCCCGTTCACCCCTACATCATCGCCTCGGGCACAAGCTTTTCCTCTCCACTAGTGGCGGGGAGCCTGGCCGTTTTGGAGGCGGCTCGCCCCGGCCTTACCGCGGCCCAATATCGGTCCTTGGTGGTGAATAGCGCGCCGCAGTTCATTTACTTCGGACTTGGAACTCCCGGTACGCCGATGACCGTAGGCTCGGGCAAGCTTGATCTGTTCGGCGCTATGCAGAACAATCTGGCAGCCGTCCCATCTTCGCTGAACTTCCAGACCGCCGCGGGACAGGTGAACAGCACGCTACCGGTCGTCGTGACGAACGTCGGCGCGGCCCCGGACACGTTCGCGATCACCGTCAATGCGATCGACGGCGGCATCGCTCCCGTCGTGGACGTGGCAAGCTTCTCGCTCGCGCCCGGCGCCTCGCAGACCGTCAATGTCACTCTCGCCGGTTCCGGCCTCGCCACCGGCGTCTTTGACGGCTATCTGACGATCACCGGCACGCAAACCAATATTTCCACGCGGATCGGCTATTGGTTCGGCGTCCCCGGATCGGCTGTTCAGAACGTCAGCGTTCTGAATCAGAACCAGCTAAACGGCGGCGGATCTCCTCTGGAATCGGGACTTTCCATCCTGATCCGCTACACCGATCAAATCGGGATGCCCATCGCCGGACCGGCGCCCTCGGTTAGCGCCGCGTCGGCCCGCGCGAAGGTGCTGAACGTCGCTCCGACCGGCGATATTCCTGGGACGTACAAGGTCGATATCCAACTCGGCCGAGTATCGGGAACCTACGATGAATTCGACGTCTCGGTAGGAAGCGTGACGGCGCCGGTGTACGTCTGGGTGAACTAAATTCCCAGCTCCTTAAAAACCTCGCGAGCGGTGCGGAAGCTATCGACGGCCGCGGGAACGCCGCAATAAATCGCCACTTGCAGGAACACTTCCTTGATTTCCTCCTTCGTGAGCCCGTTGTTCAGAGCGCCGCGAACGTGCATCTTCACCTCGTGTGGACGGTTTAAAGCCGATAGCATCGCCAGATTCAGCAGGCTGCGCGTCTTGCGATCCAGGCCGGGCCGGCCCCAGACCGCGCCCCAGCAATATTCGGTGACCAATTCCTGCAACGGCCGATTGAAATCGTCCGCGCTGGCGAATGCCTGGTCGACGAACTCCGCGCCCAGCACGTCGCGTCTGATGCTTAAGCCCTTCTCGAATGTTGGTTTATCCACAATTCTCCTTTTGTTTATGCTTTTCCTTGACTCGCCGCTTCGCTGCCGACGCGCACGCCCGCCCAGCGCTCCACCGGTTTGACGATCTCCGACATATCGGCGTCCACGCCCTCGCTTCCGGCCGTGATCGCAAGCAGTTGTTTCACGGCGCTGCCCACCACCATCGGCACGCCCAGCGCCTCCGCTTCTTCCATGCACAGCCGGACGTCTTTGTTCAGCAGCCCGATCGCAAAGCCTAGATTGAACGTGCGCGGAATCACGAAGCGGGGAATCTTGTCCTCGGTGGCGCTGTTGCGTCCGGTGCCCGAATTAATGACATCCATAATTTGCTTCGGATCGAGACCCGCTTTCACGCCCATGACGACGGCCTCCGACGAGATCGCCATAGCGGTGGCGGAAAGCAGGTTGTTGAGCAGCTTCATCGTCTGGCCCTGACCCGGCTGGCCGCCGACCAGAAAGAGCTTCCCAAGATGGCCAAGCACGGGCTTTACGGCGTCAAAAGTCTCCCCCGAACAGGAAACCATGACGGCGAGCGTGCCTCGTTCGGCGCCGCCCAATCCTCCGCTCACCGGCGCATCGACGGCCGCGATTTTTTTCGCTGCGAGCCCGTCTGCGATGCGTTTCGCATAGGTGGCGCCAGTGGTGGAAGTGTCGATAAAAATCTTGACCCTGCCGCCTTCCGAAATGCCGCCCGGCCCCAGCGCGACGGAATGAACCACCTGCGGCGTCGGCAAGCTCGCCAGCACGATCTCGGCCGCCGAAGCCACCTCAGCCGCCGAGTTGGCGCGCCGCGCGCCCATCTGAACGAATTGATCCACGGTCTCCGCGCTCGAGTCGTAAATCGTCAGCGTGTAGCCCGCCTGGATCAGGCGGCGCGCCATGCGGCCGCCCATTCTTCCCACACCTATGAAGCCTAAATTTTGATCGGTCATATATTGAGTCAAATGGATATCGTACACCTCCGCGAATGGATCGGGCGCATGGAACGCGCCGAAGACGACGTGAGCGCCGCGCCCGCCGCACTTCTTTCCACTACTTTGGATCGCGACGATCCCGAGCCCCGCCACGGCGATCCGCTTCCTCCGCTCTGGCATTGGCTCTACTTCCTGCCTCGCCATCGCCAGAGCGAGCTTGCTCCCGACGGGCACGCCAAACGCGGCGGATTTCTGCCTCCCGTGCCTCTGCCTCGCCGGATGTGGGCAGGCGGCCGATTCGAATTCCACCGGCCCCTGCGAATCGGCGAGCGCATCGCGCGGGTCTCTCGCATCGAAAATGTAACGGAGAAGCACGGCCGGGGCGGTGCGCTGATTTTCGTGCTGGTCCGGCACGAAATAGAAGGCGTGGATGGCCTCGCGGTGATCGAAGAACAGGACATCGTCTATCGCGGCGAGTCGACCAACGCCGTTGCTCCGCCCGCCGCGGCCGCCGCCCAGGAATGGCGGCGTACGATCCGTCCTGACGACGTCCTCCTGTTCCGCTATTCCGCGCTCACATTCAACGCCCACCGCATTCACTACGACCGCCGCTACGCCACCGAAACCGACGGATACCCAGGTCTCGTGGTGCATGGTCCTCTGATCGCGACCTTGCTCCTCGACCTGCTGCGCCGAAACTTGCCCGAGGCGAATGTTTCTCGCTTCCAATTCCGCGCCGTCAGCCCGCTATTCGATACCGCGCCGTTTTCAATTTGCGGCCAGCCGGAAGGCAATGTGATCCGGCTCTGGGCGAAAAACCACAGCGGGGGCCTCGCCATGGACGCCACCGCGACGCTCGCATAGTTTTTCTCTTGATCCCTCTCGCAATTTGTATTACGCTGTTGGAGTAATGGCTCAGCCCGATACTCTTGGCCAGTTCGAACAGTTGGTGCTGACGGCCATCCTGACGCAGCGCGAAGACGCGTACGGTGTCACGATTCATTCCAAGGTGCGGGAATTGGCTGGCCCGCGGCCCGTATCGCTGGGCGCCGTGTACGTTACGCTCGATCGGCTAGAGGACAAAGGTCTGATCGCGTCCTGGTTATCTGATCCCACTCCGGAACGCGGGGGCCGCGCAAAACGCTGCTATCGCCTGGAAGCTCTCGGCGAGCGCGCATTGCAGGAATCGGCAGTGACAGCGAAGCGCATTTGGGATGGCATCGTCCAGGTCTGGGGCAAGGATTGGGCGAAGCAGTGGGGTAAACAATGGGGCAGGGAAGCGGGCTGATGCGCCGTCCGCCCAGGATCGCGGAAGCGCTCGCCACGCTGCTGATTCCACCGGCATGCCGCGAAGAAGTGCTCGGCGATTTGCAGGAGCGCTGCACGTCGACCCGGGGCTATTTCAAAGACGTGGTCATAGCAGTCCCATGTGTTATTGCGAGCCGCATGCGGCGCATAACGGATCCGCCGGTGCTCCTTCTGCAAGCGATGCTCGTTTATCTGGCATTCTTAGGAGCCGCGTGGATCGTGAACGGCACGCCACCCTTTGATCGATGGGAGATCTGGCTGCTCGCGATTCCCGCCGCCTGTGTGCTGGCAGGTTCGATCCTCGCGGATATCTATGCGGAGCCCGGCGCGCCATCTCCTTGGAGGCCGGTTAAAGGGCCTGTTCTCGGCGCCGCGCTGGCGTTTCTCTCGCGGAGCGCTTTTCCAAATGCGGTTCCTTTCCGAATTGTCCTCTCCGGGGCCGCGTTCAGCCTCATCCTCGCCTCGACGGCGAACCTGCTAATTCCGCCCGTGATCGGCCGCCCGCAGGGCGTGAACGGCCCAGCGCTCTGGCTCAAGCATTCATCGGCGCCGCTCGGTTCGCTCAAGTGGATTGCCGTGCCTGCCGTGATCATCCTAGTGGCGGCATTGAGCGGCCTTCGGCTGCGGGCTGTGCAGACCGCCTCCCTAACCGCCGCGATCATCGTCGCCTACCATATGCTGAAGCGAATCTAGCTCTTTTGCAGCATCCCCCGGATCGGCAAGACGCTGCCGAATCCGCTCCCTACGTGACAGGCTTGCGCGAGGAGGCGGCTTCATTCGGCTCCCACAACACCTCGGGCGCGCCGAGCACGTGATTCGACCACCGGCTCCAGACGAACAAAGCATCGCTCAACCGGTTCAAGTAGCGGACCGCTTCGGGCGGGATCGCATCGCGCCGCGCCAGCGAAACCACAGCGCGCTCAGCCCGGCGGCAGATCGTGCGCGCGGCGTGCAACTCGGCGTTGAGCCGCGTCCCGCCGGGCAACACAAAACTCCGGAGCGAAGGCAGATCTGCATTCATCGCGTCGATTTCGCGCTCTAGTTCCGCTACCTCTACATCGGTGACGCGAGCCTGCCGCGGATGGACATCTTCGGGTTTGGTGGCGAGGATCGAGCCGAGATTGAACAACTCGTGTTGGACGCGCCGGAGAATCCCGGCAAGCCCGGAAAGCCGCGGCTCGCCGGACTCGGCGCACGAAATGCCCGCCAACCCGAGAAAGGCGTTCAACTCGTCGACTGTCCCATATGCCTCGATCCGTAGATCGTCTTTGGGAACGCGCTGGCCGCCCACCAATCCGGTCTCACCGCGGTCGCCGCCCTTGGTATAGATGCGATTCAGTGCGATTCGCGGCTCATCGAAGGTTCGCTCGCTCATAATTAGACAGTATCCCCCCGCTTTCAGGCCAAAAGGCGGCCTTCCATGTCATAATCAATGCGAAAGGAGCGGTTTGCCCCTCAAGTCACTGCTCTCCAAAGTTCGTCGGCGCGAACTTGCTCACTTGGCGGCCAGCGAAACTAGTTTGGCCGTAACCATCTCGATGGCCGGGCTGATCCTGCTGCTCCTTGCGGGGACCCAGGTCCTGGATTGGTATTGGCTGGCGCTCCTTGCCGCCGCAAGTTTGGGCACCGCCTTTTATCGTCTGCGCAAAAACGTGCCTGGTTTGTATGCCTTGGCGCAAATAGTCGATAGACGGCTCAAACTCGCCGATGCGTTGTCCACCGCGGTCTATTTCCTGGAGCATCCGCGGCGCGATCTTGATGCGATCTGCAACCTTCAGCGGAGCAAGGCGGATGCCCTCGCCCGCGAAGTCGATCCCCGCCAAGCGGTTCCTTTCCTGCGTCCGCGTTATATTGTGCCCGCCCTGATTCTTGCCGCGGCGGCGCTTGGATTATTTGGCGTGCGCTATCTGGCCACCGGAAGCCTGAGCCTGCAGCCATCGCTGATCAAGATCGCTTACGATTCCTTCTTCGGGGCTAAGGTTTCGGAAGCCAAGAATCTCCCCCCCCGCGCCCGTTTCGATCCGAAGACCGGCAATTCGCCCGCCGACAATCCGCTCATGGATACGAATACTCCGGACGATTTGAACTCGGGCGACAATCCGAACGGCAATTCGCAGTCGGGCGACAATAAGGATCCCGGAAAAGATCCATCTAACCCCAGCGACGACAGTCTCGACCAGGGCAAGCAGGATCAATCGCCGGGGGACCCAACGAGTCAGGGCAAGAATTCGCCGGATTCGAACAAGCAGCAGGCGAACGACTCCAAAAACGGCGACAAAGGCCAGGATTCAAAAGACGGCGGCAACAGCGATTCCAGCCTGATGGATAAGCTGCGCGACGCGCTGGCCAACATGATGAACCAGATGAAGTCCGCGCCGGACCGCGAGAAGCAGCAAGCCAAGAACCAGCAGCAGAAAAGCGGGCAGGGCGATAAGCAGCAGAGCGCGGATAAGGGCGACCAATCCCAGGACAGCCAGCAGGCCCAGCCGGATATTAACGGCGATACGCAAAGCCAGGACGGCGAGCAGAAGAACTCAGCCGACGCGCAGAATGGCCAAAAATCCGCTCCGAAAAATGCCGCCCAGGATTCCAAGAGCGGCGCCGGTTCGCAGAATGGTGAGAAGGCTCTGCACGAAGCGGAGCAACTCCAGGCGATGGGCAAAATTACGGAAATCCTCGGCAAGCGCTCGGCGAACGTTACCGGAGAGGTGATGATGGAGGTAGCCTCCGGCAAACAGTCGCTCAAAACGGAATGGACGCGCCAGCAGGCCAACCACGCCGAGGCGGGCAGCGAGATCCACCGCGACGAGGTTCCTCTGATGTACCAGCAGTTTGTGCAGCAGTACTTCGAGGAAATTCGCAAATCCCCGGCCCCCGCCGCTTCGAAAGCCGCCGCGAAGCCCGCCAAGACATCCAAAAGCGCGCCCTAAACGTAATACGATTCAGAAATGGGCGTTCGAAAAACTCCGCTGTTTTTTGCCGCCGCCGCTCTGCTTACGGCGCATCCGATGGGGA
Source organism: Bryobacteraceae bacterium (assembly GCA_036557165.1). Lineage (GTDB taxonomy): Bacteria > Acidobacteriota > Terriglobia > Bryobacterales > Bryobacteraceae > Palsa-187. Next base: position 29,341 of record DATBIA010000109.1, read on the forward strand.
ACTTCAGCGTCAGCCACTACACGCGGCTGGAAGTCGGGCGCGAGGGCGTGGAAGTCACCTATGTTTTGGATCTGGCGGAAGTGCCCACCTACACATTGCTTCGCGATTGGAAGCTGGACGCGAAAAGCCCGCGGGCCGACCTGGAAGCGAAGGCGGCTGAGCAAGCTCGCGAATGGGCCAAGGGGCTCGATTTTCAAGCGGCCGGCAAATCCGTGGAGCCCAGGTTTATTCGCACCGAAATCAAGCTGAGCGACGGCGCGGGCGGCTTGGCTGTGGCCCGAATCGCGTCCGTTTTCGAATTGAAAGGCGTTAAAGCGCCGCTCACCTTCGAGGATCATAACTTTCCCGAGCGCGCTGGCTGGAAGGAGATCGTGATTCGATCCGGCGCCGGCGCGTCGATCGTCAAAGCGAGTCACTCTGAAGTCGACCGCAGCAACGCGCTCACGGAATATCCCGCCGATCCCACCTCGGCTCCGCCTCAGGATTTGCGCGCTTCGGTGGACTGGAGGATGACGGATGCTCCGGTATTATCCCAAACCAAGCGGATCATCGTTCCGATTGAGCAACCGCCTCCCGTTGCCCCCGCGGCCGCTGCGCCGCCGCCGTCCGCGCCGCAGCCGCCTGGAACCATCGTGAAAGGCGACTATCTTTCGCGGCTCGTTTCGATGAAGAGCATCCCCTTCAGTTGGCTGTTGGCCGGACTGGCCGTCGCATTTGCGTTCGGGGCGGCTCATGCGCTGACGCCTGGTCACGGCAAAACCATCGTCGCCGCGTACTTGGTGGGATCGCGCGGAAATATGAGGCACGCGGCGTTCCTGGGCGCCATGGTCACGTTTACTCATACGATCAGCGTGTTTCTGCTGGGAGTGGGAGTGCTGTTTCTATCGGATATCGTAAAGCCCGAAAAGATCACTCCCGTACTCGGCGTGATATCGGGATTATCGATTGTGGTTGTCGGCGGGGCGCTGTTTTATAAGCGGCTTCGAAAACTCGCCGCAACGCGGGCTCACGCGCATCATCATCATCACGATCACGATCATCATCATGACCACGATCATGCGCACGCTCACGACCACGATCATCATCACCACGATCACGGTCACGGCCACGACCACGGACCGCACGGCCACAGCCACGTTCCTGAAGGCGACATCACTCTTGCCAGCCTGATCGCCTTGGGAGCAAGCGGAGGACTCGTTCCTTGCCCCTCGGCTTTGGTGCTGCTGCTGGCGTCGATCTCCTTCGGCCATGTGGGCGCGGGGCTGATTCTGCTGATCGCCTTCAGCATCGGCCTTGCGGGCGTGCTCATGGCCATCGGCATGATGGTGCTTTACGCCAAAAGCTGGCTACCCGATCCTACAAATACGAGCCGTCATCCGGCGTTCCGCCTGGTGCCGGTATTTTCGGCCGCCGTCATCGTCTGCATCGGGCTGCTGATGACTGGCGTCTCTCTAGGCTGGGTGAGGCCGGGGCTGGTGGGATAGCTCATTCGGGCGCGGCCATTTGGGGCGGTATCATATCGGGTGAAACCTCGGCTGTGACGAATCCCCAACCAACCGGAACCGCGGAAGCGGCTCAAGAAATCCTCGCGGATATCGCCATCCTGGACGACGATCTCGATTTTCGCAACTACCTCGAAGATTTCTTGAAAGACGAAGGCGGCTACACCGCCCGAGCTTTCGCGCGCCCCGCGGATCTGTTCGCCGGATGCGAGGAACGCGTGCCGGATATCGTCCTCCTCGACATGAAAATGGGGGACGTCACTGGTGACCGCGTGCTGGAGCAACTTTTGACGCGCTGGCCGGGGCTCTGCGTCATCGTGATCACGGGCTATCCTTCCCTCGAAGACATGCGGGCGACCTTCAAGCTGAAGGTCTTCGACTACATCGCCAAGCCGTTTTCGCTCGCCCAACTCCGCCAGGTACTGAAAAACGCCGCCGCGGCTTTCGGGCTCGGCCGCACGCCCCAGGACCGGTTGCGGGAGCGCCTGGGCCACAGCATCAAAATGCTGCGGGTCGCCCGCGACTGGTCGTTGAAAGATCTCGCGAACCAGACACGGCTGAGCGTTTCGCAAATCAGCGCGATCGAGCGCGGCGCGAATTTGCCGAGCATCGAAAGCTTTCTGGCGATCGCGCGGGCGTTCGGAAAAAAGCCTTCGGAAATCTTGGCTTCAATCGATTTTTGAAGCCGCTGCCCGCCGATCGCGGGGCGTCTTCGAAGCGCCGGTCGCTTCGCGGTTCCGGAGCATCGTCGATATCAGCCAAACCGTTCCCGCCACCGCTACGATCGCCATCAGCCAGTGCAGCAGGCTCACAAGAAAGATGGCGTTGAATTCCGGCCATTGAAACCGGAATTGCATCAGACGGTCTCCACGGTCGAGCATCCAATGCCATCCCGTATGCGCCACAAACGCGGAAAGAATAATGGTTCCCATGCGCTCTTTCAAGCCAAACCGGAAAAGCAGATCCAAAGCTGGAATGAGTAAAGCCAACACGAGAAGCTGCCCCAGTTCCACGCCGATATTGAACGAGAGTAGCGATGTCAGCATATGCGTTCCCGCGAATTGCAGCGTTTCGCGCAAGGCGAAAGAGAATCCGAATCCGTGCACCAGACCGAATCCGAATGCGATCGCCCAGCGCCGATGAACGTTGCTGGTTCCCACGATATTTTCGAGCGCCATATAAACGATCGAGGCGGCGATCAGGGTTTCGATAAGCGGCGGAAACCACAGCGCGTCCGGCGCAAGATTGTACGCGGAGGCAATCAGCGTGATGGAGTGCGCCACCGTGAACGCGGTCACAATCGGAATCAGCGCCCGAAACCTGCGGAACGGGATCACCAGGGCGAACAGAAACAACAGGTGATCGGTTCCGGAAAGGATGTGCAGGAAACCTTCCCGAACAAACCATTCGGTGGCTTGATACCAACGTGGGTTTAGCCGCACGATGCCGGGGTCGCTCGCGAACTCGAATGCGCGCACCGGGCGATCTCCACTGGTCGAGGGCGGCAGAAACCGCAGCACGGTAACAGTCCTCACGCCCAGCCGGTCGAGCGCCGGATGGATCGAAAAGCTGGACCGCTCCGATTGAATCGGATATTCGAAAAGGACGTCCAGGTTGGTCTGATCCCAAACCACCGTGGTGTCGTTAGTGAGCTTCGGACCCTGCAAGTGGGCCAGCGCTTCCTCGTATGACGAAAACGAGCGGTCGGATTCGAGCGAGGCGCGAACTTCCGCGACGCGCGGCTTAGGCAACAACGCGCCGTTTTCGTAAAGCCGGATCGCGTCGGAGATCCATAGCGTGGCTGCGTCGCGAAGAAACGGGTCGGCGCGGTCGAAGTCCAGGAATCCCGGCCCGCGCTGGGGAAATTCCACATCGCGCATCGCCTTCATCGGCGCTCGCACCAGCAGCAGCGCCCGATTCCCTTCTGGCTTCAGGAAGGCTTGCACGGTAACGTCGTTGGGGATGTCATGGGCCGCGCAGGGCAGGGCGAGAACGGCGATGAGAATGGCTCGCATACTCTAAGGCAAGTGAAACTTGCTCTACTTAGTTCTTCAGAATATCGCGAAGGCCGAGGTTCCGAATCAGGCGCAGCAGCGAATTTGGGTGCAATCCCAACCGCTTCGCGGCGGCCTTGTAGTCCCCGCCCGATTCCGCCCAGGCTCGGAGAATGGAATCGCGCTTCGCGTCGCCAACCGAAGCCTGATAGGCGCCCGGAACATCCGCCGCGGGCGCGCCTTCCACTACGGACTCGGGAAGATCCTCCAGCAAGATCTGGTCCGATTCTCCCAGCACCACTGCGTGCTCGATCGCGTTTTCGAGCTCGCGCACATTGCCGGGCCATTGATACGCGGTTAAACACCGCTCGGCTTCGGCGGAAAGCCCGTTGACTCTCCGGCCACAGTGCGCCGCGGCTCTGGTGGTGAAGTGGCGGGCCAATAAGAGCACGTCCTCGCGCCTATCGCGCAACGGAGGCGTCCGCAGGGCCACCACGTTGATTCGGTGATACAGATCTTCGCGGAAGGCGCCACGCCGGACCTCGGCTGCCAGATCGCGATTGGTCGCGGCTATCATCCGCACGTCGAGCCGCAGCGTCTTGGTTCCACCAACGCGCTCGAATTCCCGCTGCTGCAGCACCCTCAGGAGCTTGGCCTGCAGCTCCGGCGCAAGCTCGCCGACTTCGTCGAGAAAGACCGTGCCGCCATCGGCGATTTCTAACTTGCCTTTTTTTTGCGCCGCGGCGTCGGTGAACGCGCCTTTTTCGTGACCGAATAGCTCGCTTTCGAGTAAGGAGGGTGTTAGCGCAGCGCAATTGATCGCCACAAACGGCGCGCGGCCTCGCTTGCTCTGCGCATGCAGCGCACGAGCCACTAGTTCTTTGCCTGTGCCGCTTTCGCCCAGAACCAACACCGTGGTGTCGCGCGGCGCCAGCTTTTCCACCGTTTGTATCAGCTTTTGAATCACAGGACTAGAGCCGAGAATGCCGGTTTCGACCCTCTCTTCCAGCAGCGCGTTGCGGACTTGCAGATTCTCGATCTCGCGAACGCTTTCTAGCGCGGCCGAAGCCAGGGTGGCCACCGCCGCAAGCGTCTGGCTGGGGAGATTCACCGCGATAATTCCCGCGATCGCGCCATGCACGTACAACGGGGCGGCGCCTTCCACCGCGCCCTCGCGGCACGCGCGTTCCACCAGTTTTAGGTCCCTTCCGCGCTCCTTGGCCAGCGCACGCAACTCGGCTTCGCCCCTGGCCAGCAGAATGAACCCATCGACCTTGCCATTGTCGGAAAGATCGCCGAACAGACGGAGGAGCTGCCCTTCGATGCGCGAAACCTGCCCCTCGTCTTCGCTCGACGCTGTGGCGGAGGCCAGCGACCGGAACAGGAAGAGCGCCGAGCAAGCACGCAGCAGGGTGTCGTCGACCGCCATAGGAATTCAAGTGTATCTAAACCGGCGACCGGCGCGGGATTAACCCGGCGGTTAGCGCCTGCTAGCGAACCGGCTACCCAGGGCCGGTTGCGCGACGTTTTTTCAACGAGATCCCATTTGGCTTTCGGCGTGCTTATTTCAAGCCGTTCCCGAAAAAGAGAGAACAAAAAAAGAAAGGGAAAAGGGAGAGACGCCATGAACGCCAGATTGAACTCGCTGCTGATAACCGCCGTTGGATTGACGCTGAGCGCCGCCGCGGCATACGGACAAAACAAGGTAGCCGCCGATATTCCGTTTTCGTTTCGGACAGCTGGGGGGATGCAAGAGGCCGGAAGGTACGCCGCGATTCCGGCAAACCTCGACGGGAGCGTGCTGAGGATTCAGAACCTCGACACCGGCAAGTCTGTGCTTTTGGGGATCGGAATCCCGGACGGAGATTACAACAAACGCCCGCGCCTGGTTTTCCGCTGCGGGGACAAGAACGGTTGCGTGCTGGCCGGCGTGTGGATGGCCGATGGAAGAGGCTGGTCGTATAACACGCCCAAGATGAAGGCCGCGGACCGTGAACGCGTTGCCGTCATTTATTTCAATAACAACCAAGCTGAATAAACAAGCAAGCTGGCAGCCGGGATGGCGGAGGGTCCCGGCTGCCGGAAGCCGAAGGCCAGGATCGCGGAGGATCCTGGCCCAACTCGGAATCGGAGCGGCGGCCTTACCGGGCTCGCCGCTCATTTGTTTTTGGGCAGGCTCCGCGGAGCCGGTGTTTTCCCTTGGGTTCTACGGCGGTCACAATCATCGGATTCAAACATATGGCGCCAGCCGACCCGATCGAGCAAGCCCGCAACCGCACATATAGCAGACCAATCAAGTTCGCAAAAATTGTCTTCTTGGGAGCTGGCATTTGGGGCCTAATCGTTCTGAGTTCGCTTTATTTTTTGTTCGATGCAATCGGGCGATGGTACCCGCCTCAGGTCGCGCATCCCGATTTCTACTACGGCTTCATCGCCGTGAGCCTCGCCTGGCAGATCGCTTTCCTCCTGATCGGAACCGATCCAGCGCGGTTCCTGCCGATGATGGTCCCCGCGATTTGTGAAAAAGCGCTTTATGTAATCAGCCTCGCCGCGCTCTACTTGGCGGGTCGCATCGAACTGGGCCAACTCGGCGCGGCAGCGCCGGACCTCGTGATCGGATTCCTCTTCGTTGCGGCTGCATGCAGGCTGCGCGGCTCAATAGCTCGATCGGGTCATTGATCTCCCTTTGTTTACGCCTGTAGACTACTTCCTCTACCGGCTTCAGGTTCTTCAATTGGGGAGGTTCATTCAATGCGCTTTATCTACGCAGCCGTCTTCTTTCTGCTCACGGCTGGCGGCGCGTTCGCTCAAAGCGATCGCGGGACAATCACCGTGCGGTCGCGGATCCTACGGGAGCGGTGGTCGCGAACGCACCCATTCAGGCGAAGAATGTCGAGACCGGCGCGGTTTACCAGGCCGGAGCTTCGGGCACCGGAAACTACACGCTCTCGCAGCTACCCACGGGAACGTATGAGCTTTCCGTGACCGTGCCGGGCTTCAAAAAGTACGTTCGCGAAAACATTTTCCTGCCGGTCGCGCAGACGCTACGCGTGGACGTCCAGCTTGAAGTCGGCGCCACCGGCGAATCCGTCACCGTAACCGAAGCCGCGCCGCTCCTCAAAACCGAGAGCGGCGAGCTAAGCCATAACGTCGCAACCGAGCGCCTGGACAGTCTGCCCATGCTGACGATCGGCGCCGGAGCCGGTACGGCGGGTATTCGCAATCCGTATTCAGTGATTCAAATGCTGCCGGGAAGCAGCAATTTCGCGGCGGATTCGAACATCCGCCTGAATGGCACCCCCAGCAATACACAGGCTCTTCGCATCGAAGGCCAGGACGCAACGTACGGCTATTCGTCCGCGCAGTCGATGGCTTCTCCGAGCGTGGACGCCATTCAGGAATTCGCGATCCAAACCAGCAATTACGCCGCGGAATACGGGCAAGCCGGCAGCGGTTTGTTCAACGTGACCATGCGCTCGGGAACCAATCAGTTTCACGGAAGCGCCTACGAGTACTTCGTCAACGAGGCGCTGAACGCCGGCACGCCCAACACCAACAACGGTGCGAACGAGCATATCCGCAACCGGCAGCGTCGAAACGATTATGGTTTCACCGTCGGCGGTCCGATCTGGCTTCCGAAGCTATACGACGGACACGACAGGGCATTTTTCTTTTTCAACTTTGAGCAATTTCGCGAGACCACGATCAATTCCACCACCAACTACACCGTCCCCACATCCGCTTATCGAAGCGGCAACTTCAGCCAGTCGCTGACCGGCCGCAATTTGGGAACGGACGCGCTGGGGCGGCCGATTTTGGAAAACACCATTTACGATCCCAATACGGATCGGGCGATCAACGGCTTGAGGCAGCGCGATCCTTTTCCGAACGACACGATTCCGATCCAGGATCAAGATCCCGTCTCGCTGAAAATCCAAAATCTGATTCCCCAAACGAACGCGCCCGGCCTAATCAACAACTTCCATCCGGTCTTCACAAATTCGAGGCTGACTTACATTCCGTCGGTGAAGATCGATTATTCGATCAGCCCTGCATCGAAGATTTCTGGGTATTGGTCCTACAATTACCCGAATACGCCCAATAATAACGGGCTACCTTCTCCGATCGGAGGAACTCCCCAAAGCAATACGGCCCACACGGTTCGGCTCAACTTCGACCAGACGATCACGCCGACGCTGCTGCTGCATTTCGGCGTTGGGCTGCTGTATCCCATCCAGACTCAGTCGCCCGTTACGTACGACCAGGTTCGGCAACTGGGCCTAAAGGGAACATTCGCGAACTTGTTCCCCGTGATCGGCGCCATTTCCTCGACATCCTACGGTGGAGGGCCGGGCATGGGCCCCGGCAACGCGGTCGTGCTGAATTACACGAAGCCAACCGCGAACACCAGTCTGACTTGGGTTCGCAATAATCACACCTTCAAATTCGGCGGCGAGACGATCGTCAATGGATACGTCGCCTTCAATCAGACATATGCCGATGGCTGGCTGGAGTTCAGCCCGAACGAGACCGGGCTGCCATCGCTCAATGGCGTTTCCTTGCCAAGCACAGTGGGCTTCGCCTACGCCAGTTTTTTGGCGGGCCGTGTGGACAACGGATACACCGCTGTGCCCACCAAGACACGAATGGGAAGCCACGGAATTTCCGGATTTGTCCAGGACACATGGAAAGTTACGCGCAAGCTGACCTTGGATTACGGCCTGCGCTACGACTTTCAGACGTATCTCAAAGAGCAATATGGCCGCTATGGCGTCTTCTCGCCCACAGCGATCAACCCGAGCGTAGGCAATCTTCCAGGCGATTTGATTTTCGAAGGCTACGGAGGGGGACGATGCAACTGCGACTTTGCTCACAATTATCCGTTCGCGTTTGGGCCGCGGATCGGCGTCGCGTATCAGATTTCCTCCAGAACGGTGCTGCGCGTCGGAGCGGGAATTTCTTATTCGAAGCCGGACGATAATAACAGCCTTTCCCTCTCAACGGGCTCGCAGAAAATCTATAGCGCGCCTTCTTACGGCGATCCGGCGTACCTCATGCAGAACGGCCTACCCTACACGGTGACGTGGCCCAATTTTTCACCAGGTCAGATTCCGCTACCTGGAACCGTCGGATCGCCTTCGCAGCTTTTTGATCGCAACGCCGGCCGTCCCGCGCGGCAGATCCAATGGAGCGTCGGAATCCAGCGCGAGATCACTCACAATCTGCTGGTGGAAGCTACCTATGTCGGTAACCGCGGCGCATGGTGGAATGCGCCGTTCCTGATCAATCCGAACATCCTGACGCCGCAGATCCTGGCGGCTCACGGCCTAAGCATCAACAGCGCCGCGGATCGCGCTCTGCTCGCTCTTCCCGTTTCGTCGGCGACGGCCATTAACAGGGGATTCGGCAATCTTCCTTATCCAGGGTTCCCCACCGGCCAGACGGTGGCGCAATCCATCCGGCCTTTCCCGCAGTTCGGTAGTCTCGCCAACTGGCACTACTCGCCCTTGGGCGATACCTGGTACAACGCGCTCCAAACGAAGGTGACCAAGCGGCTATCGCACGGTCTCGATTTGACGGGATCGTTCTCGTGGCAGAAGCAGCTCACGCTGGGCGCCGAGGAGGATTTCTCCTTCTTCCAGACGGTTAGCGTGCAAGTGAACGATATCGCGAACCGTCCGACGAACAAGTACCTCTCGGGATTCGATCAGCCATTCCTGGGAGTGATTGCGGGAACGTACACCACGCCGAAAGCGCCGGGCAACCGAGTCTTGGGATGGGTCACGCGGGATTGGCAGCTTGGGACGCTGCTGCGCTATGGCAGCGGATTGCCAATTCGCGTCCCGGCCGCAAACAACGCCCTCAACCCGGTACTCTTCCGCACCACTTTCGCCAATCGCGTTCCGGCCAGCCTCTGTTTTTACAGGACCTCAATTGCCATTGCTTCGATCCCACCAAGACGCTCGTTTTGAACCCCGCGGCTTGGACGGATCCTCCAGCCGGGCAGTTCGGAACTTCCGCGGCTTACTACAGCGACTACCGTCAGACGCGGCGTCCCACGGAAAACATGTCCGTGGCGCGAGTGTTTCGGATCAAAGAGAGGGCGAGCCTGGAGCTTCGCGCGGAATTCACTAATATCTTCAATCGCTACACGCTACCGGCTCCCAGTTCGACGAACGCGGCGGCGACCACCAGCAGGACGAACGGGCTGCTGAGCGCCGGCTTCGGATTCATCAACACGACTAACGGCGCCGGATCGGCGCCGCGCGCGGGAACCTTGGTCGCGCGGTTCAGATTCTGATCAAAACGTAAGCCGGATCACGGCCTGCCCCGACCGCGGCGTGTCTCCCGCTCCATTGATGTAGTTGACGAAGCCGTAGCCGGCCGATAGACCGCCATTGGGATTGAGATTCGCCACCGGCGTCGTGGGGTTGGTGCCGCCGAACAGTCCGCCGGCAGCCGGCATGGAATAGAACAGGCGGTTGAAGATGTTCTGGAACTCCACGCGGAATTGGAGGTTGTACTTTCCTTCCTTGCCCATGCGGAAATTGCGGCTGAAGTTCATGTTTTCCACGGGCTGCCGCTGCCAGCGAAAGTTGTTATAGAACGGAGCGGACGCGCCGAATTGGCCGGGGGCTGCGTCCACCCACGCCGCCGGACTCAGGGCGAGCTGCTTGGTCGGGTCGAAACCCTTCTGATTCGGATCGATCAGGAACCGGTTTACGCCTGGAATCCCGTTCCATAAGGTGTTACCTCCGCCCCACAGAGCCGGGTTGTTGGAAAGTCCCCGGTCGAGCTCCGTCAGCAGATTGTTGCTCGAATCCGGTGACTGAATCAATGCGCCGCTCTGATACCGCAGCAAAGCTCCGATCTGCCAGCCGCCCAGCACATTCGCCACAAGCTTCTTGCCTCCCCATTTTGGCGTCAGGTAAGAACCGGAAATGACGATTGCCAACGGCGCGCCCAATTGAGCCAGCTGCTTATTTTGGCCGGTATTGTATACGTCGTTGATCACCGGAAGTCCGGGCGTGAAATACTGCGTGGCGGCGCTGGTTCCCAGCAGCTCATTTTTGCTCCAGGTGAACGATCCCTGCGCGCTCAAACCGTGTGAAAACCGCTTCGTCATCTGTGTCTGGAGCGAGTTGTACCACGTGTCGCCCAGCGGAGGCCCAAGGAACGGCGGCACGCCGTCGAACTGGGGAGCGGGCCGAAGCACTTGATTCAGCGTCTGGTTCGTTGGAAATCCAGCGTAGACCGAAGCCGGATTCGCCAAATACGGGAATCGCTGAATCACAGCCGGCGAGTTGATCGGAGTCAATAGGAGCTGCTGGTCCGCGGCGCTATTGATATTCAGGCCGTTGCGAGTCAAATCCGAGAACTGAAGCGCGTTGTAGTCGGTGGCGTCGAGCTCCGGCGCGGTGAACCACGCCCCGCGATTGCCCAGGTAAGTAGCCTCGAAGACGAGATTCCGAGTTAGCTCACGCTGCACTCCGATGCTCCAGGTGAGGACGCGGCCCGGCCGCGAGCTTCGGTCGATGTTGATAAACGGGGAATCCGGCACTAGTTGGCCGCCCACGTTCACCGGAAACACTCCGGCGTTGAAGTACGGATAAACCAGTGGGGCGTTGCCCTGCGGATTGCCCGGAGCGAATGGATTAGCGGCGCTGAATTGCATGAACGGAATTCCGTATCCAGGTCCATTCAACGCGTAGAATACCGTGTCGTTGTAGGAAAGGAACGCATTATTCGGCGCCTGGTTGTACTGGATCCCGAAGCCTCCGCGAATCACCGTACCGGGCAGCGCCTGGTAGGCGACGCCAAGCCGCGGCCCGAAGGCATACGGATAATTGTGCGAGAACTGGCAGTTGCAACGCCCATCTCCGGAGCCTTCAAACAGCGTGGCGCCCAAACGTCCGCCCACCGCCGGATTGGGAACGTTAAACACCGTGTCCGGCATGCGGCCGTACTGCTCTTTCAAGTAAGTCTCGTAATCGTAGCGCAGGCCGTAATCCAGCGTCAGCTTGCGAGTGACCTTCCAACTGTCCTGGACATACAAGCCGATGGAGTGATTGCCGAGCTTGGATTGCTGTGGAGGGTTTACATTCAAGTTGTCCACCTGGCCCAAGAAAAAGCTCGCGTAGGGGAATCCGGTCAGACCGGTGAAGGGGTTCAGGCCGAGCCGGTTTTCGTCTGGGTCGCCAGTCTCGGTGGAATTGAATCCGAAACCGCCGTTGCTGCGGTTCGAGCTAATATCCGGATAGCCCTCGATCATCAGTTCCGCGCCAAATTTGACGGTGTGGTTGCCCTTGATCCAGGTCAAGTTGGCGTTGGCCGTGGGTTTCTCGTCCCAAAGGTTCTGAAGAAAGCCGTTGGGGCCAAGCCCGCCGCCGCCGAAGATGCTGGACGAGAGGTTGACGCCGCCGGAAAAGAAATCGCTTAAGCCGGATAGGTTCGGGAAGTAGTTGGCGTAATATCCGTTCAAGCCCAGACTGGATTCGTTGAACGGCGGAACCGTGGACGGAATGTACGTATGGATGTAACCAATACCCACGTGCAAGAGCAGCGTCGGTTTCAGGCTCTGGTCGTAGTTGATGCGGATCGTACTCGAGCTGTTATTCGTCGCCGACGGCTGGTCGATGATCGTGGGACTGACGCCGTTCTCGTTGGGGTTAAAGGTCAGAATATGCGAAAAATATCCGGAGAGCTTGATGGTGGGGCTAAGCGAGTGGTCCAGCTTGAAGCTCCAGTTGGTGGTGTGCTGGTAGTCGGAATAAGTTGGAATGACGTAATTGTTCAAGTTGCCGGGAAGAGTCGGCAAAGGAATGAGGTTCTGAATCTTCGCCGTCACCGGGTCGATGCGCGTGGCGGGAATGATGTTGTTTTGGAAGGGCGAGCGCACCACATTGCCGTTGACTGTCTTGGTGGTATTCGGATCGAAGATTTCATCTCTGAATAGAGTCTGGCCGGCCGCATCCGTGCCGATGGGCCCGAAAAACGCCAGTTCCGCGGTCGAGAAGTCTCCTTGCCGGTATGCCGCGCTGGGAACGGTGGCCAGGGTGGCGGGGAAAGTCTTGTTTTCCTGGTACCGCTCGAAATTGAAGAAGAAAAAGCTCTTGTTGTGGCCGTCGTAGACCTTGGGGATCTTGATGGCGCCGCCGAAGGTGCCGCCGTAGTCGAATCTGCGCTGAGCGTCGCGGATGTGCTGATTGTCTTTGCGGCTATCGGCGAGGCCGGCATCGGTGAACGGCAAGCCGGCGTTAAAGGCCTCGTTCACCACATAAGTGTAGAGGCTTCCATGGTATTGGTTCGTGCCTGACTTCATGGTGTAGTTGAAGTAGCCGCCCGCCGCCTGCCCATATTCCGCCGCAAAATTGCTGGTTTGAATCGCCACTTCCTGAATCGCGTCCACGCCGCTCTGGTTGATCTGCGTCTTCTGGTTCCACGTGCCGTTGGTGGCGTCCTGGCCCTCGATGCGGATGGCCTCCGTGGAAGCGGGCAAGCCATTCACGCTGATCCCGCCATCTACGGCGTATACGATGCCGGGAAGGATCTGGGCGACTGCCAGCGGATCGCGGATGTTGCCAAAGCCGTTCGATCCAAAAGAAGTGCCTGGATTAAACGAAATTACCGGGAGAGTGTCGGTGTCTTCCGTGGTGACGTTGTGGCTTAGCTCGCCGCTTTCGGTCTTCAGCAGCGGAGCTTCTCCGGTAACGGTAACGGATTCGGTGGCTGTTCCTACTTCGAGGGTGACGTCCTGCCGCGCATCGGTGGCAACGGTGACTTGAAGGTTCTGCCGGATGTACTTCTTAAAACCCGTAACGGTGACGTCCAGCTCATACCTGCCCGCGGGCACCGAAATCACGTAGTTGCCGGTGGCGGATGTGCCGCCTTGTGAGACCGTGCCCGTGTCCATGTTCTTGACTTCGATTCTCGCGCCCTGCACCACGGCTCCGGCAGGGTCGGAAATGGTCCCCGTGATGGTCCCGCGATCAGACTGGGCAAATGCCCCCACTGCCAAAAGAAATAGACAAAGGTTGGCCTTCATGACGCCTCCAAATTGTAAATCGAAAAAGACACGGACCCGGCTGCATGCAGCTTGGTCGATGCTAAAGCAGGGTCAAATTGATGTCAATAGGAAACGGCCTCTTAGACGCTAAATTGACGCTGTTTTGACTTGGTGAAGCGATCGCCTGTGGAGGACTCAGTTAGTCTACTTGATCTGCCGTCTAATCGGGTTTAGGGGAGCACCACCCCGGCAGAAACTAGTGATAAAATCCTCGCGATGATTTGGAAACTGATTCTCGGCGTATCCGTGGCAGCTGGCGCCTTCGCGCAGAACCGTTTGGTGAGCAACGTTGGGAACTTCATTCACGACGTAGGCGATCTGGACCGCTCAGCGCATTTCTACCGCGATGTTTTGGGCATGGAGATGCCGCGCCCTCCGGGCGATTGGCAGTCCACCGAAGGCGTCTTGAAAATGTACGACGCGGCTGGGGGCAAGTTTCGGGTAGCGAACGCGCAAATACCCGGCTCCCCGATGCGCGTCGAGATGGTCGAATTCCAAGGAGTGGATCGAAAGCCGGCGCGCCGCCCTTGGGGCGCCGTGGGAAATTCGGTGCTGATGCTGACAGTGGCGGATCTCACGCCGGTTCAGGAACGATTGAAATCCGCAAATGCGCCGATGCTTGTGCAGGCGAAAAAAGCCTGCGATGGCCGCGGCCTGGTGACGGCGGATCCGGATGGTTTCGCTGTTATGGTTACGGAACGCAGCGAGGAAGGCAAGGCGCCGTCGCAGGCCAAATCGAACTTCACCGGAATGCGCTTCGGTTATCTGGTGAGCGGCGACGCACTGGCCAAAGGACCATTGGCGGCGTTGGGCTTGGCTGCCGAGACGCGTACTCACCCGTGCCGCTCAATCGAGGAAACTCTTCTAAACAGCGCCGGACCCGCCTCCGTGGCGACGGTCCCCGGAGGGTTTGAGATTTGGCTGGCGAAGGGCAAAGTTGAAAAGACCAAGCCGCCCGTTCGCCCGCACGATCCGGGAGCCGCCGTGCTGCGCCTCATGGTCTCGGACGTGGATGCGGCCGCGCAGGCGCTACGGCAAGCTCAAGCGCAGGTCGTTTCGGAAGGCGGCGCGATCCAGACATTGCCGCCAGGAGGGTTGCGGGCAGTGATTCTGCGCGCCCCGGACGATTTGTTCATTCAAGTGGTGAAATGACGGTATTCAGCGATCCCGAACACCGGCGCAACTTTGGAGATCTCCAATAAAAACCCCGTCGCCACCCGGTTCATCTCGAACTGCTCGACGTCGAGAAGACCCGCGGCACTAAGGGAGTTTCGAAGATCCTGATCGCGATACAACTGGCCGATCGCATTGGCTAACATCTCTGGATTATCCGGTTCCACGAGCAACCCGTGCCGAACCACCTCGGGAACGGCGGCCGAGTGCGCGGCTACGATGGGCTTGCCGGCGGCCATCGCCTCCAAAAATACGATGCCGAAACCCTCCTGCACGCTGGGAAGGCAAAATACATCGCATCGGTTGTATTCTTCAGCCAACCGCCCAATGGCAACATTGCCGATCCATCGTACCGCCGGACCGAGATCCAAATCCCGGCAAATGCTTTGAAGTCGCCGGTATTCGGGCCCGTCCCCCACGATCCGGAGTTCAAGATCGGGAATGGCGTCCTGTAGAATTCGAGCCGCGCGGAGCAGGATCTCCAACCGCTTGCGTGGGTAGAAGCGGCAGACCGATAACACGGTGAATTTGCCGAGCCGGGGAGGCGCGGGATTGTCCGTGAATAACTTGCGCCAGCCGTTCAGGTCAATGAGCTCGGGAATCACAACAGCGTTTCCGACGCCATAGAGTTCTTCGAGAAGTTCCGCGCAATAGCGGCTGATGGTGATTACAAGATCGGCGCGGCGCGCATGCAGCATTTCCAGTCTCGCTTGAAACGCGAGGCTCGCCCGCGTAGCGCCTCGCTCGAAACGCACGGCATCTCCAAGAACGCCCTTGATACACGCTATATGTGGAGCCAAATTTTTGCGGCGAGGGATGGCGTATCCATCGGCATCGATGCCAATCGTGGCGGCTCCCTCGAAGCGGCGCCAGCGGAGGCTTTCATTGAACAGGAGCCGAGTCGCCGTGTAAACCGGAGTAGCGATTTTCGGCGCGATGACCTCAATCTGGATTCCAAGTCTGCGCAACGCCTCAACCAGCGTCCGCGTCCCCACATAGCACCCACTGCCCTTGCGGACGGTCCAGGGGATGGCCGTTATGAACTGCAGGCGTTCCATATCGGTGACACCGCACCGCTCCCCCGCGATCGCGGCTCGAGAGATTTTTGCCGAGCCGCGATCGCGACGGAGCGGTTTAGGTGCGCTGAGGGCCAATCCGGTGGGCTGAATGTCGGTTCCCCGGGCTGTTCTTCGCGACCGATTTTACCGGCCCCGGAGCCGCCGCAAAGCGGGGGAGACGGCAAGAACCCCGCACCACCACCGGACAAGGTCCGCTCAGAGCATTTGTGTGAATCCGTCGCGTTCCTGACGCCGTCCTCCTTCGGTTCGCGATTCGGAAGGCGAAACAGCAAAATCCCTTCCTCGGTTCCTAGGCCTCATTTGTATGAGAACCGCGGGAGGAGTATTGGTTTCATTGCCGCGGGGCGGAGGAGCTGGCCGGCTCAGGAAATAGCAACACAACCAAAACGCGACCATCGGAGTGGAATGTCGCGCCCGTCGCCGTTTGAGCCTCCTTGGAAGGCTTAGACGGCGTGACGTAGTCGAGCTTGGCGACCCGGCCGGTCTCCTCCAGGCTGCGGCCGACGAATTCGCGCTCATCGTCCACGTTGGGATCGATCTTATGCGTCAGGCCGTTGTTGCGCGCATCCCGGTCGAATCCCACATCGTGAGTGGCGGCGCCCACCCATAAATCCTGCCCGTCCACCTGGAACGGCGCTTTCCATAGACGAAGGTGGTGACGCTGTGCGACGACCTGGAGCGGCTCGGCGTGCGCCAGTCCGTAATCCTGAACGCGGCCGAACAAGGTCAGCTCGCTCATCGGCAGTTCCAGATACGCTTGTTTGGATAGGGTCTCCAGAAGGCCCTGGACAAACGCCGCCTGTTTTGTTTTATTCACTTGCACCCAGCCGGCAGCCTGAAAAGTCGCGAGCACGCGGTCCTCGTTTCCGGGCACGACGAAATTGGTGTTGTCGCCTGGATTCCCCGTCTCATCGGTGACGCGCCGGGGGATGCGGTCGATCTCTTCTTGGGTGATCCGTAGGAGTTTCAGGCTCTCGATGGAGACCGGCTTCTCGGGGCCGCGGGACCTGAATTCGACGGTCACGTGAAACGTTCCATCGGCGGTATCGTTGCCGGATTTGTTGATCGACAGAAACAATCGTCCCGCGCGCGGCGACTCCAGCCGTTTCGCTTCGCCGATCAAAAACGGAACCGCCGCGTCGCTCGATCCGATGCGTCCGATCAAGGCGCCCAGGCCCGCTTCGTTAACCGGATACGCCTTGAGCAGATCGCGGAATCCGCGACCGAGACCCGCCGCCCCCGTGGTGCGGCCTCGATCCAGACTCAGGGAGCCCGTGGCCGTAATCACGGCGACGTCGCCAACCCGCAGATCGATCCCGCTGTCCACCCAATCGCCGACTTTCACGTCAATTTGTTTGGTTTGCGCAACCAGCAGCACGGAGGTAAACATCAGTAAGAACGCAAGCCGTCGCATGACCGTATTTTAGCGGGGGAACGCGGGCGATAGACACTGCTGAAGTGCTAGCATGGTTTGGTTTCGAGTGACAAACCCCGCCCAAGGAGCGTGATAAGAATTGCCAGCCAAAGATAATGTCCAGATTGCGCCCGCAGACGGAAAGCTGGGCGTCCTGATTCCGGGTATCGGCGCTGTCTCCACCACATTCATGGCCGGCGTGGAGGCGGTGAAACGCGGGATCGGCGCGCCCGTGGGATCTCTCACGCAGCTTTCGACAATCCGCTTGGGAAAGCGCACGGATGGACGCACGCCGCTTATCAAAGATTTTGTTCCGCTCGCCGGGTTGAATGACTTGGTGTTCGGAGGCTGGGACATTTACGAAGACACCGCTTATGAGGCGGCCGCTCACGCCAAGGTCCTCGAACACGATCTGCTCGATCAGGTGCGGGATCCGTTATCCGCAATCCAGCCCATGAAGGCGGTTTTCGATTCTGACTACGTGCGTCGCATCAATGGGCCGAACGTAAAGCAGGGCGGCACCAAGATGGACAAGGCGCAGATGCTGATCGAAGACATCGAGCAGTTCCGCGCCAAGCACAATTGCGCGCGCATGGTGATGATCTGGTGCGCGTCCACCGAAGTCCATCACAAGCCGTCCGATGTGCATCGCACATTGAACGATTTCGAGTGCGGCCTGATGAAGAACGATCCGGAAATCGCGCCCAGCCAGATTTATGCTTACGCCGCGCTCAAAAGCGGCGTGCCGTTCGCCAATGGCGCTCCGAACCTCACCACGGACACGCCTGTATTGCTCGATTTGGCGCGGGAGCGCAACCTTCCGATTTGCGGAAAGGACTTCAAGACCGGCCAGACGTTCATGAAGACGCTGATCGCTCCGGGCCTGAAGGCGCGGATGATCGGGCTGAACGGCTGGTTTTCCACCAATATCCTCGGAAATCGCGACGGCGAAGTGCTGGAGGACGAGGGCTCCTTCAAAACCAAGGAAGAAACCAAGCTCGGGGGGCTCAATCAGATTTTGCAGCCCAGCCTGTATCCGCAGTTGTACAAGGATTTTTATCACGCGGTGCGGATTAACTACTATCCGCCGCGCGGCGATTCCAAGGAAGGCTGGGACAACATCGATATTTTCGGTTGGCTCGGCTATCCCATGCAGATCAAGATCGATTTTCTGTGCCGCGATTCGATTTTGGCGGCGCCTCTGGTGCTGGATCTGGTGTTGTTCATGGATCTGGCGCAGCGCGCTGGAATGCGCGGCATTCAGGAATGGCTGTCGTTCTACTTCAAGGCGCCGATGACCGCGCCCGGCCTCTATCCCGAACACGACATCTTCATTCAACTGATGAAGCTGAAGAACACGCTCCGGTGGATGCGCGGCGAGGATCTGATCACTCATCTTGGCCTGGAGTATTACGACTAGCGTTTTTTCAAAGGGCGCGCAGATGCGAGCATGAACTGCCTGGTCATCGGGGGAACGGGATTTATCGGCCGAGCCCTAGTCGCCGCTCTGCTTAAGGAAGAGCATTCCGTAACCGTTCTGCACCGCCGGCCGAAACACAATCTTGGCCGGCGGGTCGCCAATATCGCCGCGGATCGCAACGACGCCCAAGCTATCAAAGCCGCGCTGGCCGGCAAGAAGTTCGACGTGGTGTTCGACAACGTCTATGACTGGGAGCGTGGCACCACGGCAAGCAACGTGGAATCGTCGGCGCGGGCGGTGGATGGCAATCTGCGCCGCTACATTTTCATGTCCAGCGTGGCGGCCTATGGAGACGGATTGAATCACCATGAGGGCGACGCTCTCGCCCCCGACGACGCGCCCGAGCTTTACGTCCGCAACAAGGCCATGACCGAGCGCGCCTTGTTCCGGCTGCGGCAGCGGATCGGACTTCCCGTGGTCACCCTGCGGCCGCCATACATATATGGTCCGGGCAATCCGTATTACCGGGAGGCTTTTTTCTGGGACCGGTTGCGCGCGGGACGCCTCATTATTTTGCCGGGCGACGGCCGGCGTTTGATGCAGTTCGTCTACATCAAAGATCTGGTGCGAGCGGCCCTCAAAGCCATGATCGAGCCTTCCGCCGTGGGTCAAGCCTTCAACATTGCCAACCCCCGGCCGATTTCACAATGCGAAGCCGTTGAGGCGCTGGCTAAGGCCGCAAAAAAACCGGTCACCTTCGTGAGGATTCCGCGCGAATATATTCTACGGATGGGCGGCCATCCCATGGGACCGAAGCTGTATTTCGGGATCTATTTCGACATGCCTCCCATTACGCAGATCACGGCTAAAGCGCAGCGCGTGCTGAAATTCAAATCCACCGATTTCGCTGCGGGGCTGAACGAAACGCATCGGTGGTACCTCCGCTACAACGCATTTCCGGCGCCGGACTACGCGTTCGAGGACGCCGTATTGGCACACGCGCCGCAGCTTGTGGCGGCGAAGGTCTGAGCGCTATTACGGGGATCCCCGCCGGCATCAGACGCCCCCTGCCGTTTGGCATAGATGCCGAAATCGATAGTACTTGCTAAAATTTCTAGACCCGGCGGTCGGAGAGCCAGGCAACCGTACTCCGTCCAAGTCCTTTTGGCTGCGAAGCAGTCCACAGGCGAAAGACTAGCCGAGAAAGGAGCACGAAATTGAGGTCGACTATTATTAGGCGGATATGGCCCTCGGCCCTTGCCGTTGGAGCTCTGCTCACGTTCAGTTCCCATGCTTTCGCGGATATCGTGGTGTCTGTCACGGACTCGTTGACGCCGGCTAGCCGCGGGAGCGTATTTATCGGCGGACAGTACAGCAATGTAATTGCGACGTCGTTCACGCTGGCGACCGCTCTTTCGGGCGTCGCGATCGACGCCTCACTGGTCAGCGATGACAGTAGCTTTCTCGGCGGCACAGCTTACTTAACGAATGCCATTGGGCCCGGCGCCACGCCCGCCTCTGTCGTTGCACAGGCAAGTTTTACGGCTCCGTTTGGCAACCCGTCTGGATCAGTCCCGCTGACGACACTGTTTTCCGGCCTCAGTCTGAGCTCAGGTTCGTACTACTTGGTTCTGTCCGCTCCATTTCTAGCCGGAGCTAGCGGGAGCCCTCTCGATTGGCAAATCCCAACGAACCCGGTTATTACGACGTCCCCATCCGCGACCCTCGGGAGCGCTTTCGGCGCGAATACGTTTCTCACGACAGTCGATCCGTTTCCCCCCGCGTCCAGTTTTTTCACAACGCAGACGCCTATGTTTGATGTGACTGCGGTGCCCGAGCCGAGCACGATCGTCCTTCTTTTGGTTCCGGTAACCATGCTGATTCTCATTAGAAAGAGGATCACGCGATCCAGGAGAACTTCGTCGTAGGCGTTTTTCGGCGACGCGTCCTCAACATCGCCGGCGCGAATCAATATGGCGTTGAACTGCGCTCTGGCGTGCGTCAAACGAGTAATTTTCGCGGTCGACCAGCGATGAAACGCGGACCGATTCCGTCGTCGGGGATATTTTGTGCGAGCTTGCGGGCGTGGATATAATAACCACCATGCGAAAGCTAAAGCTCCTCTTGCCTGTCGCGGCAACCCTACTGGCCGGTGCGCTGATGGTTCTACCTCAGGAGCCCAATGGCTCGACTTCCGCCGGCAAAGCTGGGCCCGATGCTGCGGCTGCAAGCTTGGTGAGCACCGTCTGTGCCTCGTGCCACTCGCTCGATCGCGTCAGGGACAAGACGGCGGACAAGGACGGGTGGACCGCCACAGTCACTCGCATGAGGGGGCTGGGCGCCAATCTCACTGACGAGCAGGTTCCGGTCGTTGTGGAGTTTCTAACCAGGGCTGCCGGCACTCTCACTTTCGCGGCTGTCGGTGACGCGGATAAGGGTGGTGGCGGCAAGGGTCGTGGCGGTAAGGGTTTTGGCGGTAAGGGTGGCGGTAAGGGTAAGGGTGGTGGCGGAGGTGGCGGGAAAAACATCCAAGTACTCCAGGGAGCCGACCTGCCGGCCACCATGCAGTCCTTCGTACAGGCGTTGGGCCTTCTGGATAAAGGAACCTGCGACTATTGCCACGCGGAAGACCGGTCCTTGGACGCAAAGCCCCAGAAGGTGACTGCCCGCCGGATGGTCATCATGATGCGCGGAATCAACGGCACCTTCGGGGACGGCAAACAGCACGTGACCTGCTATACCTGCCATCGCGGCAACCCGACACCGTTAACGGAGCCGCCGTTCTAGGATCCCGGCCTATTTGGTTTGTCTGGCGACCTCCGGCGTGGTTGAGCCGAGATGACAGGTCCAGCAGGTGACGTGGACCTTCCCGTCGCCGAACTTCGCGTTGATTTCGCTCACCATCTCAATCATCTGGCGGGCCTTCACCTTCGTGGGCTTGGTGTCGAGTGAGCGGTCCGCCTCGTGGCAGAAATTGCAGCCTCCCTGGTTCTCGACGCCGAGCGCGGCCGGAAAAGTCTGCATCTGAGCCATGAGATTCTCCGGCGTCAGTACTTTGAGATTCTTCGGAGGACCGTTCTTGCCTGCGCCCTTGCCTTGGGCTTTGAGCGGAGTTTGAGAAACCGTGACCATAACGGACCCGAGGATCGCTATCGTAGCGAGCATCGAGAAGAGATTCCACAGTTTCCGCATGGGGGTCATTTTACCACCGGGTCAGAACCGACGAAGGGCTGGATAGTGCCTGAAAGGTGCGTTGGCCAGATCTTTAAGGAGCCGTATTGGTGGAGGCAATTTTGATCTTTTCGAGTTTCGATGGCATCACGTACACATGATGAAAGAACTCCCGCGCAAAGGCGATAACAGCATCGCACCTTTCGGAGTCCGCGTCCCCCTCGGGATCTCCATGTGCCCCTTGATTCCCCTCAAGTCGTACTTGATGCGCCAGATCCTTTAGCGGCTCAGTTATCTTCCCTGTTTCTCGCAGGTAATCAATCTTCTCGATGAGTCTTCCGGTTTTCGCGCCGAGATTGATGCAGCTGGATTCGATAGAACGCCTGCACATGATTAATGTTGCCCTGAAGCAGTTAAGCCAGCGACACCGAAGCGCTTCTTTGAAGTCGTAGGCAATCTCTTTGGGCACTTCAGGAGCTACCGTATCATCGGGCGCTCCCACGGGGTAGTGCGTTGAATAGCTCCAGCTTCCGTTGGACTGGCGATGCACGTTGCCGAGAATATATTTAAGGCAACTCTGACATTGCATGATGGCCCATGCCCACTGAGATGTTCCATTCCCTCCCATGTTCACAGCTTTAATGTTCTGCCCACTGGCGGTTGGTACAATCAGAAATCCCGCATCTGCTCGGCAATGCGGACAAGATCCCCGGAGGGAAAATAACCCTTCTTGTGGTAACGTCACGGCCTGCATATCCATCGGTCAATCCCTCCGCAGCGGCGCTAGTAAGCGGCAATCATGACACTCCAATCAGGCTACACTTAACGCTGCTGGCGGTGCCAGCTACCACGGACGGTGGTAGCATAGACCGAAGTATTTTCTGAACCGCTTAACCTCATCGTACCTTCGCCGAGCCAGTGATGTCTATTCGAGCAGTTCCCTCAATTCCCACAAGTGATCGGTGACGCCACCTCCATCGCGAGCGTGGGCGCTCGCCAATCGGTGGAGGGCCTTGATTAGCGCGGGGCACCGGAGTCCACCAAGTTCCCGGCTACGAAATGGGTCCATTCTGTCTCCTGGACTGAGGAATCTTGACCGCAGGCACGCGGCGAGTACGGTGGATTGTACGGCCTCATTTTCTGCTCAGTTCGATCTGGTTTGTTTGTATCTACAGTGGCGCTGAGCCCATTTGGGAAGTCAACTGGTCGGCTTGATTCGGGTGTCCTTACCGGCATAGGGGTCTCGAAAAAATGAATACCAGTATTGACCCGCCGGGAGTGCCTGAACAGGCACGGGTGCGCGACATAAAAATGGAGATCAGGCGGCACGGTCAGCCCAGTAGTCTTCGAAGCGGCGGTTGAGGCGGCAGCAGCGGAGGGCGAGGATGGAGTTGGCGCCGCGGGTGGTCCAGAACATGCCGGACTGTTTGAGAC
>DATBIA010000110.1:0-7467 GCA_036557165.1 Bryobacteraceae bacterium
CCGTAATCCGTCCGTAGGCTTGCCCCCGCCCTCACGGGCGGGGCTGAAAGTGGGCACGAAGGTGTTCCAGCGTTCGCACCCAGCCCCGGCCGTAAGGCCGGGGACAAGCGCCGGTTGAATGCCTATCGACGGATTACGGCCGAGTGATGCCCCCCGGTGATGTAAGATGCGAACAGGCGCATATGAAAGCCTGCATCCCCCTCATCCTGCTCGGCGCCACGCTTTCGGGCGCGAGTTTGCCCCGGTTCTCGCTCGCGGACGCCACCGGCGCGAGCCATACCGACAACGAGTGGCGCTCCGCTCCTGCCGTGGTGCTGTATTTCATCACTACCGACTGCCCGATCAGCAACGGTTACGTGCCGGAAATGAATCGTATCGCCAAGGATTACGAAGCGCGGGGGGTGCGCTTTTACGGCGTGATCGCGGACACCGACACCCCGCTGAACGATGTCCGCAAGCACGTGCGGGATTTCGCGTATACGTTTCCCGTGCTGATCGATCCGCACCAAGTGCTGGTGCAATTCACGGGCGCGACGATCACGCCGCAGGCGGCCCTGCTCGGTCCGCGGAATGAACTCAAGTACCTCGGCCGAATCGATAATCAGTACGAAAGCCTGGGAAACCGGCGCACGCAGGCGACGCGGCACGAAGTGCGCGACGCGCTGGACGCGGTGCTGGCGGGTAAGCGCGTGGCCGCCCCGTCGGCGCCCGCCGTGGGATGCAGCATTAATCGAGTCGATCCATGAAGCTGCTGGTTTTTGCGGCTGTCGCGGCTGTCGCAATCGCCGCGCCCCCGACATTCAATAAGGATATTGCGCCGATCCTCTACAAAAACTGCGCAGGCTGTCATCGCCCCGGTGAAGTGGCCCCGTTTCCACTGCTCACCTACAAGGACGCGGCCAAGCGGGCCAGCTTGATCGCCGCCGCCACTTCCAGCCGCTACATGCCGCCCTGGAAAGCCGAACCGGGCTATGGCCATTTCCTGAACGAGCGCCGCCTGACGGACGGCCAGATCGCGCTGATCCGCGAGTGGGCCGGGCAAGGCGCCCCGGAGGGCGATCCCGGCGATAAACCGGAGCCGCCTGCCTTTACCGAAGGCTGGCAGGCGGGCCAACCCGATCAGGTGTTCACCCTGCCTGCAAAATTCGACCTGCCGGCCGGCGGCTCGGATCAGTTCCGGTGTTTCGTGATCCCGATGCATCTGGACCACGACGTATATGTGAAGGCGTTCGAGTTCCGGCCCGACAACCGGCGCGTGGTGCATCATGCAATCCTGTTCGTGGACCCTGGCGGGGCCGGCCGGCGGCTCGCGGGGAATGCCGATAGCTACAGTTGCTTCGGCGGGCCGGGCTTTGTCCCGCCCGCGGTTTTAGGCGGCTGGTCGCCAGGCAGTGACCCCGAGGTGCAGCGCGACGGCATCTCGATACCCGTGCGCGAAGGAAGCGATCTGGTGCTTCAGATTCACTACCACGTTTCGGGCAAGCCCGAATCGGATCGGTCGTCGCTCGGCCTCAGGTTCGGCGAACCGCCGAGCACCGCTTTGGGCCTGATTCTGGTAAATTCCCGGGCCATCGATATTGCGCCCGGCGAATCGCATTACGTAGTGAAGACCGGCGTCACGCTGCCTCAGGACGTTTCAGTGCTGGGATTGACGCCCCACGCTCACTTTCTTTGCAAGGACATGAAAGTGAATGCGCGCCTGCCCGACGGAACGGTGCAGCCGCTGATCTGGATTAAGGATTGGGACTTCAACTGGCAGGGGCAATACCGATATACCGACCCAGTGAAGCTTCCCAAAGGCACGCGCGTAGAACTGGAATATACCTACGACAACTCGTCGGGGAATTCCAGAAATCCCGCCAATCCGCCCGTGCGCGTGCACTGGGGCGAGCAGACCACCGACGAAATGGCCCTGGTATTTTTGGGCGTCGAGCTGCCGCCGGGAACGGATCAACGCGCGTTTCAGCGCGAAATGGCGATGCAATACATCGACGCGTTTTTGGAGCAGGGCGAAAACACCATGGATCTGCCGCCGGAAATCCCGGAGGCGCAGCGCGCGCAATTGACTCTGGTGATGCTGCTTTTCGATAAGAACCACGACGGCAAGCTGGATGCAGAAGAGCGCAAGGCGGTCATGGATTTCCTGCGGTCGCGGATTAAGTAATCCGAGGCGACGCCGGTCCTATTTAAATGGGACCCGGACCGAGCCGGCCGCGCCGGTAGTCCGGTCCTGCACCACGATGCGCAGTTCGCCTCTCGTATCGCCCATTTCGATCTTCCGGCTGATCGCGTAGCCATCCTGGAGCGCCGATTTGAGCTTTTCGTCCGTCAGGCTGAGGCGAATCTGCTCCCATGTTCCTTTGGTCGTCTCCGGCGGCGTGAACAATGTGGCATAGGAAATCAGCGCCACCCAGCGATCCTTGACGCGATCGAAATGCAGCTCGTTGGCGTTCAGAGTCAGCTTCAGCTCGTACTCGCGGGCTTGTCCGGCGAGAAGAGTGGTTTGCGCCAGCAGTCCAAGTTGGGTAGCGTCCAGAGGGTTGCCGAAAACATCGTTTAGAGCTTCGCGGCGGTTCCCCGGCGTGGCCGCTCGCGGATCGGGCGAGTAGTATCCGTCGCGATGCCGCACATCCACGCCCTTCCTGGCAACTTTCACCGAAAGCGGATGGTAAGATCCGTCCAGCTTTTCATCGGAGGGATAGAAGCCGAGGACGTAAGTAACCCGGTCGTCCTCCATCGCGGCGCGGACCGCCTCCGTCAGATCGTTGGCTGCGTAAAACGACCGCCCGCCGGTCCCATGCGCGAATAACTCCATCGTGTCGATGCTCGGATCCATGAGGCCGCCCGATCCGGGAGTCAGAGCGCCGGATTTGGCGTTCATGCCGGTGGTCAAGCCCCGAGGGTCGATGGGATACACGGCGACATTCGCTTCGTTCAACTTGCGAATCGCCCCGCTAATGTGCGGTCCGAAATCCTGCACTTCGATCTGCGTCGTTCCCACGCGATTGCGCTGGTCCAGCGTCACGCCGGGGAAACTGCCCGAAACCCAGATCAACTTCTTTCTCCCCGGTAGTCCGGCCAGATGGCCCGCAATCGCCTCCAGCGAATTCGCCGTCACCCACGCCCGGTCTCTGAGCGAGTAATCGGTCATCTCCGCCGCGGTATTTTCCGCCATCGTCTGGTTGGCGCTTAAGTCCGCGCCCAGGGCGCGCATTACCGGATTGTCGATCTGCGAGGCCAGATCCGTCAGGTCCGCCGCGCCCAAATTCACCGATTGCTCCGGTCCAAACCGCTCCACGGTGCGGACGAGCAGGCTGGGATCGTCCGTAAAATCCTGCGCCACGCGCAAAGCTTTCACTAGCGTATACAGAGCGATCTGGTCCCCTTGCTTGAGCGTGCCCAGGTACTTCAGAACCTGATTTCGCACGTACGATTGATCCTGCGTTTCGGTGTTGAGCTTGTCCCACAAGACCACGGTGGCGCCCGCGGGTTCTTCCCCCTGACGATTCAGACGGTTCGACACCGCGCCCTCGGGCAGCGGCGACGCCTTGGCGGTGGAGCGCCCAGCCGAGATCGCATTGAACACGGCGATCTTCTGCGCCTTGCCGCGGTCGAGCACGGTGAAATCGTTTTTCGTCAGGCCGGCGACCGCGCCGTTTTTGTCGTGCACGACCACATCGACTTCCACCAGCCGCGTATTGACCCGGAAGGTTCCTTCAACCGATGGCTGGTCCCGGCCGGCGGCACATAAAGGCGCGGCGAGCACGGCGATGGGCAGGATCGTCGATATTCGCATGGACGACTCCGATGATATCGTTTGCGCTTGCGTGGGACCCCAACCCTTCAGTGCTTGCGAACCGCCCGCCGGTAAGAGCCACAAGCGTAGCCCCCAAAAAAGCACTGACGATGGCTCGGGCACCGGCGTCTCGCCCGGATAAACCGCGCCGGATCGAGATGCCATCGTAAAAGGGGGACCGAAAGTATCGCATCGTCAGGTGGTTTTGCCTAACGCCGAAAGCAGATTGTAGAAAAACCAGCCAGCATCCATACCGCGATAATCGAAAACGAATACCTTCGGCTCTTGGCGGTCTTCGCAGACACCGACACCGTCGACATACGGCTGGTATCGAAGAACACGATCTAGCGGAATTCTGAAAGTCTTCGATTGCCCACCGAAATACAGAGACTTCGTCGTGATTAGAACTTTACCTCCATCTAAAGGCAAAGGCCGGAGGTACGTTCTTGGTGCCCCTGAGAGCCACCAATATGATAATAGATACCGCCGCCGACTGGAATACTCAGCCCTCGATAAGATCTGCTGTGATTGGATAAGGTACGTTCCTCCGCATAGGTCACGCAATCGCCGGTCTGAAAGATAGGAACTTCTCCGGCCCGAAGGTTGAATGCCACAACCTCTCCGGTTTCATCGAAGTTCGGTGTAATGTTATTCAGGACCTGCCATAGCACGTAGCTCATCTGCAATTGAGCCATAGCAAACCATTTACGTTGAACCATCTGCCCTACATATTCGTTCGATAGGAGTGCACTCGGTGATCCGTCGAATCCACGGATTATCCCCACGAGGCGATTGAACTCGGAGCCTGAAACCGGGGATTTCAGAGCGATTTGGCTTGCTGCATCATTAGCTCCCTGGTCGAGTGCATCATGAATATATTTCAATGATACGTGGCTATCCGCCAACAACTTTTGAACTTCCTCAGAGAGTTCATCGTAGTTTCGACCCGCCAATACCCCGTCGGAAATAAGTTTTTCCGCGATCTTCCGGCTGTGATTTGCCTTCGTAACGCACACTGGATGGCTGCTCTGTAACCAGCCGACCTTTTCTCCGCAATATTCACATCCACTCATACAATCTTCTTCTCCGACTTACTGGAACTTGGAGAGTACATCGTCCCAGGAAATGTGAAATCCGTTGAATCGAGCAGCATACCTGATTCGCGTGTCGAGCGTCAATCAGCCTGATATCTTTTTGGGCTGAGATTTTCTGGTGGCGATTCGCGCAACTGGGGATCGAGGACGGCGGTGAGCTCTTTGCCATTGTCGGTGTCACAATCGGTCAGTGCGTGGCTCGGCCCATCGGAACGAGCGACAGCAAGATCAGGCCGACCCGTGGAACAGCCACAGCAAAGCGCGCTTCATATCTGCACGGGGGACGTAATCCTCTGGCCAAGGCCACAGCCATCAATCCCACTCAGCGGCAATCGTCCTATATCCTTGAACCGAGCAACCGAGGAGCCATTCCGTTCCGCCAACTATTTTGGAAACGATAGTTCCATAGTTGACAACCGCGGCGGCGTATTGATTCCTTCAACCGATGGCCGGTTCCGGCCGGCGGCCCATAAAGGCGGGGCGAGCACGGCGATTAGCAGGATCGTCGATGTGCGCATGGACGATTCCGATGATATCGTTTTGCGCTCGGCCTTGGAACGCAGGTGATACACGGCTGGCGGGCCCTTGTGAATGCACGGATCGGGATCGGACAGGCGGGCTGTGGGGCGGCTGGTGGGATTTGAACCCACGACATCCAGAACCACAATCTGGCGCTACTACCAACTGAGCTACAGCCGCCGTTTTGTACTAGTTTAACTCAGGGCGCGTTACTGCCCTGGCAGCCGGGGAAGGATATCTTGCACCGTGCGAACCAAGCTGCTCAAATTTTCGTCGGTCCGCTTCTGATGCGCGGCGAGTTCGGCCATTCGATCGGCGAGCGCATTATGGTGACGCGCCATTTCCCTGAACGCCTCCTGCATCTGCGAAGCCAGGCCCTGTAACGCGCGGCTCATCTCTATTTTCCACCCGGTATGCACCTCAAGATCGCGCGAATGCCGCTCAATTTCGGCCTGATGCCTCGCACCCTCGGCTTGCAACTGCTGGATGCTAGCCGTCAACGCGGCCTGCTGCTCCAGGATGAACTCCATGGCCTTCTCAATATCCACGGTTGTATTATCGCGCAGGGCTAGCAGCCCGTGTCAGAACCCCGTTTTCGGCAAGAAATGAGCATTGACGAAGGGGGCCACGAATTCGTAGAGTTGCGAAGGTTTCGTCGCAGATTGGTGGGGCGTTGATCCAACGGGCCGTGTAGCGAGCCCGGGAATGCCACCAGAAGGCGCCAGAGCAGGCAAAATAATGCACGGTTCCGGGCCGCCAGACCTCTGGGCGTCCCAGCCTTGGTGAGGGATCGAAGAATCAGCGCAAGATTGAACGCGGCGGCCTGCACCAGCACTCGTTTGGCGACATTGCTGCGTCCGCGCACATGCACTCTTCGCAAGCCACCGGTCTCATATTGATGCGCGAACGGCCGCTCCAGAAATTCGCCGCGCCGCCGAAGCAACTGCTTGCCGCGCTCGCCTGCCACGCGCCGTTTGTTGGCGTACACCGCCGCTTGCTCCGCGGCTTTGCCTTTCCAGTTGCGGCGGGGTTGTTGGGGAACCGAAACGTAACTTCGCACGCCCATCTCCCGCATCGCCGTCAAACTCGGGCCGCTGTGATAGCCCTTGTCGGTCACTACTTCGCAGAGCCCCTGTTCGTGAACCTGGTACTGACCCTGCGCGTTGGGCGTCGCAATCTGTTCGGCCACCGCCATACCCGCCGAGGGCAACGTTTCCTCCACCGAAGTGGTGTCGCCGGCCGCCCCGCCGTGCGTGGTGATCGCCACGATCGCGCCCGTGTCCAGATCCACCGCCTGTTCGGCTTTATAGGCGAAGTGCGTCGAGCCATCCTTCATCTTGGTTACTTCCGCGTCTTTATCGTGCGGGTTGACCCAATCCTCATTCGCCGCCTTCTTCTTCCGCTTGCGATCGGCGCGCCGCAACTCCTCGTCGCGAGCTTCGATCCCGGCCTCCTGCGCCAGCCGCCGCAGATACTCCATGTAACTTTCACCGGTATCCCGCCGCACAATCGAGCGCATCGCCGCGTTGGCTTCCAGCGTGGTCGCATCGATGCCGATGGTCTTGCCCTTCAGCATCCCGCGCCGGGCTACTTCCGTCAGCACGAACGTGAATACCGCCTGATGCGTCGCTTCGTCCAACAATCGCCGTGTGCGTGAGATCGTCACGTGATCCGGCGTGGCCTGGTTCCACCCGTAGTTTAGAAATTCCCGCAGACTCAAGCTGTCGCCCACCCGCCACGCGATCCCCCGTTCGCTCCCGATGCCTTCGAAGAAGCCGATCAGCAGCAATCGGAAATACACCCCCGGCGCCAGCGACGGACGGCCCAACTTGGCGTGGTAAAACTTGCGGCAAAGCTGTTCACAAAACGCATCGAAGTTGGCCTGCTCCAGCACCCGGTTCAACTGCTGGTAAAAAGGACGCCCCGGCGCTTCCGTTCGCTCGCTGGCGTAAAACAGCTCTTCCTGCTGCCGTCTCGTTCCCTTTGTCCCCATCGCCATGCCTGATTTTAACCCCAAACATTCCGAGGGCAAAGTGTTTTTAGACACGGGCTGCTAGG
>DATBIA010000111.1:0-4700 GCA_036557165.1 Bryobacteraceae bacterium
GTTGCACTCCTGCATTGCTCGCCTCCGCTTCACCGGGCGGTATCCATGGTGAACCAGGTAGCCGAAACTGTCAACCACCACTCGCTCGGGGCTGGGGAATTTTCAGTTGGCGAAATGGGGAAATTTCAGTTGGCGTTGACAGAACACTTCAAGTACAACGACTCGAATAGGCTCCCGTACTATATCCGGACTCCGCACCTAGTACGCAGTGGGATCACTCGTGAAAGAGCACGATTCCCCGGGCCGACTTCCGACGGCGGAAGCCTCTAAACCGCGGGCGGAGTGCGGTCGAAGCCCATCCCGCGGCGCAGTCGGGGAACCTAAGCCAAGCCGGGTCCTGTTGGTCATGCGGTCAATCGGCAGGTTACGATAAGCACTGGATCACAAGCATTCCCAAGGCGAGCGCAGTTATGTCTTCCACGCCCTCAGCCTCGGTTATGTCGCCCCGCTCTACGGCCGCCCTGTACTCGTCGAGGGTTCGATCCAGCAAGCCTTCATCGGCAAAGGCGACTTTCAAACTAACGGACATTTTGCGTTGCACTCCTTGAGAGCGGTCGGGCGCTGCGCCGCCATGACCAAGCGCGACAACGGCGTGCGCAGGCATGGGCATTTCGTTTCGAGTTCCAAGCGTCGACACAGTGTGCTCTGGGCGAGAAGCCGAGTCAAGGCCTGTGTCGTACTCGCAGGAGAAGCCGGTTTTCGCGCTCTCCACATGCTACGCCGATGCGATACTATCGGCGGCGTTGTTGTTGAAAGACGTCTGTGCGAACCCCAAAGAGCGCCGGATGCCAAAATAGAGCCGTTCTCGGTCAAGCCATACTCGGCCCGGGCGCAGCATAAGACGTTTTACTTCAGCCACCGACCCCGAGTTCTATAAATCATTTTCGTCTATAATGTTTTTGTCCTCCCCTGATTTTGTCCCCATTCGATAGACGTATTGCGAATTGGAATTTTTTTCGCCATGAGACGGAGGCCTTCCATGAAACTTAAAAGGCGCATTGAGGCGCTTGAAAGCCTCATGCTTTCAGCCCCCGTGATCCTTCATTTTGCAGACGGCAGCACCAAGGAGATTCGCGGCCGGCGCGGTTTTCTGTTGAAGTTGTACGCGGGCCAATCGGGTGAAGAACTTGATCCAGAGCAGGCTGAGCAATTGGAATTGGTGCGGCGATGTATCCGTGCCGAGGAGCCAGGCGGCGGGCGCCTGATCGCCATGATGAAGGCTTTGATGCCCGAGCCCGGCGATGATTGCCGGGAGCAGCCGCGGGAATCGTGTTCGGCTGTGTGCCCCAAGAGAAATGAGAGTTGTCGGGTTTGTCGGCTCGATGCAGCCGCCGGCGATGGCCAGAAGGACCTAGCCACAGATCAAAGCCGGCTGCGCCGATGACCGGCGAGTTCGAACGGCCTCGCGGATTTTCTGGCGGGCAGGGAGGAATGTTCGAGCTCGGCTTCGATGCGGGCGGCCTCGCGCAAATGCCGGGCGGTCAGCCCCTCCCGCGCCAAGCGCCGCTTGGGAATAGCAGGTTTCCCGTTGAGATCGTGGGCGACGTGCATAAGGCCGGACCCGCACTCGCGGTCGGCCCGAAGCAAATCTTCCTGCTCGGCTCAGCCCACCTCAAAACTGCCTACTCTCTTCATCTGCTGCGCGAACGACCCTTACGGTCGGATTACGGCAATGCGTGCGGCGCTCCGCGCAGAACGGATTTCCAGCGATGATACCGTCGAGCGGTTCTTCGATGATGGGCTCAAGTCGACCAGCGCCAAAGGAAGGGAGTAGCTTCGCCCTCGCGCGCAGGATC
Source organism: Bryobacteraceae bacterium (assembly GCA_036557165.1). GTDB lineage: Bacteria > Acidobacteriota > Terriglobia > Bryobacterales > Bryobacteraceae > Palsa-187. The sequence goes on from DATBIA010000111.1 coordinate 1,797, forward strand.
GCGGCCGTCGCCGTCGTTTGCGCCTGTCACCGTCATAAATGCTGAGGCCTGTTCGCAGGCCGTACGCACGTTAAGCGGCGACCGGATTTTAGGGCCGACGATGAGAATGGCCGCCCTGGCTGAACGTGCTCGCTGATTTTTAGTCGGCAAGATCGTTCTCAAGTTGCCGCCTAGCGGCTTGGCGCAAATGGTCGGAGATTCGCCTGCGCCAGTCGCCGCTGGGCTGCTTCCAAAATCGCGGCGATGGCCTGCGGCCGTACCCCAAGCTCTGGAGCCATCTCCTGAGCCGAATGGGGCCGCTTACACCCTAGTCGGAAATACAGACGAATCACTTTCTGTTGGCGCGGACTGAGCATCCTCAGCAGTCCTGATATGCGTGGGAGAACCATGGCTGGTTTCATTGGCAGCTTACCTCTTATATTGGCGACTCGAACTCAAGCAGCCCGCCGCCCTGGATGAACCCGGAGGCGGCATGAAGACGGGCGTTTTTTGTACACGCGGCTATTTGGCGATGCGATAGCAACGCTCCCCAGCAGCGTTTTTCGCCGATTCGATCTTCGACCCACCCTCGTGTCCTAAGATGCTCACGAAACCGCGCACGGTGTGCTTCTGCCAACCCGTGGCGTCGACGATCTGGGACAGCGTCGCTCCCTTGGGCCGCTTCATCAGCGCGATAACCTGCGCTTTCTTGTTGGTCCCGCCGTCGTCAGCAACAAGGCGCGGCCTCTCGCGTTGCTGTGATTTGGCCGGGGACCGCTCGGCCTTCTTCTCCACAGGCGCGACACGTTCCACCGGCGGCGCCACAGCGGGGCACAGCCGCGCCACCGCCCGCCAGATGCGCCGCACCGCCGTCTGGCGGTTCGTGAATTTCTTCAGAGGTTTGAGATCGTCGAACGGGGCCACACCCGCGAAGTTGTTCCAGACCTCGATCAAGCGTGCGCCGGGCCAATCGGCGGCGAGCTTGGCCAGTTCCCTTTCGGTCGCGAAGAGCTGTTGGTGATCGGCGCTGGCCGGAACTCCGGCGTGCACGATGAGGTTGTTCTCAGAGTCAATGGTGAATGTCGTCATGGTGGTGGTCTCCTTTTCGCCGCTGTCTTAGGCGGTCGTCCCATTCATCCCTCTGGTGGGGAACGAAAGCAAGGGAAACCGACGCGGATTCGGCATGTTTTTTCCAAAGCGGGGAGGCGTCTCCCGGACGGGAATTGGCGCGTCCTGCGGAGACTTTAGAGATCCCGTCCTACCGGGGATTCAATGAGCCGTGCAGAAGATTGCCGTGGACGGATCTGACCAAACAAATCTATTTGGCGATCCCAGCGCAGGTCGCGGACTATGAGGCGCAGATCCCGCTCGGTGAGGGAATCGTCCCCTGCAGCGCGCGACGGCAGGAATAAGATCTGTTCCTGGATGGCGGGGGCCAGCGCCAGCAAGTTCAGAATCTGGCTGACGCGTGCGCGCGAGACGCCGCCCAACCGTGCGATCTCCGCGTAATCCCGCACGGCGCCCGTTCTCACCAGGTGCTCGAAGCGATGCGCCAACGCCAATAAGCAAGCAACACGAGGAGGGCGGCCGCTGGTGACCGCTGGGTTGGGCGCGCCGGCTTCGATAGGGACACGCCGCGCGGGAACTTTCGATACGCTGTATTCGATTCTCATTGGCTTAGTGCCACCGACACCATTCCCCGAGCGCCGTCGTAGCTGACTCGCCGAACCGTAGTCCGAATCCATTCTTCGGAGCCGCCCTCCCCACTCCTGTTCCAGTCGTCCTCGGAGAGGCCGAGTTGCTCCCGGGCCTCTACTGCCGTGAGCGCCGACCGTACCTGCTCGATGACGGACTCTTCGAGGGCGCGCGCTGCCAGGAATCTCCCCGCGCATCCATTGCCGTTTCGCTTTCGCCCCGTGCAGCAAACGTAATAGCGATAACGCCTGCCGCCATGCGCCGTGTAGGTGAGCGCCATGGGTTTGGCGCATTGGGCGCAGTACAACAGCCCCTTGAGCAGTCCGTCTTGGGGAGTTCGCGCCGCGCGACTTCCCCCGCGCCGGTGTGCGCGCACTTCCGCATTCACTTTCTCCCACACTTCCGGCTCCACGATGGCGGCGTGCTCGCCCGCGTATAGCGTGCCCTTGTGATCGACTTTTCCCACGTAGACCGCATTGGTGAGCAAACGCACCAGCGCGCCCTTGGTAAACGCTCGGCCTGCGTGCGGCGATCCTGATTTCGTCGTCCAGGACTTGGTGGTCCAGCGCCGCCGTTGCAGTTCTTCCAAGACAGCGGTGACAGAATGATGATCTTCATATAGCCGGAAGATCTCGCGCACCCGCTGGGCTTCCTTTGGGTTGATGACCAGAGCTCGACCGCGCGGGTCCACATCGTAGCCCAGCACCGGGATGCCACCGGTCCACTTGCCCTTGCGGCGGGCGGCGGACATCTTGTCGCGCGTGCGCTCTCCGATGATCTCCCGCTCGAACTGCGCAAAGCTCAGCAAGATATTCAACGTCAGCCGTCCCAACGAAGTGGTCGTATTGAACTGTTGGGTGACCGACACGAAGCTCACCGAACGCTTGTCAAAACGGTCCATCAGCCGGGCGAAGTCGAGTAAGGAGCGGCTCAGCCGGTCCACTTTATAGACCACCACGCACTGGATGCGCTGGGCGTCAATATCTTCGAGCAGGCGTTTCAATGCCGGGCGCTCCAGATTCCCGCCGGTGAAGCCTCCATCATCGTAGTGTTGAGTAACCTGAGTCCAACCCTGATGGCGCTGGCTCTTGATAAAGGCCTCGGCGGCTTCGCGCTGGGCATCCAGCGAGTTGAATTCCTGGTCCAATCCTTCCTCGGTGGATTTACGGGTGTAAATGGCGCAGCGAATCTTCTCAGCCATTCCGGCGCTCCAGAAGTCCAAAGAACAGC
>DATBIA010000112.1:0-43930 GCA_036557165.1 Bryobacteraceae bacterium
CTTCGCCGGTGAGATTGCTGCGCAACAGATAGTGTCCATCGCGCTGCCCGGCAGCCTTGAGCTTCGCCTTGTCGGTGTAAAACGTGAAGGTCGAGCGCGTGACCTGTTGATCCTTCTACGGAAGCTGAATCTTCACGAAGCCGAAGGCGCGGCCCGCTTCCTTCTTCGCCGCACCGATACGCAACAGCAGTTGATCGTGTTTGGGCAGACTCTTTCGCATGACGCGCAGCCTGCGCAGGAGACGAACCAGCCGCTTGCGCCGCATGGCGATCTCCTTGGCCTGGCGGCCGCTGCTTTTGGCCAACACGTAGAGTTCGCCCTCGTGCTGATACAGTTTCACCTCCACCGAATCGCGCACCTTCTGCCACGGCAGATCGAGCCATTTCTTCTCGTGCTGGGTGATCCGCCCTTTGGGCGTGCCCACCAGATAAAACGTCTGCCGCTCCGGCTCGCGCATTTCTTGGAGAATCGCTTCGGTGGGAATGCCCCGGTCCATCACCCATACCCGGCGCGCTTTGCCATACGTGGCTTCGACCTTCTTCAGAAAATCCCGTAGCGTCGTGCAGTCCGCTGTGTTCCCATTCATCACCTCATAGCCCAGGGGGAAGCCGTCGGGCGTGACCACCAGCGCGATCACCAGTGGCAGGCAGTCCGGTCTCCCGTCGCGGCTATACCCCGCTTGGCTTTGGGATTTTGCTTCATCCCGCCTTCGAAGTACGTGCTCGTCAGGTCCTAGAGCAAAACTTCGAAATCGGCGGCGAACAGATCCGCCCACTTCTGCTTCACAAAAACAAACAGCTCTTGCTTGTGCTCCAGCACTCGATCCAGGCAGCGATACAGCCGGTCCTTTTCCGCCACGCTGAAACTGCTTTGCAGCAGCTCATCCATCGCCGAGTCCACATACCACTGCCGATGCACGCGGAACTCGCTGCCCGGATCGAGCAGGCGATTGACCACCGGCAACCGCAGCACCTTTTCGCAACTCACCGTCTCCCGGCCTTGGGGCAGACGTTGGCGCCAGAACTCATCCAGACCCAGTTGCTGCCACAACTCGCAAGCCAACCAGCAGCTGCCGAACACGCGTGGCCGCCTCAACTCCAGACCGCTCAGCCGAACCTGTGCACTGTCCACCGCGCCGGCCGGAAGCTCGCGATCGTCCGGGAATAAACTCATCGTGGTGAAGCGCTGTTCGGCCTCGTCAAACACCTTCAGCGTCTTGCGCCACGCCGCCTGCTGCTGATCATTGATCTCGCCGAGATACAGGACCGTGCGCTGCGCCGTTTTGCCGCCGGGCAGCCGACGGTTCTCGACAATGCTGAAATAGCGATGGTGCTTGCCGTCCTTCTTCCGATTGGTGCTGCGCAGAAACATGCGTCAGCAGCCGAATGCCGGAGATTCCGCTGTCGGAAAAGAGGCAAGGTCTTCACCCAGGCATATTCTCGGGAGCCCGCGTTGAAACCATTGCGAATTCTCTTGCGGTTCGCCGGGAAATGTCCGCCAAGTGCGAAAGTCAGGCTAGGAGACTTTTGAAATTCAGGCTCGATCGGGAACCAGGTGACGATCCATTCCCATCGCGTACTCTCGCGGCGGACGGGATCAGGCTTTTTCGATCCATCGCCGAATCGCCGGTTGAGTCTCAGATGACGGTTTTCAAATAGTCGAGCGCGGTTTTCCGGCGATTGCACGCGAATACGGATTCAAGCTGGCCCAACCCCAAAAGCATCTCATGCCCCTCACCGATATGGAGGGGGCGTGTTCAATCCGAATCGCTTCCGCATTAGTAAGACAAGCTTAAACTTGTCCTACGCTCAAATACCCGCTGTCCAGCATTCTGGCCAGATCCCGAAATTGGAACGGCTTGCGTATGAAGCCGCGGATCTGTGGCGCGCTCAGCGCGTCGGCGATCATCTCCTGGCTGTAGGCGCTGGTCAGGATCACTTTGACGTCTTGCCGGGCGATTGCGGCTTCGGCGACCACTTCGCGGCTGGAAGGTCCGGGAATGCTCATGTCCAGCAGCATTACGTCGATCTTGTGCCCGTTTGCGCGAAGAAGATCAATCGCCGAAGATCCGTCGGCCGCTTCGAATACCTCAAAGCCAGTCTGGCGGAGCATGGTCGCCACCGCCTGCCGCAATGGGTTCTCATCGTCAACCACCAAAGCCGTGGCGCCGCGAAACGAACCCGGCGTCTCGGGAGATTCAGGGGCGCAGGGTTCGCCGGCCGCGGCATCGGCGCAGGGCAAGAGGATTTGAAACGTCGTGCCCCTGCCGGGTTCGCTAGTAAGCCGGATGGCCCCTCCGAGACCTCGCACAACGCCGTGGACGATAGGAAGCCCGAGCCCATGACCGCCAATCTTGGTGGTAAAGAACGGATCGAAGACCTTGGCCTGCGTTTCCGGCGGCATGCCGCAGCCGCTGTCGGACACTTCCAATTGCAGGTAATCGCCCTCCTCGAAACGATCCAGGATCGCTCCGGGCGAGTCCCGGCCCGCTTTGACGCATCGCGTGGTCACGTGGATCGTTCCATCCCGGTCTCCCACCGCCTCCGAGGCGTTCGTGACGAGGTTCATGACAATCTGCCGGAGCTGCGCGGCGTTGGCCCGAACGGCCGGAAGATCGACGCCGAGATCCGTCTCCAGCACGGCATGTTTCGAGACCGAAACTTTGAGCAGCGCCAGCATCTCTTTCACGATCGCCGAGAGATCCACAGGTCCGACATCCGGACTTTCCCTTCCCGAATAGATCATCAACTGACGGACGATTTCCGCGCCGCGCATGGCCACGTCCCGAATGGCCTTCAGTTCCTCTTCGGGGCGGCAGCCGGAGGCAATCTCGCCCATGGCGAGTTCGGCTTGCGCTACCACGCCGCCCAGAAGATTGTTAAAATCGTGCGCGATGCCGCTGGCCAAGGTTCCCACGCTTTCCAGCTTTTGCCGCTCAAACGTCTCTTGCTGCGCGCGCCTTATCTCGGTGATGTCTTGACATGCCCCAAACAACCGCAATGGCCGGCCTTTATCGTCTAGCGCCACCTCGGAAATGCAACTGACGGTTCGCAGGTCGGAATCGGGGCGGGCGATCTGAAATTCGATCGAATGTCCATTCTTCCGGTCAAGACAGTCCCGGACCCATTGCGCCACTCGTTCCCGGTCCTGCGGGATAATCGCATCCAGTGATTTCTCGTAGCTGGGCGTGAATTCTTTCGGCTGGCCGAAAATACGAAACATCTCCTCCGACCACGAGAAGCGATTGCCATCAAGACCCCAATCCCAATGCCCTACGTGAGCAAGCCTCTCCGCATTCTTTAGCCGATTTTCACTGTCGTGGAGTTGGCGGGCTTTTTCGTCCAGCTCGTAGTTGGCCAGGCTCAACTTCGCGGTGCGGGCGGCGACGATCGTTTCCAACTCCGCTTCTCTTTTCGCCGCCGCGCTCAACCGCCACCTGATGAATTGAAGGATCGCCGCCGCCAGGAACGCCAGCGCCAGCAGGCGAGCCCACCATGTCTCCGTCCATTTCGGCTCCAGGCGGAATTCGGCCGACGCGATCTTTTGGAAGAACGGGCCATCGCGAACGCGGGAACGCACTTCCAAACGGTGTTTGCCGGGTCCAAGCCCGCTTACCGAAACGCTGCGCTCCGGGGAGCCGGTCCAGGGCGCGCCGTCCAACCGGTATGCGAACTGCACCAGTTGCTCGGCTTTGTAGTTCAGCGACGAAAACTCGGCCCGGATTGTCCGGGCGGATTTATCGACTTCTATGCGGGAGATGATCGGATAGGCGACCGGTGGACGGGGCGGAACTCCATCGGCAGCGCGATAGTGCGCGAGGCCGCCGCTGGTGCCCAGCCATACTCCGCCATCGGAATCGGCCCAGAAAGCCTCTCCGTCGCAATCGTTCCAGACCAAGCCGTCTTCGGTGGTGAAGGTCGTCCAAACGGTCCAGTGCCGGACGGAAACCCCGTTTGGACTTCCCCGCCAAAAGTTCCCGAAAGCATCGAAGCCGTGAAACGCGGTTCCCTGCGCCGCTTGAGGATCGGCGGGGAGGACTGCGGTGGCGCGTACAATGCGATCTCCCGATACCTCCAGCCGGTCGATGCCCGCATCGTAGCGATGGCGCAGCCAGATCGATCCATCGGGGGCCAAAGCCATTACGTATGGGTTATCCGTCAACAGACCGTCGGCGCGCCCGTGCTGCCGCCACTTCCCTTCCCTCAGGCTCCACAAGCCGCCCCGAGTGGCGATCCAGATCGTTCCCCGCGAATCCTCGATCAACTTCCAGACGTCGCGATCGAAAGAATCCGGCGTCTCGACGCGCAGGAATCGGTTCGACGCCGCGGGGTGGTCGTTGACGAACAACCCGCACCCGGTTGGCGCCCACAACCGGCCTTCCTGGTCCGCAAACACGTCTTCCGGGTCGCATGGAAGCCCGTCCTGCGCATCGGCGCGGAGAACCTTTCCGGTCGCGGGATCGATCCGCGCCATGCCTCCGGGCTTCATGGCCGCCCAGATCGCGCCGTCGGATGCTTCAGCCAGCCAGCGAACGTTATCGCCGCCGAGACCGTCCTTTCGAGTCCAGGTTTTCGTTCGCCCCGCGTTGTCCAGCCGCGTGAGCCCCAAGCTGGTGCCGACCCAAAGATTTCCTTTCCGATCGCGCCGGATGCTCCAAACGATGTCCGAGGGAAGGCCGTCGGCGGCCTTCCAGGATTCCCAAACGCCTCGCCCGAGCCACCGCGCCACGCCGCCGCCCGTCAACCCGATCCACACGGATCCTTCGCGATCTTCGAGGACTGCTCCGGTCAGTTCGTTGCGCAGGCCTCGCTGCCGGTTCACGACGCTCCACCCGGATTTGGAGTAAATGGCGAGGCCCTGATCGGTCGGGATCATGACCGAGCCGTCTCGACTCAGAGCCATAGCGCCCCAGAATCCGCTGGATGCGATGTCCGGTTTTTCCCGCGAGAACCTGCTCTGGCCGGCCGGCCGGCTGTAGACGCTTTTCGGACTGCGAACCCATACCGTTCCATCGGGCGAGATCCGAATCGCATCCCAGGAATCCTCCGGCAGCCCCTGTTCGGGTCCGAAGACCGACACCCGGCCGGCCTCCTCCAGGCAGAGGGCGCGGTCGCATCCGAACCACAGCTGTGAGCCCTGCCGCAGGATGCCATGCAGCGGCTTGCCTTCCAGCGGTTCCGGCAGGGGGTACGGACGCGTGGAGAAAGCGCCATTGGCGCTCTCAGACGCTTCGTAAAGGCCGGAGGGCGTGGCGATCAAGACTCCGCCGCGAGAAGCGTCGGCCATCGCCTGAGCGCCGCGCAACAATGTGCCGATGCCGGGAATCGCCTGAAAGCGCTGTCCATCGAAGCGGAAAATTTTCGCGCAGGTGTTGGCCCACAGCGCGCCATCGGACGCGACGAATAAGCTATGAACTTCGGTGGAGCAAGGCAGCCCTTCCGCCTGTCCAACGAGCCGGAAACGGGAGCCGTCATAACGGTACAACCCCGTTTCCGTTCCAGCCCAGATGTAGCCGGCGCGGTCCTGGGCCAGGGACAGGACAACCAGGTTTCCGAGTCCCTCTGCCGCCCCGTAGAAGCGGAAACTGTACTCCTGAGCGGAGGCGCCGGCGGCGAATGCCAGCGCAAGCACCGCCATATTGCGTGGACTAAGACTTCGCATCATCCACAGTCTCCACGATCCAAACAAGGACCCCGACATGAGCGCCGATTCCTCGGTTCACCGGCGACGGACGCTCTTTCCCGGTGCGGCGAGCCTGTCTAAATGAGCACTGCCTAACGCCCGGGGACTAACGAAATTGGACCATATTTTACACGTGAAGATCAATGCCCGCTAGCGTTCCCGCGACGACCCTGCCATAGCGCTGGTTTGAATTACTCCGATTTTCCGCTCGGCCGCTCTTTAGTTAATGTAGTCCTGGGAATAGAACCCGCTCGCCGCCTTCGCGTTGCAAAAATGGGCGATGGGCCTAAAATCCCACTCAAATGCGCTTTTGGATAGAGCGAGCGGCGGCGCGGGCGCGGAGGTATTCTCATTTCCGCTTCCTTTTACAAAGTCGCGCACTCGTATTATTTCCGGTGTGGGAGTTGTCAGCCAGCCTTGTTATATCCAAGACCATAGAAGATGGGGAGCCGGATGGGGAGCCTTGCACTCCTCATCTCCGCGGGATATCTTAGAGCAAGCCGCATAGGAGGATTAGCGATGCAACTGGCGAGAAGAGCGACCGCGAGAAAGATAGAAATCTTAGCGGCGTTGCTCTGCTTCGGCATTGTCGCGGTGCTGGTAGCCCAGACGCCGAGCGGCACGCCAGCATCGCCCAAACCAGCTTCCCAAAAACCATTGCAAGTGCCGGTACGCTCGGCTGCCGCCGCACCGAACTCTACAGCGGACGCCACCAAGTACAAAGCATTTGTGGATGAATACTGCGTTACGTGTCACAACTCGCGTGCGCCGATTCCGACGGACGATCCGGTCGTTCTCGACGTGGGCTTCGACAATCTGCTGAGCCACGCGGGGACTTGGGAGAGAGTTCTTCGGAAGCTGAGCGTGCGGGCGATGCCGCCTCAAGGCATGCCCCGTCCAACCGAGGCCGAGTATGCGGGCTTTACGAACTGGCTCGCGTCATCGCTTGACCGCGCTTGGGAAGGCCGGAGCAATCCGGGCCGCTTCGTCGTGCATCGTCTGAATCGCGCCGAATATGCGAACGCCGTCCGCGACCTGCTGGCGGTCGATATCGACGTCTCGGACCTGCTGCCGACCGATGGCGCCGAGTTCGGTTTCGACAACATCGCGACAGCGCTGAAAACGTCGCCGCTGCTGCTGGAAGGCTATGTGAACGCGGCGCAGCGCGTCGCCGCGATGGCTGTGGGCGACCCGAAGGTGACGCCCGGAACTACAGAGCATTCCATCAGCCGCGAATTCAGCCAGAACGGATACATCGAGGGTCTGCCGCTCGGAACCGTTGGCGGCACCGTTGTCCACTATGTTTTTCCGGCCGATGCCGAGTACAAACTGTCCGGCCGGCTCGTCCGCGGCGTCCAGGAAGGCTACGCGGGCGTAGAAGGAAATGACTTTCCATACACGTTCGTGATTACTGTGGACGGGACCGAAGTGTATTCGGCGCCGATCGGCGGTCCCAAGGACGACGAGATTCAGGCCGCGGACTTGGCGGCGGCGCAGCCAATTATCGACAAAAGGATGACGGGACGGGCGCGGATTACCGCCGGTCCCCACGATGTCGGGTTCACGTGGAAGGAGCGGCCGTTCCAGTTGCAAGACGTTTGGGAACCGTCGAAGCGAGACAGCCAGGAAATCCATATGGTCGGCGGCATGCCGAAGCTTAGGACTGTGTCCATCGACGGCCCTTACAACGTGTTCGGCCTCAGCGCAGGGCCCAGCCGGGAACGGCTCTTCGTGTGCCATCCCTCTTCCACGTCCGATGAGACAGCCTGCGCGAATAAGATCCTCGGCAACCTCGCACGCCGCGCGTATCGGCGTCCTGTGACTGCCGCGGATCTCGAGGCGCCGCTGGCGTTTTACAAACGAGCCCGCCAACAACAGGAAGGAAAGCCCGGAGGCAGTTTCGACGATGGGATTCGCGCCGGCGTCGCCCGCGTTCTTTCGAGCCCTTACTTTTTGTATCGGATCGAGAAAGATTCCCCGAGCGCCCGGCCCGGCGTCGCGCATCCTGTGAGCGACATCGATCTCGCCTCGCGCTTATCTTTCTTTCTGTGGAGCAGCATCCCCGACGAGAAGTTGCTGGACCTGGCGGAAGCGGGGCGGCTGCGGGACCCGGGAGTGCTCGCCGCGCAGGTGCATCGCATGCTCGGCGACGATCGCTCCGACGCCCTGGTGGAGAATTTCACGGGACAGTGGCTGCAGTTGCGGAATCTCGAGGCCAAGGTCGTTCCGGACCTGCTGATGTTCCCCGATTTCGACGACAACATGCGCAAAGGCTTCCGTAAGGAGACCGAACTGTTCTTCGCGTACATCTTGCGCGACGACCGCAGCACTCTCGATCTTCTAAACGCGGACTACACCTTCGTCGACGAGCGGCTCGCCCAGCACTACGGCATCCCGGGCGTCTACGGCCCGCAATTCCGGCGCGTGAAGATCGCGGATCCCAACCGCCGCGGCCTGTTGGGGCAAGGGAGCGTCCTTGCGATGACTTCCGTTGCGACAAGAACATCGCCGGTTTTCCGCGGGAAATATGTCTTAAGCACGTTCCTCAACACGCCCCCGCCTCCTCCGCCGCCGAACGTCCCCACGCTTGACGAAAGCAACAAGGAGGCCTCGGCGATTCCAAAGACGGTGCGCGCGCAGTTGGAATTGCACCGGAAAAACCCGGTTTGCGCATCTTGCCACCGCGTGATCGATCCGCCGGGGTTCGCGCTCGAGAATTTCGATTCCGTGGGCAAGTGGCGCGCGACCGGCGCCGATGGAGCGCCGCTCGACACCGCCGGTGTCCTCGCGGATGGAACACAAGTCAACGGTCCTAAGGCGCTGCGGGAGGCGATTGCGAGCCGGCCTGACGCTTTCACGACCGTCGTCACGGAGAAGATGCTGACGTACGCGCTGGGCCGCGGGCTGGAGCCTGCCGACATGCCGGTGGTGCGCCGGATCGTAAAGAAAGCCGCGCAGAACGATTACCGGCTGTCCTCCATTGTGATGGGCATTGTCGAGAGCGCGCCGTTTCAAATGCGCACAAAACTGGAATCTCGGTCGGAATCGGCGGAATCCGTCCCTGCGCCCGCTGGGAACAGGGGCCCGGTTGACACCGCTAAACTTGCAAGATCCAATAAGGAGTAGCCATGTTTATCACGAAGAAGCATCTCTCCCGTCGAACTTTCGTCCGTGGCAGTTTGGGCGCCGCGGTCGCGCTGCCGTTCCTGGACGCGATGGTTCCGGCGCTTTCCGCTGCGCCGACGTCGCCGTTCCGTTTCGGCGCGGTTTATTTTCCGTGCGGTGTGTGGCCCGATACCTGGCATCCGGACAAGGAGGGAAGCGACTTCGAGTTCAAGCCGCCGATGAAGCCGCTGGAGCCGTTCCGCAATCAGCTCGTTACAGTCAGCAAGATGAAGGCGCCCTGGGGCTCGTCGGTGCATCTCGGCGCGAGTTCGGCGTTCCTGAATGGTCTTGGGCCGGCCAATAGCCGCAATGACGGAAAATCGGACGCCTTCGGTAAGATCGAATCGAAGAAAACGATCGACCAGCACATTGCAGACGCAGTGGCCGCCGATACGCCGTTGCGATCGATCGAAGTCGGCACCGAGGACATGGGCACCGCCGTCGGCGCGTGTGACGGCTTTGCTTGCACGTTCTTCAACACGCTGGCGTGGCGCGACGATACCAGTCCGCTTCCGGTGGGAATCAATCCGCGCGTGACCTTTGAGAGGATGTTCGGGGAGACGGATTCGAAGGAGCGGCGCTTCGCCCGCCTGAAGGAGAAGCAGAGCCTGCTCGACTCGGTGACCGAGGAAACCGCGAAGCTGGAACGCTCGTTGGGAGCGCCCGATCGCGCCATCCTCGACGAGTATCTCGGCAACATTCGCGATGTCGAAAAGCAGCTCGAGCGCATGGAGAGCCGGATGGGAACCATTACCGGCAATCCGGAAGCTCCGGTAGGCCTGCCGGAAGCGTTCGACGATCACATGAATATTACCTATAACCTGATGCACTTGGCGTATCAAGGCGACATCAGCCGCATCTTCACGTTCATGACCGGTCACGAAGCCAGCGACCGCTCTTATGTGCACATCGGCATTCCCGAGCAGCACCACACCATCTCGCATCACGGCAACGATCCGGAGAAGCTGGCGAAGTACGCCAAGATCGCGACGTATCAGATCCAGAAGTTTGCAGACTTTTGCGAGAAGCTGAAGGCGACCAAAGAGGGCGACGGCACGCTGCTGGATCACGCGGCCCTGTACTGGGGCAGCGGCATGAGCAACGGCAACGCGCACGACCGGAACAATCCGCCCGCGGTGGTGGTCGGCGGAGCCAACGGCCGCATGAAAGGGAATCGGCACATCGTCGCAAAGGATACGCCGACAGCGAACCTGCTACTCGCGCTGGCGCACGTGGGCGGCGCGGAGATCGAGAATCTCCCCGCGAGTACCGGTAGAGTGGATCTGTAAGCGGGCATTGGATGGATCAACTTTGATTTGACCTTGATGGTCCCATGGACGCAGCCATCTTGCCGGAGCGCAGGCATTTACGACAGGAGTTGCCTTAGCGGGGGATTTTCGACGGGTCGGGGCACAGGGCAAACTCTCGAACATTTGAAGCTATCGCAAACGCCCCAGGGTCCGGTCCACCATAAGGAGTCCGCCGAGTAATCGGTGCACGGTTATTGCCTTGCCGGGCTACCAGGCGGAAATGTGGCGCGCCGGATCGGCGTATCTCCAGCGGAAGTTTGGCCGCCTTTTGATCGAGGCGGACGTAGCGGAGGAATCCTCCGCTTCAGGTCGGCGACAGAAGTGAAGATGCCACGATCGATGACCGCACGCCGGAGTCTGCTGAACCAGCCCTCGACCGGATTCAGCCACGACGAATAAGTGGGCGTGAAGAGAACCGAACCTGAGGATGGTCGGCCAGACACGGCTTTACCAGATCAGTCTTGTGTGTGGCGAAGTTGTCGAAGATGACGTAAATCTCGCGCCGGCGGGCTGGGTTGCGATGACCTCTTCCAAAAAGGAGACGAACTCCCGGCTAGTGTGCTGGGCGGCCGTCTGCGCGACCCTGAGCGGTGTATAACATTTTCTGAAATCGATACTTGACCGAACCGCTTCGCTGCTTTCCGAACGGCGGAGACTCTTCCTTAACCTTAACCGCGAATCGCCCAGCGCACCATCTCTGAAACCTTCGCGCCTTTGCCTTGCATCAGCATGCCGACGCGAAAGATCCGGCCGGCGGCAAAAACGCAGATGAGGGTTGCGGCCAAGACCAGAACAATCCCAGCGAGAGGCTGCCAGATGGGAACACCCGGCGGAACCGATTGCCGGACAGTCATGAGCATTGGAGTCATTGGGGGAATGAGCGACATGACGAGCGCCAACGTTGAGTTCGGCTCGCGCACGACATTGAACCAGACGAACATCGGGCTGATCATCAGCAGCATGACCGGCGTCATCATGCTTTGCGCTTCTTTCATGTCGGTCACCGAGGCGCCGATCGCGATGAAGATCGAACCGAACATCAAAACCGCCAGCGAAACAAAGGCGATAAACCACCACACCTGGTCCCACGGAAAATATTGCACGTAGCCGAAGCGCTTGAGAGCGAGGTAGGCGCCAAACAGATACACCGACCCGGTCGTCAGAGCGACCGCAACCGTTCCCAGAAGCTTTCCCAGCATCAATTGGAACGGCGGAATCGAACTCAGCAGAACCTCGGCTATGCGCTGCGTTTTTTCTTCCAGCACACTGTTCATCAACGCCGCCGAGCTCATGACGACCATGAACATCAACATCATCAAACCGATCGGGACAAAAATGTTAGCCGCCAGGTTGGCCTGCTCAGCCTGGATGGGAGCACCGGAGGCATCCGCCTTTACCAGACCGAGATTGCGCACCAGAACGGGTCGCGTTGCTTCAAGGACGACCTTGGGATCCAGGGCCGCCGCTTGTAAACGCATTTGCTGAATGCGTGCATTCACCGGCGCCGCAATCCACTGTTGGATCTGATCATAGGTGGGGCTTTCGGAATGGTACTGGACGGGACTCTGGGCCGGGTTGCCACGGGATTCCAGCGCATTCGGCTCGATGATGACGAACGCGAAGAGTTCTTTCTTCCGGACACGATCGGATAAAGCCAAGGCCATGTGAGCCGAGTCGTTCGTTCCGGGATCGGCCTTCTCGACGATATATCGCGGCTGGATCTGCTTTCGCGCCGCGCCTTCGCCCTCGTAGATCAAGGTCTGGTTGCGAATGTTGGACGCCCGATTAATGCCGTCGAAGATCTGTCCGGTGTAATCCACAACCGCGACGCGCTTATCTCTGATGTCGTTATTGTTGCGAAACACGATCTGAGCGAGGGCGCCTCCGCCGAACATCAGGGGCATCATCAGAAGCCCGATCAGGAACGCCTTCGTCTTAACTGCCGCCTGGTAGTCTCGAAGCGCGACAACCATTGTCTTACGCATGGGCGGTTGCTCCTTTCGCCGCGGGTGGCATCATGTCGGCTGCATCGGGGCTGGCGATCCGCACGAAGATATCGTGCAGGGAAGGCCGGGTCAGTTCGAAGTGCATGACACGTCCACGCTTCATGAGTTCGGCCAGAACCGCTTGGGGATCGGTATTGGCAGCCATTCGAAGTTCCTGCAGCCGGCCGAAATCCGTCACCTTTTCCACACCGGGGATTGTCTGCGGGTCGAAGCCATTGCCCTCCACGCTTACACGGATGGTATCGCTTCCGTAATGATCCTGAATCGACTCCAGAGTCCCGTCGAGCACTTTATTGCCTCTATAAATCATGAAAATGAAGTCGCACATTTGTTCGGCGACGCTCATGTCGTGCGTGGAAAAAATTACGGTTGTTCCCGTTTTACGAAGATCCAGCACGGCTTCCCGCAGAACATCGGCATTGACCGGATCAAGACCTGTGAACGGCTCGTCCAGAATCACCAGTTCCGGCCTGGCGATGACCGCCGAAATGAACTGGACTTTCTGGGCCATTCCTTTCGAAAGCGATTCGACCCTCTTGTCGGCCCAGTCGGCAAGTCCCATTTTGTCGAGCCATGGCGGTATGAGCGCCACGGCATCACGCCGCCCCTTCAATTCCGCGTAAAAGCGAAGAACCTCACGCACCGCCATTTTTTTGTATAGACCCCGCTCTTCCGGCAGGTAGCCCACCCGATCGTTCGCCGCGGCGGAGTTCGCTTCGCCAAGCACACGAATGCTGCCCGGTCCTGGATCAGGATGATAGATCCGCATGATCATCCGCAAAGTGGTCGTCTTTCCGGAACCGTTCGGTCCGATAAAGCCGTAGATGGATCCCCTCGGCACGGAGAGCGAGAGGCGATCCACCGCAACATGCTGCCCGAAGGTTTTGGTTACGTTTTCGATCTCAACGATGGTCATATTTTAGGCTGCCGAATTATATCAAAACGCGGATTGCCAGGATTCAACGTTTCGGTGAACAAACGCGCTCCGCCGGCAAGCCGTGCGCGAAAGAAAGTTGTTGTTCGCCGTGCACGACTTTGTCGGTCCGTAGGAATTTCGTTGCGCCCAACCGAGTCCGCCGAGAAGAGTCGTGATTTCAAGGGTACGCCGCTACCGCCGCGCAAAGATTGGATCACGCGGATTCCCGGCGCGGCTATCATCGAAGAATACATGTCTCCCCTCCGCATCGCCGTTGTTGGCGCCGGCGTATTCGGCCGCAATCATCTGCGCGTCATACATCAATCGAAACGCGCCAGTCTGTCCGGAGTTTTCGATACCAGCTCAACCCGTGCGTCGGAAGCCGCCGCGATCCACGGCTGCAGGGAATTTCATTCCCTCGACGAGTTGGCTCAAAACTCCGACGGCGCCATCGTCGCCAGTCCGACCGTGACCCACGCCAAAATCGGCTCTCGCCTTATGGAGCTCGGCCTCGACGTGCTGGTGGAAAAGCCGATCGCGCATTCGCTCCAGGCCGCTCGGGATCTAGTGGAGGTCGCGGCGCGTACGGAAAAAATCCTTGGCGTTGGCCATCTGGAGCGGTTCAACCCCGCGGTGATCGCCCTGGGCGAGGTCGTGACGAAGCCGCTGTTTTTCGAGATTCACCGCCTCAGCGAATTCAGTCCCCGCAGCCTCGACGTGGACGTAGTGCTGGACCTGATGATTCACGACATCGACATCGTGCTCGCGCTCACTCACGAAACGCCTGAGGAGATTCGCGCGGCGGGGATTTCCATCCTGACGCCCAAGGTCGACATCGCCAACGTGCGGCTTCAGTTCCCGGGCGGATGCGTCGCCAACCTCACTGCGAGCCGTGTTTCCACGGAACGGGTCCGCAAGCTTCGGCTATTTCAGCCCCACGAATACATCTCGCTCGACTACACGCGCAAAGACGCCATGCGCTTCCACGTCCAGCCTCCCATGGCCATCCAATTTGCACCCTTGCCGGTGACCAAGGACGAGCCCTTGCGCCTGGAACTGGAACAATTCTTTGAGAGCATGATTTCCCGGCAGCCGCCGCGGGTCACCGGCTCGCAAGCCGTCGCAGCCCTGGAGACCGCCTTCGCCATCCTTGATAAAATTGAATTGCACTCCCGCCGTGTAGCCAGAGCCGTGGAGGGCGGAGTTTAATCCACGGGCGGTGTTGCGTGGCAGCTGAACCCATTGAGCTCAATCTGCTTCGCCCTTGGCGCGAGCCAATCGGGGCGAAGCGCATCCTGCGCGATGGACTTGGGTCGGTTGCCGTTCACGTGGCGATTGTCGCGGCGATCTTGCTCGCCCCCGATGTGACTCCCGCTTTCCAGGAAATTCCGGAGGTGCAGGTGGACCTCAGGACAGCGATCCATCTGACCGCGCCGCGCATTTACGAGCCGACGCAGAAAGATCCGAACAAAGGCAATGTGGTGCGCGGTCTCGATCTCCGCAGCGCGGTGGAAGGCCAGCCTACGCGCCGCTTCCGTCCTCCCACGCCCGCTCCAGGACCGCTGGCGCCCGCGCAGCCGACCATCTCCTCCACCGACGCTCCCAAGATAGAGGCCGGCGGCGGAGCGCCCTTGCCAAACATGACCGGCGTGGGGGCCCCCTCCATCGGCGCCCCGCCTCCAGCCGAGAGGCCGAAAATGGCGCTGGAGAACATCCCCGGAGGTTATTCTCCCAAGCCAAATTCCAATCCGGCAAACGTCACGGCGAAGCTCGATCTACCAAAGCCTTTCACCATGCCGCCGCGCCCGCCGGGCGGCGGGGGCGCCACGGCGGTTGGCGATATCGGCGAGGCTGCTCCGGCCATTAGCGGAGTTCCGGCTCAAGCTCCATGCCAGCAATGCAGCACGCTTCAGTTGCTGAGCGATCCGCAAAATGTCGATTTCAAGCCTTACCTGCAGCAGGTGCTGACGGTGGTGAAGAAGAACTGGTTATCTGTGATTCCCGAAAGCGCGCGGCTGGGACGGCGAGGCATCGTTCTGCTTCAATTCAGCATCGACCGTCGCGGCCTGGTCCCAAAGGTCGTCATCGCGACGCCGTCGGGCGTCGAGGCTTTCGATCGCGCCGCGGTGGCGGGTTTGAGTATGTCCAATCCTCTTCCGCCCCTGCCCGCCGAATACAAGGGCGATCAAGTTCGTTTGCAGATGGCCTTCTCTTATAACATTTCGTCGCAACGCTAGTTTTATGAATACACGATTCTATAAGGCAATGGGCGCTTTCGCCGCACTTGGTCTGTTGGCGACCTTCACGCTCGACGGCGAGATCCGCCTGGCGACCTGGCTATTTTTGGGACTATTCGCAGTGAAAACGGTGCTGGCGATGCTTCGGAAGCGAGCGGAGGAAGAGGAAGGCCCCACGTCGGAGGCGGAAGGTAAGATGGAGTGATGGCTGCCCACCCCCTTCCGCGGTTTACTTCAGAAGAATCATGAAAAAGGCCCTGATTTCCGGCATCACCGGACAAGACGGATCCTTTCTCGCCGAATTTCTATTGGCCAAAGGCTACGAAGTTCATGGAATCGTGCGTCGCGCCTCGACGTTCAATACCGATCGCCTCGATCCCATCTACGCCGACCCGCATGAGCGCGGCGCCTCGTTATTTCTTCACTATGGCGACGTAACCGACGGCGCAAGCCTCCGGCACATCCTGGACAAAGTCCAGCCCGCGGAAATTTACAACCTGGCTGCCCAGTCGCACGTGCGCGTCAGCTTCGACCAGGCCGAGTATACCGCCGATGTCGTCGCCACCGGCACGCTCCGGCTGCTGGAAGCGGTGCGCGATTATGCCGCCGAAGGCAGAGATCTTCGCTTTTATCAAGCGGGATCCTCGGAAATGTTTGGCGCGGCGAAGCCTCCTCAGAACGAATCGACGCCCTTTTATCCGCGCAGCCCCTACGCCGCAAGCAAAGTCGCGGCCCATTGGTACGCGATCAACTACCGCGAGGCGTACGGCCTGTTCATCTGCAACGGGGTTCTGTTCAATCACGAATCGCCCCGGCGGGGCGAGACGTTTGTGTCGCGCAAGATCACGCGCGCGCTCACCCGCATCAAGCTTGGGCTCCAGAAGAAGCTCTTCCTGGGCAACCTGGAAGCGCGGCGGGATTGGGGTTACGCCGGGGACTTCGTGGAAGCCATGTGGCTGATGCTGCAACAACCTCAACCGGACGACTATGTCGTCGCAACCGGCGAATCGCACTCGGTGCGCGATCTTCTGGATCTGGCGGGCGATCTTTGCGGCGTCGATTGGAGGCGGCATGTAGAAGCCGATCCTCGTTATCTGCGGCCGACCGAAGTCGATTTCCTTCAGGGCGATTGCTCCAAGGCCCGGGCCAAGCTCGGCTGGAAGCCCAGAACGACCTTCCACGAGCTGGTTCGAATGATGGTCGAGCATGACCTGGAGCTGGCGCGCCAGGAAAAGACCCTCGCCGAAGCGGGGCACGTAGTAGTTCAGCGTGGCGTCTCGCAGGGGTAGCGGGGCGTGAAGGGATGACCGCTATCCTCACCTCGCCCTTGCTCTCGCAAATCTCCTGGCTGGATCACGGATTTGGAACCCGAGCCGGACCGCTTTCCCAAAACGGAATGGCGAGCCTCAAGCAGATCCACTCTTCGATCGCCTTGGTCGCGGATCGGGCCGAGGGTTGCGCTGGAGAAGGCGACGCCCTCCTGACCGCGGAGCCAGGGATAACGGTTTCTATCCGCACGGCGGACTGCCTGCCTATTGTGCTGGCCGATCCCGTTCACCGGGCTGTAGCCGCCGTCCACGCAGGCTGGCGCGGAACGGCGGCGAATATTGCCGCCGCGACGCTGCGCCGGATGCGGGAAGCGTTCCACACCGATCCGGCGCATTTAGTCGCCGCAATCGGGCCCGGGATTGGACCGTGCTGTTACGAGGTCGGCGAGGATGTGGCCCGCCAGTTTGGAATGGAGGAGGCCGGAAACCTCGATTTAGCGGCTGAAAACGTCCGGCGCCTTAACGATGCCGGGGTCCCGCTCCCACAAATCGATCTCCTCCGCGGCTGCACGTTCTGCGACGCCGCGAAATTCCACTCCTGGCGTCGCGACCGCGAGGCCGCGGGAAGGATGATCTCCTACGTGGGTATCAAGCCGCTCCATTAAGCGGCGTTGACAAGAAGTTCGTCGGCGTTTTCGGTGCCTTCGGCGCTTTGCCGGTCGGCGATCTCCTGGCACTGGATGCAGAACGCCGTCCACGGAACCGCATTCAAGCGCTTCGGGTTGATGTCCTCTTCGCAATGCAGGCACACCCCAAAGCTGCCTTCGTAGATGCGCCGGAGCGCGGCACGAACGTTCCTTAACAGGTTCGATTCCCGGTCGAGGTTGCGGATCGCCAGCTCTCGCTCGGAGGCATGCTGGACCTCATCCAGCGCATCGGGACTCTTCTCGATCGCGATGCCCTCGCGGTTGCGCACGAACTGCTCCAGCTCTGCCTGTTTCGCCTCCAGGACGTTTTTGTATTTGTTCAATTCACTCTTCGTCATGTCTGCCTCTCTTCTGGTCCTTGGTCTCTTTCACGTTTTTCTTATGACTTTTAACGTTTCGCGTCTCGTTTCCGTTACTTCAAATCTCATTAGTCTAGAAAATTAGACGCTGAAAATTGCGAAAAGGTTCAGCGGTTCGCGGTCCGTAAAAAACCGGTCCGTTACTATGCCGACCGGCCACTTTCACAGATGGCCAGGTTGCGATTCGCAGGCTGCGGCGCCGCGCGAAAGGCGCACCCGCCGTCTGCTTATCCCATACCTTATGAGAAATTATCCGCCGCGCCAGATCACCGCTTGGTGAGGCCGACGAGTTTTCCGAACGAAGCGCCGATGGCGTCCACCCGGACGCTCTCTTGAACCAAGACGCGCTCAGGCGTCTTGCGTTTCCCGGACGCTCCGAATTTGGTACTTTGTCTACCATAACACACGTCGCGGGCACTAGCAAGCAATCTTCTTGCCATTTTGGGGCCCGCTGTACTTCAATCCTGCACCATTGGCGCCATTCGCCTCTTATCGGCCTGCGCCGCGCGGCGTTTTGGCCATTTTTCGCCTTTCTCTGAACGGAATAGCGTCTTGGCGGATTCAATCGCCGCCTCCCACCGTATACTGTTTCCTTGACCGGTAAAAAATCTCATACGATCCCTCCCAACGGAGGGGATTTTACAACCGGACTCTTCGCTCTGGCGCCCAGTTGCGCCTTTATTCTATTGAGTTTGCTGATGATCCCTTACGCGGGAATCCAGGACGACGAAGCGCTGTTCGCGCTCCCGCTGTGGGAATCGCTGGGCCGCTACTTTGAACTGCGTATCTTTCATCGCCATTTGCCATTGATGCTGATGTCCTACTTGGGGACTCTAAAAACTGCGATCTACTGGCCGGTGCTGAGAGTCTTCGGGTCGGGCGTATGGGCGGTCCGGCTGCCAATGGTGCTGGCTGGAGCCGTAACTGTCTATTTTTTCTATAAATTGCTGAGACGCTCCGGAGTGCGCCGCCCCGTTGCGGCCGCTTTGTTCGGAGCGTTTCTGCTTGCCACGGACCCCACTTTTCTGCTTACAAACACCTTTGACTGGGGACCGGTCGCTCTGGAACATCTCCTTTTGGTGACAGGATGTTACGTTTTGGTGCTGTTTCATGACAAACCCCGTCCGCGATACCTCGCCATCGGGTTCGTTCTGTTCGGCTTGGCCTTATGGAATAAGGCTCTTTTCCTGTGGGCCTTGAGCGGGCTCACGGTTGGGGCAGCGGTTGTCTTTGGGCCGGAATTGCGCCGGGCGTTCTCCTGGCGGAATTTCCGAATCGCCGCCACGGCGTTTCTGATCGGCGCTTCTCCTATTGTTTTCTTCAATCTGCGTCATCCGGCCACAACCGTTGGGGAAAACCTCCACTTGGACCCCACGATTTCCCGCAAATGGATCCAATTCGAGCGCTCCGCGAACGGGGATGGGCTGTTCGGCTTTATCGCGGAGGAAGACTATGCGAACCTACCGAAAGAGCCACACTCGGTTCTAGGTCACCTCAACGAGTGGATTCATGACCGCCTCGGCCAGCACCGCCGCACCGGATTCGCCTTTGTTTTTCTGGCGTTACTGCTCCTGGCGCCGTTGTGGTGGAGGTCGAGAGCAGCTTGGTTCTCGCTGGTTTTCATCGCAGTCGCGGGAGGGATGATGATGGCCATCAAGGACGCCGGAGGCTCGCCTCATCACATCGTTCTGCTCTGGCCTTTTCCGCAACTGTTCGCAGCGGTGGCGATTGCGGCCATTCCTTGGCGTTGGTTGGCAGGTTTGGCGGCGGCGGGTCTGCTGGCGATGAACCTTTTGGTTATTAATCAGTACATCTTTCAGTTAGAGCGAGACGGCGCCGCGGGCAATTTCACGGATGCGCTTTTCCCCCTTTCCAAGTCGCTCGAGGCCCGCCGGAACGATCGCATTTGGGTGATCGATTGGGGCATCTACTACAGCATGGACCTCGCGGCGCAAGGCCAGCTGCACTTGGGATACGCGGCAGATCAGCTCAGGACCGATACGCCCAGCCTAGTGGAGCAAAGCCAGCTAGCGGCGATGCTAGCCGATCCTCAATCAATATTTGTCGGGCACGTCCGCGAGAGGGAGGCCTTTCAAGGAGTGGACGAAAGGCTTGACCGGTTTGCCGATGCCGGTGGATATCGGAAGCAGATACTTCAAACGGTGGCCGATTCCAACGGGCGGCCGGTTTTCGAAATCCTCCGCTTCGCTCACTGAGCCGCAAAACGGTTGATTTCCGAAGCCGCGGTGAACGCTCCGTTCTCAGGCCGAATCTTGTCGCCCACGGCGGCTGAGGCTGCGCGATATGACGCATCGGAAAGCAGGCGGCGAAGCGAGATGGCCGCGCTCCGCTCGTTGAATTTTCGCCGGGGAATTGTCACGCTTATGCCGAGACGGCGGACGTGCTCGGCGTTATCGAATTGATCGTGTGCGAACGGCACGACCAGCATGGGACGGCCGGAGCGAAGCCCCTGCGCCGTGGTCCCGATGCCTCCCTGGTGGACGATCGCCGAAGCGCGCGGGAAGATGCGCTCGTGGGGCGCGTAGGGCCAAGCCATCGCACACGGCGGCAGGCGCTCGGGTAGGCCCTGCGCATGGCCGCCCGTGAGAAACAGCGCTCGCGCGCCGAGACGCTCGATGGCCTTAAGGCTCACAGTATAAAAATCTCCGGCCGCCGCGACGGCCGACGATCCCAGAGTGAAAATCACCGGAGGCGGCCCCGAATCGAAGAAGGATTCCAATTCCGGAGCGAGATCGCCGGCGGGCGCCTCGAGAAAAGGGAAGCCCGTGACGACCGCTTGCTTGGGCCAATCCGGCTGAGGCTGGGCAAAAACGCGAGAAAACAAAGCGAGCACAAGTCCGGGAGAATGCGCGCCCTCGAAGAGCGGATTGGCGCCCGTCCCAAGGCCAAGCTCGCGGCGGAATTCCAGGATGGGCCGCATCCAGCGCAGCATTAAGGGCGAAAAGGCGCGCCAGACGGCCCGCATCGCGCCCGGTCCCAGGGCGCGCACTTTCACCAGCCAGGGAACCGGCGCTGGTACGGGCGGATCGTAGGCCGAGAGAAACGATCCCGGGGCAAGCACCGATGAGATCCACGGAATTTTCAGTTTCTCCGCTGCCATTACCGCGGCGAATGAAAGCGGATGAGTGACGATCGCGTCATAGCGCGGCGCCACAGCGGCGGTGTCTTCATAGGTTTCGCGAATCACCGATGCCATCGCGCGGATCACGCGCTCCGTTCCCCGCGCCCGATCGAAAAAATATCCAATGACTTCGCGGTCCGCCAGCGATATATCCGGGCGCACCGGCTCGAACCCGAGCCCCTCCGCTTCGATCTTTTCGCGATATGCCGCGCTGGTGGCGATGGCGGCTTCGTGGCCGAGCTTGCGAAGCTCGCGGCCGATAGCGATGTAGGGATGCAAGTCGCCAAAGGAGCCGAAGGTGGTGAACAGAATCCTCACGCGGGAGGCGCCACGCAAACATCGTCGTAGGCGTACCGCCGCGCGATGCCGCCCGTCGCTTCGAAGACGTTTAGAGCTTGCTCGTAAAGATCGCGCGGGATGTCGACGCCGCCTTCCCAGCAGCCGATGTCTTGATAGGCGCGAATCGCCGCGCCTAAGGCGCCGGGCTCGATTCCCGGAAAGAACGATGCCTGTTTAGAGGCGACTTCCTCCGCGGGCGCTTCCCGAACCCATCTTTTCGCGCGCCCGAAGGCTCGCGTGAAGGCGCGGCAGGCATCTGAGGAGATGAACTTGCGCGAGGCGCACAAGCTGCTGAAGGCGACGGGCGGGATCGCCTCGCCAACGGATGCCGCTACGCGCCCCTTCCCCTCTTGTTCGAGCTGCTGCGGCGCGGGACCTTGCAGATGGATGTAGTCGCCCACGCCGGCGTGAAACGCCTCCGCTATCTGTTCCGGCGAGCCCGCGTCGACGACGCGCACACGGCTCCAGTCCACGCCTTGGCGCTGGGCGGCGTAGCGCAACATCGCCATCGGCTGCCCGCCGTGATCCGCAAGCACGGTTCGACCTTCCAGGTTCCGCCATTCGAAAGCCGCATCCGGCGCTCGCGCTACGAGAAAGAATCCATCACGGCGGTTGATCTGCGCGAAGTGAGCGGCCAGCGGCGATTCGCCCTTTTCCATGGGCTTCCAATTGGAAGACACCGCGGATTGGACCACGTGGGCGGCGCCGTCGCGAATCAGAGCGTGGGATCGCTGGCCTGGCGCGAGAACGTTGTAGGTTGCCTCCAGTCCTTCGTCCTTGAGAAACCCCGCCGCGATCGTCGAGATAAGCGGGCTGTAGAAGGCCGCGTGGCGCGAAACCACGATTTTGAGGATCATGCTTTCATGGGCTATAGTATCAATCGCTCAAGTCCATGAAATCCGGTTTGCTGATCCATTTGCAGCGGCCTATTGCTCGCGGGTACCTCTCTGCTCGCCGCGAGGGATCGCTTGGCCGGCGGCGGGGCTTTGAGTTCCTGATGCATTCGAGAAATTCGCCCTTGATGGCGCTCCGCTCCCTCCGCTGCTCGCGACGACGGCGGCCTATGTGGACCAGGATGCGAAGAAAGAGGCCGAGTCGGTAGGCAGCCAGCCAAGTTCCCAAGTGGAAATTCTGATATGCTTGCGCGACAGTCGCCGCTGCAAGACATCGAGCTTAGGTCCGAGTTGCCGGGTGCGACAAGTCGGCGGGTTTGTTCCAAAATTTCCGCTTATCGATGCGGGGGATCATATGCGTAGAGCCGCTTTACTCGGTCTAGTGGGTTCCGCCTCTCTGTTGGCCGCGCCCGTTTCGACAATCCGGTTTGAGCCGAATCGCGGCCAAACCAGCCGAAGCGTGCGCTACCTGGCGCGCACGCCACAGGGCATGGTGTTTTTCACCAGTCGCGCTCTCGTATTGAGTCGATCGGACTTGCTGCCGATAACACTTGAGTTTATAGGCGGCAATTCACAGGCTGTTTGGGAAGCCTCATCTGGTACCGGCGAGACGACGAGTTACCACGTCGGGCGCGACCGGCGGCGATGGGCTCAGGACGTTCCCGAGTACGCCCGCCTAACGCAGAGGAATGTGTATCCGGGGATTGACGCCGTTTATTACGGCGCGGGCGGTAAGCTGGAGTACGATTTACTGGTGGCGCGGGACGCCGATCCTGGGCGCATTCGCATCCGGATCCATGGCGCCGACCGGGTTTCCCTCGGAGCGGAGGGCGAGCTTGTCCTATCTTCGGCAGGAGAAGAGATTCGACAGTACAAGCCGGTGATGTACCAATCCGAACCCGACGGCTCCCGGATTCCAGTCTCAGGCGAGTTCCGCCTGTTGAGACCGAACGAGGTGGGATTCAGAGTCGGCGTTTATGATCGTTCCAGGCCTCTGGCCATCGATCCCGTCATCGAGTCGTCCAGTTATCTGGGCGGCAGCGGAGACGATCAAGTGATCTATTCATCCGGCAACGTTTCCGCAGGCAATACGTTGTCAGCCGACTTTCCCGACTCCAACCCGGCGCGAAGGAAAAACTGGGACGTATTTTACCGGGTTGGAGACTCGACGCAGATTATTGGCGGCTCGGACGACGACATCGTCACATCGGTCATCGAGACAATCGACCAACCAGTGCTTGTGGGCTACACCAGTTCCACCGATCTTCCCACATCCACGCAATCTCTCCAGCCCAACTTCGGCGGCGGCGCAACGGACGGCTTTCTGTTCTACATCGGCAATACCGGCGTCACAAACCAGAATGGAGTCCCCGTGAGGGGACCCGTGCTCAGCTATTTTGGCGGTCCAGGGGATGATCGAATCACCGGCGGGACCGGGTCCAGCGGGGCTTGCGCCTTCACCGGCTGGACCACCGGCCAGATTTTCGGCGGCAGCGGCGTGGTCCAGGATGGTCCAGGTGGAGGCGTCGACGGCTTTTTCGCCGGTTGCAATGTATTCTCGACCGTCAGCCTTTACCGGCTTTCGTTAACCAATTTCCGATATTTCGGCGGCTCCGGCGACGACCGCCCCTCCAGCATTGCCTCTCTAGGAGCCGACTACTACATCGCGGGGCAAACCAACTCGCCGGATTTCCCGAACTTGACCGGCGCGTCCACCGCTCCCTCCGGTGATTCAGACGCTTTTGTCATTCATTACTCTCTCGTGGCAAGCGCTCCCACCAGCCTTCTTTTCGGTGGAAGCGGCGCGGACCGCGCGGGCGGGATCGCCGTGCTTGCGGACGAGTCGGTCGCAATCGCGGGGACGACGACTTCCACCGATTTGCCGCTGTCCAACCCGTCCCAGATGACCTTCGGCGGAGGCGATTCCGATGCTTTTGCCGCCGTCTTCCGGCGGGACCTATCGCAAATGATCTTTGCCACGTATTGGGGCGGTTCTTCCGCCGAGGAGGTGACTTCCGTCTCCGCTGACCCAGGAGGAGGGTGGTACATAGGCGGCTGGACTTCTTCGACGGATTACCCGGTCCAAAACGCAGTGCAGCCCATTTTCGGCGGCGGCCCGGACGATGGTTTCCTGCTTCATTACGATCCCGACGGCAGCATTCATGAATCCACTTTCTTTGGAGGATCGGGAAGCGATCGCATTCTCCGTGTGAATTCAACAAGCATGTTTCGGGTTACATTGACGGGTCAAACCGCCTCGGCCGATTTCCCGTTGATCGCGCCTACTCAGACGGAGCTTCGCGGGGCATCGGATGGTTTCATCGCGGCGCTCTCGACCAACCTCATCAACGCGCCTCATGTAACCGGCTCGGGCGGCCTTCGATCTCTGGCGACTCTCGTCTCACCGGCGGGTAGCTTCACCCTCTCTTCCAGCGATCCGGCTTCCGTACTCCTGTCCGCCGGCTCGTTTGACTCGGGAAGCGCATCTATCGCGCTCTCACTACCCGATGGCCCTCCTAGATTCAGCAATTACTACGTGGACTGTCTGTCCAATGGGGTGAACGCCGATATCCTGGTGACGGCCCCGGGCTTTGCCTCCAAGACCGCTCACATCGATTGTGTCTCCCCCTCGGCCACGGCGGCGGTGGGAGGCGGCTATGGCGCAGGCGTCAACTATGCGAACGGCGCTTTTCACATCAGTGCGTGGGCACTAAATCCCGCTAACGTTACGGTTTACCTATACGCAACCAACCCGGCCAACCCGACCGATGGTAACTTCGTATTCGCCGCTTCAGATACGAATGCCGTTCCCGTGCAGGTGGGAGTCACGGACCCGGCGGTACTGTCGGCTTCGACATCGAGCATTGCGGCGAATGGGCGGCTAGCTCTAGGCTGCGGGAGTTCCCCCGCCCTTCCCTGTCCCATGGGACCCGACATGACGATCAGCCCATTGAAGACAGGCAGCAGCGACATTGTTTTCTCTTCTCCGCGGCTTATGCCGGGGCCCTCCGAACACGTGCCTGTCGTGGTGGACGTTCCGTTCACTCTTGGCAAGCTGCCGGTCATTCCGGGCGGCTTTCAGGTCTTATTCGGGTTTTCGTGCAACGGATTTCCGCCTCCGGGCGCAAGCATTACCTTCACCAGCGGCGACGCCGACAAATTAGTTATTGCGGGAAGCTATTCAGTTCCGGGAACGTCGACGTTGTCCTTGGACTACTGTGGGAACGTGTACCTTCAGGCGTTGGCAACGGCTGGGCAGGTTCCGCTGACCGTCTCCGTTACCGGTTTCGATCCGGTGACGATTCCAGTCAGCCTGGGGTCGCCTAGCTTAACCGTACTCAGCCAGCTACTCTCCACGCCCACATTGGCGCCGGGGCAGACCGGTTTTTTGACGGTGTACATGGGAACCGCGGGGTCTAATGGATTCCTGTTGAATCCTCAGAGCGCGCCACCACGCCTAACGCTGGCTACGACCGATAGCGGGGTGCTCCAGATTATTCCCCCCTTCGAGGATCTAAGCGTCGGCCAATTGTTCTTTGGCTTTCAAGTTCAAGGAATATCGCCCGGAGCCGCCGATCTTACGCTCAGCAGCAGCAACGGCGCGCCGCCGCCCGCCAATGTCAATCCCCTGCATGTCACTGTTGCGCAGCAGCCGGTCCAATTTCACGATTTCGAAGTGGGAAAGGATCTCGCAGCCGCGATCTCCGTACCCGTTCCAGCGGGGCTGCCTGGCAACGCGGCGTTTACGGTGTCGAGCTCGGATCCCACCGAAGCCATCGTGAGCCTGTCGAACACAGACGCGGCACAGGCGCAAGTCTCCGGGAGCGCTTCGAACGGCTTCATCGCCTTCTATGTGTCCGGACTTTCCGGTTCCGGCGCGGCGCAGATCACGCTCAACGTAGAGGGAGCCGCCCCAGCCACGGCGATGGCGACGCTAGAACCTTCGGGAATTGGATGGACCAACGATTTCCTAAGCTCCGGCGTTCAAACCAGCGCGACGTCCGCACCTATCGCCGCCTACGTTCTCGACCCGGGAACTTCAATTCCCATTGCCGCTCAAGACCTGCGTGCAGGGGTTACGGCCGTGGTACAGATTCAAAGCGACAATCCTGGGGTGGCTGTTCCGGCCAGCAGCGCCGTTGCACTTCAGCGCGGAGCGACCGTGGGATTGCGAAGTGTTGGACAGGGCGATGCGCATCTAATCTTGACGCAGCCCAGCGGTTTTTCCGTCCCCGCTTCGCGCCAGAGCTTAACCTATCGAGTGCTACCCAACTGACACGGCTTAATGGCAATTGAGTCAGTTTGAAACGTGGCGTGACCGGTAGCCTTATCGGAGGTTCTCGCCAATCCAACTTGATT
Source organism: Bryobacteraceae bacterium (assembly GCA_036557165.1). Classification (GTDB taxonomy): domain Bacteria; phylum Acidobacteriota; class Terriglobia; order Bryobacterales; family Bryobacteraceae; genus Palsa-187. Next base: position 26,384 of record DATBIA010000112.1, read on the forward strand.
CGAAGTGTCGAAATCCTCCGATGGCGTTCACGAAACCGTGTTGGGGGGCGGAGGCTTGCCGAGTGACCAGGCCGCGCGTTTGCCGAGTGAATCGCGCCGTATGGTGCGAACCGCTTGTGGGATGGAGGCCGTGTTCCTCATACGAGGCAGGATCGTCACCACGATTTGATCTGCGCGAAGTGAGCGGCCAGCGGCGATTCGCCCTTTTCCATGGGCTTCCAATTGGAAGACACCGCGGACTGGACCACGTGGGCGGCGCCGTCGCGAATCAACGCGTGGGATCGCTGGCCTGGCGCGAGAACGTTGTAGGTTGCGTCCAGCCCTTCCTCCTTGAGGAACCCCGCCGCGATCGTCGAGATAAGGGGGCTGTAGAAGGCCGCGCGGCGCGACGCCACGATTTTGAGGATCATGCTTTCATGGGCTATAGTATCAATCGCCCAAGTCCATGAAATCCGGTTTGCTGGTTGCATTCGCTACAGGGTTACTGTTAGCGGGAGCCTCTTTGCTCGCCGCGCGCCATCGTCTGGCTAACGGGCGCAAAGCCGTCGACGGCGCGTTTTCGCAGATCGATCTGGAATTGAAATCGCGCGGCAATCTGATCCCACCGTTGTTAACGGCTACGGCCGCCTACGCCGACCCGGAAGCGACCCAGGCTGCCGATTCAGCGCGCGCGGCGCTGCTCGGCGCGGACGCCCCGGCGGCAGTGATCGCAACGGACGCGCCGGTTCAGGTTGCGTTGTCGCGAATTTTACTGCTTCAGGAAATTCATCCCGATCTGAAGGCCAGTGCGAATTTTCTGCGGCTCGAAGCGCAGCTTCGAGATGCCGAAAGCCGGGTCGCGGTCGCGCGGCGCAAATACAACGAGGCGGTGACGAAATATAACGCCGAAATCGCAGCATTCCCAGAGAGCGTCGCCGCGCGCATTTTCAGATTCCAGCGCGAGATCGGCTATTTTAGCGCGCGATAGCGAATTGGGATAATCTGAACGAGATGTTTCGACCTACTTCCATCCTCGTTCAAGCCGCCGGCTTGGCGGCCGCGGCGCTGTGCCTACAGGGATCGCGAACGCCGGCGGACAGAAAACCGGACAGGCCGCAAAATACTCAGGCCATTACCGCCACAATTCTCGATTTAGAGGAACAGCTTGATTCGGCTGAATCGCATCATCGTGCGGCCACTGTCGATCGATTGATCGCCGACGACTACCGGGGCATCACCATCGGCGGAGGAATTATCGCGAAACGTGACGTTCTGGCCGCCGTGGAAGGCAAAGAAGACGCTTCTTCGGATTCGAGCGAGCGGGAGGTGCGGGTTCTGGAAAATGCGGCCGTTTACACGGCGCTGGTTTTGGATAAGGGCGTGGACGAAAAGACACAGGACGCGTACGCGCTCGCGACACGGGTGACGGACATTTGGCAAAAACGAGGCCGCGACTGGAAATTAGTGAATGACCAGGCCACAACCGTGCCCCTAACCCGCGTGCCTCGATAGCATCGAGCGAACTCGTCGCCGGTTTATTTCGCCGCTCCGCGCCGCGCCTCGTCCAACAGACTGCGATCGATGAGCGCCGCAAGCTGCTCACGTGTCCGGGGAGCGCGAGCTTTCTCTTTGGCGACCCAGCGATCTTCCTCCACCAGCACATCCAGGAGATCGCCGGCCATCGATCCCGCATAGCGAAGTTGCGGCCAACTCTTCCCAATCGTGGCTTCGGTGTAGTTCAGTTTCGACGAGAGGAGCGGCCAGAGGTCTCGAGGGTGGTCCCGGAGGCTCGCCGAGGCGGCGATCAAGGATCTGAGGAGCGTCACCAGAGCGCGGCGCTTCGACGGATCTGCTAATACTTTTGTCGAAGTTTGAAGATTGAAGAGCTCTCGATATAACCGTCGATCCTGAAACACGATCGCGTCCTGCCCCAGCGCGGCAGCGGATTTCTCAGCCTCCGGTTCCCAGATGGTCACTGCATCCACTTTGCGGTCACGTAACAAAGAGGACATGCCGGTGATGGGCGCTACGGGAACGGCGGTAATGGCATCTTCGTCCACGCCCGCGGCCGCCAGAGATCTCACGAGATAGTAGTGCGCGGACGTGTTCGGTGAAACGGCAATCTTCTTACGGCGCAAATCCTTCACCGATTCGATTCCCGCCGAGCGACGCGCCACGATGCGATAGAAGCTCTCCGCCTCCGTGAAGACGATTCGGAGGCTCGGATCGTCGATCGACCGCCGCAATAATTGCGTTTCCGCGTTCGTGGCCGCATCCACTTCGCCGCGCATGAGGTTGGGGATGCCGCCGTCGATTACGGCGATTTTCCCGGGATAAAGGCCGTTGGCCGCGACCAGGACCGGCGCGAGTTCAATAGTGGTCGTGTTGCCCGCGATTCGCAGCGGGGGCGCGGTCTGTTGCGCAACGCCGATCAATGCGCATCCAAGGGCGCCCAGAAAAATTCCACGCAGGCGGACGTTCATAACCCGCCCTATTTTGGCAACGGCACGGGGAACAGCCGGAACGGACCCTTGTCGGCGTCGGGGTTCTTGGCGTCGCGCTGACGAAGTTTGCCTTCCGCCGTCCAGCCCATGCCCTTAGTGACGGTGACCGCGGGAGTGCCGCCGTCCATGCCGCCTTCCTTGAGCGTGGTGATTTCGACGCTATCGCCGTTAGGGACGGCCATCGCAGTTCGGCCGGCTCCCTCGGCAATAATGAGGCGCTTGCCGTCGATGGGACGCATTCCATCGGGGCCTTGAAGCGGACGCGACAACTTCAGATCGGTGATCTTCGTAACCTTACCGTCTTTGGCGAGATCGAGTCGAAGGAGCTTGCTCGTGGTCACGGTATTGACATAGAGCTTGTCTGGATCGGTTAGGAACGCCACGCCGTCGGCTCCGGCGAGCAGCGGATCGGAAGCGACTTCAATCCCCGTGGTTGCACCTTTAGGGAACATGAAAACCTTGGCCCCCGTCGTGTCGGTGACAAAGATAGATCCATCATTGCGCACGGCGAGATCGTTGCAGAACGGATTCGCCGTTGGGATGGTGAGGACTTCCTTCGCAGCGCCGGTCTTGAGGTCGAAGGTTTTGACACCGGCTTGGCAGACCAGCAGGCGGCCAGATTTCTCGTCGGCGAGCACCCCGAGCAGGGGACCCTTGTTGGCGCTCGCGTCGATCCACTGGGAGGCGTTATTTTCGCCGGGAGGCACGCGCCAGATCGTGCTCGTGCCGAAGCTGCCGACGATGATGGCCCCATCCGAGGTTGACGTAATGCTCTCGGGGAACAGGTTCTTACTGCGGATGGTTATGATGGCCGGGTCGGCGGCGAAGAGCGCCGAGGCGGCGGCGAGCACGCCGGCGGCGGCCCATTGGATCGTAGGTCGATTGAAGCGCATGATCTATATGATGCCTGAAAAGGGACCTGGGAATCGAGGAGGGCGCTCGGACATGTGGTCGCGCCGGCGGAAAGGCTCCAACAAATCGGACCCGATACGCCCGGCCGTAGGCAATGGTGCGGCGAGAGCAGAAGCCGTGACGCGGTGCAATTTTCGCTCCTGGCTTGGCATGGCGCTCAAATTTCCACCCAATCCGAATCCGCGGTTCCGTGACGACGACGACCTATGGTCGTAGGTGTCTCTCCTCAATCGCCGTCCTATTCAACGATGAGTTAGTCCGCGGGCTGTTGACGGACTGCAGAATCACCAGGATCGCCGCGGCAGCGCGCCTTAGACCTTCGGCGTACCTCTGCCGCGCACTTGCCAAAGAGGAGGATTGGCCCATACTCGCGCTGGATTACGGTTTCCTGGGCTTGGAATGTTCCGGCAATTCCCCCCGCGGCGCTAATGCGGACATGGCGGGCGCACAACGCACCCAAATGTCAGACAAAACCTGCTTGTGTTCTTCCCGATTATCGGGGTGCTGCGACTTGGCGCAAGCGCAAGTAATAGCTTCCGCTCGTCGGATCTGGACCGCTCCGGCTAAAATCCACCGCTGCGCGTAAATCGAAGCGCCCGCCACAACGCACTCGATCCTGTACGGGGAATGTTCGAAATCGTCCACTGGACTGCGCAGGGGCAAGCACGAAGGTGGGGTTCTTCGCGGCTAGGGCCGTTTCGGCGAAAACGCCTGTGACCACGAATCCAGCCAGGCATAGACTTGGCCCAGTAGATGGAACAGAGGCCTCACATCATCGACTGTAGGATTGTGCAACTGGTAGCCATGAAAGACGTGGTTACGGATATCTTTGTAGAATTGTTGAACTCGTGTCCACAGCGCTGGTTCCTTGACTTCCAGCTTGTAAGCGGCATCAACCAAGGCCGGAAGTTTGTTGTAGAATGCTTCCGCAGTACCACGTGGTCCCTTAATGCCAAAGGGGTCCTCCAAAGCACGCTGAAATTCCGGGGTCATCTGTTCTCGTGCGCGTAGCTCGTACTCAACCGCGACACTAACACACGCCTCAATACCTAAAATTGCCCTTTGGAGCATATAAGTCAGGACATTCTGCGGCAGACCTCGCCAGGTCATGCCGGGAAGTTCGATTGGCTCGCGGGCAGTCTGAAGCTTGACGGGGAACTGTGGCTCCTTGAGGAGTGCGACGTATTGGTCGAACTCAGTTCGGACGTTAACAACCGGAAGATTCGAAAACGAAACGCCAAACATCTCCGAAGCGGGACCATGGAAGTAGGTGATTGACGTCGGAATTTTGGCGGGCATGCTCCCATCGGCGGGCATTGTACCATCGGCGAGATAACCGCCAGTCACTTGGCGGCGGTAGACATGTAGTTTCTTATCTGACAGCGTCCTATGCACCTCATGGACAAAACTCGGATCTAAACCCGATTCCTCAAAAAGCTCGAAACGAAGTTCACTAGATTTGGATGAATGTCCACCATTCGGCGTTGGTGAATCCTTCTGCGGATCGAATGCCATGTAGCCGCATTATCTCAGACCAAATCTAACATCCGTCTACGGATAGCTTGTGAACGATGGAGCGTCGAGGCGCGTCTGCGCTGAAACCCAAGCAAGCGCCTGTAATATTCTGCGCGTCGTGGCAGGCGGGCACTCAGCTCTACAGAGCGGGGCCACGTGAACCTGGCCGCCTTCGTTTTCGACGCCAGTAGCGCGCGCCGCGCGCAACGCCCATTAAGGAGCCGTGGCGCAGATCCCCCATCTGTGGATTGCAAGGCGAGGAGATCTACTTAACAATGGAATTGATCACCGTGTTGGTCGCTCTGGTCAAAGGCTGACTTCCGGCCTTTGCTCCGTTCACTTGCAAAATATATGCGGTTATGTGCACGATTTCCTCATCGTCTGTGAGTCCGGCCTCCTCAAACGAGAACTTCGCCTCCTGAAAGCGCGACACAAGTTGCGCCGCGGTTTTGGAACCCCAGCGCTGAAGGAACAGCTTGCCGGCGAGAGGCGGGACGCGGCCCCCAGCGTTCCCGATGAACTTTTGATCGGCCTCGGAGAGAGAACTGACCGCCGGGCGTTCGTCCGGGTTGCCCTGGCGTCCCATCAATGTGAGAGTGTGACACCTGCCGCACGTCTTCTCGTAGGCTACGCGCCCCGCCGCGGCCTGCGCCGAGGTAAAGATCTCGCTTTCCTTAGACTGCTGCCCGGACATCGCGGTCACGCCCAAACACAGAGCCGCACCTGCCAGAAGCGACCTATGATTCATGTTGCCCACCTACCCAAAGGAGAGAATACCACCGAAGACGCGCGGTTCACGCGCAGATGGCCAGGCGCGCCCGCGCTGAAAGCGCCTGTGATATCGTGACCAAGGCCAATCTCTTTAGGTTGATGCCCGCACCCGATTGAAGTTGGCTAAAGGGGAGCACTATGAGGATTCCGATCGTTCTCGCAACGGCAACGGCGCTCTGCGGAGTAGTGATTTTGTTGGCGCAACAACGTCCGACCGGACCATACACACAAACCCAGGCCGCGGCGGGCCGCGCGATTTACCAGACCAATTGCGCCGGGTGTCACGCGGGCGATCTCAGCGGGCGGGAAGGTCCGCAATTGGCGGGCGCCAATTTCATGGCTCAATGGGGCGACCGGACCACCGGCGAGCTGATCAACTTCATGCAGTCCACTATGCCTCCCGGCGCCACGCCGCTTTCAAGTGATTCTTACGTGAACCTGGCGGCGTTCATCCTGGACGCCAACAGCGCCCGCGCGGGCGGCCAGGCGCTAACGGCGGCGGCGAGCGTCACAATTCGCAGCGCTGCCTCCGGCCAGCGCGCCGCGTATTTGCAGACGGGCGGCGGTCCCTCGGCCGCCCAAGCCAACAACGACACTAAACAAGGTAAGCAAGCCAAGCAAGAAAAGCAGACGCCTCGCGGAATCACGGTCGCAGGCGACGTGAAGAACTACATCGCGATCACCGACGCGATGCTGCGCAATCCCGATCCGGCCGATTGGCTGATGATTCGCGGCGGCTACAAGGCGAATTCGTTCAGCACGCTGAACCAAATCACCACCCAGAACGTCAACGATCTGCGGCTGGTGTGGAGCTGGTCCATGCAGGACGGCTCTCCCCTAGGCAACCAGCCCGCGCCCATCGTTCACAATGGCGTGCTTTATGTGAATAACAACGGCGGCGTCTTGCAGGCTCTCGACGCCAAGACCGGCGACCTGATTTGGGAGAACCGTTACGGAACCAACCCCGGTTGGCCCGCGATGCGCGGCATCACGATCTACGGGGATAACGTTTACCTTGCCACCAACCAGGCGCACCTGATGGCCTTCGATGCGCGAAGCGGCAAAGTCGTGTGGGACACCACGATCGGCGATCGCTCCAAAGGCGAGCACTCCACCACCAGCGGACCCATTGCCGTGAAAGGCAAGCTGATCCAGGGTCTGGGAGCCTGCGCGACTTACCGGGAGGAAAAATGCTTCATCAGCGCGTACGATGCGGCGACGGGGAAAGAGCTATGGCGCTTCAAAACCGTCGCGCTGGAAGGCGAGCCTGGTGGCGACACTTGGGGAGGTCTCGCAAATATTTTTCGAGCCGGCGCGGAAAGCTGGATCACCGGCAGCTACGATCCGGACTTGAACATCACTTACTGGGGCACGGCGCAATCCAAACCCTGGATGCGCGCGAGCCGCGGATCGGGCAACGGCGCGACGCTGTACGCCAATTCCACGCTGGCCCTGAACGCCGACACCGGAAAATTGGTCTGGTATTACGATCACGCCCCCGGAGAGACGCTGGATTTAGACGAAGTGTTCGAGCGCGTGCTGGTGGACGATCAGGGACAGAGCTACGTCTTCAGCTCGGGCAAGACCGGGATCTTATGGAAGCTGGACCGCAAGACTGGAAAGTATCTGGGTCACAAGGAAATGGTGTTCCAAAACGTCTACGATTCCTTCGATCCCACCACCGGGGAGCCGCATTACCGCAACGATATTGTCGAGCAGCGCATCGGCGAATGGGTGCCGGGATGTCCATCGACGGAGGGCGGCAAGAACTGGCCCGCAATGTCGTATTATCAGCCTGGCAATCGTCTGATTGTACCGCTGAGCCAGAGTTGTCTCGAGTTCAGCGCGCAGGAGGTCGAGAAGGTGGCGGGCGGCGGGACAGGAGGCGGCGCGCGTCCGCGCTACTTTGAGATGCCCGGTTCGAATGGCAATGTCGGCAAGCTTGCGGCCTACGATGTGCGGACGCTGCGCGAGATCTGGAAATACGAGCAGCACGCGCCGTTTCTAACGGGAGTAGTCTCGACCGCGGGCGGCGTGGCCTTCGTGGGCGACCTGAATCGGATGCTCCGCGCGTTCGACGCAAATACCGGCAAAATTTTGTGGGAAACGCGGCTCCCCGCAGCGGTGCAGGGTTTCCCTCTAACCTTCAGCGTAGGCGGCAAGCAGTATCTCGCGGTGACCACCGCCAATGGCGGAGGCAGTCCCCGCAACGTCCCCAGGTTAGTCGCGACGGACGTACATAGCCCGGAAACCGGGAATGCTCTGTACGTTTTCGCGCTGCCGGATCGAAGATAGTCACCGCCGCGCGGTCTATGATGAATGAGACGTCCAACTGGAGACTTCGATGAAAACACTCACCACTGCGTTGACGCTATCCGCCGCGCTGCTGCTCGCCGCCGCCGCGCACGCCCAAGTGACGCTGAACTCGGTGCGAGTCGGCGCCAAAGACACCCCCGCGTTGGCGAAGTTCTATCAAGCGGCGTTCGGAATGCAGGAGACCAATCGGATCGACTCGCCTGCTGGACCGGAGATCTTTGTGAACTTCGGCGCCACAACGGAGGCCGCCAAAGCCAACAAGAGCGAGCCGATCGTGATCATGCATCGCGACTCCGACGATCTGAAGGATCCGATCCCGCACGTGATCCTGAATGTGAAGGACATGAGCGCGACAGTCGCCGCCATCAAAGCCGCGGGCGGATCGATGGCCACCGAGTCGCGCCCGTTCAAAGGCAGCGGCATTATGATCGGCATCGCGGTCGATCCGGCCGGCAACCGTCTTGAGCTGATCCAGCGGCCATAAACAGCTCGTTTTGAATCGTAGCCGGGGGCAGGCTACGCGCCGCCGACTTTTTGCTTGCGATCGTATTGAGCGGCCTTCTGTGCGCGCCCGCGCTGGCCGCGTCGATCGCCACCGCGCGGCCATGCGAAGATCGACTTTCATTTCACCCGCCTCGAAAAGGACGATGCCGATGGGCCTGACTGTCCTGCGAATCGACGACGTGACGACCGACAGCGCCGACGGACAGAGCCGCTACTGCGGCTTCATCGCCGCGTGCAAGTTGAACTGCTCGCCTCCGCCGCAGTAGGTCAACGTTGGGATCCTTCCAAGCAGAGCAGACCCCGCGGCCGATTTCTGGCCGGCCTCGTGTATCATGAAACATGAGGGTTTCCTCACATTCTTCAGTTCAGCGCAAAATCCCTATGCAAGAGCGGGGAGCGCGCCGCGTCGCTGAACTGCTCCAAGCCGCCGAGGCGGTGATTGCCGGTGCCGGCTATGAAGCCGCAACCATGAGCGCGATCGCCGAACGCGCCGGGGCGGCGATCGGCTCTCTCTATCAATTTTTTCCGAGCAAGGCTTGCATTACGCAGGCGCTGCGCACCGAATACGCAAAACAATTCGACGCAATGTACGCGCCGTTGGCGAAAATGGCAGGAACCCTGAATCGCGAGGAACTCGTCAGCCATCTGATTGACTTGACGGTGGAGTTTGTAGAAACCCATCCGGCGCTTCCCGCCATGCTTGACGCGCCGCGCAGCACACGCGCACCCTCGGCGATACGCAAGGTTCTCCAGGAGCGCTTCGCGAGCATCCTGCTGGCGCAGAGCCCTCGCCTTGCCAAGCCAACGGCCCTTCGAATGGGAACGGTGACGCTGCATATCGTCAAGGCTCTAAACCAGCTCTACGTGGAGCTTCCGCGCCGCGAACGCGCCCAAATGGTTGAGGAGTTCAAAATGGTTTTACTTTCCTACTTCAAGACACGAAGCGCGCCACGCGCGAGAAAGAAAGTGCGGCCGTGACGATCAAATATATCGTCCCCGCGCTGACAGGTTGCGCTGTTCTGTTTCTGGGAGGCTGCGGAAAAACCCAGGCGACCGCGACGCCGTCAACGCCTCCCGCCGCGGATGTTGGCGTGGTCACTGCGATTCAAAAGGATGTGCCGATTTACGGCGATTGGGTCGCCACGCTCGATGGGTACACGAACGCCAATATTCAACCGCAAGTCAGCGGCTACCTCATCCATCAGGACTACAACGAAGGATCGTTCGTTCACAAAGACGACATTTTGTTTGAGATCGATCCGCGGCCGTTTCAAGCCGCGCTGGATCAAGCGAAGGGACAACTCGCGCAGGCGCAAGGCCAGCTTGCCCAAACACAAGGACAGCTCGCCCAAGCTCACGCTCAGCTAACATTGGCAGGCATCAACGTGACGCGCAACACGCCGCTGGCCGCCGCGCACGCTATTCCACAGAGCCAGTTGGACAACGACGTTCAGGCTAAGGCCCAGGCCGAGGCGTTGGTCACCACCGACGAAGGAGCGATTCAGGCGAGTAAAGCCGCCATTCAAGCCGCCGAAGCCGCTGTCGAACAGGCGCAGTTGAATCTTGGATTCACAAGGGTGCGCTCGCTGATCGACGGCATCGCCGGTATTGCGAGCATCCAGATCGGCAATCTCGTGGGTCCCACGACGGTTCTCACCACAGTCTCTTCGGTCGACCCAGTGAAAGCGGTTTTCTCGATCAGCGAAGGGGAATATTTGGCGCTCGCGGGCAAGCTGGGTTCGGGCTCATCCTCCGCCAAATTCGATCTGCTGCGGCGGGGCAACGAAGTTCCCTTGCAACTTACTTTGTCCAACGGCGACATCTATCCTCATCAAGGCCACATTGTCTTCGCGGATCGCCAAGTCGATCCGCAGACCGGAACCATTCGCATCATCGGCTCGTTTGACAATCCGGGAAACGTTCTCCGCCCGGGTCAATTCGGTCGAATTCGCGCGATGACGGGATTCCGCAAGGGCGCGGTGCTGGTGCCGCAGCGCGCTGTGAGCGAACTCCAAGGCCGCCATCAAGTAGCGGTGGTGGGTCCGGATAACAAAGTGGAAATCCGCACCGTGGAAACCGGCGAGCGATCGGGCGAGCTGTGGATTATCGCGAGCGGCCTTAAACCCGGCGAGCGTGTCGTCTCCGAAGGAACGTCCAAAATCGCCGCCGGCGCTTCGGTAAATCCGAAGCCGGACGGCGAGGCCCAAGGTCAGTAAGGCATGTCGAAGTTTTTCATTAACCGGCCGATCGTCGCGATGGTGATCGCGATTTTGATGGTCGTGATCGGGTTGGTTTCCGCGCTGGCGCTCCCGGTGGCGCAGTTCCCGAACATCGTTCCGCCTGAAATCCAGGTCAACGCGACTTTTCCCGGCGCGGACGCGCAGACGCTTGAGCAATCCGTGGCCACGCCCCTGGAAGAGCAGATTAGCGGCGTGGACAACATGAATTACATGTATTCGGTGAATTCGAGCAGCGGCAGCACGCAGATCACCGTCGATTTCGACGTGGGCACCGACCCCAATATCGATCAGGTGCTGACTCAGTTGCGGACTTCGCAGGCCCAGCCGCAGTTGCCGGCCCAGGTTGCCACATCCGGCCTGACGGTGCTCAAATCGCTCACGGCGCCCATGATGCTGATCTCGCTGGATTCGCCGCATGGGACTTACGACAATATTTTTCTCGCTAACTATGCCTATATCAACCTGGTTGACGAGCTTACTCGCGTACCGGGCATCGCTCGAGTTCAGGTCTTTGGCGCGGGACAGTACGCCATGCGTTGCTGGGTGAAGCCTGACCAACTGGCGAAGCTCCACATTACCGTCCCTCAAATCATTCAGGCGTTGCAGACACAAAACCAGGTGAACCCGGCCGGGCAGATCGGAGGCGAACCGATTCCGCCGGGACAGCAGTTCACCTACACGGTGCGCGCGCAGGGACGTCTGACCACGCCCGAAGAATTCGGGGACATCGTACTCCGCGCCAATCCGGACGGATCGAATCTTCGCCTGAAAGACGTCGCGCGTATCGAACTGGGCGCGCAGACCTATAACCTTTCGGGCCGCTATAACGGCCGTCCCTCGGCCATTCTCGCCTGCTATCAGCTTCCGGGTTCTAATGCTGTGGACGCCGCGAAAGCCCTGCGCGCGCGGATTCGAGAATTGAGCCAGCGCTTTCCCAACGATCTGTCCTATACCGTGAGCCTGGACACCACGGCCGCCGTGACAGCGGGTATGCGCGAGATCGTTTATACGCTGCTAGAGGCGCTCGCATTGGTGGTCCTGGTGGTCTACCTGTTTCTACAGGGTTGGCGCGCCACGCTGATTCCACTCCTCGCCGTGCCTGTATCGCTGATTGGAACCTTCGTCGTGTTTCCCATGCTCGGGTTTTCCATCAACACGCTCTCGCTATTCGGGCTGGTGCTGGCCATTGGCCTCGTGGTGGACGACGCGATCGTCGTGGTGGAGGCGGTGGAGCGGCACATTGAGGAGGGTCTTTCCCCTCGCGACGCCGCACTAAAGGCCATGCAGGAGGTGTCGGGTCCAGTGATCGCGATTGCGCTGATTCTCAGCGCCGTCTTTATTCCAACCGTCTTCATTCCCGGTATCACGGGCCGCCTATATCAGCAATTCGCCGTGACGATTGCGATTTCGGTCATCTTTTCGGCCTTTAACGCTTTGTCGCTGAGCCCCGCGCTGTCGGCTCTGCTGCTAAAGCCCAAACGCAAGAAATCGCGCGGTCCGCTGGCTTTCTTTTTCAGGTGGTTCAATCGCGCATTCGGACGGGCGACGAATGCGTATGTCGGCATCTCCCGCGCGTTGATTCGCAAAGCGGCGCTCAGCTTCGTCGCGCTTGGCGCCGTTACGGCAGCCGCAGTGTTCATCGGCGGCAAACTGCCCTCTTCATTCCTTCCGGAGGAGGACTACGGGTACGTCTACACGAGCCTTCAGTTGCCCAACGCGGCCTCCATGGAACGGACGGCTGAGGCGGCGCAGCAGGTCGAAAAGATCATACTCAACACTCCTGGCGTGCAAGGTTGCACATCGGTGCTCGGTTTCAGCCTCTTGAGCCGCGTGCAAAATACGTACAGCGCATTCTTCTTCGTCACCGAAAAGCCATGGGAGGAAAGGACCAGGCCGGAGGAGCAATATCAGGCCATCCGCAGCCATATCACGCGCGAGTTGAGCAAGGTGCGGGATGGAATCGCGTTTTCATTCGCCCCGCCCGCGATTCCAGGCGTCGGCACCAGCGGCGGCGTAACGTTCATGCTGGAGGACCGTTCGGGAGGAGACCTTCAGTTCTTAGGAAGAAACGTCGACAAGTTCGTCGCGGCCGCGCGCAAGCGCCCCGAGCTTTCCGGGGTCACCTCTACGTTCCTCGCGGGCGTTCCGCAGCAATATGTGGACGTGGACCGGACGAAAGTAGAGCGCGAAGGCGTGAGCATTGGAGACGTCTATCAGACGCTCCAGACGTTCATGGGCGGATATCTGGTCAATTACTTTAACCGCTTCGGCCGCCAGTGGCAGGTCTACGTTGAGGCTGAGGGCAAGTATCGCACTCGCGCCGAAAATATGGGCCAGTTCTACGTAGCCAATAACCACGGCGGCATGGTTCCGCTGAGCGCCCTGACCGCTGTAAAGAGCATCGACGGCCCCGAATTCACCATGCGCTACAACGAGTATCACGTGGCCCAAATCAACGCCTCGGCGGCGCCGGGCTACAGTTCCGGCCAGGCCACCAAAGCGCTGGAGGAGACATTCGCGCAAACCATGCCGCGCGAGATGGGATTCGATTACAGCGGGATGTCCTTTCAAGAACAGAAAGCCGCGAAGGGAGTGCCCCCCGCCGCCGTTTTCGGATTGTCTCTCTTGTTTGTGTTCCTCATCCTCGCGGCGCTGTACGAGAGCTGGTCGTTACCGTTCAGCGTCCTGCTAGGCACGCCGGTGGCTGTGCTTGGCGCCTATCTCACGTTATGGCTACGCGCCTTCGAAAATAACGTGTACGCGCAAATCGGATTAGTGATGCTGATCGGGCTGGCTGCGAAGAACGCGATTCTGATCGTGGAGTTCGCCAAATCGGAATACGCGAAGGGCAGAACTTTGGAAGACGCCGCTCTCACGGGAGCGCGCATTCGACTGCGGCCGATTCTCATGACGGCGTTTGCCTTCATCCTAGGCTGCATTCCTCTTTGGATCGCCGCGGGAGCGGGCGCGGTCTCCCGCCAAGTGCTCGGCACGGCCGTGATCGGCGGAATGACGGCCGCATCGTTGGTCGCGATCTTTTTCATACCAGTGACGTTCGACGCGGTTGAAAAATTGTCGCTTCGGTTCTCGCGCAAACCGCGTCACATCCCTCAGCCGGAGTCCGCCGAATGAAACTCAAACCCTGGAGCGGCACCAGAACGGCAGTCGCGGCGCTCCTGCTCTTGATCGCTCTTCTCGGGGCGTGCACAGTCGGCCCGAATTACCGCCGCCCCGCGGTGGACGTTCCCCCGAATTTCCGTAATGCGGATCAGCCTGCACAAGCTGCGTCCATCGCCGATGAGAGTTGGTGGACAGTTTTTCAGGATCCGGAGCTGCAAAAACTGATCACCGCGGCCCTCGATAAAAATTACGACGTGCGCATCGCGGCCTCTCGGATCTTGCAGGCGCAGGCGCAGCTCGGCATCGCCCGCTCGGATCAGTTTCCTCAAGTGAGCGGCTCGGCCAGCCTTTTGGGCCAGAAGATCCCGGCTTTCGGCTTTGCCGCGTCCGAGATAGAAGGGATCTTTTCCTGGAATCTCGACTTCTGGGGGCAATACCGGCGCGCGACCGAGGCCGCCCGGGCCAATCTGCTCGCCTCCGAGTGGAACGGAAAAATGGCGATGAACACCCTGGTGGCGAACGTCGCTTCTTCCTATTTTGAGCTTCGCGAGCTGGATCTGGAGCTGCAAATCGCCAAAAACACGCTGGGTTCGCGGCAGGAATCGTTGCAGCTTACTCAGACTCTCGAACGCGGAGGCGCCACCAGCCTGCTAGATGTGCGGCAAGCCGAGCAACTGGTCGCCACAGCCGCGGAGACGATTCCCGACACAGAGCGCCAGATCGCAGTGATGGAAGACACGCTGAGCACCCTGCTGGGCGAGAATCCGCATGACATCCCGCGGGGGAAGCCATTGACGGAGCAGGCAATTCCAGAATCTATTCCGGCGGGTTTGCCGTCGGAATTGATCGAGCGCCGCCCCGATATCCGGCAGGCGGAAGAGCAACTCATCGCCGCGAATGCGGAGATCGGAGTTGCGCGCGCGCAAATGTTCCCTAGCCTTCTGTTAACCGGCGCGGCGGGAGTGGAGAGCGCCAGCCTCACGACGTTATTCAGTGGAACGGCATGGAATTTTTCGGCTCCGCTCACGCAGCCGATCTTTACGGCCGGACGGCTGCGCTCAAATGTGAAACTCGCGAAAGCGCAGCAGCAGCAATCGCTGCTGGTTTATCAACAGACAATTCAACAGGCTTTTCGCCAGGTGTCCGACGCGCTCATCTCTTTCGCCAAATACAGGCAATTCCGGGAACAGCAGCAATCGCTCACGACCGCGGCGCAAGGAGCGGCAAATCTTTCGGAGATCCGCTATCGCGGCGGCGCAGCCAGCTATCTGGAAGTGCTGACAAACGAGACCAATTATTTCGCAGCGGAACTAAATCTGGCGCGCGCCATGCTGAACGAGCGTCTTGCGTTGGTGCAGATCTATGATGCACTAGGCGGCGGATGGGAGCGATAGAGGCGCAGCCACCAAAATCGCGGGTCGCGATCGCGTTAGGCGGAGAAGATGTCCAGCTTGTAGCCGGCCTTTTGAAAAAGGTAGGCGCGCGATTCGTCGATTGCCTGGCGCAGCTTGGGCCAGTTGACACCGATCGTTTTCCCGCCCGATTTGCGGATGACTCCGCCGACAATCACCGTGTCCACGTTCTTGATGTCCGCGGCCGCAACTACCGTGCCTACCGCATTGTTGGACGGATAAAGGTTGAGATCGTCGGTGCGGATCATAACGAGATCGGCTTCCTTGCCGGGCGTGAGCGAGCCGCATTTGGCGGACAGGCCGGCGCAGGCGGCGCCATTCACGGTCGCGCATTCCAGCAACTCCCGAACGTTTACCAGTTTCGGCGCGCGGTCGTCGCCATTCACCCGGCGATTCGTGGCGAAGGCCCGCTGGATAAAGAACGCCACGCGCATCTCTGTGAACATGTCGGTTCCGTAGGAGACCTCATTGTCTACGCTCAAGCCGGGCCGGAGGTCGTGATCAAGCGCCTTCTGGAACGCGGGAACGCCTTCGCCGAGCGCGTATTGGGGATCCGAGCGGGGGCAGACGTCGACCGTCCCCCCGGAGTCGCGAATTCTCTGCCAAGCCAAGTCGGTCAAACCTCCGCAATGGTTATAGGTGACATCGGCGCCGAGGCGTTTCTCGTTCCAGAATTGCTCTAACGTGGCTGCGGCGGGGGCGCCCTGGAATTCCGTGGTGATGCGCAAGTTGAGCTTGCGCGCAACTGCGTAATTCTCCCGGTCGAGCCCGGAAAACATCCGCAATGTCACCAACTGGTCGTCGGAAGTGAAGAAACGCCGCTGCAAGCGCTCCAAGTCTTGCGGCCATTGG
This sequence comes from Bryobacteraceae bacterium, assembly GCA_036557165.1. Lineage (GTDB taxonomy): Bacteria > Acidobacteriota > Terriglobia > Bryobacterales > Bryobacteraceae > Palsa-187. The sequence continues at coordinate 42,509 of DATBIA010000112.1, forward strand.
CGATCCCAAGTCCCGCTTTGTGGAGCGCCGGAGGCATGGACCGCGCGGATGCCGGAGTCGAACAGAGCCTGCACCGCTGCGTCGGAGTGCGCCGCCGATCGGGAATTGTGCGAATTGTCGATGATGCAAGTGATTCCGGCGTCGATGCAGCCCAGCGCGGTGATCAGATTGCCGACGTACATATCGCGCGGCCGGTAAAACGGCGCAAAACCCTGATGCGTCGTCTCCATGTACTTGGCGATATCGCCATTCGGAATGATGCGGCGCAGCACGCCTTCCCAGGAATGCCGGTGGCAGTCGACGAAGCCGGGGATGACGATGGTGTTGGAAGCGTCGATGACACGCGCGCCGCCTGACGCTTTCACGTTCACGCCGACAGCCACGATCTTTTTGCCCTGGATCAGAATGTCACCCTGCGCGAAATCCCCGACCGCCGGATCCATGCTGACGATCGTGCCGCCTTTCAGCAGAATGCGCCGGTTGGGGTCGAGATTAAGCGGAGCAAGACCCGCGTCCGCGGCTTCTCGGCCAGCGCTCTGCGCGAAGCTCAGGGCCGGCGGAGCGGCTATCGCTGCCGCAAGGAACCGGCGGCGTGACTCGTTCATCATTGGCGTCCTCCTTCTCGTACTCATCTCAGAAGTTTATGCCAACGGAAAGTCGCCGGCGCAATCGCGCTGTCATAGGCCGTAATCCGTCTGTAAGCTCGACCCCGCCCTCACGGGCGGGGCTGACAGCGGCGCAAGCGTGTACCGGCATCGTACCAAGCCCCGGCCGTAAGGCCGGGGTTCAGCGCCGATTGCAAACCTATCGACGGATTACAGTCAAAGACGCGGCGAAAATCCTGCACTGAAACGGCCTGAATGGTAAGATCCGAAGATACAAGCTTGCATTCCATCCCGGCGACGATCGGGAGGCTAGGAGAATGACATCCATGTCCGTTCGATTTGGTTTGAGTTGCGCCGCCGCGATCGCTTTGGCGGCCGCCCCGGCGCCGGTGTTCGCCCAATGGATCGACTATCCTACCGCGGGAGTTCCGCGCACACCGGACGGCAAACCCGATCTCACCGCTCCGGCCCCGCGCACGCCGGATGGAAAGCCGGACTTCTCGGGAATGTGGGGATGGGTGACCAGGGCCAACTGCGGCTCAAAGTGCAACGATACCCAGATTTCGCGGGAGTTCATCAATATCGCCGCGAGTTTGAAAGGTCCCGTGCCTTACCAGCCATGGGCGGCGGATCTGGTCAAGAAACGAAGCGTCGAGCAGGGTTTAGATCCCAACGTCCATTGCATGCCGCGTGGAGCCCCGCGAATCTGGACCGACGATTACTACAAGCGAATTTTCCAAGTCCCCGGGCGCGTGATCATCCTCACCGAACGCAACATACAGTACCGGCAAATCTTTACCGATGGACGTCAGCTTCC
>DATBIA010000113.1:0-25062 GCA_036557165.1 Bryobacteraceae bacterium
TGAATGAGCTGAACACGCTGGTCCACGATTCTGTTTTCCTTCCACGGCATCTTGCCGTTCTCGGATCTCAGAACCTGATCTGCAACAAACTGTCACCCATGTCTTCGGACCAAAGTGTTACCCATGTCTCCGGTCTGTACCCAACCGGCGCTTGTCCCCGGCCTTACGGCCGGGCTGGGTGCGAACGCTGGAACACCGTCGTGCCCACTTTCAGCCCCGCCCGTGAGGGCGGGGGCAAGCTTACGGACGGATTACGGACTGACGACCCGGCCACCCCGCCCGCCTTCTCCTTCTCGCGCGATTGCGATATCATTCCTCCAGCCCAACTCCGGGCATGGAGGTTGTAATGAGAAATCGTTCGCCCCTTTTCCTAGGCGCCGCCGCCGTAGCGCTGGTTGGCGCGCTTCCCGCTCTCGGTCAGGCTCAATCTTCGAAAGGCGCCGCAGCCAATTCGTCGCCGGCGAAAACCTGGACTCCCGCTCGAACTCCGGACGGCCAGCCGGATCTGCAAGGCTATTGGACCAACGCCACCACCACTCCACTAGAACGGCCGAAGGCGCTCGGGAGCAAAGAGTTCTATACCGAGCAGGAAATGGCGGCGATCGATCAGAAGGAGCGCGAGCGCGACGAAAAGGCGCTGGAGCAGGCGGGAACGCCGGATATCGTCCATTACGACTTCAGCCAGTTCGGCCTGGATCGCGCCCAGTCGAAGAGCGTGCGAAGCACGCGCACGTCGTTGATCGTGGGCCCGGAAGGCACGATTCCTCCGCTGCTGCCGGAGGCTCGCAAGAAGGCGGCGGAGCGCGCCGCGTTCGACCGGGAGCATTCCTTCGACGCGGCGGAATACCGGCCTTTAAGCGCGCGCTGCCTGATGCTGACTTATGAATCGGTCCCCATGCTTTCGGCGGGCTACAACAACAATTTGCAGATCGTGCAGGGGCGGGGCTATGTTGCGGTGATGCACGAGATGAATCACTCGGTACGCGTCATTCCCACCGACGGGCAGCCGCATTTGCCGGCCGGCGTGCGGCAGTGGCGCGGCGATTCGCGCGGGCACTGGGATGGGAACACGCTGGTCGTGGATGTGACCAACTTCACGGATCGCAATCCGTTCCATGGATCGGGCGACAAGCTTCATGTAGTGGAGCGGTTCACGCGCGTGGACAACGACACGATTATGTATCGATTCACGGTGGAGGATCCCGCCACCTGGGACAAGCCGTGGACGGCGGAGGCGGTCTGGAGCAAGACGAAGGGACCGATCTACGAATTCGGATGCCACGAAGGGAACTACGGGTTGGCAAACACTCTTCATGGGGCGCGCGTGGAAGAGGAAGCCGCGAAGAAAGCATCGAGATAGCGGCCTTGGTTGTAGGCTAAAGCCTACGAACGGATGGAGGCGGATCGTCCCTTGGAAATCGCCTCAGCGGCTTGCGATCCAGCGGCGTTGGCGCGACCCGTTAAATAACCGGCGAGTTCCCCCCAAGACCAGCTCACGATCAAAGCGGCGGTCAGCGGGAACGCGCGCGCAAAGGCGCCGAAGGTGCGGCGCTTTTTCCATGCCATGGAGGTCATCCGCGCCAGCATCAGAACAGGCAGCGCGGGCGCGAAGGCCGACCAGAAAATCCGTTGCGGCGTTCCCGCCAAACCAGCGCGGGTAGCCGCGTAGGACCGGCCCCAAACGAATCGCTCCCCGAGCGCCGAGCCGAGCCGCAGTTCCTGGCGCCTTTGATAAACCGCAATTTCGGGATCAAGAGCGATGCTCTCGCCGCGTTCCCGCAAGGCCGCGTTCACCGACGATTCGTGAAAAACTCCCGCCCATACCGGCGCGACGCTTTCCAGGGCGGCTCGCTTGTAAGACACGTTGGCGTCGCTGGCAAACCACGATTCGCCCGCCGGCAAGGGCCGCTGATATCGAAGGAAATCGCAGAAATAGACCGCCCAGTTGAGCGGCCGATCGACGCCGTTTTCGATAGCTCCGCCGACGCCGGCGGCCGGTCCGCGATGCGATTCGACCACGCGCGCGGCCCAATCTTCAGCCGCGACGCCATGATCCTCAATCAGCGCAACAATGCTCCCGGCCGCCTGAATCATGCCGCGGGCCCGCAACTCGTCGTGATGCTCGCGGCTACCGGCGCAGCCGGTGTACAGGCGGGAATCGGCAATTTCGAGGAATCGCACAGCCGGAAATTTGCGGCGCGCCTCCGCGATCCCCGCGGCGGAGGGCAGATACGGAACGATGATTTCCATCGAAGGGGCGCCCGTCTGCCGGTCTAAGGCCCAGAGGCATGGCTCGAGATGACGGGCATCGGGCGAACCGGTGGTATCGCTCACCACCGCTACCACAACGGATAAAACAGGCGCGTCCATTTACTCCACCTTCAAAAGGGCATCGCCGGGGCCGGCGAGATAGCCCATAAACTCGCCGCCCACATAGACGAAGAGCGGTGGGATCAGCAGCGGCAACGCTTTCGCGAATTTGTCCAGGTGGCGGCCCCTTTCCTTGACGCGCTTGCCGATGCGAGCCAGCAGCAAGAAGGGGACCAGTGGGGACGCCGCCACATATGCCAATTTCTTCACCGCCGAGAGATCGCGCGAGCGCCGGCCCGCAAACGCCCGGCTGAACCAGTATCTCTGCCCGAGATAATAGCCGTAGTTGAAAGGGCCTCGATGATGGACCTTCATGTCCGGAGCGGGGCGGAATTTTACGCCGTCCTGCATCAGGCGCGGATGAAGCCCCGCCTCCCAATAGCCGCCGCTCAAAAATTCCCGGTAAGTCATGAGCAATTCCCGCGAATAGGCGATGTTGGCGCTTCCCAGGTCGTGCCATTCGCCTGGACGCCAAGGCGGAAGGTAGTTATTGTACTCGATGAAGTACACCACCCAATCGCGCAGCCGCGTGTAGGCGTGATCCATCACGGGGCCGCCCACCACACCATACTCGCCTCCCGAATACGCTTCTATGGCGCGATCGAGCCAGTCCGGAGCGGCGAGGCAATGTTCTTCGATCACCGCGACCACCTCGCCGGTGGCTTCCTCGACGCCGCGGCGGCGCAGATCCGGCACGGTCTCCCGCTCAAGGCGATGGATCACGCGCACCCACGGGAATTTCCGCGCAATCCGTTCCGCGTAGGCATGATCGCCGCAGGCCACTACCAAGACTTCGGCGCCGAGGCGTTGGGCCTGCTCCTTCACCGACTCCAGGCAATCGTCGATGAAGGGCGGCCCGACAATGGATGCGATCACGACCGAAACCGGAACTGTAGCCATGACCTAGCGCGACCTCTTCAGCATTTGCTCGACGGCGTCCACAATCAAATCGGGCTGAAAAAGCTCCACGGAATGGCCGCTGCTCGCCGCGATCACCTGCTTGCCCGATAACGACAGGCGCGCCAGCCTGGTCTGCCGCGCCCAATGCTTCTCATCGGCCCCCGCCGTAATCACCACCAGCGGAAGTTCCGGCGGAAACCGCGCGGCGCGGACTTCCTCCTCGGTCAGCGGCAGCGATTCGAATTCGTTCCGCTCGGCTTTTAATTGGCGCAAGGGAGACGCCATAAGAAATCGGTACTGGTAAGCCACAGGAGCATCTTTCAAGCTAGCAGGCAGCGCGCGGCTGCCTTGGTACAGCCGTTTCAACCGGTCCGATCCGATCGGCGGAAGAAGAGAAACGAGTCCGCGAAAGCCGAATCCAGCCGGCGGCTTTGGATTTGGCGCGTGCCCGTCTTCTTCCTGCAACGAATCGACCATCACAATGCCGCTCAAGGAATCCGGAAAGCGGGCGGCGTACATGCGCGCGATGTAGCCGCCGAATGAGTGGGCGATCAGCAAATACGGCCCGGGAACGGACGCCTTTGACAGTAGTTCGTGAAGCTCAGTCGCGATGCGAAGCGCGCTACGAGGAGTGGGGCCCGGATCGCTCCAGGCATAGCCGGCGCGATCGTAGACGCAGACGCGTGTCACCGTGGATAATTTTGAGGAAACAGGCCGCCACTGAACCCAGTCGGTTCCCATGCCCGGCTCCAACACGACTGTTGGGGCGCCATCGCCCACGCAATAAATGTGCATTTTATGGCCGTCCACCGCGATCATTTTTCCCGGCGGCGGATAGCGCGATTCCAGAACGTCCGTTGCCAGAGCAATCGCGCCGCGAGCGGCAAAGAACAGCAGAAACGGGGTGGCGATCACGCAGGCGGCCAGCCACAAAAATCGGGGCCTGCGAGACAAGCTAGAGTTTACCCCACCGTGCTGCGATTCCAAGCCAAAGGACCAGCGCCACAAGCGACAACGCGATGCCCGTGTGGAAGCCGGGCGTGGTGAATTGCATCGTCACGGTCGATTCGCCCGCGCCCACGAGCACTCCCATGCCAATCCAGTCCGCGCGGTAAATGCGCGCTGAACTTCCGTTCACGGCTGCTGTCCACCCGGGATAGTAGTTGTTGGGAATCACCAGCAGCGCGGGATGGTCGGCGACCACATGGAAGCCCATCGCATCGTATTTCGCCGCGAGCCGCTCGACCTTGCCCGGCGCCTCTTCGGATGTGCCGCCCAATCCACGCATGTCGGGTAGGTCGGCTGAAGCGACCAGCGCGGTTCGGCGGTAGTCGAAGGGACGCGAGCGAATTTCATCGACGATGGATTTGTTCGCCATCACGGGTTCCGGCTCCACGCGGTCCACCAGGAACTCGCCGCCGCGGAAGCCCGGAATCCGCCAAGCCGTCATTCCGCCTTCTTCTTTGATCTTGTCCCATCCCGCGAAGGCGAATCTGCCCGGCGCCACGACGTATTTGGCCTCCAGAAAATCGAGAAAGCCCGAAAATTCCGGCGCCCGATCCGGTCGTTCCCTTAAAGTCGAAACTAACGTTTCGATCAGAGGCTCAAACCGGCGAAGGTCGAGCGATCCGTGATATCTGACGCTATCCAGCCCCCACAGGGACGGGCTGGAGCCGATGAGCATGTTCTGTTCCCGGAACTCGCTGGCTTTGTAGTCCGGGGTGAGGAAAAGCGTGAGGATCCGGAAACGGCCGGGATCTTGCGCGAGCACGCCCGCGAGTCCATCTTTCCTCAATCCGTCTTGGATTTTTTCGGTGGGCGCGTAGTCCGCGTACAACCTGAAATAGCCGAGATCGGCCACCAGCAATAAATTGACGATGGCGAGCAGCACGAGCGGTCTGCGGACGACGCACAGCAGGTACAAAATCCCCAGCGAAAACGTCAGCAGGAGAAGGCAGTAGATAATCTCTTCATGCATCGCGGGGCGCGCGATCCAGAGCATCGCCGCCAGCGCGGGAACGAGCAAACCGAGGGGCAGAAATGGACGGAAGCGCCTGCCCGGGGCATGTTCCCGATTCCATTCCAGAGCGCGATTCAAGCCCACGGCGCCCAGGCAAGTAAAACAGAAGCTGGTCCAGAATTGATACCGATTCGGAAAGCGGAAGCCGTTGAACAAGGGCAGATGCCACAGAACGCCGTACAGGGGCGTCGCGGTTCCCAGGGCCATGAGCGCGGCGAATACTCCGCCTGCCGCCAGGCTCCAGACCGGAGCGCCGGCCCGGCGAATCCACCACAAACCGAAGATCGCCGCCACGGCGATCAGGGCGCCATCGTAAAATCCCGAGATCGACACGACCGGGTTGCGAAGATCGTACGCATACGGGAACAACGCATGCGGAAAGTCGGCAAGTTTGCTGGAGTTGTACCGAGTCGCGTAGTCCAGCGAAAGCCCTCCGGCGCGGACCGACTCGCTCACGTGCCGCAGCATCGGGACAATTTGAACCGCGCCCATGCCGAGGCCGAGCCCCGTCATCGCGCCCCACAGCAGGACGAGCCTAAGCTTGTCCCGCATATTCGCCGCTCGAAAGAGCAGATAGCAGAAAACCGCTACCAGCGTAACCACCGAGTAGACGGGATTTCCCGCCAGGTACTGGAGAGCGACGACGGGAGGCGCCAGCCAAAGCGTCCTTCGAGTCTTCCCCGGCTGAAACGAGACTTCCGCGAGCCACATGAGCCAGGGAAACAGGCACGCTGCGCGCAACAGACCCATGTCGCGCAGCTCGATCATGAAATGGCTTCCGAACATGAAGCCCAACGCGCCCGCCGACGCCGCCAGCGGATGCAGTTGGATGGCCCGCAAAAAAAGATACGTTCCCAGGCCGGTCAGAGCGAAATACAACGCGATCTCCGTCATGAAGGAGGCCGGCGCCGGAAGCAACGCCGCGAGCAGCAGCCGGATCGGGCTATATTGCGCTTCGCCCTCAGCCACGACGGGAGTCCCTGCGCCGACGTTCGGCCACCACTGCGGAATGGTCCAGCTTCTTAAAGCTTGAGTCAAGAATTGCGTGTGCGGATAATATTCGTCGCGGTTATCGTTAAACAAGAACAGCCGGCCTTGGAACAGAGGAATCAGTCCCACGCTCAGGCCCAAGACCACGATGGCCCCGGGGGGAAGAATCCTCAGCCAGCGGCTCGCCGGCGCAGGTGTTCGTTCGCCGCCCGGCCACCCGGCCGGCGAAGGAGCCCGTTGCGGGATCACTGGATGTACCCCAGCGACTTCAGCCGCTCGGCGCTGCTTTTGTCCAGCTTGTGAGGCACGGTCTGCCGCGGCATGGAAGACACCCAGCTTGCGAGACGGCGCGAGAGATCGATGGCGGCCGGATCGTCCGGCCGGTAAAGGTTATGGCTTTCGGTGGGGTCGGCGTCGATGTCGTACAATTCCGGCGGCCCCGCGCTCCACTCGATCAGTTTCGAAGATCCGCGCAGAATGGCCCGGCGCATCCCCGTGAATCTAGGATTCCCCGCGCCGACCAGCGCATCGCGAGTGCCTTGGGAAAATACGGTGGGGCCGTCGGCGGGCGCCGGCCTAAGCAGACTTCTGCCTTGCAGCTCGGGATTGGGCTTTCTCCCCAGCAGATCCAAGACAGTCGGCAGGAGATCCACCTGGCTGACGAGCTCGTCCGAGCGGCTTGCGCCGCGCTCGTGGGGATATTTGATGGCGAGCGGAACGTGGATCAGCTCCTGATACACGAACCCCAGGAAGTGATCCATCAATCCGTGCTCGCCCAGCGTGTCGCCATGGTCGGCGGTAACGACGATTAGCATGTCGTCGTAAAGGCCCAGATCGCGCAGCCGTTTCAACAGGGCTCCGATCGCGGCGTCCTCCTCGGCGATGCCGCCGTCGTACTGCGCGCTCAGATGATTTTTTTCCCGCGCGGTCAGCTCGTGCTTGCCGCTATCCACCTGGATTTCCAGGGGGGAAATCTGATGCGGCGCAATGTGCGGGTCCAATCCCGGATACCGCTTGTCGTAGGGCGGATCGGGAACATAGGGCGTGTGCGCGTCCATGTAATTGACGAACAGGAAAAAGGGCGCGCCGGCGGTTTTGGCGGCGTCCAGAAATTGCAGAACGCGGCCGTTAATATCCGAGGCGCTAGGCAGAATTTTTTCGAACCGCGCCGTATTGACGACCAGGCTCAACAGCCGCCGCGCGGTGGCGTACAAATAGAACGGGCGGCGGTCCGGGGAAATGGTCAGCGGCTGAGGAAAATCCGATACGGCGAAGCCGCGCGTCAGACCGGTCCACGGGGCCAAGAATCCGAAATTCGCGGCCGACTCCGCGGTCCAATAACCCTGGGAACTCAGGATCTGGGCCAGTGTTATTTTGTCGGGGCGAAGAGGGTCGGCGACATGACGCTCGTCGGGATTGAGCGGAGCGAGCGCGCCGCTCCAGTTGGGGTAGAGTCCCGTGAACAGCGAGGCATGCGTGGGCAGGGTGAAGTCGGAAGTGGAGAACGCGTGGGTGTAGAGGGTGGCGGTTTTTGCAAATTCCCGCAGGTTCGGCGTGGTGTCGCGCATGTAGCCATAGAGCGAAGTACGATCGGCTCGGACCGTATCCATGGTGATGAGCAGGATGCTGGGCTTCGTGGTCCCAGCGGGCGGCGCGGACGAGGAGACGCGCACGGCGGGCGGCCTTTGCGCGACGGCCGCCACCGTCGCGAACCCGCATATCGCGATCGCGGCCAATGCCGCCTGCGCTCCCAGCCTGGGCACGCGATTCGCGCGGAAGCGATTCCACAACGCGGCGAATCCGGCCACCGCTGCCAGAAATAGAAAAGAAGCCCCCAACTTGACCAGCGCGGGCTGACGGAAAGCGAGCGCCTCCCGGCTCACCCACGGCGCGCCGAGCAGGAGCAGGCTCACCGTCCAGGGGCTGGTGAGAAATCGCAGGCGTTTTTGGAGCCCGCCGGGAATCAGGGCCGCGACGAGCAGGCAGGCGAGGGGGACGGCGACGGCTAACGCGATTTCTTCCGAGCGCGCCAGCGGAAATGCGGGAATAAGATTCACAATGAAAGCCAGCGCGAGCGTGAGCGAGGCGAAGATTTCCGGCGCTGCCGGCGCTGCCAGACCGCCTACGGCGCCCACCACGAGGCCGATGACGGCATATACCGCCAGCACCATCGTAATCAAGCCCCATTGCCAATCCAGAATGCGCACTTCCGGAAAACGCCACAATTGAACGCTTGCGCTGAGGGTCCACTCCACGGCGCCGTAAATCAGCCACGCCACCACGCCCCAGGCAGCGCCTTTGAGCACCCGTCCGGTGATTGAAATATCGCTCATCTCGCGGATCCTGGAAAACCGCTCCCTCGCGGTCGCGGCTCAGCAACGGCTTGCGAGCCGCGACCGTAAGGAAGCGGCGTACTATAGAGCCGCGACTGCGAAGGAGCGGTATCTCTCATTGGACGTATCCTAGCGACTTCAGCCGCTCGCGAGTGGCTGGATCGAGCCTTTTAGTCCGCACCTTTCCGTGGGGCATGCTTGCGACCCATGATTCGAGGCGGCGCGACAACTCCACGGCGCGAGGATCGCCCGAGGAATACAAATTATGCTCTTCCCCTGGATCGGCGTTCAGATCGTACAACTCGGTAGGACCGGAGGTGGAAGAGATCAGCTTCAGCGATCCCGCAAAGATAGCGTGCCGCGTTCCCGCAAATTTCGGATTCACTCTGGCGACTCTGTTGAGGCCGTTGGCGGACGCGTAGACGACCCTGGTCCGGTCGCGCTCCGCGGCCACCAGGCTAACTCCCTGAAGAGCGGCCGGCATGGGAATGCCGGCCAGATCCAGAATCGTGGGCATGAAATCGACCTGACTCACCAACTCGTCCGAACGCCGCGGATCAAGCTGCCGAGGATATTTAATAATCAGCGGAATCGAAACCAGATTCTGATAAACGAAGCCGATCTCGTGCCGCAGCAGATCGTGCTCGCCGAAGGCTTCCCCATGGTCGGAGGTGATGATGATCAGGGTGTTGTCGTACAGCCCCAGCTCGCGTAACCGGCCGAGCAGCCGTCCAATGCTGGCGTCTTCTTCAGTAATACCTCCATCGTATTGGGAGACGAGATTGGATCGCTCCGCCGGGGTCAAGGGATGCTCTTTCAGAGTGGCCTGCCGCCGCCAGTCGTCCACGGATGGCGAAAGTTCGCCCTTACCCGGAAACCGTAAATCGAAAGGCGGGTCGGGAACGTACGGATAATGAGCGTCCATGTAATTGACAAAGAGGAAAAAGGGGGCGCGGCCGGACTTAGCCCGCGCCAACAGACCCCGTGTTTTCCTCTCTACGTCGGCGGCCGTCATGGTCTCGCGGTCCAGCGCGGCGGTATCGGCCGTCAGGCGCAACAGGCGCTTGGCGACTCGGCGCAGATAGAACGCCTGATTGGCCCTGGAAATGTCCACCGGTCTGCCCGTTTCCGTCACGGCAAAGCCCCTTGTCAGTCCGGTCCAGCGCGCGAGATAGGCGAAATTCGCCACCGAGCTGGCCGTCCAGTAGCCATGGGAACTCAGCACCTCCGCCAAGGTTGGCCGGTCCGGGTTCAACGGCTGGGGATTCTCCCCGCCCAAACGGAAAGCCCCGTGCCAATCCCGGTAGACGCCCGTGAACATCGAGGCGTGGCTTGGAAGGGTGAAATCGGAAACGGCGACCGCGCGCGAGTAAAAGGTCGCATGATCGGCGAACGCGCGCAGATTGGGCGTCGTGTCGCGCTCGTATCCGTAGAGCGAGGTGTGATCCGCCCGGACGGTATCCATGACGATCAGCAGGACATTGGGCGAGCTCCGGCCCTCGACGGGAGCGGCCGGCTGAGCCACCGAGTCTTGCGCACCGGCGAAAGCGGCTGCAACGCTCACGGTCAAAATGGCAACCCCGAATAGGCCAGCAGCGCGCATCGCAAGCGCGCGGCGATTGGTAAAACGGCCAAAAACCGCCGCTGTTACCGCGACCGCCAACACGAACAGCACGGACAGCGTCATTTTCAGCGCGGGCGATGCCGTCGAATCGAGCGCTTCGCGGCTCACCCAAGGCGAACCCAGCAGCAGCAGGCTGACGGTCCACGGGCTTGTAAGGAATTGGAATCTCGCCCGCATTTTCTTCGAGACCAAAGCGGACGCCAGCGAGACCGAGACGAATATGGCGGCGGCCAGGGCAATGTATTCCGACCTTCCGAGCGACCATCCCAACAAAAGATTGCCGGCAAACACAAGCGCGAGGCTCAACGAAGCGAAAATCCTCGGCGACCCCGGCGCCGCGATTCCTCCCGCCGCGCCAAGCGTCAGCCCGATCAGGCCGAAGGCGCCCATTAGCATCGCGATCAGGCGCCATTGCCATCCCAGGATTTCCATTTCCGGGTTCCGCCACAGTTGAATCCCGGTGGAAAGAGTAAACTCAACCAGACCGTAAGCCAGCCAGACGAACGCGCCCCACGCCGCCCCCATGAGCGTCGCGTGGACTCCCCGCCGCGCGGAGTTCTCCCTCGCCGGGGCACCGGGGGGGTTGCTTCGTTTCACCATCGTCTTGTCGAATTAGTTCGCATTATTGAATATATCCGAGCAATTTTAGCCGTAGAATTGCGGAATTATCCGTCGTCGAACCGCGTCTGAGCGGGGGCGCCGAGGCGGCCCACTTTTTCAAGCGCTTCGCCAGATCGACCGCCCGCCGATCGTCCGGCGCGTACAGATTGTACTTTTCTTGCGGATCGGACGAAAGATCGTATAGTTCCGAGGGCCCACCGGTCCAGGAGATCAGCTTGTACCGCCCCTCGATCGCCGCCCGGCGAACCCCCAGAGTTTTCGGCTCCTTCCGGCTCTGTTCGAGCGCGCGAGCCTCCGCGAAGACAACGTCCGGTTCGCCCGAATTTCCATCGGTCAAATTGCGGCCCTGCGAACCCGTAGTTGCCGCGATGCCGACGGCCGCCAGAATCGTGGGCGCGATATCGATGTGGCTTACCAGGCGATCATGCCGAGATCCCTCGCGCTGCCTTGGATACTTGATCAACAGGGGCAGCAAATTCTCCTGGTAGATGGTCCCCGATTCATGCTCCAGGAACCCGTGCTCCAGAAAGCTCTCTCCATGATCCGCGGTGACGGCGATCAGACCCGCTGCCGCGCCCAAAATCGATCCGGCGACGGCGTATACTGCCATCAGCATCAGGATCAGCCGCCATTGCCACGCCGTCATAGCCATCAATGGATGGCCGCGAAGCTGCGCGCCAATCGACAAGACTGTCTCCAGCGCGCCGTAGACGATCCAGGCCGAGCAGCCGTAGGCCGCTCCTCGAAGCACGCCGAGCTTCACCTCTCCGACACCTCTCATGGCCCTTCCGCCTTAGGCGGGAAGCGCTCTTATCCTCTGTTATGGCCACCGATCTGACAACGCCGGTCAACGCGATAACGTCAATCGCGCGGAGCTAAGCAATGCGCCGGGTAAACCAAGCGTTTCGGTCGGCAGTACTAAGGCCTAGCATGTAAGGCGCCAGTGAAGGCGCCATAAAGCGGTGAAAAATCGGAGGCCAAGACGAATCGTTCGGATTCTGTGCGAGGTTTTTGCGCTTGCGGGCTACTGGATGGCGATGGTCAGATTGGATTGGCTCTTGTTGCCGCCAATAAACATCACCAATGGCACAGCGGGCCCCGTACTAGTGGCACAAGTCTGGGGAATTACGAAATTAACCTGGAGGATTCCCGCAATTTCACCGGGCGCCGGTCCAGCGTATGGGATAGAGTTCGGTCTGATGTCCGCGCCGCACATGCTGAGCTGTACAGAAGCGACGGGCTGAGAGGTGGGGGTGGGGCTTGAGGCCACGATTTCGCCATCGGTGAGGGGTGGGTTCATGGATCCCGCGCCAGTGGCGAACAGAGTGACGGTAGAGCCGACGGGCGCCGGATTCGAAGCCGAATTCAACGAGGTGTCCTGGTTCACAATAGCGCCCTGGCCCTGACCCAAGCCGTTGGCGGAGAAAATCCCCGGCGCTGTGGCAGCGACCGATACCGTTCCCTGCGCCACCGCCTGGCCCTGATAATTGAGGGCAACCTGCACGCTCGACTTGCCGGCCAACCCAAACGGGGTGACAGCATTGATTTGGTTCGGATCGGCGTAGAGCATCGGCGCCGCGGTTCCGTCAATCGTGACCGATAAATCCGAAGCGGCTGCGAAGGAGGGGACCAGCCCCCCGAAGTAGAGACTCACGATTTCACCCGGCGCGATGGCGCCGGAAGCCTCGCTAGCCGCGTTTACGATGCCGAACGGCAGTGACGGCGGCGGTGGCGGAGGCGGTCCTCCGCCTCCCTGAGGGATCGGAATCAGGCTGCCGCCGGTCGCATCGCTGGCGACGAAGTTCGAAAACGCGATGGTGTACGGTCCCGTTCCTCCTTGCGCGACCGGGGTGACGATCAGTGTTACCACAGTTCCATCGGGAATGGTGTTCTGGTTTTGATCGACAACAATGACGCGCGTCTGATTCACCTGAAGACCGGCGGTGTGAATGCTTTTCGACGCGGCTGTGGCGCCGGCGTCGGCGTTGATCGCGATCGATCCGAGCGTGTTGTCGTAGGTCACGTCGAACTGGATGGCCGCGGGGGAATTGCCCGACGAGGAAAGCTGTACCGCGATCGATGTGGTTCCATCCGGCAGAAGCGTCTGCGTTCCCAGGGAGATTTGCGGAACTTGCGCGTAGACGACACCGCCCAAGGCGAAGGCAAGGCAAAGCAGGGCTCTCCTCATAAGCTGCATGCAAGAACGGGAACGAGACGATTCTACTAAAAGCATTCGACGGGCCGATCGCCCCAACGGCGGAATTTTCTTAAGCCGATGGGCACTACCGCGTTAAAATAATGTTTTGTCTCCTTCCTGGCTCCGCTATTTCCGGCCTCAGGATTTCGTCTGGCTGTTGCTGTTTTCGGCGTTGGCGGCGCTCGATGGCATCCTCCGGCCCGAATCCGGCGCTATCGTGCGAGTGCTGCTGATTGGCCTGGGCGTCATTCAGGCGCTGGAGTCGCGCATCGGCGCCGTCTCCGCTATCCTGATCGAGCTAGTGTTGTGCTACGTCCTTCTGGCAGGGAAGGGCATTCAAAGCAGCTTTTACGTATTTCTCCTGCTGCCCGTCATTTCCGCGGCGACAAACTTCGGCGTGCGCGGCATTGTGCTTTCGACCGTCGCGGCATGCGGTGTTTATTTTTCTTACCTCTTGAGAATCGATTGGAACGCGCAGGTGATCGATCCGGAAAACTGGTTTGAACTGGCGCTGCGCGCGCTGTTGCTGCCGGTGGTCGGGTTCCTGACGTTCCAGCTTGCCGAAGACAACCGCGCGAAGACGAAGACGCTGGAGACCACCGCCGGCGAGCTGGCCAAGGCGAACACGAATCTCAAGCAGGCCGAGGCCGAGATCCATCGCTCGGAGCGCCTAGCCGCGCTGGGCCAGTTGACCGCGGGACTCGCGCACGAGCTGCGGAATCCGCTGGGCACGATGAAGACGTCGGCGGAGCTGCTCCAGCGGCACGTGGAGGCCGAGAACGAAATTGCCCGCGAAATGGCGGGCTACATCGCGACGGAAGTGGATCGCACGAACTCGCTGATCACGCGTTTTCTGGACTTCGCGCGGCCGCAGCGGCTGAACCTAGCGAAAGGCGATCTTTCCGCGCTGCTCGACCGCGTGACCGAACGATTCGATCGCGAAAAATCCGGCGTGGCGCGCTCGGTGTCGGTGTTCAAGAATTACTCGCCCGATATCCCGCCGGTGGCGTTCGATCCGCAATTATTGGAGGGTGCGCTCTTGAATCTGGTGCTGAACGCGGCGCAGGCGAGCCCGCCCGACGGCGTCGTGACGGTGAAAACCCGCCGCGTGGAAGCCAATACCGGTCCGGCGGTGGAGATTGCGGTAATCGACCGCGGTTGCGGCATCGATGCGAAACACCTGGAAAGCATTTTCAATCCTTTCTTCACCACCAAACCGGAGGGCGTGGGCTTGGGGCTCGCCATCGTTTCGAAGATCGTGGACGATCATGGCGGCAAGATCGCGGTGGAGAGCACGCCCGGCGAGGGCAGCGTGTTTCGCGTGTATCTGCCCTTGCAGCAAACCTAGCGAGCCGCGCAAACGATGCCCGCTTCCGCTCACGCTATCTCCTCGAAGCATCGCACCGCCGCGGTGATCCTCGCCGGCTTCGGCGCGTTCTTGCAAATTTGGGCGACGCAGCCGCTGCTGCCCTTGCTGCAAAGGCTTTTCCACACCAGCGAAATCACCGCGGGCCTCACGGTCACAGTGCCGAGCCTGGGCGTGGCGGTCGCGGCGCCGTTCGCGGGATTTCTGGCGGACCGATTCGGGCGGCGGCGGGTGATTGTCTGGTCGGCTTTCCTGCTGGCCCTTTCCGCGTTCGCGACTTCCACCGCGACCACGCTCGCGCAACTACTGTTCTGGCGGTTTTGGCAAGGCGTGTTTACGCCGGGAGTTTTCGCGATCACTGTCGCCTACATCAACGACGAATGGCGAGAAGCGGGGGCGGGGCGGATGGTGGCGGCGTACGTCTCGGGCACGGTGTCGGGAGGATTCTCCTGCCGCGCGATTTCTGGCTTAGTGGCGGCGCATGCTCCCTGGCAGACCGTATTTCTGGTGCTGGGCGCCTTGAATTTCCTGGTCGCTTTGGCGGTCTGGATTTGGTTGCCGGCCGATAGCCATACTCATGCGCATACGCTAGAACGAGGGTGGATGGCTGCGCTCACCGCACATCTACAGAACCGGCGATTGTTCGCAGCGTTTCTCGTCGGCTTCTGCGTGCTTTTTTCGCTGGTGGGCGTGTTCACCTATGTCACGTTTTACCTGGCGGCGCCACCGTTCGAATTGCAGCCGGCGGCGCTGGGGTCGATCTTCTTTGTCTATCTGGCGGGCATTGTCGTGACGCCGATGGCCGGCCGAGCCATCGACAAGCATGGGCACCGCGCCGCGCTTGCCTCGGCGATCGTGCTGAGCACAATCGGAATTGTGATTACGTTATCCGCGCATTTCTGGGTGGTGGTTTTCGGTTTGGCGCTATGCTGCACCGGAGTCTTTGTCGCTCAAGCTACGGCGAGCGCCTATGTAGGAACCGCGACAGATAAGAACCGCGCTTTGGCGATCGGTCTTTATTCGACCTTCTACTATCTCGGGGGAAGCGCGGGCGCATCCTTGCCAGGAATTTTTTATTCGCGCGGAGGCTGGGCGGCATGCGCCGTGTTTCTGGCCTTGGTTCAAGCGGTCACGGTGATGGTCGCGTTATCGTTCTGGGAACGCCCGGCTATGGCTGCGTCTTCTGGTGATGTGAAAAGTATTTCTGCTTGATATCGGGCCAGAATTCCTTCAGCACTTGCGAAAACGCATCGGTGGCAAGAGCGACATATAGCCGCTGAAAATTGTCTCCCAGCGTCCGCTCGTTCGTGTAATAGGCGTTGCCAACGCCAGCGGCGATGCCGTTCCCGAGCACTTCTGAAAAATTGAAGGTGTTGGCGCCCGTATCCGTCTTCGTCACGAAAATTCGAGAGCCGGCATAGCCGATTCGCCACCAGACTCCCCCGCGCGAAGGGCCCTGGCGGAAATAGCGCGGGTCCTCGCGGAACAGGACCGGAAGAAGTCCCTCCGTCATCATATTGCCGATCGCCTGATCGGAATAAGACGTCGCATAACGGAGACCGTACCCTTTCAGTCCTTCTCCGAGACTGGTGTGTTGATCGGTGAGCTGAGCCAGGCCGGCAAGGCCGGCTCCGACAAAAAACAGCGGATAGTCGATGGTGTCTTTCGTCGCGATGGTCAGCTTTTCCTTCGCGCTCAGGGGCTGGTACGGTCCGTTTTGATCGACGGTCCGGTAGTTGGGAAGAACTCCAAACACACGTTTATCGGATGCGTCGGCCTTAGGAGCCGGCGGAGGCGACTGATCCGGCTGAATGAGATCCGCAGGAGCGGAGCTAGCGGCCTCTTCCGCGGAGGCAACCGGCGAATCTTGGGCGAATATAGAACAACTGCTTGCGAGCAGCAGAGTAAAGAAACAGCGAGCAGCGCACTTCCAGAGCAAAACCATCATTTTGGAGACGACCCCGCGGCGGGGTTAGTTTCTAACCTTCGTCTATGCTAGGTGCGCCTTGGGGTTACCGCTACCGCCGATCGGCGAAGCCGCGCGTTGTAATCCTTCCGGCGCGAGATGCGTCGGCCGCCGCGAACGTTTCAGATTCTTGAGAAGGGACTCACTTGGATTTATTCGCGTCTGGAAAGAAAGACGCGACGCGATCGTTGAGAGTGAAATCCATTCCGAGGCCGGGATATTGCTTGAGAACTTTCGCGCGCATCTCCGCCGCACTCTTCGAAGCGGCGACATCCGAATACCAATCCGCAATGTATTTTTTCATGAAGGCGATCGCCGATAGATCGTGCTTCGCGCCGAGGCCCTCGTGGCCGGGAATAAGGATCGCCGGCTTCAACGCGGAGATTCGATCGAGCGTTTGCATCCAATCTTCGCGAGCTTTGTCCTTGGGGACTCCGAAATAAACACGGTCGAAAACGGTGTCGCCCGCGACCACGGCTTTGATCGACGGAATGTAGACAAAGCTGTTTCCCGGGCCGTCTCCCTGCAGGCCGCCGGTGATCTGAAGTTGCTCGCCTTCGAGCGTTATTTCGGGAGTGGAAAGCGCCTCCGGAAGCACTGGGTCGGGTCCGGGAATATTGTTGCCATATGTCGCAAACCAAAATTTCTGTCGCGTGGGCCATCCCGTCTTCGCGGCGTTCACCGTGGCGGGAAGCGCGACAATTCTGGCCGCGGGAAACGCCTGCTTCAACACCGCCAGCCCGAAAAGATGATCCGGGTGCGGATGAGTGCAATAAATGACCGTCAAGTTCTTCTTGGATTCGAGAATCTCAGCCGCGAGGCGATGGGCTTCGCTGAGGCTGAACTGGGGATCAATGACCACCATATCCTTTTCGCCCGAAATCATAGTGGAATTGACGTCGTAGCCGTTGACGCCTCGCCCGGTGTGAACTTTCAACTGAAGCTTGGATTGGGCGCTCGCGGCGGCCGTCAGCGCCAGGGCGGCTAGAAGGATTTTGGTGACCATAGGGAGATTGTAGGACACGCTCAGGTTTATCCCACCCTTGCGCGCCGCGGCGCGCTTGCGTCAAATTCTCGCACGGTGCTAATATTGGCAGCCGATACGCGCTAAATCGACCGCCTGACAGGCGAGGAGAGGAGATCCGACGTATGCGGCGCAACATCAAAATCGGGACTGGATTTGTGGCGCTTCTCGCCGCGCTCGGCGTGGCATCGGTCGTGTTTCAAAAGCGAGCCGTGGTGGAAGCCGCGGGCGTGCAAGCGCCCCGGTTCGAAGTCGATGTGATGTGGCCTAAGCCGCTGCCGAATCACTGGGTGCTGGGCAACGTGATCGGAGTCTCCGTCGACGATAAAGACCACATCTGGATCGTTCACCGGCAAGGGTCGCTCGAAGCCATGGAGAACTATGCCGTGGCCAATCCGCCGGGTCCAAAACGGCGAGCGGGCGTTATAGAAGCCGAGTGTTGCGCGCCGGCTCCGCCGGTGCTCGAATTCGATGAAGACGGCAACTTGCTTCGGTCGTGGGGCGGGCCGGAGGACGCCAAGAGAGATGGCTACGTATGGCCTAATTCCAATCACGGCATCACCGTCGACTACAAAGGCAACGTGTGGGTTGGGGGCAACGGCCGCAATGCCCCTCCCACAGCCGAGGAAGGCGGTCCCGCGGTGGCTCAGGCAAAGCAGGGCGCAGACAAGGGCAAGGGACGCGGTCCGGCGTTTAACCCGTCATTGTTTCACGACAGCTACCTGATGAAATTCACTCAGGATGGAAAGCTCCTGATGCAGATCGGCAAGCCGTCCTCCAGCCATGGCAGCAATGACGTGGAGAACCTCGGGCTGCCCGCCAAAACGTTTGTCGATCCGAAGACCAATGAGCTTTACGTTGCCGACGGCTACGGCAATCACCGCGTGATCGTGTTCGATGCCGATACCGGCAAGTACAAGCGGCACTGGGGCGCGTATGGCCACAAGCCGGACGACACTCCGCTCGGCAACTACCAGCCGGATGCCCCCATCGCGCAGCAGTTCCGCAATCCCGTGCATTGCGCCGAGCTTTCGCACGATAATTTGCTGTACGTTTGCGATCGCGTCAACGATCGCATTCAGGTCTTCAAGCCGGATGGAACTTTCGTGAAGGAGCAGATTATCGCCAAGAACACGCTGGGCGACGGCTCGGTGTGGGATATCGCGTTCTCGAAAGATCCGCAGCAGAAATATATTTTCCTGGCGGATGGATCCAACGAGAAGATCCACATCATGCTGCGCGATACGCTCGAAATCCTGACCAGCTTCGGAGACGGAGGGCGCCAGCCGGGCGAGTTCTATGCGGTTCATAGCATCGCCACCGATTCCAAAGGCGACATTTTCACCGCGGAGACGTACCGCGGCCAGCGTTTGCAGAAGTTCGTCTATAAGGGGATGGCGCCGGTGACGAAGAAGGATCAAGGGGTGGTGTGGCCGAAGAGGGGCTGAACCGAGCGAGGACCGGAGTACAGAATCAATACCGCACCTTGAGGTCGTCCGCCCGCGACCGGACCCGGCTTTGACTTTCGCCGATCCGGAAACTATCATGGTCCGATGAATCGAACGGCGCTGTTGTCGCTATCGGCGGTCGGTGCGCTGCTTGTGGCGAGCCCTGCATGGGCCCATCATTCTTTCACGATGTTCGATATGACCAAGCGGATCAAGCTGGAGGGTACGGTCACATCGTTCGAGTGGACCAACCCCCACTGCTACATCGAGATCGACGTGCCGGACGAAGCCGGCGCGGTGAAGCACTGGAGCATCGAACTAGGCAGCCCCAGCATTCTTCAGCAGAGCGGCTGGAAATACCACAGCCTCAAAAAGGGCGATAAAACCACGCTGGTAATCAATCCGCTGAAGAGCGGGCAGGCGGGAGGCTTTCTCTCCCAGGCGACTTTGCCCGATGGGCGCGTAGTTACGAATGGCCCCTCGCGGCAGTAGTCTTATGAAAGCTCCACGATTGAAAGCTTCACGATTCGGTATTTCCGCGCTCGCGCTGCTGGCGTCGTTGCCTGCCGCTGCGCAATCGAACGCCAAGGCAGTGGATCTCGCGGGTATTTGGGGCCCCTACCGTGGAGGCCCGGGCGCCGATCCGAAACTCGCCGCGCCCGCGGCGAGCCCTCTGGTTCTGAAACCGGAGTATGCCAAGCCCTACGAGACCCGGCGAGCGGCCGAGGCCGAATCCAACCGGCGCGGCGAGCAACTCGCCAATGGCAGCGCCCAGTGCATTCCCTATGGCATGCCGACCATGATGCAGGTCGCGCTCTATCCGATCGAAGTCATTCAGACGGCGCGCCAGGTGACCATCGTCTCCGAGGCGTTCAGCGAGGTGCGGCGCGTTTATCTCGACCGTCCGCAGGCCGAGCCGGACGACGTTCCTCCGGGCTATTATGGCCGCTCGGTGGGCCATTTTGAGGGCGACGCGCTCGTCGTGGATACGATCGGGATCAAGCCGACGGTCGCCGGTTACCGGGGAATGCCTCATAGCGGCCAGATGCGCATCGCCGAGCGGATAAGGCTGCTGTCGCCCGACATTCTGCACGACCAGATCACGATCACCGACCCCGTGACGCTCGAAAAGCCGATCACGTACACGCTGGCGTACAAGCGGATGGCCCCTGATTACGAAATGGTGGAGTTTGTCTGCGATAACAATCGCGAATATGTGGACGGACAAGGCGTCGTCCGGCTAAAGCTAAAGGATAAATAAGGATGAGATAAGGACAAGCTCCTAGCTTGTCCCTGGAGAATTTTTATGCGCAATGTTGTTGCACCGTTCGCCGTGGCCTTGTTGGCCGGCGCCGCGACGTTGGCCGCGCAGGCGCCCGCCGCGCAGCCCGGAGCGCTCGCGCCCGCAAATCTCGCCAAGCCTCGTCCCAAACCGCCGTTCGATCTTACCGGCACCTGGCAGCACAGCGGAGGCCCGGATAACGGATTCCGATTTTCTCCTCCCCCCGGATTCAAGCTGACGCCATTCGCGCAGGCGCATTACGACGCCGCGCAAAAGGCCGCCAAGGAGGGGAAGGCGTATCACGACGATATCGGCGCGTGCTGGCCCGCGGGAATGCCCATCATCATGACCCGTGTTTGGCCCATTGCCATGGTGCAGGTTCCCACCGCCATCTACATGGTCAGCGGCTTCATGAACAGCACGCGATTCATCTACCTGGAC
Source organism: Bryobacteraceae bacterium (assembly GCA_036557165.1). Taxonomy (GTDB): domain Bacteria; phylum Acidobacteriota; class Terriglobia; order Bryobacterales; family Bryobacteraceae; genus Palsa-187. The sequence goes on from DATBIA010000113.1 coordinate 20,583, forward strand.
GGCCGCAAACACACCGATCCAGACGTGGTGGTGCCAAGCTTCAACGGCGAATCGATCGGACATTGGGAAAACGACGCGCTGGTGATCGATACGACGAGCTTTGTCAACGATCATCACTGGGTCGACAACGGAATCCCCGCCACGGACGCCCTGCACATCGTGGAGCGGGTCAAAATGATCGACGGGGGCAAGACGTTGTCGATCGAATACACGCTCAGCGATCCCAAAAGCTGGGAGGGCGAGTGGAAAATGACCAAGCGGTTCAGACGCATCGACGATCAGGACATTACCGAAGCCTCATGCCTGCCCGATTTGAACGAGCATATGCTGAGCACGAAATCCAACCTGAACGTGCGCTAGGAGAATATATGAAAACTTTTTTGCTCGGTTGCTCGATTATTTTGGCAGCATCGCTTGCGCCTCTTGCGGAAGGCCATCATTCAATGACCGGCTTCGATCGCACCAAGACTGTGATTCTCACAGGCACGGTGCGGCAGTTCAAGTGGGCGAATCCGCATTCCTGGATCGAAATCGAAGTCCCCGGAGACAAAGGCGATCCGGTGGTCTGGAACGTGGAGATGACGGCTCCCGGCATTCTCGCCAGGGCGGGATGGAAATCGACGCTGCTCAAGTCGGGAGATAAAGTGAGCATCGCCATCCGGCCGCTTCTGACCGGAGATCCCGGAGGGCAATTCGTCTCGGTGACGCTCCCCGACGGACAGGTCTACACGGAGAGGGGAGTGCAAGCCGCAAAGCAATGAAACTAATCGGCGGCCCGCCCCTGGCTGGTGTATACTCGAATGGCAGCACACTGACGAAGGAGCATCTATGCCCGAAGAACGAGAAGATCTGAAACCGCAGGGCTCCCAGGAACAAGGAGTCAGCCGCCGCAACGTTTTCAGCGCCGCCGCGATGACAGGCATCGGCGCCGCCGCCGCGGGCATGTGGACGCGCGTAGCCAAAGCCGCGCCGCCGCAGGACAAAAGGAAAGAAGAAGAAAAACCCAAAATCGAGCCCATCGCCAACTTCAAATACGACCTCGAAGAACAGACCCATTGGGTGGGCCCCGGCGGGTCGGCTAAAGAAGCCACCGTAGAAGAATTTCCGGTTTCGGAGAGCCTGGCGGGCGTCTCCATGCGGCTGGATCCGGGCGGCATCCGCGAGCTGCACTGGCACGTGTTGGCGGCCGAGTGGGCTTACATGATCGAAGGCAAGGTCCGAGCGACGGTCATCATGCCGACCGGCCAGGCCGAGTCCGCCGATTTCGAAGTCGGCGACACCTGGTATTTTCCGCGCGGTCACGGGCACGTACTCCAGAACATCGGGAACACGCCCTGCCATATGCTGCTGGTGTTCGACAACGGCCATTTTTCGGAGTTCGGGACGTTTGACGTCAGCGATTGGATCTCCGTCACGCCGCCGCATATTCTGGCGCGCAACTTGAATCTGCCGGAAGCGGCCTTTGCTCAATTCCCGAAAAAGCAGTTGTACATTGGCCCGGGGCGGGTTCCGCCTCCTGTGGAGGAGTTCCGCAACAAGGACATTCAGTGGTTTCAGGCCACTCACAAATACCGCCTGGACTTGCAGCCGGCGAAGACCTTCCCGGGCGGCACCGAGCGCGTTGTCTCCTCCAAGGAATTTCCCATTCAAAGCACGATGACCGCGGTGAAGATGGTGATTCAACCGGGTGGCTTGCGTGAAATGCATTGGCATCCGCATGCCGACGAGTGGCAATACTACCTGAAGGGCCGCTCCCGCATTCGCGTTTTCGGCTCGCACGGGCGCATGCGTGAGGACGAATTCGGTCCGGGCCAGATTGCTTTCATCAAGCAGGGCTACGGTCACTACGTCGAGCAACTCGGAGACGAGCCCACCGAGATCCTGGTTCTATTCAACAGCGGCGAGTACCAGGAAATCTCGCTTAGCAACTGGCTCGGCGGAAACCCGGTGTCGATCCTGCAGACGAACTTCCCCGGCGCCTCGCGCGACATGATCGACAAGCTCCCGATCGTGGAGAAGGGCATCATCGGCAAGGCTTAGGGGCAGAGCCTGCTTCACAATCCCGGCGCAATCCTCTGGTTCAACGGTATTTTCCTGGATGCCAACGGCTTTAGTCACTGGCGCGAGCCGTGGTGTGGGCCGGGGGGCGTCCGTAGGTCTTGCGGAAGCAGGATTTCAAGTATTCGCCACCGGCCGGAGTGTTGAATCGGCGGCGCTCCCCGCGTCCGTCATCCGGATTCGCTGCGATCATCTCGACGATGCCCAAACCGCGGCAGTATTCGCGCAAATCTCCGATACGACAGGTCCGCTCGACATCCTTGTGAATTCCGCCTGGGGCGGCTATGAACGGATGGTGGAAGAGGGACGCTTCACCTGGACGGAGGCTGCGGAATGCGCAAAGCCGAGGCCGGGCTAGGAATCGACTGCCCGCCCCGAACCGATTGGGCGGTGGCCTGCCGGCGTGGCGATTTTGATTTTTAACTGCGGCGCTGGAGCATAGTTTGACGATCTGGAAACACGTGAGCGTGGTGGGGCGGACCGCGTGCGGGCAGGTGGGAGGGGCGATCGAGCAGACGGGTCGCGATGCAACGGTCATGGTCTGCCAAATGTGAAGGACGGCGTCTATTTCCTGCGGAACGGATTTCCGGAGTGCGTGGAGGGGAACACGGCGGTTTCCAGTGGCGGGTGCATGTGGTGGACCGGGCCGAGGATGCAGTCGGCGATGGCCTAGTGTTGAAGTGGGATGGTTCGCGGGACGGGTTTGTTCGGGTGCGAATGAGAGCGGCTTGTGCGGGAGTGAGCGAGTAGTTCGCGCGCAAATCTGCGATTAAGCGTTAGGCTGGATCTCGAGCGGTTGAGGGTCGGAATGCCATTCTTCTACCAATCAAGCGAAGAGATTATTGTCGGCGACCGCGTTTCACTTCACGGCCTGCCCGCCCGGGTAGAAATCGTGGCCGATCCAGAGGGCGACCCGGAGAACTGGTATGTGACGGAGTATGGCGGAGGGATCATGATTGCGGAGCCTGAGCAGTTCGGGCATCTTTTCATCCCTGCTCCGGTATGCGACTATGAGGATCTAGATTTTCTGGCGCGGGATCTGGTCAAATCGCCCTGACGGCTCATTCTTTGCTTCGCAATTCCATGGCAATTGCATTTGCAGAGCGGGTTTTGACGTGCGTGGGCGACGAGGAGAAGAAGTTTGTAGTTCGGTTGGCTCCCCTGGAGCCGAGCGGTCGTGGAGAATACAAGTGCGCTTATCAGATCGTGGGACCCGGAGTCAAAATTAATCGAGCCGCATACGGGCTTGACGCGATTCAGGCGTTGCAGTGCGCGTTCGTTGTGATTGGCGGGGAACTCGCTCATATCGAGCGGGCCGAGGGACTGCGTTTCGAGTTTGCCGGTGGAGACCACGGATTCCCGCGCCCCTAAGCGGTTCAGTGTCCATGGCGAATCGAATTGCCTGAGAAGATCGTAACTGGCAGCTTCGATTGGTACGAGCCGGCCGAAGCTGGCGCGCCGGCCAATTGGGATCCTGCGGGCGGAGGTAGCCTCCAGGAGGCCAGACTTCGGGAGCTTTTCGCGGATTACCGTAGCTTACGAACGATCCTAAACGTAACCGATCTATTCGTCGTGGAAGATCTTGACGTCGATAACTACGGGGGACTCACAATCAAACTGACTGACAGATTTAGGCTCCGAGTGTTTCCCACGGGTTCTCGAGGAGAGTTCTGGAGAATATTTAGGAAGGGCGATTTGGGTTCACACTGCGTTTGCGGTGTCGACGAGGCGGTTTCCTGAATGCCAACGGCTTTAGTCACTGGCGCGAGCCGTGGTGTGGGCCGGGGGGCGTCCGTAGGTCTCGCGGAGGCGGGATTTGAGGTGTTCGCGACCGGGCGGAGCATTGAATCGGCGGTCCTCCCGGATTCCATCGTTCGGATTCGCTGCGATCATCTTGACGACTCCCAAACCGCCGCCGCGTTCGCGCGCGTTTCGGGCGCGGCAGGTTCGCTCGACATCCTTGTGAATTCCGCCTGGGGCGGCTATGAACGGATGGTGGAAGATGGGCGCTTCACCTGGACGGTTCCTTTCTGGGAACAGCCGGCGCACCGGTGGACCGGGATGATGGACGCGGGCGTTCGCGCCGCCTGGGTGGCAGCGTCTCACGCGGCACGACTGATGATTCCTCAGCGGCGCGGCCTGATCGTCAATATCGGCTTCTGGGCGGCGCAGAAATATGTGGGCAACGCCATCTACGGAATCGCCAAAGCCGCCAACGATAAGATGACCGCCGACATGTCGCACGAGCTGAAGCCGCACGGTGTCACGGCCGTCTCGCTGTACCCGGGGCTGGTGCGCACCGAAGCCGTACTGGAGGCGGCGAAGGCAGGATGGCTCGATCTTTCCAACAGCGAAGGTCCCGAATTCATCGGTAGGGTTGTGGCCGCGCTCTGGCGGGACTCTCGGCTCATCGACCGCACCG
>DATBIA010000114.1:0-13801 GCA_036557165.1 Bryobacteraceae bacterium
AGCGAACGGGCGGAGCCAGCCGGATGGCAACCGACTGCAACGGATGTACCGGGATCTGGGGCTGGTTCTGATAACGACTGACAATCCGATGGAGTCCGGAATTCTGGAGGTGTGGCAGCGCATGCGATCCGGACGACTGAAAGTATTCGCCTCGTTGCCGAAATTTCTAGAGGAACGCAGACTGTACCGGCGCGATGAACGAGATCAGGTGGTCCGGCAGCGCGACCAACTCCAGGACGCCCTACGGTGCTTGGTGAGCGGCCTCGCTCAGATGCGAACCAAGCCCAAACCCCCTCTGCCTCCGCCTCCACCAAGAACGACTTGGCCCAACCATGGAAGCCTAGGGTGGATGGCCAACTGAGGCAGATGCAGTGCGCGCCGAGGGATGAGTGCTTAAGCCGAGGCGCCCGCTCAATTAGCCGATGACACGTTCAGTCCTTTGGCGGCTTCCCCGGCCTTTGCGCATCTTCCGTTCCTGATATCCTCCTGAGGCGCGCCTGTTTTGGGGCATCGTCATACACTCTAAATCCAAGCACTGCAAGGAAAGCGCCCGTTATTTCGTCCCTGTTTTACAGCACTCCTCACTTGGCAGTGGACGTCGATAATCTGTTTGCGACCTTCGCCTTCGGCGAAATCAAGATCGTCCCAGCAACGCACGGTTTGCTTCTGCCCGTCGCCAAGATCGATTTTCCTGCCAGCGAAATCCCCCAACTCGACTTCCTTCGTATCCAGCCCTGTGAAGATCTCGCCGAGGTGATCACGCCAGCCGTCGCCGTATTTGGTTAGTTCGTCGTGCAGCGCTGCCCGGCGCTCCTCGTTTGCGCGCCTTCCACGCCTCTTCGAGGGACGGGGTAACTCCGCGGATGCATCTAGTCCGTTCTGGCTCAAACTGGATTTCTCAAGCTCGTTGGCGCGCACCAGCCGGTCATCGAGTGCTAACCCTGCCTCGGATTCGGTGAGTCCGCCGTTATTTGGCCGGCGTTCTTCGGCTGTTGATTCAACGCCGACCAGCGGCGGCTGCAACCCGTGACGTGTTCTGTCAAGCCCCTCAACGGTATTCGCGTTCAGGCTGGCATTGACGGTGCTTGGGGCCGAAATGCTCGCCTCTTGCCATTTGCGTGCACGCTGCATCGCGCCTGCCTTCCATCGCGAAATGCAGCTTGCAACTCGCAGCTTGGCTGGGGTAGACAGGCAAATATGAAGATCTTCTGCGAACTGCTTAACCTTCGCGTCCGAGGCCGCTTGCAGTGCTTCCACGTAAGTCTCCACCGAAATTACACCCGGGACCAAAAATACATACAAGCGAGCATGCGCGTCCAACCAATCAACAAGAAAACCTTCGATCAGTTCCTGTCGCCCAGCGGAGTCGACGGCTCCGGCGAGTGCCTGGTAAAAGTCCGCCCCTAGGTCAGCGAGATCTTCATCCAAACGCTTCCCAATCTCGCGAAGCAGATCGGCGTAGGGGCGGGTCCCTGGCGGCTGCTGATTTTCCGGCATCTATCGTTCCCCTAAGCAATTCCTAAGAGGATTTGCGCCGCGCGGGCAGGGTGCTCGCGTAGCGCTTGTTAAGTTTCGATTCTAACAATTTTGCTCATTTTGCTGTGAACCAAACGTCGGCATGTTCGCGCAGCTGCCGATAATGCGGATTAACGTGGGGTGGCTGGCACTCGATTTTGAGCTATTACTTCCGGATGTAGAAGGTATCTCTTAGTTCGAGCTCGATGGCACGCGACGCCGCAGTTCGTCGAAGAAGTTCAACAGGAATATCGCATGGGCCTGGGACTCCTGCGGCGCCTCTACCGTCATGAGCGCGACGATGCGGTTGCCGTTCGGGGCCGGATCATAGCTGCTTGTGGAGGCGAATGTTATGATCCGTTTGTCGTACCAGACGTGCGGCTTCTCCGCGAAGAACGAATCTCCGCGCGTATGATAGGACGCAGCCATGAGCTGATTCTCCGGGCGGTTTTGCCGGAAGAACAGCTCGTGCCCATTGCGCGACCACGAAGGATAGGTCCCTGTTGCAGTTGAGACTCGCCGCTTGCTATGCCCATCTGGAAATGCCTGCACATAGACTTGGTAGCCGTCGCCGGACTCGTCGGACTGATAGGCGATCCACCGGCCGTCGGGAGAGAATCTAGGGCACCTCTCGTTGAACCGCGTTTGCAGGAACACTTCCGGCTTCCCGGCGCGAAGCCCTGAATCGCCGGTGTCAACGGACACCGTCCACAGGTCGCCGCCCGTTTTCGGGTCTACTTCGTCGAATGCCAGCCTTTTGCCATCGGCTGTGAAGGACCACGGAATTAGGTGATTTTCGCTCACAAATAATGGCTGCGGCTGGCCGATTCCGTTGGCGCGAGTCCACCACATGCCTTTCGACCCCCGAAACACAATATAACGACCGTCGGGCGTCCAAAGCGGGTTCCCGTAACCGCCGCCGAACGTCAACTGGGTCATACTCCCTCGCCCCAATTCGTACACCCAGACATCTCCCGCCGAAGTCAGCGCGAGGCGGCTCCCGTCCGGCGATAGGGTTGGGGATAAGTAATTGCCAGGAACCGGCAGTAGTGGTTGAGTGCGCCCTAATTCATCCAGCCACTGCACCGTAACCAAACCCCCGCCTCCCAGACTGCTGCGATAGACGAGCGAACCAGTTCTAGAGAAATCGATCTGGGCTGAGCCCAATGCGGCGCTGTACGCGACATTCTCCAGAACTGGCGTGGGCGTGCCGCGCACGTCCAACCGGTCGGGGTCGAAAGGAACGGCGTACAACGTGCCCTTGTCGATGTAAACCAGGTGGCCGCTAGCTAGGTACCTGGCCCAGGTTCCGCCGCGCACGAGCGTCTTCCGGCGACCGTCTTTCAACCCGAGGACCTGGATGGTAGCCCCATCCAATCCGGATAATGAGGTGTAGGCGCTGAACAGCACCGCCTTGCCGCCTGGTAGTATCTGGGGCCAGCGATGAACGATTTCTCCCGCCGCGATTTCCGTCAATGGCACTGGCGTACCGCCGGCTTCGGGAATCCGCGAAAGTCCCAACAAATCGACAGCCGCCACGATATTGCCATCCTCACCCCAACTGCCACCGCCAGCCGTGCCGGAGCCGCATTTGCACAAAGCGACCACTCGGCCGTCTTGTAACGAGATCTTTTTTAGGCCCGCGGAGAAAAAGGCGACCCACTGCCCGTCGGGCGAAAAAAAGGGGGCTAATGCCCCTTCCGTTCCCGGCAACTCAGTAGCGCTCACCTGATCGAGCCGCCGCGTGAACAGTTTCGAATGAGATACGTATACGAGCTGTGTGCCGTCGGGTGAAAGAATTGCATTCGCTCCGCGCCGCTCTGAGTTGGGCGATGTGTCGATTCCAAGGTCGAGGTCCAGGCGCATCAAAGGTTGGAGAGGCGCCATGATAAGCCGCGCGCCGCGCCTGTAGTACCATGCGCCCGCCCAGACGATCAGGCCGATAGTGGCAACTAGAGCGGGGACAACCAAGCGTTCCATTCCGAGCCGCGACCAAAGGGAGCGGTCCCCCGGACGCCGCGGAGGCGCTTGGACAGGTGGATTTGTCTGCCCGGCATCTGGAGCGGCGGTGACTGGTTCGGACTGCCCCGGCTGATCGACGGTCTCTGCCGCGCCAATGAAGCAGTAACCCCGCCGGGCCACTGTCCTGATGTAGCGAGGGTTGTCAGCCGAGTCCCGTAAGGCGTCCCGCAATCGCCTGATCGCGGCATTGATACTATGATCGAACTCGACAACGGTGTCGTCGGGCCACAGGCGCTTCCGAATCTCCTCGCGCGAGACGACTTCGCCGGGGGATTCGAGAAGCATTCTGAGGATCTGGAAAGGTTGCTCCTGGAGCCGAATCCTGCGACCTTCTTTGCGCAATTCGCCTCTCCGAAGGTCCAGCTCAAACGGGCCGAAACGCACGTTTGACGCAGATCCGGCGCTCCCTGCGGCATGGGTTGGGGTTGCCATTGCTGGATTCCACCAGTTTTGGAGCTTGGAAGAAAGTGTACCACATGCATCGAGTGCGCGAGGGGGCGGCGCAAATCGCTCTTTATCATGCGATTAGCTCGTGACCCTTTTTCAGATGGCGTGATTCGGTTGCATTGATCCGCTGCGCGAACACAAGGCACAATCGCACACGATGCCGCAGCGAGAGACCCCCGGCGGCTGGCAAAAACGAGAGAGGAGAGAACTCACTACATGAAACGAGTGACCTTATGGAGCATTGTTGGCTGCATTCTGTTAGTGGCGGCTATCACGCCACAAGTGGCGAAAGCGGCAACCACCTACCGCGCTAACGTTGGAGCGGAGACCCCGGACCAGTCCGTGGAGGCGCTAGGTTTCTTCCCGAATGAACTTTGGATTTTAGAGGGCGACAGCATCCAATGGACATTCGTCCCAAAGGACTTAATCCACACGGTCACCTTCCTAACGCCGGGACAGATGCGTCCGTCGTTGCCGCCGCCTCCAGCGGGGCCGCCATTCGCAGTGCAGGGAGTAAACTGCGCGGACCCACCGCCATCCAGCTATGACGGCAGTTCATGTGTGTCGACGGAGGGGCTGACTGCACCATCGACTTTTAAGGTGACCTTCCCTACCGCGGGGAATTTCAAGCTGGTCTGTCTGGTGCACCTTTATATGAATGGGACGGTTCACGTTCTGTCCAATAACGGAACGAATCCGGCGCTTCTGCATACTCAACAGTTCTATGACGAGCAGGGGCAGCAGGAGGCAAACGCCATAATTTTCGACGACAATTTGCTGCAGTTCTTCCCGCAACCGATCTCTTCGTCGCCAAATCCAGTGACTGCCAGCGTTGGAAAGCTCGTGGCCACGCCAGGTGGGCTGCAGCCCGGAGTCATTTTGCGCTACCTGAGCTCAACGATCGTCATCCATCAAGGGCAATCGGTCACGTGGGCGAACTCGGACCCGACTGAGCCGCACACCGTGACGTTCGGGACCGAGCCAGCCAATTTTATTTTCACGACGCAAGTAGGTCTGGGCAAGGCTGCGGACGACGGCACATTGACCGCGACTTTGAAATGCACGCCCGCTCCCAAGCCGTGCGATGCCGATTTCGGACCCGAGAGCAACCCATCCCAAGTCTACAACCCGGCAATTTTCCTCAGTTCCGGATTCCTTCAGGCGCAAGTGCCGGACCGGGACGGAGATACACAATTGCCGCCGGGGACAACGCGGATCACCATAACGTTCAACAATCCAGGAAACTATTATTACCACTGCGCTCTGCATGACGTGGACGGCATGCTCGGCGAGGTGATCGTTTTACCTTGAGGCTGCGGAGGGCGAAATGAAGATTCACTTAGCAGCCCGAGAACTATTGGTGCTGGCGTTGGTGTTGGGGACAGTCCATCGTGAATCGGCTCAGGCGGCGTCTGCCGATCACGGGAGCGCCGAGTACCGGGGAGGGATGGTTTCCCCACCATTGCCCAAACCAAAGTTCACGCTGACCGACACTTCCGGCGTTCCCTTCGATCTGGCGTCGAAGACACAGGGATACACCACGCTTCTCTTCTTCGGATACACCCATTGCCCGGATATGTGTCCCCTCGTGATGCATATGATCGCGCACGCCCTTAAGGCAGTACCGCCGGATATAGCGAATCGGTTCAAGGTGGTTTTTGTCACTACCGATCCGGCCCGCGACAATCCTCAAGTGCTACGGGCCTACCTGGATCACTTTGACAAAAGCTTTATAGGCCTCACGGGGACCCAGGCTGGGATCGATGCGGCCCAAATTGCAGCCAACCTGCCGCCCGCGAAGAAATCGGCAGTGCGCTCCGACGGAGCTTACGATGTGGGTCACGCGGCGTTTGTCCTGGCGTATACGAAAGACAATCTGGCCCACGTGATCTACCCGGTGGGGGTGAAGGAAGAAGACCTGGTGCACGATCTTCAGTATCTGGCCGATGAGACATGGGCTCGCCGCACTCCATGACCGTCGGGTTTGACCGCTCCCGGCCTGGTAGTATATCCGCCGAAGCTCTCCACTCATGCAGCGCAAGACGCGTCCAGCGCGGCGGGGTTACTTCCACTCAATCACGACCGGCCCGCCGGACGCTTTGCGCTTGTAGGATTCTTTTAGTCATGCATTCCCCTATCGTGTTGAGGAAACCGCTGCAAATCCTTTTACTCACCTTACTCACCGGCGCCGCGGCTTTCGCCGCTCAATGGACTTCGGCCAGCAGCGGGCTGGCGGGATCGGTTCCGGCGATCACGGCTCTGGTTATTGATGCTTCGACTGGCTCGACGCTCTTCGCTACGACACCCTCTGATGGCATTTTCAGAAGCTCCGACGGCGGGGCGAGTTGGAGCGCGCTCGGCGGCATTGCGGCGGTGAACGCGGTCGCACTCGATCCAAGCTCGGCGTCGACTGTCTATGCCGGCGCCTCGACAGGCATTTTAAAGAGCACGGATGGGGGCGACCACTGGGTATCCATGGGGCTTGCGATTACACCGATAACCGTAGTGGGCGTCGATCCGCTCACGCCATCCACGCTGTATGCCGGGGGCAATGGGGCGCTCTATAAGAGTACGGATGGAGGAGCGAACTGGACGGACCTCAATATCGGTCCTTTGCCGTTTGGTCCTGGGCCTGCTTTTACCGCGAATCTCCTGGTTGACCCATTCACTCCATCCACGCTCTATGTCGCCGCCGGCAACGGCCTTGCGGCGAACTTCCTCAAGAGCCAGGATGGAGGACAAAGCTGGAATGTGATCCATCCCACTGGCGATAGTCTTTACGGCTTGCCTACGAACCCGGCTTTAGTTATGGATCCTTCGAACCCATCCATCCTGTACCGCATCAATCCGCTTGCTAAGAGCACGGACGGCGGCATAACCTGGAACAGGCTTGCGGGTCCCATATCGGGTGTATCTGGCGCGGGGGCCTTGACGGTAGACCCGCAAAGTTCGAACACTTTGTATGTTGCGACGCTCGAAGCCACGGCTCCCTGCCTCTCGGCGCCCTGCATCTCCGTTTACGGCATCTTCAAGAGCGCGGACGGAGGACAAAGCTGGAGTTCGCTGAACGCGACGGTCCCCGCGGTTCAATCGCTAGTCTTCAGCCCCTCACGCGCGCTGTTTGCCGGGACCAGCGGCGGCGTCTTCAAAAGCACGGATGCCGGAGTGAACTGGGGCCAAACAAACGCCGGCCTAAGCGTCTTGGATATTGAGGTGCTCGCCGGAGACCCGGTTAGCCCAGCCATTATTTATGCCGGCGGCAACAACGGCTTGTTCAAGAGCTTGGATGGCGGGGGAAGCTGGAGCCCGCTTTCCGCGCCTAGTTCCATGCGCTCCCTGCTGATCGACTTCACGAATCCGAACGTTCTGTACCTACAGCCGAGCGGCGCCAGTGTATGCGCTCCCGCCGCCGGCATCATCGATTTGTACAAAAGCACGAACGGCGGAACGGGATGGAGCAACATCTGGTCCGCCTCGCCGACGAGCGGTTGCCAGGTCGAATCCCCGGCGATGACGATGGATCCGATCGATCCGAACACGCTGTATCTTCCTTATGGCGACTCTTACTACGGGGGGTTCACTATTCTCAAGAGCACGGACGGAGGCGCCGATTGGACGAGTCTTGGCGGCGCCGGGCTGGACGACGCGAGCGGGATCTTTGCTTTTGCGATTGATCCCCGCGCGCCCACGGACATGTACGTGGCCACAGATGTCGGCGTGTTCCACAGCACGGATAGCGGAGCGAATTTCGCTCCCGCCGGACTCGCGAATACGATTGTGGACCTCCTGGCGATTGATCCGGTTCATCCAGGCGTGCTCTATGCCGCAACGTGGACGTCCGGTTTTCCCGGGCTGTACAAGAGTGTCGATAGCGGCGCGAACTGGTCGCCGATCAACCAAGGGCTGGACCAAATCGTCGCCGCGCATGCGTCGGTGAACGCGCTGATCCTTGATCCCGATCATTCGAACATCCTGTATCTGGCCACTTCCGGCTACGGAGTGTTTAAGAGTTTCAACGGCGGCGCTACCTGGGCGGCGTTCAACGATGGCCTTACGTTTCTGGATGTGCGCAGCTTGGCTCTGGTTCGCCACGACAAGGCGGGACGCCGGGGCAGCGTGCTCGATCCAAACACGCTATACGCCGGCACTCTGGGCGGCGTTTTCAAGATTCGGTAGCAGGGAGAGCACTATGAGAACGCCCGAATTCGCGATACTCCTGGCGCTCGCGCTCACTGCGCACGCCCAGACCAGTCGCGGCACGGTCACAGGTACGGTGCTGGACCCAACAGGCGCGCCCATCGCCGGCGCGCACGTGAACTTGGCCGGCGTCGAAACGGGAGTTAGGCTCTCCACCGCGAGCAACGAAGCCGGGGTTTATCGCTTCGACGCTGTTGACCTCGGTGTTTACGAGCTTCAGGTCATGCATCCGGGGTTTAAAACTTACGCCGGGGCCGGAATCAATGTGGAAGCCAATCGCACGACCGCTGTCGATCCGCGGCTGGAAGTTGGCGCCGCCGAGACCCGAATTGAAGTGAACGGGGAGGCCGGCGAATTGCTGGCCAAGGACGGCCCGCTGCGCGGAGGCAACTTCCAGCCGCGCGAAGTGCGCGATTTGCCACTGCCGGGGTTGAATCCAGTCTCACTGACAAGGATATTGCCCGGCGCGACGGACGCTGCAGGCAGCAGCGTCAATGCCGGTCTCGTCAATGCGGGCGAGGCGTTCTCGATTAACGGACAGCGCCTACGCTCGAATAACTATATGCTGGACGGGACCGATAACAACGAACTCTGGTTGAGCGGAGAGGAGCAGGTATTCACTATCGCCGATGCCATCGCGGAGGTCTCCGTTCAAACCGGCAACTTCAGCGTGGAGTTCGGGCGCGCCGCCGGCGGCGTGCTCAATGTAATCACAAAATCCGGAACCAACGATCTCCATGGCACCCTGCTATGGCGTTACCAATCACAGCGATTCGATTCGGTTGCAAACACGGACAAGCTGAATGGACTCACAAAAGCCGTCTTCAGCAACAACATCTTCGGTTTCACCGCGGGCGGCCCAATTCGCAAAAACAAAACCTTCTTCTTTGCCGGATTTCAGCAGCAATACGAGCATTCGACCGGCAACAACCCGATAAAGATTCCCACCGCGGATGCTGTGTCGCAGTTGCAGGCGCTTTTTCCCAACAACCCCAGGCTTGAGTTGTACCTCGGCGCTCTCGGAAATCTCCGCGGCACAGGAGCGCCGTTCAGCCAGGCGCTCGGCGTGGACCCGCTGACAGGCGTCGATCGGGGGCCGGTGCAGTTCGCCACCGGCTCGTATGTGTTTCCATCGGTCAACGACGGACCGCAGTGGCTGGGGCGGATCGATCATTACCAATCGGAAGCGCACCGGTTGTCGCTGCGTTTTAGTTACGACTCACTGCTCACGGTACCTTGCCCGTGTGGATCGGCCGCCTCGATTGCCGGTTTTCCCGGCTTCGTCAAGGAGCAGGCGTTTACTCACGATAACGTGGTCTTGACCGACAGCTACGCGTTCGGCCCCAGCTACACCAATGAATTCCGCTTCTCATACGAGAGGCCGGACGCTAAGCTTGGAACTCCGTGGCCGGGTTCGGTCCCGGCAGCTCAGACCTTGCCGGGAATCACAATTACGAATGTCGCGGCACCAGGGTTAAATAACCTCGGCCAGTTCTATTACGGCAACAACCTCCTGTTTCAGGAGACACAAACCAAGATCGAGGGGCGCCATGCGTTTCGCTATGGCGTGGAGTTCCTGCGGCAAAACCTTGCCGAGGCTGCTGCCGGCGCGACGATAGGCCACGTCACGTTCATGCCGTCGACAGACTATTCCGCTTTCGCGAACTTCCTGGACGACTTCAGCGGGCCCTCAGCCGTGAACACCAAGGTTTTCGGCGCCACGCAATTTCATCCGGGCCAACTCCGCCAGTCCTATTTCTTTCAGGACAATTGGAAAGCAACGCCCGCGCTTACCCTGACTCTTGGGCTGCGCTACGAGAATTCCGGCCAGCCGGCGAACTCGCTGCCATATCCGGCCTTCCCCGGATTCGCTCCATCCCAGTTTCTGGAACGGCACGAAGTGCATCGCGACAATCTGGACTTTGGACCGGCGGTCGGTCTGGCCTGGTCGCCCCATGTGGACGTGTCGCGCGCGGGCCTGCTGGGGCGATTATTCGGTGATGGAAAAGCGGTCTGGCGCGGCGGTTACCAGATCAGCTACGACGCTTTTTTCACGCAGTTAATGACCAGTGCGGCTGTAGGGACACCCAATGCAATTAGCACCAAGATCACCGCGACGAATACGGGCCGCGGCACGCCCAACTGGCTCGAACTACTGCCCACATCAGCCGGCGCCCCCCTCTTGACCGACACGCAAAACGCCCTCGACCCAAACTTGCGCAGTCCCTATACCGAGCGGTGGTCTTTCGGGTTTCAGAGGCAGTTGCCGCAAAGCATGCTTCTGGATGTCTCCTACGTCGGTTCCGAGAGTCACAAGTTGTACACGCCAGCCGATTGGAATCCTCGGATGCTTAGCGGCGTGCGTCTTTATCCCAACTACGGACAAGTCCTGGTTGTCGACAATGAGGGAAACTCTTCTTACCATGCGCTCCAGATTCGTGTGGATCGCCGGTTTGGCCGCGGATTCCAATTGTCTGCTTCCTACACATGGTCGAAAGCCATCGACAGCATCAGCGATGTCGTCGGTGGTCTCGCGCAGTCGCCGACCAGCTCGAATGCACTGACCTCAGTCCCGATATCTCAAGGAGGGCTGAAGCTCGATCGCGGGCTGAGCGATTACGACCGAACCCACCGGCTAACCCTCGCGTATATCTGGATGATTCCGGGGCCGCACGCGGGCTTCATGAAACACGCTCTCGGCGGCTGGTCGCTGGCGGGCATTACCACTTTTCAATCCGGCACTCCGTTTACTGTCGGCAACGGCTTCGACCGGAACAATGACGGATTTTCGGAGGACCGGCCCGACATTGGCAATCCCAGCGCGCCGCTAGATACTCGTGCGGTTGTCTTCCCGAAGTGCTCTTCCGGCTATCAAAATCCCGACACGCTCTCCTGTGTGAGTCCAGGCCAGGTGCATTGGGTGGAAGGAAACGGGTTCCCCAACGCTGCCACAGTTGGCCGCAACGCTCTGCACACCGGCGGCACGAACAACTTCGATCTCAATCTGACGAAATCAATCCCATTCGGAGAAAAGAGCCGCCTGGAACTGCGCTGGGAAGCGCTAAACGCGTTCAATCATCCGCAATTCATCCAGGTTCCGCAGATGGAGGTAGTCGGCACACCGGCCGGGCGCTTCTTGAATCGCGATTTTACGGATAGCGGAATTCGCACGATGTGGGTGCAGGCAAAGGTGGTGTTCTGATGCGTATGAAACGAATCGCTGCAGCGTCGCTAGTTCTGCTCCCTATCGGTGCTCTGGCGCAGACGACGGTTGCGAAGCTGTGGCCCAACGGCGCGCCCGGCTCGGAGAACTGGACGCAGAAAGAGATCGAGTCCAACACCATTGCCGGCTTCAGACGTTTTCGCAACGTCGTCGATCCCAGCATTACGGGGTACTTGCCGTTTCAGACAACCGCCACGGGAGCGGCTGCAATCGTCGCCCCCGGCGGCGCGTTCCGGGTGCTCGCATTCGATACTGAGGGCACGACGATAGCCGAGTGGCTCAGGCAGCACGGCGTCGCGGCCTTCGTGCTCAAGTATCGGCTCGCCAACACCGGCACAGCTGAGTCCTATACCCGGGCAGACGCGGATGCAGCAGGCGATCCGCCGCCGGAGATCCAGGCAATGGCTGCGGCCGATGCTCTGCGTGCCATTGAAATCGTGCGGCAGCGTGCGACTGAATGGAGAGTCGATCCCGCCAAGATCGGCATCATAGGCTTCTCCGCCGGAGGTTACGTGGCCCTCCAAACCGCGCTGCATCACACCTCGGCCAATCGTCCCGCCTTCGTCGGAGCCATCTACGCTTCCTACATGGATGCCGCCAAAATAACGGTCCCGGACGATGCGCCGCCTACTTTCTTTCTGCATGCCTACAATGACCCGATGTCGGACTCCACTCCTTCTCTCTACCTTGCCTGGAAAGCCGCCGCCAAGCCTGCCGAACTTCACAGCTACGCCGATGGCGGCCACGCCTTCGGCATGCCCATGCGCGGCCGGTCGACGGACAACTGGATCGAACGTTTCGGCGACTGGCTGCGGTATCAGAAACTACTGCGATAAATTCCAGAGCAATCTCGGCACTTTGGGCGACCGTTAGGTCGGGAGAAACGAGGAAAAAGCGGGATGGAACCGTTCGGGATTGAGCGGCGAACCGAGCGCATCGAGCTCCGAAGAAACTCGCCCGCACAACGAAGCCTGGCGCGGCGGCAGCCGGGGACAGCTGCCCTTTGCGGGCTTGTGCGAGCGCGTCCAGGACAGGCGTGGTTCCGCAGCCATATTGGGCAACCTGGCTGCTGCTTTGGATATTCTGTCCGACTGGCCTCGCCCAGAATCACCACCAACGTTACAGCTCGATCCCTTCATCCCGGCGATTGAGAAAATGAAATACGCTGTAGCCCACTCGACTGCCTGACGGCAAACGGAGCGGAATCCAAATTTCTCGAACGCATGGGCACACATTCCTCGTCTCTGAATCTGGCGACTTCCTAACCGCAGCGCATGTGATAAGAGATGCAGAAGGTCGAACGTGCGTGCCCCACAACCGCAATGACTCTCCCCGCCCTTGGGTGGCGCCCCGAAGCTCGTACTGAACAGCTGCGGTGGTTCCCTTTCAAAGGCTCGGATTGCAGGATTGACGACATCATCGACGTTGCAAAATGCAAGCTGAGTGAGGATCTGTCGGTTGGGATCCGCGAGTTTCGTCTTAAGATTCTTTCGGCCCAGTTTGAATGGAACCCACCGCGCGACGGCGCCCAAGTGGCGTTTACCGGATTTCCGCTACAGGCCCGCGACCCGATGACCTTCCGAGCGGGCGTGGCGGCTTATCGGATACCGCGGACAACCGAGTCGATTCCGGAACTGGTCTTAGACCACGCCGCCTTCCCGGGTTTCAGTCGATCTCCGGTTTATCTTGCCGATGAAAGAGTCGTGGCAATCTTAGTTGGAAAATGGGAGGGGCGAAGCGACTGGGATTACAGTCGCCCGGCCAGCTTCGATTTGCCGCGACATGCTCGCAAAAGGAACGTCGAAATAGAATTAGCGCGGAAATACAGCCGTCGCCTCGCCTAGTTCCGCAATGTCCCGAGATTTGTGGATTGCCGCATTAAATCGACGCTATTCTCAGTTTGATCGCATCGTTGGGAGCATGGACGAGATCCTGCTTGGTGCCAACGTATCGCTCGGTCGTCTGTACCGAGGCGTGGCCGAGCAGCATTTGAATCTGCTCCAGTTCGCCGCCGGCAGCGCGGCACAATTTCGCGCAGGTGCGGCGTAGATCGTGGGGTGCCAGTTTGGGAACGCCGATCTCGGCGGCGTATTCTCGGAGCATCTGCCAGACGACCTTCTCGCCGAGACGTGCGCCCGAGACGCGGTCGCCTCGGATAACTGGGCGCAAAACGTGTCCCTCGGCGACTGAGCCTGCGATTGCCCAGGCATCGATGGCGCTCTTTACCCAACTCGGCATCGGCGTGGTGCGGATTCGCCCGTGCGGTCGGGCTGCTGTAAAACAGGAGGAAATAACAGGCGATTTCCTTGCAGTGCTTGGATTTAGAGTGTATGACGATGCCCCAAAGCAGGCGCGCATCAGGAGCGTATCAGGAACGAACCGGTTCAGTTCGCCATC
>DATBIA010000115.1:0-21651 GCA_036557165.1 Bryobacteraceae bacterium
GGTTCTGTTGCAAAAGCAGACTGGACTGATTTGGTAGGGTGTATCGTGACTCGAAGACGGCCAGCACTATTCCGCGGGCGGCATTTCGAAGACGTGATCATCCTCGTGTGCGTTCGGTGGTATCTGCGCTATTCGCTCACATACCGTGACCTGGAGGAGATCATGGCGGAGCGAAACCTCTCGGTTGACCACGTGACTATCTGGCGGTGGGTGCAGCGTTATGCGCCCGTTCTGAATCAGCGAATTCGCCGCGAGATGCGCAATCCGAATCGGTCCTGGCGAGTGGATGAAACGTATGTGAAGGTGGCAGGCAGTTGGGCCTACCTGTATCGCGCCGTCGACTCTGCCGGCGAGACAATCGAGTTCCTGTTGTCGCCCAAGCGCGACCTGATCGCAGCGAAGCTTTTCCTGCGGCTCGCCTTATCCGGTGGCGGACCACGGCCCACGAGTGATCAACGTCGACGGGCATCCGGCTTATGTCAGCGCAGTCGCCGAGTTGAAGCAGACCGGTGAACTCAGTCGACGCTGTCGTTGCCGAACGGCGCCCTATCTGAACAACATCATCGAGCAGGACCATCGGTTGATTAAGAAGCGGATTACGGCGAGCCTCGGGTTCAGATCGGTGGAGGGAGCCTGCCGAACGATCGAGGGTTACGAGGCGATGCACGCAATCCGCAAAGGTCAGGTCCGCTGGGTCGCTAAGGGCAATGCTGTAGCGCAACGCGAGTTCATCCACACCATCTTCGGCGTGGCCGCGTAACTCCCACCCGGCAGTGCACATCGTAGCCTTCCCGCTCTCGCTATTTGCAACAGAACCGATTTATCGACAGCAAACGGGACCGCAAGCCGCATGGCCATCGTCGGGATCGATCAGGCGAAGGTAAACGTTTCGATTCCCGTGCATCTTGGTACACGTTCCCCTTCATAAGGCGAACAGCCCCGTTCGATCACAACTGAATTTTCGGCCGAAATCGACTTACTTCCACGCCGAGTATACGGGCTTCGCGACCAAGAAGTCTGGATTCGCGCCCTTGCGCGGCACGAATTTCTGAACGCGACCGGCGTCAACTTCGGCCAGATACAGATTGCCTTCCTGATCTGCGCTCATTCCGTGCACGCCCCAAAGGCCGCCGGCAAATTCGCCCATCACGCCCCACGAGTACAGCAGATTGCCTTGGAGATCGTATTCCAGCATCTTGTTGGTCGAGCGGTCGAATGTCCACAGGGTGTGGCCCGAACCGATATAGAGCAGGTGCAGGCTCGACGGTTCGGCATGAATCCGCCACTCATACAGATACTTCCCGTTTTCGTCGAACACCTGGATGCGATGGTTGTTGCGATCGTTGACGAAGACGTGGCGCGTTTTGCGATCGACCGCCACGCCATGCACGTTGCTGAAGTAGCCCGGCCGGGTATCGTAGTTCGTGTCAGCGCCGGTGCGTGGACCACCCTTGATGCCCCGCATCAGGAACTTTCCATTCTTGTCAAACTTGGCGACACGCGTGCCCGTGTAACCGTCGGAGACGAAGAACGTCCCGTCGGGCAGCCAGTCGATATAGGTCGGACGGTTGAAATGTGTGGCATCCGCGCCGTCCACTTCCGGGGTGCCGATGGTCTGCAGAAGCTGTTTGCCGTCGTGGCTGAAGATGTAGATGGCTTGCATGTTGTCGTCCACCACCCAGACGCGTTTTTCCGTATCGTAGGGGCTGATGTAGATACTGTGCGGACGGCGGAACAGCTTGTCCCATTGACTCCAGACTTCCTGGATCTTACCCTGCCGATTGACGATGACGAGGCAATTCTTCCATTCGGCGTCCCGACCCAGTTCGCGGTAAGGAGGCCCTTTGATTCCGATCTTGTCCGACTTCCCTTCCCAGGCTGTCAGCCATTCGCTCATGGGATTGTCGGCGCCGCCCGTGCCGGGAAGTGAGGCGACCGTGGCATCGCGCCAGAAACCGGAGACCGGAAAGCTTATGCTCGGGCCGACTTCTGGCAGCAAGCGCGCCTTGGGAGGAGCCATTTTCGGCAGCTCCCCACGGAACAGCATATAAATACGATCCGGGCTTTCGGCAAACACGCTTTCCCCGGCGCCGTAGGTCCATTTTGCGTTGCCCGGCAGCTCGCTAATGTCCTGCGGCCAGTTCTTGACCACTTCATACGGACCCGTCACGTCCTCGCTGCCCTTGTCGCCCGGCACGGCGGCATATCCGGTGCCCGGCGTAATCGCGGCCTGAGACCAATTTTCTTCATGGACGGAGAACCTCCCGAACTGATTCGCGAACAGACAAATAGTGCACGGCCGCTCGGAAGACTATAGTACAGGGTCGGTGCAGGCCCTCGCTCGACGAAGGCATGAGCCTTGGATCCGACAGCGAAAAACAATGGCTCCGATCCATTGAGTGCGTGGCCTACTCGAATTGGGAGAGTCTGGTCGCGAAGTGTTAAGGCCGTCGCTCTCAGCTCACGCGCTACCCACAATTTGGCATTCCGGCGACCACCTTGCCGGGTACACGCAAACCCCCGATTTGAGAGGTCAGATTGGGGAGATCAGGCTCGCAGCAAGATCCAAGTGGGAGCATGGTCGCTGGGATTTTCCCATCGGATCGACGCTATTATCTACGACCCACAGCTACTCCCCGTGAAAGCAGTAGGTGATCCCTGCGCGCTCAAATGCCAAACTAAAGGTTGGCAGCGTCCACACTAGCCCGCAACTTCGCTGAATTGAGCACGCCATGGGGAATCCGGGGCAAGATGAACGCGATTCCGGGATGATTCCGAACGGCGTTCCGGGATGATCCCGAATAGGATTCCAGGATGAAGGTGAACACGGTTCCGGGAAGAAGCCGAACAGTTTCAGGCCGATCCCGGAACTGCGTTCGGCTTCGCCGGAATGATTTCCACAGGCGGCTAGCAGCGCTGGACAACACAATGGCAGGCAGCCTCCCCTCGAAAGGGAGGATCAGCTTGCCAGCCAGGAGATTGTCCGTGCGCAAGATCAAAGAAGTTCTTCGATTAAAGTTTGAAGTGGGCCTCGGGCTGCGAGCGATCGCCCGGAGCTGCTCGATTGGCCTCGGCACCGCACACGAGTACTTGCAGCGGGCCGAAGCTGGCAAGATCACATGGCCGCTTGGACCGGAGTGGGACGATGACCGGCTTGAGGCCGCGCTGTTCGGGGGGCCGCCGCGCAGCCGTCCGACGGTGCTGCCGATGCCCGACTTCGCCGATCTTCATCGGCAGCGGCGGCAACATTCACACGTGACCCAGCAGTTGCTGTGGGAAGAATACCGGCAGGCAAACCCAGACGGCTACCAGTACAGCCGTTATGTGGCGACCGTATTTATGTTGCGAAGTGAGTCCAGCCGCCGGATTGGCGCGCCTTCGGCCGCACTCTGTAGCAACATAACTGAATTGACCAGAACTATAGCCCTTTAAGGAAGGCCATCAGCGAAGGCATCTCGGTAGACCGCGGCGGAGTTTGCGGCAAGCCCTTGATGTCGATAGTTGCTAACGCCGTCGCTTTCATCTCCAGGTCGACCTCAGCGTACACGTGAGTTGTATCGAGGGAGACGTGACCCAACCACGCCCGGATCGTATTGATGTCCACTCCGGATCGGAGCAGATGGACCCCCGTGGTGTGGCGAATGGTATAGGGGCTGACGCGCTTGAGGCACAATGACTCTTTACGTAGCGAACGACGTCGGCGTGTTCCGCAGCCTGGATGGCGGAGCGAATTTTGTTCCCGCCGGATTCGCGAATATGAAGGTTGCCCTCCTGGCGATCGATCCGGTTCACTCCACCGTCCTCTATGCCGCAACATCGAACAACGATTGGGCTGGTGCTCCTGCATTTCAAGGATTGTATAAGAGCGCCGATAGCGGCGCGAGCTGGTCGCCCATCAACCAGGGCCTCGACGAGATCGCCGCCGCGCACCCGCCCGTCAACGCGCTGCTTGTGGATGCCGATCGTCCGAACATCCTCTACTTGGCCACCTCGCGCGTCTAGCGGATGGCACGAGGCGAAGGGCATGCCTGATGCAGCCGCGGTCGCGAGGACCAGCGTGGGTGGAAGTCTGGGTCGAGCAGCTCGACCCGCGGGTCGGTGAGGATTTCGGCTGGCTGCGGCTCGAGTCGGCAACTGTAACCCCAGGCCCGGCCCTGGCGCCCGGCGCCGATCCTACAGAGGTACTTTGGAGCGGTCAAATCACAGTGCCCGAGGCGGCGACTGGTGGATGGCCCTATCGAGTGGTCGTTGCCGAGTACGAAGAATATATGGTCGACGACGGAATGCCCTATCAACAGCCGTCCACGCGCAAGGACCGGCGCCAGGTCTTCGTGGACACCGCAGGCTCGAGATGTAGGCGAAGGACGACGGACCCGAACGACGGAAGAAGGTGAACTGCGTTAAAAGTTCCCTCCTCTTGTTGTGGATGCCTGATGCGCCAGGCGGGCCTCAGGGTGCGCCAAGGGGATTGCGGTGGCAAACGTCCAAAACGCGGAGATCCGGAATGTGCAAATCACGGGCTACATGGGACCTCTGATCGGCGTGAACAACGTCACTGGAAATGGTATCGAAGGCGCGGCTATGATCGATACTCCGAAACTTCCATAGCCTGCGGCAGTGGGAAAGAAAGTTCGACGAAAATTTTCGCCTCCCCGGACACTTTTCGAAAATCAACCTGCTGGTTAACACCGCGCTTTAAATAACGGGGAGGCAGATTGTGAGACGTGCGGCTGGGTTCCAAACAGAGTGTCAAACTTGGACACTGCCTTGATCCTTGCCTTTCCCAGCCCACAGAGCGTGCATGGGTGGTGCAGTCCACCGTCCCAAGAAAGGAACCGAACCACATGAACCCATCTATCCTGGCCGAGATCGAGCAGCTTCGGCAATTGAGAACGGCCGCATTACGGACCCGCTTTCGCGAGGTCGTGGGAGAGCAATCGCGCTCCCATAACCGCCAGTTTCTGCGCTCGCGAAGTAAATCTCCGTGTAGATGTAACGGTCCTGGGCGAATGCCAACGCAACCATCTGTTCGAGCGTATCCGCGAATAGGTACGCGAATAGAAACGGATAAGTCCTCACCAGTCCTTGCGCGAACAGCCGTGCAAAAAGGACTGCGGGGCCGCAATGTTTATGTACCACATGGCCTGTTCGATATTACTGAGCATGGCTCGGACTTTTAGGTCCTGAGTTTATCTCTTTTAGCGGTCCAATATACACATGTGTGTGGATTCGGACTCGCAACGTCCCCAGCGAATGCTTACACCGCCAGTTTGCGGCGGCGGTCGAGTTCCTTCCACGCCTGAACGAATTGTTGTGGATAGGCCGCACTGGGCGGCTGGCCTCTAGCCGGAGATCGAATTACCGCCCGCCCGGCGGGAATGGGCCCAAACCGGCGGGAACGCAGGCCGGATTACCGTGTGGATCAGATGCACCTGATACGGCGACGCGGTGGATAAGAGATAGAAAATATCGAGCAAACCCGAGTCAGGATCCCATTTCGTGTAGCGGTTCAACAGGTGCGCCCCGTAAGCCCATCCGGGGTCGTCATGACCATGCGGCTCGGACGGCGGCAGATCGGGGTTGATGCAGTCGAGGCCGGGTTGGTGCATGTAGTTGCCCCAAGCGCGCTCCCTGTCGGGATCGAAAATCTTGAGTGTAGGCACCACCGCCAACTCAAACGGCGTACGCCCGAGTCGGGCAATAATCGGGCCATTCACGGGCCCCCCTTTGTCAACGCCATTCGCGGTCCCGTAAAGCAAGATCCAAAGATGGGCGTTCCCCAACCATGCAGCCGAAAGCGAGGTGTACCCGTTCCTCACAGCCAGCGGCATAGCTTGGTTCGGGTCGGCTGAAAACGTAGGTGTGGAACCGGTGTAGTAGGACATCTGCAGCGGAGCCAATCCGGGGTTATCGGGTAGCGAACTCCAAGCTAAATGGATGCCGTCGGTGAGTTCATTGTGCTCCTGGGTGAGACGCGTGTTGTGGCCTTGTCCGAACAACACGACACCGGTGCCAGTCGAGCTGGGGAAGAGGCCAGGGAAATCGGCGTTGTTGATCTTGACGGCGGCAATTTGGCTGAAGCTCGTCGTTGTAAAACTCAACGGACTGATCATCTGCTCAATCCGGTAATTACCCGCCGCGCTGGGATCGGCCTTACTCGTCAGATAAGATCCCGAAACACGGCGTGGGTCGATTGGTTTCGGATCGTTTGGGTCCGGCGTATTCACCCATACGAAAACGTATGCACGTCCGGCATGACTAAACGCGCCCGTAGGAGTTTCGTTGGAGCCCAGGCCATTGATCGGCGGATCGACCGTGAATGGCGCAAACTTGCCCACCCATCGCCCGGCATCAGACCCTTGCGATTCGAGCCGTCGCGTCCCCAGTACCGCGTTAAGCCGAATGCCGCCTCCTGGCGCCCCTGGACACACGCCTTTGATGGAATCTCCGTTCCAATACAGCGAATGACAATTGGCGCAGAAGCGCCACTGCGGCTGGCCAACCGCATCGCTGGCCCCTGTTTCTCGCGCGGGGAGAAAGAAGACCCAGCTTCCGGCCGGGACCCGATGTGGACCCCCCGCGGGGCATACGGTTCCGCTCGCATCGCCGGCCGGAGCATAGAACAACCCCGCGCACCGATCGCACGGCCTCCAGTCCCTCTGCCCGGTCGCATCCGTTGCGCCCTGATGGTCGTTAGGCAGGACGAAATTCCATCCAAGCGGAGCGTGCGCCCCACCTGCTGGGCATACCCCAGCTTCTTGCTGTTGAGGGGAGAAGAAGATGCCATGACACTTCCAGCAGAACCGCCACTGCCACTGCCCGGTAGTTGGAGTCGCGCCTTGATGATCGTTTGGCAGGCGGAAGTCCCAACCGATGGCGAGGTGGCCGCCGTGCCGCTGCACCACGGCGTCGTCCGTCCAACAGACCAGATCGGGGTTGCCCGGGTTCGCGACATCGCCGAAAAAGAAATACAATCGGTCGTTATGCTCGGCATTGGCGCCCAAGTCGACGCCCGTCACATCCCAAAGCCGAGTTTCATTGAGCAGCGGCCAAAACATCCAATCCGTCGTCAGCTCGGGCTGCGCCTGCGTGCGTGAACTACCCGTAAGCTGGCCGATTCGTTCGGTGCTCACGACTTCACTCATGTTGTCGTCTCCTTCCCGGCTACCGGGTCTTGGTTGTACTCAACCACATGAAGATAACGCCTCACGGTGCGCGCGATGATTTCTCCGCGTCGCTAGCTGTTGAAACCGCGGGGGATGCGCACGACCAAACTACCAGACTTCGTCTGAGCGAGAGCGAAGTTTTCCAAATCGAGTAACCGGTTTTTGGGAACGTCGAAAAGGTCCACGCGCAGCCTTTGCGAGCGAGCCGCGCGGCTTTCGATTCCTTCCTATTGCGGCGATTTCAGCCGAGCCAACATGATTTCGGCGTGATGCCGTTCGTCAAAAATGCCCGGAATCCTCGGCCGCATATGTCAAGCGCGCGGAATCTCGTCGCTTCCACTTCGTTTGCGACCTCGCCCACCACGCGGCTGTGAGCAAGGGTGGACCTATTTTCACCGCTATGGACCGGGGGGAGACCCGCGCTCAACGAGCGTGGGCTCCGAGAAATGTCGCGCTTGGAAATGCCAACCTGCAATTTGTAACGCTCGTAGCCGAGCGAGCGGAGGGTGGTTTGCGCGCGTGCGTCCGTACAAGCCGCGCCGGGCGAGCGTCGGCGTCCACACCCCCGTCCGCGAGCTTGATAGGGCCGCCCGAAGACCGCCCTATCGATGGCCATCGTCTTTGGATTTCGGCCTGGGCTTCTCGGATCCAGCGGGGGAAGCCTTGGTCTCGGGCTTGGACGACGGCTTGGATTGGTGGCCGAATCGCGGCGAAATCACCGTATGCTCTCGCGGGATGCCCAGCGCGTCCAGGTCCTCCGGGCGGCTTTTCGGCGTTTTGCGAAACTCTCCGCGAGCGAGCGAAGGGATGGGCAGCCACCAATTGGGACAAAACAGACGAAATTCTCCATCGCTCTCTGTAGCCGCCCCTGTTGTTAACTGGTCAGCCCGTCAGCCAGGCCGCAACGCAGTTAGATTATGCGTGCAACGCCGGCACTCATGCCGGCGGAAGCTACTTCGGAGCCACCATATGCCCGCGATCTTTCTCGTTCTCGTTGCAGTACATCTCGAAGATATCGTTGTCCGCCACGAGATTGTAATTGATCTTTACCGTGATGGCCCGGACGTAATAGATCGGATCGTCCCAGGTGATTTCGGTTTCCAGATGGCCGAAATCGCGGCGATGATAACGCTCGGTCGTGTGCATGTCTTCGCTTCGCGGATGGCCCATGCCGTCGATCGGAGTGTCCTCATTGAACCCGCGTGTTTCCACCACGAAGGTGTCGCCCTCCCACCTTCCGATTGAGTAACCGAGCCGCGCGGGAAATCCAAACTCCGCCGGAAACTTGCGGCCGTCCGTGAAAACCTGGCGGTGCTGGTTGTCGATCTCATAAACCAGCATCGTCTCCTTCGGCGCCTGCACGATCTTGAACGGCTCGGACAGCAGGGAAAGCACGGGCCAGCCGTAGCGGTTGTGGCAAACATCCGAGACGCTCCGCGTCTGCTGCCCCCTCTTGAACGCCGCCTGGCCGGCGGCTGTCATAAGCTGCTCACCCGGTTTGGCGTCGAGCAGCGCGTTCAGTCCGTACTTGTGGACCGTGAAGATCTCCATGCCGATGTTGGCCTCTTCATTCGCGATGGGCCCATAAAATTTCTGCATTTGCTCGAGCGTGAAGGTCTCGTGCATCCAGACGCCGGTGAGATCGGGCTTGCCATGGGCGGCGCGCGGCGCAGGCGCGGAGAGATTGGGCTTACCGTCTTTCATCGGCGTGCCCGCGGGGACGTGGTTAAGCCACTGCGCAAGGAGAGGAAGCGTAGCGAACGCGAGGAGAATGCAGAATCGCGGAGTCATTGGTTTGAGAAACCATTCTATCGGCCTTGGCCGCAGCGAATGCCCCGCGGTACGGCCCCGCTCGAGTTTGACACTCTGTTTGGAACCCAGCCGCACGTCTCAAAATCAGCCTCCCCATTATTTAACAGCACGATGTTAACCAGCGGGTTGATTTTTCGAAAAGTGTTCGAGGAGGCGGAAACTTGCGTCGAACTTTCTCTCCCCGTTATTTAACCGCGCGGCGCTCGTTTCGTGCGGAATTGGCGCGATACGCGAACAAGGCCGTTCTCTGAACGGCCGAACCTAGCATCCTCGGCAGGCACTCTGGCAGAGAACGCCAAAATTCTCCGTTCCTCTCTGGCGACCGCCCGTGTGGTTAACAGCCTCGATGCAGTCTGAGCCAGCTGTCATGGGCGTCGCTTCACGGTTTCACCGTGCCGGCGGGCGTCGCAGCCGGCATTTGCGGCGTTTCCTTTTTTCGCACTAAGCAGCGGCGATTCTCACTGCCCTCGGCTTAGTGATCTCCGGGATCTCCTGCTATGCCTGGGTCATTGCGGATCAGGTGGTCGGGGGCAATGCCGACTTCATGGTGTGGCGGTTCATCTGGCACCATCGAGCGTGGAGCTGAAGGAAGGTGGAAGTGAAGTGACACGCGACGAGGTATGATCCCCGATAAACCCGCTAACGAGTAGTGTATATCTTGCTAAAATTGTTGCGGCCGTTGGTGATGGTGAACTTGCCATCCGGCGCGACCGATGCCTTGATCCAGTTCCCCTTGCAATCCGCCATGTCTTCCAGATTGGCGATCTGATTCTGCGCCGTATTGTGCGCCGCGTCACTATCGAGCAGCGACAAGTGGCCCGCCAGATGTCCTCGACGCCAGAAAGATTCGCCATCCGCAAATACGAATTCTTCTCGTACGGTTTCGGGCCTCCCGGTGTGGTGGACTTCACCGTCCTATCCACCTGTCCCATGCCTTTACGTGGACCGTTAACTAAGATGACCTGCGGATGGATAGCACTCAAAAACGCCGGCGCGCCCGATCCGTCAAGGCCGCCGTGGCGGCTCGCATGCCACAGCGTGATTGGACCTAACTCGTCGATCGGACAGACCAGCGACATTTCCCGTTCCCAATCCAGATCTTGCAGATTGAGCAGCCGGAATTTGCCGAACTGCACCATCAGCCCTACCATACGCTGATTTTCGGGCCCGCTGCGGCCTGCTGCTCGGCTTCCTTGCAGGCGGGGTTTGCGGTGCCCGCGCCCTTCAACGGCTTCGTGATGCCCTTGGCGTCGGAAATCACAACAGTTGTTTGCACACCCTTGAGAGGAATAGTGTCACCGGCCTTGACCTCGCTGAACCGCCACAACCAGAGGCGGACCTGTCCGCCGGATGCAATGCCGATCCAACGGCTCGTTCGGCTAAAGAAAATGCCATCGAGATCGCCTTCGTATGGCCGCTCGGCGAGCAGGGTTCCGGCCGGCAATTGAAAAATCTGGACCTTACCCTTGGCGGCCATGGCCACGAAATCGCCGCGCTCGTCCAAGGCGATCCTCTCGCACTCGGGCTCTTTATAAGTCATGATGTTTTCGGTTGCAGCGGCGGATTTGATGTCTCGGACGGGAGGGCTTCCCGTGGAGCACGCGGCCACTCGATACACCGTTACTGCGATCGGCGATGTCGTCGATTAACGACGGGGCGGGGTCGCGCAGGATCGCGCGGCGGTTGGGCGTCCCACCACGGGCCCTCTATGCGGCTGAAGAAATAGCGTTGCCGGATCGCCGCGTCTGGAACGAAGGGCAGGTTATAAGTTGAAGGACGGGAATCAGGGGCGAGAGGCAACTCCGCGATCGTATTTTGGATTCGATCAAGGCGATAGGCCAGCCAGGTTCCGCTCGCAGCATCATAGCGAACGATGGGCAACGTATCTTTCGGGAGCGGCAGCAGTGGTTATTGCCGCTGCCGGCCGTGCCGTACGAAGCTTGCCAAAAGCGGACGTCGCGAGCCAGTTCCCAGGCGTTGGTGCGCTACGAGACCAGCGACTACTCGGTGCCTGTGGAATACGGACATCGCCAAGTGCTGGTAAAAGCATTCGTATGGGAAGTGGTGATCAGTGCGGCCAGCGAAGTGATCGCCCGCCACACGCGCAGCTATGGCCGCGAGGAGATGATCTTCGATCCACTGCACTACCTGGCACTACTAGAGCAGAAGAGCAATGCGCCCGATCAAGCGGCGCCGCTCGCGGGCTGGCAACTGCCGGAACGATTCGCTGAGCTGCGACGGCAGATGGAAGCGCGCCTCGGCAAACGTGAGCGGCGTGAGTACGTGCAAGTGCTGCGATTGTGGGAGACGTTCTCGATCGCCGAAGTGACGGCCGCGGTGAAGCAGGCGCTCGAACCGCCGGCGATCTCTTTCGATGCGGTCAAGCATCTGCTGCTAGGCGCCCTCGATCAACGGCCCCCCAAGCTCGACCTGGAAAACTATCCGCATCTACCTATCGCGGACGTGGCGTTGACACGGGCCGCTGATTATCAGGTGCTGTTGGAGGCCCGATGACAGACACGCCTCAGGTGCTTCTGGAACATTATCTGAAGCAGTTCGCTTCGACCATGGTGCGCGAGTATCCCAAGCTGGCTGAACAGTGCGCTAAAGATGCCGCTAATTTCGAACAGTTCCTGCTGCGCCCGGTGGAGTTGGAGATGATGGATCGCGAACGTCGCTCGACCGAACGGCGCATCCAGTCGGCCAAGTTCCCCGTGACCAAGAGCCTGGAAACCTATAACTTCCTGGCGCTTCCCAAGCTCAACAAAAAGCTGGTAGTGGAGCTGGCCCGCGGCGAGTGGATCACCCGGCGGGAGAATGTGCTGGCTTTGGGCAATTCGGGCACCGGCAAAACGCACATCGGACTGGCTTTGGGTTTGGCTGCGTGCCAAAGCTGCTTTCGCGTGCGCTTCACCACCGCAGCCTCGCTGGTGCATGAACTGATTGAGGCACGGGATGAAAAGCGCCTCTTACGATTCCAGAAAAACCTGGCCAGGCAGGAACTGCTGATCGTCGACGAGTTGGGCTTCGTGCCATTATCCAAAACCGGTTCCGAGATGTTGTTCGAGGTGCTCAGTCAGCGCTACGAACGGGCCTCGACGTTGGTGACCAGCAACCTGCCGTTCGCCGAATGGACCGAGGTGTTGGGTTCGGAGCGGCTCACCGGCGCTCTGTTGGACCGACTGACGCACCACGTTCACATCCTGGAGATGAACGGGGACAGCTACCGGCTGAAAAACAGCAGGAAGAAGAACGACCCGGGGCTATAGGCCGGGATTCCCGGACGGCGGGCTGGTTTGGAGGCGGCTTCGGCTCCGCCCTAACTGCGCCGCCCTACGGGCGTCGCAGGGCTCCGCTCCAGCCGCCCCCCAGGTCAGCCATAGGTGGTCCCCTTTTACTCCGCCCCGGTGGGAAACTTTAACTCCGCCCTTGACACCGCTGGTACAACTCGCAGAAGCGGCTGTACTGGTAGCCGTCCGGGTTTGCCTGCCGATACTCCTCCCAAAGCAACTGTTGCGTTACGTGTGCGTGTTGCTGCCTTTGACGATGAAGATCGGCAAAGTCGGGCATGGGCAGCACCGCTGGGCGGCTGCGGGGCGGGGCGACCCGCCGAACAACGCTGCCTCCAGTCGGTCATCGTCCCACTCGGGTCCGAGCGGCCATGTGATCTTTGCAGCTTCGGCCCGCTGCAATCGTGTGCGGTGCCCAGGCCAATCGAGCAACTCCGGGCGATCTGCCGTAGCCCCAGGCCCACATCAAACTTCAATCGAAGAACTTCTTCGATCTTGCGCATAGACAATCTCCTGGCTGGCAAGCTGATCCTCCCTTTCGAGGGGAGGCTGCCTGCCATTGTGTTGTCCAGCAACGCTACATGCCTGTGGAAATCATTCCGACGAAGCCGAACGCAGTTCCGGGATCAGCCCGAACTGTTCGGCTTCAGCCCGGAACGCTCGCGTTCCCTTCGGAATCAGCGTTCGCCTTCGGCGGAATCCCCACCTTAGTCGATTTCTTGTGGGAATTGATAAATACGAGGAGGATAAGATGCGTTCGGTAGAGGGCGTCCGCCGGAAAACTTGGTCATCGGCGCGGCTCTCTGTCTGGCCGTCATCGTCGCTGCCGTTATAGGCGTTCGCCTGGTGGGCCAGTGCACGCCGTCGCCGACCCGCTGCTGTCCTTTTAGGAACGCGCGCGGGCCGCTTAGAAACCGCTATGGGGAACAGCTGTACGAAATTCGGCCGAGACGTCTCGCCAGTCGAAGGCATCATCGAGGCGGAAGAAGTACGCATTTGGGTGCGCCAGCCACCGGTCGCGCAGATTCTGGGGCACCTCTGCCAGCGGGGGTACGACAACCTCTTCGATATCATGTCGCAAGTAAGTGTAGTTGAACAGGATGCCGTAACATCCCGATACCCCTCACATATACGGAATCGTGTGGTGGTGTCATTTCCCGCGATGTGCAGTGCGTAGAGCGCCTCGCCTGTGGCGTACGCCTCACCCGGATAGCCGGGAAGAAGACCCCAGCTACCATCGGGGTTCTGGGAGGATTTGAGCGTTTTAACGAACGGTGCACGCTCGGAAGTCCGAGTCAGCCAGAGCAAGGATCCGCGGCCAGTCTCAATTACCGTCACCCGGCTGTTGAACCGTCGGTAGGCCTGCGCCAGTTCCAGGCCGAGGACTTGCAAATGCAACGTGACGTTTTTTCCAACGATGCTATTGAAGTCGATGTCGTCGTGCTCGGAAGAAGCTCGAGTTGGAAGGGAAATAACTGCGAGACCGCTTCCTGAGCGGAGACGCTACGGAGCAGGAGCGTATCGGGTGCAAGGGGGTATCGATTCTGAGCGCCCTTGCCGTTTGCGTAAATCCGATCGCCGCCATCTTCGCCTTTCTATTCGATCAGCTTCAGTCCAACTTTGTTAGTAAATCCGGTGCGGCCGATCCGGGGGCCGACCTTACGCGGGGATACGTCCATGAAGGTGTGGCTCCCGTCCCCGATTTCAGTAATTATTTGATCCGCTGCCACGTTTAGGCTAACTCGATATGAGGCGCCGCTGCCGGCATTATGAGGTTTTTTCGAATCCTGCACGACCTTTCTGCCTTCCACTCGTTGTTTGCTGAAATTCTTCTCGTCAAGTTTAAATTCCCAGAAAGTGTCGTCATTGTCGAAGACTATCCACTTGACGTCTTCCATTCCAAAGCGTTTTTTAATCTTCTCTACTTCAAAAGTGCGCTCGAAAATCGCCTCCACAAAGTAGGCGCCTTCTTTGTGTTCCCAAAATCCGTGGTTGTTGATCCACCCGGTTGGATCGTCGTCGAAAAGCGCTGGGACCTCGGGCAGTTTCGGCGGCGGTGGTGGAGGTGGCGGCGGTTTGACCGCGGTGGTCGGCTTCCGAGGCAAGTTCACAGTTATCGATGTCGGTTGTCCAGAGTGAATCTGCACCGGTTGTTCAAATGGCTCATATTCGTTACTGGCGCTCCCGCGTACTGTATATGTGCCTTCTTGAAGCGGGATGGTCCTGCTGGTAGCCGTCCGCGCTTGACCACCCTGACGCTGAATCGTCACCGCTGCCTCAGGCGGCTGGATTGAAGTGAGTACCAGCCTCCCGAATTCCTTAAGCGCGGCCTCCGCTCCGGAAATCGGAATCGTCTGTTTCACGGCTGCCGTTTTCTTAAGCTCCGGACTCGGCTCGAAATTCTCCTTCGTAAATTGAATCGACCGTTCGCCAGGCTGAACTTGGTATGGCCCGAACGACCCGTTCGGGTCCAGGAATCCGATCGGGGCACGGTCAAGCCAGATTTGCGCGCCTGGCGTTCCGCCCTGAACTTGTAATGAAGCCATAGTGATCGCCAGCACCAGATCGAATTTTCCTGGTACGAGTTGGCCGGCCGCGATCTTAAACGTCTGCTCCTGCGAATCGTCATACCCATTGAGCCTGAGTTGAACTGTGTAGGAACCGGGATCCATCAGTTGCCGCCAAGTTTGCGCTTGAACAAGGCGTGAACTCGGCCTTCCATTGATGAACACGCGCGCCCCATCGACAGATGTGATCACTAACGTCCCCTTGGTGGCGGTGCCTACGCGTATACTCAGCACGGGAGCTTTTCCGGATTCCACCGGAAAACTCGGCAACTTCCCATCGTCGAATGCGATTTCGCTGACGCCATCCGGCACTGTTAACTCCAGCCCATCGGACGGGATCGGTTTGAACTCGCCATCCTTTGGCCCCGCCTTCGTTTCCGCAACGCTGGAATACGCGAAAGCATGAGAACCGAGATTGCTCACCGCGGTGATCATGGGAATATCGCGTCCGGAAACGCGGGGAGCCGAAAGCAAGCGGGTAGGCAGACCGATATCGGCCTGAAACTCCACAGAGAAAATTGGGCTATTACCGTCCAAAAATTTCAACGTGTGCTTGCCTTCTGGCGGTGAAAAACTTCCATCTTGCGAGAGCTCAACGGCGGCGGCGTCCACCATCGCCTTGGGCGTCTTCACGCTGTCGGCCATTATCCGAATTACGGGAGTTGCAGACTGAAGAGTTACCTCTATAGGCGTCGTGCTGCGGTCGTCAACCGTCTGGTGCTCCGATATATACCCGATCCTGTCGACTTCTACGCTGTGGGAACCCGGCGTCACCTCCGCTGTTGTACCGGAGATCGGTTGATTATCCACCAAGATAGTCGCGTCTTCCGGGATGACATGGAACTCAATTGTCCGCACCCCGACAGGCCGCGGGTGCGGACGCGGACGCTTGTGGACGACCAGTACAAGCGTCAGCGCAATGAAGCTAAACCCCAAGATCGGCCAGAAAAATTTCGACGCTGTACTGCGCCAGATCGCATCCAATTTCTCTCGAAAAGCGCCTGCCGGCACCGCACGTGTCTTTTTGACGGGTGCCTGCTTCTTCGTAGGCGGCGCCACTGGAACCGCGACCGGCGGAACTTTGCTCAATTCGGCGTTCGACTCCGCCCCGGACTCAGCCGGCGTCTGCGCCGCCTCTTTTTCATGCCGCAGCCGTTCCTCGATCTCCGAGAGAGGCTTGCGGAACTCGGGGTCGGCGCC
Source organism: Bryobacteraceae bacterium (assembly GCA_036557165.1). Lineage (GTDB taxonomy): Bacteria > Acidobacteriota > Terriglobia > Bryobacterales > Bryobacteraceae > Palsa-187. The sequence goes on from DATBIA010000115.1 coordinate 16,036, forward strand.
GTATTTGGAATAGGCGCCGCTCCGGAGAAAGATCGAATCCAATTCCGTGACCGTAGTGGTCTCATGCGATTGCCGGGCGAGCTCGTTCAATTCCATCAGGTCACGAGCGCGAACTTCCTCCCGATCCTTCGCCGAGAGGCCTTCTTGAAGTACGCTGCGGAACTGAATTAGCCGGTTTTCGCGCGGATACAAGGGCCGGATCTTGTCCAGCTCCGCGATGGCTTCCTTCAAATTGCCCTGCGCCTGAGACTCGCGGGCGCGCGAAAGCGCCGCCGAAACTTCTTCGGCCTGGCGCTTGTCCTGGATCAACGTATTCAGGCTCTTGGCCCCGTGGTTACTTGGATCCAGCTCAAGCGCTTCCTGAACCAACGCCTCGGCGGCTCGCCAATCGGCGTCGATGAGAGGGCCGGCTTCGTTCAGCAAGACTTCAAGGAGTCCAGCCCGCACCACCGGGTTGTGAGGATCCAACTGCAAAGCTTCCCGGAGGAGATCCAGAGCCTGCTTCGGGTTTCCAGCAGCGTGAAGATCTTTCCCGCGATTCGTCTTCTCCACTGCTTCTGAGGCGCGCGTCTGCGCCTGCTGGATCTGCTTCGCCAACGCCGACAATTCAGGATCGCCAGGGAATTCCGCCAACGCGTCCGAGGCCAGAGACGTAGCTTTGGCGTAGTTGCGAATCGTGAGGGCCTGATCGATCTGGCTCACCCAGTGATCTTTGGCGTCGGCCCGGAGCTGCTGGTCCCGCCGTTTGTGAAGGCGGTCGATTTCAATCTCCAGGCCCGGATATTTCGGATAAATACTGCGCAGCGTTTCCCAGAGCCCCAGCGCCTCGGAGAATTGTCTGCCCTCCTCGGCGGTGCGGGCGCGGCCCGCGATAGAGTCCACCAGATCCCGGCGCGCGCGGACCTGCTGCGACGACTCTTTAAAGCGCGACTCGGAAGGGTATTTCCGGCTGGCCTCCTCCAGGATGGCTACCTTCCGGTTGAGGTCGGCTTCCTCGGCGGCTTCCTTCTCCACCTTGGCGAGATACGCCGAGATCTCCTGCCGATGCGCCTGTTCGACATCGTCGCGCAACGCTCCGAACAGCACATTGCTCGGATAGGCGGAAAGGACCTCATCGCAGATGGCTTTCGCCGCGTCGAAGTTACCGTTGTCAAGGTGACGGCGGGCCTCGGCCTCTTGCGTCGCCAACTGATTGCGTTTGGAGCGGACCTCTTCGTAGAGCTTCTGATACATGGCTCCCTGCTCGGGAGAGGTGCTGTACGGTGCGCGCCGGTCCAAATCTAGCAACCGCTCAGCCTTGGTGTACGCCGAGTTAACATCGCCGCGCCGGTAAGCGTTCAGAGCCGATTGGTACGCCTCCTCCTTCTCATTGCGCAGCCGGATATGCTCCTGTTCCCGGCGCTCCACTTCCGTCAACAGGGTTTGAGCCCGGACCTCCTTGGGGCGAAGGTCGAGAACCTTTTCGAGAGCCTGCCGCGCGTGCGTGTAGGCATGGTTTTCCATGTGCTGGTTGGCCAGGTGGAACCATTCCTCAATCTGCGTCGCACTGCGTTTGCTCTCGATGGCGCCCTTCAGCGTGAAGGCGTCCGTATTGTTGGAATCGCGGTTGAGAATCTCCTGCACCTTTTGCAGAGCCCGCACATATTCGCCTTCGTCAAAACGGCGGCGGGCTGCCTCAAGCAACCGCCTCACGGTCTTGGCGCGCCGTACATCCTCGATTTGTTTACGAAGCTCATCGATTTCTGGAGCCAGAAAACTTTCCGATTCCAGTTCCTTGATCCGCTCCGCCGCGTCGTCCAGATCGCCGGTCTCGAAAGCCTTGCGCGCACGCGCCAAACGGGGAGCGATGCGGGCGGGATCGAAAATCTCAATCGGCTCTCCGCGCGCCGCCTTCTGAAGACAGTCCGAGAGCGCACGAACGTCGGAAAACCGGTGGAACGGCTGCTTGGCAAGGGCCTTGTGGATCACCTGGCAGATCGAAGGATTGACCAGAGGATTGAATTGCGACACCGGAGGAGGCGTGTAGTGCAAAATGGCCTGCGCCAGATCTTCCTGGCCGGCGGATGTGAACGGATGCCTCCGCGCCAGAATTTCATAGCAAACCACCGCCAGAGAAAATTGGTCGGAAAGCGGAGTCGGCTGCTCCTTCAACTGAAGCTGCTCCGGAGCCATGTACAGCAGCGTGCCCTTCAACCCTGTCGCAGACCGGTGATTAGTCAGGTGAGCCATTCCGAAGTCGATGATTTTCACCGAATCGTCCGGTAAAACAAACAGGTTGCTGGGCTTGAGGTCGCGGTGGATCAGGCCATGATCGTGCGCCGCCTGTAGCCCCCGGCAGACTTGGCTGATCATTAGCACCGACCGCTCCACCGTGAGACGTGGACTGGAGGTCTTGATCAACTCCTGCAGCGTGGTTCCCGGCAATAGCGGCATAACGAAATAAGGCCGCCGCGCGCCGGCTTCTTCCGTTTCACCGATATCGAAAATTTCGACGATGTTGGGATGAGTAATGCTGGATAGGACGGCGCACTCCCGTTTAAATAGATCGAGAGCGGTTTTGTCCTGCGGATCGCGGATGGTTTTGACCGTGACCTCGCGGTTCAGCACCGGATCCATCGCACGGTACACGATCCCCATCCCTCCCTCTCCGAGAATTTCCAGGATGTCGTACCGTCCTTTGGCCGACATAGACGTATAAATCATACAGGAAATTACGCTGGGACGGGAGTGACCCAACACCCAAAAACGAGACAACCACGATGTCCATATTATTTACGATGCCCAGCACAGCGACGGGACCATCCAGCCTTTAGCGGCCAGCGATGCAATCAAATAGAGTAGACGTACGCGCTGAGTGTCTCGTTCGCCCCTGGGGGATAAAATATATCCGTCTTCTTACGCTGGTTCAACGAGGCGGAACATACTGATTTCATGCTATTTAGCGGGCACACACCATGCGGGGGTTATGGGAGATATTGCCGATGTGACGGAGCGCCTTCGCAGGGTATACTTATCCGCGGTTTCACGGTGCTGTTCCGCGACGGCACTGTGGAGCGACGCCGGGCCGACCACCTCGACGTGCGGTCCATGCCTCAGCTTGTCCATGAGGATTTCCTGGGGATCGCTGTGCGGTACCTCCAATTGCAAACCACCATCCGGCAACGCGGAGCCACGCTGATGCGGGTGCCACTCCTCCTCCGCGACGACGGCAAGCGCGTCGCGGTTGTCTTGTATGCGGACGGGACGGCCGAGCTGAAACGTTCCACCAGCCTCACTTTCCTTCTGAACTTCTTTGATGAGCTTCGGTGGCGCGTGCCGGCGAAGACCGAATGACTCAGGAGCGGACAACCGGACTCAATTTGAACAAGCGCAAGGTTCCAGCAGGACCGTAATTCAAGCTGAGAAACCAATTTCCCGAGATCGGTCACGTGCTCCTTCGCGCTCTCGGCGGGATCTTCTCGGGACTCGGCACGTTCCTGGCGACTGGCAATCCGGTGCTGGGGGCGCAGGTCGGACTGGGGGTCAACGAAGGACAAGAGCAGCGCCATGACGGAGGGGAATGGCTGGCTCAAAAGCCCTCACGCCAACGTGGAGGCTGGCTCCCCGATCGCAATGTCCTTCAAATTGGGAACTGCAGCAGATGCTCAGCAAGCCGCCCGCGCAGCAGGCGCTGTATATCGCAATGTCCTTCAAATTGGGAACTGCAGCAGATGACCCAATCGCTGAGCCAACAGTTGACGGTTGGGCCAGAACAGGACCGCATCGTGTGCCGCAGGCGCGGACGCCTCACCTTTACCTCGCGGTCGGCCAGCTTGATCTTGCCTCGCTGTGAACCGTGCCAGCGGATCTCGCCGCTGGCCTTGCCGGGCGTACGAGCACCCGCGATCTGTTCGGCGCTCAAGGCCGCCTCGCACGCCTCGCTCTGGATGCCGAAGCACCATCGGACATCAAATTGATGGCCACCAAAACGGCGGCTAGAAGACACTTATCGGCGTGGTGGAAGATTCGAAGAATCAGGGCTTGAACCAGCGCCAGAAAATGGGTTCCGAAAGATTGATCCTTGTCAATGCTGCATCGCGGCTGTTAACCACACGGGCGGCTGCCAGAGAGGGACGGAGAATGTTGGCGTTCTCTGCCCGAGTCACGGCCGAGGATGCTAAGGTTCGGCCGTTCAGAGAACGGCTTTGTTCGGCGTATCGCGCCAATTCCGCCCGAAACGAGCGGCGAGCAGTTAAATAGTGGGGAGAGAAAGTTCGACAGAGATTTTCGCCTCCCCAAACACATTTCGGAATTTCGCGATTGGTTAGCAACTTTGGTTAACACCGGCAGTCAACCAACTGCCAACGGCATTTCGACATAACGTCTGGGGTCCCAAACGAGAGTGCCGATTCTGGACTGGTCCGGTCACGGTAACCGGGCCAGTCGCTCTGTAGAGTTCGTGCGAAGTCAAGTTGCCGTTCACCGCCGTGAACCTTGCCTTTCCGAGCCCACCGAGCGTGCATGGGTGGTGCAGTTCACGGTCCCAAGAAAGGAACCGAACTACATGAACCCATCCATCCTGGCCGAGATCGAGCAGCTGCGGCAATTGAAAACAGCCGCATTACGCACCCGCTTTCGCGAGGTCGTAGGAGAGCAATCGCGCTCCAATAACTGCCAGTCTCTGCTCTGGCGCATCGCCTGGCGCTTACAGGCCCAAGCGGAAGGAGATTTAGGCGAACGCGCCCGGCGGCGCGCCCTGGAAATCGCCGACGACGCGGACCTGCAACTCCGCGCGCCCAAAGATTTTCTCTCGGAGAGCGCACCTTCCCCTGCCACTGCGTCTCCCCATCGAAAGCCATTGCACCGGGATGCACGCCTTCCGGTTCCCGGCACGGTGCTGACGCGGCAGTATGAGAACCGCCGGATTGTGGTTACGGTTTTAGCCGATGCCTTCGAATATCAATCTCGGCGCTACCGCTCCTTGAGCGCCATCGCGCGGGATGTGACCGGCACGCGCTGGAACGGATTGCTGTTTTTCGGGCTGGCCGAGCGGGGGAAGCGCTGACATGGGGGCCGAGAAGATTCGCTGCGCCATCTACACGCGCAAATCCACCGAAGAAGGGCTCGATCAGGACGTCAACTCTCTGGAGGCCCAGCGCGAAGCTGCCGAGGCCTTCATCCAGAGTCAGCAGCATCTGGGCTGGACGGCGGTGGCGCAACGCTATTACTTGGCGTAACTTCGAACTTAGACTTGCTTTTCCGCTGGACGCAGCAGAGGAAGCCCGTAACAAAAGAATAAGCAACAAATGATAAAGCCTTGACGAGAGCAACCGCTTTTCAGTTAGTCGCACCAATACGGCTGTCGCCCGAGCTTCAAAGCCAAGCCACGCCGTTTCAGCCAGATGCCTTAAAGCTGTTGGGTGCCGGTTAACTTGCGACCTGCCTTACGATATGGAAGTGTGGAACGCGAAACAAGCGGCTATCTCGCCGATCTGCGGCCTTCAAATGGTCCGCCCGAAGAGTTTTGATACAGTTCGCTGCGGAGAACGGTTATGATACAGTTTTGATACGGACTGAGGAATTGGTGTAGCAGAAGTACTTTGGAATCAATGCGGGGACGTAGCTCAGATGGATAGA
>DATBIA010000116.1:0-6469 GCA_036557165.1 Bryobacteraceae bacterium
GCCTGATCCACGGGAAAGTCTACATCGTAATCGGCCCGATTCCGTGCCCTCCTCAGATCATTCAGCGTCGCTCCGGCATCAACCACGTCGGGATGTCGTGAGTTGCTCAAGCGCAGCCAGAGATAGGCATGGGCCTGATCGCCGCGCGGCACCACGAAGCCGCTGCGCTGAAGCAATCGCCGAGCCTTGTGAAAGGCGGCGTAGTACGCTCGGCTTGTCGCGGAACGCCAGTCCGCTTCCCGCGCCCCGGTGCTCAGGTCGTCCGCCACGTCCAAGAAGCCGGTTTCATCCATCAGTTTTTGAGTTCCAGCACAAGACAGAAGAGTAACTTTCGCGTGGGACGGAAAACGCTTAACGCCGCCTCATGCCACTGTCTCCGCGCCAGCCACGATTCGTCCGGAGAGAGTCCGGTCACTTGCACGTGAAACACAATCTGCGTATTGTCGCGGAGTTCGGGATCTTCTTCGACGCTCACCTTGATGAAACGGGCTGTCGGGAAGATGCGATGGGTCGCCTCCAGCAGCGGTTGCAGGCAATTCTCGGCCTGATGGGCGGCGGCGAAAGCCAACACATCGGCGGCGAAAGCCCCGTTGACGCCGTTGGTTCCCATCTTATCGGCGGTGGAAGTTGTTTGCGGAGTCGTCATCGGCTTGTTCTCCTTTCCATGTCCACCATCGCATCTTAGCCGAGGCGTGGATAGCGGAACAAGTGCGTTCGCTGGGGAGGTTGAAAGATGACGCCAATCAATCTGGTGAGCGGGGAGCGTCAGTCGTCCGCCCAGGAACGGCAGCACCGTCTCGCGGAGCGGACACCACTACATGAGCGCGTGCAAGGCGGCCGGCGCGTGGGCCAGGGTGCGCTTCATGTTGGTGACGCGGCCGTGATCGGCGAGCTGACGATCCAACTCGACGCGAGCGGCGGGGCTGGCTTCCTCATGCTCCAGCGGTGGGATGCGAGACATAGGATGTTCTCTCCGGGACGCGGATATCCGCCCCTAACCAATAACCACTAATGACGACCTCTTTTGCCTTCCTAATTCACGCTGTCCCCTTTTCTTCGCTTGACACCTTTTCTTGCCTTGGCGGCCAGGTTGTCGGCCTGAGCCTGGAGCGCGTCGTAGTTCACGTCGCCTGTGGCTTTCACCATCAGCTTGAAGCCGCCGGTGTTACCCAGGCCGCGTACCGCGGGCGTCCTGAAGACCAGCACGCGCGCCTGAACACCTTTTTGGTGGCTTCACCCATCGCTTACCACTCTTTACAGCGAAAATACAGCAAAAGCATTGACTGCATTTATTTTCTCTGTAGAATACAAAGCATGGACGCGCGTTCGCATGCAATCGAAATTGTTCGTCAGGCCGAAGGGGAGCTGCGACAATTGCTGCTTCGCACTGCCGAGCAAGGTGATTATGAAACCGCGAGCATGCTCGCTGAATGGGCGAAACAGCTCAAACAAATGGTCCAAAAAGGAGGTTCGGTTGAACCGGAACCTTGCCGAATTCAACTCGCGAGCGTGCAGGCGCAGACCTTCCCAATGCCGGAAGTGTTCGCGCCAACGAGCGACAACCGCACCAATGCGGATAAGGCCAAAGCCAAGCGACCTGCCCGAGCGAAGAAGGCAAAAACCGCCAAGCGAGAGTATCCCAAGTTTTTACGCGATGGGGAAGAGTTGCTCAAGCTCGGCTGGTCGAAGCGCGAAAAGAAGGTGTATCGCCACAAAGCGCCGAAACGAGTTGTTCTTCTCGTTTCCCAGGCCCTTCAGCAGTTCGGACAACATAATGACCGTTTTGTGATGGAGCAAGTTCTGCCCATCCGCGATCTGGAAAACGATGCCGACGTACCTAGCTATCAGGTCTACTTGAGTCTGGCCTGGATTCGCAAGGAAAAATTGCTCGTGCAGCACGGCCGGCAAGGTTATTCGCTGCGGCCGAACGTCAACCTCACGGATGCCGTCGAAGAACGCTGGAAGCTGCTCCCCAAGTCATAGCCCTTTTGCGACAAGAGAACCACGACATGGCAATCGAAAGAGACCGACAGATCAGGTTTCACGAATTGGGCACCCTCCAATCGGTGACCCGCTGGATTCGGAGTCATGAGGAAGGACTCGCTGAATGGCTCAAAAATGCTCGTCGGGCGTATCAATCCGATCGCGCTAATGTTGCCGAGCAATATCGAGTGGCTATGTTGTTGTTAAGGGACGCCTGCCCAGATTCTCCCGCACGCATCGGGCTTCTGGACGTTGGTGGAGCAATATTGGAAGATGTCAACGCTTTCAGCACTTGGCAAGATCCAGAAGCATCGGGTCGAGGATCCCAACTCGCAGAAGAAACTACCCAAGGCAACGGCGGCAAGGCGTATATGTATCGAATGTTCCGAGGTCCGGCTCGACTTCTGGGTATCAAGGAAAAACGGCGCAATTGCAAAGGATTTGAGGGGCCACCAAACAGCTTGGAACGAGGCACGCCTGGTTTTGTTCCAAGCGATGCAGAAGGACGTGAGGTACCAGGGTGTCAATGGGAGCACGAATTGCAGCAAGCCTTACAGCCATACAACGTGCGCCTGCACGAGTTGCCGGCACCGATTCAGGCAGCTCTACGAGCGCGCGAGGCTTTCACCTTTGTGGAAGGAGTCGATCCGGCTGACCTCCATCGCGGACGCATTGATGCCCCGACGTTAATCGACCGTCTGCTGTGCCACGACCAAGCTGTCTTGGCTGTTCAGCAGCTTCGCGTCTTTGCTATTCACAACGGGCGGATTTTGCGGGACGGACGGCCTCTCGAACTAGCCGCGATCACATCTTATCCCGGCTTCGAAGGAGGACGCGTTTTCGAGATTCCTGATACTTTGCCTACTGAAGACGACCAACCAGTCTCGACAAGGCGCGAAGGTACTGGCCCCGGCCGCCTGATCCTTCGTACCTCAGACCAGAACATGAATCGTGCGCACTTTCGGCTGCGTGCGCGTTGGCGGATGAGTTACTGGACGGGGCAGCAAAACGTCGGATCGAAGTCGATTGGCGAATTGGCGCCTAACTCCCCTGGGAGTTACTTCGTTTACGGAGAAGTCGAACTCGGTCCTTTGGACGAGTACGTGAACACAGGTCGGGTGCGCCCCGTGGATGGTCCGCTGGTGAACGCGCTCGACAGATTCATTGGCGATCGCATCCGGGAATTAGCTCGGGAGATCAGTGAACGAAGGCGGCAAGAGCAGGACCAAGGGCAACTTGACGAGATTCACGCGGAAAACCGCTTGCTGGATAGGTTCAAGAACCGGTTTCTCGGCAGCGCTGGAATCGGCGGAGTCGGTGGTCCTGGGACGGAGGGTGAAGGTGGGACCAGGCCTGACGGTGGCAATGGTGGATACGAGTATGGCATCCAGGCCGAATCAATCCAGTTCATGAACGCACCCACTGAACCATTGCGATTGGGCAGAGGTGTTAGTGTGCATCTGGAGACAATCCTTCGTCCTCGAATCAAGGACGCCGACGACCGCACAGTACGCAGTATTGCCCTCGAGTGGTTCACGGGAGACCGCCATGTCGCCGAGGTCGTTAATGAATCGCTCGTAGCTCAAGGAAAGGGCGAGACCGAAATATGGGCAAGGGTGCCAGGTACGGATATTCAGTCTCCGGGTGTGCGAGTGAAGATCTTAAATGTCGATCACGTGCTATTAACGCCCCGGAGCCTTGAGATCCCTCTCGGAACGCGGGCGAGAATCGTGGCTGAGGTAACTGACGACGAAGGATCTCGAGCAACGGATGTCTACCTTCAATGGTCCCATGATGCCGATGATCCAATGATGATCCGCATCTCGCCTCTCGGCTCCGTCTTTGGGAACCGGGTGGGCCAGACTTGCATCCGCGCTGGCGCGGGCGATCCCGGACAAGGAGGAGTCTGGGCGCGTATTCCGGTCGAGGTCCGAGTGGTGCCAAACGAGCAACGAAACCGGCCCGGCGGTGGTTTCCCGCAATTGTTGGTAACGGGCCGTGACATCGATCCGGAAACTGGGGAGATTCGCCCGGGTGATCCCGATCGGCCAAGCTTGAACCAGGAAGTTAGCGATTACGATCACAACATCTGGTGGCTGAACCTCGATGCACCAGACGCTGCCTTCTTTTCCCAGCAGCGGACCTCGAGTCCGCAAGTCTGGCGAGGATTTCACGCGCAGAAGTTGGTGGAAATGGTCGGCCAGGTTCGTATGCGGCAAGACATTACCGGCGAGGGTCACGAAGAGCGGCCAGATGTTTGGGCACGGCACAAAGCGATGATCGAGGACATTCAAGTTGAACTCATGGCCCAAATGTGGCAGGCACTGCAACCGTACATCCTTACAGGGGAGGGACTTGAATGATGATGGATACCAAGAGCATGGGACTTAAACCTCAAGTACTGCTCGCCGCCATTGCCTGCTCAAACGGAGATTTACGCGCGACCTTCACTGCGGAGGACTTGCTAATCCGGGCCTGGGAAAGAAACAAAGCGGCCTGGGGCTTGCGAGGCTACGAAGACCGGCATCCGGATCCGGAGAAAATCTACAAAGAATTGAACCGGCGGGGTCAGAGCGGCCTAGTAGGGCTTGGGTTATTGGAACAGGTAAGTCCACTTGTCTTCCGTCTTACACCCGCAGGCCTCGCGGCCGCCAGCGAACTGGACCCCGATGATATGAAGATTCGGGAGAAGGCTTCTCGGGAGCTGCAACAGCAAATCAAGGGAATCCTCGGACGCACAGTCTTCCGGGCGTGGTTAGAAGACTCTTCCACTCCCAAGTCGTTTCACAAGGTCGGAGCATTCTGGGGAATCGCACCCGGTACACCTCGTCGTGTCGCGCGCGAACGTGTAGCCTTTGTTGATGTAACGTTGCAAGCTGCAGAGAGGCTACTCAGTGAACGCAACGTCGAGACAATCAGTGACGAACGCGGTCAGCCGCTATTTGATCGACTTGACATCCAGCGATGTCAAGATTTCCAGCAAGCGATGAAGGAGCGATTCGCGAAGGAGCTTCAGCGATTAGGTGTCAACGAAAGCTATAGTTCTGCCGAATAAAACTATTCTCCGGAGAAAGAGGAAGGAAATAGTTCAAACGCTCGAATATACGGCTCGCCCGCTTCGCTGCGATCCCCTCTTTCCGGCCTCGCTATAACGAGTGGAAGACCGCGAGCAACATCTTTTCCTCGAAGCGAGACACTCCTTATGAAACGGCTGGCAAGCATCCTCGGCGTTTTTCTGTTGTTCCCCGCGTTCGCTTTCGGCGAGGGGGCGGCGCCTGATTGGGTCCGCGTGACCGATAAGGCGGGATGGCGACCGCGCGATTCGAGCGGCGAGGTGGTCTTCAAAGACCGCCTGTGGATTCTCGGCGGCTGGTTCGACTCCTTCACGGCCCCGCCGCGCGACGTGTGGAGTTCCCCCGACGGGAAAAAATGGGAGCTTGTGACCAAAGAGGCCCCGTGGAAACACAGCGATCTGCCGATGACCCTCGTTTTCAAAGACCGTATGTGGCTTCTGGGCGGTTGGTACAACGGTCGATTGCCGGGACACGGCGCCAGTAATGAGGTTTGGTCGTCCGCGGACGGCGAAAAGTGGGAGCAGGCCACGCCGAAGGCCGGCTGGAGTCCGCGCCTCGCCGCCGGGGCCGTGGTCTTCAAGGGGCGCATGTGGATTCTCGGCGGCACGGAAAATTACTACTTCGGCGACGATAAAAGTCTTAAAAACGACGTTTGGTCCTCCGCCGACGGCAAGGAGTGGCGTCGGGAGACGGCCAACGCGGCGTGGTCGCCGCGCGCCTATCATGCGGCGGTCGTGTACGACGACAAAATATGGGTTCTCGGCGGCGGCAACTACGTGCCGAAATATCACGCCCTCAATGACGTTTGGTGTTCCTCGGACGGCGTGAAGTGGGAGCGTGTGACGGAGAAAGCGCCGTGGCCGCCGCGCATTTGGTTTTCCGCCGTCGTTTATCGCGAACGCATGTGGGTCCTCGGCGGCTGGTCGAACAATCCGTCGCGGAACTGGGGCGACGTTTGGTATTCCCGCGACGGCAAACAATGGAAACAACTACCATCGAAGGTGATCTGGAAGGAACGTCACGAACACTCGGCCTACGTGTTCAAGGACCGCATCTGGGTGGCGGGCGGCCATGCGCGGCCGCTGAGCAGCGAGGTCTGGTCGCTGGAGGTTCCGAAAGGCTATTTCAAGGACGAGTGAACGCGCTCGTCCACTCCGAGCTGGTATACTCCTCTCAGGTTCCGATAAGCATCCCCAAGACATCGGAGGAAACCATGCGCCGATTCTTCGCTTTGGCGGTGATTGGGATCTACTTCCTGTGCTTAACTCCGACCTGCCGGGCGGAAGCCAAGTCCCTCTTCGACGGCAAGACGCTCGACGGCTGGGAGGGCGACATCAAGAATACCTGGCGCATCGAGGACGGAGCCATTGTCGGCGGCTCGCTCGACCGCGTTGTGCCGCACAACGAGTTCC
>DATBIA010000117.1:0-50323 GCA_036557165.1 Bryobacteraceae bacterium
GCTCCGGCATCCGGAAGTTGTCCAGCGAATCCGCGTATGCCTTGCGCAATTCCTCATCGGTCACGGTAATGCCGGATTCCACTTTGTCCTGATCGAGCACCACCACCTGGAACGTCGTCTTCTGCGGAATGGCGTAATTGGCCCGATTCGCGTTGAAAGACTGCTGCAACTCCTGATCGGTGGGCTTCACCTGATCCTGAAATTTGGCTGCCGGAAAGGCAATATATTGAATTTTCGCTTTTTCGTGCTGGCGCTTGAATTCGGTCTCGACTTCTTTGGGCGTGACGACAATGGATTCAACCACCACATTCGTGAGCTTGCGCACGATCAAATCGGTTCGCATTTCGTCGATCGCCTCATCGAGCGTCATGCCCTGCTGCGCCAGAAAAGCCTCGAACTGCTCTTTATTCGGCTGCCCGTTGGGGAAAAACTGCGGATCGGCCGACATAAGGCCGGTCAAGACCTCGTCGTCGGTGACGGTAAGCCCCATGCGCTCCGCCTGATAGCGGGCGGCCTGCCGCAGCACCCGCGATTCGAGATACTGCGGGAAATAGGCTTCCATCATCTGCGGCGCGATTTGGACATTTTGGGCGGTGAGCTGAAACTCGCGCTGCGCCTGCGAAGCGGTGATCTTCACGTTGCCCACTTGCGCCAAAACCGGATCGTCGGTGCTGGAGCCCGTGGTCATTCCCATGCCAGGGATGAGGTACACACACATCGAAACGCCGACCAGCACCAAAATGGCTCCCAGCGTGATGCGTACAAATTTATCCCGACTGCGAAAAAGATTGAACATACGTGAGAACTCCTACAGAGCTATTGGACGGGCTTTCACTACTTAGTATAGCGCCGGAGCGAACGCGGGGAGGGCGGTTCGTCTAATGGCGCGTACCTACCATGACCCAATTCGCCGTGACGCCATAGGCGGCCTTTTCTCCGGCAACCCATTGTGATAAATTGACCCCAGAAGGACGCGCAAGAACCAATGTTCATCTTCAAAAAGCACCTTCCCCGACGGACTTTTTTGCGCGGCATGGGCGCGGCGGTGACGCTGCCCCTGCTCGATTCCATGCTGCCCGCGCAGACTCCTTTGAGCCGGACCGCCGCGAAGGCGCTCCCGCGGCTCGGCTTCGTATACGTTCCCCACGGCGCCATCATGGACCAGTGGACACCGAAAACCGAAGGCGCGGATTTCGAAATGACGCGGATACTCAAGCCGCTCGATCCATTTCGCGACCGGCTTAATATCGTAACCGGGCTCGGCCACCGGGCCGCCGATTCCACCGCGGTTCACTCGCTCAGCCCCACCACGTGGTTGAGCGGCGTGCGGCCCAAGCCCACGCAGGGCGTCGACGCCTATGCCGGCGTGACCGCCGACCAGATCGCCGCGCAGCAGATCGGGCAAGATACCGTTCTTCCGTCGATGGAACTGGCCATTGAAGACGCCTCCGGTCTGATCGGCGCCTGCGACCGCGATTACGGCTGCATCTACATGAACACGCTTTCGTGGCGCACTCACACCACGCCTCTGCCGATGGAGATTAATCCTCGCAAGGTCTTCGAGCGCATGTTCGGGCAGGGCGGCTCAGCGGCGGACCGCGCCGCGCGAACTCAGGAAGACCGCAGCATCCTCGACGCCATTACGCACCAAGCCTCGGATTTGCAGCGCAGCCTCGGCGCCGAGGATCGCGCCACCGTCGGCGACTACCTGGACAATGTCCGCGAAATCGAGCGGCGCATTCAGAAAGCGGAGCAACAGGTGAGCGCGGACGTCACATTGCCCGAGGAGCCGCCCGGAATTCCGTTTTCCTACGAGCAGCATGTCGGCATCATGTACGACCTGCTGGCGCTGGCTTATCAGGCGAATATCACGCGCGTGTTCACCTTCATGATGGCGCGCGAAGTGAGCAACCGCACCTACCCACAGGTGGGCGTGCCCGACGGCCACCATGCGACCTCGCATCACCAGAACCGGCCCGACAAGATCGAAAAGCTGGTGAAGATCCAGAATTACCATCTGACCTTGTTCGCCAAGTTTCTGGACAAGCTGCGGAGCACGTCCGACGGCGACGGCTCGCTGCTGGATCATTCCACCATTCTGTATGGAAGCAATATGAGCAATAGCAACGCTCATAACCATTTCCCTCTGCCGAGCCTGGTGCTGGGAAGCGGTGCGGGGCAAATTCAGGGCGGCCGCCATCTCCGGTATCCGGACCACACCCCGATGACGAATCTGCTCGTCACGCTGCTGGAGAAAGCCGGAGTTCATCAGGAGACATTGGGCGATAGCACCGGCCGCCTGGTGGATTTATGAGAGCACTCGCGCTGGCGCTGATTTCCTGCGCCGCGTTTGCCGCGACCAATGCGAAGCCCGAGCTGATCGGCGCGGTCAAGTCGGGAGACAGAACTCAAGTGGCGGCGTTGCTTCAGCAACACGTCAACGTGAACGCGGCTGAAGGGGATGGCACCACGGCGCTCATGTGGGCTGTGCGCGCAACGTTCACGAAAGACGACAGTGGCATCGCCGATCTGCTTATCGGCGCGGGCGCGGATGTTCGGGTGGCAAACCGCTACGGCGTCACCGCCCTCTATCTCGCTTGCCAGAACGGCAATGCGCCGCTGATCCAAAAGCTGCTGAAGGCCGGAGCGGACCCTAACGCCGCGACGGCCGAAAACGAGACCGCGCTCATGACCGCGGCGCGAACCGGCGTGGTGGACTCGGCTAAGGCGCTGCTCGATCACGGCGCGCAAGTGGACGCGAAGGAGTCCTGGCATGGCGAGACCGCTTTGATGTGGGCCGTCGCCCAAGGGCACGCCGCCATGGCGCGCGAGTTGATTGCGCATGGGGCCGATGTGAACGCCCGTTCAAATCTCAACAAGTGGGAGCGGCAGACGACGTCAGAGCCGCGCGAGAAATGGCTCCCGCTAGGCGGCCTGACCCCGCTGCTGTTCGCCGCCCGGGAGGGCTGTCTGGACTGCGCCCAGGTTTTGGTGGCGAAAGACGCCGACGTGAATGCCGCCGACCCCACGGGGATAAGCCCGGTATTGATGGCAATCATCAACGGGCATTACGACGTTGCGGGATTCCTTCTGCAAAAGAACGCCGATCCGAATCGGGCGGACGACACCGGGCGCACGGCTCTCTATTCGGCGGTGGATTTCCACACGATGCCGCAAGATAACCGCCCCGCTCCTAGGGTAGTGGACAACCGGCTCGGCAGCTTCGATTTAGCAAAGCTCCTGGTGACCAAGGGCGCCAATGTCAACGCACAATTGAAAAAGCAGCAGCCGTACCGGGCGAAGCTCGACCGCGGCGACGATACGATGCTGACTACCGGCACGACGCCGATCCTACGCGCGGCGAAGGCGGGCGATGTGGAGGTGGTTCAATTTCTGCTTGCCAACAATGCCGATCCGAAGCTCGCGACCAGGACGGGCATCAATCCGCTGATGGCCGCGGCGGGCCTCGGCACGAAAGAAGAGGACACCACGGGCCGGCGCAAGACCGAGGCGGACGCGGTGGAAACGATCAAGCTGCTCCTGGATGCCGGCGTGGACGTTAACGCCGCCGATAACCGCGGCCAGACGGCGCTCCACGGGGCCGCGGCGAAGGGCTACGACAAGGTAGTGGCATTTCTCGCGGACCATGGAGCCAACCTGGACGCCAAGGACCGGCAAGGCCACACGCCGCTGGACGCCGCCATGGGTCTGGCGGGCGGCGGAGGCGGCTTCGACGGCAGCCGCAAAGACGTGCATGAAAGCACTGCCGAATTGCTCCGCCGGCTAATGGCGAAGAACTGACCTCTTAGCGAGAATCAGCCAGGCCTCGCGATCCTTCCAACAGCTCACATCAATAGGTGGGCCGGGACCTCAATTGCTAACATTGTAGTGATTTCGATGCGCCGGTATTACTTCGATCACAACGCGACCACTCCCGTTGCGCCCGAAGTCTTCGAGGCGGTGGCCCCGGCGATGACAGACGTGTACGGAAACGCGTCCAGCATCCATCATTTCGGACAAATGGCGCGGGCCAAGCTGGATGACGCCCGGCGCCAAGTGGCGGCGCTGCTGGGGGCGTCTCCGGAAGAAATCGTCTTCACCAGCGGCGGCACGGAAGCCGATAACCTCGCGATCCTAGGTCTGGCGCGGGAAGGTCATGCGATTACCACCGCTGTAGAGCACCCGGCTGTCCTAGGCGCGGCGGCACAGTGCGCGAGTTCCACGATCGTGCCGGCGGACGCACGGGGAGTCGTGGATCCCGACGACGTTCGCCGCGCGCTGCGCAGCGATACCCGGATCGTCAGCGTGATGCACGCCAACAACGAACTGGGGACCATTCAGCCGGTGGAGGAGATCGCGCGCATCGCCTGCGAAGCCGGAGTGGCGTTCCATTCCGACGGCGTACAAGCGGCCGCCAAAATTCCGGTTAATGTGAACGCGCTCGGCGCCTCGATGTATTCGATCACGGGGCACAAATTTTACGGACCCAAGGGCGCGGGCGCGCTGTTTGTCCGCAAGGGGACGAAGATCGCGCCGCTTATGTTCGGCGGCCATCATGAGCGCGACCGGCGTCCCGGAACCGAGAACGTTCCTGCCGCGGTGGGCCTGGGCGCCGCCGCGCAATGGGCGTCTCAGCATGGCGCGGAAGAGCGTGCGCGTTTAACGAAATTGCGCGATGCGCTGGAGCGGGCCATTCTGGATTCGATTCCCGATTCGCACGTCAATGCCGCCGGAGCGCCGCGCACGCCCAATACTTCCAATCTCCGTTTCGACGGAATTGATACCGAAGCTCTGTTGATCGCGCTCGATCTTCGGGGATTCGCGGTATCGAGCGGCGCGGCGTGCTCCAGCGGCGTAAGCGAGCCTTCTCACGTGCTCACGGCCATTGGTTTGACGCGCGAGCAGGCGCGTTCCAGCCTTCGCGTCTCTCTGGGGCGCTCCAATGACGCGAGCCAGGTGAACGCGCTGGTGGGCGCTTTGGCCGAGTCCGTCGCTCATTTGCGCAGGATCGCTCCTCAGCCCGGCGTCCCCGTGTATGCATGACCCTGTGATTGCCGTCGCCATGTCGGGCGGAGTGGATAGCTCCGTCGCCGCGGGGATGCTGCACTCGCGCGGCGAGCGCGTGATCGGCCTCACGATGCAGCTCTGGAACCAGCGGCGCCTTCCCGAGCTTCAAGGCGAAAGGGCAACGGGACGATGCTGCTCGCTCGACGACGTTTACGACGCCCGCTATGTTGCGCAACATCTCGGCATTCCCTATTACGTCGTCAATTTCGAGGAGCGCTTTGAGGCGCAAGTCGTCAAGCCCTTTATCGACGAATACCTCGCGGGCCGCACGCCCATTCCCTGCACGCTATGCAACAACTTCATCAAGTTCGACCAATTCCTCGAAATGGCGGAAGGCGTCGGCGCGAAGCGAATGGCTACCGGCCATTATGCGCGCATCCGCTGGAATCCGGACAACGGGCGCTGGCAGATGCTGAAGAGCGTCGATCGCGCCAAGGACCAGACCTATTTCCTGTTCGGACTGACCCAGGACCAACTTGCGCGCACCTTGTTTCCGCTCGGCGGCATGGAGAAGGCACACGTCCGGGAACTGGCGCGCGAACTTGGCATACCGACCGCGGAAAAGCCCGATAGCCAGGAAATCTGCTTCGTTCCCAACGGCGACTACGCTACGTTTATCGACGCGTATTTTCGCGAGCAAGGAATTTCGCCCGATCAGACGGCCGGCGAGCTGGTGACTTCCGACGGACGCGTGATCGGGGAGCACCCCGGAGTTCATCGATTCACCGTGGGCCAGCGCCGCGGATTGCGTTTCGCGGCGGGCGAGCCTTTATACGTGATCGCCACCGAACCCTCTACTCGCAGAGTCGTTGTCGGGCGCAACGAGGAATTGCTGCGCGCCGCGATGCGTGTAAAGGACTTGAACTGGATCTCGATTCCAGCGCCCGCCGGGCCGCTGCGGGCCGAGGTGAAAATCCGGAATAAGCATGCCGCCTCCGCGGCGGCCATCGTTCCCACGGCCGATCCTGCCCGCGTGGAAGTGCATTTCGACGAGCCACAGCGAGCGGTGACTCCCGGTCAAGGCGCGGTGTTTTATTCCGGCGAGTTGGTTCTCGGCGGCGGCTGGATCGAGTGAATCTCCTCGAATACTGGGTCGCTCGGGCCGTGCTCGCCACGCCCGCTCTGGCGCCGCTCTACGCCCGGCTGCTCGATTTGGCGGTTCCGCGATTACGCCGCATCGCCGTGCACAATCTTGCGCTGGCCGGCTATGACGAGTCCGATCGGAAACGGATCGCGGACGGAGTCTTTCGATCCATCGCGCGATTGATCTCCGCCTTTGCCATGTTTCCGAAGATGTCGCCCAAGACGATTCACCGCTGGATTCGCTACGAGGGTTTGGAGCATTTCGCGGCCGCGGCAGCCCGCGGGCGGGGCGTGCTGGTCGCCACCGGTCATTTGGGCAACTGGGAGCTGAGCGCGTTCGCGCACGCATGGATGACCGGCCAGATGAATATCGTCGTCCGTCCGCTGGATAATCCCAAAATCGACGCGCTGGTGGCGCGGAGGCGCGCCATGTCCGGCAACAACATTATCAGCAAGCGGGAGGCGGCGCGCGGGATTCTGCGCGCCTTGGAGAAAGGCGAAGCCGTCGGCATTTTGATCGATCAGAACACTTCGCCCGAGGAAGGCGTGTTCGTCGATTTTTTCGGAATGAAGGCGTGCGCCGGAACGGCCTTCGGGAAATTCGCCCATCGCACCGGCGCGGCAGTCGTGCCTGGTTTTGCTCTGTGGCTGGAAAAGGAGCGCCGCTACGCTTTGCGATTTTATCCGGAGATCGAAATGAGCGGCGATATCCAGGCCGATACTCAGCGCATCCACAGTTTTCTGGAGAGCGTCATCCGCGAGCACCCCGACCAGTGGCTGTGGATCCACCGGCGCTGGAAAACGCGGCCGGCGGGCGAGCCTCCGCTTTATTGAGTTCTTGAAGCTTCTCCCGCCGCGGACTCGGCTTGGGCGCGATCGGTCCCCAATGCCTTATTCAACTCCGGCGTCGTGATGCAGCGGTCAAGATAGGTGAACCGGCCGGTATCTCTTACTTCGCGCGCGGCGTCGAGCATTCCCGTCATGGCCGCGCGATAAAGCGACGATGCCAGGCTGATGCGGCGGACGCCAGCCGCGGCGAGTTCGTCGACAGGGAACGATTTCCCTTTCATTCCCGCCATGAAATTGAATGGCTTCGATATCGCCGCGCAAACTTCGCGCACGGAAGCGATATCGGGCAAGGCGGGCGCGAAGAGCACGTCGGCTCCCGCTTTTTCGAATGCCTGGAGCCGCTTTATGGCGTCGTCGAGGCTCGGGTTGGGATAGAGGAAATTGTGCGCCCGCGCCGTCAGCATGAAGGGGAAGGGAAGCCTGCGAGCCGCCTCGGCGCCCGCTGCAATGCGCTCCACGGCGAGCTGAAAATCGTAAAGCGGACGCGCGCTATCGCCGGTTGAGTCCTCGATGGTGCATCCCACCAGCCCCGCGTCGGCCGCGAGCCGGACCGTTTGCGCGACTGCTTCCGGAGTCTCGCCAAATCCGTTTTCCAGGTCCGCCGAGACGGGCAGGTCGGTCGCATCGACGATAAACCGCGAATGCGCCAGCGCCTCCTGCCGCGTGAGTCCGCCATCGCGGCGGCCCACAGCTCCGGCGGCGGCGCCGCTGGATGTCGCCAATGCATGGAAACCGAGACCGGCCAAAATGCGCGCGGAACCGGCATCCCATGGATTCGGAATGATGAACACACCAGGGCCGTCGTGCAGCGCGCGAAAGCGAGCCGCTTTTTCGTTCTGCGTAGCGCTCATAGGATTGATTCACCCAGTTTAGACCCGAGATTCATACGTGACAGAATGGCGGTATGCGGGTTGTTGTCGGAATGCTGTTATTGATGGCGCCGGTCGGCCGGCTTTTCGCCTGCTCCTGCATGGGGCCTGCGTTGCCGTGCGCCGCGGCCGGAAGTTCCGCTGCGGTGTTCACGGGAACCGTTCTCGAAATCGTGAAGCCCGCGCCGATTGCCCCGGCTCCGAACTCATTACCGGACGGACGCATCGCGCTGCAAAGTAGACGCGTCGGCGGTGGCTCGATGCCCCCGCCGCCACTGCGGACGGTTCGAATGCAAGTCAACCAAGTCTTGAACGGAGTCGCTCCCGGGCAAACCCAGATCGACATCGTCACTGGAATGGGCGGAGGCGATTGCGGCTATTCGTTTCAGAACGGCGTGGAGTATGTCGTCTACGCCTACCAGAACTCGGATGGCCGTCTTCAAACCGGCATCTGCTCGCGCACGCGGCCCGCCGCCGAAGCGCCCGAGGATCTCGAATATTTCCGGGCTAAAGCGAACGCTCCCGAAACCGGCGAGATTCGGGTTCGGACAGGGTTGGGAATGAGCGCGGGAAGACCTGGCGTGCTTATATCGGTGGAGCGGGACGGAGCGCGCTATCAGGCGCTGACAAACGCCGCGGGCGAAGCGGTGTTCTCCAACATGCCTCCTGGAGCCTACACGATCCATCGGGAATCGGACGGCGACCTGTCCGATGATCCCACTGTGCGGCTGAACGCGAAAGGCTGCCTGGACACGACCCTGTTCAGAACACTGCGGATTACCGGCCGCGTGACGACAAAATCCGGCGACCCGGCGGCGCGAATCGAAGTTGAGCTCCGCTCCGCTGACGACAAGCCGGACAACGGCGCTATGACCAATCGGGATGGCCACTACGAAATCCGCGTCTTCAAGCCCGGCGATTACTATCTGGGCGTGAATCTGAACCACTCGCCCTCGCGCGACACTCCTTATCCGCGCTGGTTCTACCCTGGGACCGCCGATCCGGCTGCCGCCATCAAAATCGATTTCGATGGCCGCCCGGAAACCCGGACCTACGATCTTAGTCTGCCGGATCGCCAACCGGAGCGCGTCATCGATGGCATCGTATTGACGGCCGATGGACAACCAAGGCCAAGAGCCGTCGTGAGCCTTCTGGACGATGCTCAGAATTTTGCGGCGCAAGCCATCGCGGATCCGAATGGCCGCTTTACCTTGCGGGCGTTCACGGGAACGGCATATCGTCTGCACGCGACATGGGCGGGCGACGGTCCGAATCGGGCTGTTTCCGCGGTTCCTTTGAGCATCGATCCCGATACCAGCCCGCTAAGCTTGCGGCTGATTCTGACGCAGCCGGGAAACTCGGTTCTAGACGAACGCCGTCGTTAATAGAACAAGTACTTCCGCCACTGGTCGTCGCTCTTGCCCAAAAGCCGCATCAAATGACGGCTAGTGTGCAGACTGAACGGCTTGGGCGCGCGCGATAGCCGCATGCCCGCCTCATCGGGAGTGCGGCTTCCCTTGCGATTGTTGCAGGGATGGCAGCACGCGACTAAATTCTCCCAGGTGGTCTCGCCGGCGCGCGATCGGGGAATCACATGATCCAACGTCAGCTCGGAAGAGTTGAGGGTCTTCATGCAGTATTGGCAGGTGTAGCGGTCCCGCATCAGGATGTTCTTGCGCGATAGCGCCCGCGTTTGATGCGGAATCCGGCGGTATTCGAGCAGCCGGATTACGCTGGGAACGCGCAAGGCGTGGCGGGCGGAATGAATGTGCCCATTGGAATGCTCTTCGGCGGCGGCGACTCCCTTGAGCACCAGCACCAGCGCGCGGCGGGCGGCGCACACGTTGATCGGCTCGTAGCTCGCGTTGAGCACGAGCACCGGACGGTGCAAACGTTCCTGACCCTGCGCCATCATTCGTGTGTACTCCCGGAAGCGGCGGCGAGAGAATTCAAGGGCCGCTCCGCGCCGGACAAACGGTCGCGCCGCGCCAGCGCGAGCAGGGCGACGTGAGCCGCTCCCGCTCTTCTCAATGCGCGCGCGCACGCCCCGGCGGTAGCGCCCGTGGTCAACACGTCGTCCACCAAGAGGATGCTCAATCCGTTGAGTTTTGTTTCCGCCCGGACCGCGAACGCCCCTTGTACGTTCTTGCGGCGCTGCGCGCCCGTCAATCCCGCTTGCGGCGCCGTGGCCCGCTTGCGCCGGACCAGCTTGCGCACCGGGACATTCCAACGCCGGCCAATTTCGCGGGCTAAGAGCTCCGACTGATTAAAGCCGCGCTGCAATCGCCGACGCCAATGCAGCGGCATCGGCACGATCGCATCGAATCGACGCTCGCGCGGCAGAGCCTGCGCCAGAAAGCCCGCCAGGGGCCGCGCCAAAGGCCGGACGCCATCGAATTTAAACAAGTGGATCAGCTTGCGCAGCGCGCCTTGGTAAGCCCCGGCCGCGAAGACTTCGGAGAATCCGTTGAGTTCCAGGCGACACAGCGCGCACTGCCCCGTTTCGTCCAGCGGATAGCGATTCAGGAAGGGAGTCCGGCAGGTACGGCAGGAGAAATCAGCGTGAACCGGCTGAGGCGGCTGCAGGCAAGCACGGCAAACGGGAACGCGCGAAACTTCATGGAGCGGTTCTTCGCACACCCGGCATTCGTCGGGGAACAAAAGGTCTAGAAAACCGCAAACCGCCCTGTTAATGACGCCATCCGGCGCCACGAGGCTGCGTCCGAAGCTGGGAGGCACACTACTACTCGAGAAGACCCACCTCCTCGTAACACTTTTAGTTTACACCACGCGTGTTGCTTTTGTTGTATTATCAAGCCGGTGCTTCGCATCGCCGCCCGCTAATTTCTCCCGATTTCCAAATCAAAGCCAGAAGTGTGTCTGAAGGCAACGTGTGCGAACAAGGAGAAACATGCAATCTCAATGGCAAGATCGTTTTTTCAAAGACGTCGCGGTGGAGATGTGGAAGCGGGCGATTCCGCCGGAGCAAACGCGGCTGGAAGTGGAGTTTCTGGAGAAGACGCTTCGTCCGCAGGAAAACGGCCGACTGCTCGACGTCTGCTGCGGCCATGGCCGCCATGCGATTCCTCTCGCGGAGCGCGGCTATCGCGTCACTGGAATCGATTCCAGCGAGGATGCGCTCACGGAGGCGCGGAAGGGCGGGGGCGGCCAAAACCCGGTCTGGGAGCTTCGCGACATGCTCGATCTAGACGGAATTTCCGGCCCGGCCGGCTTCGACGGCGCCTACTGCTTCGGCAACAGCTTCGGGTATTTGGACCGCGCTCGCGCGAGGCGATTCCTGGAGGCTTTATCGCGAGCGCTCAAACCGGGCGCGAGGTTCGCCATCGCAACGGGGGTGGCGGCGGAATCGATTCTACCGCTGGGTCCGGGCCAGCGCTGGTTCCGCACCGGCGATATTCTCACGCTAAGCGAGCGGCGCTTCGACGTCGTGAATGGCCGGATGGATGTGGACTACACGTTCGTCAGCGGAGGCGAATCCGATACGCGGCCCACCTCAAGCTTCTTCTTCACCGTTTCCGAACTCGTGTGGATGCACGCCGAGGCGGGACTGAAGCTGGTGGAGGCCGCCGGCTCGGTGCAAGGCGAGCCGTACAAGCTGGGATCGCCGGGATTGATTCTGGTCACGGAGCGATAGTATGATGATCTAGGCATGTTTCAGGATCTTCGCCACGCCGCGCGCATGTTTCTGAAAAACCCGGGATTTGCGCTGATCGCGGTCCTGTCGATCGCCCTGGGAACGGGCGCCAATGTGGCGATGTTCAGCGCGGTGGACGCAAACCTTCTGCGTCCACTCCCGGTTCCGCGGCCGAGCGAGTTGCTCACGGCCGGGTCGGCCTTTACGCTGGACAACCTCAACTACAGCGCGTTGTTCGCGTCCTATCCCGATTACGTGGACATTCAGAAGGGCTCGCGCGGCTTTGCCGGTATCGCGGCTTATAGGAATGTCGCCGCCGGATTCACCTCCGCCGCCGGTGGGCTCGCGCAGGCCAAAGGCGCGGCTGCCGTGAGCGGAAGTTTCTTCGAGGTTCTCGGCGTTCCGCCTGCGCTTGGCCGCGGCTTCCGTCCCGGCGAAGACGGAGTAGTAATTCTCAGCTACGGCTTTTGGCGCGAACAATTCTCTCTGGATCCCGGAGTTATCGGCCGGCGTGTCCGGATCGGAGACGATGATCTGAGCGTGATCGGAGTCGCTCCCGAACGTTTCACCGGCCTAAGTCTAGAGAGGCGGCCATCGTTTTATTTGCCGCTCAAGACGTGGTCTCGCATGGTTGGCCGGCCGGATATACTCGACGCCCGCGATTGGCGCGGGCTGACATTGAAGGCGCGGCTCAAAACGGGAACCGGCAGAAAACAAGCGGCGGCCGAACTCGCGGCGATCTCAGCCGACCTTTTGCGCTCCTATCCGGACGCGAATCGCGGCCAGCGTTTCACCCTCCGCACGGAAACCGAGGAGCGCGCCGGCGAAGATCCTCTCCGCGTTTATGGAATCGCCATCATGACTATGTTGGCGGTCGCCGTGCTATGCGTGGCGTGCTTCAATGTCGCGGGCCTGCTGAGCAGCCGCGCGCCGACGCGGGCAAAAGAAATCGCGTTGCGGCTGGCGGTGGGGGCGGGGCGCGCGCGGCTCATCCGGCAGTTGCTCGCCGAAAGCTCTCTCATCGCGGGGGCGGGAGGATTATTGGGTCTGCCCACCGGATATGTGGGGATCGCGTTGCTGCGGCGCATCCAGTTCGCGAACGACTTGGTCCAGGCGCCGGTTCCCGAGATGGATGGGCGCGCGCTGATGTTTACTCTGGGCATCGCTATCGCGAGCGCTTTTCTCTTTGGGCTGATCCCCGCGATTCAAACCACGCGCGTGGAGCTCACGAACGCGATCAAGGCAGGCGAAAGCGCCTTGGCGCGGCGCCGCTTCACCGGAAGGAACGTTCTGGTTGCGGGCCAAGTGGCGATTTCCTTGGTTCTGCTTACCGTGGCGGCCTTTGTTTATGGAATCTTCCACGACGAGCTTCGCCACGGCCCTGGCTTCCGCACGGACCGGGCGCTGTTGATGAGCTTCGATCCCGGCCTGGCCGGCTATAGCGATGCCCAAAGCCAGCGTTTCTATGAGAAGCTCTTCGACACCGCGCGGACTGTGCCGGGCGTGCTTTCGGCCTCCCTGGCGCAGACGATTCCGCTGGACAACCAGGCCCTTACAGGGGTTGTGCCGGAGGGTCATCCGCTCCCACCGGGGCAGGAAAACATCATGGTTTGGGTGAATCGAGTGGATGAACGGTACTTCGATACGCTCGGCATTGCGATGCTGCGCGGGCGCGCGTTTCTGGAAACCGATACGGCAAGCTCACCGCGGGTGGCCGTCGTGAACCAGACGTTCGCAAGCCATTATTGGCCGGGGCAGAATCCGATCGGGAAACGCTTCCGCCTGACGAACGCGAAGGGTTCGGCTATACAAATCGTTGGTGTCGCGCAGAACGGAAAGTATCTATACCCCGGCGAGCCTCCGGTCGATTTCATCTACTTGCCCCGCAGCCAAGACCCGCCGCGGGGACTGACGCTGGTGGCATCCTCAATCGGTCCTTCCGCCAGCCTCGCGGCGCCCCTACGCGAAGCCGCTCGTGCCGTCGATCCACGCGTACCCGTCTACGACGTTCGCACCATTGAGGACTTCTACCAGGCGAAGGTGATCGATATCAGCGACGTCGCGACGAATATCGTTGGAGCGATGGGCGTGATGGGACTGCTGCTGGCGATGGTGGGGCTGTACGGCTTGATGTCGCACGCGGTCAACCGGCGGGTTCGCGAGATCGGCATCCGGATGGCCGTGGGCGCGGACCGGGACTCCGTCCTGCGAATGATCTTGCGCCAGGCAATGACATTGGCTGGCGTGGGAGTGGCACTGGGATTGGTTTTGAGCGCGGGCGCGGCTCGCCTGCTGCGGCTCTATCCGCTCAATCACGTCATCGAGCCGCGCCTATATTTCTCAATCACGCCCATTCTGCTGGCGATCGCGCTGCTTGCGGCGTATCTCCCCGCGCGCCGAGCCTCGCGCGTCGACCCTATGGCCGCGCTGAGATACGAATAGCGCCCGTTGGTACAATGACGGTTTCAGGAGGAAATCGGATGCCAGCAAGCCCGCGCCGCCGCTCGGTTCCCGTGAGAATCGGGCCGGTGATGGTCGGCGGATCGCACCCTATCGTTGTGCAATCGATGACCAACACCGACACGGCCGACACCTCCGCGACCGTGAATCAGGTGATGGCGCTCGCGAACGCCGGCTCGGAGCTGGTGCGCGTGACCGTAAATACCGAGGAAGCCGCGCGCGCGGTGCCCTCCATTATCGAGACGCTCGACAAATTCGGCTGCCGCGTTCCCGTCATCGGCGATTTTCATTACAACGGCCACATCCTGCTCAAGAAATATCCGGAAATGGCCCGGGCGCTCGCGAAGTATCGCATCAACCCCGGCAACGTCAATATCGGCAAGAAGCACGACGACAACTTCCGCACCATGATCGAGGCCGCCGTCGAGTACGACCGCCCGGTGCGCATCGGCGTGAATTGGGGCTCGCTTGACCAGGCGCTCCTGACACGCATGATGGACGAAAATAATCGGCTGCCGGAGCCGCTCGATGCCAAGGCGGTGACGCTGCGAGCCATCGTGGTCAGCGCCATCGAATCGGCGAAAGCCGCCGAGCGGTACGGATTGGGCCGCGACAAAATCATCCTGAGCGCGAAAGTCAGCGGCGTCCAGGATCTGATCGCCGTCTACCGGATGCTCGCGGCCGAAGGCGATTACTGCCTGCATCTAGGATTGACGGAAGCGGGGCTTGGCTCCAAGGGCATTGTGGCGAGCACAGCCGCGATCGGAGTGCTGCTGCAGGAAGGGATCGGCGACACCATCCGCGCCTCGCTTACGCCGCTTCCCAATGGTGATCGCACCGAGGAAGTGGTCGTCTGCCAGCAGATTCTTCAAGCGCTGGAGTTGCGGAGTTTCACGCCCCAAGTTACGGCGTGCCCCGGCTGCGGACGCACCACCAGCACGTTTTTCCAGGACATGGCCGATCAGATCCAGAGCTATCTGCGCCGCCAGATGCCAGTGTGGAAGGAGAACCACGCGGGCGTCGAGGAGATGAAGGTCGCGGTGATGGGATGCGTCGTCAACGGACCTGGCGAATCCAAGCATTCCAATATCGGCATCTCACTTCCCGGCACGTTCGAGGCGCCCGTCGCCCCGGTTTACGTGGACGGAAAGCTGATGTGCACCCTTCGCGGCGACCGCATCGTCGAGGAGTTCATCGGCATTCTGAATAATTACGTGGATCGCACCTACGCGGCAAAGACGCTGGAGAGCGTGGGCGCGTAGGCGAGCATTCATACATCGCTTTTTGCCGGTCGAACCTGACCCGAATCGCCGCCGAAAACGGCTCCTTAGTGCAGACGCGGCAGCCGATGGAAGCCTAGATTCATCTGCGTGAAATGTGCGTCCGCGCTGAGAACATCGCGGATTTTCAATTCCCTCATGACCACGAAGCTGGTGAAATCGGTAAAGGAAACACGCGGCATGTCATCGTAGCGAAGCCGAAGCCGCCAAGCGGCTTCGAATCGCTCGGGACCGATCCGTTCCAATCTAAGAAAGCCGTGTGCAGCCGAATCGAGAATGCGCTGAGAGAACAAGCGAGCCTGTTCATGTGGAACGCGTCTGAACAAACGTGTGATGGTTTCGTCCAGCACAAAATCGGTCGTGACTTTGCCGCCTGGCGCCTTACGATGGCGATATTCGGCTAAGGCGCCGGCGTGGTCAGGCTCCCGCTCGTCGGCCAGGGCCAACCATCCCCATGTGTCCACGAAGAGCAGATCACTCGGAATCGTAGAGCTCTTCATCGATGTCGTGAGCCAGCTTCCCGTCGTGGATAATGCCCACAACATCGAGCAGGGGATCGCGGCTAGGCGGCGTCCGGCGGCGGCTCCCACGCTCAAGCCTGGTGCGAATCAACTCGGCCATGCTTACTCGCGCGGAAAAAGCCTCAGAACGCAGCCGTTCGTGCAATTCGTCCGGCAAAAAGACGGTAGTCCGTTTCACGAGCCATCATAACATATATATGCTCCATGGAGAATGGGAGCTTGTTCCAATCGGTACCGAGCCCGCGGCCGGGAAGGTTACCGGAGTTGCGGATGCTGCTGAATTCCGAAGAACCAGAGCACGAGCAGCAACGCTACAGCGAGGCCGATCCGAAGAGTCCAATAGAGAATGCGGGATCGGGAATCGTGCAGGTCCTTAACTCTGCGATTCCAGGCGCCGTTCGGCAGCAGCGAATCGAGGAGCGTCGAAAGCACGCTCACTGGCAGCCGTTCAGGCCCTTTGTCAAGCAAATCGACGACGTAATGTCGGCCGGGATTGGGAGCCCTTTTTCCGTCATCAGCTTCTTAATATAGGCCGCCGTTTCGGGATGCGGAATCGCGGACTGAACGCCGACGCGCACCAAGCCTTCGGAATAGTGCAAGGGAATCCAGGTCATGCCCTTCATCGCTCCGTTGACCGTGTCGCGGCTTCCCAGGTCGTGGGCTTCCAGATCGGCGCCATGATCCACCAGCAGCTTGATCACATCGTTCCGGCCCTTGTGCGCTGCGCCGTGGAGAGCCGTGCGGCCTTCGTCGTCTTTGGCGTTCGGGTCAATGCCCAGATCCAGGCACATCTTCACGGCTTCCAGGTTTTCCTCCGGCGACCACTCGAACGTGATGCCTTCCACCCAGCCAATGCCGGACGCCACGGCGAGCGGAGTTACTTTGTGGGCGCTGGCGATTTTGGGATCGGCGCCGTGCGCCAGCAGAAGTTTCATTAGATCCACGTCGCCGGATTGCGCCGCGCGCCAGAAAGCCGTCGCGCCGTCTTCGCGCACCCATTGCATGGTGAAGATGGTTCTGGTTTCGGTGCTGTCCCCGACGCAATTGGCGGCCGTCGACTTCGCGCCGCACACGCGGGCATTTACGTCCGCTCCCTTGTCGAGCAGCAGCTTGATGTACTCCAGTTGATCCATGTCGGCGGTGCGCACCGGATAGTCGCCGCCCTCGATATTTCGGTTGTCGGTGGCGAGATATAGGGGGTTCCAGCCGCCTTTGTTCGGGATGTTGGGGTTGGCGCCGTGTTCCAGCAGATATTTGCCGATTAAGTAGTGCCGGTTCTGCGTGGCCGTCAAGAGGGGAGTCCATCCATAGCGCGTGACCTGATTCACGTCCGCTCCCGCTTCCACCAGCAGCTTGACACAATCCATGTGGCCTTCGCGCACCGCGAAAACCAGGGGCGTCAAACCGCCGCCGTCGGTATTTTGAGTGCGTCCGAAAGCGAAATCGGCCGCCGCCTGATCGGCCGCGGCGACCACATCGAAGCCGAGGCCGTCGCCGCCCGCCTGCCCGCCCTGCGCTCGGCCCGCCGCGGCGGCTCTGCCCTGACCTCCGCGTCCAGCGCGCCCCTGCGCGCCTCTTCCAAACCTCCCCAGGCCGCCCGCGCCTTGAGCGGACTGCGAACGATCCCTGTTGGTCGGCGCAAGGTAAGCCGTGTTGCCTTTGGAATCGGGATTCGACGCCGCGCTAAAATCGGCGCCCTTGGAAAGCAGATACTTCACCGCAGGAGCATTGCCCTGCTCGGCCGCCCACATCAGAGCCGTCGTCCCGCGCAGTGTTTCCTTCGCGTTGATATCGCCTTTGTTGTCCAGCAGCACCTTAATGGCGTCGACATTGCCGTTACGCGCTGCGTACAACAGCGGCAGTTCGCCCTTCGGTCCACGCTCGGTCACGCTGGCGCCGGCCTTGAGCAGTTTCTGGATCATCGCGGCATTGCCATTGATGCTGGACAGCGACAGAGGAGTGGCCCCGTCGCGGTTCGCCAGCGTCACATTGGCTCCCGCGGCGATCAATGTGTCGGCCAAGGCCAAATCGTTGTGGTACGCGGCCCACTGAATCGCAGTGGCCCCATCCGGCTGCGCCGCGTTTACATCCGCTTTTTGCTGAATGAGGGTTTTTACGGCCGCCAGATCGCCCTTCATCGCGGCGTCGGCGATCAGACTCTTGCTTG
The DNA here is from genome assembly GCA_036557165.1 of Bryobacteraceae bacterium. Classification (GTDB taxonomy): domain Bacteria; phylum Acidobacteriota; class Terriglobia; order Bryobacterales; family Bryobacteraceae; genus Palsa-187. The sequence goes on from DATBIA010000117.1 coordinate 17,952, forward strand.
AAGCGGGGGGCGCGGTGCCAAAAGCGGCGAGAGCGAGAAAGAGAGCAAGAGAACAACTTTGGATTGCGCGTCGCATTCGTTTGTCCCGGCGGGACGAGCTTGGCTTGTCCCGCCTAAAGTTTTAATTTGTACTACACCAACCCGGCGAGCCTTCCGGTGCTATCGCCGATCGAATCCTGATGAATCCCGTACAGATCCAGAACGCTCAGCAGCAGGTTGCCGGTGGTGATCGTCTTGGTCTCATAGTGCAAATGCCGCCCGCCTTTAAGCTGGCCGTTGGCTCTGCCCACCAGGATGTGCGGTACGTCGTAATGCAGGTGCTGGTTCGAATCGCCCATATTGGTGCCGTACATGATCAGCGAATGATCCAGCAGCGTGCCATCGCCGTCGGGAGTCTTATTCAGTTTGTCGACGAAATACGCAAGGCTCTGGACGTGATAGCGATTGATTTTGGAGTAGTCCGCGATGCGGTCGGGATTCTCGGCATGGTGCGAAGCGCCGTGGAAGCCGCTGTTGGAGCCGCTCTGCGGATACCGGCGGGCCGTCAGATCGCGCGCGAACAACATGGCCGTTACTCGCGTGATGTCGGCCCGGAACGCCAAATGCGTCAGGTCGAAGTGCAGCTTTACGTGCTCGTCGAACTCTTCCGGAACGCCGGCGGGAACCGTAACGCCATCGGTGGAAACAGCGCCCGTCGCCTTCTTGGCGATGTCCAGCCGCCGCTCCAGCTCGCGGATATCGTCGGCGTACTCGTCAAGCTTTGAGCGGTCGCTGGCCGGCAGATCTTTCTTGAACCGCGCCAAGCTCTGCGTCACGGAATCCAGAATGCTTCGATCCTGCTCGCGGCGCGCGGCGCGCTCGGTGGGGCTGGCGCCGTCGCCGAACAGCTTCTCGAACACCACTTGCGGATTCAGCTCCATCGGCAGCGGCTGCGTCGGCGACGTCCAGGAGATGGAGTTCGTATACGCGCAGCTATAGCCTTCCCCGCAGTTGCTCGAATTGGCGCCGGGATCTTCCAGGCCAAGCTGCAAAGAAGGCAGCAGCGTCTCCTGCCCGATCCTCTGCGCGATGATCTGGTCGATGGTGGTGCCGTCGTAGATGTCCGCGCCAGTGGTTTTCTTGGGCTTGTCGGCGCACATGTACGCCGCCGCGACCCAGTGGTCGGCGCCAGTGACGCCCGGAGGCGGCTCCGCCGACTTGCACCACAGCCCGCTAAGAATCACAGTATGATCGTGGAACGGCTCCAGCGGCTGCATGATCGTGGGGTACGCGAAATGGGCCGCGCCCGGGGCGGCCTTCGGCTCGCCAGGACCGCCGAATTCGGGAATCCAGTAGCCCGGCGCCATGCCGTGGGGAACGAAAATGCCGGTGAAGCGGGGCTTGCCCGCCGCGGCGGTTTTGGATAACGGAGTTTGCGCAGGGATCATGGAATCCAGCAGCGGTAGGGCCAGCGTTACTCCGGCCCCGCGCAGCACCGCCCGCCGGGATATGTGCTTTTTAGTTATGAACATTGCTTCCGGTCTCCTCGTCTAACTTCCTCGCGCGGTCTTCAGTTGGAAGCCCTTTGCTGGCGCTCCTGAGGATTCGCGCTCAACTGAACCTTCATATTCATCTGGAACGGCTCGCTCTTCACTACGCCCAATACGAATGAAGAGAAGCGGTAGTCGTTCTTCGCCGCCTCATGCACGATGGACCGCATCAGAGGCATATCGTAATATTCCGTGCCGCGCCCCAGCGCGTAAATCATCAGCTTATCGGTGAGCACGCGCACAAACTGCGGCGTATAGCTGACCAGCGCGTCGCGCAGGCCCTTTACGCCGTCCATATGAGTCCCGTCGACCAGCATGCCCTTGTTGTCGACGGGATCTTTGCCGTCCATGTCGCGCCACTGGCCGATCGCGTCGAAATTCTCCAGCGCGAAGCCGATCGGGTCCATGATTTTGTGGCAGCTAAAGCACGGCTCCACTTTTCTGTGCATCTCCATCTGCTCACGCATGGAGGGCGGAGCGGCGCCGTGTGTGGACTCGGTGGCCGCCAACTTGATCACCACGCCCGGAGGCGGGTCCGGCGGGGCCACGCCCAAGAAGACTTCCATCACGGTCTTGCCGCGGCCAACAGGTGAAGTCCGGTTAGGCTGCGCCGAAACCGTCAGAAAGCTGGCTTTGCCCAGCAACCCGCGCCGCGCGTCGAACGCCGGAGGCAGCTCGACTCGCCGGAAATTGCTTCCGTAAACTCCCGAAATCCCGTAATGCTTCGCCAGCCGCTCGTTCAGGAACGTATAGTTGCCGTCCAGCAGATCCGTCACAGGCCGGTCTTCGTGTACGACGCTATCGACGAACAACTCCGTCTCCCGGCGCATCGCCTGCCGCAGATTGTCGTCGAAATCCGGAAAGATCGAAGTCACCGGGCTCAGCGTCGGAATCGAGCGAAGGCTCAGCCATTGCCCGGCGAAGTTCAGAACCAGTTGGTCGGATTTCGGATCCGACAGCATCCGCTTCACCTGCTGATCCAATACCGCCGGCTCGTGCAGCTTGTTCTGGATCGCCAGATTCAACAGCTCATCGTCGGGAATGCTGCTCCACAAGAAGAACGACAGCCGCGAAGCCAGCTCCACGTCGCTGATGCGATACTTCTGGCCGGGCTTGAGGTTTTCCGGCTCCGTTTCCTTGCGGAACACGAACTCGGGATCGGCCAGAATGCGCCGCAGCGCCATCTCGATGCCCCGGTCGAAGCTGCCGCCCTGATTACGCCCTTGCTGATAGAAACTCATCAGAGTTTCGGTATCTTGCGCGGTCGCGGGGCGCCGAAAGGCCCGGCGAGCCAATGTCGAAACGATTTGCCGCGCGCAGGTCTGCTCCTGGCTTGGAGTGGCTGGCCGGCAAATGAAAATCTTCTTGCGGGAGGCGCTGTCGCGCGCGCCGTCCGGGTTATCCGGTCCCTTGATCGACAGCTTGCCGACGTGGGGATAGAACGTGTAGCCCGGCAGACCGCCGGTTTCGATGGTGCTGCGCAGGAAGTGCTCGTCCAGATCGTTGCCCGGAGCGTAATTGGTGGCCAGGAACGTAACCGCCACGGTGTGCGGACCTGCCTTCACCGGAACGCTGATTTCCTTCGATCCCGCATGGACCGGAGCGCCTCGCCCGATCTCGGTGTCCCAGTTGTACAACTTCACCCGCGCCCCGTCGATCAGCAGTTCGAGCTGCTCTCCGCGAATCTCGCCAAAGGCCTGGTTGTTATCCATGTTGCCCTTGTTCACCGGGTAGATCTTGAACTCGTAGTTGCCGTCGGCCGGGAAGTCGTGCGTGATCAGCAGCCCGCCGCGCGTGCCGAACGGCATGCCTTCGACGTGATAGTCCTGCGAAGTGTCTTCGGGAACGCGGTAAGCCCTCTCGGTGGCCTCGCTGACGTCGCCCATCGCCAGCCGGCTGATCTTACTGGCCGCCGCGGTATAGCCTTCAATCAAAGCCGGCGACAGCGAAAGCCCCGCCGCAACGTTGTCGAATCCGCGCGTGGAGTCGTCCGAAGGGAGGTATAAGGAAGCGTCGATGGGAAGGGCCAGCAGATCGCGAATCGAGTTCTGATATTCGGTGCGGTTCAGGCGATGCAGCCCCGGCGGCGGCAAATTCGCGACAGCGTGCTTATCGAGCTCGTTTTCCAAATAAACGATCATCGATTCAAACGTTGCCCTGGCAGGGCGGGGGAGCCCCGAAGGGGGCATCATTCCCGCTCTTACCTTGTGTACGATCTTCTCCCACGTTTCCGCGTTCTTCTCGACATTGGCGGGATCGAGCTGATCGATTTTCAAACCCTTGGGCGCCTCGCGGCCGGAATGGCAGATCACGCAGTAGTAGTCCAGCATGGCCCGTTCCTGCGCCGCGGTGCTCACCGTGTTAAACGTCGGCGGGGGGACTCTCGGCTTGGGGGCTGTGGCCGGCGCGAGTTCGGCTGCGGAAACGTCGGCTTTGGCGCCCTGATTGATCCAGTTCACGATCGTCGCGATCTGTTCTTTGCTGAGCGGCTCGGTGGGCGGCATCTGGTTGCCCGTTGTGTCGGAAACTCTTTTAGCCAAAACGCTTTGCTGCGCGTTTCCGGGGACGACTACGGGATGCTCGGAACTGCCCCTCAACACGCCCGCCGCCGTATCCAAGTGGAGTCCGGCGATGGCCGAAGCACCGCTATGGCAAGTAAGACATTTGGCCTCGAAGATCGGCTGTACGTCTTTTTCGAAGTTAACTGTCTGCTGAGCCGCAAGCCTTGTCAGCCCGGCGGAGAGTAGTAGGAGTATAACGCCGCAGTTTCGCATTCCCTCTAGCCTTTGCAAGCGCTTAGCCGCTTGCCGCCTCTTAAATAATACGACCAATTTAGATGGCGCTGCAATCATGCCTGGAAGTTACTCCGAGCCCAAGATTTCAACGCGTTAGCCTACGTGAGACCGGCTAAATGCAAGGGGCGAAAAGACGGTTTTCAGCCGCCGGTTCCGCCCCCCGCGTACCGTCCCGAGCCGAACTCTGTTTCTTATACGACGCAGGGCTCTATTTTCTTCAATTCCTTCGCAAGCTGTGGATCGCGTTCAGCGGCAGTTTCCCATGGGGCTTCTGTATGCAGTGCGATGATGCCCGCCGCCGGCGAAGAAAGAACGGGGCCTTCTATCTCGAAACCGTCCTAGAAAAGTGTGAAAAATGCCGGGCTCATGGCGGGAATGATCGAGGGATACGCATGATATACTGTGGCAGTCCAAAAACCTTCGGGGGGTCCTATGAACAAAGTAATTTTGTCCGGCGTTGGAGTGTTGCTTGCCTGCGCCGATCTAAGCGCGCAGTGTCCGGCCAACCAGAGGCAGAGCGCGCCAAACGTATCGCAGGTCGTCATTTCTTCCACGATCACGTGTCTGCCGATCGTGGCCAACAATGGCTTTACTCCGACCACCACGACCTCGAGCGGCGTAATCGACCACGCCTTGCTCAATGTGTTTACGTATAACGGGCCGGCGGGACCGGCGCCGAGCAGTCCGATCAATACTCCTTCCAATTACGGAGTCCCGTCCACCCAAGCGGCGCTGACTAGCGCCCTCAGCGCGAACATCGCCGTCGCGCTCTCGACCATCCCGCTCGAATCCCCCACATCCGGGGTCATTTTGAAAAAAGACGAAGCGACAGGAGCTTTGCTGCCGGTGAGCAGCACGCTCGGTCCCATCTTCACCAAGCGCGCGGAGACGATCGGGAAGGGCAAATTCTATTTCGGAGTGACGCACCAGAGTTATCACTTCACCTCGTACAACGGCCAGAGCCTAAACGGAATCAGCCTTCTATACACGGGAAACGAGCCTACCAATATCACCTTCGGCGGAGCTTTGGGCGCCACGTCGCCGGCCACGATCAATCTAGCCCTGGACGTCCGGATCTCTCAAGATGTGGCGTTCATCACCTATGGAGCGACGAACCGCCTCGACGTCTCGCTGGGCCTCCCCATGGTGCATGCGGCTGTGGGGGCGACGGCGTATAACGGCGCCATCTACAGCGGTACCGGACTGGGCAATACCACCGGCGGCAAATGCTGGTGCGCCGATACGTTCACGCCCGGCAGCTTCAATCTGGCGGTTCCCGGGATCGGATCGTCGAGCCTTGGAAAGACCGGCTTCGGCGACATGATCGTGAGAGTCAAAGACGCCGTTTTCGAGCGGCCCAATGCCGTGTTCGCGGTCGGGACCGACCTCCGGCTTCCCACCGGCGACGCGCAGAACTACCTGGGAACGGGAACGACGTCCATCAAACCGTTCGCGGCTCTTTCGTTGTACACCAAGCCGCTGGCGCATGGAATCCTTTTTGCGCCGCATGCCGACATAGGATGGCAATATTTCGGCCGCAGCGTTCTCGGCGGCGCGCTTCAGGGCACGCCCCAGGCCGCAAAATTAAGCGACGGAACCAGCGTCTCTTATCTCGGCGCCCCCTTCACGTCGACTAAGGGCTATCTGCCGACGATTTTCTCCTGGGCGGTCGGAACCGAGGTGGCCCTGGGTCCGCGCAATACAGTCACGGCCGACATCATCGGCAACCAGATCGGTTGGGGACACGGAATACAGACATTGGTAAGCCAGCAGATTACCTGCCAATGGACGGGTGTGAATAATGGCGCGCCGTTTGCTTGTCCCGCTCCCTCGGGCGCTCAGGCCATGACCTCGGCCTTCGCCGCCTCCACGACGCGAAGCTCGTTCGGACAATACCAGGGCGCGTTCGGCTACAAGGCCCGACTCTTCGGCGACCTTGTCGCGACCTTCCAAGCGCTGGTCAGGTTCGACAACAACGGCCTGACGGCGCGCGTAGTTCCGCTCTACGGCTTGGGCTATAGTTTCTAGCGCGCCGAGTTCTATCTGCCGAGGCTCAGGTCGGAGATCACCCAGCCGTCCAGGCCTTTGACGAACGTCACTCGGGCAGCCAGAGGAACCGCCTTGCCGCGCAGCGTCGTGGTCACTTCGCAGTTCAGCGGCACATTGTCGGCCACCGGCGCCTCATTCAGGGCCGGGCAGCGAAGATTCATTACCGCGTAGTCGGCGCCCGTACGCTTCATCGCCTCCAGATAGGCCGGTAGTTCTTTGCTCCGAATCTGTTTCAAATCTTGCGGACGCCGATTCTTGAATGCATCGTTGAATTTGCTAATCGCAAAGCCGATGCCCTGACTCTGAATTTGCCGCTGCCGAGCCTTGTCGGCCTCGGCCCGCCTATTCAGAATTCCATCGATCAGCGGTTGCGCCTCCGCCAGGTGCGGATTGCCCGCATTCTGCTGGACAAATCTTTGCAGCGAATCCAGATTCGTCCGGTCCACCGCGTTCCAAGCGAGGTCATAAAGCTGCGATTGGGCTTGCTGCCGGTGCGGACCAGCGGGAAAGCGCGCTAGATAGCCTCGCAAGCCCTCGACATCGTTCGGGCCGATCTTCATCCAGGTCAGCCTTTCCAGCAACGTTTGCGCCTCGGCGGCGTGCGCGTTGGGATAGCGATCGATGAACGCCTGGACCCGCGCGGGGTCGGAGGCGTCGCGGAGGGCTGCCCAGGCTTGCTCGGATGGATCGGACTTCGGCGGCTCGATTTTCGGAGGCGGCGTCACGATCTTCGCGACCAATCCCACGTCGCTCCAAGCCAGCGCCATCGGCTGCCCCGGCTCGAACGTGCGCACAAGATCGCGGCTCTCCGTTCCCAGCGAGATGTGCAAGGTCTGAGCGCCGGCCGGAAGCGACACGGCCAACGTGGAACCAGTGGCAGTACCCAGCAAGCTTCCGTTCAAACGAACTTCCACGCCGGCGGGCGCTCCCTGCAACTCCAGACGCGCAAGCTGCGGGGTGAGGGTGAAAACGAGGCGCGACGTTTTGTCCGGCGCCACAGCTACTCCCCTTTCGGCGGACGCGTCGTAACCCGGCTTCGCCACCCGAACGCGATGCGCCGCGGCTTCCACCGGCAGGCTGAAGTTGCCGAGCGCGTCCGTACGGCCCGCGGGCTTTTCGTCGATGAAGACCAGGGCATCCGGGACTTCCGTGCGGACGGCCAGAGTCCCCGTTGGACGCCCGGGAGGCGGAGGCGCGACGACGGGCCTCAAACTCAGGCTCACTAGATTCGGGCGATCCGCCGCGATGGAAATCGGACGTTCGGCCGTTTCATATCCGGCCCGCTCGGCGTGGATGCTATAGCTCCCCGGGCGAAGATTGAAACGGCAGTTCGGCGTCTGGCACGACTGGCCACCGACCGTAACAGAGACGCCCTCGGGATCGGTTCTGATCTCCACAGGAACATCGGCGATGGCCGGGACAGGCTTGGATCGATGCGAAAGCACATAGGCAGCGGCCAGAATAACGGCGAGAGCCGGTAGGGCTCTGGTGAGAACGGGTCGCGGCCTAACGGCGGGTCGCGAGGTCCGCGGGCGAGGTTGCGAAGCGGTTTCAAGTTGAGCGGCCAGCGCGTCGAATTCGGCGCCGGCGCCCCAGCGTGCGACCGCCTGAGCGTGGCGGCTCCGAGCCTTGGCCAGCTTCCGCCGGCTTAGTAAGTTTCCGATCTCCGCGATCGCGGCGCTTCGCGCGGCAGCCTGGCGACGTTGCTCCTCTTCGCGGCGAATGTGCGCCTCGGCTTCGCGCACTTCCGCGGCGGCTGCTTCGAGGTCCTGCCGCCCAGGATATTTGCGCAGGATCGGCTCCAGGAGCTGCGCGGCCGGCCCGGGCTGCGCGGGAAGCAGCGTCCGGACCTCGGACAGAACGCGGCGGACTTCCTGTTCGGTTTGCTCAGCGGTCCATGCCTTCCGCTCCGTCTCGATTTCGCTTTTTAGCTGCAGGAGCTGCGCGTCCCGAGGATCGCCCGCAAGAATCTCCTGAAGCGCGCGCCCGGCCCGCTCGTAGTCGCGAGCCGCCGCCAGCTCGCGGACACGGGCGACGGTAGAGCGCACCAATGCTTCCCGCCGCAGCTTCTCCCGAGCGGCGATAGCGGCGGATCGAAGCTCTGTCAGATCGGCGTTGCCAGGGTGCTCTTTGAGTCCCGTTTCGACGGCGCTGATGACCTCATCGAATCGATTCCGAGCATACAATTCCCTGGCGCGAGCGAGAAGATCGATCAGGGCCGCTGTTCGTCGGGCTTCCTCGCGTTGGCGAGCTTCCTCGGCCTGCCTTCGCCGCTCCTGTTCGGCTTGTGCGGCAGCTTGCGCGGCGGCCTGTGCGGCAACCACTTCGGCGCGCAGGGCAGTGAGCTCGGCATCGCCGGGATAGGTCGCTAAAATGGCGTCCAGAATTTTTAAAGCCTCCGCAAACCGGCCGAGCGATAAATGTTGCCGGGCGCGCGAAGTCTCGCGCTCGCGAGCTTGCTGAGCGGCGCGCGCGGCGGCTTCTTCGGCCTGCTTCCGCCGCTTCTCTTCGGCCTGCGCGGCTGCTTGCGCGGCTGCTTGCGCGGCGGCTTGCGCGGCGACCACTTCGGCGCGCAGGGCGGTAAGCTCGGCATCTCCGGGATAGGTCGCCAGAACGGCATCGAGCATTACTAAGGCTTCACGAAAACGGCCTTGCGACAAATGCTGCCGGGCGCGCGAGGCGTGATCCGCGATAAGGGCCCGGCGGCGGGCTTCCTCGCGCTCGCGAGCTTGCTGAGCGGCGCGCGCGGCGGCTTCTTCGGCCTGCCTGCGACGGTCCTGTTCCGCCTGGGCGGCGACCACTTCGGCCCGCAATGCGGTGAGCTCGGCCTGTCCGGGATACGTCGCCAGAACCGCGTCGAGAATTTTGAATGCCTCGGCAAACCGGCCTTCCGATAAATGCCGCCGGGCGCGCGAAGCGTGATCCGCGACGGCCGCCGCGCGCAACGCGGCCTGCTCCAAGGCGCGAACTTCCGGATCCTGACGCAGGGGTTCGGGCGCGGCCTTTAAAAAGGCTGTCGCCTGCGAGGGGCTGGCCGCCATAATAGCCGTCGCCCGGGCGACCAAATCTTTTACGCCCGCTTGGCGCTGGGCTTCGAGAATCTCCTCACGAATTCGATGCGCGCGCGGATTTTCTCCGAATTCCGTTTTAAAGCGGGCGACCGCCTGAAGAGCCGCTTCAAATTGGTTCGCCTCGCACAGCCGGCGCGTTTCCTGGGTGAGAGCTTCGAGGGCCTGTTTCTCCTCGCCCTCCCGTTTTTGGCGCTCGGCGGCCTGTATCAGGCGCGTAACTTCGGAATTTTCCCGGAGATGCTCGGGCGAATTCCGCAGCAGCATGGTGACGGTTTCAAACTGCTCTTTCGCAATAAGTTCTCGCGCGCGATGAACGAATTCGCGAAGCTCGGCGGCCCGGCGCGCGGATTGCTCCTGCTGCGCAATCTCTTCGCGCAGCCGCTCTAGCGTAGGCTCCGGGCCATGCGCGGCCAGGCACGCATCCAGCGCTTTCGCCGCTTCGGAGAATTGGCCCTGGGAACGCAGTTCGGCGGCCCGCGCCATCGCTTCGCCGGCGGCCGCCCGCCTGACTTGGTCGCGCAAAGCGAGCGATGCGGATTGACGCTCCCGCAGAAGCTCGGCATCGCCAGGAAAACGGGCTAGCGCGGCGTCGAGCGTTCGTAAAGCGGATTCGAAATCGTGCCTCGACGCCGAAGCTTTCGCCTCCGCGCGCGCGCCTTGGATGAATTCGCGCCGCTCACGCTCCTGAATCTCGACGCCGACGGCCGTCAACATACTAGCGGCTTCAGCCGAGCTGGGGAAGCGCGCGGCCAAATCCCGGAGCCTTTCCAAAGCGCCTTGAAGGTCGCCGGATTGAAATTGCGCGCGCGCCCAGGCAAGACCAGCCGCAAGCTGGCGGTCGGCATCTTCTCTTTGTTTGCCTTCGTGAGCCTTGCCGGTAAGATCGTGAATTTCCGGGAGCCCGGGCGACTCGCGCTCCACCTCCTCCAACAACTGGAGCGCGGAATCCCAGGAACGGATTTCCACCAGGCGCCGCGCCCGCGCCGTCTGTTCCCTTAATCGCTTTGCGCGTTGCTCCTCAACTAAGGCGTTTTCGGCTCGCTCAATCAGTTGGTGCGCGGCCGTTAGGGCGGGCGCCAGCTCCACAGCTTCGCGCGCCACTTGCACGGCGCGTCCGTAGTCGCCGGTTTTGAACGACGCGTAGGCTTCTCTGGCGAGCCGCTCGGCGTCGCGCAAGCGGTCGGCGGCCCCGTGAGCTTCGCGCAGCAGAGTCTGCGCCTCGGTGTCGTTCGGGTCTAGATGAATGGCCGATTCAAAGCGCTGCGCCGCTTCCGCAGGTTTGCCGGCGGCCAGGGCCTCGCGACCCTTGGCGATCAGATCGTCGATCCGCGGGCGGATCGCTCGCCGGCGCAAATCGGTTTGAAGCTGCTCGCGAAATTCGCGCGCCGCGCGGTGCCCGGGCGCGAGGCCCAGCGCCTCGTAGCTGAGCGCCCGCGCCGCTTCCAGCCGATCCTCCGATTTCGCGATGCGAGCCTGTTCCAGCAAATCTTCAGCTCGCGTCTCCCGGAGCTGATGCAAAACAGGCTCCAGGTCGAGCAGCACGTCTTCAAGGCTCTGGTAGCGCAGATCGGGATCCTTCAGCAGCAGGCGGGAAACCACGGTTTGCAAGCCGCCAGCGCACTCGGGCGCCAATTCGGAAAGCGGCACCGGCTCCACGCTCAAAATGTTGTACATCAGGGCCGCGGCTTCGGGAGCGTGAAATGGATGAACGCCGGTCAAAAGCTCGTAACACGTCAGACCATAGGCGAAGATATCGCAGCGTGGATCCGGCTCGCCGCCGCGAAACTGCTCCGGCGCCATGTAGCGGAACGTACCCACCATCGCGCCACGAGGCGTCAGACGCGACGCCGTGGCTTGCGTGATCAGCGCAATGCCAAAGTCCATGATCTTGACGGCGTGGTCGCGCAGCAGCATCACGTTGGCCGGTTTGACGTCGCGATGCACGATGCCATGCGCATGGGCGTGACCCAAGCCCGCCGCGATCTGGCTGAGGATTTCGACCTTATCGAGCAGCGATAGCGGCGTGCGATTCTCGATGACGCGATGGAGGTCCTGCCCGTCCAACAGCTCCATGACGATATACGGCATCCCATCCTGCTCGCCGAAATCGTAAATAGTGACGATGTTGGGATGGGTGAGTTTTCGGGAAGTGGCGGCTTCGTTACGGAAGCGGACCAGCATTCCCGCGTCGCCTTCGGCGGTTAACGTTTTTACGGCGACTTGCGTGCCTAGGACGGGATCGAGACACCGGTAGACGTGGCCGAACCCGCCGCGTCCGAGTTCGGCTAAGACTTCGTATCTACCAATATGCCTTGCCATGAAAGATCCGGGCCGCTTGGTTATTGTAGCGAGGTTATCTCTTTGGCGGGGCGTGGGACAGGCGCCGGGCTGCCCTACAAAGCCGATCGGCACTGACACGCATCTATCGAATCTGGTAAACTTAGGTTGATTCAGTTGCTAGGAGGAACGAGTTTGCGAGGTTGTGCGTCAATTCTCGGGTCGGTCTTAATACTTACATCTTTTCAGGCGCTGGCGTCAACCAGCGCGAACGACGACGCCACCATGGCCATCGTCGCGAAGTATCTGGACGCCACGAAAGCGCAACAGGAGGTGCTGCGCGGCGCCCGGATGGAAGTCGATATCGTCGCGCGGCTCCCCAGGCTGGAAAAACAGGGCAAATTGAAGGCGCTTAGATTTGTGTCCCGCCTGGGAAAAATCACCTATAGAGCGTTGGGCTTTTCCGGCGACAATACCGTAAAACAAGAGGTAATCGCCCGCTACCTCTCGATGGAAACCGGGCAACACGACCTCAGTTCGGTGGCGGTTGCCCCCACCAACTACCGGTTTCATTTGAAGGCCCGGATGAACCAGGGCGATCGCGCCATCGACGTCTTCCAACTCGATCCCAAAAAGAGGCACTGGTGGGGCGGTTACAGGGTCGGGCTGTTTAAGGGTGAGCTTTGGCTCGACGCCGAGACGGGGATGCCCGTGCGCGTGTCGGGCGAATGGGTAAAAAGCCCCTCGGTTTTTGTGAAAAAAGTCGAGTTTGTGCAGGAATTCGAGATGCGCGACGGTGTTTCCCTGCCTTCGCATATCGAGAGCACCGTGGATACTCGCATCGTCGGCCGCGCGGAGCTCAGCATCGATTTCACCAACTTTACTCCCCAAGCCGGCGATCAAGACGACGATAAAATCAGCCAGGCGGCCCAGCTTTCTGCCACGCCCTGACCGCCTGTTCATAGACGGAGCCCGGCCTAGATAAGCATGAGAACTCTGTTTTTGAATCCCCCCTCCTTCGAGGGTTTCGATGGCGGCGCGGGATCGCGCTGGCCCTCTACCCGCGAAATCGAATCTTTCTGGTACCCCGTATGGCTGTGCTATCCGGCCGGGATGCTCGAAGACAGCAAAGTTCTGGACGCTCCCCCGCACGGAATTTCCATTGAACAGTGCGTTGCGACGGCGAAGGATTTCGAATTGCTGATCCTGTTCACCTCTTCGCCCGGCTTTCATGTCGACGTGAAGATCGCCGAGATGATGAAGGACGTCAATCCCAAGATGCAGGTCGCGTTCGTCGGACCGCCCGTCACGATCGAGCCCGATAAAGTGCTGAACTCGAGCAAGGCCATCGATTTCATCATTCGGCGCGAATTCGATTACCAGATCGCCAACTACGCCCAGGGCGCGCCGCTCTCCGAGCTTCCCGGCGTCAGCTATCGCAAAAACGGAACCAACGTCCACAATCCCGAAGCCCCGTATATCGAGAATCTCGACGTGCTTCCGTGGGTGACCAAGGTGTACAAGCGCGATCTGGATTTCCGAAGGTACAACGTTCCGTTTCTGCTGAACCCCTATATCTCCTTCTACACAACCCGCGGCTGCCCGGCTATGTGTACGTTCTGCCTGTGGCCGCAGACGCATTCGGGCCACCGCTGGCGCCTTCGCTCCACGCAGGACATCGCGGCGGAGGTCAAATTCACGCTGGACAGCTTCCCCGGCTTGAAGGAAATCTTCTTCGACGACGACACATTCAACTACCGCAAACAGAGGACTCTGGAGCTTTGCGCCGAGCTGGGCAAGCTGAACTTCACCTGGTCCTGTACTTCCCGCGTAACCACGGATTACGAGACGCTGAAAGCGATGAAAGACGCCGGATGCCGGCTGCTGATCGTGGGTTATGAAACCGGGGACCAGCAAATTTTGAAAAATATGAAGAAGGGCGCGACGATCGACATGGCCAAACGTTTCACCGAAAACGCGCACAAGCTTGGCCTGGTTATTCATGGAGATTTCATCGTGGGCATGCCCGGCGAAACTCGCGAAACGCTGCGCAATACCATCGACTTCGCCAAGAAGATCGACGTCGAAACGATTCAGGTCTCCATCGCGCACGCATTCCCCGGCACCGAGTTCTACGAATACGCCAAACAAAATAATCTGGTGCAGATCAACATGGCGGATAACGAGGGCCATCAGCTTCCCAACGTCGTCTATCCCGGAATTCTGGATCGCGCCGAGCTGGTGGATTGGGTGGAGCGCTTCTATGGCGAATATTATTTCCGCCCCAAGGCCGCTTGGCGCATCGTACGTAAAGCGATCTTCGATAACCATGAGCGAAGGCGGCTTTATCGCGAGGCGAAGACCTATCTCAGCTTGCGCCACAAGCGTAAGAAGTACATTGCCGACTACCGCGCCGCTGGAGCCGATCCTTCGCTCCCGCAGGTCAGCGGCGGAAGCGCGGTGAATTGAGGGCGCTTCGATTCTCCATGGACGCCCGGTTGCGCTGGAAGACGCGCTTTTTTCTCATCCTCGTCATATTGACGCAGCCCGTGGGTAATCTGGCCTTGACGCTGGGCATGAAACATCGCCCGCTCTCTACACCCCTCGACTACCTGCTGGCCATCTTCAGTCCCTACGTGGCTCTGGGGATCGTTTTTCTGGTGGTCTGGCTGCTGTCGCGAATGGCCTTGCTGAGCTGGGCGGATATGAGCTACGTCCTGCCCCTCACGGCGGTCGGCTACATCGCCAATGCGATTCTGGGACGTTTCGTTCTTCAGGAGAGGATTAGCTCGACGCGCTGGTCGGGCACGCTGCTCATTGTCGCCGGGACGGTGCTTGTGGGCATGACTCCCCCTCGAACTGCTTCGGGCAGGCAACCGTGAGAGCCTGGATCCTTGTCGGAATCGTGGTGGCCGCCACCGTGGCGGGCGACGCGCTGCAAAGCTTCGAGATGAAGCGCCAGGGCGAAGTCCATATCAGGGGCGGCAGGCTGGGGAGCGTGGCCGCGGCGCTCGCCACGAATAAGTATTTGATCCTAGCCATCTTCTGCATGGCCGTTTCGTTCTTCGCGTTTATCACCCTGCTCTCACAGTCGGATCTCAGTTTTGCCGTGCCGGCCTCCGCCGGGAGTTTCGTGCTGGAAACCGTCCTCGCTCGTTTTTTGCTGGGGGAACAAGTGGATTTTAGGCGATGGGTGGGCGCGGCCTTGGTCGCAGGCGGCGTGGCGCTGCTGGCCGTGTGATCGTCTGGGCGATCGCCGCCGTCGCCTGCGCCTATCAAATCCTGGCGATTGCCGCCTGCCTGCGATTTTGCGCGTATCTGAAAAACAAGCCGGCCGCCAGCCAGGGACCGCCTGTCTCGATTCTGAAGCCCGTCGCCGGACTGGACAAAGGCCTCATCCCCGCCATCGAATCCCATTCGAAATTACCGGGGGATTACGAGTTGTTGTGCGGGGTTCGCTCGCTCGACGATCCCGCCGCCGCCGCGATTCGCCCATTCCCTCGGGTCCGGGCGATCGAGTGCCGCACGCCCGCCCCAAACGGAAAGGTCGGAACTTTGATGGATCTGGCGCGCGAAGCCCGGCACGATATTTTCATCGTGAACGATGCCGATATTTGCGTGGAGCCCGATTACATCGCGCGAGTCGCGGCGCCGCTGAGCGATCCTCGCGTTGGTTTAGTCACCTGCCTGTATCGCGCCGAAGGATCGACATTTCCCGCGCGTTTCGAAGCGTTAGGCGTCGCGACCGACTTCGCGCCGTCCGCTCTGGTGGGCTGGCTGATGGGCTTGGATGAGTTCGCGGGCGGCTCGACTTTAGCGTTCCGCCGCGCCGATCTGGCGCGCATCGGCGGCTTTGAGGCCATCGCCGAATATCTCGCCGACGATTACCAGCTCGGCCATCGCCTGCGGGCGCTCGGACTGCGATGCGCGCTCGGCCGCGCGATCGTCTCCACTCATCTCGAGGGAGGGTGGTGGGACGTTTGGCGGCATCAGATCCGCTGGGCGCGTACGATTCGCGTGTCCAATCTTCCCGGTTACCTAAGTTTGCCCGCAACCTTCGCGACGCTGTGGGCCGTCGTCGCCGCGATCGCCGGGAATTGGATCGCCGCCGCCGCGGTTCTGGGCGCGCGCATGTTGATGGCGCTCGTATCGGGGCGGATCATGCAGAGCCGGGACGCGCGGCGACTCTGGGCTTTGGTTCCGCTACGGGATCTGTTTGCGTCCGCGATTTGGGCGCTCGGGCTCTTCGGGAACGCCGTCGTATGGCGTGGCCAGCGCCTCAGGATCGATGCGGAGGGCCGCATCCGCTAGGCTCACGGAGCGGTGGAAATGGTCCCGCGCGCTGCGGCGTTGAAATCCACCGACAGGGTGACCGTCGCCCCAATCAGCGGGTCGCCGATGAGCTGCTCTCCGCATACCGCGGACGCCGTCGTAGTGTTCACCGCGCAGGGTGTCAGCTCATTTCCAACCGTGGTGGGGATCGTGAGCCATGCGGCCTGGCCTTGAATTCCCTGAGGGAACGCGTCGACGTAAATCCGACGGTCCTGAAGCGCCATGTGGACAGTTCCGGAGACGCTTCCGCTCCCCACCGGCGTCAGCGTGGCGCTCCCCGACATAAACGGAGATTGCGCCGAAGGCGTCAAGTCGCGAAACACCACAATGCCCGCTTGGCCCGTGGTCGTGCTCTTGGGGTCGGCGGGGTACTGCGATACGGGCACGTAAATCAGATTGTCGATCGGATCCACGCCCGCGATGTGATTGCCGCGGCCGGTGCAAGCGACGCCGTCGAGTTTAGCCGCGGAGGCGCCGGAGCCGGTCGCTTCGAAGACTCCCACGATGGGAACGATCGTGCCAAACGGACCGGGAGGAGTGCCGGGACATCCGCTGGTGCTCGCCGTGTTCAAGCCGGCGCCCGCATAGAAGCGCCGGTTGCTGCCATCGAACACCACTGAATCCGTTCCTCCAACGTCCGAGAAAAAGGAAATTACCTTTCCGTTTTGCAGATTCATCGCCATGTCCCCGTTCGACGTTCCGCCGAAGCAACCGACAATGGCCACATCCGACACAGGATCGATGTCGATCCCGTGGCCCGGGCACGCGGAACCGACTTTGTATTGAGCCGTCACCGCTTTCGCGGCTGGATCGTACACATAAACGCCCGCGCCGGCGTTCATATTGTCGGCGTCTTCCGCGGCGATATAGATTTTTCCGTCGGTCGGGTTGAATTTGACGAGATCCGCGCTGCCAGGCAACTGCGTCTGGCTCACGATTTCCTTGAACGGCAAGCTGATGCCGACCAGGTAGTACGGCTTATCGTCGGTGATCACATAGACGGTCCGGTTGATCGGATCGTAGTCCATGCCGTCCGGTGTCGTGCCGGGCATTACATATTCGTCCGGAGGATTGCCGGGCGCGCGCAAATCGTAAACGAATACCGACTTCACTCCATCGGAAACGGCCAACTGCTG
The DNA here is from genome assembly GCA_036557165.1 of Bryobacteraceae bacterium. GTDB lineage: Bacteria > Acidobacteriota > Terriglobia > Bryobacterales > Bryobacteraceae > Palsa-187. The sequence goes on from DATBIA010000117.1 coordinate 35,141, forward strand.
TAGATCCGGGATCACCAGCGGCTGATTGGGAACCGAGTTCGCCGCCATCGGAATAGATCCCACCACCGTGCTGATTTTGGCGTCGATGACGTCGATGGCGTGATTGGTGCGGTCCGCCAGGTACAGTACGCGCGTGGCGGGGTTGAACCCGAACAGATCGACGTTCGACGTACCGACCTTCCAGTTCGGAACGGGAATGGTCTGGACGTAATAAAGATTGGAATTCTGAAGGCCAGGGCCTTGCGCCCATCCCAGGCCGGCCGGCAGCAATGCGACCGCGCAAAGGCGCGGAAGCACGTAATTCGACTTCATATTGTCTCCCCGTATTACTAAATTCGGCGTGGTTTGCGCCGCAGGGAATCTATCAAAGAGTCAAATGCGCGTCAAGGGGCGTTGGGCGCGGTTTTTCGGATGGGCTACCGCTTCGAATAATCCTTGACGTGGCACTTCAGGCAGTTGCTGTCGGCGGCGAACGACGTTCCTCCCACCGCGTGGCAATACGCGCACGAGGTGAGGCTCGCTTCCGCCGCGCGGTGCGACGCCTTCTTGTAATTCAGCGGCGCGCGGCTTTGGGGAAAAACCTTGGTGTGGCACACGGAGCAGTCGCCGTTCACGCGCTCGTAGTGTTTTTTGTGATCGAAGGTCACGTTGCCATTCGAGGCTTCGAACACGATGGTGTCGGGTGGGACGAGCGAGCCGGAGGACGAGGCGACGGCCGCGACTGCCGATACGGGCGCCTTCGCCGCGGCCGGCGCGGGCTCAGTTTCCGGCCGGATTTGCGGAGCGCGCAGAAACCAGACGGATCCGGCGATAAACAGCGCGGCTCCCGCTATGAAGAGAACAGTTCGCATGATCTTCTTCAGTCTACCCCGAGGTGGGCAGGCGATCGCCTTTTGTCGCCAAGTCTGTACCCTGCCCGTAAGCTGGTCCCCGCCCTTACGGGCGGGGCTGATAGCGGATGCAAGCGTGTGCCGATTGGAAGCACCAGTGGCGATCTCAGTGCGGCCAATCGACCGTTTCGGTGACGCTGACGCGCGCGCCTTCGTACATCGTCAGGCGGAACCGCACCGAGGAAGAAGAGCTGCGATACAAAATGCTGCCGCTCTGCAAATGGGCCGAATCCAGGTCCACGGGTTTGGAATAGCCGCCGTCCTCAATCACCAGCAGTCCGCTTTGCGCGTTGCGGACGGCGCGGGCGTCGGGGTCCCAGCGTACCGCCAGGTTGTCGCCGATCGGGATCACCCGCAGCGCCAGCGAAAATTCTCCGAGGTCGCGGGGCGCCATGGACGCGCGAATGGTTTGCGAAGCTTCGAAGCCCGCCACGGCGCCGGCCGCGAGAAGAGCGATCGCAAGCGGAATCCACAGCCACCGGGACCAGCCCGTGCGCTGTTTTTCGGTCGCGGGCGCCACGCTTTTGCCGCCGTCCTGGTCCGGCGTTTCATCGAGTAGGGGAATGAATGTTCGAGGCGCGCCCTTTCCGACGCGCGGAGCCGCCGCGCGAATCGCCTCGGCGGAAGCCTTTGAATCGAGCTCTTCCGCACCCTCGGACGAAGAAGCGGGCGCGCTTCGATCCGCCATGTCGAGACGAGAAAAGGTAAACACACGCGGCGATTCGGTGGGGAAAACGCCATTCTCGCGGAAGAAGAATCCGGCTTCGGCCGGCTGGCTCGCGAAGGGCCGGATTAACAATCCCAAGTGGCGCGGATCGGGGAAATAGCGGTCGAGCAACTCGAGATCTTCGACGCCCAGCGCCAGTCCGTCGCGCGTGTGGCTGCGGAAGTAGCCCACCGCCTGCTTTGCCGCCGGCCCGCGGCTTTCCGGCCGCCACCGGGCGCAAGCCGCCTCAAACGGCTCCCGGTCCTCGCTGGTAAGCAGATAGGAGGGGCCGCGCGCATAGACGCATTGCACGAGCTCGAAATCTTCGACGCGAACCACTCCTCCGGGCCCGTCTTCATGCCCTTCGATCGTCCCGATCAGCAGGCCGCCCACTTCGGCGCCGCGTTTGGGAACGGCGGCGAAGCCTCGCATTATTTCGGCGAGCAGATTATCGACAATAGCCAAGTCGAAGTGAACCGCGAGGGGGTTTCCCGGCGCTTCCCATACATACACTACGGACAGCGGTTGTGTACTGGCGGCCATTTCGGTTAATGTTTCATCGTACTACGTGACAGGCGCTCTTTATCTAGTATCGACACCCATCGGCAATCTTGAGGATATTACCTTACGCGCTCTCCGGGTATTGCGCGAAGCGGATCTGATTGCCTGCGAGGACACACGGCAAACCCGCAAACTACTAGACCATTTTAATATCCCCAAGCCCACACTCAGCTATCACGAGCACAACGAGGCGGCGCGCGCGGCGGAACTGGCCGAAAAACTGGCTGGGGGCGTTAATATTGCCCTGGTCTCCGACGCCGGCACGCCCCTGGTCTCCGATCCGGGCTACCGGCTAGTGAAGGCGGCCATTGCCGCGGGAGCCCCCGTGATTCCCATCCCCGGCCCGTCCGCAATTTTGAGTGCGTTGGCGGCCTCCGGTCTCGCCACCGACTCGTTCCGGTTCTGCGGATTCCTGCCGCCCAAGCAAGGCCAGCGCCGAAAAGCCCTCGAGGCCCTGCGCCAGGAAGCGGGAACGATCGTATTCTATGAAGCGCCGCACCGGCTGATGGAAGCCTTGGTCGATATCGAGGCAATAATGGGCGAGCGGCCCGTGGTAGTCGCCAGGGAACTGACCAAGCTCCACGAGGAGTTCCTTCGCGGCTCGGTCGCAGAGATCCGGCGGCAACTCGCCGCGCGGCCATCTATCAAGGGCGAAATCACGCTCCTGATCGGGAAACCCGGGGCGATTCAGGCCGATCCCGCTTCAGCCGTCGAAGAGGTCCGCGAGCTGGAGCAAGCAGGCGTTGCGCGCATGGAGGCCGTCAAGCGGGTCGCAAAGGCGCGAGGGATTCCCAAACGCGAGCTTTACCGCCGACTCATCTGTTGAATGCCTGTATGCAAAATGGCCAAGCAAAAAATATTATCAATGGCGGTTGACATACTGAGTATTTTGGATTGACAGATCCATAAACCGGGCGCATACTTATCCAGTTTCGTTTGCCACGGAGCAGCCTTTTCGGGGAACGAACGGGGGGTAGCTCCGCGGAAATTTAGTTTCCACGTGGAGGCTATCCATGCGCAATCGAATCGCGCGCAATCGAGTCGTGCTGGTCGGCATCCTGCTGTCGGCCGCTTTCGCCGCGTTTGCTCAAACAGATCGCGGCAGTATCACCGGAACCATCACGGATTCGACGGGAGCCGTGGTTCCGAACGCCCCCGTTGAAGTGAAAAATCAGGCTACGGGCGCGATTTATCGCGGCGGCGCATCCGCCACGGGCAATTTTATCGTGGCGAATCTGCCCGCGGGCCAATACGCGCTCACGGTGGCGGTGACCGGTTTCAAAACTTTTGTCCGGCAAAATTTGCAAGTTGCCGTCGCCACCGACACGCGTGCGGACGTGAATCTGGAGGTCGGCACGGCGGCGGAAACGGTCACGGTGACCGAATCCGCGCCCTTGCTTAAAACCGAGAGCGGCGAGGTGAGCCATACTGTCACCGTCGATGAAGCGGATACGCTCCCCGTGCTCACCATCGGCACCAGCGGCGGGGCCGCCTATGGCAATATCCGCAACCCCCTTCAAGTGCTGACCCTGCTCCCGGGCACGCAATTCGCGCAGGACAATACTCTCCGGATCAACGGCTTGCCGAGCAGCAGCGGCGCCATTCGCGTGGAGGGCCAGGATATCTCTAATGGCATCTGGAAGGAGAACACCTCCATGGTCCAGTCCGGCGTGGAAGCCGTGCAGGAAGTCGCGGTACAAACCAGCAACTATGCGGCGGAATTCGGGCAGGCGGCCGGGGGATACATCAACTTCACCATGAAATCGGGCACCAACCAGATCCATGGCAGCGCCTACGACTATTTCGTGAACGAATTTATGAATGCCGGTCTGCCCTATACCGACGCGGGCCTGACCAACTCGCTCAAAGCGGGCCAGCACGTGCGAGACAAGCAGCGCCGCAACGACTACGGCTTCACCGTCGGCGGCCCGGTCGAGATTCCCAAAGTTTACAACGGCCACAACCGAACCTTCTTCTTCTTCAATTTCGAGCAGTTCCGCGAGACCCACAGTAACGCCAGCAGCGTCGGAACTGTGCCGACGGACGCATACCGGTCGGGTAATTTCGCTACAGCCAGCACCGGCATCAATCTGACCAGCGCGGGCGCGCCGCTGCGTGACGGCCTTGGCCGCACGCTGCCGCAGTTCGGCGTCTACGACCCCAACACCACCCGTCAGGCGCCGGACGGAACCATCGTCCGCGATCTGTTTCCGAACGCCGTCATTCCATCCAACCGATTCGATCCCGTGGCGCTGGCCATCCAGAAATATTATCCCGAGCCGACCAATTCCAATCTGATCAATAACTACCAGGTACCGCTGTTCGTCAATTACCGGCACACCAGCAATCCGTCGATCAAGATCGATCACTCCATCAGCCCAACCATTAAGATCTCGGGCTATTGGTCGCGCCAGCAAACCTATAATCCAAACAATACCGGCTACGATCCCGTCTCCTCGGGCGTCACGCCGTCCGACAACCGCTCCGATACGATTCGGGTGAATTACGATGAGAGCCTGAAACCGACTCTGCTGCTCCACTTCGGTGTGGGATATCTGTATACCTACAATCCAACTCAAATCGCCAACACGTTCAACGAGAGCAGCCTCGGATTGAACGGATACTACGCCAGTTATTTCCCTCAAATCGCAAATATGAACAACAACGTCACCGGCGGCGGGTATAGTTTCGGCGCGGGCTTCAACGATTTGCAGTGGGACGAAAAACCCACGGCCAATTCCAATTTGACCTGGGTCAAAGGCAACCACACCTATAAATTCGGCGGCGAGTTTTCCGAGGACGGGGTGATCAACCGGAATTGGCTCCGCGGCAATGGCAGTTTCACGCCTTCCGCTCTGGATACTTCCGATCCATGGCAGAACGGCCAGCCTGGGATTAGCACCACCACCGGAAGCACCACCGGGTTCGCGTACGCCAGCTTCCTGATGGGCCAAATCGACACCTTTGCCGTTTCCCCGCCTTCAACTATCAAACTTGGGCAGAACAACCTCGGCTTCTTCGCGCAGGATAGCTGGAAGGTGAATCGCAAGCTGACCATCGATTATGGCCTGCGCTACGATTTCCAGACTTATCTGAAAGAGCAGTACGGCCGCATGCAGAGCGCCGATTTCAACACCATCAATACCAAGGTGGGATTTCCGGGAACGGTGAAATATGAAGGCTATGGGCCGGGGCGTTGCAATTGCGATTTCTCGCACAATTATCCCTACGCCTTCGGCCCGCGCGTGGGCTTGGCGTATCAGATCAATCCCAAAACCGTTTTGCGGGTCGGCGGCGCTCTCTCTTACGGCGCGACGCCGGAAAACGCCCAGCTTACGTTGAACGCCGCGGATTTCTATGCCTTCTCCGCGAACGGATACGGCGTCCCCGCTCTTCCTCATCTGTCGGCCGGCAATCCCTATGCGGCCGGCAACGCCCTCGGAAATCCGATGCTTTCGTGGCCCAATTTCGATCCTTCGAAGTACCCGACCCGGACGGTTTGCCCGAACACCTTTAACACCACCTGCTACGCTCCGCAATCCCCGTTTATTTCCGTGGACAGCGATTCACGGCCGGGGCGGATTCTGCAATGGAGCATCGGTTTTCAGCGCGAGATCACGCGCAATCTGGTCGCCGAAGCCACTTACATCGGCAATCGCGGAGTGTGGTTCACTGCGCCTCCGCTGGAATTGGCCAATTACAACGCGCTCAACACAACCGACCTTGCACGATTCGGCTTGAGTCTCAATAACGCCGCGGACCGTACGCTTCTGACCAGCCAAATCGGCTCGACAGCCGCGATCCAGCGCGGATTCCACCCCGCTTATCCGGGAATGCCGACCACCACGACCGTGGTCCAGAATCTGATTCCCCGGCCGCAGTGGAACGGCGGCGTGCCTCCGTTTTTGGGACCGCCCCTGGGCGACACCTGGTATGACTCGCTCCAGACCAAGCTCACCAAGCGCTTCTCGCACGGCCTCGAAGCGCAAGGGTCTTTCACCTGGTCGAAGGAGCTCAGCCTGGGCGCCAATTCCGACACGGCGTATTTCACTCCCGGCGCGGTCAAGATCAACGATATTTACAATTTCGCGCAGAACAAGCAAATCTCGTCGCTCAGCCGCCCGCTACAGATTGTAATATACGGAACTTATCAGGTTCCGGCGCCGAGTTTCACCCAAAATAGATATATTTCGCAGGTTGTAAAGGATTGGACGCTGGGCACGGTGCTGCGCTATCAAAGCGGCGCTCTGCTTGCGGTGCCCTCTTCGAATAATCAGTTGCTTGCCGAGTTAGGCCGCGGCCCAAGCAATAACCCGGCGGTCTGGGGCGGGGGAACGACTTACTGGAACTTCGCTAATGGCAATCAGAACCTGTTTCTAGTCGATCCGAATTCCCATTTCGATCCGGCCAACACGCTGGTGCTGAATCCGGCGGCGTGGGTCGATGCGGCGCCGGGACAATTCGGGACCACGGCTCCGTATTACAGCAACTACCGCTGGCAGCGGCAGCCATCGGAAAATATCAATCTCGGGCGCATTTTCCGCGTGGGCCGCGAAGGCAAGTATCAGCTTCAGATCCGAGCCGAATTCCAGAATATGTTCAACCGGCACTTCTTCCAGGGGCCGAGCGCCTTTAACGGATTGAGTTCCACCAACCCAGCCGCGATCGTGACCAGGACTAACGCCTTCGTCCAGGGCGGGCGGGCCGCTGGCGCGCTCTCGGGCGGGTTCGGTTACGTCCCATTCCTCAATGGCGCGGGGGACACTCCCCGCACCGGCCTGCTGGTCGCGCGGTTCCAGTTTTGAGGTGGAGCGGGCTTCAGCCTGCAACGGGGACTTTCAGTCCCCGAGCCAACGTTTCGCCCGGGCTGAGACCGAAGCTAAAGCCTCGGTTGCAGGCTACCCGGAACGTCCGGAACGGACCCGCACCCCGGGGGTCCGCAAACCGGAAAGCCTGCCCCACCCCGATATGCATGCCTGTATGCAGGCCGGCGGAGCTCCGGCTAGTCTATCAACCATATTGATAGTTCCATTTTTTTGTTGACGGCTTCCTCAGAGCCGAGGCATACTTGTTCAAAGTTGTTTCGGGGCGGAGCTCTTTGAGTCTGCAGGGTCGAGTTCCGCGCACAACTCTGGTTTTAGTTGGAGGTTTTAATGGGCAGTCGATGTGCAGCTTTGTGCCTTTCGTTAGCAATGGCTTTCGCCGCGTTTGCGCAAACCGATCGCGGCAGCATCACAGGAACCGTTAGCGACGCCACCGGCGCGGTGGTCCCCAACGCTCCCGTGGAGATCCAAAGCCAAGCGACCGGCACGGTTTATCGCGGCGGCGCTTCCGCCACCGGTAATTTCATCGTGGCGAACCTGCCCGTCGGCCAGTACACGCTGACGGTGACGGTGAACGGATTTAAGAAATACGTCCGGCAGAACATTCAAGTCACGGTCGCCGTGGACACCCGCGCGGACGTGGCCCTGGAGATCGGAACTAACGCGGAGACGGTGACAGTCACCGAGTCGGCCCCGCTGCTGAAGACGGAAAGCGGCGAAGTGAGCCACGTGGTTGCCACGGAAGATGCCGACCTGCTCCCCGTATTTACCTTTGCCAGCACCAGTTTCCTGGGCTACGGCAATATCCGCAACCCCTTGCAAGTTCTGACTCTTCTCCCGGGCATGCAGTTCGGTCAGGATGGATTCGGTGGCCAGACGCTTCGGATCAACGGCCTGCCCTCTAGCACCGCGGCCATCCGCGTGGAAGGCCAGGACATCTCGAACGGCATTTGGAAGGAAATCACGACCACCACTCAATCGGGCGTCGAAGCCGTTCAAGAGGTCGCGGTTCAAACCAGCAACTATGCGGCGGAGTTCGGGCAGGCGGGCGGCGGATACATCAATTTCACCATGAAATCCGGCACCAACCAGTTTCATGGGAGCGGCTACGACTATTTTGTTAATGAGGCCTTCAACGCCGGCCTGCCCTATACCGACGCGGGCATCACCAACTCGCTCAAAGACGGCCAGCACATCCGCAACAAGGTGCGGCGAAACGATTGGGGCTTCACCATCGGCGGCCCGGTCAAGATCCCCAAGGTCTACGACGGCCACAACAAGACGTTTTTTTTCTTTAACTTCGAGCAGTATCGTGAAGTTCACGGCAACACCGGATTCGTGAACACGGTTCCCACGGACGCTTATCGCGCCGGCAACTTCGCTACCGCGTCTACGGGCGCGACTCTGACCATCCTCGGCCAGCCGGCTCACGACGCGCTGGGGCGCACGCTGCAGCAGTATGCCATCTATGATCCAACCACGACCCGGCAGGCGCCGGACGGCACAGTTGTGCGCGATTTATTCCCCAACCAGCAAATTCCGGCCGCCCGGCTGGATCCGGTGGCGCTGGCGCTTCAGAAATTCTATCCCGAGCCGACCAATTCCAACCTGTTCAACAACTACATTGAGCCCAACTTTACCAATAACCAGGTCACCAGCAATCCGTCGATCAAAATCGATCATTCTCTCAGTCCCACCAGGAAGATCTCCGGCTATTGGTCGCGCCAGAAATCGACCAACCCCGGCAATACAGGTTTGGATCCCCTCTCTTCGGGCGTCACGCCGACCCTCAACCGCTCCGACACGATCCGCCTGAACTACGATGAGAGCCTCAAGCCGACCGTGCTGCTTCATCTGGGCATTGGCTACTTGTACACCTACAATCCCAGCCTTCCGTCGAATTCCTTCAATGAGAGCAGCATCGGCCTCACCGGTTATTACACCAACTACTTCCCCCAGATCGGCGGAGGATTCGGAGGCATCACCACCGGCACCACGGGCGGCGGCTACGCCCTTGGCGGCGGGAGTTTTCTGGACCAGCAGTGGGATCAAAAGCCTACGGCGAATGCCAATCTGACATGGGTCAAAGGCAATCACACCTACAAATTTGGCGGCGAGTTTTCCCAGGACGGCATTATCAACCGGAGCTTTTACCGCGGCGAAGGCAATTTCACCGTCTCCGCGAACGAAACTGCCAACCCTTGGCAAAACGGCCAGGGGCTGAACAGCAGCACGGGGTTCGCATACGCCAGCTTTTTGCTTGGGCAGATCGATAGCTTCGGCATCTCGCCTCCCACCAGCATCAAGCTCGGCCAGCATAACCTGGGATTCTTCGCGCAGGACACCTGGAAAGTGAGCCGCACGCTAACTGTCGATTACGGCCTGCGCTACGACTTCCAGACGTATCTGAGGGAACAGTATGGCCGGATGCAGAGCGCGGATTTCAACACCGTCAACCCCGTAGTCGGATACCCGGGAGCGGTGAAGTACGAAGGCTATGGACAGGGGCGCTGCAACTGCGCGTTCTCGAGCAATTATCCCTACGCATTCGGGCCGCGCTTGAACATCGCTTATCAGATCAATCCCAAAACCGTTCTGCGCGCGGGTGTGGCTCTTTCCTACGGCACCACGCCTGAAAACGCTCAGCTCTCTTTGAACGCAGCCGATTTCTACCAGTTCAACGCACCCGGCTACGGCATCGCCGCGCTCAGCCTATCCGGCGGAAATCCATACGCCGCCGGCAATCCTTACGGCAATCCCTCGCTTTCCTGGCCCAATTTCGATCCGTTCAAATATCCCACGCGAACGGTTTGTCCGAACACTTTCAACGCCACCTGCTATGCTCCGCAGACGCCGTTTATCTCGATCGACAGCGATTCGCGACCGGGGCGCATTTTCCAATGGAGCATCGGTTTCCAGCGCGAGCTCAACCGGAATTTGGTTCTGGAAGCCACCTACATCGGAAACCGAGGCGCATGGTTTGAAGCTCCTGTCTTGGATGTGGCAAATTACAACGCTCTGAACATCACCGATCTGTCAAAGTTTGGCCTGAATCTCGCGAACGCTGCGGATCGCACGCTGATAACCAGCCCGATTGGCTCGACGGCCGCTGTCCAACGCGGCTTTTTCCCGGCCTATACCGGTATGCCGAGCACCCAGACCGTGATTCAGAATATCCGGCCTCGTCCGCAGTGGGGCGGCGTCCCGCCGTTCCTCGGCCCGCCGTTGGGCGACACCTGGTATGACTCGTTGCAAACCAAGCTCACCAAGCGCTTCTCCCACGGTTTGCAGGCGCAGGGTTCGTTTACTTGGGCGAAGGAACTCGTCAATGGCGCCAACTCCGACACGTCTTACTTTACGCCGGGCGCCCTCACCATTAACGACGTCTATAATCTCGACCAGAACAAGCAGATTTCATCGTTGAGCCGGCCGATGGCGATGGTGATCAGCGGAACTTACCAAGTGCCGAAGCCCAGCTTCACCCAAAAGAGATACATCTCGCAGGTTCTGAAAGATTGGACGCTGGGGACGCTGCTACGCTATCAGAGCGGCGCGCTAATCGCCGTGCCGCAGTCGAACAACCAGTTACTCACCGAGTTGGGCCGCGGCCCGGGCGCGGGCATCGCAGGCTTTGGCGGAGGTTATACGTACTATAATTTCGCCAACGGCAACCATAACCTCTTTTCGGTTGACCCGAACTCGCACTTCGACCCCACTAAGACGCTGGCGCTGAATTCGGCTGCCTGGGTGGACGCGCCGTTCGGCCAGTTCGGCACTACCGCCCCTTACTACAACAACTACCGCTGGCAGCGGCAGCCCGCCGAAAGCCTCAACTTCGGCCGCATCTTTGCGATGGGCCGCGAAGGTAAATACCAACTCCAAATCCGCGCCGAGTTCCAGAACATATTCAACCGGCATTCCTTCAGCGCGCCGAGTTCGACGAATCCGGCTACACCCGTGCAATCGAACAACGCTCTGGTTCAGGGTGGAAGGGCCGCCGGGGCGCTCTCGGCCGGATTTGGATACGTCAGCTTCCTAAACGGCGCCGGAGATCAACCCCGCACGGGCCTGCTGGTCGCGCGGTTCCAATTCTGAGTTCACGGAGGGTGGGCTTCAGCCTCGCTTCGGCATACGGAGCTAAAGCTCCGCGCGGGCTAAAGCCCACCCTCCGACCCGTAATTTTACGTTGACGCCCTCGCCGCAACCGATCTAGACTGATCGGTTCATCCACCCAACTTCGGAGGTACTCGATGCGCTCTGCCTTAGCGGCAGTGTATCTGCTGCTATTGGGCTCCGCGGCGTTTGCTCAAACTCACCGCGGCTCCATCACGGGAACGATTACAGATCCAGCGGGGGCGGTTGTGCCCGGCGCGGTAATCGACATAACGAACCAGGCGTCCGGCCTCGTCTATCGCGGAGGAACCTCCGCCACCGGCAACTACATCGTTGCGAATCTTCCGGCAGGCGATTATTCGCTCGCCATCACCGCGCCCGGATTCAAGAAATTCGTCCGGGAGGATCTGACGGTTCAGGTTGCCATCGATACGCGCGCCGACGCGAGTCTCCAGGTGGGGCCGCCCACCGAAGCGGTCACCGTCACCGAAACAACTCCGCTGCTCAAGACCGAAAGCGGCGAGTTGAGCCACACCGTCACCATAGATGAAATCGACACTATTCCGCTCCAGCAGATCGGCGGCGCAGGAAATATTCGCGATCCTCTGGCGGTAACCAATCTTCTTCCTGGGACGCAATTTCAGGCAGACAACGTTGTACGTGTCAATGGACTGCCCAGTAATACAGAGGCGATTCGCGTGGAGGGCCAGGACGCCACCAACGGTCTTTGGCGGCAGTCCGCGTCCATGAACGAACAAGGCACGGACGCGATCCAGGAGGTGGCGATCCAAACCAGCAATTTCGCCGCTGAATACGGCCAGGCCGCGGGCGGATATTTCAACTTCACCATGAAATCCGGGACGAACCAATTTCATGGCAGCGGCTACGATTACCTGAGAAACGAGGCCCTGAACGCAGGGTTGCCCTACACCGATGCGGGCCTCACCGACCGCCGAAGGCGCGGCGAACACGTCCGAAACCGGCTGCGCGAGAACGATTACGGCTTCACGATCGGAGGCCCGATCCGCATTCCGAAAATCTATAATGGGCAAAACCGGTCGCTTTTCTTCTTCAATTTCGAGCAATTCCGCCAGGCCACGAGCACTTCAAACCGGGTGTACACGGTTCCCCCGGACGCTTACCGCTCGGGGAATTTCGCCGCTGCCGTTCCCATTTGCGCGATCCCGAGCCCGGCTTGCCCAGCCATCGGCGGGCCGACGTATTTGACCCAGGCGGGCGCGCTGGCGCGAGATCCGCTCGGGCGGCCAGTCGAGGTAAATCAGATTTTCGATCCCACGACGGCCATGCAAACGGCGGGCGGAATCGTTACTAATCCGTTTCAGAACGGAGCGATTCCCACAAACCGGCTCGACCCCGTCGCGCTAAAGATTCAAAGCTATTTCCCCGAGCCCACCAACGGCAATTTAATTAATAATTATCAGGTCCCTACCTTTTCAAGTTTCATCCACACCACCAATTGGTCTACCAAAATCGACCAATCTCTCAGTCCTACCATCAAACTATCCGGATATTTCTCGCAGATCGGCACGAATTCGCCGGCAGCAAACGGCCTCACGCTAGGCGGATCGACAGCCGTCAGCAACGCCATCACGGGGGTTACGCCAACGGCCTTGCTGTCTAGAACGGTGCGCGTAAATTACGATCAGGCGCTGCGTCCGACATTGCTGCTGCACCTGGGCGCGGGCTATCTCTACACCTACGATCCGGCGCAGGCGCCTTCGTTCAATCAGAGCCAAATCGGCTTATCGGGATTCTATGTCAACCTGTTCCCGTCCATCAACGGGCTTAACCTACTAGGACAAAGCGGCATCAGCATTCCGCTGGGAGTGGGCCCTTCCAGCGCGCAAAAGCAATATGACGAGAAGTCCACAGTGAACGCGAATTTGACTTGGGTAAAAGGCGATCACACGCTCAAATTCGGCGGCGAATTGACCATCGACGGCAACAATTACAACACGCAGGCGCGCGGCAACGGCATCTTCGGTTTTTCCGGCAATGAGACCTCCGATCCCTGGCAGGGGTCCACGAGTCCGGCGCTCTCCGGAAGCACCGGATTTCCGTATGCCAGCTTTCTCCTCGGCCTGGTGGATAATTTGACGATCACGCCTCCGGCGGATATGAGGCTGGGCAATCACGCTCTCGGATTGTATGCGCAGGACAGTTGGAAGGCGACGCGCAAGCTGACGCTTGATTACGGGCTCCGCTATGATTTCCAGACTTATCTGAAAGAGCAATATGGCCGCATGCAGGATGCGAATTTTTATGCGATGAACACGGTGATCGGCCGGCTCGGCACGGTGGTGTATGAAGGCGACGGTCCGGGGAAATGCGACTGCCGATTCTCGCACAATTATCCGTTCGCGTTTGGGCCGCGGTTGGGAGCCGCCTACCAGATCGATTCGAAGACGGTGATCCGGGGAGGCGCGGGTCTGCAATACGGAACGGCGTCGAACGATGCGGAGCTGCTGTTGAACGTTGAGGACTTCTATTCGTTCAACGCTCCGGGATATGGCGTCTCCGTCGCGCAGCTCGCAAAAGGCAACCCGTATGCGGCGGGCAGTCCCTTCGGAAATCCCACTCTGGTGTGGCCCAACTTCGACCCCAACAAATATCCCACGCGCGGCGTCTGTCCGGGAACGGCGAGCCAGGTATGCTATACGCCGCAGAGCCCGGTCGTGAATCTGGACAGGTCCGCGCGGCCGCCGCGGATCTTCGCGTGGAGCCTGGGGATTCAACGCGAGCTGAGCCGCAGCATCGTCGTGGAGGCCAGCTACGTAGGCAATCGCGGAGTATGGTTTACCGCGCCCGGGCTGGATATTCCCAACTACAACGCGTTGAACGTTTCGGATCTTGCGAATTTCGGCCTGAACATAAACAACCCAGCGGATCGGACCCTTCTGCTCAGCCCGCTTAGTTCGCCGATCGCAATTCAGCGCGGCTTCGGCACGCCCGCTTATCCCGGATTTCCGGCGACTCAAACGGTGGTGCAAAGCCTACGGCCCCATCCGCAATGGACGGCCGTGCCTCCGTTCCTGGGGCCGCCGCTGGGCGATACCTGGTACGACTCGCTTCAGATCAAAACGACCAAGCGCTTTTCGCATGGGCTCCAGGCGCAGGGATCGTATACGTTCGGCAAAGAGCTCAGCCTAGGCACGAATTCCGATACCGCCTACCAGACGGCGGGGCCGACCATCGTCAACGACGTGTACAACCGGGAGATGAACAAGCAGCTTTCGCCGTTCAGCCGGCCGAATCAGTTCGTCTTTTCGGGGACGTACATCGTTCCGAAGCCGCGATTCGGGATCTTGCAGAACCGGCTTGTTTCGCAAGTGGTTCGGGATTGGCAGCTTGGCGCGGTGTTGCGATATCAGAGCGGCGCGTTGCTTCAGGTCCCGAATTCGCTGAACAACATCTTTCCGCAATTGGCGCGCAGCGGGGCCTTCTTCTCTGGGTCCACCACGTTCTGGAATTTCACGCACGGCGATTCGAACCTTTTCCGCGTCGACCCGAATTCGCATTTCGATCCGACCAAGCAGCTTGTGCTGAATCCGGCGGCGTGGGTGGACGCGCCTCCCGGACAGTTCGCGAGCACGGCCGCGTTCTACGACAACTATCGCTGGCAGCGGCAGCCGGCGGAAGCCTTGAGCTTCGCGCGGAACTTCCGCATGGGCAAAGACGGAAGATTCGACTTGAATATCCGCGCGGAATTCCAGAACGTATTCAATCGCCATTTCTTTAGCCCGCCCCTGGGGAACCCGAGCACAACTCCGCTAAGCCTGAACGCTTTTGTTCTAGGAGGCGCCGGAGGCGGGGCGCTTTCGCAGGGCTTCGGCTATGTCCCTTTCCTGAGCGGCGCCGGAGATACGCCCCGATCGGGCCAATTGGTCGCGCGGTTCACGTTTTAGGGGCTCATCGTGGCGCACGCTTCAGCATTGGCGGGCCCGAAGGGCCCGTCACTAGGGTCGGAAACCTGGAGAGAATAAGGAAGACGCGGAACGGCAGCTAAGGCCGATTCACGATTGGTGCTTTATGCCCGCGCTTCAGCATGGCTCCGGTTAAGGCGATCACT
>DATBIA010000118.1:0-5664 GCA_036557165.1 Bryobacteraceae bacterium
CCAGTGGGCTCAGAGCCGTCCCGGAAAGAGTGGCCGCCAGCGAGTGACCGTGCGGTTTTCTTTTTATCTCCGGGTAGCGGTCGCCCTGATTGTGCTGCTCGGCGCGGCTGTGGCGCTGTTTGAATGGCGCAGGTCCGCCACGCAGTTCGACGAAAAAGGCCTGCTATCGTCGTTGCCGCGGGATCGCGCCGTGAAGGTTTATCTGGATGCGGACGCGCTTCGTGCCGGCGGGCTGTTGGATTCTATCGCCGGGTCCCAAACGACCGAGGAGCCCGATTACCGCCATTTCATCGAGCAGACCGGCTTCGACTACCGCCGGGATTTGAACGCCGCCGCGGCGAGCTTTCTGAACGGCGACGTTTACATCGCCGCGCGCGGTCATTTCGATTGGAAGCGCCTGTCCGAATACGCGCGTTCGCAGCATGGCGAGTGCTCGGGCTCATTCTGCTCCATGCCGGCGAGCCAGCCCAAGCGGTACATTTCCTTTTATCCTCTACGCGACAATGTGCTGGCGCTGGCGGTCACCGGCGGGCAACGGGGCGCGGCCGGCATTGCCGCTCCCGGCTCGCAACGCGCGGACGCTCCGGATCCGGTTTCGTCGTCGCCGGTTTGGATCTCCGCGCCGGGAACCGCGTTTCGCGATCTGAGCGGTCTGCCGGATGGCTCGCATATCCTTTCGCCCCTTGCCGACGCCGAGGAAGCCTCATTCAGCGTCGGCGCAAGTAAGATTCAGCTCGACGCCATCTGTTCCTCACCGGAGGTGGCGGCCAGCGTGGTCGTGAAATTTACAGCGACCACGAACCTGCTGCGCAGCATGCTCCAACGCGATAAGCTTACGCCGAGCCCCGCCGATCTGAGTGGCGTCCTGGTCGCCGGAAGATTCGAAACCCGGGCCTCGCACGCGATCGGGACCTGGCCTATCCAGAAGCCGTTCATCGATTCGTTGCTGCGCGGAGCCGCGCGGTAGCCAGCCGAGCAGGCGGAGGGCGGATTTTGGGTCGCAGCCGAGTTGGGAACTGGTTGGTTTTGTGTTTTACGATTCCGGACGCGCTCTAATCGGGGCGCTGGCGCTTGACAGACGCGGCGCTCTGTTTAAGGATAGTACCCATGAAATTTCGATTTGCTCTTTTCGTTTTGGCCGGGGCCATTTGCGCGCCGGCATTCGCGCAGGAGCCTGTGATTGGCGTGGCCGATCCCGACGCTCTGTTTCACAGCAAGGACAAGAAACTGGACCGCAATCTGCAATCCACCTATCACATCATGCTGGACCTGCTCGAATGC
Source organism: Bryobacteraceae bacterium (assembly GCA_036557165.1). Classification (GTDB taxonomy): domain Bacteria; phylum Acidobacteriota; class Terriglobia; order Bryobacterales; family Bryobacteraceae; genus Palsa-187. The sequence goes on from DATBIA010000118.1 coordinate 1,282, forward strand.
AATCAATGGGACCAGGCCGATAAGTGGTTGACGGCGGCCTATCATCAACACAATCCTCTGGCGGCCTCCGGCCGCGACGGCGTGGTCGCATTCTTCAAAGCGAGAGGTGTCCAGCCGACTCCCGTCCCTTCCAAGTTTGCGAAGACGAAGATCGTAGCTGTATTGGCCTCCGGCGATTATGTGACGGTGGTGACGCCGCGCGGCCCCACGCCGGATCCGCGCAATCCAGGCAAAACGTACTACACCACATGGTTCGATATGTGGCGCTTCGTCGACGGTAAAGCCGATGAGCATTGGGACCCGCAAACGGTTCCTGCGCCCAATCCGAGCGGCAAGGGCAGATAATCGCCGCTTAGTTTCGGTCCTTTTTCGAATCGCGATTCGGTTGCGCGCCACTTTTTTATCTATTTGACAACTCTCGTCCCGCGTATGCTATTCTCGTAGAGGTTTCGCGAGTCGTCTTCTGCTCCCGTGCTACCATCCGTATGTTGCGGATCCGGCCGGGGGTCGGCCCCGAGGCTCTGACGGATTTCACGCCGTTTGGGGTATGGGCCTGTCCGAAGTCTCTTCCTCGCAATTTGAGCGCACAGTGAATACGTTGTGCGCTTTGAGCATTGGGACGGCGCGATGTCGCGCTCGATTCCGAGGTCGAACCTAGAACGATAAAGCGCAGGTTGTGGCGTACCCGAGTGGGCGCGCGCAGCCGGGCGCATCGAAAGAAAAGCGAAAAGGAAGCGCGTGGTTCCGCCCCGAAAGGGCATTGCGGGATTGCGCGCGGTAAGAACGGGCGCACAGCCTCCTCGTGGCGTTGTGCGCGGTCAAGAAAAGGATGCCGACGTTTAATCAGCTCGTGCGAAAGGGGCGGCGCCCCACGCGGTATAAAACGGCCAGCCCGGCGCTGCAGGCTTGTCCGCAGCGGCGCGGCGTCTGTACGCGCGTTTACACCACCACGCCCAAGAAGCCCAATTCGGCCCTGCGGAAGGTGGCGCGCGTGCGGCTCACCAACGGGATTGAGGTGACCACTTATATTCCCGGCGTGGGCCACAATCTTCAGGAGCACTCCATCGTGCTGATCCGCGGAGGGCGCGTGAAGGATTTGCCCGGCGTCCGCTACCACGTGGTTCGGGGAACGCTGGATACAGCGGGCGTCTCCGGCCGGCAGCAGAGCCGGTCGAAATACGGAGCGAAACGGCCGAAAGGGACGGCAAAGTAACATATGCCACGCAGACGCAGACCTGAATCCCGCGAAATCCAGGCCGACCCGGTGTACAACTCGACTCTGGCGGAGAAATTCGTCAATTCGATGATGTGGGACGGCAAGAAGGCCGTTTCTCAGAAGATTTTCTATGGAGCGATGGATAAAATCCGGGAGCGCTCCCAGGACGATCCGCTGAAGCTGTTCAAGAAGGCGGTGGAGAATTGCAAGCCGCTGCTGGAAGTGAAGACGCGGCGCGTGGGCGGCGCGAACTACCAGGTTCCTGTAGAGGTGCCGCAGAACCGGCGAACATCGCTCGCGATCCGCTGGATTTTGACGAACGCGCGCAGCCGGCCGGAAAAGAGCATGCCGGAGAAGCTGGCGAATGAGTTAAACGACGCCGCGAATATGCGCGGGGGAGCAATTAAGAAGAAAGACGACGTACACAGAATGGCGGAGGCGAACAGGGCTTTCGCGCATTACAGGTGGTAGGACAAGCTTTCCGATTTGCGGACCCGTTCCGGGCAGCTTTTCCGGCCCGCTTGGAATGGACAAGCTGAAGCTTGTCCAACTGGCTGGATTTTTATGGCAAGAACCGTAGCACTAGAGAGGATGCGCAACATCGGCATCATGGCGCATATCGATGCCGGCAAGACGACTACGACCGAGCGCGTCCTCTATTACACAGGCCGGACCTACAAGATCGGCGAGGTCCATGAAGGCACGGCTGTGATGGATTGGATGGCGCAGGAGCAGGAGCGCGGCATAACCATCACCTCGGCCGCGACCACTTGCCAGTGGCAGGATTGCACCATCAACATCATTGACACGCCCGGACACGTCGACTTCACGGCGGAGGTCGAGCGCAGCCTGCGCGTTTTGGATGGCGCGGTGGCAGTGTTCGACGCCGTGGCGGGCGTGCAACCGCAGTCGGAAACGGTCTGGCGCCAGGCGGACAAATATCGCGTTCCGCGTATTTGCTTCATCAACAAAATGGATCGGGTGGGCGCGGATTTCTACCGCGCCGTGGAAACGATCGTCGATCGCCTTCAGGCGCGGCCCGCTCCCATTCAGCTTCCCATCGGCGCCGAGGATCAATTCAAAGGCGTGGTCGATCTGGTCAGCATGACCGCGCGCGTATGGCGCGATGAGACGCTCGGCGCGCAGTACGACGACGTCGAAATTCCCGAAGACCTGAAAGAGCAGGCCAAGGAATACCACGAAAAGTTGATCGAAGCCGTGGCTGAATCCGACGATCACCTGTTTACGAAGTTTGTCGAAGGCGAAAAGATCACCGAAGACGAGCTGAGGGCGGGCATCCGCAAGGCCACCATCGCGCAGAAAATCTTCCCGGTGGTATGCGGGACCGCATTTAAGAACAAAGGCGTTCAGAATCTGCTGGACGCGGTGGTGGACTATCTCCCTTCGCCGCTCGACGTTCCCGCGGTTCAGGGAGTCGACGCGAACGATTCTTCGAAGCTTGTCGAGCGCGAGTCGTCCGATAGCGAGCCGTTCGCGGCGCTGGTTTTCAAGATCATGACCGACCCGTTCGTCGGCCAGCTCGCGTTTATTCGCGTTTATTCGGGCCGTTTGGGCGCCGGAGACACGATCTATAACGTCGCCAAGAGCCGCCGTGAGCGCATCGGCCGCCTGGTGAAGATGCACGCCAACAAGCGCGAAGAGATTACGGAAGTATTGGCGGGCGACATTTGCGCCGCTGTCGGGCTCAAGTCGGTTTCCACCGGCGATACGATTTGCGATGAAAAGGCCCCGGTGATTTTGGAGTCGATCGACTTCCCCGCCCCGGTGATCCAGTTGGCCATCGAACCCAAGACCAAAGCCGACCAGGAAAAATTGGGGATGGCGATCGCCAAGTTGGTCCAGGAAGATCCCACACTCAAAGTTTCCACCGATCCCGATACGGGCCAGACAATTCTGGCCGGCATGGGCGAGCTTCATCTGGAAATTATCGTGGATCGCATGCAGCGCGAGTTCAACGTGGGCGCGAACGTCGGCAAGCCGCAGGTGGCTTATCGCGAGACGCTGCGGACCGCCGCGGAATACGATTACACGCACAAGAAACAGACCGGCGGCGCGGGTCAATACGCGCGTTGCAAGCTCCGCGTGGAGCCCGATCGCGAGCAGGAATTCGAGTTCGTGAACGATATTGTGGGCGGATCGATTCCCAGGGAATATATTCCGGCCGTAGAAAAGGGCGTAGTCGAGGCGATGGAGCACGGCGTTCTGGCAGGCTATCCGATCTCGAACGTCAAGGTGACGGTATTCGACGGCGCCTATCACGAAGTCGATTCGTCGGAGATGGCGTTCAAGATCTGCGGCTCAATCTGTTTCAAGGAAGCGGCTCGGAAAGCGAAGCCCGTGCTGCTTGAGCCCGTTATGAAGATCGAAGTCGTGGTCCCGGACGAATATATGGGTCCGGTGAACGGAGATCTGATTTCCCGGCGCGGCCGGTTGGAAGGAACCGAGATTCTGGGGTCCACTCAAATTATCAAGGCTATGGTTCCGTTGTCGGAAATGTTCGGCTATGCCACGGAGCTGCGGAGCCGGACGCAGGGCCGTGGCGCATTCACCATGCATTTCGGGCAATACGAAGAAGTGCCCAAGAATATCGCAGAAGAGATTACGAGCAGGGCGCAGGGGAGAGTAGCGTAAGCGTAGGACGAGCTTAGCTTGTCCCACAGGAGAAGACAATGGCGAAGGAAAAATTCGATCGCAGCAAGCCGCACGTCAACGTCGGCACCATCGGACATATCGACCACGGCAAGACCACCTTGACGGCGGCCATCACCAAGACGCTGGCCAAGCACAATCCCAAGGTGAAGTTCCGGAGCTTCGACTCTATCGACAACGCGCCGGAAGAAAAAGCGCGCGGGATCACCATCGCCGTGGCGCACGTCGAGTATGAAACGGCCAACCGGCACTACGCCCACGTCGATTGCCCCGGCCACGCCGACTACATCAAGAACATGATCACCGGCGCGGCGCAAATGGACGGCGCGATCCTGGTGGTCGCCGCCACCGACGGCCCCATGCCGCAGACGCGCGAGCACATCCTGCTGGCCCGTCAGGTCGGCGTGCCGTACATCGTGGTCGCGCTAAACAAGGTCGACGCGGTGGACGATCCCGAATTGCTCGAATTGGTCGAATTGGAAGTGCGCGAGCTTCTG
>DATBIA010000119.1:0-14843 GCA_036557165.1 Bryobacteraceae bacterium
GGGCCGAGTGTCGGGCCGGGGAATGGGAACGCCGTTATAGTTGTCCGCATACTCGACCAGCGGCCAGCCGTAATTCTTGCCCTTCTCGATCAAGTTCAGCTCGTCGCCGCCGCGCGGGCCGTGCTCCACCTCCCACAATTCGCCGGTGGGCGAAAACGCCAGGCCGTACGGCGTTCGATGGCCCATCGTCCAGGTTTCCGCCGGGGTCAGGTTCTCAGCCGGGAAGGTATAGCTGCTCACCACCTTCGCCGTTTTGGCAGCCTCGGTGTCGGAGGGCGGATCGATCAGAGAAACAGTACGAGCGCCTGTTTTACCGAAGTTAGGATTGTCGGGGGCAGGTTTGCCGTCCAATGTCAGGTGCAGGATCTTGCCGACGGGCTGGTTCGGGTCCTGGGCGGGCGTGAAGCGCTGCCGGTCACCCACCGTGAGGAACAGAGACTGTCCGTCGGGCGCGAAAGCGACTTGCGCGCCTTCCTGGCCGCCCTTGCCCTTGGGCATCTGATGCCATAACACCTGAAGGCCTTGGAGGCTGGGCCCTCCCCCGCCAGGACCTCGCCCGCCGCCGCCTAGATTCAGCCTTGCGCGAGCCAGCGCCAAGCCTCCGCCGTAGTCACCGGGTTCGGAATAGGTGAGATAGACGCGCTGATCGGTGGCGTAAGTAGGCGACAGGAAGACGCCAAACATTCCGCTCTGCCCCTGCCAATAGACGGCGGGCGTGCCGGCTAGGGGAGCAACCTTCTGTCCCTCCTTAGACACCAGCCAGATTGGCCCGATTTTTTCGGTGACCAACATGCGCCCATCGGGTAGGAAGGCTATCCGCCAGGGCAGTTCAAAAGTAGTCACCGTGGTCATGTTGAAGGGCACGCTGGCTTCGGGCTTCTGTTGGCCCGCATTGACCTGGGCCCAGACGGCCACCGACGACAAGGTGAAAAGCAACACCGCTTTCGCTAATTTCATCGTTATATCTCCTTGCTTCATTCCTAGAAAGGATAATGCGCTTCGCCCTGCTGAATGGTTACCCATTTCAGTTGCGTAAGGTCGTCCATCGACCACTGCCCGCCTTCCCGGCCCATGCCGGAATCCTTCCAGCCACTAAAAGGACCGTGCGGTTCGTCATGGATGGTCGAGCCGTTGATATGCACCGAGCCCGATTCCAGCTCCAGTGCGCAACGCATGGCGAGCTGAAGGTCGTTCGTGATCACGGCTGACGTCAGGCCGTACCGCGTGTTATTGGCAAGCTGGATCGCGTCGTTCGCATCCTTCGCCCTGATCACGCTGGCCACCGGTCCGAACAGTTCTTCCTGGAACACCGGCATGGACGAAGTCACGTCGGCGATCACCGTCGGCTGGAAGTAATTCCCGTCATACGTCGCTCCGCACAGCACACGCGCGCCCTGGGCCTTTGAGGATTCGATGCGTTCAGCTATAAACGGGCACTGCGACGCGCGAATCAGCGGGCCGATGACGGTGTGAGGATCGCGTGGATCTCCCACCTTAAGGGACTTCACCTTCTCCACGAACAATTTCAGGAATTCGTCGTAGACCGGCTCTTCGACGATCACGCGCGATCCCGCCATGCATATCTGGCCCTGATGAATGAACAACCCGAAGCAGGCCGTATCGACGGCATATTTGAGATTTGCGTCCTTCATCACCAGCAGGGGACTTTTGCCGCCCATCTCCAGATCGAACTTCTTACCGCGCTTGGCGCACTCGATCCCGATCTGTCTGCCTACCGCGGTCGAGCCGGTGAATAGAATCGCTTTCACGCGAGGATCGCTGTAGAGGACTTCGCCCAGAGTTGGGCCGTCGCCGGGAACCACGTTCAGCACGCCCGGCGGAAGACCGGCTTTATCGAAAATCTCGGCGATCTTCAGGCCAACCAGCGAAGTTTCTTCCGATGGTTTAAGTACAAAGGTATTGCCGGCGGCGAGCGCCAGAGCGACTTTCTTTGTCGCCAGAATCAACGGAAAGTTGAAGGGCGCAATGCCGCCGACTACTCCGAGCGGCCTGCGAATGGCCATCGATAAGCGTCCCGGGATGTCGCAGGGGATTGTCTGGCCCATGACGCGACGGCATTCGCCCGCGGCCGACCGAAGCACGCCAACAACGAACGATACCTCGAATTGCGACTTGCCGAACGTCGCTCCGCCTTCTTCGATCAGCAGATCCACGACTTCGCTCCGCATCGATTCCAGCACGTCCGCGGCGCGGATCAGGATCAGCTCGCGTTCCGAGGGCAACGTATTGCCCCACACATCCTTAACGGCGTAAGCGGCGTCGATGGCGCGGGTCATGTGCTCGGGACGCGCCATGAAAACCCTCGAAAACGTCTTGCCGCTCGCGGGATTGACAACTGGCGTCATCGCCGCGGATTCGACTTCGATCATGTGTCCATTGATATAGGGTGTTGTTGTCATTCGACTCCTCAACTGCTCCGCTTTCCTATGGTGACTGCCGCTTCGCCCCGGCAATCTACAGTCTTACTGTGACGGTCTTGATCTCAGTGTACTGTTGCAGCCCATATTCGCCCAGTTCGCGCCCAATGCCGGATTGCTTGAATCCGCCGAAGGGCGCGCGCGTATCAAGAACGTTGTAGCAGTTCACCCAAACCGTGCCCGCGCGAAGGCTATTGGCGATGGAATGCGCTTTCTGGATGTCGCGGGTCCACACGGCAGCCGCGAGGCCGTAGGTCGTCCGGTTTGAGCGCTCTACGACTTCGTCGATCGATTTGAAGGGAATGATGCTCATCACGGGGCCAAAGATTTCTTCGCGGGCGATCTTCATGTCATCCTGTACGTCCGCAAAAACCGTCGGCTGGACGAAGTAGCCGCGATCGCCAACGCGGTCGCCGCCGCAAACCAGCTTCGCGCCTTCCTTGCGCCCGGATTCGATATAGCCCAGTACCTTATCCATCTGAGTCTGGTCGACCTGCGGTCCCTGCTCCGTTGTGGGATCGAACGGATCGCCCACGGTGCGTTTACGCGCCCGCGCGCCGGACTTTTCGACGAACTGATCGTAGATTTTCTCCTCCACGAACACCCGCGACCCGGCGCAGCAGCACTGGCCATGATTGAAAAAGAGCCCGAAGTGCGCTCCGTCAACCGCTGCGTCAAGCTCGGTGTCCGCGAACACTATGTTTGGACTCTTGCCGCCGAGCTCCAGCGTCACGCGCTTCAGGTTGGATTTCGCCGCGGCTTCCATAATCAGATGACCGACCTCAGTGGACCCGGTGAACGCGACTTTGTCCACATCCATGTGCCGCGCGATCGCCGCGCCCGCGCTCTCGCCGAATCCAGGAAGCAGATTGACCACGCCCTCCGGGAATCCGGCTTCCACAATCAGTTCGCCAATGCGGAGCGCGCTCAAAGGCGTCTGCTCTGCGGGCTTCATCACTACGGTATTGCCGGTCGCCAATGCCGGCGCCAGTTTCCATGCCTGCATCAGCATGGGAAAATTCCAGGGGATGATCTGCCCGACGACGCCCACGGGTTCATGTCGCGTATAGCAGAAATAGTCTCCGTCGATCGGGATGGTCTTGCCGTGAACCTTATCGGCCCAACCGGCGAAATAACGGTAGCAGCCCACGGTGGCGGCCACGTCGACAGCCTTCGCGACCGAATATGGCTTGCCGTTGTCGAGCGCTTCCAGGGTTGCCAATTCATCGGCGTGTTGCTCGATCAAATCCGCCAGGCGGTTCAGCAGGCGCCCGCGATCGGAGGCCATGGTCCTGGACCAAGGCCCGCGCTCGAAGGCGGCTCGCGCCGCGTCCACGGCGCGATCGACATCGGCGGCGTCGGCTTCCGCGATCTGGCAGATTTCTTCGCCGGTGGCGGGGTTCAGGGTTGCGAAGGTCTTGCCGGATTTGCTCTCCACCCAGCGGTTGTCGATCAGGATCTTCTTGGCGGAAATCGGAACTGCTCGCTCAAGCGTGTCGGGCATGACGGTGGCCATGTCGGGTTACCTCCTCGTTGATGTCGTGCTTACAAGACCTTGTAAGCTATAGTAGACGATAGCACGGCGGCCGCCGGTGTTGTTAACGCATCAAGGCGGAACTCGCGACCCGCGAGACGCTTCTATAGTTCGATGAGCAAAGTGAGAGTAGCCGCGTTTTCGGTTTCACTGGATGGGTTTGGCGCAGGCCCACGTCAGGATCTGCAAAATCCGCTGGGCGTTCGCGGCTTTGAATTACTCGATTGGTTTCAGCGTACGGACGTCTTTGCGAAGATACATGGGCTTGGAAGCGGAAGCCAAGGGACCGATAACGATTTCGCTCGAAGGTCTTTCGAGAATGTCGGCGCCTGGATTTTGGGCAGAAACATGTTCGGGCCGGTCCGCGGCCCCTGGAATGACGACTCGTGGAAAGGTTGGTGGGGCGCAAATCCCCCGTACCACACCCCTGTCTTCGTCCTCACTCACTACTCACGTTCCACATTAGTCATGGATGGAGGCACAACGTTCTACTTTGTCACCGATGGACCGAACGCCGCCTTAAGTAAAGCGCAGGAGGCCGCGAACGGCAAGGACGTACGAATCGGCGGCGGGGTGTCTGTGATTCGCGAGTATTTAACGGCGGGCCAGATCGATGAAATTCACCTGGCCGTATCGCCGCTCTTTCTGGGTGAGGGCGAACACCTGTTCTCCGGAATAAATCTGCACGAGTTTGGCTTTGCTCCCGTCCAAACGCTGCCTGGGGAAAACGCGACGCACGTTCTAATTAAGAAGCTGGGACGTAGAAATTAAGCGCTGCTTCCCGATCTTATTTCGGGAGCGGAACAGCATACATCTTAAAAGTCCCCGGATCCTTGTCCTTGAGGGCCGCATCGTTCCGATAGTTCAGCTTCCCCTCGACAACCCACGCCATGCCGCGGGTGGCGGTGACGCCAGGCGTGCTTTCCAAGCCTTCCTTGATTGTCTTGATTACGGCGTTTTGCATATCGGGGCCCTCGAAGGTGACGATGGACATCTTCCCGGAATTCTCGGCGAGCAGCAGTCTATGCGCGCCAATGGCTCGCATCCCATCGGGCCGGTCTAGCGGCCGTGAAAGCTTGAGATCTGTCATGCTCGTCGATTTACCGTCAGCACCCAGTTTCAGGCGCAGCAGCTTACCCGATGTCACGCTATTCACATAAAGCGTACTTTTGTCGCCGAACGCCAACCCATCGGCGCCCGCCAGAAGAGGATCCTTGGCGGCGACTTCCAAAGCTTTGGCGCCGGGCTTCAGCATCAACACGCTGTTCAGACGGGTATCGGAGATGTACGCGGTGCCGTCGGCGCCTATCGCTATGTCGTTACAAAGAGAGCCATCCCCCGGTAGGCGATAAGTGCCTTTGGGGGCACCGCTCTTCAAGTCGAAGGCCATCACGGAGGTTGCTTCCCCTTTGTTTTCGAGATTGTTGGAGCAGACCCACAGCGATTTGCCCTTTTCGTCGGCGTAGACGCCAAGGACGCCGTTCAGTCCGCCGGCGCCCGGTTTGATCCACTCTTCAGCCGTAGCCTTCCCAGGCGCGATTCTCATCACATTACCGTGGCCAAGGCTGCCGACGATCAACGTTCCGTCCGAGGTTGAAGTAATGCTCTCCGGAAAGACGCGCGTACCGGGAAGGGTGATCTCGGTTGGATTTGGAGCGCAGACCATCATTGCTGGCAGAGCAAACAGCGCGATCCGCCACAGGCCACGGGCGGTTATAAAGTGTGAGGGTTTTGGCATAAGTGTTGTCGTATAAACTTTACAACTAGCTCCTAAACATAACACGCCATGTCTTGCTCGTACTATACTGAGCCATGCGATCCATTGTCTGCGCCTGTTTCCTCGTTGTCCCGATGTTCGGTCAGAGTAATTCCTCGCTGGCGGGATCGGTCAAAGATACCGATGGCGAAGCCGTCGAAAGAGCGACCGTTCGGGCCCGCAATGCGCAAACGGGAGCAACGGTTACAGCGGTCACATCCCGCGATGGAAAATACGCGCTGAGCCTGCCTCCGGGGGCATACGATGTTTCCGTCAATGGCGTGCCCGCCATGTCCAACTTCGACCGGAAGAATGTCGAGGTAGCCTCCACGCCTACGGTGCTCGATATTCGCCTCAACTTCAACGGTCAACTTGGGACTCTTGGAGAGGACCGCGTAAACCTCGCCGCCGACGCCCGACGCCACCGTCCGCCTTCGGGTCCCACGCCGCGTATTAAGGACGGCAAACCGGATTTTTCCGGCGTGTGGTGGCGGCCGAATGACGTGAACGGCGGCGGACCGCAATTTCTGCCTGGAGCGGAAGCGGTGGCGCGCGCGCGGCGGGAGAGTAACAGCAAGGATAACCCTCAGGCGCGTTGCCTACCCGGAGTGGTGCTTCGATTCGGCCCGCTCTTTCAGATGGTGCAGAGCCAAGACTATCTCCTGATCATAAACGACGACGAGAGCCCCGGATTTCATCAGGTGTACCTGAACCGCAATCACCCCGCGGATCCGGATCCGGCATGGTATGGGAACAACGTTGGAACCTGGGAAGGCGATACGCTCGTGGTGGATCGCGTTGCCTTCAACGAACGGATTTGGCTCGATCAAGGCGGTCATCCGCACTCGCCGAAGCTTCACGTGATCGAACGCTACCGGCGGCCCGATTTGGGTCACCTTGAGTCGGAAGTCACCGTCGAGGATCCGGGCGTACTCGCCAAGCCATACACGATCAAGCGGGTCGCCGAGCTTGCACAGGGCTACGACATCTACGAATTCATCTGCGCCGAAAACGAACGTGACGTGCCGCACATGATTGGCAAGTAGCACGTCGGCGAATGTGCTTTTTAGAGGGCGGTGCGGCGGTTCCTCAACCAGATCCCGCCGATCTCTGAAAAACGCCGAAGCTATCCGAACGTGAACGCAAATGCCTCCACGCCGGGATCGAGAAAATCGATCTCGAAGGTACTATCGTCTATAGTCCCCTTTTGCCGGATGAGCTGATAGAGGCGGTGCTCGGACACGATCCCGCTGCCTTGTTCATCCGTATCGATGCCGTGATTCACGCCGGGCGCCTTTCCGTCCAACTTTACCCGGAAATGAACGGGCGCACCGCTCGCCGCCGGCCCGAGCACCAAATGCACGTCTCTCGCATGAAAGCGGAAAACGATCGTTCCTGGAACAGCATTCAGCGTTGCCGTTTGAGGCCCGTCGGTCCAATTACCGGAAAATCCCCACTGATTGAGTTCCAAGTGTTCCGGCACTGTGTAGGTGTGGGCGGCGTCGTGCACGAAACCGCCGGGTGAAAGGAAACTGTCGCCTCGTTCGAAGCCAACGTACGTCTCCGGCGACTGCACATCGCTATCCGGCGGCGCCTCCGTTCCCGTTCCGGTGACCTTGGTATCGCCGTTGAACGATATCTCTTTGTTTGTTTCCTTGAGCAGTTCTTGAATGTGATTTTCCGTTTCGTCGTACTTGCCCTCTCCAAAGTGGTGGAAACGGACCTTGCCCGTTGCATCGACGAGATAGTCCGCCGGCCAGTACTGATTATTGAAGGCCTTCCAGATCGCGTAATCGTTGTCGAGGGCAACGGGATAGGTTACGTGGAATTCTTTGAGCGCCTCCCGGACGTTGGCGGGATTCTTTTCAAACGCGAACTCAGGCGTGTGGACGCCGAGGACAACCAGTCCATTGTTCTTGTAGCGGTCCGCCCAGGCCCGGATGAACGGCAGAGTTCGAAGACAGTTAATGCAAGAGTATGTCCAGAAGTCCACCAGAACGACGTGGCCTTTCAATCCGTCGCGGCTCAATGGAGGCGAGTTGAACCACTGCGCAACGCCGGAAAGCTCCGGCAATGTTTCCAGCCCGGCACCCTTGCCGCCCGACGCCGCGGACATCATCATCATCGCCGGCCCCTCTTTTTTCTTTGGCTGGAGGCGGTCCACGAGCGTCTGTTCTACGCCCGAGGTGCTGGATAACGAGATTTGGGTCAACAAGCCGCGATCGAGCCCAAAGGCCACGAGCGCGACGCCGGCCAAAACCGCGACGCCGAGGACGCGACGAATCCAAACCTCCGCTCCCAACGATCGTTTGAGCGCGCTAAAGACGCGACCGCCCGCCAACAGCGCAACGGCCAGCGATGTTGCGGCTCCCACCGCGTAAGTGAGCAGAAGAATCGCGGTATTCGATCCCGCGCCTTCCACTGCCGCGCCCGTCAGAATCAAGCCGAGGATCGGCCCCGCGCAGGGGGCCCAAAGGAGTCCCGTGGCAACGCCCAGAACAAGAGAACGAGATGCGCTCGGCTTGTCATGGCCGGCTTGGGGACTCGACAAGCGGCTCCCCAAGCGGACCAGCGGACGGCTGAGCCAATCCGCCAAGGGTTCCCAAAGGAGCGTCAGCCCAAAAATCGCCAACACGGCCATGGCCGCGATCCGGCCATACTGGTTCGCGCGAACGATCCAACCGCCGCCAACCGTCGCCACCGCGGCAAATGCTGCGAAAGTCGCCGCCATGCCGGCCAAGAGCGGAAGTCCGCTTCGGCGAAATGGCTGATCGGCTTTCGAAAAGACAAAGGGAAGAACGGGAAGAATACAAGGGCTGACGATCGTCAGAACGCCGCCCAGGAACGCAAGAACGAAGAGCGCCAATAGGTTATTCATAAACTACGATGTCAAGTATACACACCCGAAAAGTGGTATCGTAACTTCTGGGAGGTTTGGAATGGCCAAGATCGACGTTAGGCTTGGCTCCGCGTTGAGGAGCTTAAGCCTCATTTCATTGACGGTCTTTGCGCTAAACGGCGCGAGTCTGCCGAACCCAGCCGTCGACGAAAGCAAACCGGCAGGCAAGACAGAAACGGCTGTTTTCGCAGGCGGCTGCTTTTGGGGCATCGAGGCCGTGTTCGATTCGACAAAGGGCGTATTGGACGCCGTGGCCGGATATTCGGGCGGGAGCAAAGCCAACGCCGAGTACGAGATCGTAAGTACGGGCACGACCGGCCACGCGGAATCGGTCCAGGTCACATTTGATCCCACTCAAATTTCCTACGGCCAACTGCTGAAGATCTACTTCTCCGTGCACGACCCTACTCAGTTGAACCGTCAGGATCCGGACGACGGAACTCAATACAGGTCAGAGATTTTTTACGGGAGCAATGAGCAGAAACGGGTCGCGGAGGCCTACATCCAACAGTTAAATCAGGTGAAAGCGTTTCGCAAGGCCATCGTCACGAAGGTTGCGCCCTTGCAAGCATTCTATCGCGCGGAGGATTACCACCAGAACTACGTACTGCATTGCCAGCAGAATCTTCCCGTATGCACCAATAAGCGTTACGTCGACCACTTTGATGTTCCGAAGCTGGCGAACTTCAAGCAGGAGTTTCCGCAGTTCGTGAAAGGAGGCAAATAATGATCGCGACTAATTCCACCAGGTTTCATCGCCGAAATTTTCTAGCGTCCATCGGCGGCGGCGTTTCCGCCGTTTTACTGGCGCGACGGACGTTCGCGGCCGCCACCGGAAAGAAAGCAGTGCATATCGTCGAGTTCGATTCGGCGGGTGTGCGGAAGGGCGTTATCGAAGTCGAGAAGGTTGAGAAATCCCAGGCCGACTGGAAAAAGCAGCTTACGTCTCAGCAATTCGAGATCACTCGCGAGGCGGGGACGGAGATTCCCGGAACGGGCAAGTACCTGAACAATCATGCCGACGGCTTGTATCACTGTATTTGCTGCGATACGGTTCTGTTCGATTCCAAGACGAAGTTCGAATCGGGCACTGGCTGGCCGAGCTTCTGGCAGCCGATCGCGAAGGAGAATGTCACAGTTCACCGCGACACATCGCATGGCATGATCCGGGACGAAGTCCTCTGCACCCGGTGCGAGGCTCATCTCGGGCACGTGTTCGACGACGGTCCTCCGCCGACACATTTGCGGTATTGCATGAACTCGGCAGCCTTGAATTTCGCGCCGCGGCGGCAGGGCTAACGATGTTATGGAGCGGAGTCGGCGCGCGATTCCGGACCTGGTGGCGGCTCTTGAGTCCAGCAGCGCTCAGTTAGGCCCCCACGATCCGGCGACAATCACGGCCGCCCACAGGCTCGCCATCGCATTATGGCGCGCCGGCAGCATCAACCAAGCAATCAGTCTACTCGATCGGACGCTCGACGGCCTTGCCTCCACGGGGAGTCAACATCCTATTCGGAGAGACGTGCTTTGCACGCTGGGCCAAATCTTGATTGAACATGAGCAGTGGGGGCAGGCGGGAGTGGTCATGGGAGAAGTGCTCGAGGTGTGCATCGGACGCTTCGGCGAAAACCATCCGAGCTCAATCGCCGCGATGGGCGACCTTTCCTCGATTTTGTTCGAATCGGGAAATTTGGCGGAAGCGACGCGACTCCAATCGGAAGCGGCCGAGCGTGCGCGAGTTCATCTCGGCATGGAGCATCCTGTGAGCAGCGTCTTGGCCTGGAATCGTGTGCGGCGCAGCGACGACTTAGCCGATGCGGATACGGCGAAGCGAATCCTCACGGATGAGCTGCTATGGCTGCTCTCCGCGGATGAAACAGCGTTAGACGAGGATCAGCGGACGATCAGGGGCATGGTCGCGGACCGGCTCAACTGGAACACCGCTGCACGGTGCTGATCTTATGGAACCTTGTCCGTTTTCACGGGCGCCGGCCGCGGAATTGCCCAGCATGATGGCCACGCTTTGCTTGTATGAAAGCTGGTTCGGCCCGTATCACTCCCAAACATTGAACATGATGACGACCGTTGCCGTCGCATACGGGGAGCAAGGCGAATTGGCCGAAGCTTGCCGATTGCTGGAAATGGTTTTGCGCGATATACAGCGTCTGGCAAATCCAAACCACGGTCTGCGCCTGCGTGCACTCTCCGCGCTGAGGGATTTTTGGCTTCAGCGCGACGATCCCCTCAAAGCGGCTGCAGCTCAGAAGGAAGTGCTGGCGTGCCAAGCCGAAGCGCTCGGCGCGGAGCATCCGGAAACGCTCGCCGCGCGGCAGTACTTTGCGACGCTGTCAATGGATGCCGCGGCCCCGAAGGGCCGCGGGTCTCCGCATAAGCCTCACTGATTTCAGTCCCCTTCGCATCGGGGGGAGCCTGCGCCCACGTTCCACGAGAACCAAAGTCGTCCGCGCACTTAGCTGACCCGTTTCTGGTTTTTGCAGGCAACGACTCATTTAGAGTGTACCGCTGGGAGCCAGAGCATAGTGCGTGAAGCCGGCGCCCATATTTCTAATCCCAAGCGGCACATGCGTCTCCACGAATATCCGATGCACGCCGCGCTCGATTTGCGTTGGCGTGTATGAGTTGAGAGCGTCGAAGGAAGCGTTTGGTCCGAAGTCGTCGAGGCTCGCTCGATGCCCCCAAGCCGGGCCAGCGTTCTCTTTCGCAGGCGCTGTGAATGTCGCGTCGAGAGCCGATTGCTCGACTTGCTCCAAATATTGTATAAAACTTCCGCGCCTTCCGATGTAGTTGATCGCGGGCGCTACCTGAATCAGCTTTCGGAGCAGAGAATCCGAACACGTGGAGCAGTCGAATGCAAATCGCAGATCGCCTTGATAATGGACGATTTCCCGGAAGGCGACATTCGGCCGGTAGGGCGGAAGTTCGGGCGTCTGTAGGCGATCCGCTTCGCGCGTTTCCTGGCGGATGCGCTGGACGGTTTCCGTGACACAGGCGTGCTGGGGAAGGCCGATTCGGAGACGCGCTTTGGCGAGATTCCTAACAAAGGGTTCAGGGTCCGAAACAAGCTTGCTGAGAAGAGCGGCGTCAAGGAAGGCCATTTTAACGGCGTAAAATGTCGGCGTCAGGAGCGTTTTTCCGGCCGTTGAAGTCGCCCAGGGCGCCTTGAGGGAGAAGAGCGCCACGGGCGCGTAGATAAACATCAGCCAGCGGCCCGGCGCTTCTTCATGGGACTCAAGCGATTGGGTTTCGACCTCTGCCGATTCGAGTACGGCTGGCATGTTTAGCAAATTGCCGCGGTCGTCTCTTCCAGCCGCGCCACGGCTTCAGGTAAATTCGCAAACTCCCTCGCCTGAATAGAACCGGGGCTCACACGATTCAGCGTGTCCGCGATCGCCGCAATCTGAATCCGGAAGTCTTCCATCATTGGGCTTAAGAGCGGCGCCGGGAGGTAAGACGTTGATGTTGTGATTACGCCTGTGCATCCTAGAATGTGAGGATTCTGCGTGTTCCGCTGCGCTCCGGTGGGCTGGATGAGCGTCGCCAGCAAGGCTTGAACCGCCGCCCGCTGACGCACCATCTGGTCCTGACGCGGCGCCACCAGTTCCAGCGTCACGTCGTTAACACCGATGCGCGATAGTTCCAAGTGGCAAATCAAGGCGTACACGCCCGAGTTGGCCGGCCTTAGGAACACCGTTTGGCTGCCGGCAATGGTACCCTCGCCTTTGGGCGCTTGTCCGCGGGCTTTGCGCCGATCCGGTTCGAACTTCACATGAAAGTGTTGCTCCGAGTGGACCTTTGCCGGAATCCCGGCAACCCAGCCGAACTCCGCGCACGATTTTCGCGGCACTATCGTCCCCTCCGTGAAGAGCGTGCCTGCTACATCGGTCACCGCGCATCGTGTGAGCATCTCGGTCTGGATTTCGGCGCCGGTCCGGCCGCGGGCCGCGGTCTTGAAATCCGCGTCTACGGTGATCCTGTCCGCACTACCGGCGCCGGCTCCGGTCGAGAGGGGCTGCCCTTGAGCGCGAAGAATCGCAGTCAGGTGTTGCACGAAGATGTGCTTAAATACGTCGCCGGAGATGGCGTTCACGCAATGGCGCCGGCCGGACGGCTCAATTACGTGGACCATTCGGGTCTGCTGTTGGTTGCCCTCAACCCCCTCGCTGTTTAGATTGTGCAGAGCGAGCGTTACTTCGGCGCATAGAGATAAGGATCGGATCATGCGGATTGGAACTCGGTTCGAACTCGGTCGGAAATTTTCTCGGCCGCGCCGTTCTCGCCCCTATGAGCGCTCGAAACGCCGCAAAGGAGGGCCGCGACGAGATCGGCGTTGGGGGCCCGATCCACGATTCGAGTGAACCCAGCTAACTCCGCATCGCGAATCTCCGACCCGCGCACGCCCATCCTGCGCCGGCGAATGCTTTCCCGATTGAACGACGAGACAAACTGGGAAACGACGGAGACCAATTCGCGTTTCCCCACGTGCCCCTCGCGCCGGATATCGAGC
The DNA here is from genome assembly GCA_036557165.1 of Bryobacteraceae bacterium. Classification (GTDB taxonomy): domain Bacteria; phylum Acidobacteriota; class Terriglobia; order Bryobacterales; family Bryobacteraceae; genus Palsa-187. The sequence goes on from DATBIA010000119.1 coordinate 13,153, forward strand.
AAGAGACCATATCGAATCTCGCGGTGGTGGGAGTCGCCACGCCGCCTCCCGCCTTGCGCGCCGAACGTTGCGCTTCGGATCGCGCCGGCAACCGCTGCGAAACCGTCCCCCTCCAGCGCCACGCGGCATTCAGGACTCGAATCCAGGATTTCCGTTACGGATTTCAGCGAAAGCTGTGGCAGCGTCCATTGGTCCTGGGATCTCCTGCGAAATACGACGGCGCCGTAATTCGCTAAAAATTCCACGAAGGCGGCAACGGCTTCCTGCCGATCCATCTGGAACGTAGAACGGTATTGCTGTAATAGCGCAAATTCCTCCGAATGGCTATCCGTGAGGCGCCTCAGAGCGATGTCGTGCTCGTCCAGCATGTTTAACCATCGCTGCGCATCCTGATCGGTGTTGAGGTCCATCCAGTTGGGAAGCGCGAGATGATCCATTCCGATCACCGTATGGACCTGGCCCATGTCTTTGTACCGAGTCACCCACAGTCCGCTAACCATCTCACGAGGACGTCGTTTTCTGCGGCAACTCTCGATCAAAATCCTTGTAAACGCCAAAATCGCGCGGCAATCCATTTTGGCTCCCGTTCCACCTAACTGGAGTTGCCGGAATGTTTCGGCGACCTTCACGAGCCGCTCGTGGGAAATATCGAAAGGAGCGGGACAATATAATCGCAAATCCCCCTGGGCGAACCAACCTGCCGCGCCTTCGAAGTATCCGCGGAATCTAATCCATTGCTCAAAAGGGCGAGCCCACCGGTCTTTGGTTCGATCGCCGCGGTAGGTTCCAAGTGGCTTTAGCAGTCCATATCCCCGCGCCGACTGCGGGTCGAACAGTTGCACTAGGGGCGAGTGAAAGACGAATGCCTCGGAACCTTGGAGGCAATTCCATATCTTGCGTTCCCACTCCCCGCATTTCATGGCCGCGAATTGCGAAAGCAATTGATTGGGGCCACCGTAAGCTCTCATCCGATTGACGATCGCGTACATCCGGTTTTCTGTGGGCAGGGCAGAGGCAATTCCGGCCCGGGCGATGCGTACTGGGGGTTCCGCGGCCGCGCCCTTTTTCGGCCTCACAAGATAGGCAAATCCTGGATCCACGACCGTTAGATCGGAGGGCCTCAAGTCACGTCCCAGCCGAACCTCGAACCGATCCCCAGCATCGACCAGACGTGGATCGAGGTGGCGCAGGAGATCCGCGGCGCCGATCGCCGTCAAAGGATCGGCGTGAGTCCCGCGTTGCTTGAAGACGATGTAGCGATCCATTCCAGCCCCGCGGGTCTGCTCCCGTCGCGCTAAGAATACGTTGTAACGTATATCATAACGTCATCATGGGGCTTCACAAATGCTCTTTCGCCTGAAATCGTACGCGGAGGCCTTCTGAGGCTCGGCAAGTGCATTCCGGCTTCGAGCCGAAATCGTTCTGGAGCGGGCAGAATCGCCAGGACAACAAACGCGATGGAGATGAGCAAAACAAAAAGGGCCGGATCGCTCCGGCCCTTGAGTTGTTCACCTGACGCGACGCGATTATTTGGGCGTCACATGGATCAAAGCGCCGGGATTGGCGTCTTCCAGCAGCCACAGCGACCCATCGGGAGCCTCGGCCACGTCACGGATGCGCTTGCCCATCGCCCAGCGCTCGGCCATCTTGGCGCCGCCCTTGCCGTCGAAGATAATGCGATTGAGCGACTG
>DATBIA010000120.1:0-38549 GCA_036557165.1 Bryobacteraceae bacterium
GAGGCGCCCGTTTCCAAGCGGCGCACCGCCGCCAATTTAAACTCTTTCGTGAACTTCCTTCGAGACAGACTCATGGCTCTCTTCTCCATTCAATGAAATTTGAGCCTTAACTGGTTGTCTCAATTTTGGGGGCCACTCCAATCACCGAACTGGGGCTTCAATTATCCGACCTGGATGGAAGAATCTTATGGGCTTACGACAGCTCCCGCTGCCGCGATACCGCGACTCTTGTATTGACTGGTATTCCAAAACAACGGCCAGCGACGGTCTGCGCGGCCGAGCAACTTGCCCAGGCCATCGACAGAGACGCCAAGGCCGCTAGGTTCAAACATTAGCGGATAGCCCCGAGGAATCTGCACTGAGAACTTTTCCCGCCGCGCGGTGCCTCGATCAGTGCCGCCAGTGCTCCGTTTCGCGACGCTCTCCTCCAACCCGCAAACGGCATGCAGGGTTTTAGCGTCTACTGCCCGAGAGGGATGGCCTTCCGGTTGAGGCTTACCCCGAAACTGGGGCGAGATAAGAGGAATCGCGAATGAAATCCCTAGCTGCTCCATTTGCTGCCGTCGTATGTTGCTCAATTCTCGGTACCGCGATCAGCCTTTACGCCGCGCTCAACTACAATTCGCACCGATATACACATGTGGCCGGATCTTCCAGTCAGGTACTCGATTCGCGTACCGGGTGTGTGTGGCAGATGGCCGCCGTGCCGCCGTCCCGAAGATGCCCAGGCGATCCAGCTCCGCCGCCACCGGAAACTCTTCCGGCCGATTTCAACTTCTCGGAAACCGGGAAAGCCAGTGTAGACGTGCAGACGCCTGCGGCCGAGCTAACTCCGGGCGCCTTCATGAAGGGACAGAAAGGGAGGGTCGATATTTTCGATGAGGTCGCGAAAAATCGCAAACCAGAAGCGCACACGTTCAGTTTGGACGACATCGCCGAGCCGAACGGAGGTAACAAGCCCCAAGGGCAGCTCTCCCATGTGCGAAAGGGTATTCAGTCCGACGCTCCCGTAGCGGAGGGTATTCGCACTCACGATAACGCAAATGGTCAGGCAACCGCAGAAAGAGCAAGACTAATAACAGAGTTCGTGCTCTATCTCGGCGGTGGACTTGGAGCCATGCTGTTCGCACTTTGGCCATTGCTTAAAAAAGCGAGAAGCCGCCTTCGTCCCCGTCATCACGGTGGCCCAGCCTCGTAACGCCTCGCATGAGGCTTAGATCCCCACATGTGGCGCCCTACCTTTGGCTACCTTAGGCCAGGTCGCCAGGGGTGCGCATGTGACCGAAGGCATCGCCGCTATGCCCACAACCTAAACATCGTTTCCACTGCGACATGCCCGGGTCAGATCTGGCGCTCTGGCTTGCAACCCAGTACTTGCCCAAAAGCCTGGCCCTGGCCGCCAAGCGGCACTCCGCCCCAGTATTTGGAGTGGTCTCGGACGTCGCTCCTGGAGGACTGTCTAGCGTTGGCTCTGCCCGAGATGTCGGCTGACGTGACGGTAGCCGGGCCCGGAACGCCACAGGGACGTTCACAGGGACTCCGCTTAAATCTGGCTAACATGCCCGGGCAATCGAGAGCAACGCCACTACCCACCGCGGCCAATGAAATGAAACAGTTCATAGCGATCTTTTGGCACCTGAGAGAAATCGAGAGCAAGACAGTTCCAGCGACTCAAAATGCGTTGGTTGAAGGTTCAAATCCTTCAGGGGCCCACCGATGTTCGGTTGTCCAGCGCGATCCATCGGCCACGGCCCGCGTTCGCGGGCGACCGGCCCAATTTGAAAAGGCATACCCCACATGCGACTACCGTCTCCGATCCGTGGTAGAGTTGAAACTCATCTTCTATCGGGGGAAAAATGGTCCGTCTGTGTATTATTGCGGGCGCTCTATTCACGCTGTCTCCGCTACTTGAGGCGCAGTCGCCTACCGCTATTACAGCGGACTACCCGAGCAGCCCTCCCGGCGTTCTGATCGGCGGTCCGAATTGGATTAACATCCCCAACGAGGCTCCGGCAAGAACGCGTGCGAGCGGACACGGTTTGGCGCCCGCCCTAACCTATGGGATCGCATCCGCAACCATCATCGCCGAGTATCGTGGTTCGCGGGCCGCGATCCAGATCCAGCCCGGACGGCCGGTCATCTGCATCTGCCATGTCATCGCCGTACCCGGCCAGCCCGTGATTGTGAAGCTACACCCCAAGAAGGATGCCCGCGAGTTCGACGGAGGAAAGCTCCACATCGGCTCCAAAGCCGCTAAGGCGGAAACCGGCGATTTATTGCCGGTCGCCATTTCTCAGCCCGAGGAGAACGTTTGGCTGATTCAACCGGAACAGGCATTGCCGCCTGGCGAATACGCTCTCATGCTGGGTACTCAAAATCTGAACGTTTTTCCGTTCAGCGTCGCGGGGTCGGACAGTATTCGCAGCAAGCCCTGACAGCCCTCCCGCCGCGCGCACTTACGGCAGGGAAAAAACGTAGATCGAGTTATGTCCGCGGGGCGTCTTCAGCTCCGGGACCTCGGCCGACAACTCCGGGACTTTCAAATTGTCGCCCGTCATCACGCAAATGTACTGCTTTCCGTTCACCGCGTAGCTGATGGTGCTCACGGAAATGTTGCCGCCCAGCACCGATTCCCACAGAATTTTTCCGTTAGCGGCGTCGAAGGCGCGGAAGCGGCGGCTCATGTCGCCGTGGAAGACCAGATCGCTGGCGGTGGTGAGCATCGCGCCGTTGCCCGGCGCGCGGCCCACGTCGAACCGCAGAATCTCACCCGTAGACAGATTGATCTTCGCCAGACCCGTCAAAGCCTTCGGGTCTCCTCCAGGCCGCGGAATCACTTTCCAGCCGCCGCGCCCCGCCGGACCGGCGGTGGTTAGATCGCGGCAGTTATCGATGTACGAGGTGTAAAGCGAAGTGGTGCCCGGATCGTAGGCGGTCGGCCAGTAGCTGCGCGTGTTCCAGTAGCAGATGACGTGATGCTCGCCGGGCTGCTTAAATACGTTATTCCAATTGATGGTGGTGCGTCCGGTCTTCACGTCGAGATCGGAAATCACGAAATTGGGATCGTCGAATGGAAACGGAGTAGCCCACAGAAATTTTCCGGTATCGCGATCCAGCACAAATACGCCGCCTGCCTCTCCAATCGTCGCCACAACGTCGCGTTCCTGCCCGCGCGGAAGATCCGCCGCGATCCACTTCACGTATTTTGGATCTGGATTGATGCGTACGCGCGTCAGCGTCCGCTCGTGCGTGTAATCGGAATCCCAATCGTCGGCGGGCAAATGCTGGTAATACCAGCTAAGCTTTCCGCTCTCGGGGTCCAAAGCGATGGTCGAATTGCTATAGAGATCGGCTGGAGCGGTGCGCGAGGTCCCATCGGCGTTTCCGTTATGCCGGGCCGAACGCTGATCCGGCATCGGGTTCGCGACTCCCCAGTACAGCATCTTGCGGACTGGATCATAAGTGCCCGGCAAGCCCCATGTAGACGCCAGGCGCTTATCCACGTCGGCTCCGTTCCAGGTCTCGTCTCCCGGTCCGCCGGCGGCGGGCGTCGTGTAGAAGCGCCAAAGCTCCTTCCCGGTGGTCGCATCGTTTGCCATGATGAAGCAGTTTTCGCGCTTGCCTCCGCAGGCGCCGCCCGAGATCGCTTTCCCATCCACCACCAGCGCGCCGGAGGTGTTGCCGCGCCCGCCCGTTTTCGCTTCCCAGCGAGGCTCGCCCGTGCGCGCGTCCAGCCCGACCACGGCGTCGGGCGCGGTGTACACCACGAAGTCCTGGTAGATGGCGAGCGCCTTCGGGCGCGCTTGCGCGGCAATATTGTCGGCTACCTTGCGCTTGTACTCCCACAGCAGATCGCCGTTGGTCGCGTTGAGAGCCTGCACTACGGCGCCTGGGTTCACCACGTACATCACTCCGTTGTGGACGATCGGGATCGTCTCGGTTTGACCGTTGGCCATGCCCCGTTCCCAGGCGAGGTGAAGCTGACCCACATTCTGCTTGGTGATTTGCTTAAGCGGAGTGTACCGCTGCGCGTCGTAAGTCCGGCTGAACATCAGCCAATCGTCCGGGCTGGGATTTTCCAGCATTTCTTTCGTGACCGGTTTGTAGTTCTGGACTTGGGCGAGCGCCGAGAGAGTCAGAGTGGCGAACAGGAGGATTTTGCGCATGAATGTTCTCCTCGGGTATTGTAAAACAAACCCCACGAACCGCCGGTCCGAACGAAGACCGCAAGGCCGCTTGGCGTGCACGTCAGCAGCCGTGTTCGGAAACGTGCCGGCACGCGTGAGGCGCTGGTAATCCGCTTTGCGCAGAATCCCCAACATTTCGTGGAGCACAGCTACCGCGCGGCCATAGTCGGAATCGGCCACCGTAAGCGCCCGAAGCAGGCGCGGTTTTACACCACAAGGTGGAGTCCCGGCGCCGATAAGTTCCTCCATTTGAACAAGTGAGATCAGGTTCAGGCGCTCCCGGTTACATGTAAACCGTCCAGGCGGTATTCATGGTGCAAGCCGCCGAGGACCGAGCGTCGAAGCGACGCGAAAGCCGACGGGCGGAGCGCCTATTGACGCGCGTAGGGGGAACGTATGAGCGTTGCGGCGTATTTGGAACAAAGACGGCGGGAGGCCGCGTTGTTGGAGGCGTTGCGAAAACGGAAGGACGAGCCGGCGCGGCTGGACACGCGCTATAAGCGCTTGGGGGAATACGATGCGGTGCTGCGGGCGCACTGCCGGCTGGATGAAGAGCCCGAATCACCCGGGGGCGGCGATGCGAGAGTAGAGGGAGAATAGCAAACGCAACGCAGGAGCGGTCCACAACGTCTACAAAGGGAGGAAGGCGCCGGCGTGCTCATGAATTTCAACGAAACCCCTCTGTCCAGACGCGGATGGCTCGCGGCGATCGCGGGCACCGCCGCGATGGGAAATGCGACACGCCTATTAGCAGCTTCAGACTTTTGGAACAAAAAAGATCCCAAGGATTGGACCAACGACGAAATCGAAAAGCTGACAACGAATTCCCCCTGGGCCAAACCGGTGAGCGCGCAAATGGAGTCGAACGATGACTCCGTCTACAATTCTGGCTCGCCTCAGGGAGGCTCGCAGGGCCGGCCTCGCATTGGCCTCGGAATTCCCGGCCTCGGAATTCCCGGGGTTGGCGGCGGATATCCGGGCGGCGGTGGAGGAGGGTATCCGGGAGGCGGCGGAAGGCGTGGCTCGGGCGCTCATCAGGTTAGAGGAACCGTGCTGTGGGAAAGCGCGCAGCCGGTGATGGATGCCGTGAAGCCGGAATTTCCAGAGGAATTCGCAGGGCACCTCGTCATCGCGCTGAACGGATTCCCCTTTCCGCCGCGGAACGAAAATCGCTCGGAAGAGGATGCGCTGGACGACTTGAAATCGGTCACTTTCCTGAAACCCGACCGCAGCGATTCCGTGCAGCCCGGAGTGGTGAAACGGCCGGTGAGCTCCTCGACCAGCGGCGGCATCCTGTTTGGGTTTTCAAAGGATCTGGTCAAGCTTGGCGTGGAGGATAAGGAAATTCAGTTTACAACCAGCCTGGGCCATTCCCACATTGTGGCCCGGTTCACGCCGAAAGACATGCTGTACCGCGGCAAGCTCGCGGTCTGACCGTAATCCGTCCGTAAGCTTGCCCCCGCCCTCACGGGCGGGGCTGAAAGTGGGCACGACGGTGTTCCAGCGTTCGCACCCAGCCCCGGCCGTAAGGCCGGGGACAAGCGCCGGTTGAATACCTATCGGCGGATTACGGTCTGACGGTTAGCCGACACTGACCCGGATGTAGGCCGTTCTTCGGCCCAACGTTGTGCGACAATCGATGGGCTGGCGATACGGAGTAGGGCGCGATGCAACCGACGGAAATTCTGAGTCCGCAACAGGGACGAAGCTGGATTGCCGAACTCGGTCCGCGCGAAAGGCGCGCGTGCCTAGCCTGCATCGGTGGCTGGGCGCTGGACGCGATGGACGTCCAGGTTTACAGCTTCGCCATCGCGGCGTTGATCGCGGTGTGGGGCATGACGAGGCCGCAAGCCGGCACGCTGAGCACGGCCTCACTGCTCGTTTCCGCCGTGGGAGGCTGGCTGGGCGGGTGGGTCGCCGACAGGTTCGGCCGTGTGCGAACTCTTCAGCTCGCCATCCTATGGTTCGCGATCTTCAGCTTCCTATCCGGCCTGGCGCAGAATTACTCCCAACTTTTCGCGGCGCGCGCTCTGCTGGGATTAGGCTTCGGCGGAGAATGGGCGGCGGGCGCTGTGCTGCTGGGAGAAACGATCCGCCCGGAGCATCGTGGCAAAGCGCTGGGTTTCATGCAGGCGGGCTGGGCCATCGGATGGGGCGCGGCGGCCCTGTTGTACGGCTGGTACTTTTCGGTTTTTTCCGCATCGACAGCCTGGCGCGCGTTGTTTTTGACCGGGATCGCCCCGGCGCTGCTCGTGTTCTGGGTGCGGCGCTACGTGGAAGAGCCTCCCGTTTACCTGGAAGCGAAAGCCCAGCTCCAAGCGAGCAACGATCGCCCGTCGTTTGTCGAGATCTTCCGCCCGCCTTTGCTCCGAATCACTACGCTCGGGGCACTTTTGGGGACGGGCGCGCAAGGCGGATATTTCGCCGTCACCACCTGGCTTCCATCTTTTCTGCGGACTGAGCGCGGCTTGTCCGTCCTCGACACAACTGGGTATCTTGCGGTGCTGATCGGGGGCGCGTTTTGCGGATATCTGACGGGCGGTTATTTGGCCGATCGCATTGGGCGGCGTCTTACATTCCTTGTTTTCGCCATCGGCGCGGGCACGATCGCCGTGGCTTACACTACTCTTCCGTTCGGCAACCGGGCGATGATGGCTTTGGGTTTTCCGCTGGGTTTCTTCGCCTCCGGCGTCTTTAGCGCGATGGGGCCTTTCTACACCGAGCAGTTTCCCACGCGCGTGCGCGGCGTCGGGCAGGGATTTACTTACAACGTGGGTCGCGCGCTGGGAGCGCTGTTTCCAGCGCTGGTGGGATTCCTCTCCGTAAGGATGCCGTTGGGCCACGCAATCGGGCTTTTTGCCGGAATCGCCTACGCGACGATGGCGGTCGCGGCATTTCTTCTGCCCGAGACGCGCGGCAAGAAGCTTACCGCGTAACTTGATACCCAGCGCACGCCGGTCCGCGAAAGGGCTTACACTAATCCGGGAGGACCTATGGAAGCAATCATTTCGAACCTGGTAAGCCGCTTTGAGAAAGGCGCTCTTTCGCGCAGGGAGTTGGTTCAGGGCATCGCGATGTTGGCCGCCACTGGCGGCGCGGCATCCACCGCCCAGGCGCAGGACGCCGCTATCAAGGGTGTCAAGATCGATCACGTCAGCATCCAGGTGAGCGATTTGCCCAAGTCGATCGCTTTTTACGAGAAGATGTTCGGACTCACCGTGATGAGCGAGGACAAGCCCAACGAGATCGTACGCCTGGGAGCAGGGAAGATTATTGTATCTCTTCACCATAAGAGCCCCACCGGCATCGTGGATCATTTCGCGATCGGAGTGGAGAAGTTCAATCGGGACGCCGTGACGCGCGATTTGAAGGCGATTGGCGCGAATCCCGAGGACAACCTGGATGCGGGCTTTCATATCAAAGATCCGGCGGGAATCAGCGTTCAAATTGTGGGAGCGTGAGCCATGAAACCGCATCTTGCCGCCCTTGTCTGCGCGGTTTGCGCGCCGCTCTACTCGCAATGGACCCATGTGCCGCCCGCGAAAATTCCTCGCACCGCCGACGGCAAGCCGAATCTATCGGCGCCGACGCCTAGGCTGGCGGACGGCCATCCCGATCTCTCGGGTGTATGGAACCCAAATCCTCGCTTTCTTCGGGATATCGCCGCCGATCTGAAGGCTGAGAACGTTCCGCTGCAGCCCTGGGCCAAGGCGGTATTCGAGCAGCGCGCCGATGGATCGAAGGCCGGCGAAGAGCCGGACGCGAATTGCCTGCCGCAAGGCGTTCCCAAGATCGATACCGCGCCGGCTCCGTGGAAAATGGTGCAGACGCCGAACCTCGTCGTCGTGGTTTATGAGGCGTTCAATCTCTGGCGCCAGATCTTCACGGATGGACGCGATTTCGCGCCGGATCTCAATCCGACCTGGATGGGATATTCGGTCGGGCGGTGGGACGGCGATGCGCTGGTGGTCGAGTCGCGCGGATTCAATGGGAAAGCGTGGCTCGATCAGTTGGGGCGGCCGACGACGGACGCTCTGCACGTCACCGAACGGTTCCGGCGCAAGGATTTCGGCCACATGGATATTCAAGTCACAATCGACGACGCGAAGGCGTATACGAAGCCGTGGACCGTTACCTACAGCGCGAATCTGCTGCCGGAGGGAGAACTGCTCGAGTTCATCTGCAACGAGAACAATCGCGATCTGCCGCATATGCCGGCGAAGTAGGACAAGCTTAAGGTTGTCCGATGGTGACTCGCACCCACTTCTTTCCCGCGCGGATCGTATGCGTGCCCGACGCCATCGGGGCGCTGGGATTGGTGCACCGTTCTCCGTCGACTTCCACGGCGCCCGCTTTGATCAGCCGTTCCGCCTCCGTACGGGAAGGGGCGACGGTTCCGGTGACGAGCACTGATGCCAGGCGGCCACCCTTCACCGCCACGACCGGGATGTCTTCAGGCTCCGCGCCCTGCCTCACCTCGCGATTGAAATCTTCCGCGGCGTGCCGCGCCGCTTCTTGCGAATGGAAGTCCGCGACAATGCGGCCGGCAAGGTCGATTTTGACCTCCATCGGCTCCCGCTGCTTCAGCGCCGCGATCTCCCCGAGCGAAACGTCGGTCAGAAGCTCCCAGTAGCGCCACATCAGATCGTCGCTAATGCCCATGATCTTCCGGTACATCACCTTGGGCGGCTCCGTAATGCCGATGTAGTTGCCTTTGGATTTCGACATCTTCTCCACGCCGTCCGTGCCCTCCAGCAGAGGCGTGGTCGCGACGATTTGGGGCGGCTGTCCGTAGTCGCGCTGCAATTCGCGGCCGACAAGCAGGTTGAACTTCTGATCGGTTCCTCCCAACTCGACGTCGCACTTGAGCGCCACCGAATCGTAGCCTTGCGCCAGCGGATAGAGCATCTCATGAACCGAGATCGGCGTGCCGGCCTTCATCCGCTTGGAAAATTCGTCGCGCTCCAGAATGCGAGCGACTGTGTAGCGCGCGCACAACTGCACGATGTCTTCGTATTTCAGCGGTTCCAGCCACTCGCTATTGAATCGGATCTCGGTTTTTTCGGGATCGAGAATTTTGAAGACCTGCGCCTTATAAGTCTCGGCATTTTCGTCGATTTGCGCGCGAGTCATAGGAGGCCGGGTGACGTTGCGGCCCGTGGGATCGCCGATCAGGCCGGTCATATCGCCGATCAGAAAAATCACCGTATGCCCCAGATCCTGAAAGTGTTTTAGCTTCCGCAGTAGCACGGTGTGGCCGACGTGCAGATCGGGCGCTGTGGGGTCGAATCCCGCCTTCACGCGCAGCGGCTGGTTGTTTTTCGCCGACTGCTCCAGACGCTCCTTTAGATCCTCCTCGCGGATAATCTCCACGAAACCCTTTTTGAGATAAGGGAGTTGTTCGGAAACGGGAGCGAAAGGCACCATCTCATTGTAGAGTGAGGTATGCGGTTTCTTGCGCCGGTGATTGTTATGACGTCCCTTGCGTCCGCGCAATCTATTTACGACCGATTTTTCGACGAGTATTATTTTCCCTACAACCCCACGACCGCCACGTCAGCGGGAATCCACCAATACGACTCGCAGATCGAGGATTACAGCCGAGCGGGAAGCGCGAAGCGCGTCTCCGAATTGAAGAAATGGGAGGCCGAATTTGAGAAGATCCCGCCTTCCGACGACCGCGCCCTGGCGCTGAGCTATATCCGCGCAAGTCTGCTGGAGTTCGAAACCGTTCGGATGTGGGAGAAGAATCCGGATAATTATTCGAGCGGCATCACGATGAGCGCGTTCACCATCATGAGCCGGAAATTCGCGCCGCCCGAGGCTCGCCTGAAATCGTTGATCGAGCGCGAACGCCAGATGCCGAAGGTATTGGATGACGCTCGCGCAAATTTGAGCAATCCACCACGCATCTATACCGAGGTCGCGATCGAACAGCTTCCCGGAAATATCGATTTCTTCCGGCATGACGTGCCTCTGGCTTTCAAAGAAGTGAAGGACGCCAGGCTTCTGGCTGCCTTTAAATCCTCCAACGAAGCGGTGATCGCCGCTCTTGAAAACTATCAAAATTTCCTAAAGAGCGACCTGCTCGCGCGCTCCCGCGGCGATTTCCGGCTGGGAAAGGAGCACTATTCCAAAAAGCTGATGTTTGAAGAGATGGTCGACACGCCTCTCGATAAGCTGCTCGAGATCGGCTACAAAGATCTCCGCGCCAACCAGCGCCAATTCCGGGAGACGGCGGCGAAGATCGATCCCGCCCAAACGCCTCAACAGATTCTCGCGGAGCTGGAGCGGGATCACCCCTCCTCGGACCGTCTCTTGGACGCTTTCCGCGAGACGGCCGAAAAAGTACGCATGTTCGTGGAAGAGAAAAAGATCGTGACGATTCCATCGTCCGTTCCCCCGATCGTGGAGGAGACGCCGCCCTTCATGCGCGCCTTGACGGCCGCTTCGATGGATACGCCCGGCCCCTACGAGAGCGTGGCCAAAGAGGCCTTTTTCAACGTCACGCTTCCGGAAAAGGAATGGCCGCCGGCGCGCGCGGAAGATTATCTGGAGAGCTTCCACCGCGGCGTTATCTTGAGCACCACCATACACGAAGCATATCCGGGCCACTACGTGCAGTTCCTTTGGGCTCAGCGACTCGATTCGAAAGTGCGCAGGCTGCTCGGGGCGAACACCAACGCCGAAGGATGGGCGCACTATTGCGAGCAGATGATGCTTGACGAAGGCTACACGAAGGACCCGCGCATGCGGCTGGGCCAGTTGCAGGACGCGCTGCTTCGAGACGCCCGCTACATCGTGGGTATCGAGATGCACACCGGCGGGCGCACGTTTGAGCAGGGCGTGGAATTTTTCGAAAAAGAAGGCTATCAGACGCACGAATCCGCGCTGAAGGAAACCAAGCGCGGCACGTCGGATCCAACGTATCTCTACTACACTCTCGGCAAGCTTCAGATCCTGAAGCTACGGGAGGATTACCGCCAGCGAAAGGGCGCGCGGTTCTCGCTTCAGGAGTTCCACGACAGCTTTCTGAAACAAGGCTTCCCGCCGATCAAAATCGTTCGGCATGCGCTCTTGGGCGACGACACTCCGGCGCTATGATGCCGTTTTATTTTTAAAGAACCACAGCCAGAAATACTGATTGCCCGCCCCGTGCAAGTATCGCGGCTCGAATCCGCAACGGATCGCCAGGGCCCTCGCCTGGGCTTCGGAATACGGCACGCCGATCCAGGTATCGCCGGGATCGCTTTGCACGCTCACATCCCCCTGCACCTGAAACTTGAAGAGACCGCCGGGACGCAGAAGGCGGCCGACTTCGCGTACGTAAGTTTCGACGATCTCGCGGCTGGAGATGTGCTGGAACACGATGGCCGAATATGCGAAGTCGAATTCCACATCGGGCACCACAGCAAGATCGCAGCCGTTGTTGCGATAGAGACGAACGTTCGGCCGGTCCGCGAGCGCGGCTTGCGCGCGGGCGATCATTTCCCCGCTTACGTCCACCGCGTGGACTTCGCCAAAGACGTTCGATAGGGCTCGCGTCAGCCGCCCGGCGCCGCATCCGATTTCGAGAACCCGCATCGCCTTGGGATCCTTGCCCTGGCAGATATTGGTTGTGTCGGTAAGGATGTCTTCGGCGATGGCCTTTTCGCCCGAAGCGAAAAACTCGGCGTCGCTCCAGTCGGCGCGGCTGGTGTCGACAAAGTGGCGTGCGTTTTTGCGGGCGCGCTCGTCCCAATCGTGGCGCATTCGCTCAAGCTGCTGTTCCATCATGTTGCGGTCGGACATGAACAACGATTCTACCGAAGCGCCAGCGCCTAGCGCTAAAAGGGATGATGCGACAATGATGCATGCCAAGGCAATTCTCGGTTCTCTTACAACAGACAATTGAGCGGGAGCTATCGAACCTTCGGCAGCTCACCGAGGAAAGCGCGTCCCTTCCGCGAGGGCCGGGCAAGTGGTGTCCCAAGGAGGAGCTTGGGCACCTTATCGACTCAGCCGCCAACAATCACATGCGGTTCGCGAGCGCGGCGCTCGATGGCGAGTTTCGGGGTCCCGGATACGCGCAGGAGGACTGGGTGCGCCTGCACGGCTACAGCGGCATGCCGTGGGAAACGATCGTGGATATCTGGTCGCGATACAACATGCTGCTTGTGGGATTGGTCGCCAACATTCCAGAAGAGAGGCTCGGCTCTTCCTGCTTTATCGGCGCGAATCCGGAGGTGACGCTGCGCTTCGTGATCGAGGATTATGTCGCTCACATGCAGCACCACATAGACCAGATGCTCAGACGCACAACCGTCACGCGGTATTCGGGCGCGGCAATGCCGAGTTGAGGAGCCGAGTTAAGGATTGGACGCGCGCCTTCCATTGCCTGCTTTGCTGTCACACGCTTTAGTTGCCTTCACCATCGAATTCGATAACGAGGCCGAGCATCTGATGCCGCATCGCACTACGCGTCACGGCTCGACGGCCGGCGATTCGAAGGCTCCCTGGCTTGTTTCGCTTGCGATGTGGTCGAACTGCATGAGGTTCGTTACCGCCGAGGGGGTCGCGGTCAGCGAATTGCACCGTCTCGCCCGCACGCAGACGAATTTGAGGGGAATGGAGCGTTGGGGCTATATTACGGTCAAGCCGGCGCTCGCCGGGCGGCGTCCGCGGCCGCCTCGCTCCCAGTGGGTAATCCGCGCTACGCCCGCGGGGCGAAAGGCCCAAGAAATATGGCGTCCGCTGTTTGGAATCGTCGAAAAACGCTGGGAGGCTCGTTTCGGCCGAGGCGCGATTGAGGCGCTTCGAAAATCGCTGCTGGATTTGGTAAGCCGCTTCGAAGTACAGTTGCCTAACTGCCTTCCGATCTTGGGATACGGCTTGTTCAGCCACAATCTTTCGCGCCCCGAAGCGCGGCGCGCCAGAGGAGTTGGAAATGATGACGGCTCCCCTCTGCCTTTATCCGCGCTGCTCTCCAAAGTCCTGCTGATGTTCGCCCTGGAGCTTGAAAGCGACTCAGAGGTCTCGCTTGCAATCTGCGCCAATGTCCTGCGCCTGGTTGGGGAACGAGGGACACTGGTCCGCGATCTTGCGCGCATGGCGGCGATCTCGAAGGAAGCGATGGTAGTATCGGTGAACTTTCTCGAAAAGCGCGGCTATGCTGCTATGCGGCCAGAGTCTCCGGGCAGCCGCACAAAAGAGCTTGTGCTTACCGCGAAAGGCGACCGTGCTCGCGATAAATACAGGCAACTGGTATGGGCAATTGAGGACCGTTGGCAAGCACGATATGGCGTGAATGCCGTCCCAAACCTTCGGCGCCAACTGGAGCTTCTGGTTGGCGATCCTACTGCTGGGAAATCGCTCCTTTTCTCCGGGCTCGATCCCTACCCCAATGGCTGGCGAGCATCCCTACCCGCGCTGCAAGGGCTTCCACATTATCCGGTCGTCTCGCATCGCGGCGGGTTCCCGGATGGTAGTTGAACTGCTAACCCTAAAGCGGGCGGGATGATATGAAATACTTCGTCAAGTTAATTGTTATCGGGGTTGCGGTGGCGTGTTGTTCCACGACATCGGACGCGACGGATCTGACTATCAAACTCACCGGCAGCGATGCAATTTCACGCAACATCGAGACCTTCCAATGCGATGTGCAAGGCCCACAGCTCGGTCTTCCCGCTGGACCGTTCCCGGTAGAGTATTTGAACGGCGCCGGCAACAGCCTGGCCGTGCTTCCGATTCAGGGCCAATCGCTGATCTTTGTCAACGTGGTTTCAGGATCGGGCGCGCGCTATGCCTCCGGCCGCTACATCTGGTGGGATGCCGGATCGAGGGGAGTTCATTTGTACTCCGATTCGCTGGAGGGAAAGAAGGAAACCAGTTGCCAAACGATAAAAGGGAGCCAGCCTCCCGCCGAGCGTGGCAAGTGAGATCAAAATACTTTGCGGAACGTGAGATTGATGCGAACGCCGCCCGTCAGCGGATGCTCTCCCGCTTTGAGCGTAGCGACGCCATGATAGACGAAGCGCGCCGGACCGCCCCACACAACAACATCGCCGCTTTGTAGCAACAGGCGCCGCGTGGGATCGGACCGGCGTTTTCCGCCCCACAGGAACGTGGCCGGTAAACCGAGCGACACAGAAACAATCGGCGCCCAGGCATCCTTCTCGTCGCGGTCGCGATGCAGTCCGAGTTTGGTCCCGACGGCATAGCGATTGATCAAGCACGCGTCGGGATCGTAATCGGGAAACCCCGCCTCGGCCGCGGCGCGCTCCGCCACGTCCAAAAACGCGCGAGGCATTCGAGGCCAAGGATTCCCGGTGTCGGGGTCGATTGGGTCGTAGCGATAGCCAGAACGGTCGGAGACCCAGCCGACGCGGCCGCAGTTGGTCATCGCGACCGACATCTTGTGACCACCCGGGGTGACTAAATGCCGGAATGGCGAAGAGCGAGCGGTCCGCGCCGCTTCCTCCAGCAGCGAGGCCGCTTCGCCCCGGACAAGGCCGCGCAACACTACGGCGCCCTCTTCGAGTCGCTCCTCAAAAGGCTGGAACGAATCGCTCTCGAAAAGAGGGATCACTTTCTCAATAGTAATCCGCGCAGCTCATGTAATAACCGCACTGCTCGCAAACCAGCTTGCATTTTCTTTCGGTGAGACGCCGGCTACAAACGGGGCAGTACAGCATGGGTTCGGTCTCCGAGGAATTGGGCGCCGCTTCGGACCTGGGCGCGGATTCCGGCACTAATTCGCCTCCGCGCGGCGGCGGCCCGGCGGGGCCGCCCCTGTGCCAGGTTTCGCGCCCTTCTCCAGCAGATACTGAACGACGCTATCGTACTTCAGAGACCGGGCGCCGTCTAGCGCGGTGCGCCCGTCGTTACTCTTTGCGTTCACGTCGATGCCCAGCTCCACGGCCAGCTTAACAGTCTCCAGCGTGAGAGCTTCCCGCTCCGCGCGAGGAGGCGGCACCCATGCGGCCGAGCCCGAGGAGTCCCTGTTTCCGTTATCGCCGCCAATTCCGGTTGCCGCCAACAAGGCGGTCGAGGTGGCGGTGCGTTCCGCCTGCCCGGTGCCCTGGGAAGCTATCCAAGTCACGTGGAAGACAACCTTCGGATCGGCGCCATGCTCCGCGAGCAGCCGCATTACGCCAGGCTCCAGATAACGCGCCGCCAACCAGAAGGGGGTTGCGCCGACCAGGGACGGCTCGAAATGCCAGTCTTCGGAGGAACGGCGCGTCGGCGTCCACGTTTTCAAAGGCGCGTTGGGATCGGCCCCGTGATCGAGCAGCGCCGCCGCCATTTTTTCGTCCCGGCGCATGATCGCTTCCTGGAGCGCGGTGAAACCCGCCCCAGCCACATTCGGGTCGGCGCGTTCATCGAGAAGGTACTCGACGAACTCTCTGAAGCCGGAGTGGGCGGCGAGAACCGTGGCGCTGACTCCCCACGCGTCCGTATCGTTCACATTGGCGCCGGCCGCGACCAGGAGTTTCGCCGAATCGAGATCGCCCACTCGGGGCGCGAACATCAACGCCGTTTCTCCGCCGTGAGGGATCGCTTTGTTGTAAGGTAGGTAGCCGTGTGGCGGCACAGCCATGACGTCGGTCCATTCATCGGATTTCAACCGAATATCGGCGTGATGCGAGAGCAGAACCTTCACGACGTCTGGATGCTTCTGAGAGACGGCCCACATCAGCGCCGTCTGACCACGCGATCCGCGAGCATTCGGATCGGCGCCCGCTGCAAGTAATTGTTCAACTATGCCGGGATAACCCGAGCGCGCGGCCACCATCAACGGCGTCTCGCCGGAGAGCAGCGCCGCATTGGCGTTCCCGCCGGCCCGCAGCAACGTCCGGACCATCTCCGAGCTTCCATTCTGGCTGGCGAGCCACAACGGCGTCACACCGAGATCGCTCGCGGCGTTTACCTTGGCGCCCGCACGGATCAACGCGTTCGCCGACTCCACATCGTCGCGATAAGCGGTCCAGTGGAGAGCCGTGGAACCGTCGGCATCCGTGGCGTTGACGTCGGACTTGCGCTGAAGCAGCGCGCGCAGCGCGGACTGGTCGCCCTTTTTTGCCGCGTCGACGAGCGCCGGCCGCACACTCTCTGCCAGGATCGGACCAGTCCACAGTATCGCCGGCAATGTGAGGGCGGTGATCCGCAAAACGGTCCTCATCACGCGTCAACTATACTTCGAGCAATCCTGAAACTCAAGCGTTCCGCGCCCGCGCGGCGATTTTCCCATCCCCCTGGGTCAGTTGGGCGCGGCTGTTTATATCGACAGCGCCGCGACCGACGCAGCCGCCGAGTTGCAGAATCGGGTGATCGAAACTTACCCGCTCGGCAAAGCCCCCGAGGGCTCTGCGCGGATGATGAGCGGAAAAGCGGAATTCCGAGTTGTCCTCACAATGTGAGGTCCGGCGGTAGCATCTCGCATTTAGAGAGCTTTCGGCTGACAGTCGGGGCGGGACGGTATGTTTGGGGCATCGAGTGGGTGCGGCCCAACGACGCGCTGCGATCCATCGACCTTGGCCAGCCGTTTGTTTACGAAGAGCACTTCGTAGGCCCAGGCTGGAAACGGTTCTACGCCGCTGGTGCATGTCGCGTTGTTGAAATGAATATGCCCGATTTCGAAAAACCTCTTTAGCCGCTCCACCACTTGGCGCTTCTGCTCCTGGGTTCCATTACGCTCATCGCCGGCTCCGTGAAACTCCACTACCATCTCGTCGATTCGCTGCAACGCCTCATCGGGCACGGAGAGAAGCGAGTCCCACTCGGCGCCCTCGACGTCCATCTTCAGCACGATTCGCTTGGAGCTATCCCCGTTCCGGGCAAGCTGGTTCTCCACGGTGTCGAAGATGCGCCCCTCCGCCGTTTCGCTTCGATTGCCCACGCATTCCGCATGAAATTGTGTGGCGCCCCTGGGACATTCGGGTTCCGTGATGTCGAAGCAATCGTACTGGTGAACAACCACTTTAAACTTGGTTGAGACGTCGCAACCCCAGCCGTCATAGCCGGAGATGCCGTAAGAGTAGCCGGATTGAATCCCGCCCAGCAGGTTTCCGCACATCAGGTAGCCGCCGTCGTTCGACTCGCCGAATCTTTCGAGCTGACAGTTGCTCAGCGCGACCGGTTGCAGCATCTCAAAGTACGCTCGCCGCGGATCGACCGCCGTGGTGCCAGGTGTGCGGCCGCCGTCCACGCGCACTTGCTTTCGAGCCACCACGGCAAAGATCGCCATGATCGCGACGGCTGCTCCGGCTGCAAGCCAAAATCGACGCTTAGTCACGACGCCTTCAAGCCTATCATCGTCCGATGCCGGTCCGGATACCGGGTCTTGATGGCGGTATGTGTTTCGGCGTAAGACCAACATGAGACAAGGCTAATTCGCCAATGCCGCCGGATCGGACGCATCCGGCGGCTCCAGGCCGCTTGACTGGAAGGCTTGAGCCGAGATAAAACTGTTGTCATTGGGCGCGCTTCAGGCTTCGGCCGCTTCGCGCGCCTTGGGGTCTTAAAACGAAGGTATGGCAGATTCACTCTGCCGCGATTCAAAAGGGAGGTTAGGGGTCTATGAGACGGATCGTCACAACGTTGGTGGCGCAGGTTACGCTCTGTCTGGGATTGGGCGTGGAGCTGCATGCGCAGGCCGTATCGCAGATTTCGGGCACCGTGCGGGACGCCAGTGGAGCGGCAGTTCCAGGCGCTGCGGTGACCGTCACGCAGACCGATACGGATTTGACCCGGACCACGGAGACCGATGCAAGCGGCTCGTATTTGCTACCGAGTCTGCCAATCGGGCCCTACCGCATTGAGGTCAAAAAGCAGGGATTCACCACTTACGTACAATCCGGCGTCGTTTTGCAGGTTGCCACGGCGCCGACGATAGATCCGGTGTTGAAAGTGGGCGTTATCAGCGAATCGGTTCAGGTGGAAGCCGCGGCCACCATGGTGGAGACGCACTCCACCGGCGTCGGCCAAGTCGTGAATCAACAGCAAGTCGTCGAGCTGCCGTTGAACGGACGCCAGGTGACGCAGCTCATCACACTGGCGGGTGGGGCCAACACCGTCTCGGCCGGGTTCGGTCAAGCGCCCAGCTCGGGAAATCTGATTTCGAGTAAGAATTATCCCAACGAAGCGCTGGTCAGTGTCGCCGGCGGTATGCTCAACGGAACCACGTACCTGCTCGATGGCGGCACGCACAACGATGTGTTCAACAATCTCAACCTGCCCTTGCCGTTCCCCGATGCGATCCAGGAATTCAAAGTGGAGACCAGCGCCCTGCCGGCCGAATACGGACAGCATTCGGCGGGCGCGGTGAACGTAGTCAGCAAATCGGGCAGCAACGAGATTCACGGCGACGCCTTTGAATTTGTCCGCAACGGCCTCTTCAATTCCAGCGATTTCTTTGCCCGCGGCGCCTCCGGGAATCATATCAACGACAACCTGAAGCGCAATCAGTTCGGCGGAACATTGGGCGGTCCGATCAAAAAGAACAAGCTGTTCTTCTTCCTGGGATATCAGGCGACATTGATCCGGTCGGCGCCCGCCGCGACGCCCGCTGTCGTGCCGACTTTATCCATGCTCGCCGGCGATTTTCGAGCTTACGAATCGCAGTGTTTCGCCAGGCCGCAAACGTTGAACGCTCCGTTCGTCAACAATATGCTCCCGCTTTCCGCGGTCAGCCCGCAGGCCCTCGCGATGGCGAAGAATTTTCCGGTTGGCCCCGAGCCGTGCGGCAACGTCACCTATACGCAGATCGCGAATCAAAACGAGCACATGGGCCTGGCGAAAATCGATTACCAGATCAGCTCGAAGCAATCATTCTTCGCCCGGTATTACGGAACCCACAGCCTGACGCCTTCGAGCTTCACGGGGACGGAGCTATCCGTTCAGAACGCCGGCACCGACGACGAGGTGAACTCGCTGGTTCTGGGCCACACTTATGTGTTCGGTCCTGGCGCTCTCAATACCTTCCACGCCACGGTCGATCGGGACGGGATCACGAAATTCCAGGTGCCTATTCTTACTCCCAGCAGCATTGGGGTTCAAAATATCTACCAGCCTCTCCCCAACTATTCGAATATCGGCATCACCGGAGACTTTCAGAGCGCCGGAGGTTTCGCCACGCCGGGCCTGGTGAATACCACAACTTATCAGTTCAGCGACGACTACAGCCTGATCAAAGGATCGCACCAGATGCAGTTCGGCGCGAACTATATCCGTCCTATGCAGGCGACCACGTTCTGCGTCTACTGTAACGGGCTGTTTACGTTTAGCGGCGGACTCACCGGCAATGCGATGGCGGATTTCATCTCCGGGTCGCTGGACTCCTTCACGCAAATCAACATCTCTCACGACAATGAGAAGTGGAACTACATCGGGCTATACGCGCAGGACAACTGGAAAGTCAATTCGCGCCTGACCGTGAATTACGGCATTCGCTGGGAGCCCTATCTCGCCGGCCGCCTGCTCAACGGCCAGGTCAGCCATTTCGATATGGCGGATTTCCTCGCCAATGTTCATTCCACGGTATACCCGAACGCGCCCGCAGGCACTCTGTATCCGGGCGATGCGGGCTTCGATACCGGCGGGCGTCCGAACAAGACGACCTGGTCGAATTTCGCGCCGCGCGTCGGTGTCGCATGGGATCCCAAAGGCGACGGCAAGACGCTGATTCGAGCGTCATGGGGCATCTTCTACGACATGCCGCACACGCTCTTCTACTACAATTACGCGACCGAACCGTTGTGGGGATCGTCGATCACGCTTATCAACCCCAAAGGCGGTTTCGCCAATCCCTGGCTCGGCTACCCGGGCGGAAATCCGTTCCCGACCAGCCAGAATCCAAACACTCCCTATCCGACCAGCGGTTATTACGAATCCGTTCCTCTGAACGTTCAGAACACCTACGTGGAGCAGTGGAACCTCACGATTCAAAAACAGGTTGCGTCCAGTTGGCTGGTGAAGGCCAGTTATCTGGGTAACAACACAATTCACTTGTGGACCGATCGGGAACTGAATCCCGCTGTCTACATCCCGGGCAATTGCGTGGCGGGTCAGTACGGTTTGACCGCGGCGGGTCCGTGCTCGACGACCAGCAACACGCAAGCGAGGCGGTTGTTCACCCAATTTAATCCGTCGCAAGGGCCGTACTATGGCACCGTCGAATTCCTGGATGACGGAGGGACGGCCAGCTACAACGCGCTGATCGCCTCGGTGGAGCACCGGCTGTCGAATCACTTCTCGATGCTGGCCAACTACACCTATGCGCATTGCATCGGCGATCTGGTGACCTCGGAGCTATCCGGGCCGATTTACACGAATCCCGCCAACCGGCGGATGGATCGCGGCAACTGCACGGCCGTGGATGTTCGGCACAACTTCAATCTTTCCGCTGTGGTCCAATCGCCCCGCTATAGATCGCGCGCGATGCAGTGGATCGCGGGGGATTGGCAGCTCGCGCCCATTGTCGGATTCCATACAGGCAGCTTCTTCACGATCACCAGCGCGGTGGATAGCGCCGGAACCGGCATCGGCGGTCAACGGCCGAACCAAGTCTTGGCGGATCCTTACTGCCCGAACCGCAGCTACAATTGCTGGCTGAACTTCAACGCCTTCAAATCGCCGCTCGCCGTCAGCACTATTCCGAACGGCACGTTCGGCAATATGGGCGTGAATAACCTGAACGGTCCGAACTATTTCGACATTGACCTCTCGCTCAGCCGGCGTTTCGCCGTGAAGGAAAAACAATTCATCGAGATCCGCGCCGAGTCGTTTAATATTCAGAATCGAATCAACTTCCTGAATCCATCGAATCCGGGGCTGGTGGGCAACGCCTCCGGATCGGCGCTGAACAGCAGCAATTTCGGCAAGATCCTATCGGACGTCAGCCCGAGAATCATGCAGTTTGCGGTCAAATACGTTTTCTGAGTTGCGAGAGGTCGGGGGTCGCGCGCCTACTCTTCCCGTGTCAGCGGGCCAACGACGCGCATGCGTACCTTCTCCAATCGACTCCCGAAACGCCCAGATTCCAGCGCTCATACGTCAGCGGACCATTATGGGGAGGGCGCGAAAAATCGTATTCCGGAGCGCGCCGGAAGCGCTCATCGGCGATCTGAAACTGTTGGAGCGTCTCCGATTGCGTCCGAAAGGCTCGTAGCATTTCCGCTTTGAAGTCGCGCTCCGCTGGGGACAAAGTGACGATCTCAACCGAGCGATCGGCTTTCGCATTCTTCCTCCCCTGCAAGAATTCTTGAGTTTCCAGCGAGCCATCCGGGCGGCAATGATAGAGCCGATATTCTCGATGTAGCATCCCGAAACGGCGCCGGATCGCAGCCGCCGCGAACGCCGCTGCGTCGTGATCTGGATGGCCGCCTTCATACGGAGGAGACAGCAGCAAGGTCGGCTGGATGGTCCGCGCAATTCCAAAGAGACAAGCGATAAGCCCGGGCAGAAATCTGTAGGCCTGCCGATCCGCGATGCTCAACTGCAAACACTGCCGCGGATTGACGCCGGCGAGCGCCAAGGCGTCATATAGCTCGGTGCGGCGGGTCAAAGCGTACTGCTCCCGCGAGCGGAATCCCACCGCGCGCGCATATCGCAGGTCGAGTGGGCTGCCGTCGGTAATATGAACGAGCATCAGCCGTCCCCGATAGCGTTTCATCCAAATCCCCGCGCCTATAGTCTCGTCGTCGGGGTGGGCGGCGATCAGGAGGCACGATTCGGCCATATCGCCCAGGGAGATTCACGGGGCCACATAATCGTTACGGGTTTTTCCGCAGGCCGCCAATTTCGCGCCGGTTGGCAGCCCGCCAGATCTCTCTTCGCTCGCCAGTTTCATGCCGCGCCGCACGGACGCTAAGTCAGATGGCGAGGCATCACGACTAGCACGAGTGTCGAATGATCTCTATCTCTTGGCGCTTTGCACCGCCGCCGGCTGGGGCGTCCGGCGCATCCGGAACTGATCGCTAGTCACGATCGCCTCAACGATGGCCGAAAACTTGTAATTTTTCGCCGCCGTGTCGCGCACGATTTTGCGGACGGTCGGCATATCGTAGTATTCGTGTTCGCGACCCATCGCATACGTCAGCAGGTTTTCGACAAATGTCTGCACGAACTGGTCCGGACGCCGCAGCAGCGCGTTGCGGAGATCGTCGGGACCGTTGATCTTCGTGCCATCGGGCAATTCACCGGCGGAATCGATCACCGTGCCGGCAAAGCGATCCTTGTCCCGCCACATGCCCGTCGCGTCGAAGTTCTCAAGCGCGAAGCCGAGCGGGTCCATCACCGCGTGGCACGCCGAGCATGATGGGTTGGCGCGGTGCTTCGCCATCATCTGGCGCATGGTCAGAGCCCTTGTGGTGCCGATGTCTTTTTCATCCAGCGTCGGCACGCCCTTCGGAGGATTGGCCGGCGGGACGCCATCCAGATAAGTCAGGATGAACGAACCGCGCAGCACCGGAGATGTGCGGTTCGGATACGCGGAAGCCATCAAGACGGCCCCCTTGCCCAGCAAGCCCCAGCGCGCGGAATCCTTCAGCTCCACCCGGCGGAACTCGTCGCCCTTCACATCCCCAATGCCGTATTGCAGCGCCAAGCGCTCATTCAAGTAGGTGTGGCTCGCGCTGAGCAAATCCACCACGCTGCGGTCTTCGCGGAAGATGCTGTCGGCAAACAACGTAAGCTCGGTGCGGAAATCCTGACGCGGATCCATGCGGCCCGAGGCGTAAGGGAAGACATCGGTATTCGGAACGACGTCGTCGAGCTTCGACATATTCAGCCACTGAAAAACGAAATTGCTCGCCAGAGTCTTCGACCGCTTATCCGCCAGCATGCGCTTGACTTGTTTTCCGAGCGTCGCCGGCTCGCTGAGTTTGTTCTTGGCGGCCAGATCGAGCAGCTCATCGTCGGGAATTGAATTCCACAGGAAGAACGAGAGCTTCGACGCTAATTCGAGGTCCGTGATCGCGTACTTGTCGCCCGGCTTCAATCCCGCGGGGACGCGTTCGCCGCGATACAGGAAGAATGGGCTCGCCAGCATTCCCGTGATGCCCTCGCGAATGCCGGACTCGAAGCCCCCTTGCTTCGCGCCATCGGCGTAGTACTGCATGAGTTCGGCGATGTCATCGTTCGTCACAGGACGGCGATAGGAGCGCTTCGCTAACGCCGAGAAAATCTCCTTCGCACATGCCTCGGACGTTTTGTTTTTGTCCTTCGCCGGATCGCAAATGAAGATCCGGCCGCGGCTGGGCGTGGAACTGAGGCCGGTCACATCGAAGGGGCCCAAAAGCTGGAACGAATTCACGCGGTAAGAACGATCCTGCCCGCCGCCGGGCGCATGGGTTTGCAACTGGTCGTCGGATTGCGCGAAACTCTGCCGGCGGAACGTAACGCCGATCCTATGCGGGCCGGCCGTAGCGTCGAATTTAACGTTCTTCAAGCGGGCATTGACGCGGTCGAGCGCGCCGTTCTGCACTTGATCGAAAAGTTTCGTGTCTTCCTCGCCGCCGAGAACCGTCTGATAGACGATTTTGTCGTCGAGCGTCACCACCAAAGGATTTTCGTACTCTAAGCCGCTGCCCCAGAGACCGTTAGCCATATCGGCGATATTGATGTGGTATTCGCCGTCGGCGGGAAGATCCACTTTGGCGAGAATGCCGCCCCGCGTGCCGAGTGGCAATCCCGGAACGTGCGTTAGCTGATTGCCAGGACCAGCGCGGAAAGTCCAGCCCTGCGCGCGAGTGTCGCGCCTGCCGAGCGCCTCCACGGCGATGTTGTGGGCGGCATGGACATATTGCTCAATGAAAGACGGTGAAACCTGGAGGGCCGCCGCGATATTATCGAATCCCTGCGCGATATCGTCGGGCGGCAGCAACTCGGAGGCCTTGACGTCCACCAAAAGCAGATCGTGGACTGCGTTTTGGTATTCCGTGCGATTCAGCCGATGCAGAACCACTTGATCGCTAATATGCGCCTGATTAGGAAGCTTATCGAGCGAATCCTCGAGCCATGCAACCAGCGAGTCGACGGCTTTGCCATCGGGCTGCCTGGCGCCGGGAGGCGGCATGACGTGCCCGCGCAGCTTACGGACAGCTTTCTCGAAGAGCTCTGGATCTTTGGCGACGCTCGCGGCCAGGTTGCCGGAAGCGACAACGCCTTCGAAGCTGACGCCGCCAGTCTTTAGCTTGTCGCTGTGGCAGCCCGAGCAGTATTGCTTCATGAGCGCCAAGTGCGCCTCGGACGGATCCTGCGCTTCGCTCGGGCGTGCGGCGGTAAAGACGGCAGCCAAGCCGATGACGACGCTAACTGTGATCGGTGGAATAGAGTTCTTCATGTGTCGTGTCATAGTCATCAGTCCTTAAGCGCTCGGTGCGTGCGCTGTGGCTGCAATCGCAGTTCTCCAAATTGGGCGCGTTCGCAGTATCCGTAGATATCTTATATCGGATTTGCGCGGGAGGACACCCTCATCTTTCGTAATGCGTCCGTAAGAAAGGCCGCGCCGTTTACCCGCACGTTCGTATCGCCATCGCGGGAATAGATCCGGCGGCCTCTTTTCCTCACATTTTGGATAGCGTTCTAGCCGCGAAGCGTGCTCGCCGAACAAGCGTCGGCTACCCAAGGCATTGACAATGCTGGTCGAGAGAACTGGTAGCGAGCGTGCCCTTAAGCTCGTGTTCGAATTGATAAGCTAAAAACCCACACAAGGCGATTGCTGGATGGGCGCCTTGAATATGCAGACGCATTTCTTATAGGAGGATTCTCCATGGCAGCCCTCACGTTTGCGGAGAATTATTATTCGTTCCGCAAAACAACCCCGGTATTCGGCACGATTTTCAATCCCCGGACCCCCGACCAGGCGGCCTTAGCCGCCATTGAGGACGAGCTGATCCAGGCCCACAATCAATACCTCGCCCGGCAGTACGCGGACGCCATCCAGTCCTATCAGGACGCTCAATCTTTGATTTATGCGCAGCTCGATCCGGGCTTTCTGGGAAACATTACGTCGATCGCGCAGTTGCCGGCGTCGCCCGCGCTATTCACTCCCTTGCTGAGCGCGTCGCTGGAGTGGATGAACGTTTTGCCGGTTCAGCAAGCGGTTCCGTCGGTGCGGCCAAGAGTGGCGGTGACGCCTCAGCAGGTCGGCGGCGCAGCCGAACTGGACAAAACCGGCGTGCTCAGCAGTCAGGCCAGCACGCCCGCCGCGAAGAACACAATCGCGGACTGGCAGATGGGGCAGAACCTGAAACAGAAAGGATTCGCTCAATCCGCGCAGTTTTTTCTTACGCGGGCCGCTCGGCAGGACCCGGAACTCTTCAAGACCCTTAGCGGCGGCGCGGCTCCGCCGCCTGTCGCAGCCAATGTGGCGGCCGCGCCAGGGCTTTCGTTCAGCGAGTATTCGGGTTCGACGCAGCGCCCGGCCTTGCCTGTGAGCGTAGCCGAAGGGCGATCTTTTGGCGTACTCGTGAATAACCAGGCGGTGCAGTTCAACTGGACCGTAGGAGAAGCCCCGCCCGTGCAGCAGGTTCAGCAGACGGTGTTCCAGAGCCGGATTGGGTTGAAAGCGCTTCCGGATGTGCTGCTCAACCCGTTGTTGCCGTCCGACGTCGCGCTCACTCTGCCGCACGACTACTATTACGTGGTTCCGCTGGGTCTCGCCGAGTGCTATCACGCGCTCGGCGACTTTGCGCGGGCGGAGGGACTCTATTTTCAGGCTGCGTCCTATCAATATCTCAATCAGGTTGTGGAGGCGCCCTATGTGTGGCAGCGCCTGGCCACGCTGTACCTGGATTGGGGCAACTTCATTTACGATCAGGACGATCCTCAAGACGCTCTCGCTATTTATCAGAACGTCCTCATGGCCAATTTCACGGCGCCGAGCAGCAAACTGTATACCACCGCCGCGCTGAAGCCGGGGGCCGATCAAAGCCGCGCGGTTATCGCGAATCTGAACAATCTGGCGAAGATTACCACGCTCGGTTTGAACCCCGCCGTCGCCGCGATCGTTATCGATGTGTTGAGCCAGCTTCAAAAAATCGCCGGGGGACTGGATTTCTGGGGCTTCCCGCTGAACACGGTGCCTATTTGGACGTTCGAATATCTACAAAGCGTCGCTGTGAATTTCGCTCAACTTGCCGTAAGCGCGGAGCGCGACGTGATCGATTTCTGGGACCGCGCGGATACCGGCGCGCTCACCAGGCAGCAACTGAGCGAAAGCGTTCAGCAATCCCAGGCGGAGGTTCAGGCCGCGCAACTCCAGCAGAACGCGGCCCAGGCCGAGGCGACTGCGTACGCCGAAGCGCAAGTCTTAGCCCAGCAACGCGCGGTCGACGCCCAAAACAACTCGGCTCAGTATGCGGCCGATTCCGCGCTCGCCATCCAATATTCCGCCTCTTCCAGCCAGATCAGCGGCGGCGACGACGGCGACCCCAACCAACTCAACCAACTCGCCGATCAGCTCACGTCGGGCAACACCATCTCGGGCGACCGCGGAACCATTGCCGCGGCCACGGGATTGGCGGCTGCGCGCTACAACCGCGATTACGAAGTAGCCGCGCTTCAGCGGCAGGCCGCGGAGATGCAGACCGCCGCGGTGCAGGCGGCGGACGAAACGGCGGCCGCGAACGCCCGCACCCAGGCTGCGGCGGCGAGCACGGCGGTGGCGCAGCTTCGCGCACAAGCGGCCCAGCAGGACCTCGCCGCTTTCGATTCGCAAACCTTCACCCCCGATGTCTGGTCGCGCATGGGAGACCAGATGTGGCGGCTTTACCGCCGCTATCTCGCCATGGCCGTGCGCGCGGCCCGGTTGATGCAGCAAGCCTACAATTTCGAAACCGATCAGTCGCTGAAACTGATCAAGGGCGATTATTCGACGGACGAAGTCAAGGGCCTGCTGGCGGCCGACGTGCTGCTTGCGGATATTCAGACCTTCACCTATGACCTGATCACTTCAACGGCGGGAAAGCCGCAGCCCATCAAGCAGACCATCTCGTTGGCGCAGCAGTATGGGTATCTCTTCGAGACGCAATTCCGAACCACTGGCTCGATGCAATTCGAAACTCGTATCGAGGACTTCGATTACGTTTACCCCGGCACGTATGCGGGACGGATCGAAGCGATTGAAATCGAGGTGGATGGAATCGTGCCGGTTACAGGGATTTCCGGAACGCTGACGAACAACGGCGTTTCGTCGTACCGGCTGCCGGCGAACCTTGTGCCTCCCGGCGGCAGCGCATTGAAGCATCGCATTCAGCCGAAGGAGACGCTAATACTCTCGGACTACGCGGCGCGCGTGGATTCGCCGTTGGTCACCCAGGACCCCGGCATGCTTCGGATTTTTCAGGGCGCTGGAGTGGCTTCGAGCTGGCAGCTCGATTTGCCCAAGGGGATCAACGATATCGACTATGGCGCGTTGATCGACGTCCGCCTTACGTTCTACTACAAAGCCCGGTACGATCCGGACCTGCGCGCTTCGGTGATCGCGGAGCTAGCCGCTCTCCCTGGAGCCAATGCGCGGCAACGAAGTATCCCGGCGCGCTGGATCTTCCCCGATGCGTTTTTCCACTTCCAGGACACGGGCAACCTGACCTTTACGCTCCGGAAAAGCGATTTCCGCGCCAATGAGAC
Source organism: Bryobacteraceae bacterium (assembly GCA_036557165.1). Classification (GTDB taxonomy): domain Bacteria; phylum Acidobacteriota; class Terriglobia; order Bryobacterales; family Bryobacteraceae; genus Palsa-187. The sequence goes on from DATBIA010000120.1 coordinate 27,798, forward strand.
CGATCCGGTCATCACGTCGATCGCGGTGCTGGTCGGCGCCGACGGGAGCGTCCCGGTGAATAATCTTACGCTCTCACTGAGCACTCCGACGCACGCCCCTATTTCTGGTACGACTGACGCTCAAGGCGTTATCAATAGCGACACGGGGCCGTGGACCCCTCTCGCCGCCGGGACCGCCGTGGGAGACTACGCAATCTCGATGACCGCCGCCGACAACCCGCAGTTGGTCAAGGATGGCGTGTTTTCGCTCAAGCCGATCGTCAACATCGTGTTGATTTTCAGTTACACGTTTACGCCAAAGGCTTGAGCAAATGAATATCGTGAACTTGAAGGATGCGTTCTAATTCGCAAACCTCAAAAGTCATGAAGAAGGCAGGCGGACAGGCTTTAAAGCCTGCTTCGCCCCATCGGGGATTTTGATCGATGAGTGAAGACTCAAATTTCGACGCGCAGGCGCCATCGTTGCCGGAGGGCGGCGGCGCCGTGTCCGGTCTGGGAGAGACTTTTAGCCCCGATCCGGCCACCGGTACCGGATCGTACGCTATTCCGCTCGATCTTCCCAACGGCCCCGATTCTATCGGACCGCGACTCAACCTCCGCTACGACACGGGTGGCGGCAATGGGCCATTCGGAATGGGATTTTCGCTGTCGCTGCTGCGGATGCTGCGTTCGCTCACCAGCGGATTCCCGCGCTACGACGCGAGCGACACGCTAGTGCTCGAAGGCGTGGGGGATCTGGTCGCCACAGGGGGCGGGAATTTTCGTCCCGCCATCGAAACGGCGACTTGGCGCGTGCAGCCTTCCGGCGACGGCTTTCAGATTACCGATAAGCAAGGATTGTTTTACTTCCTGGGAATAAGTGCGGCGGCGCGCCTCTCCGATCCAGTAACCGGCCGAGTCTTCGCATGGCACCTGGAGCGCATTGATGATGCACTCGGAAACACTGCGAAATTCACTTGGCGCAACGACGGAAATCAACTCTATCTCGACACGATCGCTTACGGCGTCTACGAAATCCAATTGCAATATGAGAATCGCCCGGACATCATCCGATTCGGACGCGCAGGGTTCCCGATCGCGACCAACCTTCGCTGTAATGCGATTGAGCTTCGAATTCCCACTGATCCTCAGCCGCTGTTGCGGCGCTGGAGTCTTACATACACGCAGGACGATGCGAACGGCTGCTCGCTGCTGACCGAAGTCACGCTCACGGGTTTCGATGCGAATAACGCGCAGATCGTAGCGCCGGTTCTTCAACTGGGCTACTCGAGCTTTCAGACTCGCGACTTGACGCGGTTCCTGAATCAGGACGATGGAGCTCCGCCCAGCCCTCTGAACCGCGTGGACCGTCGCGTGGAGCTGCTCGACTGGAACGGGGACGGATTGCCGGATCTTCTCGAAATCGGCGGCGGCGGCCAGGCGCGATTGTGGCCCAATTTGGGGGATTGCACGTGGGGACGGCCACGTTCGGTCGGCTCGCTCCCTCAGTTTGCGACGCCCACCGCGGCCCTCGCGTTTGTGGACATGGACGGCGATGGCTGCGCCGACCTGGTGCGGGTGGATCAGCCGATTTCGGGCTATCAGCCTCGTCTTCCCGCGGGAGGCTTTGGCCGTCCGGTGAGTTTTCCGCGCGCTCCCTCCGTTTTGGCCGGCGCATCGAATGCCCGCCTCGTGGATCTGGATGGAGACGGAATTCTCGATCTTCTTTCCTCGTCTCGAGACAACCTGACGCTGTATTTCCGGATCGACCCAGGCGGCTGGAGCGACGTTCCGGTGGTGGTTCCTCGCCGCACCAAGGCACCCGACGTCGATCTGGACGACCCGCACGTGTTCACGGCGGACATGACTGGGGACGGGATGGACGATGTCGTGCGTGTCGATGGCGCCGGCGTCACGTATTGGCAGAATCTCGGTGGCGGGCGCTGGGCCGACCCGGTCGTGATGAACCATCCACCGACGTTGCCCTTCGACACCCAACCGGACCGCCTGTTCCTCAGCGATATCGACGGCGATGGCTGCGCGGATCTCATCTATCTCGATCAGGGCCGTGTGCTCTACTGGCTCAACCAAACCGGAAACGCGTTTTCGGATGCCCACACCGTGGATTACGTGCCGACGGGACAGATCTCGGAAGCCCGATTGGCGGATATGCGCGGCAGCGGCACGGCTGGGCTGCTGTGGTCCACTCCTGGGCCCTTTGGCCGGGGAACGTCTTACTTCTATCTCGACTTCACCGCCGATTCCAAGCCGCACTTGCTGAATCGAATCGATAACGGCACGGGCCTCACCACGCAAATCGGGTACAGCACTTCAGCTCGCCAAGCCGCGGCCGACACCGCCGCGGGAGATCCGTGGTCCACCTTTCTTCCGATCGCGGTGAGCGTAGTCGTGTCGACCACGGCAATCGACGGCGCGACGGGGCGGACTGGAGTAGTCAACTACCGCTATCACGAAGGGCGCTACGATGGCGTGCTCCGCGAGTTCTGCGGTTTTGGCAGAGTGGACGAGGAAAAGATCGGCGACCAGACCGCGCCCACTCTTCGCACCACCACGCGCTACCACATCGGTCTGGATTTGAACGCCATGACCGAGCCGCGGACCATGGAGGATCGGCTGCGGCTTCGCGCGATCCGTGGCCGGACGTACCGGCAAGAGCGCTACGGCTTGGACGGGTCTGCTCAAGAGAGGCTGCCTTACGACGTGCTCGATCAAGACTGGACCGTGGTGGCTACCCCGACGGCGGGAGGGACCATATATTCGCCCCGCATGCTTACCAGCCGGCGCTCCAATTTCGAACGCACCGCCGCGGCGGCATCCACGGTAACGACGGCCAGCAACGCCTGGGATGCGAACGGCAATGTGACGGATTCCACGCAGACAGGCGAAATGGCCGGAGATCCCGCTCACACCATCGCCGTCCGTACTCTCACGCAGTTCGCCAACGATCCCGCGGGCCGGTTTCTCTCTTCGGTGTGGCGCGTTCAACAACAGGACGCGTCGGGCGCGATTATCTCCGACACGATCACGCAATACGACGGCGCGGCGGACGGCGCCATCGGCGCACAGGGATTGGTTACGCGAATCTCGCGCCTGATTTTGACCGATGCGTTGGCAACCGAGGTCTACGGCGCGGCGCCTCCCGATTTTGCCGCGCTGGGCTACTTCCGGCGGCCTGCCGAGACTGGCTGGTGGGCCGTCCACGCCAGCTACCGGCGTTACGACGACGCGGCTGGGCTGCATGCGCAAATTATCGGACCGACCGGCGCCGTCACGACCTTCGATTTCGACGCTCGCCGGACTTATCCGGCCCAGGTCACCGATCCTCGTGGAAACGTCATCGCCGCCGAGCACGATTATCGGACTTGCCGCCTGAACCATCTGGTGGACGCGTCGGGAGCCGAATCTTTCGCCGTTTTTGACGCATTGGGACGCCAGACGGCGGCCATTAAGCCGGGAGATACAGCCGCGCTTCCCACGCTGACCCACACCTTCGTAACGTCGAATCTGCCCAATGAGGCGGTGCACAATCAAAGGGCTATCAGTGGCGGCGCGGTGACCATCGAATCTCGCGAGTTCTACGACGGAACGGGCGAATTGCTGGAGCAGAGAAACCTCGACGAGACCGGCGAGATCGTCGCCGCCAGCCGGGTTTTCTCGGCCCGCGGCTTACTCGCCAAGATGTACGTGGAGCATCGGCCGGCCTCCGGCGCCGACGCCGTTCCATCCGATACGCTTGCTCACATCGAATACAACTATGACGCGCTGGGGCGCTTGATCCGGCAGCAAAGAGCGGACGGCAGCTATCGGCTGCTAACCGTCGGTCCACTCTTGATCGTGGACGCGGATGAGGAAGACACGCGCACCGGCGCGAGCGCAACCCACTCGGGAACACCCACGCTAAGGCGTCTCAACGCCCTGGGACAGATTCTCCGCGTGGAGCAGAACCTTTCAGGAGTCCCGAAAGTAAGTTCCTACGAATACGATTCCAAGGGAAATATCACTTCCCACACCGATGCGGCCGGCAATGTGGTCCGAATCTGGTACGACCTGCTTAGCCAGATTATCCGCTCGGACCGCCCGGAGCGCAGCACCCTCGTGATTCTGGACGCGTCGAAGAACGTAGCCGAAGTGCGCAACGGCGATGGGACCGCGGTTCTCCGTACGTTCGACGAATGCAATCGGCTGACCTCGGTGCGCTTCGGCGCCGAGCTTCCACCGGTCATCCAGTACACCTATCACGACTCGGGATTTCCTCCGCCCCCCGACGCCGGCGCCCATACTAGCGGCGGCCGCCGCGTCCGCATCGATGACGAAGGCGGCACGACGATCTACGACTACGATCCGCGAGGCAAGATGGCGTTTAAGCGCTACAAAGTGAAAGGCGGCGCAACCGGCTACGATTTGAACTTCGTTTATCGCTCCGACGGCCAACTCGCTTCCATTACCTACCCGGACGGCGGAGCAGGCCGGAGAACAGTCGCGTATGAATACAACGTTCGTGGCTCTGTCAGCAGCGTGCCGGGCGTGATCGATGCGATTGAATACGATCTCGCCCGTCACCGCACCCGGCTTCTCCACGCCAACGGCGTCGAACAGCTCATGGCCTACGATCCGCTGACCAGCAGGCTGAGCGAGATGCGCCTGAACGGCCCGGCTGGACTGCTGCGCCAACAGAACTACACGTACGACGAAGTAGGCAACGTCGTGGGAATCGGGAGTCCGGACCCGAAGCTCCAAGCGAACTACACCTACGACGATCTATATCGGCTAACCGCCGCGGAATGCGGCGACGGCCTCAACTGGACTTACCGCTACGACGACGCCGGCAACCTTACCTTCAAATCCGACGTTGGAACTTATCGATACGGGGAGGGTGGCGCGCCCCCGACTTGCCTGACTTCAGCGGGAGCGCAGGCGTTCACTTACACGCCTAAAGGCGAGATGCGAACGGCGCCTTGGGGCACACAGACATTCGACCCGCTCGGCCGGTTGCTAAGCATCGTCGGCCCCGATGGCGCTTCCGGCGTAAACTTCACCTACGACTATGCGGGCGCGCGCGTGGCGGAGCGCACCAGCGGAGGCGCGCTGCCCGCTGTCGATCGGATCACTCCCGATTCGCTGTACTCGATCGAAGGCGGCATCTTAACGTTGCACCTGTTCGACAGCCAAGGAGTGGTCGCGTGGCAGGCCACTGGGGGCGCGGCACTCTATTTGCACCCGGACCACCAGGGCGGACTTGTGGCGGTCACCGACGGAGCCGGAGCGTTGCTCGAAACGATCCGCTACGATCCCTACGGCAAGATCCTCGATCGGACGCCGGCTGAACCGCCGTTACCGCTGACCTTCGGCGGCGGGATGCTCAACGACTGGTCGGGCCTGATTTATCTGTTAAGCCGCTATTATCATCCTGGCCTGGGCCGCTTTGTCAGCCCGGATATAGTCGTCGGCGACGTCAACATCCCGATTGCCTGGAACTCATATGTTTACTGTGGGGACAATCCGGTAACCTATGTCGATCCCGCCGGCACATGGTTTTTCGCGGCCTTCCTCGTCGGGTTCGTCGTAGGTCTGGTCTATGGCCTGGCGGACGGAAAGAGCCTGGGGGACAGCCTGGGAATCGCCTTTGAGACGGCCCTGACGACGGGCTTTGGGGCGTTGCTGGGGGGCGCGACGTTCGGCTATTTCGGGTTTCTCATGGGCGGCCTGAATGGCTTATTCACGGGCACGCGCCAGATCTACGACTGGAGCTCGATTTGGGGCTGGGCGGCGTTTCTTTCCGATTCCACTTGGGGAATCATCGGAACCTCGCTGGGAAACTTTGCCAACGTCTACGACCTGATTGCCGCCCCGTCCAGCTATCGCAGCGATCTGAGCCGGAGACAGAATCGTCAGGTTTACGATCATGGCTTGTACCTCGACAAAAACGACGCAGACACCTTCGGCAACGTCACCAGCAACTTGTCCGGCGGCGGCGGTGCGAACATCCTGAAGCACGAGAGCACTCATATTTTGCAGAACCGGATCTTCGGGCCGGCGTACATTGCCGTGTCTGTCGCCTGGTATGTCGTCGGCGGCGCGGTGGGCGCCGTGGTCGGCGCTTTGATCGCCGGCGATCCTTGGGTTGTGGTCGGCTTTATCGTCGCTGGTCCGGCTGGAGCGATCGTCGCAGGGCTACTCGATAGCCACGGCCGTCAAGGCGCGCGTGATGTTGCCTACCTGGACAACCCGTGGGAACTCTGGGCATATTCGGTCCAGGGGACCAGAAACAGTGGAAGCGGGCCGCTCGCGTTCTGAGGAACGAATCGCGACAAGCGCCCATTCTGAGCCGCGACCGCAAGGAAGCGGTGGTGACGAACTTCGGTTAGTCGAAGGAAATCACGATCTTTCCGACAAAGTCGCGGGACGCGATGCGGCGGAAGGCTTCCGGAGCATCGTCGAATGAGAAGACCTTGTCAACCGGCGGCTTGATGCCGTTGACTTCGAGGGCGCGGTTCATGTCCTCGAACATCCGTGTGCTGCCGACTCCGATTCCGTGCAGGCTCGCGCCCTTCATCATCAGCGGCATCGGATTGGAATCGCCGGGACCAGCCAGAAAACCGATGAGCGCCACTTTGCCGCCGAAACCCAGCGCGCGATAGGACTGTGCCAGGGTACCCGCTCCACCGATCTCAATTACGTGATCGGCGCCGGCGCCTCCGGTAATCCGCTCGACCTCTTTCTCCCAAGCGGGGTGGGTCTTGTAGTTGATGCCATGTGAGGCGCCGAGGCCAAGAGCGCGTTGGAGCTTGGCGTCGCTTGAGGACGTGATGATCACGCGTGCGCCAGACGCATGCCCAAACTTCGCAGCCATCATGGACACGCCTCCCGTACCCAGGCAAACGACGTTATCTCCGGGCCGGACCGGGCGACCGGCAACCATAAGAGCGTTCCAGGCCGTTACGCCCGCACAGGGAAGAGTCGCGGCTTCGTTGAACGACAGATTACTCGGAATTGCGACCACCCCGTCCTCGTCGAGAGCGATGTACTCGGCGAGAGTGCCGTCGAGCGGAACTCCCAGAGCCTGAGCGAGTGGCGGGCGTGGACCGTCCTTCCACACCTGAAGAAACGTGCCGGCGACACGGTCACCAGGACGGAAGCGCGTCACTTCGGCGCCGGCGGAAACCACTTCGCCCGCTCCATCGGAGAGGGGAATGGTCGGGCGCTCGACGGGCGTGAAATACGTGCCCATCAGCGCCATGTGATCCCGATAATTCAAGGAGGCTGCCCGGATTCGAATCAGGACCTCCCGCGGGCCGGCTTGCGGATCGGGCCGATCGGCGCGGCGGAGGCCCTCAATGCCGCTGCTTCCCTTTTGAAGTTCGTAGACTCTCATTTAAGAGAGATCATAGCAACGAATATCGGGCCAGCGGATGGTCCGCAGAACCGGGATTTCTTCAGCTATGGTAATCGAATCCATGCTGGGCTCGCCCCGATAATATCCTCAATGAGTTCGGACCTTTCGTCTCGAGGCGGCGGTACAAAACCGGTACACGAGCGCAGAATTTTCCTTCTAAACTATTGAATCTAAGGTGTGGCTCCCCACCTTGGACACGTTTCGAACTTTTGCTGGCCAATTCGCTGTGTGATAGAACCTGTCAACGAGTAATGTTTTGTTCTGATCCGCGCTTTACGGGCGCAAGCGTGTGTGGTGGGCACCCACCTCGGATATGTCTCGAACTCATCTGAACACGCCAGTGCTATCGCGGAGCCGGCCAATCGATTTGTGACCTGAACCTCAAACAACAGAAACTGAAACCGATGCAGTTGAGGCGCACCCGGGCTGCCCGGGGAGCGCCTAATGTTTTTTCAACTCCCGACCATATGACTCCGCTCGAGGCCGCGATCGCGTGGATACGGCAAGGCTTCTCTCCGGTCCCCGTTCCAAATCGATCCAAACGTCCGGTTCTCAACGGATGGGAGCGGCTGGAGATTTCGGCGGATGTCGCGTCCCAATACTTCAGCGGAGCGCCGCAGAACATTGGACTGTTGCTGGGCGACAAATTCGGAAGCACCGACGTAGATTGCGACTGCCCGGAAGCGATCACCGCTGCCCGCGTGCTGCTCCCTGAAACTGGCCTCATATTTGGGCGCCAATCTAAACCGTTCTCCCATTACTTCTATCGCTCCGACCCGCCGGTCCGGACCCAACGGTTTCAGGACCCCGTAGACCAGGCTACTCTGATCGAACTACGCGGGTTGTCGTCAGATGGGACGATCGGCCTCCAAACGATCGTTCCTCCGAGCGTGCATGAGGCCGGTGAGCAAATCCAGTTTGAGCAGGGTTTTGATGGCACAGCCGCGAATATTGACGCGGACGTGCTGGTATCCGCTGTTCGCCGCGTAGCCGCCGTAGCGCTTCTTATCCGCCATTGGCCCGCACAAGGCTCGCGCCATCTTACATTCCTGGCTCTTGCCGGTGTATTTGCGCGCAGCGAATGGAACCTCGATGATGCCAAAACGCTTCATCGCGTCATCTACCGGTGTCTCTGGCCCGCTAATCCTGACCTGGCTGCCGCCGACTCGGAAGTCCAATCCACCTTCGAGAAACATTCCACCGGCGGCGACGTAACTGGCATCCCGACGCTGGCCGAGGCTATCGACAAGAAGGTCATCGACACCGCCCTGCGGTGGCTGGGCATCGAGCGCGCGCCACGCTGCAGTTATCTCTGGAACGACACCGGGAACGCGGATCGCCTGGCGAACCTATACGGCCACGAATTGATCTATTGCATCGAGCGAAAGAGCTACTACGTTTGGACAGGTCAGCAGTGGCTGTTCGATGAATTCGTCGAGGTTGAGAAGCGCGCCGAAAAAACGATGCTTGACGCCTATGCCGAAGTTAAGCAGATCACAGATACCGATAAGCGGAAGGCTTTCTTGAGATTCGTCAATAATTCTTTGTCGCGGGCCGGGCTGGCGAATATGATCCACCTCACGAAAAAGAAGATTCGGCAAGTGAGTGCAAACGATCTGGATCGTGGACCTTGGGCACTGAACGTCGAGAATGGGACATTGGATCTGCGAACCGGCGAATTGCGGCCCCACCGGCCGGAAGACCTGTTGAGCAAGTTCATTCCACTGCGCTACGACCCACGTGCCGAATGCCCTCGATTCATGGCATTTCTGTACCGCATCATGGGCAGCCATCCGGATGCTTCAGAAGGCGAGAACGTTCGGGCCGAACAACTCGTAGCTTATCTCCAGAGGGTCTTCGGCTGCGCCGCAACAGGAAAGCCGGAGAAGGTTCTCTTCGTCTTTTACGGTGAGGGCAACAACGGAAAGACAACGCTGCTGGAAATCATTCGCGACGCATTGGGCGATAGAGAATATGCCGGCCAAGTCCAGGTCGACAGCCTGATGATTCGGCCCAAAGAGGCTATGTCGAACAACGCGGTTAACACGGACTTAGCTGATCTGCAGGGCTGCCGCTTTGTGTCGTCAAGTGAAGTGGAGCAAGGGCAACGTCTCTCGCTCAGCCGGGTGAAGTACCTGACTGGGCTGGGGCAGATCAAGGCGCGTCGCCTCCGCGAGAACATGATCACGTTCCAACCGACTTACAAGCTATTTCTCGACTGCAACCACCGACCGGTCATCACGGACCCGAACGACGCGATCTGGAACCGCGTCAAGTGCATCCCCTTCAAAATCCAGATACCGCAAGCTGAGATCGACAGAAACTTGCCGGAGAAGCTGCGGTCGGAGTTGCCAGGTATCTTGCGTTGGATCGTGGAAGGGGCGGTCCGCTATTATTGCGACGGTCTCGGCGATTCGCCGGATGTGACCGCCGCCACCGAGGATTACCGGCAGGAGTCGGATCGGCTCAAAGAGTTCTTCGAGGACAAGTGCATACTTATGTCCAGTGGTGATGGCGATTCGTGGAAGCAGGACAAATGCTGGGTTCCGGTATCAGATCTCTACGGGGCCTACACATCCTGGGCGGACGCAATGGGCCACAAATATCCCCTCTCCAAAGACTCCTTCGATGAACGTCTGGTGAAATTGGGCAGGAAACGCGACCGCGTGAGACCGGATGGCCGACGGGATACCAAGCAGATTCGAGTCTGGCTTGGTATCCGATTCAGGACCCCGGAGGACGATTAGGGCAACCCGTGTGACGGTGTGACAGCGTGTGACGGCCAATCCTGAAAGTTTTTCGATTGGCCTCCTCGCGTAGCGTTTCTTAGCGGTTTTCGTGTCACACGCTGTCACACCGTCACACCAACGCAGCATCCATCCAGGATGCGTCCGCGATGATACGGCGGGGGAATCGATTTGGGGGGAAGATGGGTGGCGCAGGCGCCGGGGCCGAAGGGTGGAAGGCCGATCGAATCGCATTGTTCTCAGATGCGCGCTGGGCGCGAGATGCTGATTCGGATGGTGGTCCCCATCATTGCCTGAAAACGAGGAATAACCAATGGCGAGATGGAGGAAAGGCCAATCGGGGAACCCCGGAGGCCGACCCAAAAGGGGGACGGCGATTGCCGAACTGGCGCGCCGGCAGATCGAGCGACACCGGCTCATCGAGAAACTGGGGAGCATTGGCGCGCGTGCAAACGAGTATGCCGATGCGGATGTCGATCAACAACTGCGCGCCATTCAGTTGTTGTTGGCCTACGGCTACGGCCCGCCGCGAGCGGAGAACATGGGCGGCGAGGGCATCAGGATTCAGGTGACGTATGCAGAAACAAATCACATTGCAATTACCGGCGCCGC
>DATBIA010000121.1:0-10157 GCA_036557165.1 Bryobacteraceae bacterium
ATCTGGTGTTTCAGAGTGCTGCCGGTAACGTCACCATCCCCGTCGTCGTTGTAGTGGGTGACAACATTCTGAGTCAGATTAACGGGATCAGCTTTGAGAAAGTGTTCGCGGGTCTCGATCCACTTCCGCAAATTCTGACCGTTCCTAGCACGGGTACAGATTTCAACTTTATTGTGCAGTCGTCAACCGCGACAGGCGGGAACTGGCTTACAGTGGGTGGTTTCTCCGGCTGTTCCGGAGGGCCTCTCTGTAGTACGCCGCATACGATCAGCGCCAGTGTGAACCCTGCGGTCACGCTCGCCGCTGGAACCTATACCGGACAAATCAGGATTACCTCCCAGTTCGGCGCAATGACAATTACCGTGCCGGTCACTCTAACTATAGAAGCAGCGGGAACGGCATTCTTCGACAACCTACCCGGCCAGGTGAGCTTTTCGATTGTGACGCACAGCACTACAGCCACTAGTCAGGACCTTGAAATCCGAAATGGGGGATCGGGTGTGCTGAACTGGTCAGTCACCGCGATCACGTCCGATGGCAACAACTGGCTAACCGTCTCACCAGCCACAGGAGTCGCACCCTCGCTGGTTACAGTAGATATATCTGTTCTAAACCTGCCTGGCAACGGTGTGACTGCGGGAACCTTCATCGGCGAACTGATTTTTCAGTCCCCGACGGGTGCAGTGACTGTTCCCGTAAGTATCGTAGTCAGCGACAACACATTCCATCAGATTAATGCGATCAGTTTTACCAAGGTCTTTGGCGGCGTCGATCCGCTCCCGCAGACCTTAAGCGTTTCCAGTACCGGAACGAATTTTAATTTCATCGTGGCTTCGTCAACGGCGACAGGCGGGAACTGGTTGACGGTCGGAGGTTTCTCCGGCTGTTCGGGCGGACCTCTCTGCCCCACTCCACATACCGTTACTGTGGGTGTCTCCGCCAGTCCCACGCTGGCGGTCGGAAGTTATACCGGGCAAGTCACCTTTACTTCGCAGTTCGGTAATGTGACGATTACGGTACCGGTCACGCTCACAATCACCTCTCCATCAACGGCATTCTTCGACAACCTCCCGGGACAAGTGAGCTTTTCGGTAAAGACGGGCAATGCTACCAATCTGCCTGTCAATCCGCCGCCGCAAACTATCCAGATTCGGAATGGCGGAAGCGGCACACTGAGCTGGAATCTGTCTACCAGCACATCGGATGGTGGAAACTGGTTGGGCGCGTCGTCTGTCAGCGGCACGGCGCCCTCCCAAGTGAACATTACGATTGCTACGGGGAATCTGCCCGGCGGAGGCTTCACGGCAGGGACGTTCATAGGAAATCTCGTGTTCCGAACAGGGAGCGACAGTACCACGGTCCCCGTCGTCGTTGTTGTGGGAGATAACATTCTCACGCAAATCAACGCGATCAGCTTCACCAAAATTTTTGGCGGCGCCGATCCACTTCCGCAGGTTCTAACCGTCGCCAGCACCGGCACGGACTTTAATTTCACTGTCGCTTCCTCGACAGCAACGGGCGGAAGCTGGCTCACAGTCAGTGGCTTCCAAGGTTGTTCCGGCGGCCCTCTATGCGCCACGCCGCACACCGTTTTCGCAGCCGTGACATCCAGCCCAACGCTTGGAGTGGGAACCTATACCGGTCAAATCACGCTCACCTCGCAATTTGGCAGTATGACGATCACGGTGCCCGTGACGCTTACTGTGGTGGCTTCCGGCGCTCCTGTTTTTGACAACGTCCAGGGGCAAATGAGTTTTTCGATGAAGACGAAAGGCCTGACGCCTCCGAGCCAATCCGTACAAATCCGCAATGCGGGTTCGGGATCGTTACCGTGGACTCTCACGACCAGCACCTCCGATAGCGGTAACTGGTTGACGGTATCGGCTGCGAGTGGAACCGCGCCCTCGGTAGTAACGGTCTCCATTAACTCGGCGAATCTACCAAATCTGGGACTGGTTGCCGGATCATTTGTAGGCGAACTGGTCTTCCAATCAGCAACCGGTTCCGTTACGGTTCCCGTGAGCGTTGTCGTCGGCGACAATATTCTGAGCCAGATCAACGCAATCAGCTTTACCAAACCACTTGGCGGTGATAATCCGCTACCACAGATTCTGACCGTTCCAAGCACTGGTACTGCCTTCAATTTCATCCCGACATCGGCGACAGCGAACGGTGGGGATTGGCTGACCATTAGTGGATTCGACGGCTGTTCGGGCGGACCACTATGCGGCACGCCACATACTATCTCGGTTTCTGTGAATCCCAGCGCCACGTTAGCGGCCGGTAACTATACAGGGCAAGTCAATTTCACGTCCCAATTCGGTAACATGACGATCACAGTGCCGGTTACTCTGACCGTCGAGGCCCCGACAACGCCATTCTTCGACAATGTTCAGGGCCAGATGAGCTTCTCCTTCACGACGGGCAGCGGTAATCCGCCGAGCCAGGATGTCCTATTCCGTAACGAAGGGTCGGGAACGCTAAACTTTGCGGCGCTGGCAATTACGTCCGATGGCGGGAACTGGCTATCCGTTTCCCCGGCTAGTGGGGTTGCACCCTCAAAGGTCACTGCCAACATCAATGTGGCCAATCTGCCCAATCAGGGGTTGGTGGCGGGCACGTTTATCGGAGAACTGATTTTCTCGAGCTCGACCGGAAGCGTTACGGTGCCGGTAAGTGTTACAGTCGGACCGAACGTGTTTGTGCAGCTTTCGCCGATAAATTTCAGCATGCCGCCAGGCGGACCTGCTCCCGTTCCACAGAACTTAACGATTTCCAGCACCGGTACCAATTTCAACTTCATCCCAACATCTGCGACTGGGAACGGCGGTGCATGGTTGTCGATTTCCGGTTTCAGCGGGTGCTCCGGGGGACCGCTGTGCGGCACTCCTCATACGATCACGGCAAGTGTAGTCACAACACCGCCGGCGGGAACATACACCGGACAGATCGTGGCTACAACGCAATTCGGCTCCGAGGCGATGACGATTCCGGTGATCCTGACAGTTGGTGCGGGTGGACCCACGCTGCAGTCGATCGCGGTGACGCCGGCGAACCCATCGATCGCCAAGGGGACCACGCAGCAGTTCACGGCCACCGGGACCTACAGCGATTCGAGCACGCAGAACCTGACGGGGCAGGTAACGTGGACGTCAGCCACGACATCGGTGGCGACGATCACGGCGACCGGTCTGGCAACGGGGGCGGGCACCGGCACGAGTACGATCCGCGCGACGCTGGGAGCAGTGAGCGGTTCGACGGTGCTGACAGTGACGGTAACAATTTCGCCGACCGTTGTCTCCTATAACGTGGTGTTTGGCCTAGAAAGCTTCAACGTCATAGGTTCCACACGCAACCGTCTGCCTTGGGAGATCACGGGGATCCGCGTGGTCTTCTCGGAACCGATTGCTCAGGGCACGGTGAACAGCCTCGGCGGTGTGACCGCCACCGGCCTGAGTGGTCTGGGGACCAATACTTTGACGTGGACCATCAGCCCTCTTACGCTGGGAAATTTCGCGACGACCTTGGCCGGTACTGGTGCGAACGCTTTGAAAGATGCCGCTGGTAACGCGCTGGGCGGCGGCGCTGGGTTCAGCCAAGGGCTCAAGATCCTATGGGGCGATTTCAATGATGACGGCGTAGTGAGCGCTTCCGACTTGACTGGCGTTAATAACGCCGCGGTTGCGACCTATAACCCCTTCGCCGACATGAATGGAGACGGAGTGGTCAATACGGCTGACATACAGGTCGTCAGGACACGGATTGGGACGATGCTGCCATGATAGGGTACGGCGGGCGACTCTGCTTAGTGACGGGTATTCACAATGAGACGTTGTTTAACTGGAACAGAACTGGAGATCGAAAGTGAAAGGGATTGCGAATTTTCCACTCAGGACTTTGGGATGCGCGGGCATAATTTGCCTGCTGGGATCGACGGGGGCGCTCGCCGACGTGATTCTAACCGGACAGTCGGTCACTGTCGCGGCTGGTTCTTCGAATAATGCGGTCGAAATCGACCTGACCAACAGCGGACCCACGGATATTACGGTCGCCGCGTTCTCGTTCGGGGTACAGATCTCCGATTCGGACGTCAGCTTCACGGATGTGACCACAGGCACCACTAGTACCTATATCTTTGCCGGCAATTCACTGTTCGGTCCGGATCTGACCGGACCGACCAGCGGCCAGTCGGTCATCGCCTCCGATGTCTTCGCGACTCCGAATAAAGGCGCGGTCTTGGCTTCGGGAACGACCGTGGGACTCGGCCGGATCTCGTTCGATGTAGCGGCAGGCGCGGCATCGGGATCGTTCCCGGTGAATTTCTTGGCGTTTCCAACCAGCAGTCTTTCCGACCCGACACCACTCGACATCCACATCGATACGCTTTCACCGGGAGGAATTACGATTTTACCGACGTCAGTGCCGGAGCCATCCTCTCTGATCCCGCTGCTTGGTTGTGCGTTGCTGGCGGTAGGGACTCGGGGCAGATGCCGGAAGGACCGGCGACGAACCTCGTGAAAATGTCGCCGACACGGTGAGGAGAGCGCCTGTCCTGCCGTCTGCGCGGGTCTTGGGGTCCGCTATTCCAACGGGCTTCCGAAAGATTGCCGCCGACCAACTAGCCGCCAGAGTAAAAATCCGCTCGGCACGAATCGGCGCATGCCAGGCGGCGCCCACGGTTGGGATAGGCAGGCAGACTGATCGGCTGGGTTCGCCGTGTCCCAACTCGCGGGGCCCCAGCACCTCGCCTTCCTCCTTCCGCGCTAACACTGCCGGGCTTGTTTCATGGCAATGGATTAGCTTCGATCGCTATCATCATGCGCCACGGAGCTTCTGACCTGTCGCAACTCAACTTCCGTGTGCTATGCTTCTCGATGCTCTGGCGGGCCGCGAGCGCTCCTAGTTACAACGATGAGACGTACGGCGGACCGTCGATTCTGAGGGCGGGAATGTCAGGGTGGAGCACGGGCTTGAGGGACGCGGACCGGCCGCCATGGAGGCAAGACGTGTCCTGGATGAATTCTTCAGCGCGACGTACAAGGAACTGTGCCGCCTCGCCTTCACCGTCAAGGGCAACGCGCCGAGCGTGACGCTCAGTCCGACCGCCTTGGTCCACGAAGCCTGGCTAAAACTCGCGAAATCCCCGCAGGTCGCAGTCACCTCCCGGCTTCATTTCAAGCGGATCGCCGCCCGCGCTATGCGCGAGGTCCTCGTGGAGGCGGCTCGGCGGCGCAATGCGCAAAAGCGGGGCGTTGGCGTTATTCTATTGACGCTGGATGATTCTAACGATATTTCGGGATCACCGGAACAGGACGTGCTGGCGCTCGATGAGGCGCTCCAGGAACTGGCGCGCCTGGAGCCGCATCACGCCGCCCTCGTAGAATACCGCTTCTTCGGAGGGCTCGAGTTTGGGGAGATCGCTTCCGCGCTCGGCGTGTCGGAGGCCACAGTGTTTCGGGAATGGCGAGTGGCGAGGGCATGGCTGAAACAGCGGCTTGGCCAACCCCGCTGAGGACGGCAATTGCCCGGTCTAGAAGATCCATGGAAACAACCGATGAACGCCGGCCGTTATAAACAAATTCGGGCGCTTTTCCTTGGGGCCATGGAATTGCCCAAGGCGCGGCAGCAGGAGTATCTTCGGACGGCCTGTCCGGATGCGGATCTCGTAGCCGAGGTGCTCGCCATGCTCGAGGAGGATGAGCCGGACGATTCACTTCTCGATGGCATGGCTCGCGCTGCCCGCGAGATCTTCGCTCAACCGCCCCCTGTCCTGGCGATGCCGGGGCAGTTCGGACCGTATCGCCTCGGCAAGTTGCTCGGGGAGGGCGGCATGGGTGTGGTGTACCTGGCGACCCGCGACGACATCGGGTCCCAGGCCGCCATCAAAATCCTTCGCGAAGCCTGGCTTTCCCCGGTCCGCCGGGATCGCTTCTTGGCGGAGCAAAAGACGCTTGCGCAACTGAACCATCCCGCCATCGCGCGCATCTACGACGCTGACACGTCGGCCGACGGCACCCCGTGGTTCGCCATGGAATACGTGGACGGTGCGCCGCTGACCACATATGTCGCGGAGCCAAAATTCTCCATCGACGGGCGCCTGCGCCTGTTCCGGTCGGTCTGTGAGGCCGTGCAGTTCGCGCACGGGCATGCGGTCATCCACCGCGACCTGAAGCCGTCGAACATCCTGGTGACCGCGGCGGGAGACGTCAAGCTGCTGGATTTCGGTATTGCCAAGCAGCTTGGCAGCTCGGGCCAGCCACCGGTCGAGACACGGACCGGGTTGCGCTTAATGACGCCCGCCTACGCAGCGCCCGAGCAGATCCGGGGGGAACAGGTCGGCATCCATACCGATGTTTATGCGCTCGGAGTGATTCTCTATGAACTGCTGACGGATCGTTTGCCATTCGACCTCTCCGCTCTTTCGCTCGGCGAGGCGGAACGGCTCATTTTGGAGCGGGAACCTGAACGGCCGTCCGTTATGGCGGGTTCAGCCGGGAGCCGGGGCGCGCGTCGGGCGGACCTCGGCAAAGCGGCGTGGGCCGACCTCGACGTGCTGTGTCTCACCGCGATGCGCAAAGACCCTCAGCGCCGCTACCGATCGGTTGACGCGCTGATCCGGGACGTCGATCACTATCTGAGTGGGAGGCCCCTTGACGCGCGCCCGGATAAATTGGGCTACCGTCTGGGGAAGTTCGTCAGGCGCAACCGGCGCGCGGTCTCGGCCACATCGGCGGCCGGCCTGGCGTTTGCCGTGATGGGAGTTTACTTCACGGCGCGGCTGGAGACGGCCCGCAACACCGCGGTCGCGGCTGTAGCCCGCATGCAGCGCGTTCAGCAGTTCATGCTGAACCTGTTCGAGGGCGGCGATAAGCAATCCGGCCCGGCCGCGGGACTGCGTGTCAGCACGATCATTGACCGGGGCGTTAAGCAGGCGCAGTCGCTCAGGGCCGAGCCGGAGGTCCAGGCGGAGCTCTATCTCACCCTCGGAAGCCTTTACGAAAAAATGGGCAATCTCGCGCAGGCCGACACCCTTCTGCAGTCCTCGCTCGACCGCCGCAGATCGCTCCTCGGTTCCGATCATCTGGAAACCGGCCAAAGCCTGGTGGCTCTCGGACTCCTCCGGGCGGAACAGGCCCGCCTCGACGAGGCGGAGACGCTCGTCCGGCGAGGACTGGAGACGATCGAGCGCGCCCGGCCTCGCGATGCCGGCGCGACGGCCGAGGCGACCGCCGCCTTGGGAAAGGTGCTCACATCCCGTGGTTCTTACGCCAAGGCGGTCCCTCTGTTGGAGCAGGCCGTTGCCCTTCAGTCGCGGGGCGCACCGACGCTCGACCTCGCCGGCACGCTGAAAGACCTCTCCGATACGCAGTTCTATGCGGGCCATTATGACGCCTGCGAAGCTCTGACACGGCGCGCTTTGGCCATCCACCGCGACTTCGTGGGCGACCGCCATCCCCTCGTCGCCGACGACCTGATCAATCTTGGCGCGGTGCAATTTCAACGCGGGCGCTATGGCGACGCGGAGCGCCTGTACAGGCAGGCCTTGGCGATCAACGAGCCGTGGTACGGGGAGGATAACCCCGAGACGGCCTCAACTCTGTCGATGTTGGGGCGCGCGATCGTTTTTCAGGGGCGATACGATGAGGGACTGGCCCTGTCCGAGCGAGCCTTGGCTATCCAGGAACATGTCTACGGCCCCAACAGTCCCCGCGTCGCGAACGTGCTCAACGAGCTTGGCACCGTAGCTCTTCAACGAAACCAGTTCGATGACGCGGAGGCGCGCTTCCGGCGAATGGCAGAGATTTACAAGAGCGCCTATGGCGAGCATCATTATCTGTACGCTCTAGCCTTGGCCAACGTGGCCAGCGTTTATCTCGCGGAGAAGCAGTATGCTCGTGCGGAGCCGATGTTCCGCGACGCAGTGCGACGCTATTCAGAGGCGCTGTCTCCCGAAGACATGAATACTGCGATAGCGCAAGTTAAGCTGGGACGAACTCTGGTCGGCGAGAAGCGGTACGCCGAGGCGGAGGGCCACACGATGGCGGGCTATAAGATCCTCATCAAGCAGACGAGTCCGACGGTGAGCTGGATCCAGACGGCGCTCAAGGACCTCACCGTGATCTACGAGGCATTGGGGCAGCCGGAGAAAGCGTCGGAGTTCAGGGTGCTAGAGGGCGCGAAGGCCAAGGAACCGGCTGGCGGAGGCAAGTAGGGTGGTGCTCTGTACGAGTGCGCTGATGCTTTCGGCGCCACTAGACAACAACCTCTGCGAGCGCGCGCTCAACGGGCAGTGTTGCACCGGAAGAATGCATTGTTCTATCGAACCCTGCACGGGGCCGAAGTGGGCGATCTGTTTATGAGTCTGATCCACACCTGCTAGTTGTGCGGGGCCAGCTCGTTCGACTATTTGACTGAGCCTACAGTGCCATGCGCAGGAGCTGACGGCCGCCCCGGCCTAGCGAGCGTTATCTGATCGCGTCCAGCACCCTCTCTAGCAGATCGGCCTTTTGAGGTTTGCAACTGATTTTGAGAATGCGACGGTTTGCCCTCGATTGCCGGCTCAGATACTCATCGCTGGTGTCGATGATATCTACTAGGCCCAGCTCTCTTGCCTCTAACGCCAGCCAGTAGTTGCCGTCGGCAACTTTGTCAATGTCAAGATTCGGCCGGCGCTGCTTTATCAGGTTTTTGAATGCGCTGTGTATCGCCTGCAGACGTTCGAGCTCGATGGCCTCCTGTTGGGGTGTGGGTTCTGAGAACGGAGTGAGTGTTCGTTTGTTCTCACCGGCAGTAAGTTCCACGTATCGGACGCCGAGCTTCTGCATCAGCCCAACAAAGTTCGGCATCCTGGCGACCACACCGATAGATCCGATGTAAGCGAAAGGAGCAGCAATGATCTTGTCGGCCACTGCCGCGCACATGTATCCGCCCGAAGCAGCAATCTCATCGACGCAGATGGTCAATGGAATTCCCACTTCTCGTATCCGTAAGAGCTGCGAGGCCGCGTGACCATAGGTGTTTACCGTTCCGCCGGCTGAATCGATCCGTACAACCACTTCATCTTTTGGTGTTGCGACCTGCGTAATAATGTCGATCTCTTCACGCAGCTTATCCACTTCTCGAGCTCGTAGACTCGGATGGAAATCAATCACGAAAACTGTGCTGTCGTATTGTCTTTCAGCCCTCTTTCTTTTAAACTTCTGGCGCTCCTTCTCCGGTAGAAGGCTGCGCTTCACCTCGTGAACGCGATCGGCCAAGTTCTTATCGACATGCGTAATTTCCAAATAGGATTCCGGGCGCTTCTTGGCAATTCGTTGAGTCCGAAGCAGGCGCAGGAGAACCAGTGCGATCGTCCCCAGGATGGCGAAACCGAATAGAATGGCAAGGATCAGAAGAACTAGTTCTAGGATGTTGAGTGTTGGTTGCATCAGCGGGACTTCCTTTTCATCGATTTGATTTTTGCATTCGGCATTTTTGCCGCGTTTTCTCGATTTCGAATCGTTCCCGCGACTTCACTGTAGATGGCTCACCGCAAACCTCCCTTGAAACAGAGCGCCAAGCTGCATGAGGCGAGTGTAGCGCATGAGTAGTGAACGCACTCAGTAGATGTGATGTGGGTTTTCTGGAAAGTGGCCCGATTCGCCACGACGATGTGCCGCAGCGTCCGTGTGGACACACTTCCTAAACTCGGTTAATACGCCCGCATGGACGCGAAAACCCGAGCCATCTTCCGCCAGGCCATCCGCGAGATCGGGCGCAAGGGCGGCAAGATCGGCGGCAATCGGTCGCTGAAAACCGGGACGGTGGAGGAGCGGACAGCGAGGGCGAGGAAGCGTTTCTGGCGGCCGGCCGCCCGGTTGGCGAGGGCCGCAAGAGAGCGCGCCAGTGCAGCAATCCGCCGTTGGGCCTGAGAGAGTTTATTCCGCGACCTACTGTTAACGCTCACGATCGCGGCGGCGGCTTAACCGCCGCTCGATGGTCGCTGCTCAGAACAGAAAGTTCCGGCTAAGAAGTAGCGGCGTACCTTTTTCGCGCTCTGCGGTAGTAAACTCAGTCACATGCTTTCCCGTGTTGTCTTGGGGACATTGATTGCGACCATGCCCGCGGTATGCGAATGGAATCCCCAGCTCGCCGCGAACTATCTCGACGGGCGGCAG
>DATBIA010000122.1:0-47540 GCA_036557165.1 Bryobacteraceae bacterium
GACGGGAGCCTTGGACAGCGCGACCGGCGCCGAGATCATGGCCTTATTTGCGCAGTTGCACGACAAGGGCAACACCATCGTGCTGGTGACCCACGAGCACGATATCGCCATGTTCGCCCACCGGGTGGTGCATATCCGCGATGGCAAGGTCGAGCGGGACGAGCGGGTGCGGCAAGCGTAAACTCGAAGGGCAGCTCCGGTCCTGATCTGGGGCAACAGGCCAGAGTGAACGAAGGTCCGCTGAAGTGTAATAGCTCAGACTTAATCTGACATTCTCCTGTCCGGACCATCGGGACCGGTTTATCGAAAATGTCAGATCGAGTGGTGGCTACTCCACCTTTTATTTGCTCATGCCCTTGAACGCATATTTGTAGTAGCGTTGGCCATTGTTGACTTCGCCGAGATACAGATTGCCTTTGGAGTCGGCCGCGATGCCATGGATGTGGAAGAATTCCCGGGCATTGTGGCCGGCGTGTCCTCCAACGGTCGCGACGATTTCCAACGTCTGGCGATTTAGAATTCTAATCGCTTTGTTGGAGCCATCCACAACATACAGGAACCTTTGTTCTTTGTCCGGCGAGACGGCAAAGGCATGCACCGTTCCCTCGTTCTGAAGCGTGTTTCGCGAGATGAAGGCTTCCTTGACGAATGTTCCATCCAGTTTGAATACTTGAAGCCGGTTGTTGGAGCGGTCGGCTACGTAGACCAGATCGTCGTTGGTTACGAGTACGGCATGAACGGGATTGTTGAAACCTTCGGGCGGTGGTCCTTGAACGAGCTGCGCGCGCGGCGGAAACCTCAAGTCGTCATCGGGTCTCTTACCGTACGCTCCCCAGTGCCGTTTGTAGGCTCCGGTATCCGCGTCGAAAACAATGACGCGGTGGTTGAAATATCCGTCAGCCACGAATAGCTCATTAGTCTTCGGATAGACGAAGAGGCCCGCCGGCCCGCCCAGATTCGCGGTATCGTTGCTGCCCCGATTCTTTCCCGCATGGCCGATCTGTAGGAGGAGTTTGCCTTTGGTGGTGAACTTCAGGATGTGATTGTCTTCTTTCGCGCTGCCACTTAGCCAAACGTTTTCTTTGTAATCCACGAAGATTCCGTGCTCGGAGGCGAACCATTCATAACCCGGCCCTGGCCCACCCCATGCCTGAAGGAATTTTCCGTTCTTATCGAATTCCAAAACCGGAGGGGCGGGAATGCAGCACTCCGCTTGTGGAGGGTTTAGCGAGGCGGCTTTTTCTCCGTCGGGAATCGTGCCCGGCCGGTGAAAGACCCAGAGATTATCGTGGGAATCGACGGCCACGCCGCCAACCTGCCCATTCACCCACCTATTTGGCAACGCCTCCGCCCAGAGAGGGTCCGGCTCGAACAGAGGCGTCTGCGTCCGGCGCCCCTGTGCCCATGCCTGCCGCCCGATTTGCCCCGCTAGCGCAAGGATCATGCCAGCGGATGACAGCAACACCCACCCCTTGCTTCGCATAACCTTCTCCTTCTTGAGTCTCGTGCACGAGTTGCGTTGCGAGTGATTGTACCAGAACAGCACGGTTCCCAAATGGGGTCGGCCCGTAGCCGGCATATGCCGGAGCGGACCGGATCTTCACGATCCGGTCGCGCAGCTCTGCGC
Organism: Bryobacteraceae bacterium; assembly: GCA_036557165.1. Taxonomy (GTDB): domain Bacteria; phylum Acidobacteriota; class Terriglobia; order Bryobacterales; family Bryobacteraceae; genus Palsa-187. The sequence goes on from DATBIA010000122.1 coordinate 1,628, forward strand.
TCATCCGCCGATTCGACGGCTTTCCGCGCAACTTGTGCATCACCACACGGCCTTTCTCGGTCTGCATGCGCTTCAGGACCTTGCGCACCCATCGTTGGCTCACGCCCATGCATTCGGCCGCCCCGCGTTGCGTGATCTGTTTGCGCCTGGCCTACTTTAACCAATCCAATCAATCTCGTTCCTCTTGCGTTAATGCCATACGTTCCTGCTCCATCCTTTGAAGCTGTCAATAGGAACTTTCTAATAAGAACTTCTCACGTGGCGCTGACAGAAAGCAGCCTCGCCTTGACCCCGCCATGCGCTTCGCATATAGTGACGCCATTCGGTACTTCGGAAAAGGGGAATCATGAAATCTATTTCGATTGCGCTCTGCCTATCCGCGCTCGCTTCGTTCCTGTGCGCCCAAAGCGACCGTGGCACGATCACAGGAACCATATCCGATCCCGCCGGTGCGGTGGTCGCCAATGCGCCGATCCAAGCGAGAAACGTCGCCACCGGCGCGATTTATCGGGCCGCGAGCACGGCTACCGGCAATTACAGCCTCGCGGAGTTGCCCGCCGGGATCTATGAATTATTGATCTCGGTTCCCGGTTTCAAAAAATATGTCCGGCAGGGCCTGGAGATTCAAGTGGCGCAGGTGGCTCGCATCGACATAGCGCTCGAGGTCGGTGCCGCATCGGAGTCGGTCACCGTGACCGAGGCGGCGCCGTTGCTGAATACCGAAAGCGGCGAGCTAAGTCATAACGTGGCTTCGCAAACGCTGGATGCGCTTCCAGTGCTCGGAGTGGGCGCTAATTTTGCAGGTACCCAAGGGGTTCGTAATCCCAACGCGGTGCTGGTCATGATCCCCGGCACCTATTGGGTGCCGAACAACGGCGTACGGGTGAATGGCGCTCCAACCAATACTCAAGCTTTCCGCGTGGAAGGCCAGGATGCGACAGATGGCGGCACGCCCGGCGTCCCCGCGCAGCTTCAGCCGGGTGTGGACGCGATCCAGGAGATCACCGTCCAGGCCAGCAATTACGCCGCGGAATACGGCCAGGTGGGCGGGGGCGTTTTCAACGTCACCATGAGATCGGGGACGAACCAGTTCCATGGAAGCGCTTACGAATACTTGGTAAACGAGGTCTTCAACTCGGGGACGCCGTTTCTGGACGGTCCCGCGGGAACGGGAAATCCGCGTCCACGACAGCGGCGTTACGATTACGGGTTCACCGTCGGTGGCCCCGTGTGGATTCCCAAGGTGTATAAGGGTCACGACAAGACATTTTTCTTTTTCAACCTGGAGCGATTTCAGGAACACCAACAAGTGAACAATCTGATCGAGACGGTTCCTACGGGCGCTTATCGTCAAGGCAATTTCGCCTCGGCGATCACCACCGGAAGGGCATTGACCACCGATCCGCTCGGCCGGCCCATAATGGAGGGCGAAATCTTCGATCCCGGCACCACCAGGACGCTCTCGACCGGCCAGGTGGTTCGCGATCCCTTCCTGAATAACGCGATCGACCCCACGCGGTTCGACCCTGTGGCGCTCAAGATTCAATCGTACATGCCGGCGCCGATCGGCCCGAACGCCGGCGCGATCGCGAACAACTATATTCCTACCTTTACCGGCATCACGACGACCCAAATTACTTCTTTCAAAATCGACCAGGTTGTGGGGCCGAAAGGAAAACTAGCTTATTACTTTTCAAGAAATGCGCTCTTTCAGCCCATTTCTACCGCTTTTGGCGGCGGGGCGGACGGGCTGCCCGACCCTATCACCACCGCGGTGGGTTCCATCGTCCCTACGTGGGTCACTCGATTGAACTACGACTACACGGTGACGCCGACCGTACTGCTTCACTTTGGCGCGGGTTTCCAATACGTCAATTTCGGCATCAAATCCGTCACCGCCGATGGAAGCGGCTTCACCAATTACGATTCCGGCAAGCAATTAGGGTTGCCTGGCACGATCAACCGTTTCTTCCCGTCGATTTCGGGACTGATGACAGCGGTTCCGAATAATGGCGGGATGAAGTCCATGGGATCTTCCTTCGATTCGCATTCCTACACGGAGAAGCCGACGTTCAACACAAGTTTGACCTGGGTGAAGAGCAACCACACCTACAAGTTCGGCGGTGAGTTCCGCACCGAAGGCTACCCCGCCATCGGCACCGGCAGCGTGAACGGGAGCTATGCATTCTCCACCGCGACCACCAGCGAGCCTTATCTTCAAACGCCCACCGTCGCGGGAGGAGTGCCCGGATTCGGCTATGCCAGCTTTCTTTTGGGCCTGGTCAATAACGGAAATATCGCGTATCCTGTGGAACTTCGGCACGGGAAGAGTCAAACCGGCATCTACGCGCAGGATTCCTGGAAGATTACGCGCAGGTTCACGCTCGATTATGGCCTGCGGTACGACTACTCGACATACTTGAGAGAACAATACGGGCGGGCGTCCGCATTTTCGCCCACAGTGCCGAATCCCGCGACCGGGAACCTGCCTGGCGCGGTGATGTTCGAAGGCTCGGGTCCCGGGCATTGCAACTGCAGTTTCGCCCACAATTATCCCTGGGCGTTTGGTCCACGGCTCGGGATGGCGTACCAGATCACGAACAAACTGGTGTTCCGCGGCGGCGCGGCGATTGTTTATGCGGGCACGGAGGACAATAACAACTCGGCCGGAGGATTCGGCCTCTCGAACCCTTTCAGCACTCCCAGCTTCGGCCTTCCCGTGATGCAGCTTTCCACGGGCATTCCGTCACAATATGCTCCCCGCCCGTTCCCCGATATCTATGCGGGCATTTATCCGTTCAACAACTCGATTCCGAATAGCAATCCGCCCGGCGGTATCGATCCCAACGCGGGAAGACCGCCGCGTCAATATCAATGGAGCGCCGGGTTCGAGAGGGAGTTGCTGCACGATCTGGCGGTGGATATCGCTTACGTCGGCAACAGGGGAATCTGGTGGCTGGCTCCGGGGTTAATCAATGCAAATGCGATTTCCTACGACCGGCTGAAAGCTTATGGAATCAATATCGGCAATCCGGCCGATCAGGCGCTGCTGCTCCAGCCGATCGGGTCCGCCGCCGCGGCCGCTCGCGGTCTGCACGTTCCCTATGCCGGGTACCCGGCGACTTTAACCGTGGCGCAGGCGATCCGGCCTTTTCCGCAGTTCGGCACGATCAATTATTACTGGGATCCGCTCGGCGACACGTGGTTCAATTCCCTGCAAGCGAAGGCGACCAAACGGTTCTCTCACGGTCTTCAATTTTTGAGTACGTTCACGTGGTCGAAGAGCCAAACCATCGGAGCCGAAACCGTACCCAATCCGGGAACGACGGGCGGCGCGTCGATAAACGACGTGTTCAACCGGGCGAACAACAAGTACATTTCGCAGTACGATACTCCGTTCGCTTGGAACGCCTCGGTGAATTACACGACGCCGAGCCTCAAATTGAATCGGGCCTTATCGTGGCTCATGCGCGATTGGACTTACGGGCTGTTTTTGCAGTATAAAAGCGGACTGCCGTTGCAAGTCCCGACGGCCCAAAGCAATCTCGCCGCATATCTGTTCCAAACGACTTTCGCCAATCGGGTTCCCGGACAGCCCCTGTTTTTACAAAATCTCAACTGTCACTGCTTCGATCCGCAAACGACCATTGCGCTGAATGCCAATGCATGGGTGGATCCGGCCGTCGGCCAATTCGGGACGGCGGCTGCCTATTACAGCGACTATCGCAGACAACGCCATCCGATCGAGAACATGAACCTGGGCCGGACTTGGAGAGTAAAAGAACGTGCGAGCTTCAATCTTCGGATCGAATTCACCAATGTGTTCAACCGGTCGGTTTTCAGCGACCCTTCGAGCACGAACGCCAAAGCGGTGGTGACTCACGCACCGAACGGCAATATTACGGGCGGATTTGGATCCCTGGCCGCCACCGGAACGATTGCCGCGTCCGGATTGAACCTGCTGCCGCGCTCCGGGACTCTGATCGGGAGGTTCACATTCTAATCGCGGCCGGGCCGAGACCGTCTCGAGTGAACCACACCAACCGCACTTCGCGGTCGAGAACTATCACTTCGAACCGATCGCCTTGGCAAACTTCGCCACAGGCAGCGCGTTCAGCACATCGGACGCCTCCAGCCATCCCCGCCGGGCCATCAGCACGCCATAGCGCATATTGGCCAGATGCTTGGGGTGATGGGCGTCAGTCGAGATGACGAATTTGCAGCCTCGCGCTTTCGCGGCCCGCACCATGGCTGCGCCTAAATCGAGCCGCTCCGGGCTGGCATTGATTTCGAGATACACGTTGCGGCGCACGGCTGCCGAAGCGATGGCCTCGAAATCGAAGGGATACGAATCGCGGCTCAACAGCACGCGCCCGGTGGGATGCCCCAGCACGCGAATGTGCGGGCACTCGAGCGCTCGCAGCAAGCGATCGGTCATCTCGGCCGGCTCCTGATTCATGTAGCTGTGAACGCTGCCGATGACGAAATCCAATTCGCTCAAGGCGTCGTCCTCGAGGTCCATCGCGCCGTCGCGGCGGATGTCGCATTCAATGCCGGAGAACACGCGCAAGCCGAACCCGCTCTGATCCATCTCGCGCACGCGATGCGCAAATGCGACCGCGCGCTTCTCGTCCAAGCCATTGGCCATGGCGAGCGCCTTGGAATGATCCGTGATGGCGACGTATTCGTATCCGCGGGCATGCGCGGCCGCGGCCATCTCCTCGAGCGACGCCCGGCCATCGGTCTCGAGCGTATGCATGTGCAGATCGCCGTGAATGTCCTTCAGCTCCATGAGCTTGGGTAGCTTTCCTTCCCCGGCCGCTTCGATCTCGCCTTGATTCTCGCGCAGCTCGGGCGGAATCCAGGCTAGTCCCAGAGCGCGATAGATGTCCTCCTCGGTTGCCGAGGCCACAACTTTCTTAGTGTCGATTCGCGCCAGGCTGTATTCGCTGAGCGTCAGGCCCATCTTTTGCGCACGCGCGCGAATCGCGATGCCGTGCTCCTTGCTGCCGGTGAAGTACTGAAGCGCCGCCCCATAGTTTTCTTCAGGCAGAGCGCGCAAATCCACCTGAATCCCCTCCAGCCCATATTTGACGCTGGCTTTATTCGCTCCCCGCCCCAATACCTCATGGACTTTTGGCAGCGAGACAAACGTTTCGAGCGCCTGCTCGGCGCCCGGGCCGGTCACCAGCAAATCGATATCGCCCACCGTCTCTTTACCGCGCCGAAGACTTCCCGCCGGCGTCACTTTCGTCACGCCGGGCACTTTCCCCAGGATTTCGACGAGCTCATCCACGACGGCTTGTGCAAAGCTCAACAGGAAGCGCCCCGCGCGCTGGCGATAACCGGAGATCGAGCGCAGCACCTTCTCTTCGAGCTTGGCGCCCATCCGCGGCAACTCCCGGAGCTTTTGCTCCTGGCACAGTTTCTCCAGCGCGTCGATCGTGGAGACTCGATGATGTTCCCAGATCGCCCGAATGCTCTTGGGCCCGAGCCCTTGAATTTTGAGCAACTCTAAGGCGGTGGGCGGATAAAGCTCCAGCATCTGATCGCGGCGTTCAAACGTTCCCTTCTGCTCGATCTCCTGAAGCACGGCGGCGATGCCTTTGCCAATACCGGGAATGTCCGTGACCTTCTTTTCCGGATTCTTCAGAATCGCGGAGACCGATTCGGGGTAGCTTTCGATCGCCGCGGCGGCGTTCCGGTAGCTGCGGATGCGGAACGAATCTTCGTCCGCGATCTCCATTAGATCGGCGGTCTCCGCAAGGAGCCGGGCGATCTCGCGATTCTCCATCGTCTATTTCCTCACGCTCAATTCGGCGGGCGGAGCCTTCGACGCCCCGGCGGCGGGACCGCCGGGAAGATGCGGTTCGACGTGAACCAGCACATCGGCTACCCAGTCCACCTCATCTCGAATATTGAAACGCACGGCGGTGGCGATATCGTGCGACGCCATAACGGTCATGGCCGGATCGACCTCCAGATGCAGATCGACATGGTAGCGCAAGCCCGTTTTGCGAGCGAAGCACTTCTCCACCGCGAGGGCCCCGGGAACGCGCAGCGCGGCGGCGCGAATCTGCTCCATCTGCCGTGGGTCGGGCATGGTGTCCATAAGCTGGAGCGCGGTGTTGCGCGCCACGCGCAAACCCAGAAGAATGACGATGACTCCGATGGCGAATCCTCCCCAGTGATCGGCGGCCTGAAAACCCGGCACGAAAATCGCGAGCAACACGGAAACCAGAGCCACGACCCCCGAAAAGATATCCACCATATCGTGCCATGCGTCGGCGGTCAGGGCATCGCTGCGCGTCCGCTTGCCCACGCGCATCTTCGCCGCGGCGAGAATAGCTTTCACCGCTATCGATCCGAGCACCACCCAGATCGCGAAGAGCGCGGGTCTGTGAGCTTCGTGCCGCTCTTGAAGAGAACTCAGGCAGATGATCGCGCCCACCGCCGCCAATAGCGTGCCCATCGCCAAGGCGGTGAGGGTTTCAAATCGCCCGTGACCGTACGGATGATCTTCATCGGCCGGTTTCTCCGCGATTCGGAGGCCGACGTAAACCAGTCCGGACGTGAAACAATCCGATGCGGATTCGAAGCCATCCGAGACCACGGCGACGGAGCGGGCCGCGAGGCCAACCAGAATTTTCACGAGGGCGAGCCCGGCGCTGGCGAAAATGCCCAGCAAAGCCATGCGGGCCGCGCGTCGCTCCAGGCCGGCGTGGGGCGCCATGCTTTGAGGGTACAATGCGCCGCTGAGCTGTGGCGCACGCTTTAGCGTGCAGCGGCGAACTTTAGTTCGCCGTTCCGATCCGACCGTGGGCTGAAGCCCACGGCTGCACGCTAAAGCGTGCGCCACCTCCGGCGTTACCATGGGCGCATGCGCGCTCTCGCTCTCCTTCTTCTTCCGTTAGCTGTAGCGCAGGCGGCCAAAACGCTTGACATCTATTTCATCGACGTCGAAGGCGGACAATCCACGTTGGTAGTCTCCCCCGGAGGGCAGAGCCTGCTGATCGACGCCGGCTACACCGGCTTCGGCGGGCGCGACGCGGATCGCATCGCCAAGGCCGCCAAGGCCGCGGGAGTAAAGCACATCGACTATCTACTGATTACGCATTTCCATCCCGACCACGTCGGCGGCGTGCCCAATTTGCTGCGCCGTCTTCCCGTGACGGAATTTTTCGATCACGGTCCCAGCATTGAGGAACAGGGAAAGTATCCTGAAGCGTACACCAAAGCCATCGGGAACGGACAGCACCGCGTGATTGCTCCGGGCGATGAGATTCCCGTGAAGGGCGTGGATGTTACGGTGCTCGCCTCAGCTGGAAAAGTCGTTCAGCGATCGGGGGACGCAAACTCGTTCTGCGCGAACTTGACTCGCCGTCCGGAAGGGGAAGGCGACGAGGCGGGCGAGAATTCGCAATCCGCCGGCGTGCTGATCCAGTTTGGCAAATTCCGGTTCGGCGATTTCGGCGACATCACCTGGAACAAGGAACTCGCCCTGCTTTGTCCGCAAAATCGCGTGGGCAAGCTCGACCTATTCCTCGCCACCCATCATGGCGGCGAATCGCCTCAAGCGATCTGGGCGCTCGCGCCGAAGGTCGCCATCCTGAACAACGGGCCGCGCAAAGGCGCCGATCCCGCGGGCTGGAAAACGCTCGCAGGCTCTCCGGGAATCGAAGACCTCTGGCAGCTTCACTTCGCGATCGCGGGAGGCAAGGACGCCAACTCGCCCGATTCCCTCATCGCCAATGTCGATGAGAATTGCACGGGCGAGTATCTTAAAGTCTCCGCATCCGCCGACGGTTCGTTCACGGTTTTCAATCCGCGAAACAAGTACACGAAGACGTACGGCGCGCGCTGACTCCCGCGAGCGTCGAAGGATAGTTTCGCTTCCGCGACGGAGCTTTCAGCGTCCCTGGAACGCCAGTTCTTCCGTCTCGAAAACCTGCTCCGGAGGCGCGTTGTCTTCCGACGAAGCCAACGACAAGACCACCACACGCTGGCCTTCGGCCAGATGCTGGAGCAGAATCTCCTGGTTATTCCTAAATCTGACGCCGTCGCGGTGCCGCCCGGGCGTGGCGTTAGTCTGAATGAACGTCACTTGCTCGGATGGCCCAAGACCGCGTTGCTGCTGCAGGCGCTTCGGAATGTCGAACAGGAGCAGCCGCGCGCCTGGAGGAATGCACACAGCGCAGGGCGCCTGCCGCGGATTGAACCACGATCGCCAGCCGCGAAGCTCTGGTTTGCAGCGCTCCAGCTCGGCGGGTGAAGTCAATCCCAAAGAACCGGACGGAAAACGATAGACGCTCAATTCCTCGCCTTCAACAGCAAGGCGGGTCTGCATGGCAGCCAAAGAATAGTCGCACATATTTGACTCCTCGCACTTTTGATGTTCCCGGCCTAAGACCTGTTTCAATGTTACGACGATGGCAAGCCCTAGGCAACGCGGTGGTTCCGGCGGCAATCTTAATAGTGGGGGGGACGTATGTTGGGACGGCGGATTAGACTTTTCAAACTGTTGGGATTCGAAGTTCGCATGGATGCGAGCTGGCTGATCATAGCCGCGCTGGTCACTTGGACGCTGACGGCCGGAGTTTTTCCTTTCTACTATCCCGGCTTGCCGGGTTCAAATTATTTTTGGATGGGCATCGCGGGAGCGATTCTTCTGTTCGGCTCCATCGTGGTGCATGAGTTGTGCCACTCGATTGTAGCGAGGCGCTATGGAATACCGATGAAAGGCATTACGCTGTTCGTGTTCGGCGGCATCGCCGAAATGGACGAAGAGCCGCCCAGCGCGAACTCGGAATTCGCCATGGCCATCGCCGGTCCTCTGGCAAGCGTCGCGATTGGATTTATTTTCTTTTTCATTCATCGCGCCGTTCGCGCCACCGCTCCGATCCAGCTCACCGGAGTGCTGGCATACATCGCCCGCATCAACTGGATACTGGCCGCGTTCAATATGATTCCGGCGTTTCCGCTGGACGGAGGGCGCGTGCTGAGGGCTCTGCTATGGCGCCACAGCGGCAATCTCCGCCGCGCCACGCGGACCGCCTCACGAATCGGAGTCGGTTTCGGAATCGCATTGATGGTGCTCGCGATCTTCGAATTGTTCTTCGGCAGTCTCGTAAGCGCGGTGTGGTGGTTCGTCATTGGAATGTTCCTGAAGTCGGTGGCGCAGAACTCTTACCAGCAGGTGCTGGTGAATTCCGCGCTGAGCGGCGAGCCGGTGCGGAAGTTCATGCATCGCGATCCCGAAACCGTCACTCCGGAAATGTCCATCGCGGAGCTGGTCAACGACCATATGTACCGCTATCACCACCGCATGTTCCCCGTGTTGACGGATTCGAACCGCCTGGAAGGATGCGTCACGTCCGATCAGGTGAAAGCGGTTCCACGCGAGGAGTGGCCGATCCACCGGGTGGAGGAGATCGTGAGGCCCAGCACGCCCGACAACACGATCACCCCGGATACCGATTCGATGGCGGCGCTCCGGCTGCTGCAAAAGTCGGACAATGCCCGGCTGATGGTGGTGGACGATGGCGGCCAACTGGTGGCCATCGTCGCGATGAAGGACTTGATGGACTTTCTCGCGACCAAGCTCGATCTGGAGGGGGGCGAGCCGCCGAGACTTAGAGCCGCGTGAGCGCGCTCGTTTACTCCAAGCCCGCCATTTCCACGGCGAACTGGAGCGCCATCGCGCCACCGCGCGCGTCCCGGCCGAGACTGGCCGCGCGATGGAGGTAATCTTCGAGGGTCTTCTGCTTGTTCGTGGACTCGCAAACGTCCATCAGAACGCCTTGCGGGCCGATTCTCGCCAGCACGCCCTTCCATGCGCGATCCACTCGCGGCTGGTAAGAGGCGCGATCCAGCCATCCGTCGCGAATTCCGCGCAGCATGGAGAACGCGATCATGGAGGTGGCCGAGGTTTCAGCATACGAACCCGGCTCATCGATAACTTCGCGCCACATGCCGTCGCGGTCCTGGAATTTCGCCAAGGCGGCCATCAACTGGCGATAAGCCAGAAGAATGCGGCCATATTCCGCGTGATCTTTCGGAAAATCGGTGAGCGCAAGCGCGAGTCCCAGCGCCGGGAATGCGTTGCCCCGCCCCCACGCCGCGTCCGTCAAGGGCGAATGGCGATATAAGCCGTCCGGCCGCAGATCGAGTTTCTCCATGAACGCCAGATGCCGTGCCGCCATGTCGAAGTACCGGCGCTCGCCGGTGAGTTTGCCCGCTTTCACAAGAATCGAAGTTCCCATGAACACCGAATCGCTCATCTCGTCGTGGAAGGGCATGGCTTCCTTCATGGAGCCGGTCGCGTCGAATCCGAGATCGGCGGCCTTGCGGACCAACTCGATGTAGCGCGGATCGCCGGTCCGCTGGGCCAGTTCGGCAAAGACCAGATGACCGGCCAATGTGAGCGAACTGGGGCGCGCGCCGAGAGGATTTTTTGCGCCGCTCGCATACGGCTCGGCGAGCTTTTGCACATCCGCGATCTGCCCCATCCGCATGCGCGCGATCAAGGCCGTTCCGGGGATGTACGTTACCTGATTGAAGTCGTGGCCGTAGAATTCGGCAAGCTCGTCCGCCAGTTGCTGGGGCAGGCGAGCGCGGCGGCGATCGATTTCCTTGTGCGCCTCCGATTCCGCGATCGCTCCTTTGAGCGAATTCAAAATCCCCGGCTTTGCGTCTACATGCTGCGCGGGAATCTTTCCCACGCCCCCGACGGAATTTTGCGCGAGGGCGTCCGTTAACCCGGAGTCGGGTCCGGCGATCAGGATGAGGTCGGGCGCCTGGATCGCCATCCAGCGCCATAGCGCGTTCGCCTCCGGATTCTCGCGGTAGGCGATGCCGGTAGGGGGGAACGTTAGTTTGCTCCGGTCGGGATTCGCGATCGGAATGGCGAGAAGACGGACAGAGCGCTTGCCGGCCTCGTATTTCGCCGCCTCCTGCGCAACGGCGCGCGACGAATCGTCTTCGCCCGCCAAGCCGCCGATCAGCAATACTATGGGCGATCCGGCGGGAGCGCCCTCCACCAAATCCGCCACAATTCGTTGGCCGCTTGACGACAGGCCCACATACAACCGCTCCGCCGCGATCAACGGAACTGCGACCAGAAGCGAAAAGAAAATTGCGCCAGTTTTCACATGACCTCGGGGGCGATTATATCGCTCTTCAGAGTAGGACAGGCCTAAGCTTACGTCGGCTTGTAGGCCCGGCGAACCATAATCTGTCGATAGGAATTCAACCGGCGCTTATCCCCGGCCTTCACGGCCGGGGCTGGGTGCGAACGCTGGAACACCGTCGTGCCCACTTTCAGCCCCGCCCGTGAGGGCGGGGGCAAGCTTACGGACGGATTGCGGGCGATGTGATGTCCAGGCATCGATTCGACGATACGATATGATGTCTGTATGCGAACCACCTTGACCCTCGAGCCGGATGTGGCGCGGAAGCTTAAAAGGACCATGGACGCGAAGGGGGTATCACTTAAGGAGGCCGTCAATCAGGCGCTAAGGGCTGGACTCGAATCCAGGGCCGGCCCGGCGCGGTCCCGTTTCCGGGTCGAGCCCCACTCGTTTGGATTTAAGCCCGGAATCGATCTCGAAAAACTAAATCAACTGGCGGACGAATTGGAGGCGGAGGAGTTCGCCCGAAAATTCCGGCGATGATCGTTCCCGATGTCAACATTCTGATTCACGCTTACAATTCGGACTCCGCTCATCACAAAACAGCTCGCGGGTGGTGGGAAAGCACGATGACGCTTCCGCGCCCCGTGGGCTTGTGCTGGGCGGTGATCCTCGGCTTCACCCGGATCGCGACGCATCCTCGAATTCTGGACCATCCGATGAGTCCCGATGACGCCATCCGCCGGGTCCGTCATTGGCTGGCAGCTCCCCGAGTTCAGATCCTCACGCCCGGGGACTCGCACCCGGAGATCTTGTTCGGTCTGCTTACGCATCTCGGGACGGCGGGCAATCTTACCACCGACGCCCATTTGGCCGCCCTGGCGATCGAGTATCAGGCCGAAGTGGCCTCCACCGACGCCGATTTCGCGCGCTTCCCGAAATTGCGTTGGTTCAATCCTCTTGCCCCGCTGCCGAAGGGATCAGGGAAAGGCAGGTGAGATAGCCACGCCCGTGGTAGCCCCCTGTCCGGAAATAATCGTGAAGCTCAACGCAAGCGGCCGGATGGCCCCGAAATCAAGAGCGGCGTAAACTGCCCCTGCCTCCAAGTGCCCAACGCGACACCGCCGGAAGGGTTCGCCTGATTGACCAAGAGCGCGCCGTTTGACGCAAGCATGCCGTAATCGGCCACGGGGGGTGGAATAGCGGTCGTCTGATTCGTCTGAAGATCGATCAGCGTCGCCGTGATGGTGGGGCCCGACGTCACCGGCTGAGGCGGAATTGGAAATACCGTTTGCCGCAGCACCGCCCATCGCCCATTGCGACTCAACTGCAATGCGCCCGGGCCCAGGTCGGCAGTTTTGGAACCGCCCAGCAATCCTTCGGTTTGCACGGGATTGGCGCACGGGCCTCCGCCGGGACAAATGCTGTGCGCAGTCACGCCAATCAAGCTGCCGTCGCCCGAGATTTGCGCCTGGCCGATGCCATCGCCAGTGCCCGAGGCGCCATTGTTGGGCGCTAGCGCTCCTCTTTCCGCGGCCAGTTCGATTCCGCTCAGGCCCGCGTGAAAGACGCGGCTTTCCGGAGCTACGGGGGTGGCGGGTTGAATCCTCAGCGGCGATGAAAAGTATAGATCCTGTCCATCGTCTGTGGCCGCAAGCTGAGTAAACTGCGCCCAACCCGGCGCCGCCACGAACAGAATCAGAGCGATCGGCGCACGCACAAAGCTACGCCTTATGCATGTACTTGATGTTCGATTTGTAGATCAGCAGGTTAGGCTCGCCTTCGCGGTTCACCTTGAGGCACGTTTTGTCGTACCATTCGATGATTCCCTTGAGCACCTCGCCGTCCTTCAGCACGATCGTCATCGGCGTTTTGCCCTGCATCTGCTTGAGGTAATAGAAATTCTCCGCATTGGTCTGCTCGGGAGGAGCGGTCTTTTTGGGACCTTCCTTCCGGTTCACCGCTCGCTCCTTCATCTCGTTGAAGGACGGCCGAATCAACCTGCGGTTTGTGGGGTCCACTTACGGAAGCTCCTTATCGCGTTTGAGCGGGGTTCGAGGACAACCGGCTCTTCGTTCCAGCCCGCGCCAGCCGTGGGCCACGGAACCGGCGAGACACCGCCGGATGCGCCGCGCCAGACTCCGTTATGCGGGCGAATTCCAAACATACCATAGCCTTAGCGACGTCGCAATTCCACAGCTAAGGCGTCCAGCGCGATCGGCTTCTGGATATTCCGGCGCGCCAGTTCAACCAATTCATCCAGGCGCGCCACGGCCGCCCGGAGCCATCCGAAGGAAACCTTGCGCGCCAGCGCGCCGATCTCCTCCCCGATGTCGCGATTGCGCAAATTCGCGACTCCATGGGCCGCACGGACCACATCTTCAATCAGGCAATATAGCGTTTCCAGATACCACTCCAATCGTTCGGTGCGTCGCGCGGCGATGGAATCGGAGTGCTTCATCCACGCTCCGAAAGGCTCCATGCCGCTGGCGACTCTTAGCAGCGCGAGCATAGCTGTGCGGCGCCGGTCGTAAGTCTCCAGATCGAGCGAAACGGCGAGGCCGGGTGAACCCTCCGCCAGGTAAATGCGGCGCTCGGGTGCGTCCACCTCGCGCGTGGTCAAAAACGCGCGCATTTCTTCCTCTTTCAGCCGTGCGAAATGGAAAGGTACCGCGCGCGAGCGGATCGTCGGTAGCAGATCGTAGGCGTTTCGCGCTGTCAGAATCAGGATCAGATGCGGCGGGGGCTCTTCCAGAGTCTTCAGCAGCGAATTGGCCGCCTGCTCGTTGGCGCGGTCGATTGAATCGATCAGGAAAACGCGCCAACCGCCGCGCAGTGGCTTTAAGGGCGCACGTTCCTTTAACAACCGCATCTGTTGAATCGTAATCTGCCGCAGCGGCCCATCCGGCGCGAACGTCAGGAAATCGGGCTGCGAAGAGAATACCAGCGGGTCTTCGTTGCGCTTGTCGGCGGGCCATTTTTCGCGATCGGCCACCAGGGTGGCATTCGATTCGAGGCTGAGGTCGTCGTGCTCGATTCTGCCGGCCCGGTCCTCCAGCAGACGCGCCGCGAAGCGCCTCGCCAAAGTGGCCTTTCCCACTCCTTCCGGCCCTGAAAACAGCAGGGTTTGGGGAATTTTCCGCGACTCGATCATGCCGGCCAGGGCGGCCGCGATTTCCGGATTTCCAAAAAACGATTCGAATTGCACGCGTTCACCGCGAAGTGCGTCAAAATAACGGTAGGACAAAAGTCACGCTTGTCCTGTGGGAGGAACTTCCATCATGGCACGAACCTTTGCGGCAGCCTTGGCTGTACCGGCGGTGCTGGCTGGGGTGGCGGCAGCGCAAACGCGGACCCCTGTGCTGGTGGAGTTGTTCACTTCCGAAGCCTGCTCGAGTTGCCCTCCGGCCGATGCGGTGCTGACGCGGCTCGAACGCGAGCAGCCCGTCGGCGGCGTCGAGGTGATCGGGTTGGGCGAGCACGTCGACTACTGGAACGAAACCGGCTGGCGCGACCGCTTCTCCTCGCCTCTATTCACCTCACGGCAGCAGGATTACGGCCAAGCCCTGCGGCTGGCGAACGTCTATACGCCGCAGATGGTGATTAACGGACGGACCGAGGTCGTGGGATCGGATGAAACCGCGGTGCGCAAGGCAATTCGCGCCGCCGCTCAAGGCCCCGCCGCTATGGTTGCATTGCGCGTGATGGGCTTCGACAACGCGTCTTTCCAGGTGCGCCGCTTGCCGGAGGGAGTTCGCACAGCCGATATTCTCTTGGCCATCACCGAAAGCGGAGTGGACTCGGTTGTATTAGGCGGCGAGAACAACGGGCACCGGCTCCACCATAGCGATGTGGTGCGAAGCCTTCATAGCCTGGGCAAGCTGGATACGAAGAAAGATGGAGCGTATACAGCGGAAGCCCGCCTGAATCTCCGGCCAGACTGGAAGCGGGAGAATTTGAAGCTGGTGTTGTTCGTGCAGGATCGCACAACGCGGCGAATTCTGGGCGCGGCGGCGGCCCGATTGTAGCCTGCATTTGCAAGGATGGGACAGCAGGCGACCACAATCGGTCGCCTTGCCCCACATGCGCCAAGGCTTGATACATTAGCATCATGTTCAGGCTCAGACTCGCCATTTCCGCGGCCATCGTGTTTTCGGCCAGTTCTGCGCTGTGCCAAACTCTGCCTTCCGGCGTCGATAGAAAAGCTTCGCTCGGAGGCGTCACCGAATACGACTACCCCAACGGATTGCGCGTCCTGTTGTATCCCGATCCAGCCAGTCCGAAGGTGACGATCAACGTGACCTATCTGGTCGGGTCCCGATTCGAGGGTTACGGCGAGACGGGCATGGCTCATTTACTTGAGCACATGAATTTCATCCAGACCACCAATGGGCGGCAAATCAAGAACGAGATCGTGAATCGCGGCGCCTCCTGGAACGGCTCGACCAGCGAGGATCGCACGAATTATTACGAAACCGTCCCGGCCTCGGACGACAATCTCAAATGGGCGCTGGGCCTGGAAGCCGACCGCATGGTCAACGTCAAAATGGCCAAGGAGCTATTGGACACCGAAATGACCGTGGTGCGCAACGAATTTGAGCGGGGCGAAAACAATGCCCGCGAGGTGCTGGAGGAGCGGGTGGCCGCCACCGCCTATCTGTGGCACAACTACGGCAAGTCCACCATCGGCTCCCGCTCCGATATCGAACGTGTGCCTATCGACCGTTTGGCGGCGTTCTATAAGAAGTATTACCAACCGGACAATGCGATCTTGGTGATCGCCGGACGGATCGATGAAGCGAAGGCGCTCGGATACGTTGCCGATACGATCGGCAAAATTCCTCGGCCTACACGAAAGCTGGACGACACCTACACAGTCGAGCCGCCTCAGGACGGCGAGCGATTCGTCGAGCTACGCCGCGTCGGCGAAACCAAAGAAGTAATGCTCGCTTATCACGGGCCGGCGTCGGGTCACCCGGATTCGGCCGCTTTGCAGGTACTCGCGGGAATTATGAGCGGAGGCGGCGGGGGCCGGGGCGGCGGCGGCGCGCAGGGCCGACTTTCGAAGGCGCTGGTGGATAGTAAGAAGGCGAACTCGGTCAACATGTCTTTTGGATTGCAGCACGATCCCGGGCTCATCGAGGTAGCCGCCAACTTGAGCAAAGATCAGTCTCAGGATGAAGTGCGTCAGATCGCGATCGAAACTCTCGAAAACATCGTGACAGAGGCGCCCTCCAAGGAGGAGGTCGATCGGGTCAAGACGCGGCTCCTGCGGAATCTCGAAAACCAGATGAGCGACCCTCAGACTTTTGGATTGAGGTTGAGCGAGCCGATCGCGCAAGGCGACTGGCGTTTGGTTTTCCTGCAGCACGATCGTCTGAAGAGCGTCACTCCGGAGGACGTGGTGCGAGTGGCGAAATTGTATCTGAAACCCTCCAATCGAACCGTCGGCTACTTCATTCCCGACGCCAATCCGGACCGGACCATCGTTCCGGAGAGTCCGGATTTGGACGATGTTTTTAAAGGCTACAAAAGCGACGTCAACATCAGCCGCGGGGAATCGTTCGATCCATCGCCCGCGAACATCGAAGCGCGTGTGAAGCGGAGCCAGTTGGCGAATGGAATGAAAGTGGCGATGTTATCCAAGCAAACGTCCAATAACATGGTCTTCGCCACCATTGAACTGAATTTCGGCGATCAGCAGACGCTGAGGGGCAAGAACGCCCCGGCCCAGCTTGCGGGCGCGCTCCTGATGCGCGGGACGAAAGACAAGACTCGCCAGCAAATTCAGGACGAGATGGACAAATTGAACGCGCGCATCACCGTCAGTGGCGGCGGCGGAGCGGGGGGCGGCGGACGAGGCGGCGGTGGCGGCGGATCGATCGCTAGCGCCACAGCGTCCATCCAGGCGCCCGCTAACAATTTCGACGCCGCCCTGCGTCTCGCCATCGAAATCCTGCGCGATCCAGCCTATCCAGAATCCGATTTCGATCAGGTGAAGACACAAAGAGTCAGGGCTTTAGAAAATGCGCCTACCGAGCCGGCGCAGCTTGCCCAGGAAGCCCTGCGGAGGAGTCTGAGTCCTTTTTCCAAGGACGACGCTCTCTACGATTCCCCTCGGGAGGAGCAGCTTACCGCGATGCGGGCCGTCTCCCTCGATGATGTGCGGAAGTTTCACCGCGATTTCTATGGCGCTTCGCACGGAGTATTTGCGGTTCTAGGACCGTTCGATCGGGCCGCCGTTCAAAAGACGATCGGGGAACTTCTTGGCTCATGGACGGCCGATGGGCCGTATCGCCGCCTCACCGGCGCTTATCGAAAAACGATCGCGATCAATCAGAAGATCGAGGCGCCGGACAAGGCAAACGCGCAATTCGAAGCCGGCTTGCGCATCCCTATGTCGCAGGACGACCCCGATTATCCCGCTATGGTACTGGCGAATTATATGATGGGCGGCTCCATCACTGCTCGCGTACCCGATCGCATTCGGAATCGCGAGGGCTTGAGCTACAGCGTCTCGACTTCGTTCACCGCGCCCGCCGAAGGCAACGCGGCGATGTTTTCCATGGCCGCCATCAGCAATCCCATCAACACGCCGAATGTGGAAGCGTCGTTTATGGACGAGCTTCGCAAAGCGCTTCAGAGCGGCTTTACGGCCGGGGAGGTGGCGGCCGCCAAGAAGGCGTACCAGGATTCGCAAATGGTCTCGCGCTCTCAGGATTCAGCGCTGTTGACCCTGCTCGTCTCGCGCGAACAGGTTGGCCGCACGCTGGACTGGGACCGTCAAATGGACGCCAAAATTCAGGCGTTGACGCCCGAGCAGATCTCAGTGGCGTTCCGCAAACACGTGGACGCCTCGGCGATCTCGATTGTGAAAGCGGGAGATTTCACGGCGGCGAAGGTGTACCGGTAGCGGACTGCGGATTGGCATAAAAGGTTATCTCGCCGTTTGCGAGGATTTCGACCCTCGGATATAATCCGACATGCCATGACGAAAAACACAAAGAAGCGTCCATCGCGCCGCGGCTTTCTTGCGACGGGAATCGGGGCGACGGCTGCCATCGGCGTGGGACCGGCGGCGACGGTTCTCTCGGGCCAGGCGCCTCCGGCCCCCTTCGACGACGAGATCACGCTGGCTCTGGTCAACGGCAGGATCCACACCATGGATGCGAGCGATACCGTGGTCGCTACCGCATCCATTCGCAATGGGCGGTTTGTCGCCGTCGGCGGAAATCCTCCGGCCGCGGCGGCCAACGTTCGCGTGATCGATTTAAAAGGCCATACGGTAGTCCCCGGATTAGTCGAGCCGCACATCCACATTGTGAGCCTTGCGAACCGGCCCGGTTATCACACCATTCTCGAAAACACGACCTCCATCCGAGAGGTTCAGGAGGCTCTGGCCGCGCGACGGAAAGACGTGCCCGAAGGAGCATGGATCACGTCGATGGGCGGCTGGCATCCGAACCAGTGGGCTGAGCATCGGCATCCGACGCTGGCCGAGCTCGACGCGGCGGTTCCCGATCGGCCCATTCTGCTATTCGAGCGCTTCACCGGTCCGTGCGCTACGAACAGCCTGGGAAAAAAATATTTCGATGCGGCCGACGCCGGACCGAAAGTGCATCCCGATATCAAGGCAGTAAAGGTGTCGGCGGAAGGCGCGATCGCCGCCGCTGGATTCGCGGGCGGAGGTCCATCGGCATCGGCGCTTTTTTATCTCCGTAAGATGCAGACCTTCGCGGACCGTAAGCGCAGCACAATCGATGCGATGCGCTATTCGGTAAGCGTCGGGCTGACCACGCATCTGGACCAGGTCCTGTTTCCCACGCCCGGCCCGCTGCACCCGAATCAGATTCTTTCCAATCTCGATCAATACCGCATGTATGACCCGTGGCTGGAACTCCACCGCGACGGCCAAACCATCGCTCGCCTGCAAATGAATTTTTTGCAGAACCAAAGCGATCCTCAACTGCCGGAATTGAAGGAGCGGCTTCGGAACCAATTTCCTTTCTTCGGGGACGACATGATGCGGACGGGCGCCATCGGCGAGTGGGCAGCCCCGCTGGCGAGCGGAGCCGTCTGGCGCGAGGCGCAGCACCTGGTGGGAGAAGCGGGTTGGCGCAACGAAAACGCGGTGCAAAATCTCGCCGGGCTTCAGCAGGTAGTGCAAGAATACGAGGCAGTAAATCGGGAACAGGACATCACCAAGTTGCGATGGGTGGTGCATCACGTGCCGGAGGTGAACAAGGATCTTCTCGACAGGCTGAAGGCGCTGGGCTGCGGAGTGGAGATGGGCGCGTTCCGCTGGGTTACGTCGTCCGACTCCAAGGTCGTAACGGGACCGCCGTTCCGCACCATCTTCGATCACGGCATCCAGGTCGGTATTCACGGCGATGGAGTGCATATCGCTCCGTTGAATCCGTGGCTGCACATTTATTACGCAACCACGGGCGTCAATTCTTTCGGCGATCAAGTGAACCCCGGACAGCACCTCACGCGCGCCGAGGCGCTCCGCTTGTTTACTCGCAACAACAGTTGGTTTCTACGTATGGAAGACAAAATCGGCGCGATCGAGCGAGGCCGGCTGGCGGATCTCGCCGTGCTGGACCGCGATTATTTCGCCATACCGGACGGGGATATCAAGAAGATCCGATCCGTGCTGACCATCGTGGATGGAAAGATCGTTCACGATGCGGGAGCGTTGTAGGACGCTCGACTAGAAGGCACGGCGCACCCCTGCATTTCGGGAAACGCTCACGCGATTTCCACTGTGGCGGCGAGTTCCGCGCCCGAGACGAGAATTTTCATTTCATAGGTCCCTCTCGGAACGCTCTCCGGCGCCTTTACGGTGAAATAATACCGGTCGATGAGCGGGGCGAGACATTCAATGTGCGCCACTTGCGCCGGAAGGCCACCGATGTGGAAGGAGACGTCGTTTGGGTCGGCGACATCTTCCAGCGTCGCTTTGAAGGAGCCGCAGGTAATTCGCGTTTCCAAAAGCTTGCTAACGGCGTCGGTGATCGAAAGGACGCGCGGCTCGCGGGCGACTGGAAGGATTTCGATCTCTTCCTCGCCGATAGTTTGGTCCCGATATTTCAAACTCACGCGAGCCGGTCCTGCCGCGATGTCTCTGGGCACAGGTGCATTCACGAAAGTGTATCCGCCGGGACCGATCGAGTGCAGGTAGCAGCCGAGCTGCGTCCGCCCGTCGAATGCGATCGCAAAGTCGGCCAGGCTGCTCGTCGCGGGCGCTCCATCGATCCAGAGGCTGACCCCGGCGCCTTTCCCGCGCTGAGGGACGGAGCGGGCTCCTTCCGCCGTGGTCACCGCGAGTAGTGCCGGAACGCGCTCGGCCTCGTTCGAAGGCTCGATTCTCTGCAAGGTCACCCAAAAGTAATGACTGCCCTCGCCCGCCATCGCCAGAAGAGCGAATCCGTTCACCCGGGCAAACTGAGCGATTTCAGCGGCAGAGAAACTGCACCCGGTCCAGGTATCCGGAGACTCGATTTCCGGCAAGCTATCGAGTTGCGCCCTGAAAATGCCTCCACCCTTAAGCACGCGTCGCGCCTCGCGAAGGTAATTCAGCACGACGGGCTTCGACGGAATATGCTGGAACACCGCGTATGAATAAACGAAGTCGAAAAACTCGTCCGGGAAGAAGCTCAAGTCCGTTCCATTGTTGACGCGGGGATGAAGATGGGGCGAGTCTTTCAGAATTCCGCGAGCGAGACCGATCATCTCGTCCGATATGTCCACGCCATGCAATTCCCGGAAGTGCCGGCCCATGGCCGCCATCAGCCGTCCCGGGCCGCAGCCGATTTCCAATCCGATAAGATTCCCGGGCGTCGGGGCAGGAGGCAGGCGAGCCAGCTCGCACTCGATCGCCGGAACCGCGGTAGTGGCCGACGACGCGAAAGTTTCCAGGCTCTGCTTCCAATCCGCGAAACCGGCATAATAAAAGGCGTCCTCGCGGGCGCGCTGGTTCCAATCCGAGCGCATCCACTCAAGGGTGGCTTGGTTCATCGCGACATCTATTTTATCGGTCGCCTAGTCGGTCGCAGCTCAGTTGCTCGACCCCGCCCCGGTCTGCGCGGTCCCGCGCCCTCCCGGATTAGGCTGTGGACGCGGTTTCGGCAGCGGAGGCCGCGGCAGCATGTCCTCGCGATTGGCCGTCTGATACACCACCCAGGCGACCACCGCCGAAGCCTGCATCAGATCTCCAGGCCGCACTTCGTCATAGACGTCCATATTGGAGTGATGAGTGCGCGACTCGTAATCGAGCGGGTCCTGGATGAACTGGAAGCCGGGAAGTCCAACATCGTTGAAAGACAGGTGATCCGTTCCTCCGGTATTTCGGATGCTGACGGTGGTGACGCCCAGATCTTCGAATGGCTTTAACCAGGCTTCAAATAAGGGCCGCATCATGTCGCTGCCCTGAAGGTAAACTCCGCGAATTTTGCCGCTGCCGTTGTCGACGTTGAAATAGCCGGAAAGCTTGGCGTGCTCCGGCCCGAGTTTCATGGTGGCGGGGTCTCCGAAGTGCTCCTTCACATAGGCGCGCGAACCCAGCAGCCCTTCCTCTTCGCCGCTCCACAAGCCGATGCGCACGCTGCGGTCGAGCTTGAGATTCAGAGCTTTCAAAATGCGCATCGCCTCGATCATCACGGCGCTTCCGGAGGCATTGTCGGTGGCCCCCGTGCCTCCCTGCCAGCTATCCAGATGCGCTCCGATCATCACAATCTCGTCCTTCTTCCGGCCGCCATCGATTTGACCGGCGAGATTCACCGAATCCATTCGTTCATCCGTGTTGGTCCGGATATCGAACTCCACTTTCACGGGGATTTTATGATCCAGCAGGCGGACCAAGCGGTTGTAATGCTCCGGCGTGAGGACGGCGATAGGAGGCAAGGCAGGCTGCTTGGGATCGCCCTGTGCCCCCTGGCCAAATACGGTGCCGGCCTCGCTGCGGCCGCCGCCTCCGCGAATCAAGAGGGCGGGCGCTTCCTCCCGCAGAAACGCGGCTAGCTGGTTTCGAAACTGGACCGGATTTGGCGCGCCATTGCCCCGTCCTCCGTTCCCGCCGCGGCCCGCGCCGGGCAGCGTTGGCTGGGGCGCGAGAGCAAGCGTCGATAGATCCGTGTCGGAATATCGCCGCCCCAGCGGTTGCACGTCGAGCTGCAACTGGCGGGCCGGGCCATCGAGGACAATTTTGCCCTTCAGCTTGCCCTTCCACGTTTCCAGGTCCTTTTCGTTGGCGAGAGTCGCCATAGTGACGTCACCCGTTACCGGGCCGTTGGTTCCGGTAGTGAAGGCCAACGGAAAACCGATCAGCGGCGCGTATTGAGGCTCGATCAGATGCGCGGAGAATCGGGTGTAGTTCCATCCATGACCGTATGGTCCCCATTTCTCCAGATGCGCCGGAATTCCCCACTCCCCGAGCTGCTTCACCACCCAATCCGCAGCCGCGAAGAAGCCGGGCGAGTTGGTGACGCGGGGACCGTAGACGTCGGTGAGATAGAAAAGGTGCTCCATCACCTTGGAGTTCTCGAACGCTTCCGATTTGATGCGGTGAACGGTATCGAGATCGACGCGCTCCTGGGCCAACGCGGGAAAGAACGAAGCGAAAACGGCGGCGACTATCGCAAAACGGCGCATGGGACTCCTTTCGGTTTGCGAAGTGGAAATTGCCATCAGTCTAGCGCGGTTGTCGGGCCGGCTGCAGGAGCCCGCCGGAGCGGCCGGCCGCCTCTATCGGGCAACTCAGTCGTTTTTGGGCGGATTTGACTTCCGCACTCGTATGCAGCGAGCGCTGGATGACGCAATGAGGCCTGTGTCCATCATGCGCTCCACGGCGGGAATAAGCCGATCGATGTTCTCCGCCGTATCGACAACGGCAATGACGATCGGCTGGTCATGCCCCACTAAACGCGCCTCGTGCATCGCGCCTGTCTCGCCATAGCCTTCCAAACCGCGAAACACCGTGGCGCCCGCGATCTGAAGCTCGCGGCATTTTGCCACGATCGCTTCATGGAGAGGCTTCCCCCCGAATCGATCCGCTTCTGAGAAATGAATCCGTAGTATCTTAGCGTTCTGCGTCTCTTGCATCCAGAGCCTCCGCCGCGGCCCCACCGCGCACGAGGCGCAGCATGTCCACATCCGAGATGACGATGAGCCCATCGTCGAGCATCTCTTGAATCGCTTCCGCGGCGGCGGCGATCTTCTCCGTCGTGTCGATAACCGAGATCATGATGGGCAGGTCGCGCGAAATATGAAAGAAGCTCTTGCGGTGCTCGTGGCCTTTCGCTCCGTAACCGAGAATGCCTCGATAAACGGTGGCGCCGGAAATCTCCATCACCCGAAGCTTCTTCACGATTGCATCGTAGAGCGGCTCCTCATGCCAGCGGTCGGCCTCGCCGAGGAAGACGCGGAGCATTTTTGCGGGCCCCTCCGTTCGCGCGTGGGGAAGCTTCGGCTCGGCCTTTGAACGCTTCTGGGCGTGTTTCAAGACCGTCGTGTCTTGCACTTCGATCAAGCCATCCGACACCATGTCGTACAGCGCGGGAAGAAGCTCCTCGACTTTTCCGGCGGTCTCGACGAACTCGACGCGGAGCGGCAAATGCTCGGCAAGAGCTTCGATGCGGGGTGTGTGAAGCACCCGGTGCGTCCCGAAGCCGCTCAGAGCCCGCGTGACCGTCGCGCCCGCCACGCCCTTGTGAAGAAGGAAGGTCATGACGGCGCTATGCAGCGGGGTCAAATGTTGCCGCGTGTCCTCGTTTAGGTAAATTGTGACCTTCTTTGCCGGCCCTTTATTGAGCACGGGATTCCTCCTCTCGGGCTAAAGACGCGCCGCCACGGTTCCCAGCCAAACACCCAGGTAACCAAAAACGACGCTCGCGGCCACATAGATCGCGGCCAGCCAGCGCGCGCCCTCGCGCACCGCTTGGAACGTTTCGTACTCGAAAGTGGAAAAGGTCGTATAGCCGCCCAGCACGCCCACCACGAGAAACAGCCGCCAGTTCGGATGGGGCTGAAGACGCTCGGTCAGCAAAGTCATCAGCACTCCGATCAGAAATGAACCGGTGACGTTGATGACGAACGTCCCCATCGGAAACCGGCCCGTGTATTTCGTCATGATCCAGGTGCCGAGCGCGTATCGCGTCAAGCCTCCCAACCCGGCTCCCGCTAGCACCGCAATATATCTGTCCAACCGTATCGGCTCCCTTCAGACTTGAGGTCCCGTTCTACAAGCGTCCCGGCGTATATCCGAACGTGCCCTTGAACGCTGCGATAAATGCGCTCACGCTTGAATATCCGCAGTCGAGCGCGGTATCTGTCACGGACTTGCTTTCAGCGAGCAGCCGTATCGAGCCGAGCAGGCGGGCCTTCTGGCGCCACATGCCGAAGCTCAAGCCGGTTTCATCGCGGAATCGCCGCTCCAGAGTCCGGCGGGCAAGGCCGTAGCGTCGCGCCAATTCGTCCACCATTTCCATCGCCGATGGCTGCTCAAGAACGTGACGAGCCAAAGCCAGCGCTCGCTCGTCGGCTGGCAAGGGCAGCGCGAGTGGAGAATCCTTTGCCGCCCCAGCTGCGGCCCTCACCTCTTCTTCCAGCAATCCGATCATCCATGTATCGGGCGCCACCCTGGAGTCGAGCCCCGCGCGCTCGACTGTACGCAAAATTAGCTCACGTAACAGAGGCGAGACCTCGATCACACGGCACTCTTTAATTTCGAAACTCGTGAATGCCGGCGAAAAGTACAGCGTCCTCATTTCCACCAGGCCCCACATTCGAATCGCATGGATGCTGCGCGCTGGGATGAACACGGCTCGCCCTGTCGGAACGATCCACGAAGCTTGAGGCGACGAAACGGTCATTGCTCCGGAAGTCGCGAACAAAAGCTGGCGCCACGGATGCTCATGACGATCGATCTTATAGCCGCTTGCGTAATTCGTGGCCAGGGAGCGGACCGCCAGGAACGGTTCTTGTTCCGCCGTGAGCTTAACGGCCGGAGCGGACATCTGGCGGGCTAGCGGCATTTATTGTCAATGTATCGCAAGCGTCGACGCGCGAATTTCCCCTATACTGCCGCTATGCCGAACAACATTGGATTTTTCGCCATCAATGCCGACGACGTGCCGCGCGCCCGAGATTTTTATCAAAACGTTTTCGCATGGAGTTTTGAGCCCTGGGGGCCTCCGAATTTCTACCTGATCGAGACGGGAACGGAGCAGGTTCGAGCCGTCGGCGGCGCGCTGCAGGAGCGCCGCGACCTGGTGCCCGATGGAAGGATGATCGGATTTGAGTGCACCATCGGAGTGCCCGACATCGACGAAACAATTCGCGCGATTGAACGGCACGGCGGCAAGATGGTGACGGAGAAGTTTCTCATCCCGAACGTATGCACCGTCGCGTATTTTCAAGATACCGAGGGCAACGTGGCGGGGATCAGCGAAGCTGTGAAAAAATGACCGGCGTTATATTGCAGGTCGGCATCTCGGCGGGCGGGGTGCCCAATCGCGCGATTGACAAGGCTCACGTTACCGAAAATGGCATAACCGGCGACGCTTGGCGGCATCCCCAATTTCACGGAACGTGTAAGCGCGCGATCTTGATCGTCACCGCGGAGGGAATCGACGATTTGGCCGCGCGGGGCTTTCCGGTTTTCTATGGGGCGCTAGGAGAAAACCTGACCACGCGCGGCCTGGACCGCCGCTCGCTTCGGATCGGCCAGCGCTTCCGCGCGGGAGAGGCGATCGTTCAGTTGACGGAGGTTCGGATCCCTTGCGGCGCCCTGAATGTGTACGGAACGGCGGTTCAATCCGCGATCTACAATGCCGGCGTACTGGCCGGGGACGCGGCGTCGCCGGTATGGGGATTGAGCGGATTCTACGCTTCGGTGATAGAAGGCGGCGACTTACGGCCCGGCGACCCGATTTCACTGCTCGCCTGACAACGGCCCGTTCCCCTTCACGCCCAGAATGGCGCCTCCAGAATCGAGCCTCCTTGACAGCGTCTCCACCGGGCAATATGCTGCTAATACCGTTTCCAATGGGGGAGGATTTTCCATGCGTTTCGCTGCATTTCGCTCCGCGATTATCTTCGCATTGATGATTTTCGCCGCCTTAACGGCTTTGGGCCAAAGCGATCGAGGCACAATTACGGGAGCCATTTCCGACTCCACCGGCGCCGTAATCGCCAACGCCGCGATTCAGGCGAAGAACGTAGATACCGGCGCCATCTATCCGGTCGCGAGCTCCTCCACAGGTAATTACACGCTCGCCGAGCTGCCGGCCGGACGCTACGAGCTGGACGTCAACGTCCCCGGCTTCAAAAAATATGTCCGCCAGGGACTGACCGTCCAGGTCGCGCAAACGCTCCGTATCGACGCCGTGCTCGAAGTCGGAGCCGCCACCGAGTCGGTCACAGTCACCGAGCAAGCGCCGTTGCTCAAGACGGAAGGCGGCGAGCTCAGCCACAACGTCGCGACGCAGAAGCTCAACGATCTTCCCCTGCTGCCCACTGGAACCGCCGCCGGCAACTCGGGGATTCGCAATCCCGTCGCCGTCGTCGCGCTGATGCCGGGCTCGTACTTCATCGGCACCGGCGCGAACGCGACCAACTCCACCGTCCGTATCAACGGCGCTCCCACGAACACCGAAGTCATTTTGGTGGAGGGTCAGGATGCGACGAATCCGATTGGGCAGGGCTTGGTGCAACAGAACCAGCAGGGAGCGGATTCCATCCAGGAGTGGACCGTTCAGACCAGCAACTACGCCGCGGAATTCGGCCAAGCCGGCGGCGGCATTATGAATGTGACCATGAAGTCCGGAACGAATCAGTGGCACGGAAGCGGTTATGAATATTTCGTGAATGAAGACTTGAACGGCGGCCAGCCGTTTACCGGTTCCCCCAACGGCCATCTGCTGCGCCCAAAAACGCGCAGGAACGATTTCGGTTTTACCCTGGGCGGCCCGGTGTGGATTCCCAAAATCTACGACGGCCGAAATCGAACCTTCTTCTTCTTCACAGGTGAAGAATACAAACTCGGCCAAAACGTGATCCCCACCGCGATCTCCGTTCCGACGCAGGCGTACCGGCAGGGAAATTTCAGTCAGGCACTCCTAAGCGCCAAGCTGGGCACGGATCCTTTGGGAAATTCGATTCTCGGAAATGAGATATACGATCCTTCCACGCTTCAGACCGTCGGCGGCCAATTGGTCACGAGCCCGTTTCTTGGCAATACGATCCCAGCGGGCCGCATGGATGCCGTCGCGCTGAAGGTTCAGAGCCTGCTGCCTCTACCCACGAATTCCGGCTTGTTCGCTAACAATTATCAACAGCCGTATTTAAGCCAACGAACCACCAACGTCCCGTCCATCAAGGTCGATCAGGTGCTCGGCTCAAAGGATAAGCTGTCTTTCTATTGGTCCATGATTCACACGTTCTGCTGGTATTGCAGCGGCGCACAGGGCATGCCTCAGCCCATCGACGGAGACATCGGAACGGACATTCGAGGAAACACGACACGGTTGAGTTACGACCGTACGATCACGCCGTCGCTGCTGCTGCACGCTGGCGCCGGATTTGCGCAGAACAACCTCGGTCAACCCGCCGTTACTCCCGATTACGACACTTGCGGACAACTGGGCCTTTGCGGTCCGTTCGCGCGGCCCGCCACATTTCCCGTATTCTCAACGCTCGGTAACGCTCAAGGAGGAGGTCCGAATAATACAGGTCAAGGCGCCCATAACTATACGATTAACGAGCAGCCCACCGCGATCGCCAGTCTGACATGGGTCAAAAGCAATCACACTTATAAATTCGGCGGACAGATGCTGCTGAACGGCAACATCGTCTATAACAATTCCACCCTCAACGGAACGTATGCGTTCAGCAATCTGCAAACGGCGCTCCCTTATGTCGCCTTGAGCAGCGCCACAGGCAGCGTTGCGGGCAACACCATTGGATTCCCGTACGCGAGCTTCCTGCTCGGCTTGGTTTCCACCGGCAACATTCACGATCCATCCGACGCGCGCATTGGAAAATCCCAATGGGCCGGATACGCGCAAGACACCTGGAAGGTGACTCGCAGGTTCACGCTGGATTATGGGCTGCGCTACGACTACTCGACATATTTCAAAGAACAATACGGCCGCGCGCCGGATTTCGCTCCCACTTTGCCGAACCCGATCGCGGGCGGCCACCCCGGCGCCACGATCTATCAGGCAACCTGTCGCTGCGAGTTCGCGCACAACTATCCGTGGGCGTTCGGACCTCGGTTGGGCGCGGCCTATCAAATCACATCGAGAACCGTGGCCCGCGCCGGATTCGGAGTCGCCTTCAGCGGGTCGCCGATTTATGGATCCGGCAGCGGAGCGGGTAACGCCAGCAATCCGTTCGGGCCCAATCCTAGTCCTTATCTGCCTAGCATGGTGCTGAGCAAGGGGACTCCGTTCACCGCGCAGCAGATCGCATGGCCGAATCTGGATCCCGGTCAGTTTCCAAAAGTGTCGCCGGGAACCCCGCCGGTGGGCGCCGGTCCTCCAGCGGTGATCGACCAGAACGCCGGCCGGCCCGCGCGGAACCTGCAATGGAGCGTTGGCGTTCAGCGCGAAATCATCCCCGATCTCGTCGTGGAGGCGGCTTACGTGGGCAGCCGCGGCGCTTGGTGGGCCCCCGCGGGAGCGGCCGGCAACGTCGCCAATACGCTGGTGAACTACAACTATCTCTCGCCGCAATTATTGAGCAATTACGGACTCAGCCTCACCGATCCGTCCTCGCTTGCGATCCTGACGGCACAGGTCGGCTCCGCAGCCGCGGGGCCTTTCCGAAACAAAATCCCCTTCGACGGTTTTCCCCTGACGGCCACGGTGGCCCAATCGTTGCGGCCTTTCCCGCAATACAATTCCGCGCTCGCTGCAACCTGGGCGCCGCTTGGGGATACCTGGTACAACTCGCTTCAAGTGAAGGCGACTAAGCGGCTTTCGCACGGCCTGGATCTCATTTACAACTTCACCTGGGCGAAAGAGATGGATAACCTGGAGGGCACGTTTATCCCGATCGACGTCGGCAACCGCAAAAACGCGCGGACGATCGCCACGTTGTACCGGCCTCTGGTCACAAGTTTCGCGGTGAACTACACCGTCCCGGCGCTTCCGGCTGACAACTCCGGCGCCTGGAAGCCCGTTCGATGGATCGCGCGCGATTGGCAGCTCGGCGGGTTTTTCCAGTACGCCAGCGGGGCTTTGATTCCTCCGCCCGGCGCGAATCTCGCTCCCGCGCTCGGCAATTTGGTTTTCGAAAGCACGACGCAGAATCGCGTCGCCGGGGTTCCGCTGTTCACGCATGATCTCAACTGCCACTGCTTCGACCCGAGCACGACGTTTGTGCTGAATCCCTCGGCCTGGGCCAATCCCGCACCGGGGCAATTCGGATCGGCAACGTACTACAACGACTACCGCGCGCAGCGCCGGCCCGTTGAGAATTTCTCATTCGGCCGTCTGTTCCGGATTCGCGAGCGGGCCAGTCTCACGGTTCGAGTGGAGTTCACCAACCTGTTCAACCGCACCGAGGTGAACGACCCCAGCTCGACCAATCCACAACAGACGCAGACCCGCGTAATCAATGGCAACACGAATAGTCAAACCACGGCCGGCTTCGGCTTCATCAACACACTGGGGACTACGTTCGGCACGCCGAGGCAGGGGCAGATCGTAGCGCGATTTTCGTTTTAATTCAAGATAATCGTGGCGCGGCAAAGCCAGCTAATTGTTTTCGCAGGCGCGACAGCATGCCGTTGTCGAACTCCACAGGGCTAAACCGGGTCGGAATTTTAAAATTGAATTAGGCGGCATTCCTTGGAATTGCCGCCGTCGAGAGCGCTGCAAATCCCATCGCTGTCCATCAGTCGCTCTATCCTCGGCTCCCGGCGACGGTCTCCGTAAGCCGCTGCAAGGAATGGGGGCGCTGCTTGAAAGGCGCCGGGCCGCGAGGCGGCCCACGGCCTCGCCCACGCGATTAGGGGAGCCTCCCGGCGATCGCCCGGTTGGCCAACTCGATCAGCCGGGCGCAGCAACCGCTCATGCGAATGGAGATTTCAGCGAGCGTCGAGCCATGGAACTTCACGCGAGGCGGCTGCCCATGATCGGGGCACTGAACGCTTCGCACCTTACGAAGCGTGCTCTCCTTGAACTCGCGGACACCGTCCCCTTGGGCTGGAATCAAGAAATCATTTTACTATAGAATTGTTTCGGCTGACGCAGTGGGATAGCGGGGGAAGTCGCCCGGTCCCTGCCGCGGCGGCGTGAGGGGCCGCCCGATTCTCCGCCGGTGCCCAGGAAACGACGCTATCCCCAACGCGGGTTGTCTGAAAACCCGGTGGTATCCTAGCAGCAACGTGGCTAGTCTCTCCGTCGTCGTTCCGATTCACAACGAGGAGCCCTCGATTCTGCCCCTCTACGACCGGCTCAGCGCGGTGCTGGAGAAGCTTCGCAGGCCGTACGAAATCATCTTTGTCGACGATGCCTCCACCGATCGCAGCTTCGATCTGCTGGCAAATCTGGCCGAAACGGACGCGCGCATGAAAGTGGTCCGCCTCCGGCGGAACTTCGGACAAACGGCGGCGCTGGCGGCCGGTTTCGACGAGGCGCAGGGCAATATCATTATTTCGCTCGACGGGGATTTGCAGCATGCGCCCGAAGATATTCCGGCGCTGCTCAAGAAAATCGACGAAGGGTACGATATTGCCAGCGGATGGCGCAAAAACCGCCTGGATAACGCCGTCACGCGCAAATTTCCGTCGCGTGTGGCCAACTGGCTGATGGCGAAGGCGTCCAAGGTGGAATTGCGGGATTTCGGCACCACTTTCAAGGCTTATCGCGCGGAAATCCTCAAAGACGTGAACCTATATGGCGAGCTGCATCGCTTCATTCCAGCGCTGGCCGCGTTGTATGGAGCTCGCATCGCGGAGGTTCCCATTCGCAACGCGCCCCGCGCCAGCGGAGGATCTCACTACGGCCTCGGACGTACGTTCCACGTCATGTTCGACATTTTCACCGTGTGGTTTCTGCTGAAGTATTTCACGCGGCCCATGCATTTCTTTGGGAAGTGGGGATTGGCCAGCGCGGGACTTGGCGGCGGATTGCTGGGCGCGTTGGCAGCCTTGAAAATCTGGACCCGTCAGGACATTATTCAGGAGCACGGACCGCTCATCATTGTCGGGGGATTGGCGCTGGTGACGGGCGTGATTTTATTCTGCACCGGACTGCTGGGCGAAGTTCTCACGCGCACTTATTTCGAGAGTCAAGGCCGACGAATTTACGCCGTTCGCGAGATTCGCACCAAGCGCGAGCAGCGGGCCGCGGATAACTCACGCGGAGCGCGTTGATCAGGCGTTCGCCGGGCGGTCCTCTAGAAATTTCCGGGTCTCGCGCAAAAAAATCTCAAGCTGATCGTGATGCACCCAATGGCCGGCGCGGTCGACTTTCACCACTCGCCGGTCCCGCAGCACGGCGGACTCCGGCGCCAGATCCGGGTCCATGGCGAAGCTTTCCCGGCCCCAAAACAACAGCACCGGACATTGGATGCAGCCGAGCACGGCGCACATTTCCGCCACATTCATCCCATACGGCGCGCCGAGCCGGGCGAAATTGTCGAACTTCCAGATGATCGATCCATCGGCATTCCAGTTGGTTCCATGCAGCGTCAGATGCTCGGCGACCTCGTCCGATAGAAACGGATTCGCTTCCTTCATGCGCGCCACGGCCGAGGCCAGATCGGGATAGCTGTGGGGCGTCCTCTGCTCGGCGCCGCGGATTTTTTCGATCCACTGGCGGAGGCGCTCGTCCGCTGGGGTCTGCTCCAGGCGGCGTGCGGGCGGCAGCCCTACGCCTTCGATTGCAACCACCTTTTGCACGCGATGGGGATAAGTCCCGGCGTAGAGCAGCGAGACGACAGCCCCCAAAGAATGGCCGACGATGTTCAACGGGAAGCCCTGGACGATATCCGCTAAGGCGGAGAGATCGAGGACGTGCTCAGCCACGCTATAGAGGGCGCCGGGAGCCCAGGCGCTGTTGCCATGACCTCGCAGGTCGAGCGCGTAGACGTGGAAGTCCTCGCGCAACACCCGCGCCACCCAGTCCCAGCTTCGCGCGTGGTCGAGGCCGCCATGCACCAACAGCATCACGGGTTTACCTTCGCGGCCCCAATCCCAGAATTGAAGCTTTAAACGGTGCGAGTAAAAGAAGTGCGAGACCGGTTCCAAGGCTGGCTCCTAAACGTCTTCGGGAACATTGATCAATTCGGGCCGTAGGCCGGCGATTCGATACGCCTCCAACAGCGCGCCGGCCACCGGCGGATAGTGCGCAGGCGCGACGACACTGGATCCCGAAAGCTCCACGAGCATTCGAAAGCGTTCGCGTATTTGTTGACTGGCGAACACGCCGCCGGAATAGCTCACCAAAGCAGGCTCCGCGGACTCGAATAGTTGCTCGCGAACCGCCGCCACGAGCGTCGCCAAAGACTGCGCTGCGTTTTTCATGATGTCGTGCGCGATCTGGTCTCCTTCGGCCGCGGCCTGGCCGACGAGCGGCGCCAACGCGGCGACGCGTTCACGCGAAAAATTGTCGGTATAGCAGCGATGAAGAAGATCGTTTGCGTCCGAGGCGCCCGTAGCGCGCAGTAGGATCTCGTGGAGAGCCGTCGGTGGTCCCCACCCTTCCTCCTGGCGAAGCGCCGCGCGCAGCGCCTGTCGCGCGATGTCGAATGCTCCGCCTTCATCGCCGAAGACGTAACCCCAGCCTCCCGCCCGAGCGCATTTGCCTTCCCGATTTCTTCCGAACGCGATCGACCCCGTACCTGCAATGGCCACGATCCCCGGCTCGCCCGCCATCGCGCCCGCGAGGGCGATCCACGCATCGTGCGTGAAGAGATGACGTTTGGCCAGGACGATCCTTTTTAGATCGGCCTCCTTCCCCGCGGCGCCGCCGCTCAGGCCGAGGCATGCGGAATCGAAGCTCGCCAATGACCGCCCTGCACGCGCCAATGCCTGGGCTATATTTTCCAGGCGGTTGCATGGTCCGGCATGGCCCAAGCCCACGACGTGTCCACTTTCGTCGCCGATCAAGGCGGTTGTGCCGGATTGGCCTCCATCCACTCCCAGGAACAGTTTCACGATACGATCCGGTACAAATGGACGCCGTAACCTTCAGCCACTAGCGCCAGGCCCCAGCCTTCCGGATCGCCCCGGACATCTAAAAAGCCTTGATATTCATCGGGGATGAGCACATAGTGGATTCCGCGCAAAGCGATTTCACGCGTGGAGTATCGCCGGATGTTGCCATCGGGCTTGAGCACGGCGGTCTGGCGATGGCCGGCAATTGCAGTCCAGCGGCCCGATGCGTCGTCGAAGGCTTCGACCGCAGCCTGCAGATTGTGATCGTACGACGTTTCCACGCGCACCTCATCCACGGCTTCGGGCCGGCCGAAATCCACTTCGATGTGGTCGCCGGGAGCCGCCCTCTCCCAGGTTCGCCAGCGCGTAGCGGGCGAGTTGTCGAAGGCAAGCTGCACATCCCACGGATTAGGCCAGGCGCTCAGCCGCCACTGTGGACGCCGGGGAATTTCGGTTCCCTGATGGAAGAAGCGCAGCTCGTGCACGCTCCATTGCTCGGCCGGACGGCCCAGAGCGTTCTGGTCCACTCGGATGCGCCGCGCGGTCTTTTCGGAAAAATCGATGCGTTCGAGCACTCGCGGCTGATAGGAGTGCAGCCATCCCACATTAAAAATATCGGTGAGACCGTTGTTGAATGCCGAATGATAGTCGACGAGCACCTCGCGCGATATATACGACTCCGCCACACCCGTAAAGCCCAAGACCCGCTCGCCTTTGGGCACGTGATCTTCGACGAGCCGGGCCATACCGTAAGCGGGATTCTGCCGGCGCAAATAGGCGTCCTGAGGCACGATTCGCAAGGCTTCCCGAACGCGCACCCGATCCGATAGGCTCCATGAGCCCGGCGCGTATTGGTTTACCCCCGCGGGCCACGACGTGAGCGCGTGAAATAACACCATGCTCGCGATTAGTCCTGGAGAGTCGCCGGGCGCGAGAGCGAGCGCCAGCGCGAAAAAAGGAAGCTCCGGAATCAGGAAGCGCGTGCCGACATTGGCGAGATACGTGGCGAGTAGAATCGATCCCGCCGCCAACAACCTCCGGCCGGCTCTGAAGCGCAAAGACAAAAGAACGATGGGCAGCAGGAGAAACACCGGCCCGATCACGCCATTCGTTTTCGCGCCGCGAACCATAACCTCCAATGGCAAGCTCCACAGGTTTACAAGTTCGTAGCGGCGGAGGTACTCCGCCCATTGCTGGATCGCGAGCGGATGAAAGTACGGATTTCGAAAAAACTGGTTCGCAAAGGGAGCGACAGGGTTATGGAGAACGATCCAGTTCTTTAGCAGCCACGGTCCGGCCATCGCCAATGAGAATGCTGAGACTTTAAGCGCCGGCCGCAAGCTCCTCGCCCGCCACCACACGAAGCCGATGGCGTAGACCAGGATTACGAAGGCCGTGTATTTGGCGGCATAGGCGTATCCGGCCAACAGGCCGGCCGGAATCAACAGTCTCTCGTCGCGGACCTCGTCCCAGATCTCAAGCCAGTAGAAGACCGAAAACACAACCGCCGCAACCGCGACGTCGATGTAGGCGGTAGTTCCGTCCATGCCCACAACGGGACTTGCGTACACCAGGAACGCCGCCGCCGCCCCCGCCCATGGCTTTCCGAGCCGCCGGCCGTAAGCGAACACCGCCATCGCCAGCGCGATCAAAAACGTAAATTGAACCAGGGCCGCAGCCGAATGCCGGCCAATGGCGAATGCAGGCGTGAACACCATCTCAATGCCCTCGCCGAACGCGGCGTACATATCGGTGGTAATGCGTTCGAATCCACGCGCGTGAAGATACCGGGCTACGAAACCGAGATGGTAGGAGGCGCCGTCGGGACTGGCTTCGGGGGCAAGCGCGTGGAAGAAGTAGAGAACCGAGAAGGCGGCGAATAGGATCGGGAGAGCGATCTTGAGCAGTTTCTCCAGGGGACGGGATTGGCCGCCGATGGGAGATGGCGCGGCTGAGGCCTCGCCCGGGCTGCCCGGAACGTTCGGAACGGACTCGCGCCCCGCGGATCCGAAAACCGGAAAGCCCGCCCTCCATTGAAAGGCGATCGGCGCGATGAGCAGGACCACCAATATGGGCCAGTACTCCAGATGGAGCAATAGAATCGCGAAGACGGCGAGATGAAGGCATGCCGCGCCTAAAACAAAGGCCAGCGGCAGGCGTTCGAAGCGATTGAGCTTGACCCTGAGCCTATCGATGAGGAAGCAGCCCGAGGCGTAGCACGCGGCGGCGGTCAACGCCGCGCCAAGAATCGCCGCGAGCGCCTGAATCATTTGTAATGAAACCCCGCTGTAAGCAGCACTACCCCGAACTCCTGGCCATCCTGCTTGTATGGATGGTCCACAACGAGGTCGACAAGCGTGAACTGCCCGGCGCGCAACAGATGGGCTGGAGCGGGGAAAGAAACGTCGTTCATCCCCGTGCGGGAAAGAGGGACGGATCCGATCGCCTCGCCATCGACCAGAATGGAAAGAGTTCTCAACGGCGGCGCGGCGACGAATTCGGGAATCCAAAACTTCGCGGAAAAAACGGAATTGGCCGGGTGGACGTCGAATTTGAGAGCCGCGTGGCGCGTTGTCCAGCGGCTCGGCGCGTTGGCTGGGTCGTCGAGGACGCCCGAAACGACGTAAGCCGGATGATCGCGCCGGGAAAAATCGACCTGGCTGCCGACTTCATAATCGCGGACAATGTGCAGCCGGATGGATTCCCGCGGATTTGCCGGATCGAGCTCCACGTACCGCCCCGAATCCGCCGAAAAGATGTGGTCGTATTGGAGCGGGCGGGTCCAATCCGGCTGCTGCTCGCGCAGCCCATGCAGACGATTGGCGACCAAGTCGCGATCGCCGTACAGGAGACGCACGTCGAATAGGAAGTCCCAGGAATCCGGCGCCAGGTAGTCGCTCTCGAAGAGCAACTTGCTTCCCTTCGGCAGGCTCGGGTACTCGCGACGGAGTTGCTCGCTGAGATTCCGGTAAATCGGCGATCCGAAAGGCCCCTGATCCGTGGGCCAGTTGCGAGCGTGCAGCCATGTGGCGCCGCCGAGCAGAAGTACAAACGCGGCGAGCTCGGCCGAAACCGGCGGCCATCGCAGTCGTCGAGCAAAAAAACGCGCGCCGCCGGAAAATACGGCGCCGAAATAAAGACCCAGCCCGAGGCACGGAACATACAGCACGTAACCGGGCCGGCTGGAGATCGACGCCACCGGCGTAATGGCGATTACGAAAAAGAGCCAGCCGAAAAGCATGACTCGATCGCCGAGCGACAGGGCCACGGCCAACATGATCAGCAGCGCCCATCCCGTCCACGCGGGCGAAGGATGTGCGTGATTGTACGCCAGCATGGCCGCATATTCCGATACGTGCATGAGCCAGCCCCAAAGGCTCACGTGCGGATGATAGGTGGGAGTGTTGACCAGTTCGGGCGTCCGTCTGAGCCGGCCAAAGATAAAAGCGGCGGAAATGATGGCGAGAGCGCCGTACAGGGGCGCGATGGCGCGGAGCCACGTTCGCGCCTGCTTGCGCCAAAACTTCGGCAGAACAAAAATCAGTTCCCAGCAAGCCAGGATGGGCGCGACAGCCAGCCCGCTTTCCTTCGAATTTAAAGCCAGCAGAAACAAGCAGCAAACGAGCGCGGCCGAGGCACGTGGAATGTCGCTTCGGGTTCGCCGCAGCTTGGCGTAGAATGCGACAGCGAGAGCCGTAAAAAGGAAGCACAAACGGTCGTATAAAGTGCCGGCGCTCAAATAAAGCTCTTGAAAAGCGCCGTGGACGAAGATTATGGCCAAAGCGATCAAAGCTTCCGCCGGCGTGGCCGATAGCTCTCCGAAGAATCGAAATGCCACAAACAGATTCGCCAGCAAGAGAAGCCAGCAAAAGACGTAGAGCGGCTCGGGGTGGAACCCGCAAAGCTGGTAGAAGAGCCGGTAGATAAGTCCGCCCAGCGGACGGTACACGGGAACCCAGGGAAACACTTGCGCCCGGCCTAGTCTCCACGGATTTAGAACCCAGGCGGAATACGTGTTCATCAGGTCGTCGCCGTTATAGAACATCAACAGACCGCGCCAGGTGAAGAACACGAATATGACGCCGATGCTAGCGAGCGCCGCTCCCCGGATCCGGATATCCGCTCGCGTATCGAGGTTCTGGAAAGCCGTCCGCATCGCTCTGAAGTCAGTCAGCCTGCTTGAGTCCGATGCTAGTCAGGATGAAGCCGAGGCCAAGGTTGTCGTTTTTCCCGAACCAAAGCTTGTCGATTTCCGCGGCGGCGGTCGCTTCCGTATAATCGGGGGCCCATTCCGCGGGAACGGGTTTCTCAAAGTGCTTGTTTCCCGAGGTCGTGTAACGGACACGATCCAGCAAATAGTCGTTCACATAAAAAGACAAAGTGACGGTGCCCGTGTCCTTAAAAGTCACCTCAGGAAGCGTGAAATCAATCAGATAAACAAGGTTCTGGTTGGAGCCTCCGGGCAGCCGGACAGTGGGCCGTTGGCGCGTCCAGCTCCAGGGCTGGGAGCGATCGTGCAGGATGTCTTTGACGATATGCGCCTCGGCGTCGGCATCCGACATACTGATCAGGCGGTTGGAGCGGTATGGACGGAAATTTTCGAAAGGCTGCCGCTGCTCCGGGGGAGCGTATGTCTCGGGCATGCGCTGGCAGGCGCACGAAGCGAGCGCAAGCAGGGCCGGTACTAAGCGGGTAAGCGCCGTAAAAGGTAACTATACCGCGGGAGCAGCCGTCGCTGAAGCGGCAGAGGCGGAAACAGTTGCATGCTATCCTACGTCTTATTTATTTGGGTGAGTCGGCGGAACCCCCCTTGCCACTCGCGGGACGCTTCGGGTATACTCCGCAGAGATAAGTTGTTATGGTTCGCCGATTCCACCTTTCGGGAGGTTCATGGTGTTCTCCAAACAAAATCTCATTGTTATGTCGAGCGTGCTGGCGGCATTCGCGCTCACCTTTGGCCTAGCGGCCCAGGACAAGCAGCAAGACAACAAGGGCAAGAAGGAGTGGAAAGACCGGGCCGAATACGACCTTTACGAAGCGGCCTCGAAGGACGGCAACGCGACGTCGCGCCTGACCACTTTGGAGAAGTGGAAATCCTCATACCCCAACAGCGATTTCTCCGACGGCCGCCGGGACATGATTCTCACCACCTACCAGCAGCTCAATCAGCAGCGGCAGGTGATCGACCTTTCGCAGGAGATCCTGAAGGACAAGCCGAGCAACTTCCACGCTCTGTCCGCGCTGCTGAGCGCGCTGCAGACTCTGAAGCCGCCCAGCGCCGCGGATTTGGATCTGGCCGAGAAGACATCCAATTATCTTTACGACAATCTGGATCAGGTATATTCCCCGGCGAACAAGCCCGAAGGCGTCACCGACGCTCAATGGACCGACGCCAAATCCAAGTCCAAACCTTACGCCATCTCGGCCCTGAAGTGGGTGATCGACACGCGCAAGGACCAGACCAAAGACAATGCCCGCGCTCAGGCGGACCTGACCAAACTGCTTCAGAAGGATCCAACGCAAGCGGCGGTTGCTTACGACTTGGCCGGAACGATCCTGGCGCAGGCCAAGGAAAAGCCGCAGGATCAGCCGACCGCTCTCTTCTATTACGCTCGCGCGGCCGCTTACGACGGACCGAACAGCCTGCCGGCCGCGGACCGGAATAATATCAAGACCTACCTCGGGAAGGTATATCCGCAGTATCACGGGTCGGCCGAAGGGATGGATCAACTCCTCGCGATGGCCAAGACCAATGCGACTCCGCCGGCGGACTTTGCGATTAAGAGCACCGTCCAGATCGCGCAGGAGCAGGCCGCCAAGGAAGCCGAGGACGCCGCCAAGAACCCGATGATCACGCTCTGGGTGAAGACTCTGAAAGAGAATCTCCTCAAGCCGGACGGCGACACGTTCTTCGACATGAACGTGAAAGACGCGGGGCTGCCGGGCGGCGCCAACGGCGTCACCAAGTTCAAGGGCAAAATCGTATCGATGACGCCCGCCAACCGGCCGAAGGAGATCGATGTGGCGGTGGAGCATGCGGGTGTCGCGGACGCCAAGCTGACCTTCGAGACGGCGCTCCCCGGTAAGATGGAGCCCGGCGAAGAGCTTCAGTTCGAAGGTACCGCCAAGAGCTACACCAAAGAACCTTTCATGATCGTGTTCGCGGTGGACAAGGATCAGTTGGAGGGCTGGACTGGAAAGAACGCCCCTGCCAGGAAGGGTACCGGCAGAGCAGCCGCGAAGAAGAAGCAGTAACGGACTCCGGCCGTTCGCCCGAGCTTATGTCACCATGGTGTGATGCGGCTCGCGTTGGTTCTGTGCTTATGCTACACGGCCCTGCTGGCCGAGGGCATTCCAAAAGCCGAATATAGATCCCGCCGCGCAGAGCTTCGCAAGTCGCTGGATGGCGTCATGGTGCTGTTCGGCGCGG
Source organism: Bryobacteraceae bacterium (assembly GCA_036557165.1). Taxonomy (GTDB): domain Bacteria; phylum Acidobacteriota; class Terriglobia; order Bryobacterales; family Bryobacteraceae; genus Palsa-187. The sequence continues at coordinate 41,355 of DATBIA010000122.1, forward strand.
GCGAGCCGGACGATCTCCACTACGCGTTTTTCCAAGAACCCAATTTCCTTTATCTTTCAGGGTGGCGTGAACCAGGCGCCGTGATGATGCTCACGGCGCGAGAGGAGATTCTGTTCCTGCCGCCGCGCAACGCTCAAGACGAGAATTTCACGGGACGCAAGACTCTGGCGGAGGATGCCGAAGCCGCATCGAAAACCGGCTTCGATAAAGTTCTGCCCCGATCCGCGATCGAGTCGAATTTTCTCAGGCTGATCGAATCGGCCCGCCGGGTCTATACGGTTTCGAGCGATCCGGGGGCGCAGAAGCTGAAGAGCCTGGCCGCGTTTCACGAGCAGTCCGAAGCGGGGCCGGAAATCGCGCGGCTTCGGGCGATCAAATCGCCTGCTGAAATCGGACTGATCGAAGAGTCCACCGAAGCCACGGTGGCCGCTCATCTGGCCGCTTGGAAAAGAATCAAGCCTGGCGTTTACGAATACCAGATCGCGGCGGCGATGACAGACGTCTATTTCGATCGCGGCTGCGAGCGCAGCGCCTACTCGCCGATCGTCGGCAGCGGCCCGAATAGCGTGATCCTGCACTATATGGCGAACCGCAGGAAAGTGGATAGTGGCGAGGTGGTGCTCATGGACGTGGGCGCGGAATGCTCGGATTACGCCACCGATGTGACGCGCACCGTTCCGGCGGGCGGCAAATTCACGTCCCGGCAGCGCGAGATCTACGACATCGTTTTGGGCGCGCAAAAAGCCGCCATCGCCGCGATCAAGCCGGGCGCTCGCATGCGCGGCGAACCCGGCTCGTTGCAACAGATCGCCTATGACTACATCAATACGCACGGCAAAGATTTGCGCGGCAATTCGCTGGGCAAATACTTCACCCACGGCCTGAGCCACTACGTGGGGCTGGACGTGCACGATCCCGGCGAATCGAGTTGGCCGCTGCAGGCGGGCATGGTCATCACCGTCGAGCCGGGAATTTACATTCCAGAGGAGAATATCGGCATTCGCATCGAGGACACGCTACTGGTTATCGAGGACGGCGCAAGGAATCTGAGCGGCGCGCTTCCCCGCGAAGCCGCCGAGATCGAGAAGTTGGTTGGCAAATAGAGGGCACCAAAACGTCTGGCGCTATGCGGGCTTCGTGGCCCTCTGCTTTGCCCTGGGTTTCACCTCGGGGCTTTTGCCTCCGGCGCAGCGCATCGACAATTACGCCTACGACGAATTGAACTCCCGGTATCCCCCGGATTCGACGCCGCGATCGGTGGTGGTGGGAATCGATGAGGAGACATTCCGGGAGCGGCGCGGCATGCCGCACATACGGGAGATCGAAAGCGAAGCGCTCGATAAAATCGCGCGCGCGAAGCCGGCCGCGGTCGCGATCGATATCATTCTTGCCGACGAAACCGATCCCGCCGTCGACGCCCGCCTGAAAACGTCCTTGAGCGCGGTTCCGAATTTGATTCTGTCGAGCGACCAGGCTGGAGAGCAATGGGAAAATCCGCTGGCCCGCTTTCAAGCCCTGGCCGCCGCGGAGCCCGGGCACGTGGAACTGCCTGAGAACCGGCAAGATGGCGTCACGCGGCAGATTCCACTGGAGCGCATTCTGCCTGGCGGGCGCCGCTGGGCGCTTTCCCTGCAAACTTTGGCCGTGGAACGCGGCCAACGCATTATCGAGACGCCGGACGATCTGCGCGTAGGCGGCACGATCATTCCCGCGCCGCGCGGCGGCGATGGGAGGCAGCTCTGGATCCGGTATCTTCCGCAAGGAAGGATTCCGGTGATCCCGGTCGCCGAGCTTGACCGCGACGCGGCTCTGATCCAGGGCAAGGTTGTGTTCTTCGGCGTCACGGCGCTTTCCGCGGCGCATGATCGCGTGGTGAACCCATACGGCATCACCGTAGCGGGCGTGGAGGCGCTGGCGCAGGCGTTCGAGACGTTGGATCGCGGTGAATTCCTGAAACCCGCGCGGGGTTCGACGCTATTTCTGGTTTGCTCGGGCATCGCCATCGGCGCGGGCTCGATCTTCGGCTTTCTTTCCGGCTGGCTGGCGTATGCGCTGGCCGCGGCTTTGCTGGCGTTCGTACAGTTTTATCTTCCCTCGTTGTTTTTTCGGCAAGATATCGTGCTGCCGTACTTCGCTCCCGCTGCTGTGGCGTGGTTGTGCTCGGCGGGCGCGGCGGCATACCGGCACCTTTTCGTGCGGAAACAATTGAGCCGGGCCGAATCCGAGCGCTCCCGCTATCAGCAGGCGATTCACTGGGCCGCGCACGAGATGCGCACGCCATTGACCGCGATTCAGGGATCGAGCGAGATCATGGCCCGCTACAATCTTCCCGACGCCAAGCGGAACCAGTTGAGTGAAACGATTAACTCGGAATCGAAGCGGCTGGCCCGAATCATTCAAACCTTTCTCGACGTCGAGCGGCTGGCCGAGGGCGAAATGGAGCTGAAGCGCGAATCGTTCGAGGCCGCGGATCTGGTGGACGCGTGCCTGAAGCGCGCGGAGCCGCTGGCCGAGCGCAAGAAAATAGCCATCGCGCGGGACACTCTCGGCGCCGGCGCGATCGTCGGCGATCGCGAGTTGATGGAATACGCCTTCTACAATTTATTGACGAATGCGGTGAAATATTCGCCTCCGAACACGGAAATTCGGGTCTCGTCGAGAGTGGCCGGCCGCGAATTACGCTTAGCTGTGCGCGATCAGGGGATGGGCATGAACGCGGCCGAAGTTAAGAATATTTTTAAGAAATTCTATCGAACTAAGGGCGCGGAAGCGTCCGGCGAAATCGGAACCGGAATCGGTCTTTCGATTGTCGAACAAATTGTCATTAAACATGGTGGACGAATCGATGTGACCAGCGAACCCGGAAAAGGCTCTTGTTTTACCATAGTTCTTAAAGCGTATGTCTCCCAGTCCGCCCAAGCTGCTGATCGTGGAGGATGACTCCGCGGTGCGGACCACCATGGTCACCTGCCTGGAATTAGAAGGTTATTCGGTGGAAGCGGTGGCGTCCACGCGAGAGGCGTTGGACAGCCTGGAAAAGCAAGCCTACCCCATCGTCATTTCGGACATTTACCTGGATGAGCGCACCGGCATCGATGTGCTGCGAAGCGCACGCCGGCGAAATCCGGGCTGCGTCGTGATTCTAATGACCGGCCGCGGCAGCATGGAAACCGTGATGGCAGCCACAGAAGGCGGCGCATTCGAGTACCTTGCGAAGCCGTTCGAAATGGCGCAAATGATCGACACGATCAAACGAGCCGAGAAGTCGCTGGATGCCTCCGGCGACGACGAGGCCGAGCCGATCGACGATTTGCCCGAAACGGAGATGATCGGCAGCTCCAAGGGGATGATCGAGATTTATAAGACCATTTCGCGGGTTGCGCCCACCGACGCGAATGTGCTTATCGAAGGCGAAACGGGAACCGGCAAGGAACTCATCGCGCGCATGATCCACAGAAACAGCCGGCGCGCGCAGCAGGCGTTCGTTCCGGTGGACTGCGGGTCCATCGCGCCCTCGCTGCTCGAAAGCGAATTGTTCGGCGCCCTGAAGGGCGCCTACACCGGCGCGGATCGCGATCGCATGGGCGTCTTCGAAGCGGCGCACGGCGGCACGGTTTTTCTCGACGAGATCGGCGATATCGACCTGGGCTTCCAATTGAAGCTGCTGCGATTTCTTCAGGAGCGCGAGATCCGTCCCCTGGGTTCGGCGCGGGTGAAAAAGGTGGACGTGAGGGTGATCGCGGCCACGAACCGCGACGTGCAGAAGCTGGTGGACGACGGCAAGTTCCGCGAAGATTTGTGGTACCGCCTGAACGTGGTGCGCTTGACGGTTCCACCGTTGTGCGAACGCGCTTCCGACATTCCACTTCTGGTGCAGCATTTTTTGAAGCGTTATAACGAACGGTACGCGCTGCACACGCGCCTGATCGATTCGGGTCAGAAGGCGTTGATGGAATACAGTTGGCCGGGCAATATCCGGCAGCTTCAGCACATGATGGAGCGGCTTGCGATCCTCGCGCCCGGAGGGCGAATCGACGCGTTAGCGGTGCGGCAGGCAATCGAGCAGATGGATTCGCGCGAAGCCTCCAGCGAAACGCTGGCCGATACGGAAGCCGAGCAGATTCGGCGCGTTCTGGCTGCGACCAACGGCAACAAGAGCCGCGCCGCGAAAATATTGGGCATCGAGCGGAAGACGCTGTACCGGAAGCTTGAAAAGATGGGGTTGTAGGCGTCGCGGGTTGCAGAAAAGCCGCGCTTAAAGGCGGCTTCTAAGCAATCCGATACAGCGACTTCAGATTCACGCTCTCATCGGCCGCCTGCTCGGGAGTGATCGCTTCGCCATTGCCGATCAGCTTGCGGGCGGCCATGTGGTCCGCGGGGCGGTTTACCGAATCCACTGCGCACAGGCGGCCATCGCGGAAATAGAAGACCGAAAACTTGCCGTCTTCGGGTTGTCCTCTGACCGCGGTGAAATCGTGGCCCGCGGGCAGGCCAGCCAGTTGTAATCGGATCTCGTATTGATCCGACCAGAACCACGGGGCGGCTCGGTATGGCCCGCCCTTGCCGGCAATCGCTTTCGCAACGCACACCGCCTGATCGACCGCATTCTGCACCGATTCCAGGCGCACGCGCGAGCCGGCGAAGGGATTGGGGTACTCGGCGCAGTCGCCGATGGCATAGATACGAGGATCGCCGGCTTGCAAAAATTCGTCCACTCCGATTCCATTGCCCGAGGGCAGGCCCGCTAATTGCGCCAGCTCAGTGTTGGGCACGATACCGATTCCCACGACGACCAGGTCGGCCCGCCGGATGGAATCGTCGTCGAGAATTACCTCGCTCGCTTTGCCGTGATCGCCGCGAATCTCGCGTACCTTGGCGCCCAGCAGGACCTCCACGCCGCGACTTTGGTGCGAGCGATTAAAAAAGCTCGAAACGACGGGCGCAACGACGCGGGCCATCAGTCGCGGCAGTGCTTCAATCACGGCGACCTCTTTGCCCAGCGTGCGGGCGGAGGCCGCAATCTCCAGGCCGATGAAGCCTCCACCGACCACCACGATCTGCTGAGCCTGCTCGATCCGCTGCTTTAGCTCGATGGCCTCCGTGAGCGTCCGGAGATAACAGACGCCGTCCAATTGAGCGCCAGCAATGGGGAGGACACGGTTCCGCGCCCCGGCTGCCAGCACGAGGGAGTCGTAAGGAATCGCTGCGCCGGAGTCGAGGCGGGCGCGATGCTCCGGAGTTTCGATCGCGGCCACCCGCTCGCCCGGCAGGAAGCGGATGTTGCGATCCAGATAGTAGCTCTCGGGCCGCAGCAGAATGTTAGCCTGATTCTGCTTGCCGAGCACGAACGCCTTCGAGAGCGGAGGCCGCTGATAAGGGACATGCGGCTCTTCCCCGATCAGCGTGACCGGGCCTTCGTAGCCTTCGGCGCGGAGAGAAAACGCCGTCTGAAAACCGGCTTGTCCGCCGCCGACGATTACTACCCCATCGGACATCTATTTCTGATACTCGGGCATCCGCACAATCAGCCCGTCCAACTCCGGCCTCACCTTGATCTGACAGCTCAATCGGCTGTTGGGTAAACGCTCGCAGGCTGTCGAGTCCAGCATGGCGTCTTGCTCCTCATCGACCGCCGGAAGCAACGGGAGAAATTTTTCGTCCACATACACGTGGCAGGTGGCGCAGAGGCAGGATCCGCCGCACTCCGCGACGATCCCGTCGATGCCGTTGCGGACCGCGCCTTCCATAACGGATTCGCCCACAGGCACGTCGATCTCGAAAACCTCTTCTTGAAAGGAGATATAGGTGATTTTGGGCACGAACATAACAGTATAAGGGGCATTGCCGTTGGGGACGCCGTGCGAAGATGAAATTTGCAGCCCGTTCAAACGAAACAGGGAACTTTCACGTCAATATTGTCGTCTTGTTCAGAGCGGGAGACATCCCAAGCCGCGCAGACGTGCGGCCCCAATGGACAAAAACGTGACTAACGCCGGAAAAACAGCTATTGCTCTGGTTGCGCTCGGCGTCGTGGCCGCGGGCACGATCGCCAGCGTGCGCTGGAGCCAGCGCGACCTGGTGACGGTGCAGACCGCCAAGGCCATCCGCGAGGACCTGACCAGCATCGTGACCGCCTCGGGCGAGATCAAGCCGCGCAACTACATTAATCTGGGCGCCAACGCCCAA